>NZ_KB913034.1:86744-1185613 GCF_000384195.1 Allobaculum stercoricanis DSM 13633 | reverse complement strand
TTTTTCGTCCAGGAACTTGTTTCATGTGTTGAGCATTGACAACCATTGGGTTTAAATCATAGCCTTCAAGAATATTAAAAACAGGCTTCCAATATGAAGCTGTACTTTCCATCGCTACAGCTTCGCATTGATTGGCTGTTAACCAATCCACAAGATCAAGAAGATCTTGAGTTGATGCACCAAAAGAACGAATTTCAGTAGATTGTTTCGTTCTCAAACAAGCAACCAAAATCTTTTTGTGAACATCGATACCACAACAAACCGCATATAGTCTTTCCATAATTACCTCCAAAAATAGAAAAGCGGCCGATCTTCTGCGAATTAATATTTTTTTCTACGTTCTCGAGCAGGGCGAATTATTCGTTCTGTTTCGAAACAGTCAGTGGTGCATACAGAAGATCTTCTATCAATTTTTTTTGCGAGATCAAATCTCAAAAAAGCAACGATCTCTTCCGCTAATTTCAGTATAGCAAGAGAAAAAAGACCGAGTGATCAAATTCACTCGGTTACATCAGGAGTGGTAGAGCCCGACTGTATGGTTATTTTTTTTGGTGTGTCTAACTCATTTTCAAATATGATTTGAACTTTACATGTAGGACAACGATAGACTTTGAATTTATTCATACCGAATAAGGATCTAGACAACATCACTTGATCTTTGTGTGGAAAATTAATAAACCAGCTAGGATTAGAGTTTTCTGGAGTCCAAACAATATCTTCTTTACCATTGTATATGTATCCCGTTTCCATTTCTTGTAAGCAATATGGACAGATCTTTTTCATCATAAATTACCTTTATTTTTTGTCGCACCTTTAAAGTTAAATAGAAGAGATTAGGTAGTCATTATAGATTTTAATTTTGAATCATTTGTTTTGATCGAATCTTGAAAAGAGAGAAGTTTATTGGGGTTTGGATTTTATAATTTCGATTCCAGATTTGATGATTACGCATGCATAAACAATAACTTGTAGCAATTTGAGTGTTGTAAACTCACAAAGCAAAGAAGGAACCCAATATAATTCTAAAGCAAGAAACCCCCAGAAGAAAAATATATTCCAGTTGTTTTTATTTTGAGAAGTTTTTTTAGGTTCCATTTCAAATTACCCCCTTAAAATGAGTGAATGTTCATTAATTATTATATATCCTGTTTTCTTTGATAACTCTAATAAGCGAAGCAGATACAACTTCAAAAATGATTCAAAGGTTTTTAAGGGTTCTCATTATTTAAGGAAAAATAGAATAATATAGTCATTTCTTGATTCACTCAAGTTGTTTATTTTGGATTAATGATTTAATGGCAAGAAAGAAAAACCGTATTTTTTGTTTTCCATTGCATCGAATATTCGAGCAAATTGGTTTGTGGATCTATGTTTTGTTCGACCACAGAAAATCCTTGGCGGCAATAAAATTGATAAGCCCGCTCATTTTGCGCAAAAACATGGAGAGTCAAAGCAGAATGATGTTGTTGTATATAATGGATAAGTGCTTTGCCAATTCCTTGTGATTGAAATTGTTGATCTACAAAAAGTCCAGCAATATAGTCATTTACTAAGCCAATAAATCCTAAAATCGTTTGATTTTGTTTATAAACATAGACTTCTGCTTGTAAGATTTGTTGGCTTACAATAGGTAAATTTGTATACCAATAATGAGGATCAACAAAAGAATGAGCGAATAAATTTCCTTTTAGCCAAAGTTGCATTACTGAATCTAAATCTTCTTTATTCATTTTACGAATCATAAATACTCCTTATTGTTATATAACATCCATTGTAAAAGATCGATCGCTCAAAACAAAAAACTTCAAATCGCAAATGGATGAATCACCAATTGGATTTGAAGTTTTTTTATTTCAATAGGAAAGTAGCGACGATTAAGCAATTGTTGGTGCAACGAATACACGTGCAGCAAGTTCCTGGTCTAATAAGTAGAGGGAACGTGGATCAGAACCATAAAGTTCCATTTTGTTGACTAAATCATTTGCATTTTTTTCTTCTTCACCTTGTTCTTTAACGAAGTAGTGCATGAATTCCATTGTTAAATAGTCATTTGCTTCAGCTGCAGCTGCATAGATGTTGTGGATTAAGCTTGTAACATATTTTTCGTGTTCTAAGCCGATTCTTACTGGATCTTTGATGTCGTTGATTTCTTTATCTGGTTTAGCGATTGCTGCAAATTCAGGGCGCACACCATTGTCATGAAGATATTTGTACATCATTTTAGCATGGCTCATTTCTTCTTGAGCTTGTACATCGTACCAGTTCGCAAAGCCATCTAAACCGATAGAAGAATAGTAGTTGGATAAATCTAAATATAAATAAGCAGAATAGAATTCTTTATTGATTTGATCATTTAAAAGAGCAGATACTTTTTCGTTCATTTGATTTTTCCTCCGATAAATATTTCGTTTGTTTTGGACATTTGGATTTTGTTTAACGGCGCAACAAGATCTTCAGTCTGGATTCATTATACTATTTTTTTAAGCCAAATTCCTTTTCTAATTCATCGACTTCCTTCAGCCACATTTGACTAGAAGCATCTGATGGCATGCGCCAATCGCCACGAGGCGAGAAGTTAATCGATCCTACTTTTACGCCATCCGGCATGACATTGCGTTTGAATTGTTGACTAAAGAAACGCCAATAGAATGTTCGTAAAGCTTTGAGAATGGTTTGTGTATCGACGTCTTTAAAAGCAATTCGTGCTAGATCAAAAATCTTTTGTGGAGATTCATGATAGCGCAACATGTGATAGAGAAAGAAGTCATGTAGATCATAGCTACCTAATACTTCTTCTGTTTTTTGTGCAATTTTTCCATTTGGATCTGGTGGTAAAAGTTCAGGAGAAACTGGTGTTTCGCAAATATCGATTAAGACATCATGTAAAGGCTGATTTTCTTTTTGTTTTGCGAGCAGGGCATCAGATTCAACGATAAAGCGAACTAAAGTTTTTGGGACAGAGACATTGACGGCATACATCGACATGTGATCACCATTGTAGGTACACCAACCTAAGGCAAGTTCACTTAAATCTCCAGTGCCAATGACAAGAGCGTTATTTTTGTTTGCGACATCCATCAAGATTTGTGTACGTTCACGAGCTTGGGAGTTTTCATAAGTAATATCGTGCGTATTTGGATCTTGATCGATATCAGCAAAGTGTTGCAGAACAGCCGGGCCAATTGGAATTTCCAAAGAAGTGACTTCGAGTAAGTCCATTAACTTTTGGGCATTAGATTTCGTACGTTTTGTTGTGCCAAAGCCTGGCATAGTAATGGCGATGATTCCTTTAGAGTCCAGGTTTAACAGTTTAAACGCTTTTGCACAAACAAGAAGGGCTAAAGTGGAATCTAAGCCACCGGAAATTCCGATCACGACTTTAGAACAGTTAATTTTGGATAATCGCGTCGCTAGGCCTCGGGCTTGTATGGCTAAAATATGTTGGCATCGAGCAATTCGATTGTCTAAATTAGCAGGTACGAAAGGATAAGCATCCACATGGCGTGTGAGTTCAAATTCAGATTTTACAATTGGTTTTGAGGTAAAAGGAATTCTTAAATATCCTTCTTCAAAGTTTTCAAACGAGGTTTTGTATTTGAGACGATCGTTTTTTAAAATCTCTAAATCAATTTGGGCAGTAATGATCTCTTGAGGATTCAATAAGCTACTGGAGGCTAAAAGTTTGCCGTTCTCAGCAATTAAATCTTGACCACCAAAAACTAAATCACTCGAACTTTCATCTGGTCCTGCACAAGCATAAATATATCCAGCTAGGTTACGGGCTGATTGATCGATCACGATGTTTTTTCGATATTCTTCTTTTGCGATGACTTCATTAGATGCCGATAAGTTACAAAGGATGTTTGCTCCTGCTGCCGCATGGTGACTGCTGACTGGAATCGAAACCCATAAGTCTTCGCAGATTTCCGCAGCGACCACTGCTCCAGTCGTTTGATCTTCAAAAACGATTTTATCGCTAACTGGAATGGATTTGTCCATGAATTGGATATGGGCATTATCTGGTAAATACATCGATGAGGTAAACCAACGTGGCTCATAGTATTCGTTATAGTTTGGTAAATATGTTTTGGCATACACACCTAATACTTCGTTATGACTAATAAAGGCAGCACAGTTATACAAATGATTGCCAATTTGTAGGGGTAAACCGACAAAGCAAGATAAATGGGAATCAAGATTGCGAGTTAAATACTCTAAGGCTTTTAAAGCTTTTTGTTGGAGTAATGATTCATAGAATAAATCTTGACAAGTATAACCGGTTAAAGAGAGTTCTGGCGTCACAACAAGTCGGACGTTTTTGGATAATTTTCGGGTGAGCTCTAAAATGGCTTGCGCATTGGCCATCGGATTGCCAATTGCTACAGATGGTGTTAGAGCACTCACTTCAAAATAAGAATAAGGCTTCATATTATTCTCACTTTCTAGTTCTAATTTCAAAACCGAATTCGTTTTGTTTCGTGTTTGATTATATCGAATTTTTGGCAAAAGATAAAAAATCCGCAAACATCAAGTCAGCGGATTTTGAATCAATAAGTTAGATGCGTTTGTCTGGCATTTTAACAAATCGCGAAAGTTTAACATATAGCTCGCCTAATTCATATTCAGGTAGAGAGATGCAACGACTAAAGCCAGGTAGTTCTTTAATTTTGCGATATTCCTTAACGCTTTTTGAATCGATTGCTTTTAAATAAGCGCGACAGAATTCAAGTCGTTCTTGAATTTCTTGACCATCTAATTCGGGGATGGCGCGTTGAATCGTGGAGTAAACACGTTCCATATCGGCAATTACGGAGATGCGGTAATAACGGTTGAAATGGCGACGTAAACGCAACAATTTAGAATCGGCTTTTGCTTGTGGTAAACCCGTGACGTTTGAGTTATGAATTCGATAATCAAACAAAGGCTCATCGAGGTAGTAAAGGGCATCATAACTAGAAGCTAATAAAGCTAAAAACCAGTCGTGAGCTAAAGCAAAGTCGTGTCGCTTTGTGTAGTCTTGGGCAAGTTCTTTAGTGATCATCATTGCACAACCTTGGAAGTAGTTATGCAGCAACATTTGATCTTTTGTGACGACATTAATTCCATTAGGATTTTCAACTTGCCATGGAATTAAGTTTTGGTTAGACCAGCCGTCATTGAGTGGGACTTGATAAATTTCGCCTTCTTGATTCATAAATTCAAATGAAGAGGCAATGAGTTTTGCGTTTGGTTTTTCTTTGGCCGCAGCTAAAAGTTTTTCGACTTTATCTAGATGCCAACGATCATCTTGATCGCTTAAGAAAATATAATCCCCACTTGCTTGTTCTAATAAACAAGCAAAGTTACCAATATAACCGAGGTTTTGATCTGCTTCGATTAAACGGGCTGGAACATTTGGATGGGTATTGATCCAGTTTTGAATCACTTGTTTCGAGTCATCTGTTGAACAGTCATCACGAACTAAAATCTCATCGACAGGATGAGTTTGATTGGCAATGGAATCGAGTTGTTCTGCTAAATAGTTAGCCCCATTATAAGCAGCAAGGACAACACTTAATTTTGGATTGAACGCTTCAGGCATTCTAGTCCTCCTTTGGTTGAATAGCTTGTTCACCTTCAAGACGAACACGGATTGTTTTATGGTCGATTTGACGTCGAGTCACTCCATCACGCAAAATGACTTCAATACGGTGTGTTCCTGGAGTTAAATCCCAAGCAGCAACGATCTTTTCAAATCCAATTTTATTTTCATCGAGGAAACCAGCATAGTCTTCAGAGTAAGCATCGTAAACATCTGTACGAACAGAACGAGCGATATCATCAAGAGGCTGATCGTCAATTAAAACTTCGATTTGTTCATCTAATGAGTTTGAAACAGCCCAACCAATTAAATGTAAGTTGACTTGTGAATCAAGTACTTCGAAGTTAGAAGGTTGATCTAAGAAGATGCAACCACGAGGAGTTAAATCTTCAATTTTTTCTTCTTTTGCCTTTTTCACTTCTTCTTTATTGTCGATTGCGGATTGTTCGAGATATTTAGAAATGACGTAAGTTGGGTCACCATCTAAACGTAGTGTTCCTTTGTAGATCCATACAGCTCTTGTACAAAGAATTTTCATCATGCCTAAAGTGTGAGAGACAATGACGATTGTTTTATCTGAGTCACGCAGTTGTTCGAGTTTATCAAAGCACTTGTTTTGGAAGTGTTGGTCACCAACAGCAAGGATTTCGTCAATCAATAAAATTTCTGCATCGACGTTGATCGCTACTGAGAAGGCTAAACGCATATACATACCAGAAGAGTATGTGCGGACAGGTTCATCGATAAAAGAACCAAGTTCTGAGAATTCAATAATGTCATCGATACGTTTATCGATTTCTTCACGAGTTAAGCCAAAAATAGCGGCATTAAAATAAATGTTTTCACGTCCTGTAAAGTCAGGGTGGAAGCCAGCCCCTAGCTCTAATAAACTAGTGACTTTTCCGTTTGTTTCGACTGTTCCTTCATTTGGATACAGGATACGCGTCATGAGTTTAAGGAGTGTGGATTTACCAGAACCATTGGTTCCGATTAAAGCAACTGTTTCTCCTTTGTTGATATCGAGGTTGATATTTTTCAAGACTGTATTTTCTTGAACTTCACCACGACGACGAGTGAGTCGTTCTTTGAGCGTTTTTTGTTTATCTTTATAAGTCTTGAAGGTTTTGCTCATGTTCCGGATTTCAATAGCATGATTTGGATCCATCGATTAACCCTCCCTTTGTTTAAGTCTTGCCAGTTGTTGTTCAGTTGGTTTTTCAGGACGAATTGTTCCTGCCGTATAGTAAGCATCGCCTAAAAAGAGCGGGTTAATATAGGGGTTGAATTCATCGTCTTGACGTAATTGATATGTACCATTTGTAATGTCGAGATTGATGTTATAGAACGGATCAGGTGTACGTAAAACATCTGGCCAGTATTGATACATTTTGCGAACATCGTCTTCAAAACGTTTTTTCTTTTCAGGTGAATCTTCGAAACCACGTGTTCTTGATTCATAGTGATACATTTGGGCATATGGGTTTTGCACAATCCAATAGCCATGATCACGAATTCGTAAGCAGAAATCGACGTCGTTATATGCAACTGGTAAATCTTCATTGAAGCCTTGAACTTCATCAAAGACTTTTTTAGGCACCATCATACAAGCGGCTGTAACACAAGAAACGTTATGGACAGTGCGGACACGATAGTTGGTGTTGACATCGCTTTGCCCACATAATGCGTGACCGGCAACGCCGGAATGACCGATGATGACACCGTTGTGTTGGAATGTACCATCTTCATAGTAGAGTTTTGCGCCAACAGCACCGACATTTTTTTGAACGCATTGACCTAATAATTCTTCAAGTAATAAATGGTCAAAAGCTTCAGTATCGTTATTTAAGAATAATAAATATTCACCTTTGGCAAAGGTTACTCCATAGTTGTTGATCGCTGAGTAGTTAAATGGCTTATCCCAAACAACAACCTTGACATTTGAATATTGTGCTTGAAGTTGTTTGTATTTTGTTTTGGTTGAAGCAAATTCGGAATTGTTTTCAACAATAATGATTTCAAAATTGCGATAGCGAGATAAATTCTCAATAGACTGAATGCAATAAGTTAAATCATCGGCATGATCTTTGTTTGGGATGATGATCGAGATCAATGGTTGTTGAGGAACATCGAAACGCATATGGTAATGACCTGGAGTTTCGGTGTTGATTAAATGACCGCGGGTATGATTACGTTCAGTCCAATCCATTAAGGCGCGTTCACCAGCATCATAAGCCCAAGTCTTACTATCCGCATCTAATGCAGTTGATCCATCATGCATACGCCAGTGATACAAAATCTTTGGAATATGTTTGATTTTGTTTGGATCACAAACATCATCGAGACGCAACATTAAATCAAAGTCTTGCGCTCCATCAAATTCAGAACGAAGTGTTCCTCCTGCTAAATCGTAAATCTCCCGTTTCATTGCTAAGAAGTGGCAAATATAGTTGGTGGATTGTAAAAGAGCAGGGGAGTAGTCAGGCTTGAAGTTCGGCCCGACATAACGTCCAGTGGAATCTTCATATTTGTCTTCGTCTGTATATACGTATTGATAATCGTCTTCGTTAAATGCTTTGACTACTTGATATAAGCAATCTGGTTCAAGGAAGTCGTCATGATCATATAAGGCAATGATTTCACCTTTTGCTAGATCAACAGCAGCATTCATGTTGCCGGCAATACCTTTATTTTCATTTAAACGACACCAAGAAATTCTTGGATCTGGGTTGTTTTTTAACCAAGTTTCGACTTGGTCATTTGTTGAACCATCGGCAATACATAATTGCCAATTTGGATAGGTTTGTTCTTTGACTGATCCAATTGTTTTTTCAAGCAAATCAAGAGGAGTATTGAACGCAGCAACAATTAATGAAATTAAAGGTTGATATTCAAATGTTTCTTGACGTTGTTTAGCTAGTTCATCAGCACTTGTGCGATGGGCTCTAAACCAAACGTTGTAGCGATCATTGAAATCTGCTTCGACTTCTTCAGCTACAATATTTGTTTGTTTTTCTTTTTCATCGATTGGATCAAGATTATTTTCAGCACGTTCTTTTGCGAGTTGTTGTTGCATAAAGTCAACAGGTAAATTGGCTGCAAGACGTGGCGGAGTTGGTCGTTTTCCCGTTAAACGTGTTGCATAGTATCGAGTTCGACGAGCAATTTTTTCTTTTAAAAGATTATATGTGTAGCTCGTAGTTGGTTTGATTGGATCGTGGGGAACAGGGACAAGCTGTTTAGTTGGATCAGTATGAATAATCCAAGTATCTTTTGAATTGGATACTTTTAAATAAACAGGCGTTGCAACTTGTTCACCTTGAGGAATGCTGATATTAAATCCGCAAATTGTTTCACCAAGGACAAAATAGAAGCGACGAACGTCTAAACGTTTTGTCATTGTAATTCGCGCATTTTCGATTTTTTTGTCGTTGGCATCGAATACTTCAAATGTTAAATCTTCTAAAGAAGGCGTAACGAACCATCCACCAATGAGCAATTTTTTATAGCGTAGTTCACATAAATCAACGGAAAAATCACAACCGCTCATGTTATAGAAAGGAGCGAGGGATTCCGGTTCAAAAATGATCGGCGCAAAGTCGTTATACGCAATTTCAATTCGTTGCAGTTTGTCAGATTGCATAGGAGCAGTGAAGTCCATACGCAAAACATAACCCGGACGAGCGCCGGGTTGCGGATCTATCGATGCATTTTCCATACGACGGATTCGGCAAGGGACTTCTTTGAAATTGACCTTTGTTTTAAAGTGATCCTCTTTTGAAGTGGGGTCTACTGCACTCCCCCATGCTAAAACATGGAAAGAGTGATCGGGATGGTCAATGATTTCAATTCGATCCACTTGGAATCGGGAAATGTCTGTTTTCATAATGATCTCCAGTTCTATAGTTCTTCCGCAAAACCTTTTTGCAGTTTATCAAATACCCAGTTACCCATCATAATTAATACAAATGAGATAAGAAGCAGAACAGCTAATGAACCCCATTCTGGCATTGTGCCGTACATCATGACGTTACGGTAACAGTTCATCAATAATGTCATTGGGTTATGTGAAACTAAGAAATATAACATGCTTCCAGATGGGAACATATCCAATGAGTAGATGATTGGTGTGCCATAGAATAATAAGTTCAAGAAGAATTGAACTAAGTTTTCAACGTCTTGAACATAAACGTTAATTGCGGACAAAATCAATCCGCAGCCATAGCACAATAAAGCTTCAACAACCGCAATTAAAGGAAGGAAGATTAAATTCCAAGTGAGTGGGATTTGGAAAATAACTACAAAGATTAAAATAATTGGTACCGCGAAGAAGAAGTTAATCAAATTCGAGATCACCTGAGATAAAATTAAAATCTTTCGTGGGAAATAGACTTTTTTGATAATACCTGCATTGGCTTTAATACAACCAGTCGCGCCATTGATGCTCGCTAAAAAGAAGTTCCATGGGAAAAAGGCTGTAATTAAGAAAACAAGAAAGTTTTCCATGGATCCGCGCATTAAATAAGGGAATACAAGGTAGTAAACGAATACCTGAAGTAATGGGTTGATGAATGACCATAACATACCCAGAATTGAACCTTTATAACGACCGCGTATGTCTTTACGAACATTGGTTTTTAAAAGCTCACGATATTCATAGAATTCTCGTAGAGTTTGCATTGAATACCTCCAAAAATGTATGCAATCACTAGCAAGTGAGATTTGTTGTTGAACAACAATATTTGATTTCAATAAAGGGAGTAAATCTAATCATTGAAATTCAAAATTCAGTTTTGCCAACTTACATTATAAAAGAAGTTTTCCAGGAATCACAAATAGATATGGAAAACAAACACAAAAGAATGATAGCAAGGACATGCAAAGCGAATTAAATGGACAACAAAGCGCTATCAAGTTTGAGAATCAGGTCTGCTCAACTCACAAAACCTTCAATTGCTCTTGCTGCATTGCATGAACGCGCTATTTAACCAGTCTAACATGTTTAAAAATGAACCTAAATGCTTTTATTGATTTATGAGGGAGTTAAAGTTGGGATCAACTTGTTGAACGATTCAAATAATCCTCAAGACGATGAATAAAAAGAATACGAAAAGCTTAATCGTCAAAGACACAAGTTAAAAAATCAAAACAGTTATGAGTGCTTTTTTGCAAATTATGAATAATTTATAAACTAATTGAAAACGAATATATCACTTGTTAAAATCAAAATAGAAAAGATATCTTTTGTCGATAGATAAAGCTTGTATCATCACTTTTAATCATAATACCAACCATCATTTTTCATGATCAAGCAAGAGGGAAGACCTACAGTCTAAATCAACTTTAATTCGAATGTTCACCCAAACAAGAGCATTAAATCATCATAATGATTTCAATCTCTATTTGTATTCAAGTTTTTCGGGTGATTCGTTCATAAATTTTTATTCAATATGAAAGATCGACAAAAAATATCGATAAGGACGTGATGACCATGACTTTTCTTCAACTTGAATACATGTTCAAGTTAATTAGAAACATAAAAAATGAATGAATCAGAAAAGAGGTGAACTAAAATGAAAAAACATTTAAAACGACTTAGTGTATTCATAGCAAGCAGTGTACTTTTCGCTTGTTCAACCAATCCAAATTCTTCTTCGTTATCCCAATAGTCACATTTGTCTACAACCGAAGCATCTTCGCAAACCTCATCAACAGAAAGTGAGAAAGATCAAAACGTTATTTTGTTAGAAACTAATGGGGAATTAATTAAAAATGAGTTTGAGGGCTTATGGGAAAACGTTGCTCCAGGGGGTGCCACTGTCTACAATAATCATTTCTATTTTTCTGTTAGAGGCCGCGGAACGAATTCAATATCGTATACAGCTCGTGAATACAAATTAGATTTAAATAACGGAAATCTTACTCTTATAAAGGGATATCCACAAAGTAAAGTAAGAGTTTCTGATTTTATCGAATTCAACGGAGTTCTTTATGAGGCAATTACAGATCTTCAAGATCCTTCCATTCGTTTTAGAATCCTTGCGGATGACATAGAAATTTGGACTGGCTTTAGCGAACCACAATTTTTTGTTGTTGATGATCATTTGTTGTTTGAAGGGGTAGCATCAATTGAAGGACAAAAGACGGATGTCGTTTGCCGAATCAATCCCGATCATTCCATCACGACTTTAGTACAATCGGGTCAAGATGGTTTAGGTCATTTATTTCCGTCGCCGAATTTATCTTCGAATCGTTCAAAAGTTCTTTTTACTTCGACTAAAGATGAAAAGAACGTGTATGTACTCGTAGATGCTAACGGCTATGAAATTGTAGAACAGCCAAATCATGTCATATATGAAAGCTTATTATTAGAAGACGATATTTTTGTCGCTTATTCCGATCGGAAAACACCAGTTGTTGTAAATGGCAATGATGGCAATGCAAATACCGATAATGAATATGTTGCAATTTCATTATCGACAAAAGAAGTTTATCCAGTCCATTCTTCTTTTAAACAGCTCGGAAATATTGCGGATGTAACAGCGATCGATCAATCGATTTTGTTCCATCATCCAAAAGAAGAGGGAGTATGGAAAGGTACGTTAAACAATCAGGGATTGGTAGTTAGAAAAATTCCTGGCCTCGAGCCAAATCGCTATTTCTATATCTATCCGATAGACGAGCAAAGAGCATTATTTTTAGGATTTGACGATGATCCAGAAGGAAAAGGAGCAAGACCGATATTCTATTTAGTGAATATTAAATAGTTTTATACTCTTACAAGAATTATTTTTATTTCGTAAGCGATCATTCAAATTCATTCTCTATTTAGATTCTCTTCATTGAATCGGGGAGAATCTTTTCTGTTTATACAATTCTTTAGTAATCAGCATGATGAATAGATAAATCTAGACGATTTTCCATTTTTTATAGAATCAAATTGTACTTTTAGTCTAAGCATAGAAAAAGCACCTAACGAGAGGTGCTTTTTTGATGATTGATGATCAACATCAATCATCGCTTGTTTAAGACGGTTGCTTTAATTATTTTTTGCGTCTGGATAATTATGTTTGAAGCGACCACCATAAGCACTATTCTTTGCGTTCAACAAATAAAGTACTACTGCAATGGCTACTACGCTAACAATCATAATTACAATGCCAGTTGACATCTCAACCTTACCGGTCAAGGATAAGTACAACATGACTGCTACTACAACAAAAATCAAAACGAGCAACAGTCCGTTAAGCAGATTGTTTTTCTTTTGCATATGCAGCCTCCTGATCATGATTTGAATGATCTTTTACAATAAAATTTTAACATTTAGATCTTAGAATAAAATGTTTTTAAATAAAATTACTGTTATAAAATATTTATAAAACTAGTTAGGTAAAGAACCAGTTAAAACAATTTCCTCTATATTAGAATACATCACCCAGCAAGACTATCTAATCGAGAAATTAGCACCACTGTACCAATAACCGCCATCAACTAAGCAACTATATGGATCATTAACATATGAATGATAATTAATTGTGTAAGTTAATTTCGACATGTTTGGAGTAGCCCACTGATTGGTAATTTCACAAGTTCAAAGAGCTGGAACATATGTTACACGAGCGGAAAGATGAATATCACTGACAGAAGCAGTTCCTCCATCATAATAGTAATATCCACTAATATTCACTTTCGCGCTTGATACACAACTACCGCCGACATCCTGAATTCGATCACATACGTTTGATTTACATTAACTCTAGAAGGGCTTCTAGCGATCGAATTAGCTGGTTGAGGTTCGGTATAAGAAAGATCCTCAAGAAGAATGACGTCACCTTTCTTAGGAATTGGTGCAATGCTGTAATCACATGCTGTAACTACAGGTTCAAAAAAACTAGCAGCTTTAATAGGTGTGCTATTAAAACTTGTGATAGTAGATCCTACTATCAAAGAAGATGATAACAATAGTTTTAAGAATGAATTTTTAATTGGGTATGCCTCCTTTCTACTCTTAAAACTGATATAAAACAATGACAGCGCTATCTATGTATAAACATTAACATTTTTCTCGATGTTTGCATATTAATAAGTATATGCATAATCTAAAAGTTTTATTAACTTAAAATTAAGTTAAAGAGAAATTGATTATATACTTTAATCGCTGCAATTCATCAAATTAGATGGCTTATTTTTTTAGAAAAATTCTAGGTTTACATGTGGATTTATTCTTTATTTAAAACAAAATACAAGGCGAGAAACGATTGAATTGAACTTGCGAAAAGAAAGGTCAAATTCAAAAGGATCCGCCTATTTTTAATTGTAGATCCATGCAGATTCAATAGCATTGAATCAAATCTTAGAAAAGGGGCTGTAGAGCGCAGAATTTTGCAAATTTTCTCAAAATCCTAGGCGTTCGTTACAGCCCCTTTTTTATCCCTTCATTCGATGATCAGCCAATGCGAATGAAGAAAGAAACGGATACTAACATTATGGAGAAAAGATAAAAATGGGCTTTAACGATTCTGATTATTTTTATACACTACGTGAATTTTTCTTGTTTTTATTTTTGTAAAGCATGTATAGATAGATGTATTTGGCTGAATTTTGAATTTTATATTGTTTTTTATCAGCTATTATCACAAAACCATCATCACATAGTGCATTTTCTCTTCCGTTTTGATACAGTTCAAATCTTTGCTGGTAACTTAAACAAGCTTTCTTCAAACATGAGCTTGTCAGTGAAGTGAATAAACTGTTATTCGAAGTCTAGTGTTTTTAGATTGATTGCCTAGTTAAAGTTTCGTCCTAATAGAAATCTAATTTTTGTCGAAGAGTAATCTCATACCCAAATTTGGATGGATAGGATTTTTTTGAAGGAGATGTTCTTTGCTAAACATATTTATGATCAATTTGAAAGTGGAGAATTATAAAATTTAAATGAACTTAAAGGTGACCTACAATATGATCGAAACAAAATGGAATTATGAATGTAAAAATGTTTGTGTTAGCGTTTTCATTTTGTTATAATTTCTTTGAAAGGAGACGGATGAACTAATTAATCATTCGCGTATTATATATGAAGTCTTTACAAAAGAAAATCGCCGTTTTTCTAACATGTTTATCAACTTGTATTGTATCTTCTGGTATTTCCGTATTTGCTCAAGAAAATAAATTAGATAGCACGAATACCAAAATTACCGCTTGTCCACCACCAAGAACTAAAGGTACTATGACAGACGAAGCATTTATAAATTTCATAGAAAATGAATATAATATTTCTCGTAATGATGATAATGTGTTTGTGCAATTTAATGGTAATGGAACAACCTCTGTTACTATAGTTGAATCTAAAACTGAATTTGTGGTTTTAACATCACCAACAAAAGAAGAAGCTGAAATGTTAGAAAATTATAATGAGAACAAAAGAAGCATTTTATGGGAAGCTTTAGTTTGGCTTTTTAAATTTATGGATGCAGCTGGAGATGTAATATCAGGGTGTGAATTGATCCAAGGGGTATCTGGAGTAGATGTATGTGGAGAAATTTCTAAGCAAGTTATAGATAATTTGATTGCAGTAGGAACTCGAAAAAGATTCAAAGTAATACGAGACATCGTAAAGAAACCATGTCCTTTTCCTCCACATTCTCAACAATGTAATGAACCACCTTATGCATATTGGCGGACAAGTTATCAAGCGTATTAATGGGATTGATATTGATGAAAAAATCTCATATTTTCTGGTTTGTTGTTGTTTTAATAGCATATATAAGACAGGTGATACAAATAGTGACGGATAATTATTCACCGGACATAATTCACATTCTTTTTACAATATTAGGTCCTTTTATTTTGATATATAAGGCAAAGCTTTTACTGGATGATATAAAACAAAGTCGACAAAATAAAGAAAACGAATGATAAGTTCCCTTTTAGTTGATACTCGAAATAATTCCATCGAGTCGTCACTAAAAGGGATTTTTTTGTCTAGTCAATCAAAATATTCTGCTGAATTCTAAAAAAGGACACTATTTCTAGTGTCCTTATCATTCAATATGTTTGTTGAAATAAAAGTTTTTGTGATCGTGAGCAGATTTGATTATTCTTCTTCTGGAGCATCGTACATATGAGAGATTGGATGTACGAGATCGTTGAATTCGGATTCGTCTGCAGTAACCATTGCACTGTCTTTTGAATATTTCTTAACAGCAGCAGAAGATTTTGCGATTGGAGCAAGTGTACCTGCACCAGCAACGCATCCGCCAGGGCAAGCCATACCTTCAAGTAGGTAACCATTTAAGCGTCCTGCTTTTGCCATTAATAACATTGTACGGCAGTTCTTTAAGCCTTCAGCCGCTTGAACTTTAACAACTGTACCTGGGTGTTCTTTTTCGATTAAAGTTTTAACCGCTTTAGCAACACCACCGGAAACTGCGAATTCACGTCCAGCAGCAGTTGCTTTATCGAATGTTTCTTCGCATGTGATTGTTGGTAAGTCGATTTTTTTAGCACTGAACATACCCATTACTTCTTCGAATGTTAAAACGAAGTCGACATCTGAACGAATGGAACGACGGCTTGCTTCCAGTTTTTTAGCAGCGCATGGACCGATGAAGCAAACTTTTGCGTTTGGATGATCTTTTTTGATCATACGAGCTGTTAAAACCATTGGTGTTAAAGCCATGGAGATGTTGTCTTTGAATTGTGGGAATTCTTTTTTCGCAAGAACAGACCAAGCTGGGCAGCAAGATGTTGCCATGAAGTCGAGTTCTTCTGGAACTTTCTTTAAGAAGTCTTCTGCTTCTTCAATCGTACATAAGTCAGCACCGATCGCAACTTCCACAACATCGGCGAAACCTAATTCTTTTAAGCCACCAATGACTTGTTCTGGAGTTACATTCGCTCCGAATTGACCAATGAAGGCAGGAGCAACGGCAGCGATAACTTCATGTTCGCGCATCGCATAAATCGTTTGGAAAATTTGACCTTTGTCAACAATTGCACCAAATGGGCAGTTTACTAAACATTGACCACAAGATACGCATTTATCGTAGTTGATTTTTGCTTTTCCATCTTCGTCACTTGTGATGGCGTTCATACCACAGCTTGCAGCACATGGACGTTCGATTTTGATGATTGCGTTGTATGGACATACATCTTGGCATTTACCACATTTAATACAAAGGTCTTGATTGATTTCAGAACGACCATTCACGATAGAGACTGCTTTTTTAGGACAAACTTCTACACATTGGTGAGAAAGGCATCCTTGGCATCCATCGGTAACCATAACTTTCTTTTCTGGGCATGCGTGGCATGCAAAAGAAATAATATTAATCAATGGTTGATCATAGAATTTTTCGGCAATAATACTTTCTTCGACACCATCACTAATCGCACCTGCTGTTGTGATATCACGAACAGGAAGCCCCATTCCTAAACGTAAACGTTCACCAATAATTGCACGTTCTAAGAAAATGGAATCACGGTATTTTGCTTGTTTACCTTCGATAATTTCGTAAGGGATGGATTCTAATCTTTCTGTATAATTTACATCTTCTTCATAAGCCATTTCGGCAATTGCCGCAAAGACTTTACGACGAATATCGGTTACTGAGTTGTATACTCCTCTCATTGTTTTTCTCCTCTCAATTCTTATCTATACTCTATCAAACAATTCATATTTCTTGCTTTAAGAATATGAATAATATACAAAAACAAGTGAATATTGATGACATATGTGTAAAAAATCACAAAATAGATTCCGAAAGTGTTGTATGAGCATGACTGGAACCGATTACAAATCAGTTTCTTTGGTTTAGTGGATAGATTCGAAAATGATAGATCTTTATTCATTTACAGATCTATAGCAACATCATTTCTATAGCTTGCTCAATATCAAAAGATCGATTAAGCTCAATAAAAGTTGAAATAATTTAAAGGATAAAGAGGATAAGAATATGCAAGAAGTGATCATTTCTAAAAATGATGCCAATCAGCGTCTAGATAAATTTTTATTAAAAGCCTATCCCAATTTGAAAACGAGTGCGATGTATAAAGCGATTCGTAATAAGAAAATAAAAGTCAATCGTAAACGGGCGCAGTACGACCAAAAGCTTGTTGAAGGCGATGTTTTGCTTTTGTTTTTACCACCTGATTTATTAGAGAAAGAAACAAAGAAGATCCAGCCAGCCAAAAAGCTTGATGTCATTTATGAAGACGATCAAATTGTGGTGATGAATAAGCCGGCAGGCCTTTTGTCGATGAAAGACCAGGCTACAGAACAAGATACATTAAATGATCGTTTGCTATCATGGTTGGTTGCCAATAAAAGATATGATCCGAATGTTGAACAATCATTCACTCCTTCGATTGCTCATCGTTTAGATCGCAATACTTCTGGACTTGTTTTGGCGGGGAAAACTGCCCAAGCTGCGCGAGATTTAAGTTTGGCAATTGCGCAAAATCAAGTTCATAAATACTATCTAGCAATTACCGATCAATATCCAAAACAAGGTTTGATTGAACTTTATCTTAAAAAAGAGGGGACTAGGGCTCTTGTCAGTGATCGGCCAAAAGATCAATACGATCTAGCGAAAATGAAAGTTAAAACGCTTCAACAAAAAGATGGCTTATATTTATCACAAATTGAATTGATGACAGGACGTTTTCATCAAATTCGCGCTTGCCTAGCTTATTTGCATACGCCACTTTGGGGTGATTTAAAATATAAAGGAACGCCGAATAAAAAAGGATATTATTTACAAGCTTATAAAATTGATTTAAATGATACGCCGTTTCATCAAGCAAACGTTGTTGAAATTCCTAAATCGAAACAAATCCATCTTGAGTTCAATCAATAGATGAGATTTGAACTTTAGCATTGTGAAAATAGATAGACTTTACCATTTTGATTCGATAATACATTGAATATTTTGTCATTCATGATCTGTACGCTAAACGTATGGATCATTTTTTTTCGAGTATTGTTTTTATTTTCGTCTTAGTGACAATCCATATCTATTATGGAGTTCAACAAATCAAGATCTACAAAACATTTAAGCCACTTTCTAATGGTCTTTTAATTTTATGGGTGTTGATCAGTGGAATGATCTTTCGATATTCGTTTTGGCCACACACTTTATCGTTAATGATCTTGATTAGTTGCGTATTGGCGTTCTATCAAGATTGGACAACTCAATATTTTTCTTTGCGATGGCTCTGCTTACTATTGATCGCAATTTTATTCATCCCTTATTGTCCGGTTGAATTTTGTTCGCGCCTTATGGCTTGTGCATATGCAGGAATGATGGGGATTGCTGTTTATTTTCATTGGTTAGGTTTGGCGGATTGGATTTATATAATTGTGATTGGTGGGGTGTTAGGCTTTTGGCGATTGCTCCTTTTATTAATCACATCCAGTATAATGGGGTTACTAGATGCAATATGCACCCATAAAACCTATATTCCATTCATAAGTGCTTTAGTGATCAATACCGTTTGGATGATCACACTGACCTTTTGATGGTAAAGATGGTTTAGAGAACGCTTATGATGGGAAACAAGGGGAAAATCATGAAAAGTTTAGATTGGATCAAACAAGATGATATTCGCAAAGGACTCGCTTTAGGTGGGGGCGGAGCCCGTGGTTGTTATGAAATCGGTTTTTGGAAAGCGATAAATGAAAATGAAATTTATTTTGATGCGGTATCGGGAACATCCATTGGTGCGTTAGTTGGAGCGTTTTATGTTCAAAACCGTTTGGATTTGATGCTTGATTTTGTTGAACATTTAGAACCTGTTGCGATCGCCAAAGACTTATTTGCTTTTCCTGAAACACTCAGCACTTGGATTAAAAACCGCAAAGAAATTGGATCATTTTTACAAAAGTATATTTTTTCAAGATCAGGCATGGATATTTCACCATTAAAAACAAAGATTGACTCATTGTATGATCATCAAGCGTTCAAACAATCACCTATCGATTTTGCGTGTATGACATTTAATATTACGACATTAAAACCAGTTGCTTATCAAAAAGCAGATATGCATTTCGAAAATGCCAAAGATATCTTGATTGCGTCTGCTTCTTGTTATCCCGCATTTCCGGTTTTAGAAATGAATGGCGAACAATATATTGATGGAGGTTATGCAGATAACGTCCCGATTGATTTAGTAGCTGACTTTAATTGTTCCCATATTTTTGCAATTGATGTAGAAGGACCCGGTGTTGTTCGAAGTGTCGATCCAAAACTGGATGTGTTTATGATGAAGCCCATTTTACCTTTGATGAACTTTTTAGATTTTACTGCGACTTCGGGTATGAAAAATCTGCAAGTTGGTTATTTTGAAACACTTAAACTGTTTCAAAAACGGGCTGGGGCAATTTACACGTTTGCTCTTTTGCAACAAAGTGTATTGGATTTATTAAGCGGATATTTGCAATTTTGTTTTGCAGTAGAAGGGATCGATATTGATTTTGAACGACTCGATCGTATTGCGCGTGCAACTGTGGGTAATTCAAAGTCAGATCTTTCCGATACACTATTTGAAAGGGCATCATATGGATTACTTGTCGAATTGCTTGCTTACCTATTCGAAATCGATGCCTATAAAGAGTGGGATGTGTTTGCTTTTTTAGCACAATTATTTGATCGATTAAACGAAAATGAACTTTCACAAGATGAAATTGGTGAAATGATCAACCAACTTTCCAAAAGAAATATCAGTCGCATCAATGCCGTCTGTCTATTTCAATGGATTATGCGTCGTGATGGGGAATATGAAGCAAGAAGCAAACTACAAGCATTTGCCTCTATTTATCCAAATGAAATCGTTCTTGCCTGGGCTTGGAACTTTTTGCAAAAACTGGATCACCGTCATCGATTAAGTGAAGTAACTAAAGTTACAACAAAAATAGAACATAAAGACAATGAACAGACAGAAGATCGATGGAAAATAATCGAGAACATCTATTTAGAACAGTTAGGAAAAATCGAAAAGATGTTCAATAAAGCACAATCAAAGAATAATGAACAACAAAATGATGAGAAAAAAGAGCCTTAAAGTGATAAGGCCCTTTTTTATGTGAATGGATTTTAAACTAAGCTTCTTTAGCAAGGTTTGGATCAAACCATTTAAAACGAGTATCCATATCGATTTCAAGAGAAATTGTATCGTGAGTAAATGGTTGTTTATAAGATAAACGATACGATTGCAACATCAATCCTTTGTTGTTGCGTACCATGCCATAAAGAGGATCGTTCATAATTGGATAACCAATATGAGCAAGATGGACGCGGATTTGGTGTTTACGTCCTGTAGTAATCTTTGCTTTGACTAAAGATTTGTCATCAAATAATTTCAATCGTGAAATATGAGTGTGAGCAGGTTTGCCTTTTTTGAACACCATCATTTTTTCAGCTTCATGACGATTTCTTGCAATAGGGTTGTTGATATCGATTTCACGATGATCGACACGACCATCGACAACCGCAAGGTATTCTTTTTTTGCTGTACCATCTTCAAATTGGCTATCGAGATAAGACTTTACAAGAGGGTGTTTAGAGAATAGAACAAGTCCACTTGCTTCTAAGTCGATTCGATTGACTGCTAAAGCAGGGAAACGAGCATTGTTTTCTTGTAAGTATGCATTGATACGTGCGGTGAGTGTATCTTCGCTGTAGCCATCACCATGGACTAACAAAAATGGTTTTTTATTGACAACAATCGACCAGTCATCTTCGTATACAACCGCAATACCTGCGTAATATACGGGAGTTTCTTCATTAAAATCATAAGTATCATCGATGACCACACTGATTTTGTCAGATGGGTTGATTTCTTCTTGAGGGTTTGTGATAGATTGTGCGCCTTTTAGAATTTGCACATGCTTTTTCTTTTCTTTGGAAAGATCCAGTTTTGTCCAAACATCCTCTAGAGTAATTGCTTGGTCAGTTTTGACTTGGAGGTTTCCATTCGAAAGGAGCTGAATTTGAATTGACATATTGACCTTCCTTTCAATCTTTTCTATGATACCGCCTTTTTTTGAAAAGTCTTGAGAAAACAAAGGGAATAAAAAGAATTTTAACTTTTTGTTCAATTGAAACTAGATCATCGCTTGTTACATACAAAACTCATCAAATATTCATTGAAGAAATTAGACTTAACTTCAATATGGAGACGATCGATCCAAAAAAATCTAAAAGATTTTGAGTATTTGACTAGTAAGGATAGACTAATCATGAGAAAATTAGGCCATGAAAAGAAATGCTTCAAAACGAAGTATAAAAAATTAATTAAGAATAAGGAGAAACAATTATGAAAGTATTTAAAGGAACAAACGGTGAACTCGTAGAAGTTGTTTTACCACTTGATGCCGATGTAGAAGTTGCAATCAATGGCGAACCTGCAAAATTATTAGTTGCTGGTGCAGTAGATGCAGCAAAAGAAAAACACGTACCAGAAGTTAAATTAGAAGATGGTAAAGTAAAAGTCCAAGTAGGTTCTACATTACACCCAATGCTTGAAAACCACTGGATTACAAATATTTGGATTGAATATGCAGACGGTAGTGTAGAAAAAGCAACTTTACTTCCAGGTGAACAACCAGTTGCTGAATTTGATCCAAAAGATAAAAAAGGTCTTGCAACTGTTTACGAATACTGCAACCTCCATGGTCTTTGGAAAGCAGAAATCGAACTTTAATCAATTAATCTGATTCACTACAAAGCATTCTTAGATTCATTCGAGTCAAGAGTGCTTTTTATTTTCTCTGTTCAAAGATACGAAAATAAAATGATAAAAATAATGAAACTTTTTGTGTGAAAGAGTATTCAATCCCATAAATATTGCGCATAATAAGAACAAAGGAAGGGCTTTGGATATGGAAGAAAATAAACGTGTCATCGAAGAAACTTCAGACGAACAAGTAAAAGAAAATGCACCAGAACAATTAGAGGAAGCTGAATTAGCTTGTCAACAAGAAACAATGGAAGAGTGCAAGAAAATTGATCATCAAATTTTAGCGAAGATGTATGAAGAACGTGTAGAAGCACTCAATAAAATTGCAGAATTAGAAAAACGAGTAGAAAGTATTCGCAATAAATTGATGAATCAAGAACCTACACCAGCTCAAATTCGGGAACAGATCGCATCTGAGCATCGCGTAAAAGAGGACGTTCATCCTAAACCATTAATCGATGAACAAGATCAATTAGAGTGGGAAGAAAGAATGAATGATCGATTGAATCAAATTAAAGAAACAGGTACGAAATTGACGACTAACGCAACTGAGCAACTGGATCAATTTAAACACAAAGCATCTGATTCAATTCAAACGTTCAATGAAAAGATGGAAGAAGATCCACAAACCACGATTAAACAAGTTCTCGCAGCGATTTTAATGCTGATTGGTCTGGTGACTGTAATTCGTAATATTTTTAAATCATAACTATAAATAGCACGGCATCAATCTATCCGAAACTCAGAATTAAATGGATGAGTTTCGGATTTTTTAACGAAAGAAAGATGCGTGAATCTTTATTATTTTGATATTACATGTAAGGATTGTTGAAATTGAAATATCTATTTTTGAGTTGAATATTGCTAAGAAAGCGGACGGATATCAGCAAAATTTGACCAAAATTTAATCACTTTGCATAATGTAGGGTGACAAAAGACTTTGTCTTACCTAATACTGAGAATCTTGAATTCTAAAAAAATGAAATTTTGGTTCCAGAAAGGAAAACTGTGAAAAAATCAAATAAGAAAATTAGAGCTCGTTATAAAGCAAAAACAAAACGCAATAAGAATCTCGAGTTCAACGTAACAAAACAGGCAGCGCAAAGCGAAACAGCCTTAGATCAATCCACATCCAAAATCACGGACCAGCGAGAACAAAGGGAAGAGATTTTGGTTCAAGGTACGAAATCTGAACAAATAAAACAAATGGATTCTCCATTGAATGAAACGATAAACCAGGAAGGAATGCAACAAAACGATATGTCCAATAAAATCAATAAAACTCCAAATCAAAACTCAGACTGGTCACTTGATTTACCATTTGATGTCTTTAAAGCGAATAATCAACAAGATAATTCGAAAGTGGATGAAGCGGAAATTGTGGCGCGCGATGTCATGAAATTAGATGAAACCACTGCAAGCGAAAACTTAAGAATTAAAGAACATGCACCGATCAACCCTCATGATCTATTAGCAGAAGCATTAATTCGTCCACATGGTTTGCAAAGCAATGATTCGAATGTTGAAGTGAATATGGGAACTACCTATTCCTCCACGCCTAATGACGAAGCGCAAAAAGAAGAACTCGTTCGCCCGGTTTTAAAACGATCTAAACCAAAAGCACAGGAAAGTGATGAAGGTATTGAGCATAAAGAGGATCCAAAAGAAATTTTAATGCCAATGCAACAAAATAACGTAGCGGAAAGGGATACAGCCACGATGAATACATCTGATATCAACATTTGGAAAAACTTACTTTCTGATTTACAGAAAAACACGGAACAAAACGAAGTTGTAATGGAAGAAATCGAAGAAGAAATGGAGTTACAACAACAACGTCATAAACAAGAAGTTTTGGAAATGTACGAAAAAGTTGTTGAACAAATGCAAGCTCTAGAAAAATTATTGAGTGATTTAAAAACAGATACATCTTTCTCCTTGCCTGAAGATGTAAAAACAAAAGAATCATTTATCCGCAGTGTTGAAGAACGTTTAGAAAATTCAAAAAAATTAGCAAAAACTGCCCAAGAGTTATTGAATACACAAACAACAACTCCAGAAACAATTGAAACAATTCGTGTTGGACGCCGCGACGAACGTACGCAAGTTAGAGCTCGTTTTCCTCGTGAAGCAATCTTAGGGAACTGGATTCATTACTTCACAAAAGATATGTTTACATGCCAATGTTTCTGGGATGATGGTGACTTCAAAGAATATGACTTCCGCAATGATCGTTTAGTTGAAGAAAGAACAGGACATTACCGTGTTCAAAATAACCAAGTTTTACTCGATTATGATGAAGGCCGTCAATCTGTATATACAGTTTGTGGCTATTCCGATGAGTGTCTCGATTATTTGATCAATAAAACATCTGTACGCTTTGACTACATTGCCGAAGAAGATTTGAACCGTTTATTAGAAGGAAGTATTCGTCGCTAATATTAAGTATAAAGATCAAAAGAAAACCAAGTTGCTGTTCTTGTGAAATAAGAACGTCACAACTTGGTTTTTTCTTTATGTGTGTCGGGCATGACACACATCTTGTCGGTGAAAGTCCGGCCACGGGTATTTGTCGCCAAGTGTAGCAAACCGCAAGCCGAAGGCCGTGAGGCCGGGGTGAAGGAAGCGGTGTAGCAAAGCTGTCGAGCCTACGAACAGAAACCTGATATAAGGCCAAATGGCGGGTAAGGTTGCATAACAAACCAAAGCCCAAAAGACAAACGTAACGCCAAGACGGTAAATCAGGAGGTTGTGCAGTGAAAGATGTGTGTCTTACCCCGAGAGATCTCGCGGACGATATTCCGAGATGCTTTAAAATCAGCAATCGGTGGCCCAAGAATACGGGTTCGGTCGAAATAAGGTTTGTCGCGAGAAGTCAGCTGAGGGCATAGTAAGTCATCGACTGAAGGCCCTAATGGTTTTACAGAGCGTTCCGCTTTGAAATAACAAACCAGTAATCTGTAAATCTGGAAAAATCCAACACAGAAGAAACGTAATCTTCTGGGACACTCTGGACGAGGATGATCTGAATTTGTTTGTGAAAAGAAAGGAGACGCATCATGCGTTTAATTGAATCAATACTTCAATCAGAAAACATGAATCAAGCTATCCGAGCTGTCCAACGGAACAAAGGTTCAGCCGGAATAGATGGAGTCACAGTGGGTGATCTTGAATCCTACTGGGATAAGCATCAGGAAGAAATTACTGAGGCTATACTGAATATGAAATATAAGCCCCAACCGGTCAGACGGGTCTATATCCCTAAACCTAATGGAAAGAAACGCCCGTTAGGTATTCCAACTGTCATGGACAGAGCCATTCAACAGGCAGTTGCCCAGGTGCTCGATCTCATCTTTGACCCGTCGTTTAGTGATAGTAGTTTTGGTTTTCGTAAAGGCAGAAGTGCACATGATGCCATCATGCAGGCATTGAATTACCTGAACGAAGGTTACGACTGGGTCATCGATTTAGATATCGAGAAATTCTTTGACAAAGTGAATCACGATAAACTCATTTCACTGATCCGAAATCTCATCAATGAAAAAGAAGTTCTCCATCTGATCCGATCTTTCCTCAAGTCAGGCGTGCTTGAGGAGGGCAAGATCGTAAAAAGTGATCTCGGTACACCGCAAGGTGGGTGCATTTCGCCAGTACTAGCCAACATCTATCTAGATCTATTCGACAAAGAATTAGAGAGTAGAGGTCTTAGATTCTGCAGATATGCCGATGACGTCGTAATCTTCGTCAAAAGTGAAATGGCTGCGAATAGAATCATGAAATCAGTTTCCAGTTGGTTAGAAAGGAAACTATTTCTCACTGTCAGTGCAACTAAAACCCATGTATGTCGATCACCAGAAAGTACCTTTCTAGGTTTCACCTTTTGGAAAGGAAAAGACGGATGGAAGGCAAAACCGGCAAATGACCGTAAACAAAGACTCTATGACAAAATCAAAGAAGTTCTTTGTAGAAAAAGAGCGGTCGCATCACCATTAAAAGACGTGTTTACAAAAGTAAACCAAATTGTCAGAGGTTGGATTAACTATTTTAGAATTGGTTCGATGAAAAAGTTCCTGACTAAGTTCGGTGAGTGGCTCAGGCATAAAATCCGAGTTGTCATATTGAAACAGTGGAAAAGACCACGAACAATCTTCGATAACCTGATGAAATTGAATCGCATATCTAAATGGCCTTTAGAATCTGAATTGATCAGACAAACGGCCAACTCCAGGCTAGGCCTATATAGGACAGCAGGAATGCGAACAGTGAACTTTCTGATCTCACCAAATATTTTGGCAATGAGAAAAGGAGATCGACCAGGATTGATCGATCCCCTTAATCTCTATTTATCATTTTATAACGCATGAAATAAAACTGTAAAGCTGTAGCGCCGTATACGAGAACCGTACGTACGGTGCAATGAGAGGGGCGGGACTCACAGATAGTCTCCCTCTACTCTATTTGCGAATGAACGATTGATCTGATTCAGGAACACCATTTTCATCGGAAATATAGCGTTCAACGTCCATGTGAAGATCATATTTATTTCGCAGTTCGATAATCTGCTTCATCATTTTAGAAGAATGGTGAAGATCAATTGCTTCTTGATTTTCCCAACTATCAATTAAAAGCAATGTTTCGGGATTGTCTAGAGACAAGAAATAATCATATTTTAAGTTTCCTTTTTCTTGGCGGATAGCATCAACTACACCATTGGATATCATTTCTTCGGCGAATTTGCGAGCACTGCCATTTTTTCCGTGATAATAAAGATTGACGGTAATAGCCATAAAATTTCCTCCTGTTAGTTAAGTCGATATAGCTTAACTGTCACAAATTATCCACCTAAACAATGCATGTGAACAATTGGAACATCAGAAGATAGCATGCCTATTTGTAAAAATTTAAAGAAAAAGAACATTCCATTGCAATGTCACTTTCTAAGAAGGAAAAATATGAATCACGAAAAAATTATGATCATGCGTTTATTTTTTACTTTACAAAGAAAAACGAGTTGTGATCTGGAAGTGAACAAGAAGTTTTGGTTTTATTCATCGCTTTTCAAAAAAAGAATGGTTACTTTTTGGTGAATATAAAGCCCAAGATAAGCGTGTACAGATGATTGAACAATTTTGATTCGGATCTATTTAAGGATAAAACAATTGCGATGTAGAATGAATTACACAAGTCGAAATAATTTTAAGATGGCTTATGGAATTTTATACTAATCATAGAAATGTAGCTCGATTGGAGGAATGGTCGAAAAGACGAGTGAAGGATATTTGGAATTTATCTAAAAACAATATGAAAAAAAGTGGAAAAAATGACTAAAAATGAAAAGAATTACAGGAAATATTTTTGTTTTTTTGCGTCAAATTTATCTAAAAAATAATGAAAATCGGCGTTAAAATTATGTAGTTTACACAAAATAATAAGTATGTCAAGTTACGAGTGAATATTTTTGATATTTTTATCTTTCTCATAAAATAATCTGAATAAGATAAAATATAAATCATAATAATTTAAATTATATCTAATATGTATAATTTAAAAGAAATATAGTTCTGATTTTCAAAACGACATGAGGAAGTGAATCTTTTAATAGTGAATAAAAAACATGAATTTGTGAGCGCTGGAAAAATCTTGTAAAAAAAGAATTCAAACGAGAATGATCTATGAGTAAGTGATATAATCACTATGAAATCAGTTTCAGGAGGAAAAATATGGAAAACAACAAAATGCTTGCCATGATTCTGGCTGGCGGGCGGGGCACTCGTTTGTATGATCTGACAAACAAAACCGCAAAACCTGCTGTTTATTTTGGTGGAAAATATCGCATTATCGACTTCCCTCTATCCAACTGCGCAAACTCTAATATCAATGTAGTTGGTGTGTTGACGCAATATGAACCAGTAGAATTAAACGCTTATGCAGGAGCTGGACAACGCTGGGGTCTCGATACTCGTGGTAGTGGTGTCTATGTCTTACCACCTAGTGAAAAAGACGGAACAAAATTTGGTGTATATCAAGGAACTGCGGATGCAATCAACCAAAACATCGATTTTATCGATGAATTCAACCCCCAATATGTTTTGATTTTATCTGGTGACCATATCTACAAGATGGATTACGACAAAATGCTTACGGAACACCGTAACAATGCTGCTGATTTAACAGTCGCTGTTCGTCCTGTACCATGGGAAGAAGCACCTCGCTTCGGTATCATGAACACTGATATGAACAACCGTATTTTAGAATTCCAGGAAAAGCCAGCAGAACCAAAGTCTAACTTAGCTTCAATGGGAATCTACATTTTTGATTGGCCATTATTACGCCAAACTTTAATTGAAGATGCCCAAGACGAAAATTCTGAACATGACTTTGGTAAAAACATCATTCCGAACTTATTGAACCAACAAAAACGATTATTTGCCTATAACTTCAACGGTTATTGGAAAGACGTTGGAACAGTTGATTCGTTATGGGAAGCAAACATGGACTTAATTAACCATAACGACCAACTCGACCTTGGCGATAAAGAATGGAAAATTTACACAGCAGATATTCCAACATTGCCACAATACGTATCTCGTACAGGTAAAGTTGAACATTGTTACATCAACCAAGGAGCAATCATCCGTGGTCATGTTAAAGACTCCGTATTATTCAATGGAGTAACAATTGATGAAGGCGCTGAAGTCATCGAATCTGTTTTAATGCCAGGAACAGTTGTTGAAAAAGGTGCAAAAGTTTATCGTGCAATTTTAGCTGAAAAAGTAAAAATCGGCGCTAATGCCGTTGTAGGAAGCCCAGATTCTAAGAAAATCGAACTGGTCGCTGCTGATGTGAAAGGAGAAGAGTAATTATGCCAAACGCTCTCGGTATTGTTTCCTTTACTAGTCCGGCAATCTTCGTTAGAGGAATCTCTAGCTATCGTCCTGTAGCTGCGTTCTCTTATGTAGGACGTTATCGTTTAGTCGATATCCCAATTTCCAATATGACAAATTCTGGAATTCAAGATATTCAAGTTTATACAAACGGAAACCCTAAAGTTTTATTTGATCATGTTGGAAGTGGAAGACATTACAATATCAATAATAAACATGGCCACATCTCAGTTATTCCAGTCATGAATGAAAGCATGCAGTGCGAATTCGTATCTGACCTTGCTGGCTATTATGCAAACCTCGATGAAATCGAAGATGCAACAAATGAATACGTGATCATCGCTCCAGTAAACTGGATCTACAAAGCAAACTTCAACGATTTACTCCAAAACCATATTGATTCTAAAGCAGATGTTTCTGTTCTTTGCTGTCACTATGATGAAAATACAAAACCTGGAAACTTGTTGAATGCAAACTTAATTGTTTCCGATGAAAATGGGGCATTCAAAGAAATTAAACGCTATATCGGTGGGGAAGCAACTTTTGATGTTTCTTTAGACACTTATATTTTGACAAAAGTGAAATTTATGGAACTCATCAAAGTGGCTCATGAATATTCTCCAATGTTCTGGATGACAGATTTAATCAATGTGTTAACAGAAAAAGGCGAATTAAAAGTCAATAAAATTCCGTATAATTATCCAGTATTCCCAATCTTGGATATTAAGAGCTATTACAATTCCAATATGGAAATGCTTCAAGAACGCAATATGGCTTTCTTCAATGATCCAAATTGGCCTATTTTCACTCGTACAAACGACTCCGCGCCAACAATCTATCGTGGTCAAGGAACTGCTCAATGCGCATTAATCTCAAATGGTTGCGAAATTAGCGGTAAAGTCAACGAATCGATTCTTGGGCGTGGCGTAAAAGTTGGTGCTGGCTCTATTATCAATAACTGTTTGATTTTGCCAGGTGCAGAAATTGGCGAAAACGTAATGTTAACAAACGTTATTGTGGATAAAGACGCTAAAGTCATCCATAAACAGGAAATTACTGGCTATGATGACAACCCACTTTACATTGGCAGAAGGGAGATTGTTTAATGGCATCGATCTTAATGGTCGCAGCAGAAGGTTTACCATTTGTTAAAACTGGTGGTTTAGCAGATGTTATTGGTTCTTTGCCACAAGCACTTGCCGAAATTGGTCATGAAGTTAAAGTCGTCATGCCAATGTATAAAAAGATCGCAGAAAAGAACTTCAAAGATTTGACTCGGTGTGCTAGTTATTCCGTAAACATTAACTACAACGAAGTTCCTGTAACGATCTATTCTCAGACAATCGGCAAAGTTGCTTATTTCTTTGTTCAACATCAAGGGTATTTTGAAAGAGATGCACTTTATGGTTATCAAGATGATGGCGAAAGATATGCTTATTTCCAAAAAGCAGTAGTTGAAATGTTGAACCAGTTAAATTACTGGCCAAACATTATTCATTGTCATGACTGGCAAACAGGTATGATCCCTTGCATGATTAAAGAAACGCATTCTCATGATGCTCGTTATGCAAGAATCAGATTTGTTTATACGATTCATAACCTATTATTCCAAGGGAACTTTGGACCAGAAATGACAGATTCCTGCTTAGGCTTACCTTACTATTTGCTCGATAACGGTAATATCCGTTTTGACGGTGGAGTTTCCTTCATGAAATCTGGCATCTTATATGCCGATAAAGTGACTGCGGTTTCTCCAACTTATTCTCAAGAAATTTTGACTCCTCAATATGGTGAACATATGGAAGGCGTATTAAATATGCGTCGCTATGACTTATGGGGAATTGTCAACGGTATCGATATTCAGAACTGGAATCCAAATACAGACCCAGCTCTGCCTTATCATTACAACAAAATCACAATGTCTAAAGGTAAAGCAAAATGTAAAGAAGCTTTACAAAAAGAACTTGGTCTTGAAGTCAATCCTAACGTAATGCTCGTTGGTGTAGTTAGCCGTTTGACTTATCAAAAAGGATTCTATTTAATGCTTGAAAAGTATCAAGAATTAGTAAATGCACCAATTCAATTGGCGATTCTTGGTACTGGAGAAGAAGCAATTCAAAACGTGTTTAGAGACATGGAAAATCAAAATAAAGGTAAAATTTGCTTCTATCAAGGCTATAACGAAGACCTTGCCCACCGCATTTATGCTGGTAGTGACTTGTTCTTAATGCCATCATTATTCGAACCATGTGGATTATCACAGCTTTGTTCTTTACGCTATGGTACTTTGCCTCTTGTTCGAGAAACTGGTGGTTTAAAAGATACTGTTAATCCATATAACGAGTATGATAAATCTGGTGATGGATTCTCTTTTGCGAACTATAGCTCTGATGAGCTTATGAATACGCTCAACAACGCCATCAACGTTTACTACAACCGTCCAGAGGACTGGAAAGCATTGCAGAAAAACGCCATGAACCGTGATGTTTCTTGGGAAAATTCTGCGCAAATTTACAACAGAATGTACGAAACTTTACTTTAAACGATGAAGATCGCAGTAAGTGCTTGTCTGTTAGGAATTCCTTGTCGCTACGATCACAAAGGTTGTTATGATAAAAAAGTCGCTGCTCTTCAAGAACAACACGAACTCGTTCCTGTTTGCCCAGAGATGCTTGCAAATCTAGGTACACCACGCGATCCGTGTGAACTTGTAAGCGGACAGGTGATCACAAAACAAGGAAAAGACATTACGAATCAACTTAATCAAGGCTTGGACGAAGCAATGAAGATGATTGAAGAGCAAGGCTGTAAATTGGCCGTTCTTCAACAGCGCTCACCAACTTGTGGATGTGGATTAATCTATGACGGAACCTTTTCATCAAAGCTGATTCCAGGAAATGGTTTGTTAACTCAACAGTTATTGAAACGAAATATTCCTGTAGTAAGTAATGAAGAATTTGCTGTAAAACTCCTTGCAGATATAGAGAAATGACCTGAATTGTGTAATGCCTTAGTTTTTTGGCGAAAGAATTGAATAAAAAGTTGTAAATTGCGAATTATGCACTAAAATTATTATGTAATATTTTTCGGGAGGAAATGAAAAATGAAACAAACTACTGTTAAAGTTATTGATCCAGTTGGATTACACGCTCGTCCTGCTACTGTAGCAGTTAACGCAGCAAACAAATGCAAATCTGATGTTAACGTTGCTTTCAAAGGCCGCGAAGTAAACATGAAATCTATCATGGGTGTTATGTCTTTAGGTATTCCTACACAAGCTGAAATCGTTATCTCCGCTACTGGTGAAGACGAAGAACAAGCTATCGCAGCTATCGAAGAAGCATTAAGAGCTCAGAAAGTTATTGAATAATATTATTTTAAAATTGAAAAAGACCCGCTAGGGTCTTTTTTTGTAGGGAGTTGTCGCTTGTTTTCTTTTTGAAAACAAATTGAATGAGATATGAAAAATCAAGGAAGCGATTACATAAAAATGGTATAATTCTAAAGAACATGGAGGTATTAGCGAATGTCTATTGTTGAAGAACGCTATCAAAAATGGGTCAACAGCCCAAATCTAGATTCAAGATATAAAGAAACTCTTGAAACAATGAATGCAGAAGAAAAAAATGATGCATTCTATACCACAATTAAATTTGGTACTGCAGGCATGAGAGGATTATTAGGCCCAGGTACAAACCGAATCAATATTCATACAATTCGTAAAGCTACGCAAGGTTATTCTGAATATATCAAAGAAAATGGTGAAGAAGCTTGCAAACAAGGTATTGCGATCGGTTATGACAACCGCCACATGTCTAGAGAACTTGCTTTTGATTGTGCTGATCTTCTCGCTAAAAACGGTATTAAAGCATATGTATTCGAAAGTTTACGCCCAACCCCAGAATTAAGCTTTGCAGTACGTCATCTTGGCTGCTTTGGCGGAATTATGATTACAGCGAGCCATAACCCAAGACAATATAACGGTTACAAACTTTATGATGAAAAAGGATGCCAATTAATCCCTTGTTTAGCTGAACAAGTTATTGAAAAAGTTAATGCGATCGAAGACGAATTATCAATCAAAACAGATATTTCTGACAATGTAAGAAAAGAACTTGTACAAGTAATTGGTGCTGATGTCGATCGTCCATATTATGATGCAGTAGAAGGAATTCAATTAAATCCTGATGTGAAAAAAGACATCAAAATCGTATTCTCCCCCGAACATGGTACAGCGAACGTTCCTGTAAAAACGATTTACTCAGAAGTTGGTTATCATTGCATTCCAGTAGAAGAACAATGCACACCAGACCCTGATTTCTCTAATACACCAACACCAAACCCTGAACAGCCAGGTGCTTATGAACTGGCATTAAAATATGCTAAAGAAAATGATGCAGACATCATTTTAGTATGTGACCCAGATGCTGACCGTATGGGTGTTGGCGTTAAACATGATGGTGAATATGTCGTGATGACAGGAAACCAATCTGGTGCTGTTCTTTTAGAATACATCCTCGATCAGATGGATAAAAAAGGAACGATGCCAGAAAACCCAGTGATGTTTAACACGGTAGTTACATCAGATTTAGGCGAAAAAGTTGCATTAGCCCATAACGTAGCTGTAGAAAAAACATTAACTGGATTCAAATTCATTGGCGAAAAAGTCGCAAAATACGAAACAACACATGAAAAGAATTACGTATTCGGTTATGAAGAATCATATGGTTCTTTGATTAAACCATTCGTCCGTGATAAAGATGCTCCACAAGCTTGTTTAATGCTTGCCGAAGCTGCTTCTGTTTATAAAGCACAAGGCAAAACTTTAGTCGATGTTTTAGAAGACCTCTACAAACAACATGGAACTTATGAAGAAAGCCAAGTTGCAGTTGAATTAGAAGGGGAAGCTGGAGCGAAGAGAATCCAACAGATCCTTGCTGATTTAAGAACAAATGGTTTAGATGAAATTGCTGGAGAAAAAGTCGTTCGTTTTGAAGACTATAACGATGCAGTGATCAAAGAAAATGGAGAAACAAAACCATTAGAAGGATTCACGAAATCTGACGTATTAAAATACTATCTTGAAGATGGTAGCTGGATTGCCGTTCGTCCATCCGGAACTGAACCAAAATGTAAATTCTACTATTGCGTAAAAGGGACAGACCACGCTGATGCAAAAGCGAAAACAGCAACGTTCCAAAAAGCAATGGCAGAAATTACAGGAACAGATAAATAATTCTTGAACTTCATAGAATCGTTGAATATAGATTGAACAAGTCGAACTCGGTTTTGTCTTTGTTTTGATAAAACCGAGTTTTCATTATTTTGATAGGTATTTTGTCAAAAATCACAACTAAAACAATGTATATTTGTGGTTGTTAAAGATATAACGCGTTAGAATACCTGTGGGTTTTATTGCATTCAAAATAATCCCAACACATTGTGCGATTTTGAGTGATCCCAATCACAATCAAAAACGGAACAAGATGAATTGATTGACAACCTAATTTAAGATTGTTAAACTCTCGTTTGCTTGTGAGCGTAAACTTAGTTTCAAAGGCGATGCTTATTTGGTGTTGAGGCATCTTTTGAAAGCGATCTCGACGTCCATTTCAGGAATAATTCTTTGAATGAACTAACAAGATGGCAGAAAATGTGAATAACACGTATCATTTGGATAGGCATCAATTCTTATTCACACGCAAACAAACTTAAAAACATTCGTTTTTTGGGTTTGCTGGCATCTTGTTTAAGGTGTCTAATGTTGCCCAAGATTGAAAGAATCAAGTTAAATTTAAAACGCATTTTCGTGAAGCAGATTAAAATGCAAGTGATTCAGGAGCGGATTTGCAGAGTGTGGTGACTCGCTTGAGGATTTTGATCAATTCAATCGCTTAATTGTTTCTATTAAAAAGAGAAGTTGAGACAAAGATTTGAACAAATCCACCTTTTGAAAATGGGCAAAATAAAAAGGCTTCTTCATATACGAAGGAGTCGTTTTATTTTGTCTATTTTTCTGATTTAAGCAAAATATCTTATTTAAGTCTATCTTGAAATAGACATGAATTAGCAACTATGCGCTTTAAAAAGACAGGTAATAAAAAATAAGAAAGAAACTGGAATTTCGACAGTAGGTGGAAATTCCAGTTTTTTTTGTTGATTGATTCAGTGAGTAGTTGATGTCAAAGCATAACATTCCTCTAAAGTGACGTGTTTATTTTGCTTCTTCTTTTTCTTTTAATTCAGAAACGAATTCGGCAATTCTTTCGCATGCAATTTTAATGTTGTTATAAGACGTTGCATAAGAGATACGAATGTGACCTTCACCATGAACGCCAAATGCTGTCCCTGGCACTACAGCAATTTTTTTCTTTTCTAATAGCTGCATACAGAATTCATCGGATGTTAATCCAGTGGAAGTGATATCAGGGAAGACGTAGAACGTTCCTTTTGGAATATTTGTTTTTAAGCCAACGGCATTGAGTCTTGAACAGATCAAATTGCGGCGACGTTCATATTCTTTGCGCATTTCCAAAATATCGTGTCGACCTTCTTTTAAAGCCTGTACAGCAGCGATTTGAGCAGCGGTTGGAGCCGACATAATAATGAACTGGTGAACCTTTGTCATCTGTTTAGATAACTCTGCATTGCAAAGCAGAAAACCTAAACGCCATCCGGTCATCGCAAAGGCTTTGGAAAAGCCGTTGATAATAATGACTTGGTCTTTGATTTCATCAAAAGAAGCAGGAGTGCAGAATTGACCATCAAAAGTAAGTTCTGCATAAATTTCATCAGAGATGATATAAATGCCGGATTCTTTAAAGACCGGTACTAATTTTGCATAGTCTTCTTTACTCATCGTTCCCCCAGTTGGATTTGAAGGATAGTTGAGCATGATGGCTTTGGTTTTAGGTGTGATTGCAGCTTTTAGATCTTCAGGTAAAAGTTTGAAGTCATTTTCTTGAGTCAATGTAATGTAGACAGGTTTGCCCCCGGCCATTAAGATTGCTGGTTCATAAGCAACGTAGTTTGGATCGAGGACAATGACTTCATCTCCAGGATTTAATAAAGTACGGAAACAAAGATCGACTCCTTCAGACCCACCAACCGTAACGAGTGCTTCGTTTACCGGGTTATATTGGACGCCGAAATTTTCTTGATAATACTGACAAATTAGTTCGCGTAACTCTAAAGTTCCACGGTTGGCAGTGTAGTGCGTTTTACCGTCTTTAAATGAATCAGCTGCGGCTTCACAAATGTGCCAAGGTGTCGCAAAGTCAGGTTCACCAACACCCAAGGAAATAACCCCTTCCATAGAGTTCGCTAAATCGAAGTATTTACGAATGCCAGAAGGTTTTAAATCACGAACAGTTTCGTTGATTGGAAGCATTAATAGCTCACCACCAATCTGTCATCTTTGTGATCGCTTTTGCCAGCGCCAGTCATGACGCCGTTTTGTTTGTATTGTTTTAAAACAAATAATGTTTTCGTCGATTGGACATCTTCAATACAAGCGATTTTGTCAGAGACGAATTGGCAAACTTCAAACATTGTTTTTCCTTCAACTAGACAAATGAAGTCATGATCGCCAGTGATTAAATACATTGAATTTACTTCAGGATAACCAGCGATGATATTAGCGGTGTGATCGTATCCTTTGTCTTTCATTGGACGAGCGCCGACTTCGATGAATGCCATAGTTTTTTCATAACGTAAAGCTTTATTATAGTTAATCACGGTATGATAACCACAGATGATTTTATCTTGTTCCATTTGAGCGATGTCTTCACGAACTTTTGCTTCATCCTCATTGAGAATTTCAGAGAGATCTTTTGGTGTAAGACGAGCATCTTTTTCGAGAAGTTCGAGAATTTCTTGATTAATCATAGTATTCCTTTCTGTCTGCTTGTGAAGAATCAAAAATGCAGACGTTTAAACCATTATAATGCATGTGTGAAAAAAATCAGAATATTTTCAAAAACGATATGATTTTCAATGCTTTTCAATGAAACACAATGTATGGTATCAAGATCGCTCTTTATAAGAATGAAATCGGTATCGATTTAACAATGGTGCCTATGTTTTTTCGTTTACTCCAAGGGTTAGAATTTTCACTTTTTTGATCTACTGAATTTGATGTTGATTATGATTTGATTTTCATATAAAACTTATGATTTATAACAAATAAAGTAGAAGTTTTTGCAAGACTAAAATTAATTATGCATATAAAATGATATAGATGATATAAATACAAATACCATTATGCTAAAATATAGCTTGTAGAGAAATAAGAGGAAGTAAAGGAGAAAAAATGATGAAGAAAAAAATATTTACTCTTATGAGTGTTATGACAATACTCGCTGGTACATTGACAGGATGTAGTGGAAATTCAAATGAGCCTAAAGAAGTTGTGTACTTGGAAGAATCTGAGATTACAGATTTTTTTAACAATCCAAACGCATACAAAGGTAAACATGTAAAACTTACAGGCCAGGTCTTTTCAATTCCGCAAGATGATGAAGAGAGAATGTCAATTCAAATATGGCACGATGTTTCAAATTATGATCAGGACTTCATTGCCCACACAGAAGCTGGAGAGGATATTAAGGCAAATGATTATGTAATCGTCGATGGAAAGGTTGATGGCACTTTAAAAGGTGAAAACTCTTTTGGTGGTGAAGTAGTGAGTCCATTAATTGTTGACGCAAAAGTAACAAAAAGTTCCTATAAGGATATTGTTACGCCAACAATTGCTGAAATTTCTCCAGCAGTTAGCCAGGACCAAAATGGCATTGTCGTTACAGTGGATAAAGTCGAATACGCTAAAGATGAAACACGGCTCTATGTGACAATCAAAAATGGAACAGATTATAATTTTAGTTGTGGAGTGTATTCTTCAAAATTAGTTATTGATGGGCAACAACTAGATCAAAACAATCAAAGTATGACAATTTACAACACACCGGAACTACAAGAACTATCTTATGAGGTGATGGCTGGAACGAGTTCATCAGGAACTGTGATTTTCCCAGCTATCGAACAGAACGAACCTTTCCAATTTGTTTTGCCTGATTCATACAGTGATAATTATGATTTGATGTTTACAAATTATATGATTGATGTTCCTGCTAAGTAAGGATGAAGAGTTAAATGGATAAGAAGAAAAAACGGACGATTATCATCCTATCAACTTTGGCGGTAATAGTTCTTTCAGGGATCATTTTTTATACGAGCTATCATAAATGGAATGAAGCTACATGTGAAACACCTAAGACATGTTCCATTTGCAAAAAAACAGATGGGGAACCATTAGGACATAAATGGGTAAAAGCCACATGTGAAACACCTAAGACATGTTCTGTTTGCAAAAAAACAGATGGGGAACCACTAGGACATAAATGGGAAGAGGCTACATGCAAAACGCCTAGGACATGTTCTGTTTGCAAAAAAACAGAAGGAAAGCCTTTAGGACACGAAGTTTCGAAATGGACAACGATTAAAGAATCAACTTGCAGCAAAGACGGTCTTAAAGAAGGGACTTGCTCAAGATGCAAAGAAACTGTTTCTGAAAGTTTAGACAAAGTCGCTCATACAACAGGAGATTGGGAAGTTAAAACGAATTGTGTAATTTCTGCACAGGCAGTTGTCACTCCAGGTGAAGAAGTTCAAAAGTGTAAATCGTGTGGTAAAGAGCTAAATTCTCGAGAATATACAATTGAACTAACAACAAGTCAAAGAAATGCCATTTTAAAAGCTTACGAGAGAGTTAATAGTTGGCATTGTGGTCGAGATTATCTTATTAATGAACTTTTAGTTTCAGATGATGGATACCCAATAGAAGATGCGACTTTTGCGGTAGATCATATGAATGTAGATTGGAAAGAAGAAGCTGTAAAATATGCCAAGGAAAATGGTAGAGGTGAATCAAAGAATAAATTGACTGAAGAGATGCTTTATTATGGTTTTAATCAGGAGCAAATTGATAAAGCATTGGTAGCAGTAGGCTATTAAAAATAAAATTATTCTAATTTTTATAGAGATTCAATGCAAAATTCCCTTTCAAACGATTGCTCGATATAGCTAAACGAGTTCTCATTAAAGGGAATTTTTTGTGTATAAAATGCTGAAATATACAATTTGAAGTTGACGTCCAAGATAGCGAATGTTTTGTTGAGACTGGTTTTGTTTGAGGGATTAGTGTAAAAAAAGAATTCTTTAGGATAAAAGACTTTTTCAATGGTTTTTAGTGAAACACAATGTATGCCCTAGCAATCGCACTTTTTCAATATTCAAAAATGTGACATTTTTGTTGAGAAGAAAAGATGACCCTCATGAACTTTGCGAAAGTCTAAATGATTGACAGTCTATACCCATAAACTTATAATTAATTTGTTATTAAAGGAGGATTTACTGACCATGACAGTAAAAGTTGCTTTAAACGGCTTTGGACGTATCGGCCGTCTTGCATTCCGTCAAATGTTTGATGATCCAAACTACGAAGTAGTTGCTATCAACGATTTGACAAAACCAGAAATGTTAGCTCATTTACTTAAATACGATTCCACTCAAGGAACTTACAAATTAGCTGACAAAGTTGAATCTACAGAAGATTCTATCATCGTAGATGGTAAAGAAATCAAAATCTTCAAAGAAGCAGACGCTAACAACTTACCTTGGGGCGCTCTCGATGTAGACGTAGTATTAGAATGCACAGGTTTCTATACTTCTAAAGCTAAAGCACAAGCACACATCAATGCTGGCGCTAAAAAAGTCGTTATTTCTGCACCTGCAGGAAACGATCTTCCAACAATCGTTTACAACGTTAACCACGAAACATTAAAAGCAGAAGACACAATCATTTCTGCGGCTTCCTGCACAACTAACTGCCTTGCTCCTATGGCAAAAGCTCTTAACGATTTAGCACCTATCAAATCCGGTATCATGACTACAGTTCATGCTTACACTGGTGACCAAATGACTCTTGATGGTCCACAAAGAAAAGGTGACAAACGTCGTTCCCGCGCTGCAGCAGTGAACATCGTTCCTAACTCTACTGGTGCTGCAAAAGCTATCGGTTTAGTTATCCCAGAATTAAACGGTAAATTAATCGGTTCCGCTCAGCGTGTTCCAGTACCTACAGGTTCTACAACTCTTTTAGTTGCTGAAGTTGAAGGTGAAGTTACAGTTGATCAAATCAACGCTGCTATGGCTGCTGCTCAAACTGAAAGCTTCGGTTACAACACTGAAGAAATCGTTTCTTCCGATATCATCGGTATGAGATACGGTTCTTTATTCGATGCTACTCAGACTATGGCTGCTCCTACTGGTGATGGAAACACATTAGTACAGGTTGTATCTTGGTACGATAACGAAAACTCCTACACATCTCAGATGGTTCGTACAATTAAGTACTTCGCTGAAATGAACTAGTTTTCGCCAGCAAATATTTTAAATTTTAATAACAATAAAAGAAGAGATCTTCGGATCTCTTTTTTTTACATTTATGATTGAGTCATAATGAGTTTGTATCATTTCATATTAAACTGATTGTGCGAAATGCTACTAAAATAAACAAACGCAATTTCGACAATTTAATCCAAAACGGAGTATGATATTACTAATAAGCGCTTATGGTAATGAGTAAAAACCATAGTATAATAAGAAAGGATTTTTTATGGCTATTCGTGAACGATTGGTGAATGACGAACGAGATGATTTAACAAAAGACGTTGATGATCTTGATGCGGCATATATCGAGAATATGAAAAAGAGTGGCGTGAGTGAAGAATTGCTTCGCCAATTCGCAGATTTATTGAAAGAGGATGGGCAAAGTCGATGAGTAATATAGCTTGGACGTATTTAATGTATGCGGTCGTATTCTTATTATTAGTATTACTTGTACCGCCACTAGTTAAACGAGTGTACTACTCAAAATTAATGAAAGATTTAGATGAAGATAATTTAATTCTTTATGAAAAACATTTAGATTCTTTTATCGCAAAAGTGACATTCTCTGCGTTTGAACGTGAAAGTATGCGTTTGAGTTTATACGAAGCAAAAAAAGATATGAAAAAAGGGGATGAGCTGATTCAGTTCATGACCCACATGCGTTTGAATCGTAAACAGCGTGCGCAGTTAGGTGAACGCGGATTTTATTTCTACCTCGCACAAGGAAAAATTAAAAAAGCTGAACACATGATCGATTTAGTCAAAGAATTTGGTACACCTGCTCAAGTTGAACCATTAGTCATGCAACACTCGATTTTGTTAAAAAAAGAAGCAAAATATATTGATCAAGTAAAAGAACGCTATGAAAAACTAAAAGATCAAAATGGAAATATTCCAGAAAACAATCTCGTGAGTGCGGGAACATTCGAATATTTAATTGGACTTCAATATTCATATAAAAACGACAAAGCGAATATGAAAGAATGGCTTGAAAAAGCCGAAATTCATCTAAAAGGTACGCCTTTTGAATCAGAAATCTCTGACTTGCTTAAAGGTCGGTAATATCCTAAGATGAACATCTAAAAATTTGATATATTATTAAAAGGAAGTGCGAACTTCCTTTTTTTAACAGGAGAAAATTTATGAAGCTCTATAACAGCTATACGCAACAAGTTGAAGATTTTGTACCGATGGAAGCGGGCAAAGTAAACATGTATGTGTGCGGGCCGACTGTTTATAACGATCCTCATATCGGAAATGCTAGGCCTATTGTTGTATTCGACACACTTTATAAAACTTTTGAAGCTTTAGGCTACGATGTAACTTACGCTTCAAACTACACCGATGTCGATGACAAAATCATTAAAAAAGCAATTGAAGAAAATAAAACAGAAAAAGAAATTACTGACCGCTATATCGAATCTTACAAACAAGTGAGAAAAGATTTGGGGGCGAGAAACCCAGACTATACTCCTCGTGTAACGGAAACAATGGATAAGATTATTCATTTTATCGATGAACTCGTTCAAAACGGTTCTGCATATGTTGTGGATCAAGACGTTTATTTCCGTGTAAACTCTGATTCTCATTATGGTGAATTATCCCATCAAAAAGTAGATGATTTACTTGTGGGAGCGCGTATTGACGAAAATGATAAAAAAGAAAATCCACTCGACTTTACGCTTTGGAAAAAAACAGACCAAGGAATCCAATGGGATTCTCCATGGGGTAAAGGACGTCCAGGTTGGCATACAGAATGTGTTGTTATGATTCAAGACGTCTTTAAAAAGCCAGCGATTGACATTCACGGGGGAGGTTTAGATTTAAAATTTCCTCACCATGAAAATGAAATGGCTCAAGCTCGTCAAACATGCAATTCAACATTGGCGAACACATGGATTCATAACGGCATGATTAATGTCGGAAAAGATAAAGTTAAAATGTCTAAATCTTTAGGCAACGTTATGCAAGCCAAAGATCTGATTGAAGAATTTGGTGGTCCTGCTTGCCGCTGGATGATGATTTCTACACACTATCGTGCACCGTTGACAATTTCTGAAACAGTTTTAGAAAATGCGCAAAAAGAAATCTCTAAAATCCAAAAACCAATGAGCCAAGCTAAATTCCAATTATGCTTGGCGGATAAATTCGATTTGAATGCACCAAAAGACGAAGCATCTTGGAAAACATTTATCGAAGCCATGGAAGACGATTTGAATACACCAAATGCGATTTCTGCTTTGCAATCAACAGTAAAAGAAATGAACCAACTTTTAAGAAAACGTGAGTTGGATTATGACAAACTTAATCAGTTGTTTGCATCAATCTCAGGAATGCTTTATGTACTTGGAATTGATTTAGAATTCCCTCAACCATCCGAAGAAGATAAACAACTCTATTGCAACTGGAAACAAGCAGTATGCAATAAAGATTATGCGACAGCAGATGAATGCCGCGCTAAATTGATGGAATTAGGTTTGATCTAATGGAAATCGTTATGGAAAACCCCGTTGTTTTAGCTTGGATGGGGGATGCCATTTATAGTGCAAAAGCGCGTAAACATATTTTAGATGCCGGAATTCGCAAAGCGGATCAATTGCAAAAACGCAACGCTAAAATTTGTAGCGCGAGTGGACAAGCTTTTGTATTAGAAAAACTTATTGAATCTGAATGCTTAAACGAAGATGAGATGGAAATTGTTCGTCGCGGACGTAATGCACATGTTAAAAGTGTGGCAAAAAATTCCGACTTACAAACGTATTTAAAAGCGACTGCACTTGAAGCATTATTTGGCTATTTATATTTGTATCATCACGAAGATCGCATGGCGATTTTGTTGGATCAATGTATGGAATTGGGGGACCTTCTATGATTGTTTATGGAAAAAATGTATTTGAAACGCTCAAAGAAAATCCTCAAGAAATTCTTGATTTATATATTCAAAACGGAGCACGCGACCAACGTATTGAAAAGATTTTAAGCAATTTACCAAAATCGATTCGTTTAAAAACTGTTTCCAAAAAGGAAATGGATAAAATGACCGATCATGGCGTTCATCAAGGAATTGCAGCACGTGTTAAAGATATGGCTTTAATGTCACTCGATGAATTATTAAATTCATTGCCGGATTCTACAAACACTCGTTATCCACTTTTGATCGCATTAGATGAAATCCAAGATCCACATAACGTGGGAGCGATTTTAAGATCTGCTGATGCAGCGGGTGCTAATGGATTAATTCTTTGCAAACACAAAGGCGCTGGATTAACGCCTGCGGCAGTCAAAACGTCTGCTGGGGCTGCTTATAGTGTTCCGGTTGCAAGCGTATCAAGCATGGCTCAAGCTTTAAAAAAGCTTAAAGATGCAGGCTATTGGGTTGCTGGTAGTGACTTTGATGAGAAAAGTGTAGATTATCGAAAAGGCTTGTATGATCGACCTTTAGTCCTCGTGATTGGGAATGAACAAAAAGGAATGTCTAAAAGTGTTAAAGACGCTTGTGACTTCAAAGTTCATATTCCGATGTATGGTAAAGTACAATCTTTAAATGCATCAGTTGCTGCTGGTGTCTTGATGTACGAAATTCAAAATCAAAGAGACAATCTTCAATAAAGACTCAACAATATAGCGACCAGATTTCAAAGGAATTGGAATATGGTTGGTTTAATCACTTCACAAAAGAATAACAATAAATTTAAAAATAACGATTTAGAACAAACAAACGAATTGTTGTATCTATCTCGTATGAAAGATCAAGAAGCGTTGAGCATGTTATTAAACTTATATCTGCCAACAATTCATTCGATTTATCACCGCTTTTGCATTCCGTCGCGAATTATGACGATGGAAGAATGGGTGAATGATGCATATACTATCGTTTGTGATCTAGTCGATTTATATCGCGAAGATATGGACGCTAGTTTTGGCACATGTTTATATAAATATTTGGTCAATAAAGCGCGAAATGTATTGCGTGTGCAAACATACAAAAAGACAATCCCGAGCGATAAAATCGTTTCATTGCAACAGACCAATGAAGATGGAACGATGGTTGAATGGGAACGCTATTCGCGCACGAGCTTTGTTCAATTCGAAAATGATCTCATTAATCATCTTACTTTAGAAACAGTACTTCATTGCCTAGAGTCACAGTTATCTAAAGAAGAGATGGAAGTTTTAACGATGATGCAAGCTGGTTATCCAACAAGCGATGTTGCCAAACAGATGGATATCACAAAACAAAAGGTGTATCGGATTATTCGTAAAGCGTCTGATAAATGGAAATATGTTCAACAGAATTCATTCTTTCCGCCTTCGACCCCTCTTTAACAAATGAGAATGAAGGGATGGAATAAATGCAAATTGGTCGTGATCTATTGAATTTAAAGGCGATTTTCGCGATGCGCATGGGAAGAACGCCTTGCGTTCGTTGACTTGACTCATTGACAATGTTATTCTTGTATCTTGCAAAGGAGGCCTGAAAATGGCTGATAAAATTACACTAGTTTGCAGTGAGTGTTTTTCTAGAAATTACACAACAGACAAAAATAAAAAAACGCAGACAGGGCGTTTGGAAATTAAAAAATTCTGCCCTAAATGCAACAAACATACTTTGCATAAAGAATCGAAATAGAAATTAGGTATATATCATGGAAGATCAAGATTTACTTCATAAAGCAACGTTTGCACCAGGTGCTGTAGTTGCTGAACTGAAAAAAGTTCAATGGCCAACATTTAAAAAACTTTCTTCTAGTTCAGCACTGGTCATTGTGTTCACGTTGTTGTTCGGACTCTACTTCTTCATTTGTGAAATTGCAGCTACCGGACTAATTAGCTGGATCCTTTCTCTGTAAGATTCACGACATGCAAGGCAACAGGACAGACTCAGCTTCAAGCCGGTAGTTCTGTCCTTTTCTTTTAAATAAAATACATATGACTATTTTTGCGAAATCTATTTCGTGATATAGAATAAAAGAAGAACGCATTTCAATTCGATTGAATAAGAGATTCAATCTTTGAAAACATAAAAATTAAAGGAGATGCACATATGAGCGCACAAGAAAACATTTGTTGGTACGTTGTCAATACATATGCTGGACAAGAAAACCGCGTAAAAGAAAATCTCGAAAAACGAATTAAAACAATGGGCTTGGAAGATTCTTTATTCCAAATCGTTGTTGCTGAAGAAACTGAAATTGAATATAAAAACGGAAAAGAAATTCAAAAAACACATAACTTGTTCTCTGGTTATATCTTAGTTCAAATGAGAATGACTGATGAAGCTTGGTACATCGTTCGAAATACACCAGGTGTAACTGGATTTATCGGATCTTCTGGTAAAGGGGCAAAACCATTCCCAGTTGCACAAGAAGAAGTTGATGCGGTTTTATCTCGCTTAAATAAAGGTGCCCAAACATTAAACATCGATTATGCACCAGGTGATATGGTCGATGTTATTTCTGGTACTTTAGAAGGTAACCGTGTTGAAGTTCTTTCCATTAATATGGAAGAAAAAACTGCAAAAGTTTCTGTTTACATCTTAGGTAAAGAATCTAGTGTAGAAGTACCTTTAGCAGATTTAAAAAAAGTTGAAGACTAATTTAATTAATTAGATACTTAAGCTTCTTTAATCCTATGTGATGAAAAGAAGCTTTTTTTATTCGCAAAAAGCTACGATGATGATCATCATTTTTGAAAATAAAAAAACGAACTAGATCAATGATCGAGTTCGTTAAATAGAGACTAATTTTCAATAGCATCAGGCGCTAAACGAGTTGTTTGACGATTGATGAGATAACAAGGTAAAACAATTCGCATTGGTGCTAAGTTTTCGTTTCGTTTCCAAGCATCATGCAACATTCTCATACCTGTTGAACCAATTTCATAAGTTGGTACAAATACTGTTGTTAGAGGAGGAAATGTATAATTCGTTTCATCGATGTTGTCAAATCCGATAATGCAAAGTTCTTCAGGAACTTTAATACCTGCTTCATGACAAGCACGTAATGCACCAATCGCAATAGGGTCGCTCGCTGCAAAAATTGCAGTTGGCATATTTTGACTTGAAAGGATATCTTTCATCATTTCGTAGCCGGATTCACGAGAAAACTGTCCTAAACGAATCCAAGGTTCAAATTCAATATTTGCTTCATTGGCAAAACGTTTGAAATATTTTAGACGATCATCGGGATAAATCTTATCGTCGATTTTTTCAATTCCACCTAAATAGCCAATTTTCTTATGACCTTCAGCTTGAAAGTGATCAATGACAAGCTGCAAGGCACCTCTAAAATCCGGAGTAATGAAGCAAGAAGAAATTGGATCGAGTTTCATGTCTAAGAAAATAATATTTGGACAAATCTTCGTCAACATTTCACGTGCTTCATCGGAGTATTTGCCGATACATACTGTACCATCTACTTTTTCAAGTTTTTTTGATAATTCAACTTCTGATGCAAAGCATCGGATTGTCGAAATTTTATGATGAAAACAATAGTTTTCTACACCTTGACGGATGGAGAGATAGTAAGGGTCTTGTGCTTCAGCCTCAGCTGAAATCCATTGAACAATTCCGACCACCATACTTGAGATCGAAACTTTCTTTTTCTTTTTAACATAACCTAATGTTTCTGCTGCCTCAAGAACTTTATCCCGTGTCGATTGGGGGACAGACAGAGTAAGGTCGTTATTTAATATGCGGCTAACACTTGCACTCGACACGCCTGCAAGATTAGCCACGTCTTTTAATGTAGCCATAGTTTCATTCCTTTCTTTAAATGTACTTGATTCTTCGAGAAAAGTGAAATATTAGGTAAAGATATTTTTGAGAATTTAGTAAAACTCCATTTTTCAGTAATTAAATTTAGTAAAATATTGCTTGTTAAGTTGCTTTTTACTACAATAGGTACATGAAAGCGTTTTAAAAAGGAGACAAACGTTATGTTAGCAAGTCAGTTAAAAACAGCGATTGCCGAAGGTAAAAAAGACGAACGTTTAGTTTTACTTTACGGTGACGATGTTGAAGCTCAAAAAAATCGTTATATTAAAAGTATCCAAACATTTATTGATCTCTATGGTGACAAAGAAGTTCAAGTGATTTCCGTTCCAGGTCGTTCTGAAGTGATCGGGAATCATACTGACCATCAACACGGAGAAGTTTTAGCCACATCCATTAACTTAGATATCATTGCAGTGGTCAGTCCTCGTGAAGATGGCGTTGTAAAAGTGCTTAGTGATAACTATGATATCCCTGCAATTGATTTAAGTGATTTAAATCCAAATGAAAATGAAAAGGAATCGAGCCAAGCATTGATTCGCGGTGTAGCCGCAAAAATTGCCGAAGACGGCGGAAAAATTGGCGGATTCGATGGATTCATGACAAGTGATGTATTACAAGGAAGTGGATTATCTTCCTCTGCTGCATTTGAAGTTATGGTCGGAAATATTTTCTCTAATTTATATAATGAAGGAAATTTAGATCCTGTTGAATTAGCAAAAATCGGTCAGTATGCAGAAAACGTATACTTCGGTAAACCTTGTGGTTTAATGGACCAATGCGCATGTTCAGTTGGTGGTTTAATTCATATTGATTTTGCAGATCCAAAAAATCCAATCGTCGAAAAAGTCGATGTAAACTTTGCGGATTTCAATACTTCACTTTGTATTACAGATGTGCACGCATCTCATGCGGATTTAACACAAGATTATGCAGATATCCCTTATGAATTAAAAGAAGTGGACCAATTCTTTGGTCAAGAATTCTTACGTGATGTTAACGAAGATGAATTCTATGCTCGTCTAGTTGAACTTAGAAATACAGTAAACAACGATCGAGCTCTGCTTCGTGCAATGCATGTTTTCGAAGAAAACAAACGCGTTCAAAAAGCAGTTGCTGCATTAAATAACAACGATTTAACTGGCTTTGAAGCACAAATTTTAGCTTCCGGAAACTCTTCTTTTAAATATCTCCAAAATATTTATAGTCCTGCAGATTTCAAAAACCAGGCAGTATCTCTCGCTTTATTCTTAAGCGAAAAAGTATTAAATGGTCGTGGCGCACACCGTGTTCATGGTGGTGGATTTGCTGGTACGATCCAAGCATTTGTTCCAAATGACTTAGTTGAAGCTTATCGCAATGAAATGGATCAAGTCTTTGGTGCAGGTGCATGTTATATTCTTCAGATTCGTCCATTTGGTGGATACAAAGTATTCTAAATAGAATGAACGGATAAACTGTTTAGATCTTTACATTTTAAACGAATGTGCAAAGTGTAGAGATCTACTTCGGTATTTCATTTACATGATCAACATTTATTTGCTTTTTTTTAATCGCTTTATCGGGGTTGAGGCAATAAATGAAGCATCTAAATGTTTCCTGTTTCGCAATCCTCCTCGAAAACCCTCGCAAGAGGGTTTTTCTTATGGCGAGAAAAAATGTTTTACTCGTAAGAAGAAGAGTGGATTAAATTTCCTGTCTAATGGGTTTTACGATGCCAAGTGTCATGTATTATTTTTAGATTTAGACCTTTGAAAAATGATAGGCATTTCAATACGAATATCAGTTTTCTTGAAATTGAAATTTTGGTACTGTATCCCAAGAAGTAATCAAAATTACTGAAAATAGAAACGTATGAATAAACAGATTCAATTCAAAACAATGCAATTTATAAATCAAAGATCTAAATTGCCAAAATTGGATGTCCATTTTATAGAACTTAATGAAAAGACAGACAAAAGAAGGGAAGGAAAAAACAAGATGAAAACGATGCTATTTGATCTCGATGGCACGATGTATCGCGGCCCACAACCAATTGAAGCGGGTATTAGAGCTGTTAATTTTTGTGCCGAACATCATATTCCTTATTTGTTTTTGACGAATAACTCGATGCGTACGCCTGAAGAAAACGTCAAACATATGACAGATATGGGTTATACAAATGTGCATGCTGAAGACTTTGTCAATTCGGCAATGGCGGCAGCAGACTATGCAGCTCGTTTAGATCCAAATAAAAGAAAAGCTTGGATGATTGGTCAAAATGGAATGCGCCAAGCTTTATTCAATGAAGGTTTTGAAATTACTGACGATCATCCTGATTATGTATTTATCGGTTTAGATAAAACTGCAGATTATGCAACGTATTCAAAAGCACTCGCAATGTTGTTGGATGGAGCAATGTTAATCGGAACCAATCACGATCGCATTTTGGCTAAACCTGGTGGATTTGAAGTGGGAAATGGTGCAGTTGTAACTTTGTTTGAGTATGCAACAGGGAAACCATCCCCAAAAATTGGGAAGCCAGACTTGCCAATTTTAGAAACAGCCTTAAAAAAAGCGGGGATATCGAAGGAAGATGCGATAATTATAGGCGATAACCTAGAAACTGACGTTGCTCTTGGATATAATAATCAAGTTCAGACCGTTTTTGTCCAAAGCGGGGTTCATCAAGAAAAAGATATTGAAAGATTACAGATTTTTCCTGATCTAACTGTTTCGTCTTTGGATGATGTCGACTTTCTGGCACTAGCAAATGCATAAGACAAAGATTTATGTTACGATCTGAAATACGATCCATGAATATAAAGAGAGAGTGAATTATGGAGAATTTTTTAAATATTTTACTAATGATTGACGCAGGATTAGTCATTATTCTCGTCCTGTTACAAAGTGGTAAATCTGATGGTTTATCCGCTGCTTTTACAGGTAGTGGCGACTTGAACTTATTCGCTGTTCAAAAAGAAAGAGGCCCAGAAAAAGTTATTTCTCGAATGACTTTAGTATGTGGTGTAATTTTTTTAGCGCTCGTCATTGCTTTACAGGTCATTTAAATCATTGGGCCATAATAGGGCCCTTTTTCTTTGCGAAAGGAGGAAAAGATGAAGAATAAAATTTTAAACCTCCTCAAAACCAATAAACAAATGTTACCGGGCGAAATTGCTAAAGAACTGAATGTGAATTCTACGAAAGAATTTAAACAGTTTGTGGTAACACTCAACGAATTAGAAGATGAACGTTTGATTCATAACGATCATGATCAATACGTATTAATTGATGGCGAGGAATGGATTGCTGGTCGAGTACGCGATGTTTCACCATTTGAATATGCAGTTTTCGATCAGGATAAAAAAGTTTATGTATCCAAAGCGGGTACAGATTTATTAATGGACCGCGATGAAGTGTTAGTCCATAAAACAAAACAAAAAACGTCAGTTGTTCGAATTTATCAACGAGGGGTAACCAATATTGTTGGTAAATTTATCAAATACAAAAACAGATATGAGTTTTATAGTGACGTTGATTTACATACGTCATTTAAAGTGACAAATAAAGCAGATTTTAAACTTAAACCCGGCATTAAAGCGGTGGTAAAAGTTCAGAAATACCAAAAACCACTGGTTGTTGAAATTGTTGAAATCCTTGGTTTTGAAGATCAAGCCGGTGTGGATGTGACGGCAATTTTGACACAAAATGATGTTCGTCAACATTTCATGAAGAAGGTTAAACATGCTTGTGATCAAATTCCAAGTCACGTTTACAAAAAAGAAATGAAGGGACGTCACGATTTACGAAATCTTTTAACGGTTACAATCGATGGAGAAACGACGAAAGACTTCGACGATGCAATTTCAGTTGAAAAACTAAGAAATGGCGGATGGAAGCTTTATGTTCACATTGCCGATGTAAGCTATTACGTTTCTGAAGGTGATCCAATTGATGAAGAAGCGTATAAACGGGGAACATCCATTTATGTTGCCGATCGTGTAGTTCCAATGTTGCCATTTGTGTTATCCAATGGAATTTGTTCACTCAACCCAGACGTGGATCGCTTAACACTGACTTGTGAAATGGATTTCGATGCAAAGGGTAAACGAATTGGATATTCCATTTATGATTCCGTAATTCGCTCTGATGCACGTTGTACTTACGGAAAGGTCAACGAATATTTAGAAAATCCAGACTCTGTAGAAGAATACAAAGAATTTGGTCCAATGTTGCAAGAGTTCTCCAACTTAGCTAAAAAACTCAATGAACAAACGATTGCGCGTGGCCATATTCTATTTGAGACACAAGAGCCTTATTATGTATTAGACGAAAAAGGAATGCCAATCGATGTCTATGTTAAAGAACATGGTTGGAGCGAACAGATGATTGAAGAAGCAATGGTCGCTGCCAATGTCACAGTTGCCCATGAATTGGTAACTCATGAATTTCCAGGAATGTATCGTGTTCACGAACAACCAGATCCACAAAAATTGCAATCTGTTGTGAATTTGGCTCGGATTTTGCATTGCCCATGCCAGATTGATCCTGATCAATGTGAACCGATCGATATTGCGCAATTTTTAGATTCAATTCAAGATGAGAATACAAAAGAAATCTTATCTTCTGTTGCATTACGATCGATGCAAAAAGCGCGTTATTCTCAAGAAAACTTAGGACATTACGGATTGGCATTAGAAGAGTATTGCCATTTTACTTCACCAATCCGCCGCTATCCAGACTTATTAATTCATCGTATGATTCGTCGTCATATTCTTGAAAAGAAGAATGATGAAAAAACATTGAATCACGATCGTTATCGTATGGAAAAAGCGGCATTGCATCTTTCTCAAAAAGAGCGAGACGCAGTGACGGTTGAACGTGCCGTTAACGATTTAGAAGCAACGAAGTTTATGCAAAACAAAGTAGGACAAATGTTCGAAGGTGTCATAAGTGGCGTGACAAGTTTTGGTTTCTTTGTTTCTTTAGACAACTCCATTGAAGGTTTAGTTCCTTTACGTAAAATGGTAGATGACTTCTATCAATACGATGAGGACACAATGACATTAACGGGGGAAAGCACAGGTAAAGTTTTCCGTTTAGGAACTCGTGTACAAGTGGAAGTTGTTGAAGCGAGTGTACCAAAACGTCAAATTACATTTGCCTATATCGCCAATGTGTTTTAGGCAAATAGAGTTTAATGCATGAAGTAATCATCGATTCACTAGCAATTGTGCTATTGGATCGATTTTTTTACTACTAAATATGAAATTAACAATCGCTAGTAACAAAAGTTGATTTCAATTTAACTTTGATTCATGTTTGTAATCTTTTGAGGATAAAACAAACGAAAAAAAGATAATAAACAAACTGTATATAAGGAATAAATTTTATTTAAAAAAGAATAAAATTTCCTTAGAGATAGATGGAAACGATCAAAAATTACGCACTTGTATACTTCGCAGACAATGAAATCGAAAGATACGGATGAATCTAAGTGAATTTTGCGTTAAAATCATGTGGAACAGTTTAAAATATGTTCGTTGACGAGGAATTGTTGCAGAGAACCTTGAAAGAAGTTCAAATTCCGCTTTGTTAAACAACAAAGAATTTCTGCCATACAATTATGAGAAAATGGATGAAATGTTCAGTTTGTTCTTTACTTAGCTCTATGATGATGTTTTCATCAGCAAGCCCTTTACTTGCAAAAACAGAACAAACCTTTGAAGAGTCTTTTACGATGGATGGAATTGATATCGTTCCATTTAAAGTCATTGGAGAAGACGAGCGTGAAAAAGTTAAAGATCCTAATCAAGCTCCATACAATAGCTTAGTCAAAATCAAAATTAAATTTGCAAAAGGAACTTACTTTAGTTCTGGCTTTTTGATTGATGAATCTAATATTTTAACAGCTGGCCATGCTGTATATGACCCTGACCATGGTGCTGTAGAAAAAGTAACAGTCGTGATTGGGGGAACGAATGAAGTATACGAATTAGGTCCAGATGCGATTTTCGTTAGCCCTGAATATGTAAAAGATCCAGATAACCACAGTGAAGATGCGGGTTTAATTCACTTAAATACGCCTCTTACGGGAAAACGTAAATATTTCACACTTGCCAATGAAGCAACGATTAATTCTTTAGTGGATCAGAAAAATAAAGTTCAATTAGCTGGTTTTACGAATGAATCTGGCGTCGATATTAAAGATCTTGTTCCATGGACAATGAAAGGTACGATCTTAACGACAACTGTAAATGGTCAGCCAAACATGCTTTTGCATGATGTCGATACAGCATCAGGACAAAGTGGTTCACCGCTCTTTATTGAAAAAGATGGTGAATATCAAGTTGTTGCGATCCATATCAACGCTTTAGCAAGAGTGGATGCAAACGGGGGATTAAAAATTAATGATTCAATCCATAAGCTGATCCGTCGTGCTAACCCAACAAAAGAGATGACGAATGCGGTTTACCGTGCTTATAACCCAAATAGTGGAGAACACTTCTTTACTCCAAACTATACTGAATTCAAGGCAATTACTTTACAAGGATGGGATGATGAAGGTGTTGCTTGGATGACACAAACGGAAAAAAATGGGGAAGCCTTATATCGTCTTTATAACCCAAATGATGGGTTGCACCACTACACAAGTGATACAAAAGAACGCGATGAATTAGTCAAAATCGGATGGAACGATGAAGGAATCGCTTGGTACGCTTCTGTAAATCCTACACATGCAGCAGTTTATCGTTTGTATAATCCAAATGATGGACAACATCATTACACAATGGATGTCGAAGAAAAAACAGCTTTGGTTGCTTTAGGATGGAACGATGAAGGTGTTGGTTATCGTACTGCACCAGTACCTAAAAATTAATTGTTTATTCATAATTTAAGATGTCTAGTTGCCGTGAATTGAATCGACAATAGGCATCTTTTTTTATGATGATAAATGATTAGTTCACAGCGTTTGGAAAAATGATCAAAACAAACGGATTTGTTATCGACAATGTAAATCGGAGTGCAAGATGTTTGATACAATTTGTACATGTGATTGTAAACTGAAGATTATAAAAATAAGAGAAAGTGTTTTGATCTTTCTTTCAGTCATAATCCGATCAATTTTTTGTTCCTTTGAACATAGAAAGTACCCCTATTATGGATGATTTTGTATTAAAAACGTCTTTACGTGCCTATCAAACAGGCCAAGAACTTGCTCAATATTTTGAAAAAGTCGATCCGGAATTTGTCCAACCCTTGGATCATTCTTTGAAAAACCAATTTCAAATCGAATTACTTTCATACTTGTTGTATTTAAGTGAAACCAAACAAACAATCAGTTTTAAACGAACTGAATATATCAATGCGGTATTTGATACCTCATATCGGGCTGAAGATTTAATGGAATTGTCACGTCGTTTATCTTTGCATAATAGTGACTTTTCTTCTCTTGTTCCTTTGATGTTAAAAGCGGCTGCACGAGTGGATCGCATCCTTGCTCAACCCACCTCGTATAAAGATCAAATTATCCAAATCTTTACGGTTATTGGTGAAAATATCGCCAACTATAGCAACGAGAAAAATGCATTAGAAGAACTAGATCGGCAAATATATTTGTTGTCATTACAAAATTGGGCTCATGATCAAAATGTCCCAAATACATCCCTAATTAACGCTTCTTCTTTTTCTCATCGTGATTTATCCAAGCCATTGCATAGTCAAATCAATAGTCAAGTTGGGCAAGCAACAGATTCTAAATTAGATAAGCAAGAAGAAAAAGAGCTGGAAAAATTAGAAGACTTACTTGCTGAACTCAATGAATTAACTGGATTACAAAACGTTAAAGAAGATGTGAATAGTTTGATTAATTTGTTGAAGATTCGCAAAATCCGCCAAGAACGGAACATGAAAGATATTCCCGTGTCTATGCATTTAGTCTTCACCGGAAATCCGGGGACAGGAAAAACAACTGTAGCCCGTTTATTAGCACGAATTTATCATTCTTTAGGAGCTTTGTCCAAAGGCCAATTAGTCGAAGTCGATCGTTCGGAACTTGTCGGTGGCTATGTTGGACAAACCGCATTAAAAACCCAAGAAGTAACAAATTCGGCACTTGGTGGCGTATTATTTATCGACGAAGCGTATGCCTTAACGGCAGGGAAAAGTAAAGAAGATTTTGGTTATGAAGCAGTAGATACATTGCTTGTCGAAATGGAAAATCATCGTGATGATTTAGCAGTGATCGTTGCCGGATACCCTAAGCCGATGAAACAATTTCTAAGCTCAAACCCTGGGCTAAAATCGCGATTTAATAAATTTATTGATTTTCCCGATTACACGCCAGAAGAATTGTTTGTGATCTTTGAAGGCATGTGTTCGAAGAATGGATATGTACTCAATGAAGCAGCGCAAGAGAAAGCAAAAACGATATTTAAAGATCTTTATGCTCATCGTGATGAAAATTTTGCCAATGGCCGAACTGTCCGTAATTTTTTTGAAAAAGTTATGACCAAACAAGCCAATCGTTTGGCTTCGCTATCTGAAATTAGTGATGAACAGTTACAAACACTCGAGCAGCAAGATCTACCAGAAGATTTCCGGCAAAGTACAGCGCATTTAGATGAAGATAACAAAAATGATGTCAGTGTGGAATTAAATGAAAAAGTCGCTGCATATCATAAAGCAGTTGAACAAGCTAAGCTCATTCAAAGTGGAAAACTCGCATTAAGCGATGAGCTTAAAGAAGAATTGTCGAATTCAGAATCTGTATCAATACAGATTAATGATCATGAAATGTGATTGAAAGATCGCATTTGGACCAAGAAAGGAATAGGAACATGAATCAACCGACTAGCCCACAAATTCTTGAACATTATGATTCAATTTGTCCACTGATCAGTGAAGACTTACGTTGGTTTTTAGTCTATGAAACACTTGTGATGGCCAAAGAAGCATTTCAAATGCAAGATGACGACAAGCAAGTACCAGAAAGCAAAAAAGAGCTTTATCATATCGGCTTGCGTTTGTATTTAGCAAGACTGATTCGTGCTCACATTTTAATGGGTCAAAATATAGAAGTTAGCGAAAATTTCTTGTTGGAAGCTTTAAACTATGGTCAAACTTATACACCACAACATCCAACTTATGAACTTGGATGTTATTTAGATTATTTAGAAACTTGGTCAGATAATTATCAAGATTGGACTAAAGAAAGCCCACAAGCTTTTGATCATCTTGATATTGTCGTCATGCCCGAAACGCTTTAGTCAGCAGAAGGGTTCCTTACCAAGAAGAAAAGAAAAATGAGTCTAAAAAGGCGCGTTGAAGTTGAATGCTCAATTTCAACGCGCCTTTTTGCATACAAAAGGGAATGAACGAAAAAACCAACTCTAATTATAGTCTATAATTGCAGAAAACATATCTGATTTAGATGTTACCAAAATAAATAATTATGTAAGTAGGCCAACTAGGACGTTTAAGTGGCTTGTTTGGTCAAAAGTTTGTAATCGCACGTGGAAGCACTTACAATAGAATCACGTTAAGGAAGGAAGTGGTTTTCATGAAAAGCAATGTTCAAGTAAACAAAAATAAAAATTATAGAAAACCGGATTTTCTTTCCGTGTGTCATCGGACCCAAGTTTAAAAAATCCGCCATTTTTTAGGCGGCAGATCGGTCCGATTTTTTAATGGGTTAATAATAGGAGGAAAAATCTCATGGATGAAAAATTCAATAAAGTGTTCTGGGACGCATGTGCAAATGGTGACTTCGCGATGGCAGTTGGTCAGATTCGCTCTGGCGCTGATGTTAACTACGCAAACGGTGATGGAAGAACGGCATTGATGCGTGCAGCAAAACGTGACCGCAAGGATATCGTTCAACTTTTAATCGATAATGGAGCAGACGTTAATGCTACAGATAATTATGGAAAAACTGCATTGATGGGTGCTGCTAAAAAAGGCAACCGAACAATTTGTAAAGCACTAATTGAAGCAGGTGCTGATGTAAACCTGAAAGATGACAATGGAAGAACAGCTTTAATGCGTGCTGCATTACTTGGTCAAGACCGTTGCATTCAAGTTTTATTAGATGCTGGAGCAGATATCAATGCCCAAGACGAAGTCGGACGTTCCGCTTTAATGGAAGCATGTATCGCCTTCAAACGCGACACAATCAACATGTTGTTAGATCGTAACGCAGATGTAAACTTATTTGATAATAATGGTTGCACAGCTTTAATGAGAGCTGCTTATGGTGGATATCCATCCCTCGTTGAAAAACTTTTAGTTTATGGTGCTGACAAAGACATGAAAGATAAACAAGGAAATACAGCACTTGAATACGTAAGAGAATACTGCAGAGCTCAATTAGAGCCATTGTTAGCAGTTTAAGAGGGTTTGAGTTATGCGAGACTATAAAAGTAACGAAGTTCGTAACGTCAGCGTTGTAGGACATTCTGGAGCTGGAAAAACAAGTGTACTTGAAGCAATGCTTTATTACACTGATGCAACAGATCGTTTTGGAAAAACATCTGAAGGCTCTAGTTTAATCGATTTTGATCCTGAAGAAATTAAACGTGGAATTTCCATTTACACGTCAATTGTTCCAATTGAATGGGATGACTGCAAAATTAACTTTATCGATACACCTGGCTACCTCGATTTTACAGGTGAAAAACAAGCTGGATTCGCTGCTGGGGATAGCGTGCTCATCGTAGTTAACGCTAAAGATCCACTCGAACCTGGTACATCTCTAGCATTTAAAGAAGCTAAAGCGGCTAAAAAACCGACGATTTTCTTTATCAACCATTTAGATGAAGAAAATACTTCTTTCGATGATGCCTATGCAAAACTTCACGAAAAATTCGGTAAATCCGTTATTCCATTTGAAGTACCAATCATCGAAAATGGCAAATACGTGGGAACCGTTAATATTCTCAAAAACAAAGCTTGGTATCATCATGGACCAAAAGCATCTGATTCCGTAGCTCAACCAGTTCCTGAAGAAATGGCTGATGAAATCAGCATGTATAAAGATCAGATCGCTGAAGCAGTTGCGATGGGTGATGACGAACTGATGGAAAAATTCTTCTCTGGTGAAGAATTTACTGATGCTGAACTGACTCGTGGCGTTCGTATTGGTGTTCGCTCAGGTGAAATTATTCCAGTATTCTCTGGTTCTGCCGTTGAATCTCGTGGAATCGGCCGCTTGATGGATTTAATCGTCACTTATTTCCCATCTTATTCTGAAAAAGGTTTAATCAAACTTCATACTCCAGAAGGCGAAGAAGTTGAATTATTAACAGCTGAAGAAGAAACAATGACTGCGCAAGTGTTCAAAACAATCATGGACCCATTCGTAGGACGAATTTCCTATGTCAAAGTTCTTTCAGGAACACTTGCTTCTGATAGCCAAGTTGTGAATGGAAATAATGGAAAACCAGAAAAATTAGGTTCTCTGTTCACAATCAAAGGTCGTTTCCAAACCGCTGCAGGTAAATTATTTACCGGTGATATTGGTGCGATTTCTAAACTCGTCAGCACAGAAACAAATGATACACTTTGCGCAAAAGGCACTCGTTTGATCTATGATCCAATCACATTTGATGAACCATTATATGGTCAAGCAGTAAGTCCTAAAACGAAAAACGATGAAGATCGTCTATCTACAGGTTTAAACCGTATTGCTGAAGAAGATCCAACATTCCGTGTTGAAAATAACCCAGAAACTAAAGAAACTGTAATTTATGGTTTAGGTGATCAGCATTTAGATGTAATCGTTAATAAATTAAAATCTAAATTCAAAGCGGAAGTTGTACTTAAAGATCCAAAAATAACTTACCGTGAAACAATCACAAAAACAGCAGTAGGCGAAGGACGTCATAAAAAACAATCCGGTGGTCATGGTCAGTTCGGTCATGTATTTGTTGAGTTTGCGCCAAATCCAGATACAGAAGAACTCGTATTCGATGAAAAAGTATTTGGTGGTGCAGTTCCAAAACAATACTTCCCAGCTGTAGAAAACGGTTTACGTGAAAATGCTCAAGTTGGCCCATTAGCTGGATATAAGATGGTTAATGTCAAAACAACATTATTAGATGGTAAATACCATGATGTTGACTCTTCTGAAATGGCATTTAAACAAGCAGCTCGTCTTGCATTCAAAGATGCGATGACAAAATGTCGTCCAATCTTACTCGAACCAATTGTGAATATCACAGTACGCGTTCCTGATGAATACACAGGTACAATTATTGGTGATTTAAACAAACGTCGTGGTGCAATCCTTGGTATGGATCCAGAAGGTGACGAACAAGTGATTTCTGCCCAAGTGCCAATGATGGAAGTTTCACGTTATGCCATCGACTTACGTTCAATGGCTCAAGGCTTAGGTACTTATACAATTTCTATGGATCGCTATGATCCAGTACCAGACAATATTGCTCAACGCATTATTGCTCAAGCCCAAGAAGATAATAAATAACGTAAAATATTCATCCATAACCCTATTCATTAAACAATCAAAGCCCTTTTTGACAAGACTTGTAATTAAATGAGTTCTTGCTTAAAGGGCTTTTTTGTGTTAATGAAATCTCCCTACTTGAATGAGCAGGGAGATAAAGTTTATGTTTATGAATTGGATCATTATCGTTTTGGTTTATGCACTTTAGATGATGCAAAAGAACCTTTTTGATAAACCGGGATTTTCTTTTCGGAAATTGGTTCTTTATATCGTAAAACAAGCACAAGCATAGCAACCACAGAAAAAATATCGCTGACAAAGAAGAACTGGAATAAGCCTAAAACAATAGCCCAATTTTGGACGATGATTTCTTTTTGGTACATTTTGACTAAAGCACTAATCGCAAATAAGGAAGTGAATGCCAAAAGAATCCAGTTGAAATTGCCAAGCATTGAATAATCCGGATTTTGTGCAAGATATTGATTGAGAATGAGCTCAGGGACAATAGCAATTTTAGAAAATAATGTATAGGACAAGAGAGCTCGTAAATCTAAATCATCTTTAACTGCACGATATAAAAATAAAAATGAAGTCATCATCATCACGACAAATGCGCCCATAATCCAACCGGAAAAGGATGTGAAGACGGAGACATAAAAGAGATGACACATCGAAATACTAGAGAATAAGAAAAATCCTGCCCAGTTCGTTTTAGTTTTAGTCCCTACAGCATAAGCAAGCATTAAAAGAATGCCCGTTATGATACAAGAGTAAGAGATGATCATAGTTTGTGTTGAATCCAAGATAAACAACAATAGGGAGCTAAGAATGAGCATGGCTTGGCCAAAATAATAGAGAATTTTTTTCATAATACGTTTCTTTCTGATTTGATTAACTTCTCTATCATACTCTTTTTGATCGAAAATGAAAAAGTGAGCAGGGTAAGTAGAAAGTTCCAAGAAAAAAGCGTTTGGAAGACGAGTCTTAAGCCAAACGCGAGTTAGAAAATACGAAAAACAATGGATAATTGAAAATGAAGAAAATGAATCAACTAAAGATTATAAATTAAAGCCATAAATTCAAGAGGTTCATCACTATTATTTTCAATAGAATGGAATTGCCCGTTTTCAATTAAACAAACATCACCGGGACCAACTGGGTAGGCTTTTTCATCGTTGTCAATAAATGTACCTTGACCTTTTAGAACATAATAAGGTTCTGTTTCGCCAAGGTGTTGATGCCAACCAATGGAACAACCCGGATCTAATACAACGCGCCCATATAAGCGCCCCACTTTGCCTAATTCTTCTTTTGTGCATATGTGATAAGTTTTGACAATACCTCGGCCGTTTTGAACATGTTCGGCTTGGGTTAAAATTTCTTTACGGATCATGAGGAACACTCGCTTTCTAGATATTTGTTCATCTTATTCTTCATTGTAAATTTGCGATACAAGACATGCAAATCATATGTATTGAAATACGAAATGACAATCGAAAAGAGATAAGGACTAAAAAAATGGAAATTATTGTATTCGCTTTCACGTGGGGGATATTTCACGACCACGAATCAATGATGAAAATATGAAAATGGAATTGTCGATCATTTATTGATTTTTCAAAATGAATGAGTATTCTGAAACCGACATAGGTAACTTATCCCAGGAAAGCTAGCCAATTAAATGTCACCAAACAAAATGAAGATTCATTTTGAAGTTTTATACATTACATCGTATTCATCATGAAACGAAAGTAGAGGAATTTATGAAAAGAAATCAAAAAACAAAAACCATCGCTTTATTTTCGATGTTTTTAGCCATCGAACTATTATTAGTACTGACTCCGCTTGGATATATTCGTACTCCATTCCTTTCAATCACTGTCATGCATATTCCTGTAATTGCAGCAGGAATTTTGATGGGACCTAGTTATGGCGCTGCTTTAGGTTTGGTATTCGGTTTAACTTCAGTTTGGAATGCTACAATGTCGCCTACGATCACATCCTTTTGTTTTTCACCATTCGTAACAATTGGAGGCGTATCGGGAAATTGGACATCTTTAATTATCGCCATTGTCCCTCGCGTGTTGTTAGGATGGATTGCAGGTACGTTATTCAATGCGTTCAATAAAAAACTCAATCGTCCGCTTAGTGCACTTGTTTCCGGTGTTTTGGCAACTTTATGTCATACCATTATGGTGCTAGGACTGATTGCTTTATTATGGGGACCACAATATGCGCAAGCAATTGGACAAAGTCCGGATACATTATTGATGTATTTAGCTTTAGTTGTTTTAACAAATGGAATTTTCGAAATGATTGCTGCTGGCATTGTCAGCATGGCTTTGGCCAAAGCCATTAAGCCAAGTATGGTATCTAATCAAGGATCAACAAATTCTTAATCAAAAAAATTTATATAGAAATCGTTAGAAGGGACGCTGGGAACCCTTCTTTTTTGTTTAAAGATTAATTTATTTGTTTAAATTAGATGAACATTTTTAATTCTTTGAAAATATTTATTGAAATAATAAGACAGAAAAAATAATCTGAAAAAGGGTATAAATCATGATATATACACTATAATTATCATTATAGAGTGGTTGAATGTGAACTTTTTGTTAAAAAGATATGATATGTTGAATAAAAATCACCTTCATCGCGGGGCGAATCATGTTACAATTTTAAAAGTAAAACGCATTCATTTATAGGAGGAGAAAAGAATGTTAAAAGGTATTGCCGCTTCAGCAGGAGTTGCGACTGCTAAAGCTTATAAGCTTGAACAACCAGTTGTTGTAATCAACAAAACTACAGATGTAGATGCAGCAAAAGAAATCGAAAAACTTGATGCTGCTTTTGAAAAAACAATTAAAGATATCGAAGGAGTTAAAGAACGCGCCGCTAAACGTCTTTCTGAAGAAGAATTAGCAGTATTCGATGCTCACTTGATGATGGCAAACGACCCTGAACTCATTGGCCAGATGAGAAATATGATTAACACTGATGGTGTTAATGCTGAATATGCAGCAGCTCAAGTTGCAGATATGATGGTTGCTATGTTCGAAAGCATGGACAACGATTATTTCCGTGAAAGAGCAGCTGACGTTAAAGACGTGACATTCCGTTTGAAATGCAACTTGTTAGGTCTTGAAATTCCTGATTTAACAGCAATCAACGAACCTAGCATTATCGTTGCACATGACTTAACTCCATCTGACACTGCTCAACTTAACGAATACGTAAAAGGTTTCGTTACTGCAATCGGTGGTAAAACAAGCCACTCTGCAATTATGGCAAACTCCCTTGAAATTCCTGCTGTTGTAGGAACTACAGGAATTCTTGAAGCAGTTAACACTGGTGATGTAATCGGTATGGATGCTCTTGATGGCGAAGTATTCGTTAACCCAGATGCTGAAACTGTTGAAAGACTTGCAGTAAAAGAAAAAGAATATAAAGAAGAAAAACAAGCACTTAAAGTTTTAATCAACGCAAAATCCGTAACAGTAGATGGTCATGAAGTTGAACTTGCTGGAAACATCGGTAATGCAAAAGATGCTGAACAAGTCATCGCTAATGGTGGTGAAGGTGTTGGTTTATTCCGTACAGAATTCTTATATATGGATAACGATCACTTCCCAACAGAAGAAGAACAGTTCGCTGTTTATAAACAGGTACTCGAAACAATGAAAGGTAAAAAAGTTGTTGTTCGTACACTCGATATCGGTGGGGACAAAAAACTTTCTTACTTCGAATTCCCAGAAGAAATGAACCCATTCTTGGGCTACCGTGCAATCCGTCTTTGCTTAGACCGTAAAGATATCTTCAAAACACAACTTCGTGCACTTTGCCGTGCTTCCGTTTACGGAAAACTTTGCATCATGTTCCCAATGATCGCTACAGTAAACGAATTCAAAGACGCTAAAGCTGTATTTGAAGAATGCAAAGCTGAATTAATCGCTGAAGGTACTCCAGTTTCCGATGATATCCAAATCGGTATGATGGTTGAAATCCCAGCAGCAGCTGTACTTGCTGATGAATTCTCTAAATACGCAGACTTCTTCTCTATCGGTACAAACGACTTAATTCAATACTCTATGGCAGCAGACCGTATGTCTCAGAAAGTCTCCTACCTCTATCAACCATACAACCCAGCAATCTTGCGTTTAGTTAACATGACAATCCAAGGTGCTCACAAAAATGGTAAATGGGTTGGTATGTGCGGTGCTATGGCTGGTGAACCAAATGCAGTACCAATTCTATTAGGCCTTGGCTTAGATGAATTCTCTATGTCAGCAACTCAGATCTTAAAAGCTCGTAAAGTTGTTAATGGCTTAAGCTATGAACAAATGCAAGAAATGGCTCAAAAATGCCTGTCTTTAGACACTGCTCAAGAAGTATTAGACTTCGTACAATCTGAAGTAAAATAAGACAATTAATCAAAAAACGCTTGGAGATTATGCTCAAGCGTTTTTTTGTGCTTTGTTGGACGTAAAGATATGGTAAAAACAGTCATTTTAAGTTGTGATGAACTTTGATTCAATTTACTTTTAGACTGTCCGAAAAGGAATAGAATATAAAATATTTTGATTCTAGATTCTATTTCGATCGTTAAAAAACTGAGCGCATCAGCATCAAAACAGGGTAATCATGGTATATTCAAATAGTAGAAATAGGGAATGAATTGATACTTTGTTATAAATGTAAATGTGATCAATTCGATATAAATTAAGATTAGAGGCAAAACAATATGGGATTATGGATGGGGATAGGATTGGTCATTATTTTCGTTGGGATCGGATTTGTTTGGTTCAAAAAACACCAACAAAATGAGCAACAAAAGCAAAAATCGATTTCCTTAATCAACACAGAAGCAATTGAACAAATCACAAAAAAAGTGAAGAAAACAAATCCAAAATCATTTAAAAAACAAATGCGTGAATTGGAGAATCAATGTGATCGCATGAATGCAAAGATGAATCAACTCGATCAAGCGATCAACGATTATTTTGGCGATTCCCGTATTTCTATCGCCAAATTTGCAAACTCAATTAACGGTGGGATTGGTGTATTCAAACAAAATGTTGATCGGATTTTATCGAGAATCCAGATTTTCGATCAAGACGGCTATGAACATCTCTTTAAAACGCATCAAGAATACGGTGAGGCAATTGAACCTTATCAAGCAAGCTTTGAAGCCGTAGATGAGGATTTAAAAGTGAATCAAGAAATCTTAACTCGTTTTGACAAGCTTTTAATGGAAATTCATAAACTTTCGGATCCAAAATTAGATGTTCTTGAATTAGAGGCCATGCAAGAGCTCAATACATTGATCGATCAGACAAAACTGTATCGCACACAAAACTAATTGATCTTACAGTTTTGTTGGTTCGTCATTTATCATGGCAAATCCCCTATAAATCAGTGAGGAATAGGCGAAAAAGTGCGATAATATAAAGCATAAACAGCAACAATTTTAAAAATGAAAAAGAGTCGATAAAGAATGATCGACTAGAAAGAGGATAATGATGGCTTTTAGCATGAACGTCGATGATTTAAATAAAGAAGAAGTTACTGCTCCTTTAAATCCAACGCCAGTCCAAAAACAACAATTAACGTCTATGGCGGAAGAGAATGCTAGTGAAGTGATGAAAATAGACTTGGATTCATTAGAAGAAAGACGAAATATTGCCAATACCATTGAAAGTTTCGGAAAAGATATCGTTGTAAAATCGAGCGAAAAAAATAAAATGTTAGAAAAAACATTAGCTGATCTTTCTAAAACAGGCAATGAAGGTGGAGAAGTCGTAGATTCATTAGCTAAATTAAACCGCGAAATGAAAGAACTCGACCCTAGTGGGGTAAACTTCAATAATGATAGTTTTTTTGGCAAGATGTTCAATCCTGTTAAAAACTACTTCCAACGCTTTGAAAAAGCAGATGATCAAATTGAAGAAATTCTAGAAAACTTAGAGTCAGGTAAAAAAGCTCTTCAAAACGATAATACCACCTTGGAAATTGAACAAGCTTCTTTACGTGATTTAACTGTTAAACTTGGAAAACAAGTTGAACTAGGTATGCAGATGGATAGCGCAGTTTCTAAAGCACTAGAAGATGCACAAGTAAACAACGAAGATCCAGAAAAGATTAAATATATTCAAGACGAAGTCTTATTCCCATTACGTCAAAAAGTCATGGATTTACAACAGATGCAAGCAGTAAACCAACAAGGCTATTTTGCGATGGAAATCGTTCGTCGCAACAACAAAGAGTTAATTCGTGCTGTTGAACGAGCACAACATGTTACAGTTTCGGCTTTACGTACGGCGGTTACCGTTGCATCTGCTTTATACAACCAAAAAATTGTGTTGGATAAAGTGAAAATGATCAACGATACAACTAATAACTTAATTCGTTCTACTTCGATGATGTTAAAACAACAAGGCGCATCGATTCAACAACAAGCAATGGAATCCAATATCTCTGTGGAAACATTACGTGAAGCGTTCCAAAATACATTTGAAGCTTTAGATGCGGTAGATTCTTATAAACAAAAAGCATTGCCACAACTAAAACAACAACTAAACGCATTTAAAGAAATGGCAGATGAAGGCCAACGTCGTATTCAAAAAATTGAAACTGCCCAAGCATATCGTGATGGTATTTCTCAAGATCAAGATATTCAATCTTTACCTAAACTTCCTGAATAGGACGATGTTAGTTTAATCCATTAACACCAAAAACGTGTACTCGATATTCGATCTACACGTTTTTCTTTTCGTTTTCCAAAATTTATAATCATCTATTTGACGATGTTAAAAAGACACTTAGCTCAAAGAGGAAATGTCTTTCGTGAAAAGATGAAAATGATTTACATCGGTTATGTAAAAATAGAAAATATTTACAAAAAATCAGATTAAGCTCTTTACATGAGCAATGAGAAAGTTTATATTCTGTTCAACAAGAACAACTTGTATTCAAACCGATGATGAAGAGATCAAACAGAAAAAGGGATCTAAGCGAATCCGGGATGGTGGAAGCCGGACGATTACCGTTCTGCAAATGGACTTCTAAGGGCGACGTGAACTAAAGTAGCGAAGACGGGCCTTTCCCGTTATAGAAAGAAGAATGTGATAGCATTCCCAGAGTGGGCGCAAGCCAATACAGGTGGTACCGCAGAAAAGTATATTCTGTCCTGTTTCTTTACAATTTTTTTGTAAGGAAACAGGATTTTTTTTACCCCAACTCTCAATGACTATCCTGAACTGCGAAGGAGAAAATCATATGAAATCAATGAAAAAAACATTAAGCGCATTAGTCGTAGCAGCAATGGTAGCTGGATGCTCATCTAATACGACGACATCCCAAAACTCAACATCGAAAGGATCAGCAATGTTTTCCGTCGGAGTAGCGCAATTAGTGGATCACCCTTCATTAAATACGATTCGTGAGTCGATGATGGATGAATTTGAACAACAAGGATATATCGAAGGCGAAAATATTATGTTTAATTATCAAAACGCAGCTAATAAAACGTCGAATCTCGATTCAATTATGACAGGATATGCTGCAGATGAAGTGAATGCGATTGTCGCAATTGCGACACCAACCGCATTAGCAGCTCAAAAATATTCTGATCAAATTCCATTAGTATTCTCAGCTGTATCAGATCCAGTCGATGCGGGATTAGTTGAAAGTATTGAACATCCAGGCGGAAATATCACGGGAACAAGTGATGAAATTCAAGTCGAACAAATCATTGACATGATGTTGATGCTCTCACCCGAGATTAAACAAGTCGGTATTTTATATAACCCAGGGGAAGCAAATTCAGTTTCAACGGTTAGCCGTTTTAATGATTATGCGCAAACAAAAGGTTTAGAAATAATGGAAAGAACAGGAACCGACAATACAACCATGCAACAAGCAGCGGTTGATTTAGCTAGCCAAGTTGATGCAATGTTTTCACCAATCGATAACACAGTTGCAACAGGAATGGTTTCTTTAGCACAAATCGCACGTGATGCCGGAGTTCCTTATTATGTTGGTGCAGATTCGATGGTTGAAACGGGTGGCTTTGCGACAGTAGGCATTAACTATGAAAGCTTAGGTAGAGAAACCGCAAAAATGACGATCGAAATTTTAAAAGGGAAATCACCAGCGGATATTCCGGTAAAAGTGTTCAAAGACAACTTAAATGTTTATATCAACGAAGATGTCCTGAATGATTTAAAAGAAAATGGAAAAGTCAAAGTTGATATTCCTGAAGATTTGCAAGGACAAGAAAACTTAATTCTAGTTCAAAGCGAACAATAAATATCAAGCGGTGCTTTTCAATCGAGTGCGCCGCTTTAATAAAAAAGATGAATAAAAAAAACAAACATTCGAGAAAGGAATTTATATGTCACCAACCATTTTAATGAATGCATTGCAATTAGGTTTGATTTTTGCGGTGCTCTCTATTGGGGAATATATTACTGTCAATATTATGGATTCGCCGGATTTGACAGTTGATGGTTCATTTGTTTCAGGGGCAGCAGTTTGTGCCATGATGACTTTAGCGGGAATGCCGAATTTAGGCTTAATTTGCAGTATGCTTGTCGGTGCTTTATGTGGATGTGTAACTGCATTTTTACAAACGAAAATGAAGATTCAACCTTTGCTTGCCGGCATTTTGACAATGACGGGTTTATACTCCATTAATTTACGAATGATGAAAAATATGCCAACCGTCAATTTGTTTATTAAAGGCAAACCAGCGCCAACATTACTGAGCAATGAAGAGTTTCGCATTGCGATTCTACTGATCATCGTATTGGTGATTGTAGGACTATTGTATGTGTTCTTCAAAACAAATTTAGGGTTAATGTTGCGGGCAAGTGGTGATAATGAAGTGATGGTGAAATCGTCTTCAATCAACGTCGATTCTATGAAATTTTTGGGTTTAGGTTTGTCCAACGCTTTTGTTGGGTTATCCGGAGCTTTACTCGCGCAATTTCAAGGATTTGCAGATATTTCAGGCGGAACGGGAATGCTTGTTTTAGGGCTTGCTGGAATCATTATTGGTGAAGCGATTCTGAAACCTAAAAATGTTGGAACGGGTTTAATTGCGGCAGTTCTTGGTGCAATTATTTATCGTTTCTTATATACAATCGCCTTACGCTTGGGGTTTGCGGCAAGTGACATGAATTTAGTTTCTGCAGTATTAGTTGCGATTACGATTTCCATTCCACATTTACAAAAGCTGATGAAAGGAGCGAAGAACAATGCTTGAACTACAAAATGTGACTGTCATTTTCAATGAAGGAACAACTTTAGAAAAAAAGGCATTAGATAACGTTTCTTTAACGATAAATGATGGCGACTTTGTGACAATTTTAGGCTCGAACGGTGCCGGAAAATCGACATTTTTTAACGTGATTACTGGTTCCATTCCTGTAAAGTCTGGCAAAATCTTTTTAGATGGACAAGAAATTACCCATCAACCGGAACATGTTCGCTCTAAAACTTTAGGACGTCTATTCCAAGATCCATCGCAAGGAACGGCACCACATATGACAGTCGAAGAAAATATGGGGCTTGCGATTTCTTCACACCGCTCTCTTTTTGCGATTGCAGTACGCAAGCAAGAACAAGAACAATTTAAACAAATTCTTTCGCAACTCGATATGGGATTAGAAGACCGCTTAAAAACACCTATTGGTTTATTATCCGGTGGGCAGCGACAAGCCGTGGCATTAATGATGGCCGTAGTCAATCCACCGAAACTTTTGATGTTAGATGAACACACTGCGGCTTTAGATCCAGTTTCGGCTAAAAAGATTTTAGAAGTCACCAATCAAGTCATTGCCAAAGATCGAATTACGGCTTTAATGATTACCCATAACTTAAAAGATGCCCTGGAAAATGGAAATCGCTTATTGATTTTCCAAGATGGAAAAGTGACTCATGATTTTAGTGGTCAAGCTAAAGAACAATTAACAATCGAAGATCTCGTGCATTGTTACGACGTATAGCAAATCAAAAAGATAAATGATCTATAAATTCTTTTTGTTTACACAGGAGATTACGAAAAATGATTAAAGATTTAATGTATATCGAATTAAAAACAGGATATTCAGATGATGGACCTGCCTGGATTGGTTATGTAAAAACTTCAAAAACTAAAAAGACCATATATTTTAATGATCAAGCTTTTCAAAAATATAATGGATGTTATTCTAATTATGTAGATATTGAAACTGGAGATGAATATTGGATTTCTGGTTTAAAAAAGAAAGAGAGCAATCGTCATTGGGCTGGTCACGGAAAAATCATGATTGATCAAAGAGCTGTTGATGAATATCTTTCTTTGATAGAAGAGAAAGAATTACCTCATAATTTGTTTGAAATCATTGATATTGAAGATAGATTTCCAATGGAAAGAATCAATAAATTATTGAACAGCAAAGATTAAAATGACTAGTTCTCGATCAATAAGATGAAATAAAGCCAAAAGTATAAACAGAAAGGATGTTAATTTGATGGGGCATTAAAAAAGAATATAGTTTTCTACCTAGTGTTACTGATCGATTTTTATATCGTCCCTTTGGTGATTCAAGACACAGGAAGTGCTATGGCGGTTATGTTAGTCATTTTGCCATCGATCTGTTTGATCACGTCTATTTTCTATGGGATTAGAAATGGATTTGACTTTTGGTATATTTTGATTGTGGCAATCATGTTTACTCCAACGTTATTTATCTTCTACGACTCGAGTGCGTGGGTTTACATCATCGGATATGCAATAGTGGCATTGATTGGCGTTTTAATTGGATTGCCATTTCGAAAAAGATAACAATCAGTTTACAATTCTAGATCGATATATATATTAAGCAGTTCTCCTTAGGGGCGACTGCTTTTTAAATGCGACTCAGGGAAACTGATATGTGTTGTTTTAGTTATTCAAGCTAAGTGTATAACGTAAAAAAATCCTATATCAAAATTAATTGATATAGGATCTTGATGTAAGGGTTAGAGTAAACCGATGATTAAAATGGTTGCAATAATGACTGGAATGGCATACTTGCAATAAGCATGAACCCATCTAGGGAATTTAATTCCAATACCAGTATTTGCTTCTTCAATGAAGTTATCCCAACCCCAACCGATTTTTGTCGTACAGAATAACACAAAGAGCAAAGAACCAAAGGGTAATAATAAGTTGGAGACAAGGAAGTCTTCAAAGTCTAAAATTGTTGTTCCTTGACCTAATGGTTGGATAAAGGAAAGTACGTTAAATCCAAGCGCACAAGGCAGAGCAAGGATTAAAATTGCAATGCAAGCAAATAGACAAACTTTTTTACGGCTCCAACCATAGGAATCCATAAAGAAGGCAATAATTGTTTCGAATACGGCTAAAACAGTTGAGAATGCCGCAAATGTCATAAATAGGAAGAATAATGCTCCCCATAATTGACCTAAAGCCATTTGGTTAAATACGTTTGGTAGTGTAATAAAGATTAAGTTTGGACCGGAATTGACATCAACATTGAACGCAAAACAAGCAGGAATGATAATTAAACCAGCTGTAAAAGCAACAAATGTATCTAAAATCGCAATATTGATCGATTCGCCAAGTAAAGAGCGGTTTTTATCGATATAAGAACCGAAAATTGCCATAGAGCCAATCCCAAGCGATAAAGTGAAGAATGCTTGGTTCATCGCTGAAACGATAACATTGAATGGACCAATCGCTAAAAAGCGATCCCAATCAGGTAATAAATAATAAGCTAACCCTTCTTTGGCACCGTCTAAGAAAATCGAGTTTCCAGCAAGGACAACCATTAAAAGTAATAAAGCGATCATCATGACTTTGGTAATTTTCTCTAAGCCATTTTGTAGACCGATTGCACAAATCCCAAAACCTACTAAAACAATGATAACCATGTAGAAGACATTGGAAACAGGGTCACTTAACATCACGTTGAATTGTTCACCAATTGCTTCTGGGGATAAGCCAACGAATTTTCCACTTAATGTGTCTACAAAGTATTTCAGCATCCAGCCGGCTACGGTGGTGTAGAACATCATTAAAAGTGTATTTCCGGCAATTCCTAACCATCTATGGAGATGCCATTTTGAACCTTTAGGTTCGAGTTTTTGATACATGGTTGCGATTGAACGTTGGGCAGCGCGGCCAATCGCAAATTCCATCGTCATTACAGGAATACCCAAGACAAGTAAGAAGAAGAGATAGATCAAGATGAAGATCGCTCCGCCATTTTGCCCGGCAATATATGGGAATTTCCAGACGTTTCCAATCCCGATTGCACATCCTGCAGAAAGCAGAATGAAGCCTAATCGTGAACTGAGTTTTTCACGTTGCATAAAAATCCTTTCTTTTATTGTTATATCTAGTGCATAAAACAAAATGTGTTTCAATAATTGTAAAAAAATAGGTGAAACAAAAATGTAAATAATGCGTTGAACATTATACAATTTTCAATAACGTTTTCAAAGAAAGAATATTCAATTTTTAGTCATTCTGTAAGGTTCAATCCAACAAATTCGAATACGAAAAAAGAGAATCGAGTAAAGGTTTAGAATAACTAAACAAATAAGCTAAATCAAGATTGATCAATGTTACTTAACAAGTTACAACGTTAGGATTTCTGAAAAGAAAACGAGAGTGTCTACATTTTTACAGGATTCCGAGTGGATTAAAAATATATTTCTTGAAATCTCGATGAAATCAATTAGACTACTCTTAACTGCTAAGAACAGAAGGAGTACCTGTTTTGGGAAAATAGAGAGTTTTCGGTTGGTGCAAGAAAACCTGAAGAAACAGGGAAGGTAGTCTGGGAGCTGTGATCTTGAATAGTGTAGAGATCATCGTCGACGCAACGTTATGCGAAAGAGGTTTTCAATGGATACAAGCAATTTTATTCATAAGTTTTGTTTGTTTATTTTGAATGAAAACAATTTAGGTGGCACCGCGGGTTTCTCGTCCTATGACGAAGAGCCCTTTTTATTTGCTTGAAGAAAGGATAGATATACATGAAAGAACTCTCTAAAAAGTACGATCATAAACTTGTTGAAACGCCAGAAGTTTATCAAAATTGGATCGATCAAGGCTATTTTACTGCTGGGGATCAATCCAAAATCCCATATACAATTGTCATTCCACCACCAAACGTAACGGGGAAACTCCATTTAGGACACGCTTGGGATAACACATTACAAGATATTTTATCTCGTTATAAACGAACAAAAGGTTTTGATGTTCTATATTTACCAGGAATGGATCACGCCGGGATTGCAACGCAAGCGAAAATCGATGCTCGTTTACAAGAACAAGGCATTTCTCGCTACGATATCGGACGTGAAGGTTTCTTGGAAAAAGCATGGGAATGGAAAGGGGAATACTCCAATTTCATTCGTGCGCAATGGGCTAAAATGGGCTTGTCTTTAGACTATAGTCGTGAACGTTTCACTTTAGACGAAGGATTAAACCAAGCAGTGAATAAAGTGTTTGTGACTTTATATAACGAAGGTTTGATTTACCAAGGGGAACGCATCATTAACTGGGACCCACAAGCAAAAACAGCATTATCCAATATCGAAGTTGTTTATAAAGAAATTCCAGGCAAAATGTATTACTTCAAATACAAAATTCAAGAAAATGGCCAAGAATTAGTTATTGCGACAACTCGTCCAGAAACAATGTTTGCCGACCAAGCAATTTTCGTTCACCCAGATGATGAACGTTATAAAGATATCGTTGGTTTACATGCAATCAACCCAGCAAATGGTGAAGCATTGCCAATTATGGCGGATAGCTACATCGATATGGACTTTGGTACAGCCGTTATGAAATGTACACCAGCCCATGACCCTAATGACTTTGAATTAGCGAAGAAATATGGTTTGAAAATGCCAATCTGTATGAATCCAGATGGCACAATGAACGAAATGGCTCATAAATATGAAGGTATGGATCGTTTCGAATGCCGTGAAGCGTTATTAAAAGATTTTGAAGAAATGGGTGTTGTGGATCATATTGAAGATCATCCACATAACGTTGGACACTCGGAACGTACAGGCGTAATTGCAGAACCATATTTATCCAAACAATGGTTCGTTAAAATGAAACCTTTAGCGCAAGCTGTTCTTGATGCACAAAAAACGGATCAAAAAATTGAATTTGTTCCAAACCGTTTTGAACACACATTCAATCAATGGTTAGAAAATATCGAAGACTGGTGTATTTCTCGTCAGTTATGGTGGGGACACCGTATTCCAGCTTGGACGAACAACAATACTGGTGAAATCTATGTTGGAGAAAGTGCACCAGAAGATGCAGAAAACTGGACACAAGATGAAGATGTATTAGACACTTGGTTCTCTAGTGCATTATGGCCATTCTCAACTTTAGGTTGGCCAAACGAAACAAAAGATTTAGAACGTTACTATCCAACGGACACAATGGTTACTGGATATGACATCATCTTCTTCTGGGTAGCACGTATGGCATTCCAAGCTCGTCATATGACAGATAACCGTCCATTTAAAACGGTATTAATCCATGGCTTAATTCGTGACTCTGAAGGTCGTAAAATGTCTAAATCTTTAGGAAACGGTGTTGACCCAATCGATGTGATCAACGAAAAAGGTGCTGACGCATTACGTTTCTTCTTAGCAACAAACTCTGCTCCAGGTTTAGATATGCGTTTTGATGAAACAAAACTTGATTCTTCTTGGAACTTCATCAATAAAATTTGGAACGCATCTCGTTATGTACAAATGCAGATGGAAGATGGAAAAACATATACTCCAGACTTCAACGCATTATCCGAATCCGATATGTGGATTTTATCCCGTTTAGAAGAAACATTAGCAAGCGTTTCTCGTAATATGGACCGCTATGAATTAGCCATTGCGGGAAATGAATTATATAGCTTTGTATGGAATGACTTCTGCTCTTGGTATATTGAATTATCTAAAGCAGCATTGAATAGTGAAGATACAAAAGTTCGTGATAACACAATTGCGATTTTGTTCTACGTTCTTAAAGCAATCTTGATTATGCTTTCTCCATTTATGCCATTTGTTTGCGAACATATTTATTTAGGCATGAACATGGGTAAAGACAGCATCAACTTAGAAGACTGGCCAGTTGTTCCTGAATTTGCAACCTCCACAAAAGCAGTTAAAGATATGAACTTGATTTTGAATAGTATTGAAACGGTTCGTGAAATCAAAACTCAATACAATTTAAAACCTCGTGATGAAATCAAAATTGTTTTAGAAGATGACAAAGGAGAACCTTATACTTTAAGTCAACAAGGCCAACAGTTGCTCGTGGGTATGGCTAAAGTCGCTTTAGTCGATTCTTTTGATTCTGATGACTTATTAGTTCGTGACTTAGAAGGATTTAAACTTAAAGCTGCAATGGCAGAACTCATCGACGTTGAAGCTGAAATTGCTAAATTAGAAAAAGAGCTGACACATTTAGAAAGCGAAATTCAACGCAGTGAAAAAATGTTGTCTAATCCTGGATTTGTCTCCAAAGCACCAGAAGCAAAAATCAATGCCGAAAAAGAAAAGCTCGAAAAAAATAAAGCACTTCTTGCGCAAACAACGCAATCTTTAGCAGATATGAAAGCTCGTCAAGCTTAAAACTGACACTAGAAAAATATCGCCTTTCAATTGATCTTAATCGATCATTTGGAAGGCTTTTTTTGTTTTGAATTTTCATCAAAAGTGCAATTTATAAAATGTTATATAGAAGACTAACAATGAAATTTATAGAATAGCTTAGGTGAAGAATTTTTTATGTAATGGTCAAAAATGAAAATGATAAAACTTGAAACGTGATTATAGAAAATGTGGAAAAGACGATCCATGGCTTATTATAAGGCATACTTAAAGAGCTAAAGAGTAAAAATATGAGTGTTAAAAATTATATTTTCAAAATCAAATAAACAGATTTATTATAAAAAAGTATTGAATTAATATTTGTTGAAAAAATAGTTGTTATAAGTGTATAGATAAGCAACATGCTTGGAGATGTCGGAATGTCATTTGCGATTTCAATTATGAATCTAGAATAAACGGGAGGTTAATATGGAAAAGAAATTTTATGTTTTTGCATGTGTTAGCATGATCTTGTTGATGACTGGTATCTCGATTTTCACTCGATTTGTGGATGGATATTATCAACTGAAAAACTGTATATATTTTATAGCAACTGTATATTGCGTCGTCATTTTGGTGATTACGTTATATCTCGGATTAAAAAAGTAGAATGATAATTTGAAATAAAACTATAAATATTTTTTCTTTTCCTTTTGCATTCTTTCTGGTTTGCGTCAAACAAATCTGGATTTCTAAACCATAAAAGAATAGAAGAAAGGGAGGGGCTATGCAAAACGATTTGGAAGAACTGTTTTTAAACACACTTCTCTATGATCAAGTACTTATTGATATATTTCAGGATTGTCTTTTTCATGAGCGGTATGAATGGACACAAAGAAAAGATCATGGATATCGGATCAAAGAAAAAGAAATTAAAGATTTAAAATTTTTTGCCAATGAGAATTTAAATCACAAACAATCTTTTGATGAAAGAAAAAAGGATGATGATGCAAGTTATTTTGATTCAAAAATGGTCCGTAAAATTTTAAATATTCACCTAAAATCAAAGGTATCTTATCCTCGTCAAGTTTTATTTGTTCAAGCAATGGACTTATTCGAAAAACAAAGAATTGGACTAGGAATAGCGATTGTCATGGATCAACGATTGGAAGATGATTTGCAGAATGATCTTTTATATATGCAAGTTGCCTTACAAATGCAAAAGCAATTTCATCAAAATCAAACAGAATCAATCGATCAGTTTTATTCTTTGATTTTTGTGGACGATTTACCTTTGGAACATTCAAAGCGTAATCAAGCATGCGTATTAAGATGGATCGATGATCCATTTAAAGACCAAGATGAACATTTAGATAAAACAGCAATACGAATGGTGATTAGCTATTTCAATGAACACAATAGAAATTGGGACTATATGCGATTGCTTGAATTATTGTGGAACAAGTCTGAAGCAACAGATCAAAAAGTAAAAGTGCTTCAAGAAGAGTTTGGGATTGCCGTTTCAAAAGCGTATATCGACATTCTCGATGAACTGAAGATGAGAAAATAAGATTCAAATTTACCTGTAATTTAATTTTTTAAACAGTAGTCTTAGTATGAGGTGAAAAAAATGGTCTTGTATCTTACAGTTTGGTTATGAAGTTTGGAAATGAAATGATCCCCTCTATAATGTATGCTATGCAAACATTCATCCTTGATGCTAGTCAAATCGATTCAACGCTTGATGCGGATCAATTTTTAGCTAAATTTTACAATTTGCCATTTCAAGAACCTGCGCTCATTAGGAGTTTTCTATATTCAGATGAAACGTTGCGCATCACAAAAGTTTTCAATTGGCCAAGTGATGCCCCAAATTGGGTAGATATTTCTTTGTTGTTAGAAGTAATTCAACAACGTTCTCCATACTTCTATTTGATTTGGGGACCTGAACAAGAAAAACTTCAAGATGATCAAGATGAGCAAAACCTTATTGATCCTGAATTACAACCTAAAATCGTGGATAAAATTAAACTATAAAACAATGAACAAAAAAAGGAAGATCGAGATGGATACAAGATCTTCCTTTTTATATGACTTCAATTTTCAATTTTAATTCAATTAGTTGTTTTTTTCAGCAGCAGCCATCTTTTCACGATAAAGATTTCGACGATCGACTGCAGTTAATCCTTTTTTACGGATGCGGATTGCATCTGGTGTAACTTCAACTAATTCATCATCATTAATCCATTCTAATGCTGCTTCAAGAGAGAAGACACGTGGAGGTGTTAATAACATCGCTTCATCACGTCCACTAGAACGAATCGCAGTTAACTTTTTGTTTTTAAGTGGGTTAACATCCATATCGATATTTCTGGATGATTCACCGATGATCATACCTTCATAAACTTCTGTTTGTGGAGCGATAAATAAAGATCCACGTTCTTGTAAGTTCCATAAAGCGTATGTCATTGCTGTTCCTGTATCCGTGGAGATCATTGCTCCAAGCATACGTTGAGGAATTTCACCAGTGTATGGAGTATAACCACTAACACGACGTAATAAAGTACCTTCACCATGGGTGTCATTGATGAATTCAGTACGGAAACCTAATAATCCACGAGTTGGAGCAGTATATGTTAATTTTACATAACCTGCATCTTCATCCATGTTGATCATTGTACCTTTACGCATGTTGAGTTTGTTGATGATTGTTCCAGAATACTGCTCTGGGGCAATACATACAACTTCTTCAACTGGTTCAACTTTTTGTCCGTTTTCATCACGGTGCAAAATAACTTCTGGTTTTGAAATGGCAAGTTCATATCCTTCACGACGCATATTTTCGATCAAGATAGAGATATGTAATTCACCACGACCACTAACTTTGAAGCAATCGGCACTTTCAGTTGGCTCAACTTTTAAACCAACGTTAACTTCCAATTCTTTTTCAAGGCGTTCTTTGATGTTACGGCTTGTTACAAATTTTCCAGAACGTCCGGCAAATGGTGATTTATTGACATGGAAGTTCATAGAAAGTGTAGGTTCTTCAATTGGAATACTTGGTAAAGCTTCAACGTGGTCTGGTGCACAAATTGTATCGCCAATAGATAAGTCCGGCATACCAGCAACGACAACAATATCCCCAGAGTGAGCTTCATCAACTGGAGTTCTAGAAAGTCCTTTATAAACAAATAAAGAGGAGACTGTTTCTTTTTTGGTTAAACCATCGTTGTTTGTGCGGATGTAGGAGTCACCTTTACGCAATACACCACGAGTGATACGACCGATACCTAAACGACCGATGTAGTCATCATAGGCAAGGGCAGACACTTGCATTTGCGTAGGTTCATCATCTAAATCTGGATAAATATCGGTGTGTTTTAAAATCGTTTTAAACAGTGGATCGATATTATCGTTTGGTTGATCAAGTTCGTATTGAACTTTACCTTCACGAGCGATGCCATAAAGGATAGGGAAGTCGAGCTGTTCATCAGTTGCATCTAAATCTAAGAACAGTTCGTATACTTCATCCACAACCTCAGCAGCGCGTTGGTCTTTTTTATCGATTTTGTTAATTAACAAAATTGGTTTTAAACCAATTTCTAACGCTTTAGATAAAACAAAGCGTGTTTGTGGCATAGGGCCTTCACTTGCATCGACTAATAAGATAACAGTATCCACGGTACCCATGATTCGTTCAACTTCACTAGAGAAATCGGCGTGACCTGGAGTATCGACAATATTGATTTTTACACCATCATGAATGACGGAGCAGTTTTTAGAATAAATGGTGATTCCACGTTCTCTTTCTAGAGCGTTGGAGTCCATAATACAGTTGACAACTTCTTCGTTATTTCTAAATACGTCACTTTGACGAAGGAAAGCATCAACAAGGGTAGATTTACCAGCATCGACGTGAGCAATGACGGCTATATTAATAATTTTTTCTTTTTCTGACATTGGATCCTCATTTCATTTGAAATCATAGGAATTATAGTCTTGTGTATCGCGTTTTTCAATTTAAGAAATGAGACAAATGAAGTTAAACAACAACGAAAAGCCTTTCAATGCTTTTCAAATCTTTTTAACATTGAGAGAATAGTGTCATATATTTTTGAAAGGATAGTTTGTATGATGGAAAGTCGTTATTATAAAGAACATTCTTCCTATCTCGATCGTGATATGGAATTTAAAATGTATGGATATGATGGGATTTTATGTTTAATCATTCCATGTCAAAATGGACGTTTTTTTGAATGGGAAGATCGCAAAATGTTTGATTTGATGTCCAAATGGATCGATGCAGGACAAATTCAATTTGTGACGATTGATACAATTGATGCAGAAACATGGTCGAGTCATGAAGCAAGTGGACCGCGAATGGCTCAACATGAAAACTGGGTGAATTACATCATGAATGAATTAGTTCCTTCAGCTTTAAAAAAGGCGAAAAAAAGTTTGGATGAAAACATGATGATTATGGGTGCAAGTATGGGGGCAACACATGCCGCAAACTTGTTTTTTAGATTTCCTGATCGCTTTTCAAAATTAATCGCTCTTTCCGGCGTTTATGATCTTTCTCGTTACATTTACGACAATAACTTTGATGGGAATTTCTATCAAAATAGCCCGCTTGCTTATTTGCCGAATATGAATATTCACCACAACTATATTCAAAAATATAATTCAAATCAGGCTTGCTTTGTGGTGGGACAAGGGGCATGGGAAGATGTATGTCTCGATGATTTAAGAAGACTTGCTGACGTGATGTATCAAAAAGGCATCCAAATTCCATCTTATTTCTGGGGAGAAGATACACCACATGATTGGCCTAGTTGGGAACAGCAAATTTTGACTTACTTACCAGAAATAATTGAAGAATAAAAATGTTTGAATCTCATTTTCAATTGAACAAAAGGCTTCGTTTTCAAACGAAGTTTTTTTAATGATTAAACCAAGATTTTAAGTCTAATAGAAGCGAGATTTGATTCGAAATTATTTGAGTGTTCTTAATGAAATTATTATATTTATTCTTTTTGAATCATAGTATAATTGAATTAGAAAAAAGGCATCATCCAAATTTCTAGGAGGTGAAAATCATGAGTGACCAAGGAATGGATATGTTGATGAATCAAAATCGTGGTGGCGTTATTCCGATTGTTGGAATCGTTGTGACAATTCTGATTTTCTATTTTGCGTATAAGTTTTATCGAGATGAATCAAAGATGAGCTTTATTGAGAAAATCAAATTTCTTAAGCGAGTAGTAAAAATTATTTTAGTTCTTTTCGTATCGGTATTAGCTATTGCTATGTTTATGATGTTATTCGTTATTTTGTCATCAATGAGTTTGGGTTTTGCTGGTCCGGTAATTATTTTGTTGCTTGCGGTAGTCGCAATGTCTGGTGCTATGCTTTACCTTTACTATTTGATTTACAAAGAATACAAAATTTTAATCAATAATTTTGAACAAGAAATAATTTTTGAGGATGAAAATGTAGTTGCTTTAAAAAATATTGCTAAGTTTAGTATGTGGATTTTATTTGTGACACTTGCTTCTTCCTTAGTTGGATATTTAGCAACCTCCTTATTAACTTTTTTGATTTCAAATGTGACAGGCTTAGCGAATTCAGCGATAAATGGTGAATTAAATGCGAATGTATTTATTCATTTTATTATTTGCATAGTTTTGTATATTTTAGCTGCGATTTTCGAAAAATCTGTAGAAATTTATAAAGAAAATAAATCAATCGCCAATAGTAAAGAACCGGATGAACAATAAAATTATTTGCTTAAATCGACAAAATTAGATCATAAAGCAATAAAAACAAAACCGGTTTACACAATTAAGCTGCTTTATTAATAACAATGAACTCTATACAATTGGAAATCTAAAAATTGAAAAAAAGGCACTGGACGTCACAGTGCCTTTTTTTTAAGAAATCGAATGATTTCTTTCCGCCTTTTATGATAAGCGGCGGTTCAGCATAAAAATAGAAAGGAGGTTTGTCCGGTCATCACCGGGCAAATTCATTATAATATAGTCATCATCACCGTCAAGGTCAATCAAAGATGGAACTTTAAACTATATGAAATAAATCTAATCTTTTTCGTGTATTCTAAATCAAAAATCTATAAGTGGATGAGTTTTTTATGAACAATTTAGATCTTAAATCGGCATAGTTATCGTGTTTTTGTCGATATCCAAAAACGTATGCGCAAATCCTTATGTAAAATTGATGTGGATCATAAAAGAAATTAAAGAAAGATCTGCAGGATGTGCTTAGAATTCAGTAATCTCTTTTAGGAGTCGTTATAATAGAATTCTATGGATCCAGATAGGATGGAGGTGTTCATTATCGCACTCTCAAAAGATCAAATCGTTGTGTGGCTTGCCACATTCAAACGTGAATCTCGTGAACAAATCTTTATGTTGGCGATACCTTATGGCCGATTAAAAGATTTTTCTAAACGTCTAGAATCGTTATATGCCAAAAAAGTCCGTGGAAATCGACTCGATCATTTAGATGCAACTTTTCTCGATGCAACTTGTGCACCATTTGTCTTGGAATATACATCGAGTGTATTTCGTATCTCTGATTTAGCGGGCTTTGGGGCAACGTTTCCGTCAAAAGCAAATCTAGCGCAAACCCACGCTTTTTTACATGCTGCAAACTTTTTAAAAGAGAAGTTTGTGGATTGCCAGTTTATGATTCGCTATGACGTCAAAAGTTTTCGTTCTTCAACGATAAATAACTGGTTAAAGAAAAATACGCTAAATGCCCAGTTAGATCCAATTGATTTAGAAGCATCTTTGGAATTACAAACCGCAACATTATTTGCGGCACTTTTAGCAGAGGATTGCAACAATCAAGATTTAGATTTGCAAATTCAAGAGATGATCAAAAAACTCAATGCGAATATTGCGATGTCACCAAAATGGCAAAGTCTTGATCGCTCTGCCTTGTATTTAGAATTATTTAATCCTAAATGGGCAGATTTATTAAAACCTATTTTTAAACAAGCCCCAAGACTCATGGACGAAGGTCTCGTTGAAAAATGGTTAAAAAAACGAATCAATGCCGAATATTTAAAGACAGTATTAAACTGTTTAGAATTAGATGAAGGGATTGATTTAGTTTTATCGACTTCAATCAATCGTTTGCCTATTGAATATGAAAAACAATTAGAAAAACGAGAACAAGAACAATATAAATACGATGAAGATGAGTTTGAACATTGGCTCGAGCTTTATGATCAAGTGGCGAAAACCCAAATCCATGAATCAGTTGATTTAGGTTTAAACAAATGCCGACAAAGTATTGAACAATCAATGGCAAATTGGATCGAGAACCCTTGTTTACATAGACAAGCAAAAACGATCTATCTTGTCGCACAAGATGAAAAAGTCGCTTATTTTTGTTTTGATTCGGTGAACTACACAAATCAACTATTCGAACAGTATCAACACTTAGATTCGCCAGAACAATCTAATCTCAATAAAGAGATGTTGCTTAGTCGTCTACAAAATGCAATTGTCTTTAAAACAGGTTATTTAAAAGACTTAGAAGAAGTATTAGCAAATTATTCGACGCAATCAATTCTGCCGAATTTATATTGTTCCTTGTCGATGTATCATTTGGTAATGAAAATTGAATTACTACATAATCGCTTTATTCCTTGTTACATTGTGAATCAACAACAACGGTCTTGGATTCATCAGATCAAAGAGGCGATTTATCCGCATTGTTTTGAAGAAATGAATCACAAAAAAGACGACCTAAATGAAATAAACGATTGTGATGAAGTGATCGAAAGACCGAATCTGGAAGAAGAACAAACAGATAATCAGTCTGAAAAGCGCGTACACGTTTATCCTCAACCAACAAAGAAATGGTTTAAACCCGCTATTTATCAAAAAATTGATGTCGAACAGTTGAAAAGCTTAGCTAAAAGTAATCTTTCGTTTTATCAAATTCGCTTGGTTGGCCAAGCTTTGGCAAAAGGATTACAGCCGAAATTGTTACAAAAAGTATTGACTCATCCCGATTGGACAGAAGAGATCGTGATGCCATATTTATTGAATTCACGAAAACAAAAATGGCTCAAGCAAAAATGGGAAACAGAAGGAAAGATGATGGATTCCTTTTATTTAAATCCGACATGGAGCGTTGCTAAACTAGAAGCAATCTCCAAACTTGTCGATGCCGGTTTGGATGAACAATGGTTAAAAACGAATCTCAAAGGCAATATGACATTGAAACAAATTGAGCAATTAGCCACAATTTATCCTTATGGAAAATTGCCCCGTCATTATGCGACCATTATTTCAATTCCAACTAGTGTTCAACATTGGTTAATCGAGCAGGCTAGTCAAAAACATCCTGAACTTACAAAGGATGAACTTGATTTGTACCTTGCCCTTTGGAACGAGCATCTATTCCAAGAGGTATTCGAGTTACAACCTTAAAAATCGGATCGATTAAATCATGATTTTAATCATTAAAAAAGGCGCTCAATGAAGGGATGAATTTTAATCCTTCAATGAACGCCTTTTAGTTGTTTATTGAATTGGTTGATCTTATAGATTAGCCAACAAGGATGACTTCTTTGAGTTGAGGAAATTCATCAAGAAGTAACAAGCGAATACCCGTAGAGAAATCTTCGCCAGCCATCATGCATCCAGCACATGCACCTAAAAATGTGACATAAGCAATGCCTTCTTCGTCAACACCAAGTAATTCGACATCGCCACCATCATGTTGGATATAAGGACGGATTTTATCGATAATTTCATTGGCATATTTTTCCCAAACATCGCGTTGGCCACGAGTTAAACGTTCTCCTTCTTGTAAAAAGTGAATTGCGTTTGTTAAATCTTCTTCAATGATTGTTGAGTTAGAAGAAGTTTGTTCAAGCTGTGGTTCTTTAATTTCGTTTTCGTTTGTCATAAAAATCCTTTCGAAGCATAGACGCTTATAAGAAGATCGGAGCAAGTAAAAAAGGGAGAATGAGCCCGATGATTAATCCACCGAGCACTTCGACTTTTTTATGTCCGAGCACAGTTTTTAAGTTTTGTGAATAGAGTGGGCTATCCAAAGTGATTGTTCCTGAGTCTTTAATATCTTTTATCAGTTCTTGGACAAGCTCAATTCCTTTACCACTATAATAACGAACATGGCAAGCATCATACATCACAATGCATGAAAAAACAGCGGTTACAGCAAAGATTGTGGAATCAAATCCTTCTTGCATGCCAATCGTTAAAGTAAGTGCCGTTACTGTTGAAGAGTGCGAAGAAGGAAATCCTCCTGATGCACAGATTAGTTTAGGTGCCCATTTACCGGTTTGAAAATAGAAAAATGGAACTTTTAAACATTGTGCAATTAAAAATGCGAAAAAAGCAGTAATAAGCGGATATAGAGATGAGGGAAACATCGAATCACTCCTTTCGTGTTTCTGGTCTTAGTGTAAATCAGAATTCGAAAATGTTTAAATTTTATGATTCTTTTATGAAACCACCGTCTCTTGTGGCGTGAATCAGTAAAGGTTTTAAAAGGCAGTGGTATAATACATTCAATCGAATAGGAGGAATATACTTTGATTAAACTCGATTTATCACATGCAAAATTGAATGAATCACCAAGCGCTTGGAAAGATAAAGTTGCTAGTGTCGATCAAGAACTCGTAAATGGCACATGCAAAGGCAATGACTTCATTGGCTGGTTGACATGGGACAAAGATTACGACAAAGAAGAATTTGCGCGCATTCAAGCTTGTGCAAAAAGAATTCAAGAAAATTCTGATGTATTAGTTGTTTGTGGTATTGGTGGAAGCTATTTAGGTCCACGTGCGGCAATTGAAATGGTTAATGGATTATATCCAGCTGACCAAAAAGTAGAAGTAATTTATACAGGAAATACATTCTCTTCTAGTTACATTGCCCAAGTCATGAACTATATCAAAGATAAAAGAGTCACAGTAAACGTGATTTCTAAATCCGGAACAACAACAGAAACTTCTATTGCATTCCGCATTTTAAAACAGTTCATGGAAGAAAAATATGGCGAAGAAGCAAAAGATCGTATCGTTGCAACAACAGATCGTGCACGCGGTACTTTAAAATCTTTAGCAGATAAAGAAGGTTACGAAACATTCGTCATTCCAGATAATATTGGTGGACGTTTCTCCGTTATTACTCCAGTTGGCCTTCTGCCAATTGCAGTAGCAGGCGTAAACATCGAAGATCTGATGAAAGGTCTTGCTGATGGTATGGTTGAATACGGAAGTTCTAATGTGGATGAAAACCCAGCATATGCTTACGCTGTTGCTCGTCGTATTTTACAAAACCAAGGCTATGATGTTGAAATGTTTGTAGAATACGAACCAGCAATGCAAAAAGTTGCTGAATGGTGGAAACAGTTATTCGGTGAATCTGAAGGAAAAGATGGTTTAGGAATCTTACCAGATTCTGCTGTATTCTCTACAGACTTACACTCATTAGGCCAATTCGTTCAGGATGGTAAAAAAGTGTTGTTTGAAACAAACCTTTATGTAGATCAAGCACCAATTGACATCATTTTCCCACACGACGATGAAAACCTCGACAACATGAACTACCTCGCTGGGAAATCTGTTGACTGGGTAAACAAAATGGCTGCAAAAGGAACATTAGAAGCTCACGAAGTAACTGGTAATGTACCTAACATCATTTTAACAATGCCAGGAATGACTGCTTACGATTTCGGTAATATGTGCGCATTCTTCTTTAAAGCAATCGCAATGACTACACTGCTTAACGACTCCAACCCATTCAACCAACCAGGTGTTGAAGTGTACAAGAAGAACATGTTCAAATTATTAGGAAAAGAATAAGTCCTTTTCTAGAATCATCAATTTAACTAATTTAATAGAATGAAGACCTGTCTTGTTTATTGAAATACGCAAAGATAGGTCTTTTTTGATGCGATTTAAAAAAGAATGATTGCTTCTATTGCATGTTTTTTAATCCACTTTTTGTTCATAATGTAGACGAAGAATCGCTATAGAAAAAGTCCATATCGCAAATTGAGCGGATATGGACTTTTTGAACGCTGTTTTGATTTATTTAAAGCTAGAGTAAATCGCATTGTTTTTTTGGAAGAAACTTCTTTGATTTGGGCTGATGAAGCTAAATGCGACAGCGCGATCGCCACGATGAGGAGCGGTGATTTTTGCTAAGTCTTCAATGACTGCAACATCTGGGTTTGGCATATCAATGGCAACAAACCAGCTTACAACACCGGTTTGATCATCAACTTTTTCCTTGAGATACATTTTTTTGATTTCTGGATGATGGAATCCACAAGAAATCAATGCTGCTTCAAAATCTTGGTTGTGTTTTTCAGGCTCGCGCAATGTATCTAAATTGGCGCTGCTTTCCTTTTTCTGTAACAAGTTATTTGGAGTACCAGGCGCAAAGTTTAATAAGAAGGCGATTCTAAATGCAAGGTTCAAACCATTTGGATCAATAACAACTGCATCAAATTGATCTTGAACGGATTGTAATAAATGAGCAAAGTCTTCAGCTTTCATCTTCACTGCCTGGATGTCAGGGTTTTTAACGAAGTGTTTAAATTGGTCTAAAGATGTGAAGAAGGCTAAAAGTTTTTCATTCTTCTCATTATGAACCATCATGAGTGAGAGAGATTGTGGTTTAGACTTGTCAGAATCAATATTGGATTGACTTTTGTTGACTGGAACGATCAGTTCACTTTCCATAATAGCTTTGCCGGCAGCTAAAAATGATTCTTGGTCTTTCTTGTCTGTAAGAGTTTTTAAAGTTTCTACTAAATGTTTCGTTTTGTTTTCTTGTTGTTTTTCTTGTAAAACTGCGCGACCAAATACTTCAATTGCAACTGTAGGTAAAATCACTTTATTTGAAGCAGGGTCTAAAGTAACACCGTCGATGACTTTTGACATTTGTTTGATCATTGGAACCGCATTGGCAAAAGGGATTGTGATATAGCCAACGCGCTGTTCTTTAAAGAATGTTTTGAGTTCATCAAGACTTGTAAAGAAAGGAACAAATTTTTGGTCTTTTCCATTACGGATCAAGTATGGACTAACTTGGCGCATTTTTTCTTCTGTTTCTTGATTTGCTAATTGTTGCGGATCTGGTTCACCGACAGGTAAAAGAACACGGGCAGGGATTAAGTGTTCGAATAAACTATGAAGGAATTCAGGTGTTACTTCCTCAGGGAAATTTTGAATTGCTTTTTTGAGGGCTTCATTAGAAAGCTCTACCGTTTTGTTTTGTTGATCTGATTGATTAGGCATGTTTCATTCTCCTTAAACTGAATCGGATTCAATGGGATGAATCGATATCGATCGTTTTATGATTATTGATTGGATGAAATCGTTTATTCAAATGTTCAATGTAAAATCCAAAAAATATTATAACCAAATTTAGCGAGGATTTGAAAATGTTTCATCGACTATTTTCACAACGATGACAAACCCCTAAGAATCGTTTGCTTACTGAATGAAAAAGTATAAAACGAGGTACGAAAGCGCTAAAGATTTTTTAGAATGTATGAATATTGTCAGAATGTAAAAAATAGGATTTTGAATTAAATAGTTTTCATAGATTTTCAATAAGAAAAAAATCAGGGCGGAATGCTGAAAAAAACTAAGTTGTTTTTCTATTTTAAATCATAGATTAAAAATTAAATGTATGCTCGGAGCAAAAAAATAGAAGTGGGAAAATTCGTTTTTTTTGTAAAGACAATAAAGTTTTAAAAATTCATTTTTAAATAGAAAAGACTTCAGGAATGATTAAATCAATCTTTATTCATTCTGAATAAAAATATTTACTTTGAAAAATGCCTTAATAAAGGCATTTCAATCAATAAGTAGGAGTCAAAGAAAAAGGTATCGTAAGGAATGTTTTAGTTGCATTGAATTAAAAGAGGGTTATGACTGCAACAAAGGAACTAAATTGTGATTAAGCTTAACCGCTTTACCTAAATTTGTAATCGAGAATTTTAAGTGAAGCAAAAGTTTATTGACGCTTAAAAAATAGGAAAGAGAAAGAACAGACTTTGTAACAAGTAAGTCTTTAAAGTGAATTATACACACCAGAGTTTGTTATATCTAACCGTGCAAACGCTTACAGCAAAGACATTTCTCTTTTAAAGACCATCTAATCTTAATATAATTGAGTCGAATGTAGGTTCAAAATTTTAAAGGAGGAAACTTCTACATGGTAGAAAAAATTAAAACTTTCCAATCCATGGATGGTAATACTGCCGCTGCTCATAACGCCTATGCGTTAACAGAAATGAGCTGTATCTACCCTATCACTCCATCTTCTCCGATGGCAGAAACCATGGATACATGGGCTACTCAGGGACGTTTAAACGCTTTTGACCAAGTCGTTAAAATCGCTGAGCTCCAGTCCGAAGCTGGTGCATCTGGTGCCGTTCACGGTGCTGCACAAGCTGGTGTTTTAGCAACAACTTTCACTGCATCCCAGGGTCTTCTTTTAATGATCCCAAATATTTACAAATGGGTTGGTGAAAACCTTCCTATCGTATTGCACGTTGCTGCTCGTTCATTAGCTAGCCGTTCTTTAAACATTTTCGGTGACCACTCCGACGTATATTCTATCCGTCAAACTGGTATCCCAATGTTAGCCAGCCATTCCGTACAGGAAGTTATGGACCTTGCTGGTGTTGCTCACCTTTCTGCAATCAAAGCACACACTCCATTCGTTCACTTCTTTGACGGATTCAGAACTTCTCACGAAGTTGACAAAATTGAAGTATTCGATGTTGATCAATACAAAGATCTTATCGATTACGAAGCACTTGCTGAATTCAGAGCAAATGCTATGCAGCCACATACAAACCCAGTAACTCGTGGTGCAAACGAAAACGATGACATCTTCTTCCAAGGTGTTGAAGCTCGTAACACTCATTATGATGCTGTTCCAGATATCGTTGCTGACTACATGAAAAAAATCAGCGAAATCACTGGACGTCATTATGCTCCATTTGTTTACTATGGTGCTCCTGATGCAGAAAACATCATCATTGCTATGGGTTCTGTAACAGAAACTGCAACTGAAACAATCGACAAATTGAACGCTAACGGTGAAAAAGTTGGTATGATCAAAGTTCACCTGTATCGTCCATTCTCCACTAAATACTTGCTCGACGTACTTCCAGCAACTGTTAAGAAAATTGCTGTTCTTGACCGTTCTAAAGAAGGCGGCGCTTTAGGCGAACCTCTTTACCTTGATGTCATTGCCGCACTTGCTGGCAAAGATATCGAAATCATCGGCGGACGTTATGGTCTTGGAAGCCACGATACTGCTCCAAAACATATCAAAGCTGTATTCGATCACCTCAAAGGTACTGAACTCAAAAACGGTTTCACTCTTGGTATCGAAGATGATGTAACATTCACATCTTTACCTTGCGATGATTCCTTCGTTATCGATGATGGCAAAACAACAGAATGTCTGTTCTGGGGTCTTGGATCTGATGGTACTGTTTCTGCAAACAAATCTTCCATCAAAATTATCGGTGACAACACTGACATGTATGCACAAGGTTACTATGCATACGACTCCAAAAAAGCTGGTGGTGTAACTCGTTCCCACTTACGTTTTGGAACTGAACCTATCCACAAAACTTACTACATCAACAACGCTGACTTTATCTCTGTTTCTTTAGACAGCTACATGTTCAAATACGATTTAGCTAACAACTTGAAGAAAGGTGGAACATTCTTACTGAACACTTCCTTCAACGCTGAAGACATCGTTAAACACATGCCTAACCGTCTGAAAAAAGAATTAGCTGATAAAGGTGCTAAATTCTACATTATTGATGCAAACAAAATTGCGAGCCAGATCGGTATGGGTCGTCGTACAAACACTATCCTCCAATCTGCATTCTTCGCATTAAACCCACAGATCCTTCCATATGACACAGCTGTAGATTTAATGAAAAAAGCAGCTAAAAAATCCTATGGTAAAAAAGGTGACGAAATCGTTCAATTGAACTACAAAGCAATCGACATGGGTAAAGATGGTCTTGTTGAAGTCGTTGTAGACAAAGCTTGGTCTGAATTACCAGTCGGTGAATTACATACTCCAACTGGCGATGCATATTGGGATGAATATGCAGCTCGTATTAACGGACTTGAAGGTTACAACATGCCTGTTTCCGCATTCACTAAACATGGTGTATTAGACGGAACAATGCAAAACAACATTGCCTTCAAAGAAAAACGTGCAATTGCAGTGAACGTACCACAATGGGATGCTGAAAACTGTATCCAATGCGGATTCTGCTCCTTCGTATGTCCACATGCTACAATCCGTACATTCGCTTTAACTCCAGAAGAAATCGAAAATGCTCCAATGGAATTCGAAACTCTTCCATTAATGGGTGTTAAAGACACTAACTTACGTTTCAGAGTTCAAGTATCTCCATCTAACTGTGTAGGATGCGGATTATGCGTATCTGAATGCCCAGGTAAAAAAGGCAATAAAGCCCTCAAAATGGTTGATATCAACTCTCAACTTGAATTCGATCCATTGGCTGACTACATCTTCAAAGAAACTGAATACAAAACTGATCTGTTCCCAGCAACAACAGTTAAAGGTTCTCAGATGTTAATGCCATACTTTGAAGTACCAGGATCCTGCCCAGGATGTGGTGAAACTCCATACTACAGATTAGCTTCTCAGTTATTCGGTAAAGATATGCAGATCTCCAACGCTACTGGATGCTCTTCTATCTACTGCGGTGCTAACCCATCTACTCCATTCGTTAAAGATAAAGACGGAAACGGAACTGCTTGGGCTAACTCCTTATTCGAAGACAACGCTGAATACGTTTATGGTATGGCTTTAGCTAATAACCTGAACAAAGCTAAAATCCTTAAAGTCATGGAAGACAACATGGCAACAGTTGCTCCAGAACTGAAAGAAAAATTCGAAGCTTACATCGCTTGTGGTCTTGATCGTGAAACTCAACGCGCTCTTGCACCAGCAATCAAAGAACTTGCTGCTAACGAAGCAAATGCTGACGTTAAAGGCCTTGTTGACGCTGACCTTGTTGATAAATCCAACTGGATCATCGGTGGTGACGGATGGGCATATGACATCGGTTACGGTGGACTTGACCATGTATTAGCTAACAACGTAAACGTTAACGTACTTGTATTAGATACTGAAGTTTACTCCAACACTGGTGGTCAGGCTTCTAAATCTACTCCAAGATCCTCTGTTGCTAAATTCGCAGCTGGTGGTAAATCCACAGCTAAAAAAGACCTCGGTCAGATCGCTATGACTTATGGTCACGTATATGTAGCAAGCGTCTGCATGGGTGCTGACAAGAACCAAACTCTTAAAGCATTCCGTGAAGCAGAAGCTTACGATGGACCATCCTTAATTATCGCTTACGCACCATGTGCTGAACACGGTATTAAAGGCGGATTAGGTAACCATCAGCAAGTTCAAAGAGACGCTGTTGCATGTGGTTATGTAGACCTCTACCGTTACAACCCAGACAATAAAGAACAACCATTAACAATCGACTCCAAAAAGGAACCAGATTACTCCAAAATGGAAGCATTCATGTTAAAAGAAGCTCGTTACGCTCAACTTGCTAAACTGTTAGGTAAAGAAGCTTCTGATGCTATGTTCGAACAGGCTGTTACTGACGCTAAACGTCGTAGAGAACGTCTGATCGCAATTGAAAAAGAAGGACTTTAATCCATCGATTTTGATTCCTACAATTTAGCTTTATAAAACGAAAGGCAATGCAAACAGAAATTCTGTAGGCATTGCCTTTTTTTTGATCAGTGATATAGAATTCACGAAAAACTCAGTAAAGTGAAATGAAAAAATTCAATGATTGAATAAAGAAAAGAGATTTGGTTGAGATTTTCTTTAAGATCTATTTCAATATAGATTCTTGAATTATAATGACAAAAGAATAAACTTTGATCTTTGTTGTATGTCTAGTGAACACAGATCAAATCATAAGGAAGATAAGCATGAAAACTGAACAACCTTTAAAACAATGGTTAGAACAACCGAATACAATACATATGAACCGTCTTGAACCGACTAGCTTTATGCATCGAAAAATTAACGGTTTTTCGCATATTCAATCATTAGATGGAACATGGCAAGTTCGTGTGAATGAAACAGCAAAGTGGAATCCTGAAACTCTCTCATTATCATTAGATCAAACATTAAATGGATTTCAATCTATTACAGTTCCAGGACACTTACAACTCTCTGGTTATGGACAAATCCAATATACAAATATCGCTTATCCTTGGGATGGAAAAGAAAAAGTCGAATATGGACATACGCCTAAACAAAACCTGCAAGCAGATTATCGTTTGCGTTTCGACTTAGATGAACAATTAGCATTAGATCATGTCAAACTCGTTTTCCATGGCGTGGAAAGCGCATTTTATGTTTGGCTGAATGGACGTTTTGTTGGTTATAGTACAGATAGTTTTACGCCAAGTGCTTACGATGTAACCGACTTATTACAACCTAAAGGAAATGAACTTGTTGTCTTAGTCTATCAATTTAGTTCTGGCTCCTGGCTTGAGGACCAAGATTTCTTTAGATTTGCGGGAATCTTTCGCTCAGTTGAACTGCAAGGAACAAAAGATATATATGTTAAAGATCTTACCGTGACAACAAATTTAGATGAAAACTATTCGACAGGTACGATTCGTGTTGTGCTTGAGCATAAAAATGCTTCGAGTTTCAAAATTTGTTTAAAAGATCCTGATCAACAAGTTATATTAGATCAAACGACGAAGTGTCATGATTTAAGTTTTGAAATTGAAGAAGCTAAACTATGGTCTGCTGAAGAACCGAATTTATATACATTAGAAATTGCTGTCGAAGATGAACAAGATAATACGATTGAAACGGTAATTCAAACTATTGGCATTCGCCAGATTTTGATCGATCAAGGCGTTATTTTTATCAATGGCCAACGTTTAATGCTTCATGGAGTGAATCGCCATGAGTTTTCTAAAGATACTGGTCGAGTCTTAAGTGCGCAAGAGATTTATAACGATCTTGTTTTGATGAAACAAAATAATATTAATGCAGTGCGCACATGTCATTATCCAAACCAAGATATATTTTATGAATATTGTGACCAATTAGGTCTTTATGTGATGGATGAAGTGAATCTAGAAACCCATGGTACATGGGGCAATGATGAACTAGACAATCCTAAAGACCCGCTTCCGGGAAATCGAATTGAGTGGCGAAATGCGATTCTCGATCGTGCTCAATCGATGGTTAAACGCGATAAAAACCACCCCTCGATTATATTTTGGTCTTTAGGAAATGAAAGTTGGTATGGTGATGATTTATTAGAAGAAGCAGCTTGGATTAGACTTAACGATCCAACACGCATCATTCATTATGAAAGCAGTTATCGCAGTGCAGCTTACCAAGATTGCTCTGATGTTTACTCAAGAATGTATGCTTCACCTGAAGAACTTCGTGATATTTTAGAACACCATCCAGAAAAACCCGTAATTTTATGCGAATACATGCATGCGATGGGGAACTCAGTAGGTGGATTATACCGCTACATTCAACTTGAACAATATCCGCAATATCAAGGCGGATTTATTTGGGATTGGAAAGATCAAGCAATTCAAATTCATGCTGATCAAAATCCAAGAGGTCATTATGACATGTTGGGTTATGGTGGAGATTTTGGCGATCATCCCAATAACAAAAACTTTAGTGGAAATGGCTTATTGTTTGCAAGTGGAACCCCTTCTGCAAAACTAGCTGAAGTTAAAGCTCTCTATTCACCGATCCGCTTGCTTGTTGATGAAACTGGAGTCCAAATTTTAAATGACAATTTGTTTATGGACACAAATCAATATCGCTTTATCTATGAACAAAAAGATGAAGGCAGCATATTATTGAGCGGTGAACTTTTAGTTGATTTAGAAGCGGGCAGTTATGACCACTTTAATATTCCTTGGAAATTGACAAAAAGAGAAAGTGTTTGTTCGGTTTATTGTCTCCAAAATCAGAAAACAGCGGCTATCGAAAAAGGATCAGTCATCAGTTTTGATCAAAGAACAATTGGGAAAACCGATTATGTTGCTTCCATTCCAGCACCTTTAAAAATGGTACAAGGTGATGAAATGTTCAGTTTTGAGTATGGATCATTTAGAGCTTACTTTACTAAAACAGGTTTGTCGTCTTTATGTTATGACGGAAAAGAATGGTTACAAGACCTCCCTCGACCAGTATTTACTCATGCGTTTACCGATAATGAGCGCGGTTATCAATTCGATCTAGAAAATGCCTATTGGTATGGGGCAACATTGTTTTCTAAAGCGTCATTTCAAGAGATTAAAGTAGATCCAAAAGGCATGTATGCGACGATTCAATATCATTATCAACTTCCTTATCCGGCAAAAAATAAGGCGATTTTGACCTATACAGTGGCTGCTCCAGGAACGATTGGGGTTGATTTGATTTTAGAACCTTCTCGATCTTTACCGGATCTTGCGGTGTTTGGTATGGAATTTAAACTCCCCAAAGATCATGAACATTTCCTTTATTATGGAAATGGACCTCATGAAAATTATCGTGATCGGCTTGAAGGTGCACGTTTGGATGTGTTCCAATCTAGTGCAAAAGAGAATTGGCAACCGTATTTAAAACCACAAGAAACAGGAAATCATACTTACGTACGCTGGATTGAATTGTTTAATTGTGATCGCCAATGTCTGCGTTTTAGTAAGATTGGTCAACCGTTTGAAGCGCAAGTTGTTCCATATTCGTTTGAACATACTTTACGGACGCAACATCAAGAAGAACTTGGCGAATCAGATGGAATTTATGTGCGGATCGCAGCAGATCATATGGGAGTGGGTGGTGTCGACTCATGGGGTGCTCGCGTGCATGAACGAGATTGTCTCCATGCTGGAAATAGTCGTCATTTATCGTTCTTTATGAATTTTCCTATTGATCCATTGACGAAATCTTTAGATGTCGCAAAACAAAGTCTTTTAGATGAAGAACATCAAGCATAAATAAAAAAGGAGCTGATCAAATTGAGCTCCTTTTTTTGCGACTTGAATGTTGAGTTTAGTCTTTTGGGCAATTTTTTTCGCTGCATAGACAGGAAGAATAGTGTGTTGTTGACGCATTGGAATAAAATGCGTTATATAAGTCAGTTGGTTGATTTTCTTTGTCAAAGAAGCGATATAAGATTTCTTCATGGAAAGGCTGATTCGCTTTTAGAATCACATCAGGATGTTCTTGGTTATGGATTGAATCAGGAACGAATTGCGGTTCAACAGCTAAGCCAGCATGATGTGAATAGGTTACGCCATGGCGTCCTTGGCAAGGTTCGATGAAGTTTCCAGAATATAATTGAATTCCTGGTAATGTTGTTTCGATTTCTACAGTTCGTTTTGAAACTGGGTCTTGAATGACACATTTTGAATCCTTGTCATCTAAAACAAAATGATGGTCGATTCCGTTGGCTAATTGAACTTGTTCATCACTTTGGTCAAAACCTTGGTGAATTGGAGCAAATTGTCTAAAATCTAGTGGCGTGTTTTGGACTTCACGATAATGACCAATACATAATCCATCTGGATCCACTAAACCATGACGAGAAGCGTCAATGCGTAATAAGTGGTTCGAAACGTCTTCACTTTGATTTAAGTTGAAATAAGTGTGGTGTGTTAAGTTACAAAGTGTATCTTGATCGCTAATTGCATCATAAATAATTCTCAGTGCATTGTCTTCAAGTTTTAAAGTGCAAGTTAAATCAAGATTACCTGGATATCCTTCTTCCATATCTGGTGAATGGTAAGTAAAGATTAATTGGTCATCTTCGATTCTTGAATCGAAGTTTTGGTAAGAAAAACCATCAATGCCGCCATGTAAGGAGTTTGGTCCGTTGTTTACAGCAATTTGGTAGTCTTTTCCGTTTAAAGTGAATTGGCCTTTTTTAAGACGGTTACAAGTGCGCCCAACTAATGCACCGAAATATGTGCCAGAGCGGGCGATGTAATCTTCAATCGTGGGATAACCTAAAATCGTGTTAAAACAATTTCCAGCTGCATCTTTAAGGTCGATTTCGATTAAGGTAACCCCGTAGCTGGAAACTAAAACTTTAAGTTTATCGTTTTCTAATTCATAAAAACAAATGTTGTCAGGTCTTTGTTCAGTTTTGCGAATCATCATGATTTCCTTTCTGAATAATGAATGTGCTTGATTAGTGCTAAGCGCATGCAAATAACATGGTTTATCTCATTATAACCAATCTAAAACGAAATGATATGGGATGATAACATAAGATCACTAGATTGTTAATTTAAGTGTATTCGCATACATTTTGTAAAATGTATGCGAAACCAAAAAATGATCGCGAGGATTAGGGTAAATAGTGCTCGGATTTGTAAAAATCAAAAAGTTTTTTATAATGATTAGATGGAGGAATGCGTATGTGGATTCTTGCTTTAGAAGATTTATCAAATCTAGATGCCGTAATGGAATGTAAACCTGATGCTGTGTGTATTGGTTTAGCACCATTAGCGGCAAGAAGTCATGCTTGTGTTCAGATTGAAGAGTTACCCGAAATGGTTAAACGATTCCATCAACATGACATTCAACTTTTAATTAATGCTCAAGGAATGATTGAACAAAGCCAATTGGCAAATGTTCGTAATCTTTTCCATCAAGCCATCGATACCGGCGTTGATGGATTCTATATTGCAGATGATGGCTATATTCATTTAGCTGATGAATATGGAAACCAAATTGGTCGCGATTTAAGACAACTATTGATCATTCAACCTGAAACGCTTTTATGTAGTGGCCAAGATGCAAACTTCTATTTAGAACAAGGATTGCAAGCAGCGTCTTTAAGCCATGAATTAACGCTGGATGAAATTGTTGCTTGTGCGCAAGATTGTTCAAACGCTAAGAATTTAGAAGTGTTGATTAGTGGTCATTATTCATGGATGGAAAGTCGCCGCCCGCTAATTGAAAACTACTTACGATATATCAAACGACAAGATGCATTTGAACAAAATAAAGTGTATACAATTCAAGAACAAATGCGAGATGCTAGACTTTTGACTTGGCAAGATGATCAGGGCACGCATATCATGTCCGATTTACCAATACAAGCTGGATCGGATCTATGTGCAATCGCAGATAGTGGTATTGAACGCTTTAGAATTGATGCCTTTTTAAAATCAAATGAATGGGGTATTGAAATGCTTCAGACATATCGCAAGATTTTAGAACATTCACCAAATGAAAATTCGATTGAATCGAATTTAAAACAAGAAGAAACATTAATTCGAAAGGAGAAAACAAATGTCCGCCATTGAATTGCTCGCACCCGCTGGTAACTTAGAAAAAGCAAAAACTGCGATTCGTTATGGCGCAAACGCAGTATATATTGGGGGCCAATCTTTCTCTTTACGCTCAAGAGCATCAAATTTTGATTTAGATCAAATTCATGAACTTTGCGAATTTGCTCATGAACATCAAGCGCAAGTACATGTTACGGTCAACATTATCCCTCATCCGAGTGATTTTGGAGGGTTGGAAGATTATCTTCAAGCATTAGATCAAGCTGGAATCGATGCGATTATTTCTGCTTCACCGTCGATTATCACAAGAGCATTAAAAATGGAAACACGCCATTTTGAAGTTCATGTTTCCACGCAACGATCAATCTTAAATAGTGAAGCGGTTCGGTTCTGGACAAATCTTGGCGTAGATCGTGTTGTCTTAGGACGTGAAACACCCATGCCTGCTATCGAAGAAATTTGTCAACAAAACATTAATGACATTGAGGCATTTATTCATGGTGGAATGTGTATTTCCTTTTCTGGGCGCTGTGTCTTATCGAACCATATGACAAATCGTGATGCCAATCGGGGCGGATGTGCACAAAGTTGTCGTTGGAAATATACATTACGCGATGGTGAGCAATCGATCACAGATCCTGAGCGACCGTTTTCAATGTCAAGTCGTGACTTACAAGCAGCCGACCAAATTGAAAGGATGATTCATGCTGGAGTAACATCGGTCAAAATTGAAGGACGAATGAAATCTGACTATTATTTAGCGGTTGTTGTTGGCGCTTATCGACGCCTCATTGATCATATTGAACAATATGGTCATGCCGATGAAGCGTTTTTATCCACCATTTGTGCGGAACTTTCTCGTGCGGAAAACCGCCCAACAGGTCCAGGGTTTTATCATGGACTTCCAGATGAAAATGTTCAATTGTATCGCAAACACGATGAAACGGTGACGCAAGAATATATTGGTTTAGTTTTAGATGCTCATCCACAAAATCGCCCAGGTATGATTCAGGTACAAGTGAAAAATCACTTTGAACAAGGAACACCAGTTGAACTCTTTGGGCCTCATATTGCTCCATACCAGGCGATTATTGAAAAAATCTTTAATGAAGAAAATGAAGAGATTACAATATGTAATCACCCGATGGAGATTGTTTATCTTCCTTGGCAGGGAGATGTTGTTGCCGGATCGATGATCCGCAAGCAACGCCTTGAGTCCTAACATTTTTAATCGTTAGATTATAATAAAGAAAACAAATTATCGCTAAAAATGTATGATTCGTCATTTGGCGTTATTAAACATAGCACTTGCGATGTACAATAAATTGAATTTGGCAGAAATACGGGAAAACAGAAAGGAAGTTCTGCCCTAAGCTCCCGTTTAGAAAATATGAAATTATCAAATAGCTACTTTTTTACATTAAGAGAAAATGCTAAAGATGAAGATTCCGTCTCTAGTAACTTACTCGTGCGTGCGGGTATGATCAAAAAACTCGCAAATGGAATTTATATGATTTTACCTATGGGTAAAAAAGTTTTAGAAAAAGTTGAATATATTGTCCGTGATGAAATGGATAAACACGGATGCCAAGAATTGTTAATGCCAGCTTTGATTCCTGAAGATGTCTATGTTTCATCTGGACGTCGTGAATCATTTGGTTCTAATATGTTCGCTTTAAAAGACCGTTACAATAAACCATATGTATTAGGTCCAACACATGAAGAACTTTTTGCGATCACTGCTGCAATGGATGGTAAATCCTGGAAAGATTTCCCTTATAACTTGTATCAGATTCAAACTAAATATCGTGATGAAACACGTCCACGTTATGGTTTGATCCGTGTTCGTGAATTTATCATGAAAGATGCTTATACATTCGATAAAGATGAAGCGGGTTTAGATGTTGCTTATGCCAACATGTACGATGCGTATAATAAGATTTTCGATCGTATGGGTTTAAACTATAAAATCGTTCGTGCCGACACTGGTGTGATGGGCGGTTTACTTTCTGAAGAATATCAAGCTATTTCTTCCATCGGGGAAGATATCGTCGTTGGATGCGAAGGTTGCGATTTTTCAAGTAACGAAGAAATTACGGAAGTTGTTGATACTTTACAAGATGACACAGCCCAAGAATTACCATTAGAAAAAATCTACACACCAAATGCTGGAACAATTGAAGCAGTAAGTTCTTTTTTAGGTAAAGAACCAAAAGACTTTGTTAAAACATTGATCTATTGTGCAGATGGTAAACTAGTCGCATTTGTTTTACCAGGTGAACGTGAATTAAATGAAACAAAAGCGAGCAAGTTATTAGGCGCTTTAGAACTTACTTTAGCGGATGCTGAACAAGTTAAAGAAGCGACTGGTGCACGAATTGGCTTTGCAGGTCCTGTTGGATTAAATATTCCAATTTATATGGACCGCCAAGTTGCGCATAAGAAAAACTTCATCGTTGGTGCAAATGAAGATGATCACCACTACAAAAATGTAAATTTAAAAGACTTTACACCTACTGCCGTCGCGGATTTAACAGAAGTTATGGAAGGTGATATCTGTCCAAAATGTGGTCAAAAATTGACTTTTGAACACGGTATTGAAGTCGGAAACCTCTTTAAATTAGGAACTAAATATTCACAAGCCATGAACTTACTTTATTTAGACCAAAACAATAAACTTGAACCAGTTTGGATGGGAAGTTATGGAATTGGTTTAGAAAGATGTATGGCTGCCGTAGCTGATCAATATCATGATGAAAATGGGTTGATGTGGCCAGATGATTTAGCTCCATTTAGAGCAGGGATTGTGATCGTCAATATGAAAGACGAACAACAAGTTGAACAAGCGAACAAATTCTACGAATATGCAAAATCTCAAGGCATGGATCTTTTATTAGATGATCGTAACGAACGTGCTGGGGTTAAATTCAAAGATATGGAATTGATCGGTATTCCACATCGCTTTACTTTTGGTAAAGGTGTTGCCCAAGGAAAAGTAGAATACGTTCTGCGTAAAACAGGTGAAAAAGTCGAAGTTGCTATTGAAGATTTACCTGCATTATTAAACAAAATCTACAACCGTTAATATAAGATTAGCGTCGTTTAACAAATAATATGAAAGTCGAAGGGGAAGGACCTCTTCGACTTTTTTTGAAGAGCAGTAAAGTTTTTGTGATCTAAAGGGAATAAATGGAAGAAGTAAAAAAGCCACCTTTAGAAAAATCAAAAAGGTGGCTTGGTATAGATCCTAAATAGAGGAGGATGATTTATTCTACTTCTTCAAATTGTTGATCTGAATTTAAATTATTCAAGGCATCGTTTGGGGAAGAGGATACAGTCTTGTCTTCTGATGCTTCTGGTGATTCTTTACGAATACTATCGATATACGTTTGAATGTTTTGTTCAACAATTTCAAAGTTCACTCGTCCAGCTTGTAGTAATGCATCGTTGAAACGAACAGGATTATAAGTATCACCTAAGGCTTCTTTAGCGATATCTTGGAGTTGATAAATTCTTAATGCACCATAGTAATAACTAAAAAATAGTCCTGGGTTTTCGGCGATTTGATAATAAAGACCTTCGTTTAGTTCACCCCAAACATTATTAAATTCCTGGATACTATAGCCATCATAGTTAATCTGCAAATCCATTAATAAGATTGCATAACCCGAATACATATCCATGAGTTTAAACAGTTCGCAAGTTGATTCATCTACGCCACTCCAATCTAATGTTTCATAAGCGGCATAGGTTGCATATCCTTCAGTAAATGCTTGTTCATTAAGGATATATTGGGCAGGATGTTTAAAATGTTCTTTGTTGTATTGTTCGTGATAGACATGTCCTGGAACAGACTCATGTGCCATGACTTTATAAAATTCCAATGTTTGGAAGTCGGTCGACATTTTATTTGCGTTGTAGCGGATTTGATAAGGGTTATGAGAATCAAAAGGGGTTTCTTCCATATATGCTTGTACAGAATCGGTTGATTGTTCAGCTGAAGCCGGCAAAACATTGTATTTAATTTTAGAGACAAGAGGGAATTGCGCTGGATAGCGTTCCATTAAAAACTCAATAATTGCCTCAGGACTTTCGAAATTTGTGACTTTTTCTTCATCAGGCGAAATTTCGATATCATCACGCAAAAAGGCTCGGTAATCACGTGTGACTTCATCTAAACTTGAACGAACATCTTCTTTGATTTCATCGATTGAATTGGCTGTTCCCGCATATTGTTTTAGGATTAGTTCATAATAATCTTTTCCATTTGGGAAAGACGCGATGGATTGAACGCCTTGGTTTTGATCTTTCAGTTTTTCTAATCCAGCTTTTAGTTTTTCATAAGCAGGGAAAAGGTGTGTATTTAATGCGTTTCGAACTTGTGTTTTATAGTTTTCAGCTTTTGTTGCCTCAAGATTTAAACTATCGATTTCGGCCATTAAATCAGTTACAATGACACAATTTTCTTTAGATTCGAGAACAGAATGAATAGTTGCCATGACCGAATCGTAATTAATCGCAAATTTATTTTGTTTGGCTTGTTCATTGGCGTATTCTAATGCTTCATCGATGAATTTATCTGTGGATTCAATCATAGAAACGACATTGGCAATATCGGATTCCTGATACATTGTATAGGCGGAAAAGACCGTGACTGGAATCGTTTGAACACCGAAATCAGCAGTAAAAATATTGCTGAGATAATCGAAACGTTCATCAAAAAGTTCAATTTGGTTTTTGTATTGGTGCAAGAGTTCCTCGCGGATTTGTTGGTTTGTCGTATTTAAGTCCCGTGGGTCCATTGCTTCAAGACTCTTCACCACTTGGTCGGCAAATTGTTTTTGTTCATCACTAACAAATAAATTTGGTAGAGTCTTAGGTTGTTTATTTGGATCGATTCCGTAATTTTCTGGATGTACGAAATTGACATGGCATAAGAAATATTCGTCTTCGAAATACTTCACAACATATTGGTCAAGGAAGTTTTCAAATTCTGTGTTGGATACAATTTCTTGTTCAACGGATTCAAAACTAGATTTATTGGCAGGTCCTACGCAACCAACAGCTAAAACAGCGGTAAGTAACAGGACAAGATGTTTCTTTTTCATATTTCTCCTTCGTAGATTGAGGTATTAAAATGAGTCTCGATCGCACTCATGATTCTTCTAAAATTGGGTAAATCTTATTATACAGTACAAGAAATTGATAATATGCAATCGACTTTGATTTTATGAATTCTTAAGAAATGAAAAAAGATGCGCAATGAATGATACGTTCTTGTAAAGTAGACACTCGAAATAACTCAATCGAGATGTCACTAAAAGGGAACTTATCAGAATTCGTGCGCATCTTTTTTTCAGTTAATAAATATTTATGAAAATTGAATTTAAATATTTAAGAACATAAACATCAATTGAAATACAACACAACCAAGAAAAAAGGGAAAGATGCAATCTTTGACGCTCAATGTATCAGATTGTGCTTTTTTAGCAAAATTGATGAAATAGTCAATTGCTTTAGATTTGATTTGTTCAAATAAATGTTTGAACGATCGATGAATCCATTCTTTAAATAAATGAGCAGAATAGATGTTTTGAAGATCAAAAGATCGAATGCTATAAACAAGTTTGCTCACAGGGGGGGCTCCTTTCACAAAACAATAATGCATTTCTATGTGCATTCAATATACCACGCCGTATCAAAATGCGCAACAAACACGCACACACCACAATTTAATTGAATAGAATGTGCATTTTAACTAAAAAAATATTGATCAATTAATGAATAAGTCAAAACTTGAGACAATTTCAATCAGTTTTTCTTGTTCACGTGATTTTTCTGAGTCTAAACGAAATGTTTAGAGAAGTGTTGCGCTAAAATGAAATAAGTAGCAAAAGTAAAAATTGAAGTAGGAAATTGAGCAAGTAAAAACGCTTACTTTTTAAAAATGAATTTTTTTTCATATTTTGAAACATTCTTTCTTTACTTTATTTTTTCATCGCTCAAAATAGGTGTAGAAAATGATCATGGATTAAGTACAATTGTACACCATCCGCACTCTGATCGTTTTGCTACTTTAGCAAAGTAACAGGCGATTCTTGTATTCATTTTTTCAATTTAAAAATGAGAGAATGAAGAAAAGAACGTGAAAGAAAGGATACATATGCTTAAGAAAATTAGTATTTCCAATGGCCAGGTTGTATTGAACTACAACCGAGCATACCCAAAAAGTCGTGAAGCTTTATTAAAAAGTAGAACTTTTGAAAAGTTCATTACTTATTTCGTACGCATTCAGAAAGAGACTTATCCAAAAATCTATTTCTACCTCACTCAGGATGAAAAATTAGATGTACCAGCGGCTGCTCATGAATTCGTATCATTCTTACGTCAGCTGATTGTTTTTGACTATGAAGAACTTTTGGATAACCCATTAACAAGAGATCGTGATGTTCTTCTAGAAGTTATCGAAGAAATCTATCATGGATGGCGCTCTTTAAACCGTTTCGGTTTCATGAACTCTAACAACACACCAGACTTTGGAATCAACACTTTAGTTGCTCGTGATTCCAATTTAAATGATTTGATTTTAAGAACTTATCGTTTATATGAAGAAAAAATCATGGGTCGCCCTAACTTGGTTTATCGTCAAGTTCAAGCGGGTACGAATGCGTGCTTCTCTGTTCACCAAAGAAAAAATCTTATTGCAGAAGATTATCTTCCATTAAATAACGTTCCAATGATCGATACGGTTATGTTACGTACGCCAATGATTCTTCACCCAAAAAGTTCAAAACGTACAGGTATGTTTACAGAAACGAAGTATCATCCAACGGATATGCTTGAAATTAACCAAGATGAATGGTTCTGCTTACCAATCAAAATCGGTAAATTATTATGCTTTGTCTACTTTAATATGAAATTCATCGACCTTGCTTTATCCATGGTGAATTTATTTGAATTAGCCACAGTTGAAGAGTCTGAAACAAAACCAGATTTGATCATGATTTATGGTAACGAAGATGGATTAAACGAAACAAAATATTACCACGACAAATTGAATAATATTTGGGTAGGACGTATCTCTGATCATCCACGTATGGAATACTTTGGATACCTCAAGAAAATGGCTTTAACTTTACATAACCTTGCCATGATGGAAAGAGGTTGGTTACCAATCCACGGTGCGATGGTTAACATTGTATTAAATGATGGCCGTCAAAAAGGAATTATCTTGATGGGTGACTCTGGTGCAGGTAAATCTGAATCTATCGAAGCTTTAAAAGGTGTAGGTAAAGATTTAATTCGTGATGTACAAGTTGTATTTGATGACATGGGAACAATTCACATTGAAGATGGTGTGCCATATGGTCAAGGTACAGAAACTGGCGCCTTCATTCGTTTAGACGACTTGGATCCAGGTACTCCATATAAAGATATGGACCGTTCTGTGTTCTTTGCACCAGAAAATCCAAATGCGCGTATGGTTGTTCCAGCATCTAGTTATTCTTTCATTACGCAAAATCATCCAATCGACTTGTTCTGCTATGCCAATAACTACACAGATAAAAAAGGTATGAATAAATTACCTCTAGATGTGTTTAAAGCAACTTGTAAAGATGGAACACGTATGGCTTTAGGTACAACTCAAGAAAAAGGTTTATCTAAAACTTACTTTGCAAATCCATTTGGACCTATGCAAGAACAAGAACTTTGCGATCCATTGATCGATACAATTATGGCTTCACTTGAAGAAAATGGTGTTTTCTTAGGTGAAGTGTATACACACTTAGGATTTGATAAAACTAACCGTTCTGGTATCGAAGATGCAGCAAAAGAACTTTTGGCATTTATCATGAACGAAGAAAAAGATCATGAAACAATTAAAGAAGAAAATGCCAAACAAAAAAAGACGTTGATTCAGCAAGCTGAACAAGAAATTTCAGACTAATCATTTGTGTTTTAGGAACGAGATGGCTAATGTAATGAATATAGAAATATTCATTTAAGGAGATTAATTATGGATTCTTATACACCAAATAATATGCCACCAATTCCAGAAGATGCTTATCGTCGTCGTCAAGCAAATTTCAATATGGATAGTCATTATTATTTGACTTATTCATTTGGGTTGATGGGAGTTGGTTTGTGCTTAACTGCTTTAGTCTCATTTTTAGTGCTTGCCACTGGATTCTATAACGTCATTTTTTCCAATGGCTTCCTGTCGACGATCTTGTTATTAGTTCAATTCGGATTGGCGATTGGATTAGGCGTTGCGATGAATAGAGCTTCTGCATTAACTTTATTGGCGATGTTTATTGCGTATTCATGTGTGACAGGAATCACTTTTTCAACGCTTGGACTTGTTTATGCAGGTTCTACGTTGTTCTATGCTTTTCTGATTACAGCGGTTTATTATTTCTGTCTTGCCTTTGTAGGTATGACGACTAAACGTAACCTTACAAATATCGGAATGTTTGCTCTGGTTGGTCTGATCGTATTAGTGATTTCGCAAATTGTACTCATGTTATTTAGAGCACCAATGAACGTACATTTATATAGTGCACTTGGCTTGATCGTTTTCACTGGAATTACAATGTGGGATGTTCAACGAATGAAAATGATTTTGATGCAAATTGAAGGTGACGACTTAACCGCAAAAAAATGGGCTGTATATTTTGCTTTAGAACTTTACCTTGATTTTATTAATATCTTCCTATATATATTGCGCTTAATTGGAATCGGTAGTAGCTCAAGTAACGACTAATTCATTATGATTTCGAAGAAGTAACGATGAAGATTTATTCTTCAGTTTCGTTACTTCTTTTTTGGTTTAATAATTGTATGGTATGAATCGAGGCGATGTTAAATCGTGTTTTAATTATGGGGAATATGATTATTTTGATGATTTAAGGGCAATAATGAATCATATCAGATATACTGATGTATAAAGATCACGATTCAATCCAGACTTGTTTTTAGGATTGAATACACGCTGAACAAGAAAGAGAGGACAAAACAACATGTATTTCAATGTAGAGCTTAAAAAGGTTGGGAAGCTATTGATTGCATTCTGTTGCGCACTGATGGCATTCAATTTTGTAGCTTGTTCAAATCAAGATCAATCTTCTGATGTAAGCAAGCTTGAATTTGAAGATGCGACTGAATTATTAACGAACATCTGGGATCGTGAAAACATCAATGACAAACCGAATATGGTCTTTGGTGGAATTGGCGAAACAATGGTAGAAGAAAAGCCGGGAGCAGTAGATATTGCTCAAAAAGATTCTATTGAAGGCGTATTATATGTACCAATGGACTTGGCAAATTCCAGTACAAGTGGAGCATGTGTTATGAATGCGATCATGGCCAATGATTTTACTGCTTCAGCATGGCAATTAAAGGATGATGTTGATGTAGATGCACTTCAAACGCAAATTGAAGAAAAATTAAAGAGCGCTCAATGGTTGTGCACATTCCCAGAAGAATACGATATTGTTGTTCAAGACGGATTTGTCGTTGTTGTTTATGGTAAAACAGCCCAAGTTCAGCCATTTGTCGAAGCAGCTAAACAAGTGATGGCAAATGCTGAAGTTACAACAGGACAATTTGAAGCGTAGTTTTTGAATTTTAAAATTTATAAATATGCAAAAAGCGAGTGATTTAGCTCGCTTTTTTTAGCCTGTAAATATTCTTTGGGAGAAATTAAGAAATGAATTTAAATACTTTAAAAATAGAGAAGGAAACTCCAGATGGATTTAAAATATGCTTTATTCATCGCTTATATTCCAATAATTTAGTGTTCAAAATTGGTTAGTTTTAGCTAGATTAGAGTTATATTAAATTCTAATGAATATATTTTAAGAAAAAATTCTAAAAAAAATTGATGAATGACTTGCGTCTTTGGTTCATCTTTTGTATATTATATGAGCGCTAAGCAAAGTGGTTCCGTAGCCAAGTGGCTAAGGCAACAGACTGCAACTCTGTGACCGTCGGTTCGACTCCGACCGGAACCTCCATCATGGGATCGTGGCGGAACAGGTAGACGCAACGGACTTAAAATCCGTCGGCCATTGCGGCCGTGAGGGTTCGATTCCCTCCGTTCCCACCATTTGTTAATTAACTCGATAGGATATATCTATCGAGTTTTTTCTTACTTGAACGAATTTCGAGCTAACAATTAATTTTAATAAAATCGAAATTTATTGTTGACCTGAAGAATGATTCATGTATAATGAACAAGTACTCATTCATTGGGTTGGTCATTAACAAATGATTGAAAATTGATTGATATCGACAAATACAATTTATTTGGGATCGTGGCGGAACAGGTAGACGCAACGGACTTAAAATCCGTCGGCCATTGCGGCCGTGAGGGTTCGATTCCCTCCGTTCCCACCATTTGTATATTTACCGATAGGTTTTAAACCTATCGGTTTTTCTTTTTTCAAAATTCCTTTTGAAATTGGATGACGGGAAGATCAAAGTATTTGTTCAATCAATGAAAAACAAGGCTAGGAAATAAGCGAGGAAATTAGAATGAATAGAATCTAGCACTTTTTCGACTAAGATGATCATAGAAAAATGAGTTTGTTTTGTTTGATCTGAATTTTCGAAAACTAGCGTGCTGATCTTGCTTTCGTTGAATAAGCAAGATATCGAGTTAGAATAGAATTAGAGAAAAAGACGGGGGAGGATTGAATATGTACGAGTTTTACCAAAAATTGGAGGATAATCCGAAGATATCGTTTGTGATCTCGGTCATTAAAGTTTTATTATCTGCATTTTTACAAAGCTATATTATGCAGGTCTTTATGAATCCTTGTAATTTGATCTCTGGTGGATTCACAGGGATTGCTTTATTTATGAGTCGAATTGGCTCGGCGATGGGCATGGAGTGGTCAACATCATTTTTGATTATTTTACTAAACTTACCAGTTGCTCTATTTTGTGCAAAAGCAATTTCTAAACGGTTTGTAGTTTTATCAGCGATTCAATTCGTGAGTGTATCTGTGTTTTTAACGATCTTTCACTTTGAACCGTTCTTCTATGATGTTACGGTTAACTTGTTGTTTGGTGGAATCTTATGGGGCTTTTCTTGCTCACTGGCATTAACTTCTGGAGGTTCAACTGGCGGAACTGATTTTATTGCGCAATATGTTGCAAAAAAAATCCACCGCTCAATCTTCAATATTGTGTTTTATTTTAACTGCTGTATGTATATTGCATATGGAATGGGATTTGGCTGGATTTATTGTGCATATTCAATTATTTTCCAATTTTTATCGACTACAGTTATCAATAAAACATATAAACGTTATCAACGTGTTTCAATTGAAGTCACTTGTAAAGACCCTAAAATTATCATCGATGCTTTTATGAGTACTGTTCGCCATGGAATGTCAGTTATTGAATGTACAGGGGCTTTCAAAGGGGAAAAGTATTATATTTGTAAATCTACGATTTCGGCATTTGAATTAACACCAGTTTGTCATGCGATTGAAAAAGCAGATAAAAATTGTTTGATTAACGTTTATCGATCATTGAGTTTCTATGGAAACTTCTTTGAAAAGCCAATCTAAAATTGAATGACATCTTTAAACAGAATAGCTAGCAAAACTTTGATTAAAGGGAATTGCTAGCTTTTTATATACTTAGTTGTGATCTAACCTTTTGTGTTTTGAGTTTGTTTTAATCTTTGGTTAAATGGCCTTTTGTATGATTCATGAATTAGATTTGTTATAATCACAGGATGAAAGGGGACAGATATGAAAAGACCTTATTTCAAACAGAAAGAACAACAAGATGGAACGCAGCGCGTTGTATCGAATCGTATTTTGGTTTTAGCATTAGTTATTGTCTCCATGTTTCTTGTCATGGTTGTTCGTCTTGTGGATATCCAAGCGTTTGAACATGCTGCTTATTTAGCCAAACAAGATGATTACACGTCGATCAAGCAGTATACAACTGCACCTCGTGGGCAAATTTATGATTGCAAAGGCCGTGTTCTCGCAAAAACTGTACCTTGCCATAACATGGTTTTTATTACGCCAAATAACGTTGATTATGAAGATCTTTTGATTTATGCCGATCGTGTTGGAACTGTATTCGAATTGAAAAAAGAAGATTTTACCCAATCAGAGCTTAAAGATGCTTACTTGCGCTATGCTTCTTTATTAGAAACAAGTGATCCGGCATACAACGGAATGGATTTGTTAACAGAAGAAGAAAAAGCTCAATACCAAGCCGGTGAGATGACTTCCTCTAAACTTCGCCAAATCCAGCTTGCTGCAATTAATGATGAAAAGATCAATTCTGTAGAAACACGTGATTTGATTCAAGCGGCTGTTTATGAACGAATGGCAAGTAATGCTTCTACCGGACAGGCAAGTGTCATTATCGAAGATATCGGAGATGAAGATTCCGCATATCTTATTGAACATAAATTGGAATTTCCAGGTTTTGATGTCGACTTCAATGGGTGGAAACGCGAATACCCTTATGGTCAAACGTTAAGTGATGTTATAGGCTCTGTAACGACTTCAACAGAAGGGTTACCAGAGAATTTAGCGGAAGAATATTTAGCAAAAGGTTTTCAACTCAATGCCCAAGTTGGACGAAGTGGTTTGGAATATCAATATAACGATATTTTAAGTGGGACAAGCGAAATTGCGAAAATCACTTATGAATCGAATGGATTAGCTCGTAAAGAAATTATCCAACCTGCCGTAAAAGGACATGATATTCATCTTTCAATCGATATAGATTTACAACAAGATGTAGATGCAGTTTTAAAAGATGTATTGACTCGTCTTGGTGGAACAGAGAATCGTGAAAACTTTTATTCACTATTTACGTGTCTAGAAAATCCAAATACTGGTGATGTCTTGGCATTATCCGGATATTTGATGGATCCAGAAACTAAACAGTTATCCTATTATGCTTCAGGAAACTATACGTCTTTAGTCAATCCGGGAAGTTGTGTCAAAGGGGTTACCGTTTATATGGGATTATCTGAAGGCGTTGTTACTCCTGGAGAAGTGATTAACGACGAAGTACTCAATATCGGTGGTGAATTACTTGGTTCATTCACCAATCATGGCTTAGTTGACGATGTCTCTGCTCTATCAGTATCCTCAAACGTTTATATGTTTAATATTGCGATGCGTTTGGGTGGCTATCAATATGTTTCAGGTCAACCACTAGGTATTACTGATGTTTCGGGAACCATGAATAAAATGCGCCAATACTATTCGATGTTTGGTTTGGGGAATGAAACGGGATTAGATGTTCCGAATGAAATCAATGTTTATGCTGCTGGAAACAACACAGCAGGAATGATCTTGAACTATTCCATTGGTCAGTTAGATACATATACTCCTGTTCAATTGATGCAATATGCAGGAGTCGTTGCAACAGGTGGTAAGATGTATCAACCACGCTTTTTACAATATGTAAAAGAAGTGAATGGTGATCAAATCTTTGATATTAATGAAGTGAAATTAAAACAAGAACTACCAAGTGAAAATACCGAATATTTAAATCGCGTTCAACAAGGATTTAGAGCTTGTGTCGCTGACAAAAACTGTGGGGATCCATTATATGCAAATGAGCACGAAGTTTCAGCAAAAACCGGTACAGCAGAGGTTAATGAATGGACAACCGCAAACTTAGTCGGTTATGCACCAGCTTCGAAACCTACTGTATCTTTTGCTTGTTCAGCACCAACTTCATCAGTCAACAGCCAGGCATTGTCGGGTAACGTATGTACTACAGAAGTGATGGGACCAGTTTTAGATCGCTATTTTGAAAAGTATCCTGAAGAAAAGTAAATGAATTGCACAGCGTATGGAAGCAAATTCGATCATCATCGATCGCGCTTTGTACGCTGTTTTTTGAATTTTTATTCGCTTTCAGTAAATAAGAGCATAAAAAATAGATTTAATTTAGAATCTACTTGTTCTTTTGATTTGGGATTTGTTGAAACGGATTATATGGATGTGTTATAATCTCACAAGCAAATGAGCGAGGAGGGAAGACAATGAGAGACCGCATCACTTTCAAATGCTCTGAATGTGGAAATGAAAACTATATCGGCACTCGGAATAAGAAAAAACATCCGGATCGCATGAATATTAAAAAATACTGCCCTAAATGCAATAAAATGACAGAGCATAAAGAGAAAAGATAATCGCTGCAATTTTGCAGCTCTTTTTTTGGCTTTCTTATTTGGTCAGGCACCTCGCCCAAACGGATAGAAAGCTTTTTTTGTACCCAAAATTCGCTTGGTTGTAATGGGCTTGAACCAAACTCATCGAGCAATTTATATTCGGGTTTTAACCTAATTCCGTATAATATGAATACGTAATTTAGTCCAACTGAATTCGATATATAAAAATCGAACGATAAACAGAAAGGTTTTCTATGAAAGTAATTTGTAAACCAGTCGGTCCTGTAATGGCAAACTGCTATTTTGTGATTAATGATCAAAATCATTGTTTAATTATTGATCCAGGTGATGATGCTAAAACTCTAACTAAGACAATTAATTCATTATGTGTAGAAGTAGATGGCATTCTTTTAACACATGCCCATTTTGATCACATTGCTGCAGTCGACCAACTCGCTAAAAATTTCAATGCTGACGTATATATTTGCGAAAAAGAATTCGATTTTTTAAGTGATTCAACAAAGAATGCTTCAGCTGTCTTTATGGGCGTGCCAGAAATTGTTATTCATACTCAGCCTAAAGCACTAGTGATTGGAACAAATACAATTGGAACGTTTGAAGTCAAAGCTTATTACACGCCAGGTCATTCTATCGGTTCGATGATCTTCGCCATTGATAATGACTTATTTACAGGAGACACCCTATTTCAAGGATCTATTGGCCGAACAGATTTGCCAAGTGGATCGGATAAACAGATGAAAAACTCATTAAAGTTCATTAAATCGTTTAAAACGAATTATACGATTTATCCAGGACATGGAGCTTCATCTACTTTGGAAATTGAAAAAGCGCAAAACCCTTATTTCGTTCATAACATGTTCTAAAAAATCTACCGTACTTCATTAAGAATTAGAAAGTAGAACGTGTACAACACTCAGTCTGTAATTTGGCTATACATTGTTTCTTCTTGATGTTTTATTGATAGTGTATATAATGACTTCATAATTAAACAGCGGGGAGCTTGATGCATAAAGATATGCAAACAGGCTGAGAGGAAGGTAGGACCTTCGACCCATTAACCTGATTTGGATAATGCCAACGTAGGGACGCTTGAGAGATCGTGTACGCAAATGGAAGTTACCCAAAAAGGTGCCTTCCATTTTTTACATTCTGTCTCCTGCTGAATAATCATTAGATAAAGGAGCAAAATATGAAATTCAATAACGATGATATGCTATTGTACGCCGTTACGGATCGGGCGTGGCTTGGTAATCAGACACTTGATGAACAAGTTGAAGAAGCGCTTCAAGGAGGAGCGACCTTTTTACAATTACGAGAAAAAGAACTAAATGATGATGATTTTTTTGCAGAAGCGACCAGACTACAAAAACTTTGCGAAAAATATCACGTTCCATTTGTGATCAATGATAACGTAGATATCGCTTGTCAAATGAATGCAGATGGTGTTCATGTCGGCCAACTAGATATGGAAGCCGGTGACGTCCGTGCTCGAATTGGCGAGGATAAAATCCTTGGCGTAACTGTACAAACTGTCGAGCAAGCTCTTCTTGCTCAAGAGCGTGGAGCTGACTATCTTGGTGTTGGTGCTGTCTTTCATACCGGATCGAAAGCTAATGCGAGTGTGATCAGTTTTGAAGCGCTCAAAGCAATCTGTGACGTGGTGACTATTCCTGTGGTTGCTATTGGTGGGATCAACAAATCTAATGTTTTAGAATTAGCAGGAAGTGGTATCTCTGGGATTGCCGTAATCAGTGCAATATTCGCCGCAAAAGACATTTGCAAGGAAACATCAGAACTCAAAATACTCACCCAACAGGTGGTCACTAGATGATCAAAGGAGCGATTTTTGATCTGGATGGAACGCTTTTTGATTCAATGTCTATTTGGAGTACAATCGGGAACGATTATTTACTCTCTTTAGGAATTGAACCAAAAGAAAACTTAGCAGAAACATTTGAAACGTTTACCTTAGAGGAGTCGGCTGAGTACTACCGTAGTCATTATGGTGTCACTTTATCAATAAGTGAAATCATAAATGGTATTAACGATATGCTAAGTGATTTTTACCGAAACGAAGTTCCATTAAAAAAGGGCGTTGTAGAACTACTCGAAAAGTTTTCCCAAAATCAAATTAAGATGTGCATCGCTACTGCTATGGATAAACAATTAGCGCACGAAGCATTGCTTCGTTTGCATGTACGTGATTATTTTATACAAATCGTTACAACTCAAGATGTTGGATCAGGTAAAACTAACCCAAAGATTTACCTAAAAGCTCTTGAATATTTAAAAACTGAAAAACAGGAAACACTTGTATTTGAGGATGCTTATCATGCTTTGGTGACCGCAAAGAATGAAGGATTTGTTGTTGTAGGCGTTCATGATGGGTATGAATCAATCCAAACAGAGATACAGAAAATATCAGATTATTACATTACAGATTATCTAACGGCATTTATTTAGAATCATGGCGGCAGATTGAGAAATTCTCACTGCCGCTTAATTAATAATATAAGAAAAAATGAAGAGACATCATGATTAAGCACAGCCAATGATTCTTGTGGATGAGCGAGGATTAAGGAGTATACGGAAGCAATTAAAATGATTCTAATAAATTCAATGGAGCAAGCATAATTTGATAGACACTAATTGCTAGTAAACCAACAGAGCTATAGGCAAAATATAAAATATAGTTGGAAATTTTCTTCGTTATGCGCTCTAGTTTGAGTAAGCTGCTTTCTTGGTAAGATTTCATCATAGTTTCCATCATGGAAACTTGACTTCCAATCTCAAAAAAACGAACAAACAATTCATCCAAACGATTATCTTGACGAATGCAATTCATTAAAGAGTATCCTAATGAGAGTTTTTTATTCCAATGACGTGAAAGAATTGAGGCAAATGGAAATCCGGTTGCTTTTTGCATAAAAGAGATCGTTTGTACTGTCGCAAGGCCACTATTTTGAGTACATTCAAAAAGTGCAGCACACTCACATGAACATAATATTTTTAAAAGGGGAATCTTAAACAATAAAGACCAGATCAAGGCATAATTCGGTTTAGTATAAAGAAAGTAAGCAATCAATATGCCGATTACGGCTACGATAAACCAAAATAAACCACTCAAAATTTTTAAACCGTCGAGTAAAGCGGTGTCTTCATGTTCGAATGCACTAAAGGCGGGCAGAATGTTGTTAGAGAAAAACCAAATTAAAATGCTCGCAAAAGCCATAATAAATAACGGATAGAGGGAATTCGTGAGAAGTTTTTTCGTTAATAGCTCTCTAGTTTGTTGAAGTTTTTGATCGTATTGTACGGCTTGTGAAAGGGAAAAGTACTCCATCAAAGAAGCCATCCGCTTTAATCGTCGTCCTTTTTGATGGTGAACAATTTCAAAGAATGGTACACCTTTTTGTAAAAGATCGGTAATAGATTCGTGTTGGTGAAAGGAAAGATGAATCGCATCTTGAAATGGTAAACCATTTTTTTCTAGTAAGGAGAAAACCTCCATTTCATTTTCAGTCATAATCGGATAATCCTGCTTGTGCCCGACAGGTTTCAAAAGAAAGTCCAGGATTCGCTTGCAAAGGATTTGCGAATAATCTTTCGATGTCTTGTTCGTTCCAGATTTCATAAACACCCTCTTTTCTATTGCCAACATTTTCAAGTCGACAGACAAATATTCCTTTTAGTACGCAACGTAATTCTTCACGATCTACCCCTAAATCCAATAATCGATAAAGACATTCTTTACCACTACCGCAATGCAGCGTAGTAAAAACTAAATGACCCGTTAAAGAGGCACGTAAAGCCATTTTTGCAGCGTATGATGTTCGACATTCACCAAAGAATAAAATATCTGGATCGTGGCGCATGAGCTCTTCGATCCCGTTTTCATAAGTAATTCCGCGCGCATCGTTGACTTGGATTTGAATCATTTTCGATTCTTGAATTTCGATTGGATCTTCAAGGGTCACGATTTTTCGATTTTGATGATTCAAGATTTCATTGAGTAAGGCATGTACAGTAGTTGATTTGCCTGAACCAGTTGGTCCACAACTAATCACTAATCCGTGCTCAATGTTACTCATTGCTTTTAGCTTGGTAATCGCAAGACTTGCACTAGACAGATCATTGAGGGCAAAGTGATGACTAGAATGTAACAGACGGATGACGCCTGTTTTGACTTGATCCGTTGTCATCATGGAAAAACGGCAATCCATTTGACCTTGGTGGAGTTGATAAGAAAATTCTCCTGATTGAGGCTTGTAGGGTAAACATAAATCCATCCCGGATATGAATTTGAGGTATTCTAAAAAATCGAGATGAATGATGTCTTGATCGAGTTTGATTAAGCCTTGAGGTGTTCGCAATAAAATGTCGAGAGAATCTTCTTTGGCTTCAAGGTGGATGTCTGTTGCGTTTTTTCGTAATGCATATTCCAAAATAATCCGACACAGTTCTTTCATAGCCTCTCAACCTCTTCATCTTTTTTATAGGAGTAAATGTATAGTTCGTTTCGAAAAATCAAAAAAATTGATTTTTCGAATAGAAGATAGAGAATAGTACAGGTACAGAAAAAAGGGGTGATGGTGTGCAAATTAGAACCTCGCAAAAACAGATGTCTGAGTCATTTTGGACAATTACATTTTTAACGCTCTCAGGTGGCTTTCAAGATGCTTATACATATTTTTCTAGAGGGAAAGTATTTGCGAATGCTCAGACAGGGAATATGGTGTTAATGGCCGCGAATGTCATTGAAGGAAACATATCAGGATTTTTACGTTATTTATTTCCGGTTCTAGCGTTTTCATTAGGGATTGTTTGTGCTGCCTGTATTAAAAATCGAGTCAAGACGATATCTTTACATTGGCGACAGAGTGTTATGTTAGTAGAACTTGTATTATTATTGATCACGCCGTTTATTCAGCTGGATTATCTTGCTAATAGTTTGGTTTCATTTGCATGTGCAATGCAACTACAATCTTTTAGAAAAGTTCATGGGTATCCATTTGCATCAACGATGTGTATTGGAAATTTACGAAGTGGTTTAGATTGTTTGGTTTCTTCATTTGAAACGAATGATCCTGCTAAAAGGAATCGAGCGTTCCAGTATTTTAGGATTATACTGACTTTCATCATTGGGGCAGGCTTAGGTAAATGGGCGTGCGATGGATTTGGACGTTTTGCAATATGGGGAAGTGTCCTATTATTGCTATTCTCTTGGGTATTGATGTTTTTAGATCCAACTCCTTCTATTCCTTTAGAAGAAGAATAAAAAATTTCTTAATAACAAAAAGAACAAGATCCATTTCATTTTTGTAGATGAGATGATCTTGTTTTTTGTAGAGGACTGGTTTCTTTGCAAAAGGAAGAATGGGCAAAGAGAAAGGGCTAGTTCCTTTCGGTTCTAGCCCTTGAGATGTTCGGATATAATTTTGATCAGTTTTGTGACTGCTTCACTTTAGATCTCTCTAGTGAATTCTTATTTACAGTCAGTCAACTTATTTGTTCCTCCTGAATGATTTTTAATTTGGACTTTTCAATCTCTAATCTCTTTCTTCGCTTTTCCTGTTCACTCGTTTTGTTCTTTTTGAATCAGGTAAGTTTTATTCCTTTTTTCCTATCTATCTTTTGATACTCATTTGATTTTTTTTATTAATCAAATATAGGATTTTTTAAAAGGCTGATATTCATTTTCTTCACGATTCTTTTTAGAAATCGTTTTTGGTCGTTTTCCTAAATCTTATAATCTTTTTTCTACTTCCTCCACATTTTATATTGTTCAGATTCAGTAGTTATTTTTTATGATTATATGCGCAAAGGATGTTATTTGATTTAGACGATTTTTGAAAATGTTCAATTGATCTTTCCGATTTTTCGTCTTCACTAACTACTTTTTTAGCCTGCTAGTGATTTGACTCTTTTTATATAGATTCATTCAGTTTATTCAGGATCTTGTCGATACAGCCTGTGCTTGACTCTAACTTTTATTGTTAAGCAGTTGCCTCAGGGACTTAGATTTAGTCTTTCAATCAAATTTTGTAATCTTAAGGTCATGTCTTATTGTTCATGCCTCTTTTTAACTTTTTCAATTCCTGCTTTCTTTACAACAAGTATTGAATTTTTTTGAATACTTTTTTGTTCATTTTCACTTATCTTTTTGATGTCAAAATTTTGATTTTAGAAGTATTTTCTTTAGTGCTCTTACACTTGATCAAAATTATACTTTTTGATCATTTATTCTTACTTCTTTTTATTGTTCTGTATCTGCTTTTGTTGTGCTTGTTAAGCAAGTCTGTTTGGAACTTTCCCTTTTTACAGGGTAGTGACAACGTTTAGGAAATCCTTTCGGATGATTTTTACGTCTTTACTGACGCCTGATCTATATCCTTCACCTCTCTTTGTGTTAGGGAAGATTTTGTTTCTTCTCCTTGCACCTATAAAATACCACCTTTAAAGCAGAAGAAAAGGATGTTTGCTAAGGTGGTTAGTAAAGCGGCTTACTTGGTTTTGCACTAATTTTATAAGATAAAAATAGCTCAAAATTAGCTATCAAAAATAGTCAAAATAAGAATTCTCTTTGTTTGGCGCTTTGAATTTTCTGAAGAAGAGTCATCTGTAGTTTATGTATTAAGATTTACCTTAAAAGTTTTCAACGAAACGTTTGAAGCAAAAATATAACAAGAAATCCTTTCATTTGTTTTGCACATTATTAGTCAAGATCAATCGTTGAGTATTCATTTTTAATCAAATTTCTAAAATTTAAAAAATTATCTAAATTTGTGACCATAACAAGGTGAGGTGAAAATATGTCGACGAAGAAAAATGGTTTTACGATTTTAGAAATGATGATTGTGATGATGGTTGTAGCTTTGTTGTTGTTGATCACTTTGCCAAACATTCAACAAAAAGAAAAAATTATTCGCGAAAAAGGATGCAAAGCTTTAGTTGAAATTGTTAATTCTCAAATTTTACTTTATGAAATTGATGAAGAACAAACCCCAAGTAGTGTGCAAGAGTTAATATCAAAAGGTTATCTCAAAGAAGGACAAGATCGTTGTCCAAATGGAAGTAGTGTGGTGATTGATAATGGAGAAGCAAAAGTTGCGGAATAATAATTTGAATCCAAACATCACTATAAATAAGCTACAGCCCAAAAATGGATTTACGATCGCCCAATGTTTATTGGTGATTTTAATGGTTGCTGTTATCGTGCAAGTCTTTGGCGTTCATAAACAAGAAGAGTCACTTAATTTATTTGCTCAAAATCTATTAAATGAAATTCAAATTGAACAGTATAAAGCGATGAGTACACGATCAAGAAAAGAAGTGGCGATTGATGTACATCATGCAAAAACTGACGAAAAAATTATTGATTATCCAAGATCGGTAACTTGTACTTACCAAGTTTTAATTTTTAATTCTCGAGGCAATATCGCAAAAGGAGGAACGATTCAATGCAATCAAGGCCAAGAAGAAATACATCTCGTTTTTCAACTTGGAGCGGGAAGGGGAAGAGTAGAAAATGAATCAGAAATATAATTTTGGGCAAAACCAGTCATTTTCGCGATTTGAAGTTCAAGAGGCACCGTTTGATTTGATGTTGAAATCGAAAAGTACATTTTTGAATGCATTAAAAAGAAAGCAATGTAAAATACAAACTCAAAAAGAGCCAAAAAAGCAAGGGGATAATCAAGTGAAAATCAATGGTTTTATGGTTTCTGAGGCATTACTTGCATTGTTGATTTGTTCAATTAGTGGATTTCTTGTTCTCACTTCAAGTTGTGCGTTATCTAAAGCAATGCAAATGGATGTTCAAAGTGAGATGAATATCGATTTTGATTTGAATATTGAACAATATGATAAACGAACAGAATAAGCGAATAAAAAATGGATTTACGCTTGTTGAACTATTGTTAGGTATGATTCTAGCCACAATTATTGCGAGTATTTGTATGTTACAAGCAGGGGTGTTAGTGAAAGGAATTCAAGTGAAGCCAGATCATCAAGAACAATTTGCGATATTACAAATTCGCGAACTTGTTTCGCTATCAGCGCATGCATCAGTGCGTGATCACGATTTAGTGCTATATGAGAATGGCGAAGAAGAAATCTTAGAATTTGATCAAAATCGTTTGGTTAAACGACCTGGTTATGAGATTTTTATGGAAAATCTAGAGGACGTGTATTTTGAACAAAAAGACCAAAAGCTTTATCTGGTATTTACCAAAAATAAAAGAACCAAAACATTTCAGATCGGTTAATGGATATATCCTAGAGCCGGTTTTAATTCTTTTTATGTTTGTTTTATTATTTTCTACTTGGGTGGCGATCCAAGTTGAGGCACGTTCATATCTGCTTAGCGCGGCTAAAAGAAGCGATATCGATTTAAGTATTATTGAACGGGCAAAATATGTTGCCGGAGATCTAGCTTGGAAAAAACGTTGTGGTTTAGAATTTGAAGATCAACAACAATTTAATGAATTAATCAAAGATAAAAATGTGTACTTTCGCGATCTTGATACTTATTTAGAATGCTCTTATGTTGATCAAGACCAAACGTATAAAATACTCGTATTTTATGACGCAACGGGTATTGTGAAAGTTGAGTACGATAAGAATTAAAGAAAGTTTGACTGAGTATGTAGCTAAATACATCTTCGTAAAAGTGAACGGATTGAATTTTATAAACAAATGAAAAAAAGGCATAACAAATTGTTATGCCTCAAGTCTTCAATTAGATGAAAGTCTATTTTGAAGAAAGAATCATTTCTGAATAAGCAGCAGCGAGTTGTTCCATAAGTGTGGTGAGTTGCTGATCATCCACCAATTGCGCTAAATCTTCTGGGTCTGTCATATATCCCATTTCAACAAGCATAGATGGTACTCCTGCTAAATCAACAACGTGTAATGGATGAGAGTCTGTTGTGATTACGCTTTGACGATCGGACCAACCAATTGCTTCAAAAGCTTGGAAAACGTTTTGAGCTAACGTGTTGGAAAAAGAATCATTGCTGCGGACATAAAGTTCTACACCAGATTGACTAGATCCACCCGAATTACAATGTAATGACAAATAGTAATTTGCTCCATAGGCGGAAACCATATTTGTTCGATTGGTTAATTCAGTGACTTCTGAATAGTTTTCATATTGATCACCAGTTGTCGCAAAATCACCATCTCGTGTCAGAAGAACACGAATGTCTGGATTAATCCAAGCCATTGCCTCTTTGAATTTTAGTGCGGCATTGAGATTGATGTTTTTTTCCATCCAAACGGGTTGACCGGCTTCATCAAAAACAGTCATTCCTGGATCGATTCCACCATGACCTGCATCGACAAGGATTGTTGCGATAGGTTCTGTAATTTTTTCGGATTCATTCTCAACTTGAAGACTAGAATGGTCTTTTGTTGAATCATTTTTGGTAATCGTATTTGAATCATCCGAATTTTCGTTGGATGAATCAGTTGTCGAACCGTTTTTAGAATCATCTACTAAGGAAGAATTTGAATCTGTTGTTTGTGGGTCCTGGATAAAACCATTTGTTTGTTGTTCGTTAGCTTGTGAATGATCATTTTGATTGGTTACAAGCGCTGCAACGAGGTTAGCAGGATCCTGAGTTGTAAAAGCTTTTACAACATAATTTCCTAGAGATAAAGTAGTGCCAATTCCGACACACCATAAGAAAATGCGGATTGGCTTTCTTAAGCGTCTTTTCTTTTTTCGGGGACGTTGTTTCAATGGTTGAGAATTGTTTTCTACCATGTATATCCTCCTTTTTAATCGAATGCGTCTTTGGACGCAAAAGATCCTTTCTACATTAACAGATCAATAACAAAAATAGAAAGAAAACGATAAAACTGACTTTATTTTTGACAGAAATCACAAATTTGTGGATTGATCGATGTGATGTTATTGAACATTTCGGCTGGATTTAAATCTTTTCCTCATGTAAGTTAATCAAAATAGATAAAGAGAAAAAAGAAATAAGCGGATCAAATGATCGGTCCGCTTATTGTTATCACAAGAATATATAAAACTAAATTAAATGAAGATCGTCTTCGATTAATCCTAAATGAACAAATCCTTTATATAGACCATCTCGCTCCACATCATCGCTGACATATTCAGCTGCTGCTTTTGCTTCTGGGCCACCACTTTTCATACAAACAGAATGAGCACAGAGTTTGAACATAGGAATATCAATTTTGGCATCACCAAATGCAATTGTGTTTTCAAAGGTTTCATTTAAATTGTCTAATAAAGTTTGAATTGAACGTGCTTTATCAATGTTCTGAACCCCAATGTCGCCAAAAAGTGCAGTTTCGCCAGCTCCTCCCCATGTCCCGTTTTTTAAATGAGGGAATTCTTGTATAGCATTTAAATGATCTTGATAACTCGATAAAACATAACTGATTTTATTAACGTCATCGCGATAGAGTCCCCCATCAAAAATCATTTCGGGAAATGCTTTACGTACCGTCATGTGAGTAGCATCAGGGTGATCTTTTCTTGTAGAGTATTCAATAATTGCAGGAAGAGCTACACTTTCAAAGTTTTCACTCGCAAATAATCCAGCGTTTGATTCAACAAAGAATTCGAGATTATGTTCATGAAGCCAGTTAACGATATGTTTTTCGTCTTCAGCACTCAAAGTATGATGGAAAATGACATGACCATGGTCTTCTACATAACTTCCGTTGCCACCAATCATACCATCCAAGCCAATTTCCCAAATGTTAGCGTAAACTTCAGCACGAGAACGCCCTGTACAAATATAGACACGATGACCTAATTCACGTGCTTTGCGAATGGCATAAATTGTTGAATTTGGAATGTTGCCTTGATAATCAGTTAAAGTTCCATCTACGTCAATAAATAATATTTTAGACATCGTTTTGACCCAACCTTTCATTTCTTATTCGTCGTATAAAATATAATGAAGTATAATCATTCTCTATGTTCTAATTATATGCAATAAAAAATAGAAAATAGCTATTTCAGGTATTTTATAACTAATTTTTGAATATAAAATAATCACAAAAGAAATAAGAGTGAAATATTGAACTTAACCGGGCAATTCAGTTCAAAAGACTACGCCAATTGCAACTTATTACATCGATAAATGTTGAGTAAATATCGATCTATTGATGTTATTTGTATATAATTAAAATGTATTTATTTAGTTTTTTATAAAATAATGAGGGAGATTTCATGTCTGAGCAATTCATACAAACGCCAAACTTACAAAATATCACAAACCAAGATCTTCAAATTTTCGCAACGTTTGGCCCAACTTGTCATCGCGTTGAAACCCTTGAGATGATGCTCAATATGGGAATGACTGGAATACGATTAAATCTTTCCCATTCAACGCTAGAAGAAAAGGAATATTGGGTTAAAAACCTTCATCAGGCGTGTGCCAATACACATAAACCTTGTCATATCATGTTAGATCTAGTTGGCAGACAACGTCGTCTTGGTAAATTTGAACCTTTTCATGTTAGAAAAGGCGAAATAATTAAAATCCCGGAACGACTTCCGATTAGTGGCGATTTATTGATTCATTTTGAAAAAGGCGATGAACTGCATATTGGCGATAGTGGCCATTCTTTGGTGTTGTTAGAACAAGACCCTCAAGGGAATAGTTGGACAGCCCAAGCCTTAGAAGATGGTTATCTCGAATCTGGAAAATCGATTCATTTGTTAAATAAAGATTCAACATTGCCTATTTTATATGCTCAAGATATTGAGAATATAAAAATTTGTAAAGAATATGGGGTTGACCAAATTATGGTTCCGCTCGTTCAAAATGCTCAAGATTTAGAAGAAATCCGCAAAGTGATGAATGAATATATTCCACATGCGACGATGTTTGCAAAAATTGAGAATATGGAAGGCGTGAGACATCTGCATGAGATTATGAACGTCGCCGATGTTATTGTGATTGCACGAGGCGATTTGGCGGCTTCTACTTCTCTTGAATGGTTGCCTGTAATTGCAACCTATATTCAACAAGAATGCTTAAAAGCAAATAAACCTTATATGATGGTTACACAAATGTTATATTCCATGATCACTGAGCCGCGCCCAACACGCGCTGAGGTGAGTGATGTATACAATGCGGTTTTGCAAGGGGCATCAGCAGTAATGTTAACTGGTGAAACGGCAAATTCAAAAAATCCTAGAACAGCAATGGATTATTTTTGTAAAATTGCCCATCACGCAAAAGAACTTCGGGATCATCCAGAAAAGATTCACGAATTGATCGCGATACTTTAAATTGAATTAAATTACACATAAATATTAACAAAGCTCTCATGGGCTTTGTTTTTTTAGGCGATCATAAGATAATGGTTCTGATAAATTAAGTTTAGGTTAAAACCTCAATGGATTTTACAAGAAATTTACAAAACTTTTTCGAATCCATGGTTGAAACATACCTATCACATTTTTTATCCTAATGATAAAGCGCGTTTTTTCAGAGAAAATGCACTGATAGACATGCTTTAATCACGATTCAAACGAACTTTAGAAAATAAATTGGAGGATTCTAAAATGAGTTCAGAAGTCATCAGCGCGTTGCTGTCGTTTTTAGGAGGCCTTGGCTTATTCTTATATGGAATGGATGTCATGGCCGAAGGACTTCAACAAGCAGCTGGGAATAAAACAAGAAAGTTACTTGAAGCGATCACAAACAATCGTTTCATGGGGATGATTGCTGGGGCATTAGTCACTGCGATCATTCAATCCTCTTCTGCGACAACAGTCATGGTTGTAGGTTTCGTTAACGCAGGCTTAATGTCATTAATTCAAGCTTGCGGTGTTATTATGGGGGCGAACATCGGTACAACGATGACAAGCTGGATCGTCTCGATGGGTGAATGGGCAGCATTCTTAAAACCAGAAATGATTGCACCAGTTTTACTTGTGATTGGTGTTGGCTTCAAAATGTTTGCTAACAAACCAAAAGTCAAAGATGGCGCAAAAATTTTGATTGGTTTTGGTGTCTTATTCGTTGGTCTTTCATCAATGTCAGGAGCGATTAAACCATTTACTGATGCACCTATTTTCAAAATTGTTTTTGAAACACTAGGCTCTAACCCATTACTTGCTATCCTTGCCGGTGCCGCTGTTACGGCTATTATCCAATCTTCTTCCGCGTCGATGGAGATTTTACAAACAATGGCAATGGCTGGTGCTGTAAACTGGGGATCTGCGGTATTTATTGCTTTAGGACAAAACATTGGTACTTGTATCACTGCAGTACTTTCCGCAATTAGTGGGGATAAAAACGCAAGACGTGCGGCAATGATTCACTTGGAATTTAACGTTATTGGGGCAACTATCGTAGGGATTGCAGCGTTTGTCTTCTTTATGCTCAATCCATCTTTAATGAGCGCAAACGTAAACTCTTCTTCACTCGCGATTTTCCATACTGGATTTAACGTATTTACAACTGCAATGTTATTCCCATTTGCGAATGCACTGGTTAAGTTATCTGAATATCTTGTTCCTCAAGGAAAAGTGCGTTCAAACAAAAATACTCCTGTATTGTTAGATGAACGTTTCCAACAGATACCTAATGCAGCTTTCAACGCATTAGCAAGAGAACTTGAAATTATTCGAGATGACTGTGTAAAACTCATTCGTATGTCACGAGCTTGCTTGCTCGAAAATGGTTCTCAAGAAGATTTGAAAAATGAAGGTAAAAATATTTTAAACGCTTGTATTGAAGTGAAAAAATATTGTTCAGGAATTGAAATGAGCTCTTTAGATGAACATGAAAAACGTGATTTACAAAGAGCGCTATTTTCAGCACGTGACCTTCACCAAATTGCTTCTGATGCGATTGCTATTGCAAAGATTAATGAAAATGGCTTAACGGCAAAACACATTACTCCTGAAATGGCTGAACAAATTAAAACAATCAGCTCCGATTGTAAGCACACATTACATCATTTGCGTCTACAGGCAGGAATGAAAGATAAAAAACCTACAGATTTTGATGCATATGATGATCGCGAAACAACAAAACAGAACTGTACAAACATTCGTCAGTTAATTTCGAATTTACGTCAGTTCTATTTAACACCTGCACAAGATCATGCAAGCCAAGACAATGCATGGTTATTCTTAGAAGCGGCAGATTGTTATGAAAGAATTGCTCTTCGTTGTCTTCGTTTAATTAATGAAGATACATGGCATAAAACAAAAGTTGTATTTGCAAACAATGATCCTATTTTGGATTAATCTAATATTACATATTTAATTTTAATGCCCGCTCAATCGTTGATTGCGGGCATTTCTTTTAAAGTGAGATGGAGATTTGTCAATTTTTGTTTTTGTAAGATAAACTAGACAGGTCTAGAATTTAATAAAAGAGAAAGGGGATTGACATGGCCAAACAAGTCATATGGTGTGTAGAAGATGAACAAAATATTCGTGATATTCTTGAATACACTTTACAATCTACTGGTTTTGAATCGCGTGGCTTCAAAGATGGACAAAGTTTTCTTGATGCACTACAACAAGGACGTCCTGATCTGATCTTAATGGATATCATGCTCCCAAATACGGATGGAATGAGTTTATTACAACAGTTACGAACAGATCCTCAATTTGCAACTATTCCAGTCATTATGACAACCGCAAAGGGGATGGAATACGACAAAATCAAAGCTCTTGAACAAGGGGCAGATGATTATTTAGTGAAACCCTTTGGGATGATGGAAATGGTTGCTCGTATTAAAGCAGTGCTACGACGTTGCCAAAATCGCGAAAATCTTAGTCGATCAAATCATGAAAATGAACCGATTGGCGTGGATTTACAATCTCGACAAGCATGGATTATTGAAAATGATCAAAAAGAAATGCTTGATTTAACAAAAAAAGAATTTGATTTACTCGCATTGTTTTTATCTCAACAAGGAGTTGTCTTTTCTAGAGACGACTTATTAGATGCCGTTTGGCATACTGATTTTTTAGGGGAAACGAGAACAATCGATGTGCATATTCGTTCATTGCGCACAAAATTAAAATCATTTGGAAATCAAATTGAAACTGTACGCGGTGTAGGATACCGCTTTGCGAGAAACAATGACTAAACGTATTTTCTATTCTATTTTTGGGGCTTGCTTGTTTCTTTTAATTATTGTTTGTTCCGTCACGGTCCAAGCCGTCTACAACGGCTTAGTGCGGGAACAAATCGCAAGTTTGGAAAGCGAAACAAGATTGATGGCCACAGCCTTAAACCATGAATCCGATAAGATTAAAAGTTTAGCTTTATTTTCTTCTAAAACAGTACGAATTTCACTCATTGAGCCGGATGGGGATGTCGTTTACGATTCATTCAAAGAAGACAATGAAAAAGCGGATTACGAAGACAACAATAGTCATGAAGAAGTAAAATTGGCGCGTGAAACTGGAAGCGGTTTTTCCATTCGCCATTCCAACTCCCAAAGTGAAGAAATCTATTATTATGCTGTGCTTTTGGATGATGGAAATGTGATTCGCATGAGTCGATCTCATTCCACGCTATTGAATCTGTTTTACCAAACGATTTGGCCAATGATTTTAATGGTTGGATTCCTCGTCCTATTTTGTTTAGGATTAGCGCGAATTTTAGCGCGTAATATCGTTGAACCCATTAATGCGATAGATTTAGCGGACCCACTCAATTCAATTCCATATGAACAATTGCGTCCACTACTTACGCGTTTTGATGAAAATAACAAAGAATTGGATCGTAAGATGAAAGAACTTGAGCGGCGGAACCAAGAATGGAATGCACTTCTTTCAAGTATGGATGAAGGATTATTGATGTTTTCTCGCAAAGGAATTTTGAATTATTCCAATACAGCTGGAAATGAAATTTTTGACTTAGAGGAAAATTTTGATGTCAAAGAAAACGAGACGCTGAAACGATTATTTTCTCAAGCATTACGCCATCATTCTGCCAAATCACAATTAAATCAAAATGGCCGAATTTACTCTTTGGAAGCCGCAAGTGTTATTGCGACCGATAAAGTAATTGGCGTCATGATTTTAGCGCTTGATATCACAGAAAAAGAAGAAGCTCACCAACGTCGCCAAGAATTTAGTGCAAATGTAACGCATGAATTAAAAACCCCACTTCAAACAATTTCTGCAAGTGCAGAATTGCTTGGATCAGGAATGGTGCAACCCAATGATGTACCACGCTTTGCTGGGTATATCACAGATGAAGCAAAGAAAATGAGTGCGATGATCAACGATATCATTCATCTATCTCGTCTAGAACAAGAATCTCCCCAAAACAAAGAGAGTATTAACTTCCATGAGATTTGCCAAAAAGTTGTTTCAGACTATCAACATACTGCACAGCTTGCAAATCTCAATTTAAGCTATGAAGGAGAATCTGTTTGGGTTCCTGCAACAGTTGTTGATTTGGAATCCATTGTCAAAAACTTGTTGGAAAATGCTATTCGTTACAACAAACCTGAAGGTTCAATTTTCGTACGGTTAAAACGTTATGAGCACTTTGCGCAACTCAAAATTTCGGATACGGGATTAGGAATTCCTAATGAAGTTCAGGATCGTATTTTTGAACGATTCTTTACTGCCGATCCATCGCGTAATAAAACAGGAACCGGTCTTGGCTTATCCATTGTGAATCACGCTGTGGCCAATTTAGGAGGGACGATAAAAGTTCGCTCCAAAGTTGATGTTGGGAGTACCTTTGTTGTTCGTTTACCATTAAGTGAGCAACAACAAGAAGTTTAATAAACTTGAATAGAGTAGAGGGAGACTATCTGTGAGTCTCGCCCCTCTCATTGCACCGTACGTACGGTTCTCGTATACGACGCTACAGCTTTACAGTTTTATTTCATGCGTTATAAAATGATAAATAGAGATTAAGGGGATCGATCAATCCTGGTCGATCTCCTTTTCTCATTGCCAAAATATTTGGTGAGATCAGAAAGTTCACTGTTCGCATTCCTGCTGTCCTATATAGGCCTAGCCTGGAGTTGGCCGTTTGTCTGATCAATTCAGATTCTAAAGGCCATTTAGATATGCGATTCAATTTCATCAGGTTATCGAAGGTTGTTCGTGGTCTTTTCCACTGTTTCAATATGACAACTCGGATTTTATGCCTGAGCCACTCACCGAACTTAGTCAGGAACTTTTTCATCGAAACAATGCTAAAATAGTTAATCCAACCTCTGACGATTTGGTTTACTTTTGTAAACACGTCTTTTAATGGTGATGCGACCGCTCTTTTTCTACAAAGAACTTCTTTGATTTTGTCATAGAGTCTTTGTTTACGGTCATTTGCCGGTTTTGCCTTCCATCCGTCTTTTCCTTTCCAAAAGGTGAAACCTAGAAAGGTACTTTCTGGTGGTCGACATACATGGGTTTTAGTTGCACTGACAGTGAGAAATAGTTTCCTTTCTAACCAACTGGAAACTGATTTCATGATTCTATTCGCAGCCATTTCACTTTTGACGAAGATTACGACGTCATCGGCATATCTGCAGAATCTAAGACCTCTACTCTCTAATTCTTTGTCGAATAGATCTAGATAGATGTTGGCTAGTACTGGCGAAATGCATCCACCTTGCGGTGTGCCGAGATCACTTTTTACGATCTTGCCCTCCTCAAGCACGCCTGCTTTGAGGAAGGATCGGATCAGATGGAGAACTTCTTTTTCATTGATGAGATTTCGGATCAGTGAAATGAGTTTATCGTGATTCACTTTGTCAAAGAATTTCTCGATATCTAAATCGATGACCCAGTCGTAACCTTCGTTCAGGTAATTCAATGCCTGCATGATGGCATCATGTGCACTTCTGCCTTTACGAAAACCAAAACTACTATCACTAAACGACGGGTCAAAGATGAGATCGAGCACCTGGGCAACTGCCTGTTGAATGGCTCTGTCCATGACAGTTGGAATACCTAACGGGCGTTTCTTTCCATTAGGTTTAGGGATATAGACCCGTCTGACCGGTTGGGGCTTATATTTCATATTCAGTATAGCCTCAGTAATTTCTTCCTGATGCTTATCCCAGTAGGATTCAAGATCACCCACTGTGACTCCATCTATTCCGGCTGAACCTTTATTCCGTTGGACAGCTCGGATAGCTTGATTCATGTTTTCTGATTGAAGTATTGATTCAATTAAACGCATGATGGGTCTTTTTTCTTTTCACAAACAAATTCAGATCATCCTCGTCCAGAGTGTCCCAGAAGATTACGTTTCTTCTGTGTTGGATTTTTCCAGATTTACAGATTACTGGTTTGTTATTTCAAAGCGGAACGCTCTGAAAAACCATTAGGGCCTTCAGTCGATGACTTACTATGCCCTCAGCTGACTTCTCGCGACAAACCTTATTTCGACCGAACCCGTATTCTTGGGCCACCGATTGCTGATTTTAAAGCATCTCGGAATATCGTCCGCGAGATCTCTCGGGGTAAGACACACATCTTTCACTGCACAACCTTTTGATTTATCGTCTTGGCGTTACGTTTGTCTTTTGGGCTTTGGTTTGTTACGCAACCTTACCCGCCATTTGGCCTTATATCAGGTTTCTGTTCGTAGGCTCGACAGATTTGCTACACCGCTTCCTTCACCCCGGCCTCACGGCCTTCGGCTTGCGGTTTGCTACACTTGGCGACAAATACCCGTGGCCGGACTTTCACCGACAAGATGTGTGTCATGCCCGACACACGTAAAGAAAAATGCTTGCCCAAAAAAGGGCAAGCATTTTTTAGATGGGGGTCAAGCTTACAATATTAGTTATAAACCGGATTTTCGATTTTGTCAGCCTTTGAGAAGACGAATAGTCCAATTAAGAACAAAAATGCTAGAGTTCCGACCGCAATATTCTGTTGACCAGTGATTTGAGTGACTAAACCAACGATCATTGTGCCTAAAAAACTAGCGCCTTTTCCGGCAATGTCGTATAACCCAAAGTATTCACCAGATTGGTTTTTTGGAATGATTTGGGCAAAGTAAGAACGAGATAATGCTTGGATTCCGCCTTGGAACAAACCAACAGAAACCGCTAAAACCCAGAACTGCCAAGTGTATTGTAAGAACAGTCCGAATAAGGCAATACAGAAATAAGCGATAATTCCAACTTTAATTAATGATCCAGTCGATTTTTTCTTAGCCAAAATTCCAAAATAAATGGCAGAAGGGAAAGCGACGATTTGTGTCAGTAATAAAGCTAACAATAAGCCAGTTTGATCTAAACCAAGAGATGTTCCATATGCAGTTGCCAGATCGATGATCGTATAAACACCATCAATATAGAAGAAGAAGGCAATCATGAAATACATCACTTTCTTTTGATGAACAAGTTCTTTTAATGTATTTCCTAGGCGTTTAAATGTTTGTTGAACTGCAGCCCCTGTCCGTTTTGTTGAATATTTTTGTTTGTAGTGTCGGGCGAGAGGTAAGGAAAAACAAATCCACCAAATGGCATTGATCATGAAAACGATTGTCATTACCGTGCCCATTGAAATGCCAATTTTTGGCTGAAGCAGAATGAAGACAAGGGAAATGATAAATGGAACACAACTGCCAAGATATCCCCAAGCATAGCCACGAGAGGAGATGTCATCCATTCTCTCTTCATCGCAAACGTCAATCAACATGGAATCGTAAACGACTAACGATATGGAATAGAGAACTTTAATTAAAACAAATACAAATAAAAAGCTATACCATGTCGAAGGCAACCATAAAAAGAACAATGCTCCAGCGCCTCCTAGAGCGGTTAAAAGAAAGATCTTCTTTTTGTTTCCAGGGAAATCAGACAATGTTCCAATGATCGGTCCGAATATAGCGACACAGATTGTCGCAAAACTCATTGCATAAGACCACCAAGATAAATATTGGTCTTGACTCAGTCCTTGACTTGTCGCCAAAGAGTTAAAGTAAATAGGGATTACAGAGGCGGTCAATAAAATGAAGGCAGAGTTTCCGACATCATACATGATCCACTTGTAATCCAATGATTTAAGTTTTTTAAACATAAAGCGAATTCCTTTCAAAATAATTTTATCATTTCTTTGAAATTTGACTGTGAAATATCCGTGAAATGATTATAAATTTTATAAAAAACTTAGAAAGGATCTTGTTTACAATAAAAATAAGTACCGTTTTATAATGTTGATTAAATCAATATTTAAAAGTAATCGTATTCACAGGAATTGAAGAACTTAACAGATGCATAAATGATGTGTTTTGTCTTCGCTCAAAGATTCGTTACAATAAAATAGATTCTTATTTTTAAATAAAACGATGGATTTAATTTCCTGAACTAAACATGAATTCAAGAATTTCTAGAAAAGGATTAAAAATATGAAGATTGTATTATTAGAAAACTTAGGTGTGAGTGAACAAAGAATTGAACAAGAAAAAAATAAACTGAATGCATTAAATCATGAATTTTATGCATTCGAAAAAACAACGGATTTGCCAACTCTTTTAGAAGAAACAAAAGACGCGGATGTGATCCTGCTCGCTAATATGCCATTAGATGCCAAAATTATCGAAAGTAACCCAAATTTGAAATTCATCGATGTTGCTTTCACAGGTGTAGATCACATTCCTACACAACTTGCTAAAGAAAAAGGAATCGCGATCTCGAATGCTTCTGGCTATGCCAATGATAGCGTGGCTGAATTAGCAGTGATGATGATGATCGATTGCATTCGTAACGTTACCCCTCTTTCAAAACGAGCAAGAGATGGCCAAACAAAAGCGGGAATTCGTGGACGTTTGTTAAAAGGGAAAACGGTTGGCATTGTAGGTGCTGGTGAGATTGGAACGGCAACAGCGCGTTTGTGTAAAGCCTTTGGATGTAAGGTCATTGGCTATCGTCGAAGCCTAATTACTGATCCAATTTATGATCAACAATGCACATTAGAAGAATTACTCCAAACTAGTGATATCGTCTCGTTACACGTGCCATTAAACGAAAACACTCGCCATATGATTTCAAGCCAACAATTATCCATGATGAAAAACGATGCCATTTTAATCAATACGGCAAGAGGAGCAGTTGTGGATACGCAAGCTTTGGCAAATGCTTTAAATCAAGGACAAATTGGAGCAGCTGGAATTGATGTGTTTGATATTGAACCGCCATTAAATTTAGATGAGCCTTTGTTACACAGCAAAAATACAATTGTCACACCGCATATTGGTTTTGATTCTGTAGAGTCGATGGAATTGCGTGCGGATATTGTTTTCGACAATCTTTATTCTTGGCTAGAAGGCAATCAAAAAAATAAAATTGCTTAAACAAGATTGGTAAGTGATCTTTAAAGTCGCAAAAAATCTTGTGATTTCAAGCCATTGAAGATGAATAATTGACTCAATCCTTGAGATTTGTTAAGTTAGCTATGCAGCATTTAAGTTCGGACTAACAGAATACAACAATTGTTTAGAGAGTTGGCGTTTGGTGCAAGCCAATCAATTGCGTTCTGGTCTCACCGAATCGTTGACAGCAGACCGGCTATATCGGCAAATGAGCGCATGGTGTAAGAGCACCATGAACCAAGGTGGTACCGCGTATTTTGCAATAATACGTCCTTATGTAACAGTAAGGGCGTTTTTTTGTGATCCGGACTGCAAGCGATTTGGAGTGCTTAAATAAAAAAAGTTGACGACGGTTCGAATAGAATCGATATGCATAAGAAAGGAAATAAGTATGTACGATCATCAATCAGTCGAAAAGAAATGGCAAAAATACTGGTTAGAAAACAAAACATTTAAAACAGATACCTATGATTTTTCTAAACCAAAATTTTATGCTTTAGATATGTTCCCATATCCATCAGGAAATGGTCTTCACGTAGGTCACCCAGAAGGATATACCGCAACAGATATTATTTCTCGTAAAAAACGCATGGAAGGCTATAACGTTTTACATCCAATTGGGTTTGACTCTTTCGGTTTACCTGCAGAACAATTTGCGATTCAAACAGGACATCACCCTTCTGTCTTCACGGAAAAAAATATCGATCATTTCCGCGAACAAATTCAAGCATTAGGCTTCTCCTATGACTGGGATCGTGAAATTGCGACATCTCATCCAGATTACTACAAATGGACACAATGGATTTTCACAAAACTTTATGAAAAAGGCTTAGCTTATGTCGATGAAATTCCAGTAAACTGGTGCCCAGAATTAAAAGCAGTACTTGCTAACGAAGAAGTAATCGATGGTAAAAGTGAACGTGGTGGCTATCCTGTCATCCGTAAACCAATGCGTCAGTGGGTATTAAAAATTACTGAATATGCTGATCGCTTATTGGAAGACTTAGATTTAGTTGATTGGCCATCTTCAACAAAAGAAATGCAACGTAACTGGATTGGTAAATCTACAGGGGCAAATGTTGTATTTAAAGTTGATGGACACGATAAAGAATTCACTGTTTTCACAACACGTGCCGATACTTTATTTGGGGCAACATATTGCGTTATGGCTCCAGAACATCCTTTTGTTGATGAAATTACGACACCAGAACAAATGGAAGCCATTCAAGCATATAAAAAAGAATGTGCATCTAAATCTGATTTACAACGTACAGATTTAAATAAAGATAAAACAGGTGTATTTACTGGTGCTTATGCAATCAACCCAGTAAACGGTCGCAAAATTCCAATTTGGATTTCTGACTATGTTTTAGCTAGCTATGGTACAGGTGCAATCATGGCCGTTCCAGCGCATGATACACGTGACTACGCATTTGCGAAAAAATTTGGTCTCGACATCATTCCAGTTTTAGAAGGTGGAAATGTTGAAGAAGAAGCATTTACAGAAGATGGCGTTCATATTAACTCAGAATGGTTAAATGGCTTAGGCAAACAAGAAGCGATTGATAAAATGATCGCTTGGTTAGAAGAACACCATTGCGGTAATGCTAAAACAACTTATAAATTAAGAGACTGGTTGTTCTCTAGACAACGTTATTGGGGTGAACCAATTCCAATTATTCATATGGAAGATGGAACAACACGTACAGTTGATATTGAACAATTACCATTAGAACTTCCTGCAACAGATAACTTCCAACCTGCAGATAATGGGGAGTCCCCACTTGCTAACTGCGCTGATTGGTTAAATGTTGAAATCGATGGTGTCAAAGGGGTTCGTGAAACAAACACAATGCCACAATGGGCAGGAAGCTGCTGGTATTACTTACGTTACATCGATCCAAAAAATGACAATGCGATTGCAGATCCAGAATTATTGAAACACTGGTTACCTGTTGATTTATATATCGGTGGTGCAGAACATGCTGTTCTTCACTTGTTGTATGCTCGTTTCTGGCACAAAGTTTTATATGATTTAGGTGTAGTTCCAACTAAAGAACCATTCCAAAAATTATTCCACCAAGGAATGATCTTAGGAAACAATGGCGAAAAAATGTCCAAATCAAGAGGAAACGTTGTTAACCCAGATGACATTATTGTCAGCCATGGTGCAGACGCTTTACGTGTATACGAAATGTTTATGGGACCATTGGAATCTGGATTACCATGGTCTGAAAATGGATTAGATGGAACACGTAAATGGCTAGAACGTGTATGGCGTTATTTCTCTAGCGAAGCAATTTATACAGATACAAATGATGGTAAATTAGATAAAATCTATAACCAGACCGTTAAAAAAGTTTCTAAAGACATCGATTCTTTGAACTTCAATACAGCTATTTCACAAATGATGGTTTTCATTAATGAAGCGTATAAAGTTAAAGAAATCTATCGTCCATATGCAGAAGGCTTTGTGAAGATGTTCTCCACATTTGCGCCTCACTTAGGTGAAGAAATTTATAGCGAAGTGTTACACCATGAAGGAACAATCGCTTATGAATCTTGGCCACAATGGGATGAATCTAAATTAGTAGAAACAAGCCATACTGTTGTCGTTCAAGTCAATGGTAAAGTTCGTGGTAAATTTGAAGTTGAAACAGGAACAGATGATCAAAGTCTCGAACAAATGGCACTTGAATTAAAAACTGTTCAAAAACAACTCGAAGGCAAAGAAGTGAAAAAAGTCATCGTTGTCAAAGGAAAAGTTGTGAACATCGTTGCAAAATAGACAATCCAAAACGTCTATTCATTTGTTGGTTGAAACCCAACGATAAATCGTTATAATCTTTTTAAGGCATTGAAGAGGAGAAGTACGCAGAATCTTTCATTTTAGAGAATTGTCGGTTGGTGCAAGACATAATGGAAGCCTGCTGAAATACACCTTGGAGCTTTCATATTGAACGTGATCCTGCGTTAATGGAAAAGTGCATTAAACACATATTGTTTGATGAAGAAAGGTGGTACCGCGCATTGTCGTCCTTGATAGTGCGCGGTTTTATTTTGTGGAAAAATCCTCTCTTTAATTTCAATTGTCTATGATGAAAAAAATTTTGTAATACATATAAGGAGGAACTATGAAATTCTACGATGAATTGAACTGGCGTGGTTTGATCAATGCGGTCACTTCTCCAGAGGTTGAAGATGAAATCAATAATGGTGAATTAACGTTCTATATTGGAACAGACCCAACTGCTGATTCTTTACACATTGGTCACTACAGCTCACTTTTAATGGCTAAACGTCTGCAACAGCATGGCCATCACCCAATTATGTTGGTTGGGGGAGCTACTGGATTTATTGGAGATCCAAAAGCAACTGGCGAAAGAAGCATGTTAACGCCAGAAACTTTGTTACATAACTTTAATGCACTCCATGATCAAATTGAAAAATTATGGGGTTTTCCAATGGTTAACAACTTAGATTGGACAAAAGACCTTTCTGTAATTGACTACTTACGTGACTTTGGGAAACATTTCAATATCAACTACATGTTGAACAAAGAAACCGTAAAAAGAAGATTAGAAAGCGGAATTTCTTACACAGAATTCTCCTACATGATTTTACAATCCATGGACTTTTTAAATCTTTATGAAACACGTAATTGTACAATGCAAATCGGTGGTCAGGACCAATGGGGAAACATCACTTCAGGTTTGGAATTAATCCGTAAAAAACACGGTGCGCAAACAAAAGTATATGGTTTAACAATGCCATTGATCACAAAAGCAGATGGTACAAAATTCGGAAAATCTGAAAGTGGTACAGTATGGTTAGATCCAAATAAAACAAGTCCATTCCAGTTATACCAATTCTTGCTAAACACTGAAGATTCCAAAGTTATCGAATATATCAAAAAACTGACTTTCTTATCCGTGGAAGAAATCATGGAATTAGAAAAAGAGTTAGAAGAAAATGCCGGTGCACGTAAAGCACATAAGCGTTTAGCTGAAGAAGTTGTTCGTGATTTACACGGTCAAGAAGCATTAGATACAGCAATTAAAATCACTGAAGCATTGTTCACAGGCTCTTTACAAGAATTAGATGCCGATCAAAGAAAACAAGCTGTTGCTGATATGGAAAAAATTCAACTTGCGCCAGGCAAATTAGAAGATATTTTAGTCAATGGTAAAATTGCTTCTTCCAAACGTGAAGCACGTGAATGGACAAAAGGAAATGCAATTAGCTTAAATGGCGTGAAAGTCAACGATCCAAATATGATCATTGATTTAAGCCAAGCATATGTGGATAACGTGTTATTAATTCGTCGTGGTAAAAAGAAAAACTATGCAATCGAATTGATTAGCGAATAATCAAGATCAAAATCAAAAAACGAGCTTAACGACAAGGAAACTTGATCAAAAGCTCGTTTTTTGATGTCCATTCGTATTCCTGCAATTTTACTTTATGAATAAGGTATTTTTGATTGATTTAGCAAAACTTACTTAAAAACGAAGGGAAATACAGAAAAAGGACGCAATATAGCGTCCTTATATCAAACATAAAAATGAATTTTTTTGTTTGATTCAATTTACATTGAACAAAAAAATTAGAGATCAATTAAGAATGTAAATGGAATTATTGTTTGAAATATTTGTCTTTAATGAGTTGAACAGGCATTTTTTGACCTGTCCATAATTCAAAAGAGGCAGCACCTTGATATAACAACATGAATAATCCATTAGCAGTTTGGCAACCAGCAGCTTCGGCATCCTTTAAAAGGCGTGTTTTTGCCGGGTTATAGATTACATCAAAGACGAACAAGTTTTGATGGAAGAAAGATGGATCTGGAATCAGTGTCGCTTCCGTTTTAGGTGCCATACCAACTGAAGTGCCATTGACTAAAATTCGACTGTTGGCAATCGCATCTTTTAATTGTTGAGGATCCTCAAAATCATGAACGATAACTTTGCATGCTGTGCGCTCGTTTAATTTTTGTGCGATTTCTTCTAAACGAGAAAAGAAAGGATCACGAACGTTAAAGACATCGATTTGGCGAACACCATCAAGTGCTGCTTGGACTAAAATTGCGCATGCTGCTCCTCCAGCACCAAGTAAAGTCATATTTTCGCCAATAATGTTAACACCGTTTTCTTTCACTGCTTCCATAAATCCGATTCCATCGGTCGTGTAGGCAGTTAATTTACCATGATCATTGACGATTGTATTACAGGCTCCTGTAATTTCACTTGCTGCAGACAGTTCGTCAGCTAATTTGCACATGATGTTTTTTCCCGGCATGGTAATGTTCCAACCACGTACGCCAAGTGCTTTTAATCCTTCTACAGCACTAGGCATTTGATCTTCACAAACATCAAAAGCAAGATAACGATAGTCTAAATTTAGCGCATTACATGCTTCATTATGCATAGCAGGGGAGATCGAATGTTCAACGGGGGAGCCAAGTAGGCAAAGTAAACCCGTATGACCAGTAATTGGAGTTGTCATAAATATTCCTTTCTTCGTGCGTTAAGCAGTCGTAGATTCAATTTTTAAAGGTTGAACTTTATTAACGATTTCTTCGCAGATTTCAAAAACAGATTTGCCATCAGTATTGACGATGATATCGGCAGCGTTTTGATAAGCTTGTTCTCGTGCCTGCATTAAAGAAGTGATATGTTCAATCGTTTTATTATTTTCTAATAATGGGCGATCATGACTTGATTGTACACGCTCTAAAATTGTCTCTGGAGAAGCGGTTAATAAGACAATTGTGCCAGATTTACGCATTTCATCGACGTTAACTTGGCGCATTGCTACGCCTCCTCCACAAGAGATGATTTGATTCTTCTTGTTTTGACATTCACGCAGTAGTTCCGTTTCTTCATTTCTGAAATATTGTTCGCCATGCAATTCAAATATTTCGGAAATTGACATACCATTGCGCTTGGCAATGATTTCATCCATTTCAATAACATCCATCGAAAAGGTATTTTTCAAATAAGATGAAACAGTACTTTTGCCTGCGCCCATAAATCCAACTAGGAAGATATTTTGGCCAAAGAGCTCGTGGCTTTGGATTCGTTTGGACTGATCAATAATAAAGTCATAAATCGACATGATCGATTGTTGGTATTCATAATCAGCTAATTTCTTTGTGAAGATATCTTTCTTTTGTTGTTGTTCTTGTTCTGGTTGAATAGGTGAAAGACCATTTTCTTGTTTGTAGTGAATGAGTTCTTGAACGATTTGACAACGCATGCGCAATATGTCCATGATGACTTCATCACACATATCGAGATCATTACTCAGTTTTTGAAGTTTTTCCATTTCTATTACCTTTGTCTTTGTTATATGCCCTCTAGTATAATCAGCACAAAATGTTCAGTAAAGGAATCGCACTTTTCTTACAACGAGCTATGTTTATTTTTCATTATTTGCTCACTCTTTTTGATTTTATTTAAGTTAAAAGCGTTCCTTTAAAAATTGCCTTTAAACTTGAACGAAATAATAATTCTGAAATGGGGGAGAGGCGAAGGAGGATTAAATACCGAATTGATCTATCATAGAATTTACATTAGTAAATTTATCTGTGAAAGGTGGTTCAATAAAGATTGTTTTTGCTAAGATCTGGTTAACATCCTGACTATCGCTTCTTTTTGGCTCTTATTATAATTATCCAAATTGGTGTCATTCCAACTTAGTTTGCAATGAATCGCGCTAGAAGAAAAGAGGATTTCTTGTCTGAAATTTGCAAAAAGAACTGTAATTCAAGGGTATGATTTTACCTATGATTGAAAATAAATTGTTTGATTACGATCTGTGTTTTGTAAAATGAGTTGAGCGTTTTTTTTGCGATGGTCCATTTTTGTTTGCTTTGGAACTTTACACCTTAAAATGAAAAAATTAATGATCCGCAAAATCTTATGAGATTTGCTCTTATAATAAACCTTGGTCATAATACACCTATAAATATTTTTAAAATCGCGAAAGAGGTACACATGAATACAATTAAAGTTCGTAATATCGAAATTGGCGTTGGAAAACCCAAAATCATTGTTCCCATCGTTGGGACGAGCCATGAAGAAATTATTCGTGAAGCAAAATCTTTTAAAGAGATCCCATTAGATGTTGTTGAGTGGCGGGTGGACTGGTTTGAACATAGCCAAGACTGGAATGCAGTGGAGACATTATTAAAAGATCTTCGACTCGTTTTAGCTAATACGCCAATTTTAATGACGTTCCGTACTTCTAAAGAAGGTGGCAAAAAAGCAATTGATATAAAAGACTACATCGCATTAAATGTTAATGCTGCCAAAAGTGGTTTAGTCGATTTAGTCGATGTTGAACTGTTCTCTGGTAATAATGTTGTTCAAACAATTATTGAACAAGCACATGCATGTGGTGTTAAAGTTGTTGTATCTAACCATGACTTTGTCCAAACACCGGCAAAATCCGATATTGTGAATCGTTTGAGAATGATGCAAGACTTAGATGCCGATATTCCAAAAATCGCGGTTATGCCAAAGAATATGAAAGATGTATTAACGCTTCTTGCTGCTACAGAAGAAATGGTAAATGATTATGCTGATCGGCCAATTATTACGATGTCGATGGGGACAATGGGGATCATCTCTCGTTTGGCGGGTGAGTCCTTTGGTTCAAGCATGACATTTGGTGCTGCTCAAACAGCATCAGCTCCAGGTCAGATGGACGTCGCCGATTTGAATGATGTATTAAATGCGATTCATCAAGCGATATAACGTGAAACGAAAATCGATTATCTGATGTGAATGCAGGTGATCGTTTTTTTTGTTAATGGTGAATTATCGTAATAAGTGCAACACTTAATAACATAAAAAATTTTGGGGGATTGATATAAGTGGAACATAAATTGTGGATCTAGAACATTTATATAACAGATACACAAGAAATCGTAAATGAATCACTTATCAATATAGGATCGAAAGGTTTTGTGTTTTATTGAATGTCGCTTTGATTTAACGCTACAATATAAGAAAAAACACATTCAATAAGGAAGGTACGAAAATGCAACCATTTTATTTTGAATATCCAACAAGAGTTTATTTTGGTGAACACTGTGTTCGTGATTCGTTAAGTAAAGAATTGGATCAAATGGGACAAAATGTTTTATTGACAATGGGTAAAGGTTCAGTAAAACGCACCGGCATTTATGATGAAGTCATTACTCTTTTAAACCAAGCGGGAAAAACGGTTGTTGAATTTGCGGGGATTATGCCTAATCCAACTTATGCCAAAGTTCAAGAAGGGGTAAAACTTATTCGCGAACATCATATTGATTTTATTTTGGCTTTAGGCGGCGGAAGTGTCATGGATTGTTCGAAAATCATTGGTACGCAAGCAATGGTCGACGAAGATTTGTGGCAAATGGAAATAGTCAATAAACAAATGCCTACTCAATCAATTCCAGTCGGTGCAATTGTAACGGCTACAGGAACAGGATCAGAGATGAACAATATCGGTGTCATCACGCATGAAGAAAAAGAATGGAAAGGGGGCATGAAAGGTTTAGCCCCAGTATTTGCTTTCTTAGATCCGACTTATACTCAAAGTGTGCCTCGTAAACAAATTTTCTCTGGTGCATTTGATACTTTATCACATGCGATGGAAACGTATTTTGGTACAACAGATGAAAATAGCGTTTCTGATGATCTAGCTTTAGCGATTTGTTTAAATACAGTGCGCAATATGCGTTTATTGCTCGCAAATTTCAATGATCTAAAAGCACGAACAAACTTAATGTGGGATTCATCGATGGCCATTAATGGAATCATTAAATTAGGTCGACCAACAGGTTTTCAATGTCACCAAATTGAGCATCAACTCGCTGTTTATACCGATTGTAATCATGGGCAAGGTTTAGCCGCTATTCATCCGACGTATTATCGAATGATCGCACAAAGTGCACCTTCAAAGTTTAAACAATTTGCGAAATATGTATTTGATTGTGATGATGCAATGCAAGGAATTGATGCATTAGAACAATTAATTGTCGATTGTGGATTGCCAACGAAATTATCAGATTTGGACTCAACTTGCGAAATTACAGAAGAAATTTTAGAAAAAGTTGCAAACTCTTCACGCATTATTGAGAGTGCCGTGGGGGATTTAAATTCTGAAAAAATTTTGACGATTCTTAAACAATGTATGTAAATGTTTTTTACGCCTCAATGTAGAAGGACAAATAACTAATTTGATTCATTTGTCTGCCATTTGAGGCTTTTTTTATTGCTGTAGGCTGATCAAATTTATAAGAAAAAAGAACGGCCTGAAAATAAAGACCGTTCTATTACGTTAAACAATATTTTTTGTGCGGTTATTCATGCAACAAGGGATCGGATAGAGTGTTGCTCAAAAATAAGGAAATGATTGCAGTAGTCTGCTATCAAGTCATTTATTTGTTTGCGACATAATATTTGCCTTGCCAAGAGTTTCTTCGCAATAGCTCTTTATCGATTTCATTTGCAACGATTGTTTTCTTTTGTGTCCAAAGCGGAGCAAGTAAATCACTCGCTAATCCATCACCGGTGACACGTTCGATAATCATTTCAGATGGAAGGATTTCTAGTTGATCACAAGTAATGGAGACATATTGTTCTAAAGTCAAAAGATCAAAAGGCTGTTGTTTCCATTCTTGACCGAGCACAGAGTTGTCTAATAAATGCAACATATGGATTTTAATAGCATCGGGATGGAGATCAGCAACAAATTTTGCGGTCTCTAACATCATCTTTTCTGTTTCGTTTGGTAAGCCGTTAATAATATGTAGGCAAGATTTAAGATGGTATCGATGACAAAGTTCAATTGCTTTTTTAGCATCTTGAGCACTATGCGCAAAGTTCATCGCTTTGGCAGTTTTATCATGAATACTTTGTAAGCCAAATTCAAGCCAAGTTGTTTTCTCTTGCTTTGAAAACCATTTAGCTTGTTCTTCGGTAAAACAGTCTGTGCGTGTTGCAATCGCAATTGCGACGATATCGTCACGCTGATAAAACGGCGTGTAGATCTTTTTGAGTAATTCTAATGGCGCGTATGTGTTGGAAAAAGATTGGAAGTAGGGGATTCCTAAACAATCTGGCCATTTTTGTTGAGCACGTTTTAAGTTATCTGTGAATTGGGTTTCAAGTGTACTTTGTGCGCTTAATATGGTATCACCACTGCCATTTGATGAACAAAAGCGACAGCCACCCACTGATTTTGTGCCATCACGGTTTGGACAAGTGAATCCCGCGTTGAGTGGGATTTTTGCGACTTTATGATGATACATTTCTTTGGTTGCATATGAGAAAGTATGGTATCGCTTATTCGTATTGGAATAAGGAAACGGGTTGTCTAAAATTTGATTCATGTATTCTATTTTAAAGGGTTCTGCCAACAACGGAAGCAATTGCTCGTGCTTTTTGAATGAGTTGGGCATATTTATCCGGTTTTAAGGATTGAGCACCATCAGACCAAGCATGTGCAGGGTCTTCATGCACTTCAATGATTAAACCATCCGCGCCTGCAGCAATCGCCGCTAAAGCTTGCGCTTCTACTAATTTCCAATCGCCAGTCGCATGAGATGGGTCAATAATAATGGGTAAGTGAGTTCGTTCTTTAATAATTGGAATAACGGCTAAATCAAGCGTATTGCGTGTGTATTTTTCAAACGTACGGATACCACGTTCGCAGAAAATTACATTCGGATTGCCTTCGGACATAATATATTCGGCTGCCATAATCCATTCTTCGATTGTATTGGCAAGTCCTCGTTTTAAAAGGACAGGTTTGTTTGTCCGGCCAACAGCTTTTAATAAATCAAAATTTTGCATGTTGCGAGCACCAATTTGTATCACATCTACATTTTCGACAAATTCATCAAGTTTATCGATGCTCATTAATTCAGTTACGATCGGTAATCCAGTTTGTTCTTTTGCTTTTTTTAACGCTTCAATTCCAGCACTGCCCATCCCTTGGAAAGAATAAGGAGAAGTTCTTGGTTTGTATGCTCCACCACGAAGCATGTCGGCACCAGCTTCTAAGACTTTGCCAGCAGTAGAACAAATTGCTTGTTCACCTTCTACTGCGCAAGGTCCGGCAATCATGATGATTTTTTTGCCACCAATAGGGATGCCACAAACGTCAACAATTGTATCCTCCGGATGGAACATGCGATTAGCAAGCTTATAAGGTTGAGCAACGCGTTGTACGTTATAAACAATTGGGTTAGCTAAAATAGAACGTTCATCAATGGAAGCTGTATCGCCAACTAAACCAAAAACGTCATAGTTTTGACCGACGATGCGGGTAATTGTTAAACCACGATCTTCAAGATTGTGAATCAAATGATTCACTTCTTGTTCGGGAGCTGTCTTTTTTAAAGTAATAATCATAAGATTAGAGACCTCTTTCTTTGTATATCTAATATTCACAAGACGCAAAAATTGTACTGCGTATCCTTATGAATTTATAGTTTTTAATTTCACACATAATATCGAAAACAGAATGAAAGAAAAAGTAAGAAATAAATCATTTTCAAAAAAATTACAAGATGTTTAAAAAAGTGTTTATTTTATATAACGATGGATAAAAGGATACGACATACAGAAAAAGACTTCTTGCACTCTATCTTATGAATCACAAAAAATTAAACAATGCAATAAAAAAGCTTAAAGTGGACTGAATTGGATCATAAAGTGGCTAAGTTGGTTTGTTTTTGACTCAAGAATAGATATGAACTATCATTTAATCATAGAAATACTTCAAAACATGAAGTGTATTGAAACGGAGAGTGATCTTATGAAAATCAATATCGTTGGCAAGAACTACGCAGTTAACCAAGCTCTTGAAGAAAGAGTAACAAAAAAACTAAAAGGTTTGGAACGCTATTTCTTGATTAGTGAAAACGACGTCGCAAACGTTCTACTCACATCTTATCCAACAAAAGAAAAGATTGAGGTGACTATTCCAACCAAATTTGCAATTCTGCGTGCGGAAACTTCCGAAGCAGATGTATTCAATGCAATTGATAAAGTCGTGGATAAATTAAAAGACCAAATTCGTAGACAAAAAACTCGTTTGGCAAACAAGAAAGGAAACCCTCTATACGAAGCATTTTTAGATTATGATTTACTTGGAGAACCTGATCCTGCAGATGAAATCGTAAAAACTAAGAGTATCGTCCCAGAAAAATTACCTTTGGACGAAGCAATTGCAAAGATGGACTTATTAGGACACAGCTTCTTCATTTATACAGATGATGAAACAGACAAAATCGCTGTTGTATACGTTCGAAATAATGGTGGTTATGGTCTAATTGAAACGGAATAATTTCGCCAATAATTTCTGATAATATATTATTTTAACTCTTATCAATAAGAGATGATCCATGTAATATCGGATCATGCTAATAATTCTTAAATATTAAATAGTAGAGAAATCAACCTCGACAATTCAAGAAGAGGTTGATTTCTTTTTTTAGTGACATATATTGCATAAAAAGAGATAATAATTTAAATATCTTTATCTTATCTTGTTTTGATTGATTAGTTTTTAGACATTGAATTATATGGAAAAGATCGGTGAATTTATCGTGAAACACGCGTTACAAAGATGTAAAAAATAGAAAGAACAAGACTTTTTGAAAGAAAAATAGTGGTTTGTTTCATAAAACGTGGATTTAGGAAAAATAATGTGAATTCCTAAATTTCATGCTTCACTCTACTTTTTTTTAGGTGAATCATGTAAACTCTCTATGTGCAAGATAAATCTTATAGATAGATTACTTGATAAAGACTAACATGCTGTCTGGTTGTAAGTGTTCAGTATAAACCCCTTAAAAATTGAAAGCTGTTACTTTTCGTTTTTGGTTTTCTCTTTTTGACCCGCAATTTAAGGATAGCACTTTTTTTGCTGAAATCTTTTTATATCTTTTATATAGTAAGCGCACATGTGTTATTTACTTTATTAAGTATTGCAATTGTACGAATGGATCAGGGGCTCTTTCATCTTGATCTTTGGTATGATTAGAACTTGTTGATAAGATTGAACCGAAAGAGGAGGTTTTTTTCATGGGATTTATGGATAAACTCAAAGCGTTCGTTGAACCTGAAGATGAAGAATACGAAGGCGAAGAAGAAGTTGTTGAACAGCCTGTAAATACAAACGTTGCTGAAGCTACTTACAAAGCTCCAACAAACACTTATGAAACACGTCGTAAAAATGGCCCTACACCATTAGATGACAAAACAAAAATGGTTTTATTTGAACCAAGAAGCTTCGGTGAAGCTGAAGTTGTTGGTTCTCGTTTAAAAGAAGGAAGAGCAGTCGTTGTAAACCTTCATAAACTTGACCGCGAATTCGCACGTCGTACAGTAGATTTCCTTTCTGGCGTTGTTTATGCATTAGATGGTAACGTACAGAAAATTGGTCAGAATGTAATTCTTTGCTATCCAAGTGATATCGGTGTGGCCGGAACTATCAATCTTGGTACAGCAGCAGATGACCAGGAACTCGAAGTAGAAGACGAAACATTTGCTTAATCAATGAAACAACAAAGAACCGGACAGGAACAGTTTTCCAGAAATATCACAAACGGAATTATCCGTTTTGAAAAATCTGGGTTACCGTTTGTGACCGGTTTTTTAACGCCGGCCCAACAAAATCAAGCACTGCGTTTATGTACAAAAGTACCTCATTATCTTGATGGGGGAAGAGAAAATGCATTACGCGCACGATTAATTGTTGGTCAAGTGGATCCTAAAGATCAAATGGACCAACAAACAAATCCACAATTCAATGAATACGATTGGGATGAATATCAAGATTATTCTTGGTCGAATACAAATTTGAATTTAGAACAACCACCTTACACTGCCATTTTAAAATCAAGTTATCAACATCCAAATAAAGTGTTGTCTCATTCAGATGTATTAGGTGCACTGATGCATGCAGGATTAGAACGTGATGCGATTGGTGATATTACAGCTGATGAAAATACGATTTATATCGTGTGTTTACCTTCAGTAGAAGAGTTTATTGCGACAAGTGTTTTTAAAATTGGCAATGTAAGTGTTCGTTTTACTTCTTCTGATGCAAAGGGCATGCCTGCATTAACGTTTGAACAACTTAAAATTAATACGGCGAGTATGAGAGCGGATTGTATCGTGAGTGCCCTTGCGCATTGTTCACGGACGATGGCAAAAGATATGATTTGTCAACGGTTTGTTAAAGTCAACGACGAAATTCTTGAAACTGTTAAAACGCTGTGCAATAATGACAACATCTCGATTCGACGTGTCGGAAAGTTTCGCATTGGCGAAGTGGACGGCTTGTCTCGAAAAGGGAGATTTATAGTTAATATCGACAAATATCAATAAGCATAAACAAAGACACGTCCTAAATAAAAGGATTTTAGAGAACAGCTGGTTGGTGAAAAGCTGGATGAGCGTTATTTAGGGTATCCCTTTGTTGCTGAAAAAGCGAACCAAACGGATTTGAATTGTATGTTTGATCCATTTATTTGTATTAGTTTTTTCCGGCTACAGACCGTTATCTGTGAGTGCTTCAAAGGCAAACTTTGAAGAATTAAGGTGGTACCGCGCATAGTCGTCCTTTTTAGGATGACTATTTTTTTTTGATGATTGATCTTTTCAAAAAAGCGGTCTATCAATGATACAGATGTTTATTGATTTTAATTCAATGATGAAATAAAAGGAAAGGTGAAAACATGGATTACAAAGACACACTTCAGATGCCTAAAACAAGCTTTGAAATGCGTGGAAACTTAGCAAAAAAAGAACCGGGTATCCAGCAACATTGGCAAGATGAGCATCTATACGAAAAAATGTTATACAAACGTGAAGGATGCGAATCATACGTATTACACGATGGGCCTCCTTATGCAAATGGTGATATCCACTTAGGACATGCGATGAACAAAGTATTAAAAGATGTCATCGTTAAATCTAAATTTATGGAGGGTTACAAAGTTCCATACATCCCAGGATGGGATACACACGGCTTACCTATCGAAACTGCAGTAACAAAACTCGGTTATGACCGCAAAAAAATCGGTATCGCTGAATTCCGTAAAATTTGTTACGACTATGCTTTAGAACAAGTAGAACGTCAGAGAAAAGGTTTCTTGTCTTTAGGAAGCATTGGAGATTATGATCATCCATACATCACATTACAACCAAAATTCGAAGCTCGTCAGATCGAAATCTTCGGAAAAATGGCAACTGATGGTTTGATTTATCAAGGTTTAAAACCAGTTTATTGGTCTCCATCTTCTGAATCTGCACTTGCGGAAGCGGAAGTCGAATATAAAGATGTTACTTCTCCAACAATCTTTGTTAAATTCCAAGTTAAAGATGGAAAAGGCGTTTTAAATAACGATGACTATCTTGTAATCTGGACAACAACACCTTGGACAATCCCTGCAAACTTAGGAATCAGTGTTCATCCACGTTTTGAATATGTTCGTGTTGCAACAGAAAAAGGTAACTTAATTGTTTTAGCAACTCTCGTTGAATCCTTAATGAAACAATTTGGTATCGAAAACTATACAGTTGGTGAAATGTTCAAAGGTAAAGATCTTGAATATATCACTGCATATCATCCTTTATATCCAGAAATTGAATCTTTAGTGATGGTTGGTGAACACGTAACGGATGATTCCGGTACTGGTTTAGTTCATACCGCTCCAGGCTTTGGTATGGATGACTTCATGATCGGTAAACAATATAATCTTCCAGTTTATGTCAATGTAGATGAACAAGGACGAATGATGGAAGAATGCGGTGAACGTTTAGTAGGTAAAACTGTTGATGATGCTAACCAAATTGTAATCGATTGGTTAACAGAAGAAGATAAATTACTCGCTCGCGAAGATATCGTCCACTCCTATCCACATGACTGGCGTACTAAAAAACCAATTATCTTCCGTGCAACGACACAATGGTTCGCATCAATTGATAAAATCCGCGATCAACTGTTAGAACAAATCCACTCCGTAAAATGGACACCAAGTTGGGGTGAGGGAAGAATGCACAACATGATTTCCGATCGTTCTGACTGGTGTATTTCTAGACAGCGTGCTTGGGGTGTACCTATCCCAATTATCTATGGAGAAGATGGAACTCCATTAATGGAAGAAGAAATCTTCAACCATGTCGCAGAACTGATTGCTAAAGACGGTTCAAACGTATGGTTTGAAAAAGAAGCTAAAGACCTTTTACCAGAAGGTTATACAAGTGAACATTCCCCTAATGGAATCTTTACAAAAGAAACAGACACAATGGACGTTTGGTTCGACTCTGGAAGCAGCCACACAGGGGCAATGATCGAAAGAGGAATTTCTTATCCAGCTGATTTGTATTTCGAAGGTAGTGACCAATATCGTGGTTGGTTCAACTCTTCCTTAATCGTTGGTACAGCTGTTCATGGCCGTTCCCCATATAAAGCAGTTCTTTCTCATGGTTTTGTAATGGACGAAAACGGAAAGAAAATGTCCAAATCACAATGGAACGCTATGGCTCCATCGGAAATCACAACTAAATATGGTGCAGATATTTTACGTTTATGGGCTTGCTCTGTAGACTATCAGGCTGACTGCTCCATGGGAAATAAAATCTTGAAACAAGTTTCCGATACATATCGTAAAGTGCGTAACACATTCCGTTTCCTTTTAGCAAACTTGGATGAAAATACGTTCACTGCTCAAGATTTATTAGATGTAAATACATTGAGTCGTTCTAATCGCTATATCTTAACTTTATTAGATGAAGCAGTTGATACATGCAAAAAAGCTTATGATGAATTCCGTTTTGCTGACGTTGTTACAACATTAACAACACTGATGACAAATGAATTATCTAGCTACTACTTAGATTACACAAAAGACATTCTGTACTGTGATCAAAAAGATTCTAGAGATCGTCGTGAAGTACAAACTGTTTTATACGTTGCCGCTTCCATGCTGACTCGTTTATGGGCTCCAATCCTTGCTCATACAACAGAAGAGATCAACAATCTTATGAAATTTGATGAAGAATCAATTCACTTAACTCGTTTTGAAAAATCTGGTTTAAGTGTTGAAGATCCAACATTAAAAGAAGATATGGCAAAAGCTCTTGCGATGAGAAAAGATGTTCTTAAAGCATTAGAAGAAGCAAAACAAGCTGGTCAGTTGAAAAAATCCAACGAAGCTGCATTAAGAATTAACATTAGCGAAGAAGATCAAAAACAGATCAAATCTGTGATCGACAATTTAGCTCAATGGTTAATGGTCAGCCGTGTTGAATTTACTCAAGACGAATTGAAAGCTTATGAAGCATGCCAAGTTGCAGTTGAAAAAGCGGTAGGTCATGTTTGCCCACGTTGCTGGAACTACACAGAATCTGAACACGAAGATGGCTTATGCGATCGTTGTGCTGCAGTTTTAGAAAAAAACTAATCGATTGAATCATTGATCCAAAATATTCAAATCAAAATTAGAGCCCGAAAGAACCGAATCGTTTTTTCGGGCTTTTTTTTCATAAATTATCCTTTTTTACTTATAGGGATTCTATTAGGATTACATCTTGTTGATTTTAGCGGTTAGGTTCAAATTGTGAATATTGACATAGATAAAATAAAACTGTGTAAGGTGCTAGATAAACTCTGATAGAGTTCTGGCAACTGACACAGTTTTATAAATGTTTTTTATGCTAAGATCCAATTTCCAATCCATTCGTCTTTTGAGGCATTATAGAGACGCTTATAAAGCTTTCCATTTTCAATTTTATATCTCCATTCAATGATATCTTTTTTAGATTCGACATTTGTTTGAGGATCAATCTGCTGTGCAAAGGCAGAAATAGGCTGAAAGAAACCAAATCCTAATGTTAATGAAGATAATAAATAAGAATATAGTAGTTTTTTCATAGTGTTACTCCTTTATGACATGTATTCCTGATTTGATTAAATCTGTTGGATCTTGAATTGGATATTTTTCATTTCCTATACAAAACAAATATGTACCGTCGTTTTGTTGAATCAAATATCCAATGTCTATTAATTCTTCTTCAGAAAGAGTTCCCTCCGTAATTACAGTATCGGAAAAATACGATTCAAAAATAATGGAATTTGTCAGGATAGGTAAAATAAATAATAAACCAAGCAATAGTTTATTTGTTTTTTTCTTGAATTGTTTATTCAACAAATAGTTGATGCGGTAAGAGAGAATACTATTGCTTTCTCCGATCAGGTAAGAAGAAAGGCTGTTTGAAAACACACTCTTCGTATTCTGAAGTTTTTTTTGTACATTTAGCAAAGTTTGGGCATAATCTAACGTCGAAGAAGAATCCAATTGATCTGTGACCTTTTCATCAGCTCGAACTTCAATATAAAAATTAATATTCTTTCTTAGAAAGTAGATTGGAGGAAACCACCAATACATAATAACTAAAATAGAAATAACTTGTTTCAATAAGATATCATTTTGTCTTAGGTGTTGTGCTTCGTGTTTTAAAATATTGAAAAGCTCTTCTTTCGTAAAAGAAATGTCTGGTATCAGAATACACTTTTTAAATCCTAAAACCATAGGTGATGGAACAGAATCAGATATATATACATCATAATCTGGAGACGCAAAATCATTTAATAATTCAGACATTTTTATTCGTTTTGAATTTTTAAGGATTCTATTTTCCGCTTTATTTACAGTTAGAACGTTATGAATATAAATTCCTAATCCAACAATGATTCCTATACCCCATATAATCAATAAAATATTTAAGAGTTTAATTTGTCCAAATATTTCTAGATTTAAAATATCGATTAATGGATTCATGATAGGCGGTAAAACAATTGTCTTTGTGAATTGGAATTCGAACGGAAAAAATAAACGAAGACAAGTGATTAACGCTAATATAAATAATAAATCTGATCTAAATAAACGATAGCTTTTTTCGTGCGTCAATATAAAGCTAAATAAGGCGATCAGCAATAAAGAAACACATAATGTTATAAATACAGAAGAAATACTAAAAATCATATCATTCGCCTACTCATTCATTTTTAATTCAATTGATCAAACCTTCAACATAGGAATTTGATCATATTCTGTGTCGTTTTATACATGATTGACCACGATTTGCTTATATATTGACTTAATGGCAGATGAAACAAATTCAGCTTTAAAAATATACGGAGTATAAATCGTACAATCAATTTCTTGTTTTGAAATGATGAGTCGATTAGAAGCAAGCTTAATATCATGGGCAAATATTTTATGGTCATGTTGTTACAAAACATCTATGAATTGGATGACTCTTTTAGTTAAATAGTCATAATTAACAGTAAAGGTTTTTCCTTTAAAGAATAATATATCAAAGCTTTTTAAAGGCGACAACGAAAGAGAAAAATTAACGATCGTTAATAAACACAATAGCTGTTTAACGAAAATATAAATAACGAATCGTTTCTTGAATGAATAAACTTAAAATTATATAGAAAAAAGCATCGTCATTTGACGATGCTCATTTTAAAGATTAATAGTTTTCTTTTCTAACTTCGAAGAAAGACTGTGCATGATCGCAAACAGGGCAAACTGCAGGAGCTGTTTTAGCTACAACGATATGACCGCAGTTACGGCATTCCCAAACTGTTTCGTCTTCTTTAGCGAATACTGTGTTGTTTTTAACGTTGTTTAATAAAGCTCTGTAACGTTCTTCGTGAGCTTTTTCGATAGCAGCAACACCACGGAATTTTTCAGCAAGATCGTGAAAGCCTTCTTCATCTGCATCGTTAGCCATACGAACGTACATATCAGTCCATTCACCATTTTCACCTTCAGCAGCAGCTAAAAGGTTTGCAGCTGTATCACCAAGTTCGCCTAAAGCTTTGAACCATAATTTAGCATGTTCTTTTTCGTTTTCAGCTGTTTGTAAGAATAAAGCTGCGATTTGTTCGTAACCAGCTTTTTTTGCTACAGAAGCGAAGTAAGTGTATTTATTTCTAGCTTGAGATTCACCAGCGAATGCTTCCCATAAGTTTTTTTCAGTTTTAGTTCCAGCATATTTGTTTGCTGGTTCAATTTTTTCAAATGCGCTAGCAGGTTTTTTGCATAAAGGGCAGATAATATCTTCTGGCAGTGGTCCTTCATGAATGTAACCACAAACTTTACATTTCCATTTTTCCATAGTTGTTTCCTCCTGTGATTTAAAACAATAAATTCTCTAATAAAGTTTTACCATATTTCGCACAAGAACGAGATTGGTTTGCACTTATTTTGAGAACGTTTTTTGTATTTCTACATAAAGATTGTATAACGAGAGGACTCATCAAATCTATATTTTGACTAGAAAATTTTTAGATCTTTTCGCATTCAACATATTTAAAATAAGAAACAATTTATATTGTTTCTATAAAATTTAAGGCTGAAAGTTGAGATTTTTTTCAACTTTCAGCCATTTGCTTATTTTATTTTTGTTTAATTTGAATCTGATCTTTGATTTGATCAGTTGCATAAATGTCAAACTGTTCAGTTTGAAAATCAGCTGGAAGATCTAAGCTTCCTTTATCTACAATCCAAATCGCTTGTAAATCATATTGTTCGCAAAGTGCAAGTCCCTCTTCTACAGAAACTGAAAATAAAGCTGTTGACATTGCATCACAATAAACAGATTTGTCATTGATTACTGTTACGGAGCGCATGTATTCACTTGGATATCCAGTAGCTGGATCGATGATATGCGCATAGCGTTTACCATCGATTTCCATATAGCGTTGATAATCTCCGGAAGTGACTAGAGAGGTTGCTTGGTCAGCAATAAAAGTAAGTACTGAACCATTGGATTCTGGGTCTTGAACGCCAATGCGCCATTCTGAACCATCTACCTTTTGTCCGACTAAGACAATATTTCCACCAGCATTAATAAATCCAGAGGTCAAGCCAGCTTCTTCCAATTTTTGCGCAGCAAGTTGAGTCGTATATCCTTTTGCGATTGCGCCAAAATCAAGGGCAACTTGATCATTTGTGAGTTGAATTGTATTGCCGTCAACTTTAATCGCATTCATGGAATCAGGATTAATCGCTTGTTGAATATCTTGTGGATCAGGAAGAGCAGGAGTTTCGGCATCGAATTGTTGTTTCCAAACTTGAATCAAGTTTCCTTGTGATACGTCGAATTTTGGATTGATTTCGTGTGCTTTAAACGCTTCATTCAATACTTCAATGATTCGTGGATCAACTTCGATTGCTTTGTCATGAGCATTTTGGTTAATTTCCATTAGGCTGACATGATCATCGTAAGTATGGTATACATCAAACAGCTCATTGCATTCAGTAAATGTTTCTTTAACGATTTCAAGATATTTGTTAAATTCATCTTCGCTACATGTTGCTTGTAAAGTAACAGGTGTATCAAATCCAACATCGATTAATGTGACTGAGCGAGTATCCACTTCACTTCCAGCTTTTTTAGGGGATTGAAGATATACAATCACTGATAGAATCAATGCTAAAACAGCAATGGAAGCAATAATCCAATAGCTTGCATTCGTTTTGGACTTTCTAGAGTTAGAATTCATTTCCATATATATATCCTTATCTATATCTAATTACATTCATAAATTTTGTTGAGTATCTTTTATTGTTAAATATATAATTTATATTAATTCCAACAAATTTGATCACGAAATGTAAAAATCTCCTACACAATAACAAATTTCGTTTTTAAACGAAAATCTCATTTGAAAAGTTATCTTAAATTTACTACAGAACTATAATTTAAGTAGATAGAAGTTTTTTGGGCACAATCTATAAAAGAGATGCGTTGGAATTTTAACGAGACAAGAACTCGCTCCAGACTGTTGTTCTGTACGTTCAATTTTTGTAATAGGGATGATTAAATTGATTTTTGCTTTTTAGATAAGATCGTTATTTCATCGTATTCTAGCAAAACAATCTTAAATGTCGCTTTAGAAATACCAGGTTTATAGAGGTTAACGCATCATGAAAAAGAAAACTGTTTTGTATGCTTGATTTTGGTCATTACATTTGTTGGGATTGTAAGTTCAATTTGATGTCCAATCCTTAAAGGGATACGTAAATTGTATTTTAATTCCAACAAAGCAACTTTAATTAAAGATATTGAAGAAAATGAGACGCCTACTTGCAGTCTTGATTTTCCATTTAACTATTGGCAAGGCGAACATCTGATTATGGAATATATTGTGAATAGTCAAGGAATTGCTCCGTCTTCAAAATACTATGGATTTTTCTATTCTTATGATGAAGAACTGGTTGCTTTTCAAAATGTGAATATTGGATTTGTGCCGATCTTTTAAACCGAATGGAAGTGCCATGGAAAAGATGACAATCAAGGATATGTAGAATGAATTGAGGAGAATTGGTTTTATTTTGAAGCCGCACCATGATGAATTAGTGATTGAAAATAGATCGTTTGTAAAACGAGACATACAACAATAATTAAGATTGTCTAGGTAACTTAGCAGAAGTTCACAAAAACTCCTGTTTTTTAAAATGAAAATAAAATTTTGCACGAGCATTCTTTTGCTTTAATTTAAAAATAACGAGGTGGACAATATTGCTTTCTTAATATAAATGAATAACTAAAGACACGTTGGAGTTTTAGGTAAAGTAACTAACATCAAAAAGAGTAAAAATAACAAAATTGTGATGTTTGAAAAACATGCTTTATCTTATAAATATGTGATTTTCTAAATTGCTTTTGAATGAAAATAATTACGAAACAAAACAAGCTTGTATTTTTTATGTGAACAGAAATGACCGATTTTTTTTGGAAATATTTACAATTTGTATAGAAAACGTGAAAAAATAAAGAATTTTAACAAATTGTCGTAATTGTCAAAATATCATGGGAATTGATTTGATTTTGCCTACTATGAGACCTAAAATTATTTTGATTTAAATTGAAAGGAAGAAGAGTATGTCACTTTTATTAGGGCCAATGTGTCAACACATTCCCGGTAAAAAAGGATTGACGGATCATAGCGACGTCAAAAGACTTATGCCTGCAAAAGAAGTATATATTCCACTTTTTGCAGGGAATAACTCTGAAGTCGAACTTCTCGTCAACGAAGGCGACCATGTCTATATTGGGACACGTTTAGCCAACACGAAATCCGCTTTCCCGGTACCACTTTATTCTAGTGTTTCCGGTATCTACAAAGGAACGGTAAAACGTCCTCACAACAGCCTCAAACCACAGCTTCATATGGTCATTGAACTGGATGAGGATCAAGAAGCAGTACAAGCTTTTGAACCAATTGATTGGGAAAATGCTTCTCATGAAGATTTGGTGGAGTTTGTTAAAAACACTGGTATTATCGGTCAGGGTGGGGCAGGTTTCCCAACTTATGTTAAATATCAAAAGGTAGAAAATATCGACACTTTGATTATTAACGCTGTTGAATGTGAACCATATATTACTGCTGACTACAAATGTGTAATGGACTATCCTGAACAATTTGTTCATGGGGTTCGTATCCTGAAAAAACTAGCGCAAGTTGATCGTGTTTTAATTGGTGTGAAGAAAACTCACCCAGATTTAATCAACTTAGTTCGCGATGAAATCAAACGCGAAAATCTTGTAGGTATTGAAGTTGTTGCTGTACCTGATGTGTATCCAATGGGCGGTGAAAGAACTTTGATCCGCCAACTTGTAAAACGTGAATATAAACGTTTACCAGGTGAATGTGGTGTAATCGTCAACAACGCCAATACAGCAATCTTAGTTGCTCGTGCGGCTGAAATGGGTCAAGCACAAGCCAAAAAATATGTAACGTTCTCTGGAGAAGGTTTGAAATATCCAACTAACGTTCTTGTTCCAATCGGAATGTCTGTTGCAGAAATCATCGAACAAATCGGTGGCACAATTGAAGATGTACAAAGTCTTAAATTAATTTCTGGCGGACCAATGATGGGAAGAACTATGGTTTCTGATCAAATCGTGATTGACCGTGCAATGAATGCGATCACGATTTTAAAAGACGAAGAAGAGCCAGCAATGACTTGCTTACGTTGTGGTCGTTGTACATCACATTGCCCTATGGGGTTACAACCTGTTCGTATTGCCAATGCAGTGAAGATGAATGATGCTGCAGAAATGGAAAAACGTGGAGCAATGAACTGTATCGAATGCGGTCTTTGCACATATGTATGCCCAAGCCATATCCAAGTTACAGAAAATGTTCGTAAAGCAAAACGTACATTAATGATGAAGGCAAATAAGAAGTAGGAGGGATTTAGAAAATGAAATATACCTTTCATGTAAGCCCGAACCTTCAATCTAAGAATTCCACACAACAAATTATGCGTGATTTGACGATTGGTCTTCTCGTTGTGTTCGTCGCTTCAGTAATTTATTATTCCACAGCGTTTGGAATTAACGTTGGTTTACAAGCAGTTATTTTATTAGCTTGCTCTTTAGTAACAACTTTTGTTTGCGAAGCGGTCTTTGCAAAATTGAAAAAGAAAAGTGTTAAAGATGTAATTACTCATTCCTTTGGATGGGTGACTTCAATTATCTTAGTGATGATGTGCCCAATGAACATCACTCCATATGCAATTATTATTGCAACATTCTTTGCAATTGCAGTTGGACGTTTGATGTTTGGTGGTTTTGGTTATAACATTTTTAACCCTGCTGCAGTAGGAAGAGCAGTTATCTTTGCTTCTTTCTCTGGAGCTACAACACGTTTAGTTACTTCCGCTACACCTACAGGAATTTTAGCGGGATCATTTAAATGGTTACCAATGACAGAAGTTGCTTTAGAATCTTATTTAGATCGCGTTGGCGGCTTTGGTAGCTTATTTTTAGGAACTACACCTGGTGCAATTGGAGAAACTTTCTCTATTTTGATCTTACTTGTCGGTGTGTTCTTAGTTTTACGTGGTGTAATCGATTGGCGAATTCCAACATTCTATTTAGGAACAATTTTCGTGATTACTTGCGCACTTGCACTTTTAACAGGTGTTCAACCTTATCATGGAATTCCTGGATGGATTTGGTATCCAGTTCTTCACTTGATTACCGGTGGTGTTATCTTTGGTGGTGTATTCATGCTCACCGATCCAGTGACTGCACCAACATCACCTGCTGGTCGAATTTTCTTTGCGATTTGTGCTGCAGCAATTACAGTATTGATTCGTTTAAAAGGAAACTTACCAGAAGGATGCTTATATTCTATTTTGATTATGAACTGCTTCACACCAATGATTGAATCTGCATTGGATGGGCCACAACTTGAAATTAAGAAAAAAGCTTGGTTCATGATTGCTTGTTCCGCTGTATTAGCACTTTGCGTTTCTTTCTATGCATCTAGCACAATGAAAGGTGTTAAAGGACCAGTGAAAAAGACAGCTCAAGTAGTAGAAGTAGTGCCATGTGTTGAGGAGGTACTGTAATGAACAAAAGTAGTCCTGCTTACCTTGCTCTCTTCCTCGCTATTACTGCCGGAATCGCTGGTGGCGCTTTATATAGTGCTAACGCTTTAACAGCTCCAGTTATCAAAGCAAATGCGGAAAAAGCAGAAAAAGCTTCTTTACTGGAAATGTATCCTGATGCAAGTATCGATGACTTTGTTGTTGTGGATGCCGAAGATATCATTGCTGATCATCCTTCCGTTCAAGGTGTTTATAAATATGGTGATGATATTGTCATCTTCAAAAACGCAGTATCTGGTTATGATGGCGGTACAGTATTCTTAGTTGCCATCAATGCAACCGACGATACAATCGATTCATTCAAAGCAATCTCCAATGGAGATACAAAAGGAATCGGATCTAAAATTACTGAAAATGCCTTTGCTGAATCTTTAGCTGGCAAACAGGCAAGCGGGGAATTAGATACGATTTCCGGAGCAACATTAACTTCTACTCCAGTTGTAGAAGCTATTAATGAATGTGCAACAATTGCACCAACCGTAGAATAGGAGGATCCACGATGAACCGAATGCAAAACTTTAAAAACGGTCTGATCAAGGATAACCCTGTTTTCGGACTGTATCTTGGTTTATGTTCTACATTAGCCATCACTACTTCAATCAATAACGCTATTGGTATGGGCGTTGCGGTTATTTTCGTTTTGATCTTATCGAACATGATCATTTCAGCAATCCGCAAATTAGTACCCGATGAAATTCGTATTCCTGTTTATATCGTAATCATCGCTACATTAGTTAAAATCATCCAAATGTTAATTCAGGCTTATGCACCTGCATTAGATTCCTCTTTGGGTGTATTTATTCCATTAATCGTTGTAAACTGCATCATCCTCGGTCGTGCTGAAGCATTTGCTTCTAAAAACGGTGTTTTAGATTCCGCATTAGATGGTGTAGGTATGGGTCTTGGATATTTACTTGCGGTATTATCCATGTCCGTTATCCGTCAACTTCTGTCTACAGGTGTTTTATCGATGACTAACCCATTTAACGAAGCACAGGTATTATTCTCTTTACGTTTAATTCCTGAAGACTTCACAATCTCCATGTTCAGCTCTCCTCTTGGAGCGTTCATGACATTTGCATGTTTAGCTGCCGGATTGACTGCTTATAAACTTCATGTACAAAAGAAAGAAGCTGCAGCAAAAGCAGCAGCCAATAGTCAGGAGGCCGCTAAATAATGATTGGTGAACTCATTACTTTACTGATTACTTCAGTATTATTGAATAACGCCGTCCTCAACCAGTTCTTAGGACTTTGCCCATTCATGGGTGTATCCCGTAAAAAATCCAGCGCGCTGGGTATGGGAGTTGCTGTCGTATTCGTTATTGTTGCGGCAGGTATCGTTACTTATGGTTTATACCATTTAGTTTTAGTTCCACTGAACCTTGAATTCATGGACTTAGTAACATTCATTCTTGTTATTGCGTCTTTAGTTCAGTTAACTGAAATGTTCTTAAAGAAATCATCACCTGCTTTATATAAGTCACTTGGTGTTTATCTGCCTTTGATCACAACAAACTGTGTTGTATTAAACGTTTGCTTAGTGAACATCTCCAATGGATATGACATTGCGCATATGTTGGTATATACAATTGGTACGCCACTTGGTTTTGCCCTTGTTCTTTACATTTTCTCTTGCATTCGTGAACGTCTTGAAGTTGCTGATGTTCCACAATGCTTCAAAGGAAATCCAATCGCATTAATTGTAGCTGGATTAATGGCAATGGCATTTAGTGGATTGGCTGGAATCATTTAATGGATTTCGCACAATTATTTCTTGCTATATTATTTTTCGGCTCTTTAGTCGGAATCTATATTTTCTTGTTTTTAAAGAACAAGAAAACACCAAAACCAGAGGGGTGTGAAAATCTCAAAGCAGATTGTGAGGGCTGTAAAGATATTTATTGCCCAAATCATCCCACTAAAGAAGAAAGTTGAGGTTAAAGCAGAAGATGCTTAGCGCAATTGTAATGATGATCGTTCTTGGTTCTCTTTTGGGTGCCGGACTTGGAATTGCCGCAAAAGTTTTCCATGTTGAACCCGATACTCGTGTAGATTATGTAACTTCTCATTTACCTGGTTATAACTGTGGTGGATGTGGTTATCCTGGATGTTCTGGTTTTGCGGATGCATTAGTTTCTGGAGACACAAGCTCTTGGCAGTGCAAACCATGTAAACCTGATGCAAAAGCTGAAATTATTGAATACCTTGCAACTACACCAGGACCGGATGGTCAGACGATTAAAGTAAAAGGTTAATCCGAATAATTTAATCAAATATTTAATTCAAGAGAATAGAGGCAGCATAGAAGGCAGAAGTGCTTAATATGCTGCCTTTTTCCATGTTCAAGAAGATTTAAAATTTCTCGTTAATTCATGAAGGCGGAAAAAAAGCTATATCGAATTTTGTTTGGTTCGATATAGCTTTGTTTAGTTTTGTTTAGTTTAAAGAAACGAGGTCATTCATATCATAAAGACCATTAGGTTTTCCAACCATAAACTTAGCAGCATGAATGGCACCATTGACAAAGATTTGACGAGATTGAGCATTATGACTAAGCGTGAGTTCTTCATCTTGCCCAAAAAAGTGAATTTCATGTTTGCCAGGAATTGTTCCACCACGTAAAGCATGAATTCCAATTTCTTTTTGGCGTTTACCAACAGATCCTTGTCGACCATAAACATGTTCAAATTCATGTTCTGGATCAAGTGCTTCTACGAGTGCTAAAGCAGTACCACTTGGTGCATCTACTTTTTGATTATGATGTGTCTCTACAACTTCAATATCCCATTCTTCTTTTAATTGAGCAGATACTTTTTTTGCGAGTTGGCATAAAATCGCAATGCCTAGAGAATAGTTGGCACTAAAGAAAACAGGATGGGTGTTCGAAAATTCAAATAACATATCTTTTTGAGTTTGACTATATCCCGTTGTTCCTTCAACTAAGGCAATAGAATGATGTGAAATGGTTTGTAAAAGCCATTCGAGGTTATCAGGGTGGGAGAAATTTAAAATGACATCGACTTGATCGAGCGAATTTTCTAATGCACTCGGATCAAATAAGTCGGCTTTACCTAAAACATTCATCCCATTTGCGATTGCGGTTTGTTCCAACAAGGTTCCCATTTTTCCTTTACCGATGATCACGACGTTCATGCAATTAAACCTCTCGCTTTCAGTGTGGCTTCTAATTTGGCTTTATGGTCTTCACTCATTTCATATAAAGGGAGTCGATATTTTCCAACATGAAAGCCCATCATATTTAAAGCTTCTTTCACTGGGATTGGATTAACTTCCATAAATAAATCATGAATTAAATCTAAATTGTCTAATTGCAATTGTTGGGCAGTTTTGTAGTTGCCATTTAAGCAATTGAAGACGATGTCATGTGTTGTTTTGGGAAGTACATCCGCTAAAACAGAGATTACACCACTTGAACCTAAAGCCATCATCGGAACGATGATATCGTCGTTACCGGAATACATGACAAAATCATCATTTAAAAGTGTAGCAGCGTTTGTAGCATAAGAAATGTCGCCACTCGCTTCTTTAATCCCTTGAATCATTGGGTGTTTAGATAATTGTTTTAAAGCGTTTAAAGAAATCGTACATCCCGTACGCCCAGGGATATTGTAAAGAATAATTGGAATATGGACTTGATCAGCAACTGTTGTAAAATGGCGGATCATCCCTTCGTCATTTGCTTTGTTGTAGTAAGGAGAGATCAATAATAATCCGTCCGCACCCATTTTTTCGTATTTTAAAGATTTTTCTAGTTGTGTCTGGGTACTGTTGGAGCCTGCACCAACAATGATCGGAATACGGTGATTTGCGCATTCGATTGCACATGCGACGACATCGTCATCTTCTTCATGAGTCAGCGTTGGGGATTCACCCGTTGTTCCTAAAATTAGAATACCATCAGTTTTGTTAACAATATGCCATTCAATGAGTTCTTTGAGTTTTTCAAAGTTAATCGTTCCATCCTCGTGAAATGGGGTAATTAAAGCTACGATTGAACCTTTTGGTAAATTCGTCATGTCAAATCTCCTTTTCAATGATCTCTTGATCAATTTCTTATTTATGACGGAATGAAGTCTGAATCGGCTTCAATTGAATTGAATTGAATTGTGTTGAATCGTTCTCGAAAAAACGTTAAAGACTGAATAGGTCTTGATCAATAAGGTTTTCTCTTTGGATTAAGTCTTGATACGTTTGACGTTTAATGATTGGAATGATTTTTCCATGATCAACAAAAACAACACTTGGAATCGCAAGCTTGTTGTAATTGCTGGCCATTGAATATCCATACGCACCAGTACTGCTCACAAGTAATAAATCGTTTGTTTGATAAGGTTGGACGAGCGTATTTTCGGCAAGTAAATCTCCGCTTTCACAACATTTACCAGCAATGCAGACTGTTTTTGTTTTTGGTGCATCTGCATTTGTCGCAATATCAAAATCATAGTCTGCTTGATAGAGAACAGGGCGAATGTTGTCAGTCATGCCGCCATCAACAAAAATATAATTTCGATTGGGTGTTTGTTTTAAATCGCCAATCGTATACAACTGATAACCTGCTTCAGCAATGATTGAACGTCCTGGTTCGATACAGATTTCTTCTACCGAAAGTTCATAAGCAGCAATTTGTTTTTCTGCTTCACTGACAATTGTTTTGCAGACTAATGCAATTTCAACAGGTTGATCTTCATCGGTATAACGAACACCAAAGCCACCACCAAAATCTAAAGTGCGCACTTGAATTTGCGTTTGATTTTGAAATTCTTGAACAAATTGGCAGATTTTCTCAATTTCCGCTTTGAAAGCATCGAGTTCAAAGATTTGTGATCCGATATGAGCATGGAATCCATCGAATTGTAAATTGGAATTCGTTTGAATTGTGTCAATGACTGCTTTGATTTCATCGGTATTTAAAGTCGAAATTCCAAATTTAGAATCGATAAATGCAGTTTGAATATATTTATGGGTGTGCGCTTCGATCCCAGGATTTACACGAAGCAATACATGAATTTTGTGCTTTGGATTCTCACAGAATCGAACTAGACGCTTTGCTTCCATGAGATTATCAACAACAATTGTGCCTACTCCAAGTTCAATAGCCATGTTCAATTCATCATCAGATTTATTATTGCCATGGAAATAAACACGACTTAAGTCAAAGTTTGATTGTAAGGCAGTATATAATTCACCACCACTAACAACATCTAATGAGAAGCCAAATTGACTAACAAGCTGATTCATTGCTAGACAAGAAAAAGCTTTTGAAGCATAAATTACATGCGTTTTTAATGTGTTGCTGACAAAGTGATCTTTAAATTCCGCCATTCTTTGTTTGAGAGCAGGAAGATCATATATATAGAGTGGCGTTGAACATTCACTAGCGAGTGTTCGAACTGATGTATCGCTAATATAAATTTCGTGGTTTTGAATTTTGAGCGTATCTTTCATCAATAATTGACCTCCAAAAAATAGGCAAGATAGAGGACTATCTTGCCGAATTTAAGATGATTCGAACGATAGCTCTCCTACATATCATGCAGACAGTGCATTAGATCTTCTCTAATACCCCACAAAATAAACATGCCTGCTTATTTTGTTCGGCGTCTTTGCTCAAAGGAAAAGTCAAATGCCTGCCGACTTCTTTTCCATTAGTCATTAACGCAACCTCTATCTAAATATCTATAATCTAAATTGTATAAAGGTTTGAATACTTGAGCAACAATTAAAAACATAAAATGAAAAATTTCCAGATGTTGAAAATAAATGTAAATTAATTTATAAAAAATGAACAGAATGATGAAGGGTTCGGAGACTTGAAACGGAATTTGTGTTTATGTAATGTTATGGATGAATACAATCCATTTGAGTGTGTATTAAACCGAAATATAGAAAACAAAACATCTATTTATAATTATATCAGAGATAAGAAAATAATATAAGACTTATATATTGAAATAAAATTGGATATCATTAAATTAAATAAAAAATTATCAAAAGAAATAGGAGGCGGATGATTGAAATGAGAAATATATAAAAGAAAGAATCTGATTTCTTTCTAATATTTAGAATTACATAGCATTTAAATAACCAAATTTAAAGAAAGGAAAATACTATGAAAAAATCATTAAAGTGTTTGGTTAGCATGATGATGGTCGTAACTTTTATAGTTCCAGGTCCATCAATCATTAAAGCCAATGAAACTAATCAAATCATTGCAGTACAGACAAGCCAAAATGAAATGTGTTTTTTTTCAACGCAAGAAGATTATCAATGTTATTTGAAAAATAGAAATTCATCAAATAATGAAGTGAAGCATCGTGGAGATTTTGTCACTACTGTTGAAGTATCAAGACAAAATTTATATATGAAGTTTGTAGGATATCATAGTAAAACTCCAGTATGGACAAAAGCAGATTCTTATACAATAAGAGTAGAGGATTCTGTGACTGTATCAACACAAGGGGTTTTCGATGGAATGACTTATACTTTAGAACTCACAAAAACTGTAGGAGTTGATACAAATATACCAGCGGACCCAACTAAATATAGTCGTTTAGGTATTTATGGAGATTTTTTAGTTAAACACATGAGAGATTATCTACAAGACCAGAATGGTATTTATGGATCTTATGATTATATTTCTACCCAAACATTAAATTCATATATTAACGTAACTTACAAATAGATAATGATATTTTTGACAAAAGATAAAAAATCATTTAATGTGTTCTGCACTTTGACATATAGTAGAACGATGTATATGAATATTCCACTTACATTTATTAGCGTGATAAGCTAAAAAAGGGGATACTTTATGAACAATCCTTACGAGAAGCGCTTGCTATTTTGCTTTTTTATCTATACGATAATTTTTATCGGAGCATCATTATTTGGCTATGATCGCACTTTTATCAATTATACTTTTGGTCATGTAAGCTTAATAGGGACGCTTTATAAAAGTAATTTGATTATACCATTCGCAATCAATACATTTTTGCTAATTTACTACGTAGTAAAAGCTAAACGCACAAAGTGAATGATAAATATTGGTAACAATACTTAATATCAATTTTTAAATGTTTAAATAAACAATTAAATGTATTTAAATTTTTACTATCGATAAAAATAAGCAAGCTGATGAGTGATATAAGAATAATATTTTGCTTTTCATTAACCTGATTTTTATCTTAAGAAACGAGAATGCTTTATGAATAATCCTTTTGAGAAAAGGTTACTATTCTGCTTCTTTATCTATGTATTAATCTTTATTGGGGCTGCGTTATTTGCACAAACTTATGATTTTGTATTTAGTTTTGGAGTTTCCGGTAGAATGAGTATAATAGAAACTCTTTATAAAAGTAATTTATTTATACCGTTTGCAATTAATACATTTTTATTATTTTATTATGCCGTAAAAGCTATTTTCTGATATGAATTTATAAATTAATTTTGCCGAGTTTATGTCAGAAGTTTATATAAAGGTAAGGAGTATTCTAAAGTGACCTTATAAAGTAGACACTATAAAATAACTTAACATAGTTGTGATTTGGTAATGAATGACTTTTCGTTCATTACCATTTTTTTTTTTTTTTGCCTTCAACAAGAAGAAAAAAACTTTTATTTAAAATTGGGATCTATTCACCATATCTGAACCATATGGTCATATTGATTGCATATTTCTATTCTTTTTTTCAAAAATGGTTGATAATAAGAACAATTAGAAAAATGATTTGGATATACATAATTGAGCAATTTGAATATCTTTTTTCGTAATAGAAACTAGATCAAGGTAGAGAGGGAAAGCCGATGATTGAAACGATTTCCTTACAAGGGACACTTCATCAAAAACATGATGTTGCTAACCAAGATGCCGTACGAACTTTTGACGTTAAAGGTTATCATGGATTAGTTTTATGTGATGGTGTTTCATTGAAATCAGATTGGACATTCTCAAATAGTGAAATTGCTGCTAAATTGGTTTCTCAAGCAGCAAGTATGTTTTTAGAAGAGACATTACAAGAGAATATGGAAACAGAAGAACTTGAACAACTCGTACGAGAAGCTTTTGTATTTGCCGAACACTATTTACAAGAGAATCTGAAAAAAGTGAACATTCCATTATTTGATTGTCAAACGACATTAATTGTTGCTTTATTTGCCCAAGGCAGATTGATTGGTGGGATTGCCGGAGATGGTGGCATTTTATTCCAATGTCAATCGGATCGATTTGGCATGATGATTACACATCTAAAAACATCTTCTCGTGTTTCTCCAATTTCTGACCAATTTGCTTGGCAATTTTTTGTGATGGATAATCAGCAAGATCCGGTTCGGTCTGTCATTGCCGCAACTGATGGTGTTTTTGATCAGTTGATCTATGTCACTTCCCAAGAACAACATCAAGTAGCTGGCAATAAAGAATTAATCGATCGCTTATTTCATCTTGACAAAACGGCACCACAAAATACACATCAATGGCTTTTGCAATGCATTGACAAGCTTGATGGTACTGATGATAAAACGATCGCGATATTGATCGATGAACAAACAACTTCTAAAGAAGAGAAACATTTAGTGAATCATGAAAATGAATAATAAATTTGAAACGAAATCTGCATCTTCAGGTTTCGTTTTTTACGTGTGTCGGGCATGACACACATCTTGTCGGTGAAAGTCCGACCACGGGTATTTGTCGCCAAGTGTAGCAAACCGCAAGCCGAAGGCCGTGAGGCCGGGGTGAAGGAAGCGGTGTAGCAAATCTGTCGAGCCTACGAACAGAAACCTGATATAAGGCCAAATGGCGGGTAAGGTTGCGTAACAAACCAAAGCCCAAAAGACAAACGTAACGCCAAGACGATAAATCAAAAGGTTGTGCAGTGAAAGATGTGTGTCTTACCCCGAGAGATCTCGCGGACGATATTCCGAGATGCTTTAAAATCAGCAATCGGTGGCCCAAGAATACGGGTTCGGTCGAAATAAGGTTTGTCGCGAGAAGTCAGCTGAGGGCATAGTAAGTCATCGACTGAAGGCCCTAATGGTTTTTCAGAGCGTTCCGCTTTGAAATAACAAACCAGTAATCTGTAAATCTGGAAAAATCCAACACAGAAGAAACGTAATCTTCTGGGACACTCTGGACGAGGATGATCTGAATTTGTTTGTGAAAAGAAAAAAGACCCATCATGCGTTTAATTGAATCAATACTTCAATCAGAAAACATGAATCAAGCTATCCGAGCTGTCCAACGGAATAAAGGTTCAGCCGGAATAGATGGAGTCACAGTGGGTGATCTTGAATCCTACTGGGATAAGCATCAGGAAGAAATTACTGAGGCTATACTGAATATGAAATATAAGCCCCAACCGGTCAGACGGGTCTATATCCCTAAACCTTATGGAAAGAAACGCCCGTTAGGTATTCCAACTGTCATGGACAGAGCCATTCAACAGGCAGTTGCCCAGGTGCTCGATCTCATCTTTGACCCGTCGTTTAGTGATAGTAGTTTTGGTTTTCGTAAAGGCAGAAGTGCACATGATGCCATCATGCAGGCATTGAATTACCTGAACGAAGGTTACGACTGGGTCATCGATTTAGATATCGAGAAATTCTTTGACAAAGTGAATCACGATAAACTCATTTCACTGATCCGAAATCTCATCAATGAAAAAGAAGTTCTCCATCTGATCCGATTCTTCCTCAAAGCAGGCGTGCTTGAGGAGGGCAAGATCGTAAAAAGTGATCTCGGCACACTGCAAGGTGGGTGCATTTCGCCAGTACTAGCCAACATCTATCTAGATCTATTCGACAAAGAATTAGAGAGTAGAGGTCTTAGATTCTGCAGATATGCCGATGACGTCGTAATTTTCGTCAAAAGTGAAATGGCTGCGAATAGAATCATGAAATCAGTTTCCAGTTGGTTAGAAAGGAAACTATTTCTCACTGTCAGTGCAACTAAAACCCATGTATGTCGACCACCAGAAAGTACCTTTCTAGGTTTCACCTTTTGGAAGGGTAAAGATGGATGGAAAGCAAAACCAACAAATGATCGCAAACAAAGACTCTATGACAAAATCAAAGAAGTTCTTTGTAGGAAAAGAGCGGTCGCATCACCATTAAAAGACGTGTTTACAAAAGTAAACCAAATCGTCAGAGGTTGGATTAACTATTTTAGCATTGGTTCGATGAAAAAGTTCCTGACTAAGTTCGGTGAGTGGCTCAGGCATAAAATCCGAGTTGTCATATTGAAACAGTGGAAAAGACCACGAACAATCTTCGATAACCTGATGAAATTGAATCGCATATCTAAATGGCCTTTAGAATCTGAATTGATCAGACAAACGGCCAACTCCAGGCTAGGCCTATATAGGACAGCAGGAATGCGAACAGTGAACTTTCTGATCTCACCAAATATTTTGGCAATGAGAAAAGGAGATCGATCAGGATTGATCGATCCCCTTAATCTCTATTTATCATTTTATAACGCATGAAATAAAACTGTAAAGCTGTAGCGCCGTATACGAGAACCGTACGTACGGTGCAATGAGAGGGGCGAGACTCACAGATAGTCTCCCTCTACTCTATTTTCTATATATGGATCAGGCAATGCTGATGAAAAGCGGATGAAACATAAGAGAAAACGTGTTAAACTTAGTCATTGATAAACATGAATGAGCTATTTTGTCTTGTAAATGATTCGATTAAACGGGATCGAATTTTGTTTTTTTCAGACAAGCTTTATACTTTTGAATGTTCTCAAAAAGAAAAAGATAAAAATGAATGGAGAGAAAGAATGAGCTACTTAAGTTTCAATGATATCGTTGCACATATGAAGAACTACGGGTTCGTTTACCAAGGTTCAGAAATCTATGGTGGTCTTGCCAATACATGGGATTTTGGTCCTTTAGGAATTGAACTCAAAAACAATATCAAAAATGCATGGTGGAAACGTTTTATTACTGAACAACCTGAAAACGTCGGAATTCAATCCGCAATTTTGATGAACCCAAATGTATGGGTTGCAAGTGGTCACGTTGGTGGATTCTCTGATCCATTGATGGACTGTAAAGAATGTAAAACACGTTATCGTGCAGATACATTAATTGAAGATGCATCACATGGAGAAGTGATCCCAGCAGGTTGGTCCAACAAAGAAATGGAAGCGTATATCGATGAACACGATATCGTTTGCCCAAACTGTGGAAAGAAAAACTTCACACCAATTCGTCAGTTCAACTTGATGTTCAAAACATTCCAAGGGGTTACTGAAGATGCAAAAAGTGAAATCTATTTACGTCCAGAAACTGCACAAGGTATTTTCGTTAACTTTAAAAACGTTCAAAGAACAATGCGTCGTAAATTACCTTTTGGTGTGGGTCAAATTGGTAAATCATTCCGTAATGAAATCACTCCAGGTAACTTCATTTTCCGTACACGTGAATTTGAACAGATGGAATTAGAATTCTTCTGCAAACCAGGTACAGATTTAGAATGGTTCAAAAAATTAGAAGGTATGTGTGAACAGTTCTTATATGATTTAGGTCTTCAAAAAGATCGTTTACGTTTAAGAGCACATGACCAAGAAGAATTATCTCACTACTCCAATGCGACTACAGATATCGAATATTTATTTGGTGATCCAATTGGTTGGGGTGAACTTTGGGGTATTGCAGACCGTACTGATTTCGACTTAACTGCTCATCAAAACGTATCTAAACAGTCTTTGGAATATTTCGATCAAGAAGCAAACGAAAAATATATTCCATATGTTATTGAACCATCTGTTGGTGTTGAACGTTTAATTTTAGCTGTTATGTCTCAAGCTTTAGAACAAGAAGTCATTAGTGAAAATGATATTCGTACAGTTTTACGTTTACATCCAGCGCTTGCTCCTTATAAAGCAGCTATTTTACCTTTAAGTAAAAAACTTTCTGAACCAGCAATGGAATTAACTCGTCAGTTAGGTAAATCTGTAAGCGTAACATTTGATGATGCACAATCTATTGGTAAACGTTATCGTCGTCAAGATGCGATTGGTACACCATTCTGCATTACTGTTGACTTTGAAACTGAAAAAGATGGATGTGTAACAGTTCGTGAACGTGATTCTATGGAACAAGTTCGTATTCCATTAACTGAAGTTCAAGAATATATCGAATCTCGCACTCGTTTTGAATAAGATTTCAATCGAAAATCAATAATATTTTAGGATTGAAGCATCTTTCGACTTTACCGCTTTTGTTTAAAACGTTGTTACAAACAAGTGTTTTACTCATGCGCTTTGGAAGATTGTTTCAATCCTTCTTTATATTTAGGAAACATTGCCAATTTTAGTCTATAACAAATAAAGAAGGGAGGAGTCACGATGCGTGTTTCGCAAAGAGATCATCAAAATATTTTAGATCAAGCTGATATTGTCGATATCATCTCACGTTATGTACCCCTCGATAAAAAAGGCAAAGAGTATGTTGGCGTTTGTCCATTCCATGATGATCATTCGCCAAGTATGCATGTTTCATTGGATAAACAAATTTATAAATGTTTTGCCTGTGGTGCAGGGGGAAATGTGATTAAATTTGTCAGTGAAATCGAAAAAATCACTTATCAAGATGCATTGATCAAAGTAGCCGAACTCATTCATTATCCTTTACAACTAATCCATGAACCACAAAAAACAAAAGATCCAAATCAACCACTTTATGATGCATTACGTCTATTTACTGCTTATGGAAAATATGAACTCAATAGTCCGGATGGCTTACAAGCGAGCCAATATTTAGCTGAGCGGAAATTTTCTAAACAAATCATCGATGATTTTGATATTGGTTACGTGCCTTCCTTTGATATGGTCAGCCAATATTTGCAGGCGCGGATTAAAGATCGTGATGTATTAGAACAAACAGGTTTGATCGTAGCCGGGGAATCATCTTATATCCCTTATTTTTATGAACGTATTTTAATTCCGATTCACGATGCAAATGGACAACCGGTCGGCTATACAGCAAGAATTTTGCCAGGTTCATCCAAGAAGGCTAAATACGTGAATACGACGACAACGGTACTTTATGAAAAAAGCCATTTGATCTTTAACTACCACCGTGCAAAGAAATATGCCGCAAAAGCGGGACGAGTCATTTTATGCGAAGGGGCAATGGATGTTTTAGGTCTTGCTAAAGCAGGCATGTATGAAGGAATTGCCAATCTAGGAACAGCCTGTACGCCGATGCAACTTGATTTGATCGCAAATCTTCATGTGCCAGTTGTAGTTTTCTATGACCAAGATAGTGCTGGACAAAAAGCAGCATGGAACTTTGCACAAGCTGCATTTAAAGCCGGAATTCGCTTTTCGTTTGTTCATACGACACAAGCCAAAGATCCGGATGATATTTTTATTGAAAAAGGTGCGGAAGCTTTACAACAAGCGGTTAACTCTACTATTAGTTATGCAGAATTTGCCTTTGATTATCTACAAACCCAATATAATCTGCAAAATTATGAAGATAAAAAGCAATATGCCAAATTGATGGAGGGAATTATTCGTAATTCTCTTGAACAATACGAACAACCGGTGATGTTTGATCGTTTAAAAGAATTGACCGGTTATAGTTTTGAAAAAGAACATTCATCTTGGCAACCGAAAAAAGCGGGTCATCAATTTGCCCAACCGATTGTAACCCCACCAGTAGAACCTGGCCATGATCATGCCGAAAAGTCCGTTTTATGGTGCATGTTACGCTCGGATCAATTTATCGATCAATACAATGAGCAAGTGGGAGTATTTACGAATCCAACTTGCATGACATTGTTTAAGTATCTGCAACTTTTTTATAAACAACATTCGACTATCGATCCACTTTCTTTATTTGAAGTGCTCGAAGAAAGTGATGTCAAACAACTCTTTTTAGAATTAGCAGATTGGCCGGATTATAGCGATATGATTGATCAGTTGTTCAATGATTCGACAAAAAAGATTTTAAAAGATGTCATTGAAAATCAAATCAATGCAATTAATACCCAAATTAAACAAGTCAAAAATCCTTTGGAATTAAAAGATTTGTTAATTAAGAAACGTGATTTGGTCTGCAGAAAAAATCAGATTTAAAATAGAAAGGAGGAGTCCGTCTTCAATGAAAGATACATTAAACTCAACCGAAAAACGCCAAACTTTATTCAATCCCGAACAAAAACTAGATTATGGTCTGGAGAATCGTTTGGAAGAAGATCGGATGAGTGAAATACAATTCGATGACAAAAAAAGAGAAGATTTGGTTAATCAAATGTGTCCAAGTTTGCAACAGCAATTTGAAGATCATGAAGTAGCTACTTTAGAACAATCATTTAATAAACAAACCCATCAAAGCTATGATTCAGTCAAAATGTATTTACATCAGATTGGACAAATTCCTTTATTAACATTAGATGAAGAACAAGCTGCTGCAAAACAATATTTGGAAGGGCACATTGAGGGGAAAAATATTTTGATTCAAGCCAATCTACGCCTCGTGGTTTCTATTGCCAAAAAATATACGGGGCGCGGATTGCCACTTCTTGACTTGATCCAAGAAGGAAATTGCGGTCTGATTAAAGCGGTTGATAAATTTGATTATACAAAAGGCTTTAAGTTTTCGACTTATGCGACATGGTGGATTCGGCAAGCGATCACAAGAGCAATTGCGGATCAAGCAAAAACGATTCGTATCCCTGCGCATATGATTGAATTGATCAATAAACTGACAAAAGTTTCGAGACAATTAACACAAGATTTAGGCAGAGAGCCATTATCTGAGGAAATTGCCGAAAAAATGGAAGGATTATCTGTTGATCGTATTCGAGAAATTCAACGTCTAACGCTTGAACCTGTTTCTTTGGAAACTCCAATTGGTGATCAAAATGATTCTCAACTTGGAGATTTTATCGAAGATCAAACCTCAATATCGCCTACGGATTATACGAATCAAACTCTTCTCAAAGAAGAATTAGCTAATTTACTACAAACACTAACGCCAAAAGAAGAACAAGTTTTATTGCTTCGCTATGGTTTAGTAGATGGAAAAACGCATACTTTAGACCAACTCGGTCAAGAGTTTCAACTCACAAGGGAGTGCATTCGTCAAATTGAATCAAAAGCTTTACGAAAATTACGCAATCCCATGCGTTCAAAACGCTTAAAAGAATTTATGGAGTCATAATGGAAATTTCAAAACGATTAAGAACAATCGCCTCACTAGCGAGCGAACCGATCATTGCGGATATCGGTTGTGATCATGGTTTAGTTTGTATCGATGCCGTATTAAAAGGAAAAGTAAAAAAAGCCTATGCCTGTGATTTGCGAGAAGGTCCTCTACAACAAGCAAAGGCAAATATCCAATCTTTTCATCTCGAAGATCAAATTGAAACACACCTCGAAAGTGGAATTCATAATTTGCCTTTAGATACGAAGCAAATCATTATTGCGGGGATGGGTGGAAAGTTAATCATTGATATTTTGCAAGCAGATCCTATTCCACAATCCGTCAATTCAATGATTTTATGTCCACATAAAGATGCAGTCGATTTAAGAGCTTTTTTAATCAAGAGTGGTTGGCAAATTGTTAAAGAACAAGTAGTTCATGATGGCCATTTTTATCCGATCCTTATCGTACAAAGAGCTCATCCTACTTGTGAACAACAAGCTTTAGAAGAAGATTTATTGCTTGGATTGAATGTGCTCGATCATGAAGATTATCGACAATATTTACAATGGCAAAAAGCGCAATGGTTAACCATTTTAGAAAAAATGCCACTGGATCAACAAGCAACTTTACAAAATAAGCTCAAATGGATTGACAGACGTTATCGTAAAATGATAGACAAAGAAGAGAAATAGAGGAACAGATTGAGTCTTTTCAATCGAAAGTACGTGATCTAAGCATCTTTCGATTGAAAAGATCTTGATTATTCAATACATTTTTTGCATTCGTATTTAATTTTTCAATTTGGAGTATTCAACTTTGGAATTTTCAGATTCTTTTTGAACTCAATAATCATTTGATTGTACTGACATCAATTTTATCTATCGTTGAAATCCATTTTTGTATGCAATTTTTAGTGAAATAGAAAAAGAGGAGACTATGAGCGAAACAGTAGAAGGCGTTTTAGAGATCTTGCAAGACGGGTATGGATTCCTCCGTGGTGAAAACTACTTGTCGAGTAAAAATGATATTTACATTAGTGCCAATCGAATTAAATCAATGCGTCTAAGACAAGGAGATTTGATTCGTGGTCAATTAAACGATCGCATTGAAGACAATAAAGCAAGACAACTCAGTCAAGTTGAGAGTGTCAACGATCAACCGATTATTCATTCATTACATCGAACCCATTTTGAACGTTTGACTCCAATTTCACCTACGGAGCGATTTAAAATGGAAACGGATGATGAGAATATGTCTGGACGATTAATTGACTTGCTTTGTCCAATCGGGAAAGGCCAACGTGGATTGATTATTTCTCCACCAAAAGCCGGAAAAACGACATTATTAAAAACAATCGCCCATTCTTTACAAGTGAATCATCCAGATGTGCATTTAATTATTTTATTAATTGATGAACGTCCAGAGGAAGTAACCGATATTAAAGATACAATTATCGATCATAACGTAGAAATTGTATATTCGACGTTTGATGAAGAACCGCAACACCATCGCCGTGTTGCCGAAATGGCGATTGAACGAGCAAAAGCACTCGTCGAAATGGGTGGCGATGTTGTGATCTTATTAGACTCCATCACTCGTTTAGCAAGAACATATAACTTACTTGTACCAAATTCGGGAAAAATCCTTTCCGGTGGTCTTGATCCACTTTCCCTCTATTATCCAAAACACTTCTTTGGAGCAGCCCGAAACATTCGGGAAGGGGGATCATTAACGATTTTGGCAACTGCATTAGTGGATACGGGAAGCCGTATGGATGAGGTTATCTTTGAAGAATTTAAAGGAACAGGAAATATGGAGCTTGTCTTAAGTCGAGATTTAGCGTTCCAGCGAATTTTCCCTGCGATTGATATTTTACGTTCAGGAACACGTAAGGATGATTTATTGTTATCCAAAGATGAACAAAAAGCGGCTAGTTTAATTCGATCGCACGCAAGAATTAAAGAAGAACAAGCGACTTTGGATGTATTAAAATCATTTGCGGTATGTTCTAACAATCAAACATTAGTAGAATTGTTAACGAAAGAATCTGAAAAATAATAAAGATAAATTGATTAGCGAGATTACAGTTCAATGATAGAAAAACACCACATCCATGGACGATAAGCCAAAGATGTGGTGTTTTTTAAAATGTGTTTGAATCAATTTCTTTAATTTTTTGAATAATGGCTTCTTTTAAAAAGGCAGGCGTGCTCGCACCACTTGTAATAGCGAGCCGTTTGACGCCACTTAATTGTTGAGGATGCAGTTGGCTTGCATCTTCAAGTTGGATGACTTGTTCTATTTGGGCAGTTTTGCCAATTTGAGCCAGTTTTCTGGTGTTGTTACTAGCTGGATCGCCTACAACAATCAATAAATCAATATTTTGATTGGCAAGATCTAAAACGGCTTTTTGGCGCACGCGCGTTGCATTGCAAATTTCATCGCAAAAAACAGCTTGAGGATAGTGTTCTTGAATAGCATCAAATAATTGTTGTAAATCGACAATAGACATCGTTGTTTGATTTGTGACAAAAATGGGTTGATTAATATGATCGGGAATATCAGCAATCGTTTCTATCAAATAGACATCTTGCTGTTGAAACGTTGCTCCTTCAGCTTCCGGATGACCTTTTTTGCCGATATAGAAAATGACTTCTTTTTGTTGTAAGTGTTTGGCAATAAGGTTTTGAGTATAGCGAACAAAAGGACAAGAAGCATCCACGACATGTAATCCCTTGTCTTTTGCTTTTTGGCGAACTTGATCACTGACACCATGTGCTGTAAAGATCACAGTACCCGCATCAATTTGATCGAGTAATTCAAGGCGACTTTTCTGTTTCGCTTCTAAAACTCTAATTCCTTTTTCTTTAAGAGATTGATTAACAAAATCGTTATGGACTAACGAACCTAAGATCGTAATGGGGCGTGGACAATCGGATTGTAAAGTTTGATCAACAAGGGTAAGCGCTTGTGTCACCCCTTTACAAAAACCTTGAACACTTGCTTCGATGATTTCGATCATGAATCTTCCTATCTAGCTTTATGTAAAGCATATTGTATTTTTATGTAAATTGAATCAAGAAAAACAAAATCTTATAACCGTTCTCTTTTCAATAAGCGTTAGTTTTGGTAAACTTGCAATTCGAATGTTAAAATTTTTAACTAGGGACGATCTATATTCGTCCAACTAAAATATCGAATAAGCCAATAACAAGTCATGAACTGAACTTGTCGGCTTTTATTCTATCATTGATCTAGAATAGATGAGATAGAAATACAAATAAAAGAAAGAGGTGTTGATGATGAACCGTATCGAAGAGATGATGAAAGTCGAAGGATTCAAAACTTTGACTCCGATTCAAGAAGCGGTGATTCACCGTAAAGATAAACAACGCGATTTAATCGGAATTTCGACAACCGGATCAGGCAAATCCCATGCCTTCTTTATGCCGATTTTCGAAGCAATCGACGCGTCAATGGATGAAGTTCAAGCTGTAATTTCCGTACCTACTCGTGAACTCGCTTGGCAATTATATGAAAGATGTAAAAAGCTCGCTGATCATTTTGATGTGCGTATTCGTTTAGTCACAGGTGGAATGGAGAAAAAAGAAGGTGGTCTAGTTCCACATATCGTAATTGGAACACCAGGACGAATGAAAGATTTGTTCTTAGATGATCAAACTCTTCTTTTAAATACCGCAAAAATCATGGTCATTGATGAAGCAGATATGACCATGGAATTCGGCTTTTTGGAAGATGTCGACATGATTTTAAGCCACATGTCCCAAGACATTACAGTTATGGTCTTCTCGGCAACTATTCCAGAAATGCTCCAGCCATTCTTGAAAAAGTATCTCAATAATCCAGAACTCATTCGCATTAGTAGTAATGAAGAATTTGCGGCGGATATAGAGCATTATTTAATTCCTTTAAAACACAAGACAATGTCCGAACGTGTATCAGATGTTTTAAGTGTAATTCATCCTTATGTATGCTTAATCTTTGCGAACTCCAACCAAGAAGCGGCAACGCTTGCTCATGATATGCGTCAAGCGGGATATGATTTAGTCGAATTACATGGGGATTTAGAAGCTCGTGAACGTTCTCGCGCGATTCGTCAAATCCAATCCCAGAAAAAGTCTTATATTGTCGCAAGTGACATTGCTTCGAGAGGAATTGATTTAGAAGGAATTACACATGTTATTTCTTGTGGTTTCCCAAAAGATTTAAAATTCTACGAACACCGTTCTGGACGTACAGGAAGAGCAGGACGTGATGGTTTAGCGATTGCGATCGCTTCACCAAAAGATCAACAAGCAGTCGTAACACTTAGAAAACGCGGCATTGATTTTAAAGAAATGGACATTAAAGATGGCCATTTTGTCGAAGTGAAAGATCGTACGAAACGAAATGCGCCGAATAAAAAAGTAGAAATGAATGCTGAGTTAGGGAAAGTTGTTCATAAAAAAGCGAAAAAAGTAAAACCAAACTACAAAAAGAAACGTGCACAAGAATTAGAAAATGTGAAACGCCGCGCAAAACGAGCAATGATCCGTAAAGAAATTCAGCAACAAAAACGTGAACGTGCAAAAGCAAAACAACGTGCGAAAAGGGAACAATAATCGATGAAATATTTAGGATCACATGTGAGCTTCAAAGCACCCAAATATTTTCAAGGTGCGATTGAAGAAGCACTTAGCTATGGTGCCGATGCCTGCATGATTTATACAGGACCACCACAAAACTCAAAACGTGCCCCAATTGAAAAGTTAAAAATCCAAGAGGGAATTGATACATTTACAAAAGCGGGATGGCAACCATTCCAAATCGTTGTTCATGCGCCTTACATTATTAATCTAGCAAACTCTGCTAATCCAGATACTTCCTATTTTGGCCGTGATTTTCTCAAAGAAGAAATCGTGCGCACAGCAGCAATCGGTTCAAAATATTTAGTTTTACATCCAGGTGCTCGTTTAAAAGCGGGTGTTGAGGTTGGTGTCGAATGGATTTGTCGTGCGATTAATGAAGTTTTAGATGAAGATGATCATGATGTGATGATTTGTCTAGAAAGTATGGCAGGCAAAGGAACAGAGGTAGGACGCAACTTTTCTGAATTGAAAATGATTATTGATGGCGTGCACCACAAAGAAAGAATGGGTGTATGTTTAGACACGTGTCATTTACACGATGCTGGATATGATCTTGAACATTTTGATGAAGTTATGGAAGAATTTGACTCTATTGTCGGCTTAGATCGTTTAAAAGTATTCCATATCAATGATTCGAAAAACGAAAGAGGAGCTCATAAAGACCGTCACGAAAATATCGGTAAAGGTTATATCGGATTTGAAACACTTGCTAAAATCGTCCATGATCCACGATTAGACAACGTCGTTAAAATTCTCGAAACGCCTTATATTGAAGGGAATCCTCCTTATAAAGAAGAAATTGCTCAACTTCGTTCATATTCGAGTAACGAATAAAGCTCACTAGGACGCAATTACCCCCTGCGTCCTATTTTTCGATTTTAAAAGTTGATTTTAAAGCATATTTAAGCAAGTTTTATTTCTTATTAATCTTGCTTTAATTATTTGAAATAGTCTGTCATTAAACAGATTTTGTTGTTATTGCATAAAAAACAATGTTATAATTCCCACGATCAAGCAGATAAAACAATATTATTAAGATAATATTAATTGTATGTTTTTGTCTCTCTATCTAGATGGTTTATTCAGTAAATTGTGTAATGGTATCATGATTTTTACTGAGAGCTTGTCTACTCTACAAGAAAGGAAGCCGTAAGATGAAATTGTATAAGAATGCTGCGATGGTTTTAGCTTTAAGCATGCTTGCTCAACAAGTAGGTACCTTACATGTGATTGCCAAAACAACAACCAAACATGATTCATTGATTCATCGCCATCAACAATTGAATACAAAAGATGATGCGACTGAAGATTCCATTCTTCCTTCCCAACAAGAAGTCCTTTCTGGAAATCAACATCAGGTTCAGCCAATTGTGTATACGACAAGCATTACGATCCCCATCTATCAACCTGTCGTCATGCCAGTTGCTCCGATCACTAATCAACAAGTCCCTCAAGATTCTTCGACAGAACAAAACTTTGAAGAAGTTCCATCCACGGAAGAGGCACAATTTGAAATCGTCAATGAGCCACAAGCAATTGTTGAACAAACCATAAGTGAGAAAACCCCACAATCTTTTTCATCAACGCCGGAAGTCAATGAAGTAGTTACTTCAATTGAAGAGCCTGTTATTCAAATTGAACAAATAGGGGAAGAACAATTTGAAGATGTGAACTCTTCACCAAATGTCGAAAGTTCTCAACCAAGTGGACAAGCTTTTGAATCCACTGAAGAAACTCAAGTGCAAACTTCAACGTCAAATGCAATCGTCGTAGATCAAAATACGCAATTTGATCATGAAATTGATTTTGTTGAAGAACCACAACAAGTCGAACCTTCTCAACCTGATTCCAATGAAGATTCAAATCAAATGGAAGATAATGATGCTTTAGTCCCGGGATTAGATGATGATGACTTTGAATGGGACGATGAATTTATCGAACCACCAGTTGCGATTAAACCAGGTGAACCGGAAGATCCGGAAGATCCTAATGTAGAACCACCAACTGAACCGCAACCAGGACCAACCCCTCATCCAGGTGATAACTATCAACCAGATGATACATATGATCCAAATCTGCCAGGATTGCCTTTTGATTCCATCGTAGGAAGCGAAGTGTATTATCCATCAAACGGAAGTTTATCCAATAGCTTTGTGATCATTTCTCCTTCGGCAGACTTGTCTAGCCAACAAAGCACGGGTCGCACAATTAGAATCAAAAAGCTCAATGCAAAGGCCAATCGTAAAGTTCGGGTGAACAATATGGGAGTCGTCAATTTGCTTCCTGATTTTGCCAATGCCCAGTCTTGGCGTTTATCGCTTTCGCCATATAACACGCCATCTTTATGGGGACAATGTACATGGTTTGCCTGGGGACGCTTCTATGAGCTTTATGGCTTTGATCCCGAGTTTAAAGGCAATGGATATGATTGTGTCGATGAATTATTAACTGCACATGCGGATAAATTTGAACGTTCTCAAAAACCAAAGGCAGGTGCGGTATTCTCTTCTGATGTTGAACATAACCATGTCGGAATTGTTTTGGATTATAACGAAAAAACAGACATTTTAACGATTCAAGAAGGCAATCTCGATGATGTGTCAAACCCAATTTGGAGTGATGCAATTCGCGATTACCGTACAATCCGCCTAACTTCTGAGGATATGAAAAAATTGTATGGAAATGTGACTTACGCTGTGCCTAAAAAGGATACAAAGTTTGTCAATTTCAATGCTAAACAAAAGAAGAAAAAGGAAAAGAAAACATCTGGAAATATCGATGCGAATAAAGTTCCATTAAAACAACTCACAAAAGGTTTAGTGGAAAAGAAAGTTATGTCTAAAGATATCTCTAGCGAAATTCAAGAAGTATTGGATGTGTTCCAAGAATTTGAAGGTAAGCGTCAAATGAATGACGGGTATTAAGATGAATAGCCTTTTGAGATAATTCGATCAGTTATCTCAGGGGGCTTTTTATTATGAATGATTTCGGCTATTTAGATCTTGGAATAGATTTCTCCAAAGTCAAAAACATTATTCTAGTGAATAACCCAGCCGATCTTCGTAAAGGGATTGATGGTTATGCTTCTATCATTCAGGGAATTTATCACCTAGATCCAACGGATGGTTCTTTGTATCTTTTTACTAACCGAACCAAAGATAAAATGAAAGGAATCCTCCATGATGGCAATGGTTACTGGTTGGTCTATAAACGTCTAGCTAGATCTCATTTAAAATGGCCTTTTACTGAAATAAATCAATATCAAACAATCAGCTCATCACAGTTACAAGCTCTACTATCCGGAATGACAATTGTGCCAGACCCTCAATTTTTACCTCAAAAACCAAAATACATTTAACCCAGCAGGCCACTCTGCTGGGTTTTTGACAAGAACTATATACATATGAAAAAACACATATTTAACACACTTAAATTTAATATAATATCTTATTAAGTTTCATATTATGCATAAATAAGATATAATACAGTTATGGTAAGAATAGATCCTGAAATTAAACAAAAAATCCGAACTAACATAGCGACTCAGATTCGTGAACAAACAAAAGACATGGACAAAAACGATGTCGTGAATTTACTTATTGATACAGTCTGCGAATCTCAAGGCAGAAAAGAGCTCAATAATTATCTCCAAAACGCTCTTTTTGCCGCAAAAACTGAAAACATTCAACTCAGACTCTTTGACTTAGATACCTTAGAACCAACTGATTTGGAAAAAGACACAATCGAATTCTTGAACGAAAAACGTGAAGCCTGTGAGATTACTGAAGAACAGTATCGCGAAGTTTTAGCTAAAGTCCAAAATCATCGAAAAAAGTTGGACAACCAATTAAACGATCTGAAAAAGCTAGATGCCGTTAAGAAAAACAAACCAAGAAAAGACTGCAGAAACCACGAACCCGATATCATCGATGTTATTCAACTCGATGAAAACACTCTCTGCCCATTCTGTGGCAGAAAGATGTCCCATTTAGATTATTCGGAAAAAACCGTTATTGAATACCAACCAGCTCAATACCTAATCAGAAAAATCAAACTGGAAAAAAAGGTTTGTCCGGTAGGATGTACAGATGAAAACGGAAAATCGATGATCGTCAAAGCTCAACCGAAAGAACCAGATCTCATTGACAAGAGCATTGCCACAACTTCTCTTGTTGCCGGCCTCGCTTATGAAAAATTCATGATGGGCACACCGTTATACCGCCTTGAAAAGGACGCCTCTGCTTTGGGAGTAGATCTGTCTAGACAGACAATGAGTAATATTTTACAGACGTGCTATGAACAATATCTAATCCCCATCTGCGAACAGATCAATCAGGATCTAGTGAAGCAAAATGTTATCCATATGGATGAAACACCGCTACAGTGTCTTGCCTTAAAAGACCGATCGACTTCCTATATGATCTGTGGAGTTAGTGGAGAATATGCACAACAACAAATGGTTCTTTACCAGTTCAATGAAAGTCGAAAAAAAGAATTTATCACAAGTATGCTTGGGACAGATTTTACCGGCGCACTCATGACAGATGGACTGCAAGGCTACAGATCCTATCCAGGATGCACAAAACTATCTTGTTTGGCACATGCAAGACGGTACTTTTATGATGCCGTTAACTGTAGGGATGATTATGCCCAATTGAAAAAGATTTTGAATGCGTATAAAAATTCCGATGATATTCCGGAAAAAGCTCAAGCCTTCCTTCAAGAACATGAGTCTTTAAATCGTTTAGTTGCCATTTTAAAACAAATCGCAGAACTGTATCAAATCGAGAATAACTTTTCCGATTGTTCAACTGAACAGAGAACACAAGCTAGAAAAAAGCTAAGCAATCCTCGTTTTGAAAAGTTAGTGCAAGAAGTTGAAATTGTAGCAGAAGGATTCGAAGAGAAAACGAAAGCCCATAAAGCTGCAACATACTTCTTGGAGCGTAAAGAAGAATTAGCGAGATACATAGAAAATGGCATTTATCCGATCGATAATAATTTAGCCGAAAGAAAAATAAAGAGTTTCGTGATCGCAAGAAAGAATTTCTTGTTCTCGAACAGTGTCAGCGGAGCAGAATCGGCTGCTGGGTATATGACACTGCTAGAATCAGCTAAAATGAATGGATTAAACCCATTCATGTACCTAGAACACGTTTTGAATACATTGAAGTATTACAAAGAAGAGCAAATTCCACAGAAAGTAGTGGAAGAGTTAGTTCCATACTCTAAAAATCTTCCTGAAAACTTATATCTTCAGTCAAATAATTAAGGCGCTGTATTCTGTTTAGCTACAAACAGAATACAGCGCCTTTTATTCTAATAACACACGTCATTCATTTGACGCTTACATTTGAAGAAGTCGTTGAAAAATAAATATACAAAAAAATCGCCTGTAACTTTGAATGATCAAAGAACAGGCGATTTTCTTTACTTCTAGAATAGAGGCAATAGCCATTGAATGAGATATCCACAAAGCAAAGAAGGAATTAACATCAAAAGAATCACTTTCCAAAGTTGCTTGCGATTTGGATCATATTGGAATAAGGCAACTAAACCGAGTCCAGCATTGGTCATCAACCCAGCAAGTAGAGATGCGAAAGTTAATGTTCCATTCGCAAATAACTCACAAAGAATTACAGTTGCAGCACAATTTGGAATGAAACCAAACAGGGAAGCGAGTAATGGCTGAATTGCATAGCTCGATTGTAAAAATGAACTTAAGCGTTCATGACCAATCGCTAAGGTAATTACATTAAAACCAAAGGTCACAATGAAGACGAAAGCATAAATACGTAGTGTTCGAATCAATGCGGAAAGCCATACTGGATATTGCGGATAACAACAAGCACAGCTTGGAGCTTGAGAAGATTCTTCTTCATATTGTTCGATTTCAAATTCTTCTTCATTTTCTGGTTCGTTGGGCAGTTCAGAGAAATAAATCAGTTTTTGATGCGGAAATAAAACGCGATCGATGAACATTCCAACAAGAGCAGCTATCACAAATTTGCATACAAGAAGTAGTAAAAGAGAGCTAAGCATATTTGGGTTTGCTAAAAGAATAGGAATCGCTTCATCACTCGTTGCGAGAAATACAGCAATCATTGTTCCAAGGGTAATGTTTTTGGAGACAAATAACATCGCTGCTAAAATTGAAAATCCGCATTGAGGAATCAATCCTAATAGCGCACCAAATAGAGGGCCGTATTTTTGTAAACGCCAAAAGATCGAGTCATCTTCATCCGATCTTCTTTGCATGGCATCTAAAAACAAGTAAACCACATAAAGAAGCGGAAGCATTAACCAGGTATCTTTTACGGCATCCATTAAACTATCAATTAATATTTCCATGTTATTTTTTATATCACCTTTTTTGTCAATGTTTATTGATTCGCTTAGTTTGTTAACAAACTAAATGAGTTCAAATGAAATCAAACGATTACATTTCAAAGCAAAAGCATCACGTCCTATAAGATCTGTGATGCTTAACTATTTTAATGTTTTATTTTGTTTCGTTTTTTACTTTTTGTTCGATGACGACACTTGATGAATCAGGAATGACTAAATGTCTTTCTTTTAACGAAATTTCGGCAATGTCTTTGAGTGCTTCATAAATTAAGACAAAGACAGGAACACCTAAGAACATGCCTACAGCACCAAATAAAGCACCGCCAATTGAGACAGAGAATAAAATCCAGAATCCAGAAATTCCTAATTTATCACCTAAGATCAAAGGTTTAATGACGTTACCATCCATCTGTTGAATAATGAGAATAAATACCGCAAAAATTACCGCATACATCGGTTTGATTAATACTAATAATATGATCACCGGGATCGCCCCTAAAAATGGTCCAAATACCGGGATGATATTGGTGATGCCTACGATTAATCCAATCATTGGAGCATAGGGTAATTTTAAAACGATGCAACCAAACCATGTGATTAAGCCAATAATAAAGGAATCTGTTAAGTTTCCAACAATATATTGTTGGAAGACATTTTTTGCATCCATGGAATAGATTTGGATAAAGTTTCCTTTATTTTGACCAAAGATCATATAGACGAGGACTTTAAATGTTCGCAATAAATGTTCTTTATCCGCAATCATGTAAACTGCGGCAGCTAGCGAGATGATCGCATTTGTCGCAAAATGAATGATGTCGATTGAATAGGACATCATTTTTGTCATAGAACTTTGGACCATTTTTTGGAACGTATCGGATATATTCATGCTTTCAAAAGAACTTAATAGTGCAGAAATATCAATGTTGTAGCGTTCCGCTAAATGTGTCAAAATGTTTTCCAATTGGCTCACATAACCAGAAAAGTTATTCACAAAGACTGTAATGGAATCAATCAACGACGGAATTAGCACCCAAAATGTGAAGAGGATGAATAACACAAAGAAGATTGTTACAATCGCGATCGCTAAAGAGCGCGAAAGTTTTGGGCTTAAGTTAAACTCCATTAGTCGATTCATCGTCCAGTTGACTGGACCATCCAAAAGGAATGCTAGACCAAATCCGAGTAAAAACGGAGTCAGCAAACTTACAACAGATCCAACAAAATGAATCAGATCATTGATGCGCCATAAAAAAAGAAAGGCAATCATGGCAATAATCAATGACATTGAACGGATAAATATATTTTTTTGAATCGGATCACGAAGATATCCAAAATCTTGAAAGATAAAAAGGATATCGATTCTTCTTGGCCTCCTTTCAACTTTCTATTTCCAATCATAACAAATTCGGCATTCAATCACTATTTTCATTACAGAATTGTAAAAAAGAATTTTTGAAGACCACAAAATACAAACAAAATAGAACGGAGGAAGAAAATTCAAATTTTTGTTTTTTGCATAGACAAGTGTTTGTTGCTCATGAATGGTTCACAAAATGGTATGATAGATAAGAAATTAGATTCAATTTTGAGAAATAAAAGAAAGGACTCGTTATGGAAACATTAGTTTGGGGTACGATTTCAACGAAAGCAATTTTAGAAGAAGGAAAGCGAAAAGCTTATGAATTATTCGTGAATCCGAAAAAAAGATCCCGTGATATCGCCTATATTATCGCGATCGCCAAACAAAAAGGAATCCCTGTGACATTTTGTTCAAAAGAGACGATGAATGAAATGGCTCCTAATAATGGGGGAGTCATCTTAAAAACAGAAACTAGAATCTTTCCGTCATTGAGTCATGAAACAAAGTTAAATGGACTTTGTGTTTACATTAGTGGCGTAGAAGATCCATATAATTTAGGCAGTATTGCCCGAACACTTTATGCAGCCGGTGCAAGTTTAATGATCATTCAAGAAAGAGATTGGTCCAATGCAACATCGACATTACTTCGTTCTTCAGCGGGTGCTTGGGAACGGTTAAATATTGTTACGATTTGTCAAGATGATCAACTGATCGAAGTTGCCGAAGCGCAAAATCGCGATATTTGTAGCGCAGCGCGCGATGATCAAGCAAAATCGTTATTTGATTGCTCACTTGATCGTGATGTATTGCTTTGTATCGGTGGGGCTATGCGTGGTTTATCCAGTCGGATTTTGAATGCATCGACTGAACATTACTATATTCCTTATGGAAGAGAGTTTAGAAATGCACTGGATTCTGTTTCCGCAACTTCCGTTTTCTCATTTTATTGGATGAACCAACATATCGATACGATAGAATAAAGACAACATTTATGAATCAAAATAAATAAGGAGATAAATATGCTGACATATAATCAAAATCAATTAGTAGAAATGGCCGTTAATGCTAAAGTCGATCATCCTCGTGTTAAAGGTTACCGAGGCGGTTTTGATGGACGCGCTCGTATTACTATAGCAACTGGTGGCATTACCTATTCTCATGCTATTGGGGATTGCTGCATGCATATTGCCGGCGACCATGTTGAACCAGGTGTTTCTATGGCCAATCCAAATCCAGATGAAAATATGGCCGTTGAAACATTCTCTTGCATCGGAAATCCAGTTTATTGTTTAAGTGGGCCTGCTGCCGGTGCAAAAGGATATGTAACAGGTACACATGGTGGAATTGAACATACAATGGCTTATTTTAAAGCAGAAGACTTAGAGCGTATGGAAGGAAATGAGAATTTCTTAATTCGCACTTATGGTCAAGGATTGAAAGTCGATCAAACCCCGGATGTATTTTGGATGAATATCGATCCAAGATTATTGAGCGTGATGAACGTGGACGTGGATGATCAAGGTCAATTGCGTTTCCCAGTCGCAACGATTATTCCAGCATTTTTAATGGGTTCTGGTTTAGGATCTTCCACTATGATGTCTGGTGATTATGACATCATGACTCAAGATAAAGAGGCAAATGAACAATTTGGTTTGAATGATTTACGCTTTGGTGACTTCGTAGCAATTTTAGATCACGATTGCACATATGGTCCTCATTATAAAAAAGGCGCGGTAAGCGTTGGGGTTATCGTTCATTCTGATTCCTTCACTTCCGGACATGGCCCAGGTGTTGCCATCGTAGCAACATCACAAAGTGGAGCAATTATGCCTTTTGTCAGTGATCAGGCAAATTTAAAACACTATTTTTCAAAGATGGAGAACGAATAAAGAATGCCTTATTACGAGGTAGCGATTGAACATTCTACGATTGCATTATCAAAACAATTTACTTATTATAGCGAGCAACCCGTACAGCCTGGCTGTCGGGTTTTCGTTCCGTTTGGTCGCCAGAAATTGACTGGATTAGTGATTCAAGAAGGCCAAAAACAACACGATTCAAACATTCGTATTAAAGAGATCGAAACGATCATCGATGATAAACCTGTTTTAGATCATGAACAAATTGAACTTGCAAGATATTTAGCATGGATCACGATCTCACCAATTATGGGGATGATTCATCTCATGTTGCCCCGCGCATTAGATGCTAAAAGTTCTAAACCAGATTTTTCCTATCGCATGTGGTTGGTTAAACAACCTCTGGATTCACAAAATCCAGTAAGCCTTACGCCAAAGCTGAAAATGGTTTACGAACAAGAATGGCAAGAGATGATTTATACAGATGCCGTCAATGAATTTGGCGCATATAGCGTAAATGCATTATGTAAAAAAGGATTAGCGACAAAAGAAAAGCGAATTATTGATTATGGAACGCTACCTAAGCGCAAGCAAGTCGAATGGCCAGCGCTCAATGCCGATCAACAACGAGCCTTGAATACAATACGCCAAGCCAATAAACAAGTTGTTTTATTACATGGAGTAACGGGTTCGGGAAAAACAGAAGTCTTTTTCCATCTAGCAAAAGAACAACTAGAGCAAGGAAAACAAGTCTTGATCCTTGTTCCTGAAATTTCTTTGACCCCAATGATGGAAGAACGAATTGCGAGTCGTTTTGATTGTGATGTCTATGGTTGTCATTCCCGATTAAGTGATTCACAATTTGTCTCTGTTTGGCAAAATATTGAACAAGCAGGTCCCTGTATTGTAATCGGAACGCGAAAATCAGTTTTTTTGCCGATGAAAAATTTGGGTTTAATCATTATGGATGAAGAGCATGATACGAGTTATAAGCAAGACACCAATATTCGTTATCATGCACGTGACGCTGCTTTATTTCGAGCCAAATATCACCACTGCAAACTGCTTCTCGCATCGGCAACACCTAGTTTGGAAAGTTATTCAAGAGCAATTAAAGGGGTTTATGCTTTAGCCACTTTGCCAAGACGTGTTTCCGGACGGGATGCTTCCATTCGCTTAGTCGATTTAAGAATCACCCCTTCATTTCATAATTACTCCTCGGAGCTAATTGATCGGATCACAAATCGATTAGCGAAACATCAAAAAACATTGATTTTCTTAAATCGACGTGGTTACTTACCGACAGTTCGTTGCCAATCGTGCCATGAATATCTCGTTTGCGAGGATTGTAATGTTCCCCTTAGTTATCATAAAAACGAAGATCGTTTTGTTTGTCATGTTTGTGGAAATCGCTATCCAATCGTTTATGAATGTCCGCATTGTCATTCCAAACAACTGACCCAAACAGGGCAAGGGACAGAACGTCTTGAAGAAGATACTGCAAGTCTTTTTCCGCAAGCTAAAATTGTGCGAATGGACCATGACACAACGCGACAAAAAGGTTCGCATCAGCGTCTACTAGATGAATTTAAAGAAGATGGCGATATTTTAATGGGAACACAGATGATTGCCAAAGGCCTTGATTTTCATGATATTACACTTGCTGGTGTGCTTTCGATCGACTCTATGTTGAATCGTCCTGATTATTTGAGTAATGAAAGAGCGTATCAATTAACGGAACAAGCAGCGGGAAGAGCAGGTAGAGGCAATGAACCAGGGGAAGTCATTATCCAAACCTATAATCCCGAACATTTCGTCTTACAATGCATAAAATCGCATTCTTATACCGACTTTTTCGTCCAAGAAATGCAATATCGACATGCGGGGAATTATCCACCCTATGTCTATTTAGCAACATTAGTGATTCGCAATCATGATGCATTTGAAGCGTATCAAAGAGCTCTTGAAATTAAATATCGACTAGAAGCATATGGCGTTGAAGTTCTTGGACCAGTCGATATTTCCATGCGCAATAAACAAGCGCGAACTAGATTATTAATTAAAGATAAAGATGACGAACATTTAATTCAAACACTATGGCAATGTGCACTATGGTTTGAAGAGAATGCGTCTCGTTCCCGGATGGATATTAACGTCCATCCGATGACATTGGAGGAATAAACATGCTTATGCGAGAATGGGTCTACTTAGCCCTTGTTGACGTGATTAAAAAGAACACCTATTCAAATCTCTACTTAAAAGATCACCTCCATGAAGTGGATCCTAAAGATCGCGCTTTAGCATCAAATATATTTTATGGAACGCTTCAAAATTATGATTTATGTCATTATGCTTGGAGTCGATTTACGGATGGCAAAGTTGGATCCAAAACAGGGATTTTACTCACGATGTCTTGCTATCAGTTGCTCTTTTTAAATAAAGTTCCAGCATACGCGGTGATCAATGATGCTAATAAAATAGCTGTTCATCAACTAAGAGGACAAAAAGGACTTGTCAATGCACTATTACGGAAAGTTAAAGATGTTTCTTTACAATTACCCAATGATCCGATTGAAGCCTTAGCCCTCAAAACATCGATGCCGAAATGGCTGATCCAACTATGGATTAAACAATACTCGCCGCAACAAGCGTTTAAATTTGCGCATGCCTCTTTAGAAGCACTGCCTGTTGTCGTACGCGTCAATCCTTTGAAATGGTCAATCGATGAAGCTAAACAATGTCCAAGATTACGCACGTTTGGACAAGATTATTCAGAACAGACTGGTTTGTTTATCTATACCGGCAACCAAATTGGTCATGATGTCCTATATCAAGAAGGAAAAATCTCCATTCAAGATCCGGGCAGTTTTGAAATTGCTAAATGGGCGAATGTTAAAGCCAACCAAACGGTATTGGATTGTTGTGCAGCACCAGGGACCAAAACAATGGCAATGGCCGAAATGGCAAAAGACCAAGCCAAAATCGTTGCGCAAGATGTCCATGAACATCGCGTACGTTTAATTCAACAAGATGCCAAACGTCTAAATCTTACAAACATTCAAGCGCGCCAACAAGATTCGACGATCGTGAGTGATCCGCTTGTGCAATATGATGTTGTTCTATGCGACGTTCCTTGTAGTGGATTTGGAATTCTTTCACGAAAACCAGATTTAAAATTGCGATTAGATCCAAAAACAATCGATTCTTTATTACCAATTCAAAAAGAATTATTGATCGCTGCAGCTAAACAAACGAAAGTAAATGGAACGCTGATTTATTCGACTTGTACATTAGATAAAAAAGAAAATGAAAAACAAGTCGAATCGTTTTTAGCCGACCATCCTAACTTTGTTTTAGAAAAAGACATCACGATTGAACCAACTTCTCAAAATGGTGGGTTCTATATTGCAAAATTAATTAAAAAAGAACAATAGTGGCCATAGATCGCCATAAAAAACGGGCATGAAGAGTCTGTCCGTTTTTTTAGTTGATTTTGTTTGCGCAGTTTCTTGTCTAATTTATCGAATCGAAAGCGCAGAATGGAAAATCAGCACACTTATAGGTTAAACTAAAAGGAAGATTTCGAATCTTGAGGATTCAAATCTAAATATCAATGAGCGATAGGAGAATTTGAATGCGTAGTATTTATGATTTAACTTACTCACAAATGGAAGAATGGTGTCTATCTAAAGGTTGGAAGAAATTTAGAACTCAACAAATCTTTAGATGGTTATATAAAGAAAGAGTTATCGATTTTGATGAGATGACCAATCTATCAAAAGAAACACGGGAAGAATTAAAGAAAGACTTTATGTTTAACCCTTTAGCTCTCGTGACTAAACAAGTTGCTAGTGATGGAACAACCAAATTCTTGTTTAAAACAAAAGATGGTGCTTTGATGGAAAGTGTCATGATGGTCTTTGATTATGGAAATTCCATCTGTGTCTCTAGCCAAGTCGGATGTAATATGGGTTGTACATTTTGTGCTTCAGGGTTAACAAAAAAACAACGCGATTTAACACCTGGCGAAATGTTAGGCCAAGTCATGCACGTTCAACATGAATTAGATAAGAAGAATGAACGTTTATCTCATATCGTTGTGATGGGTACAGGTGAACCTTTTGATAACTACGATGCAGTGATGAACTTTTTACTTACTGCCAACCACGATCGTGGCTTAGCGATTGGTTCTCGTCACATTACGATTTCGACATCGGGAATTGTGCCTAAAATTAAACAATTTGCCGATGGTCATTATCAATACAATTTGGCTGTGTCTTTACATGCGCCAAATGATGAATTGCGTACAAAATTAATGCCTGTCAATAAAGCTTATCCATTAGCAGAATTGATGGATGCAGTGGAATACTATACAAAAGAAAACAATCGTCGTTTGACGTTTGAATATATCTTGATTAAAGGTGTTAATGATTCTTTAGAACATGCTAAACAATTAGCAAATTTGCTTCGTCCCTATATTTGTTATGTGAATTTAATTCCTTATAACAGTGTGGATGAAAATGGTTATCAATCGACAACTCGCCAAGAAGCGATGAAATTTTATGATGCATTAAAAAAACAAGGCATTGCAGTCACAATCCGTAAAGAACATGGTTCGGATATTGATGCTGCATGTGGTCAGTTACGTATTAAAGAATTAAGAAAAGAAAAACGTCTAAAAGAAGAACATCAATAGAAAGGATTCGGCATGCTTGAAGTCTTTGGAAAGTCGGATATCGGCAAATCAAGAAAATTAAATGAAGATAGCTTTTTGATTGCTGAAAATCAACATCAAGATCAGATTTTGATCATTTGCGATGGAATCGGCGGTGCTGCGAGTGGAGAAGTTGCAAGTGGTATGGCTTGTGAGCTTGCTCGAAAACATTTTGAAAATGCACCAGCTTTTCAAAAGGATTATGAAGTGGATGAATGGTTGCGAAAGGTGATCAGTAAAATCAATGATGCGATTTATTCGAAGTCAATGTGGACGCGGAAAAATCGTGGCATGGGAACAACTTGCGTTGGCGCCATCATCACCAATATTGGAACTTATATTTTCAATGCTGGCGATTCACGACTTTATGCTTTGTATAGCGATGGTTTAATTCAAATGAGTGAAGACCATTCCTATCTCAATGAGTTAATTCAAGATCAAAAGCTTTCTCTTGAAGATGCAAAACGTCATGAACATCAAGGAGCTTTGACCAATGCAGTAGGAGTTGGTCGAACATTTCGTCTAGATATTCAAAAAATCCAATCGAACTATAAAGCGTTATTGATTTGTTCAGATGGTTTGAGCAGTTATGTAACTGAACGCAACATTGCGCGAGTGATGGAGTCGGATCTATCACTTCAAGCCAAATGCGATTTGTTGATTGAACTTGCCAATGATGCTGGAGGCCTGGACAATTGTACGGTGATCGTTACCTCGCCAGGAAAGTACTATGCTTGATACGATCGCAAACCGTTACCACATCAAAAGTTTGATTGGACAAGGTGGGATGGCTGATGTTTATCTTGCGTATGATGAAATTATGAATCGGCCGGTAGCAATAAAAATATTGCGCCCGAAAGTCGCTGATGACTCGCAAGCTGTCGTGCGCTTCATTCGTGAAGCCTCGGCAGTTCGTAAACTAAGTCACCCAAACGTTGTTGAAGTCTATGATGTTGGAGAATGCGGAAACTTACATTATTTAGTCATGGAGTACATTCCAGGCATCACCTTAAAAGAGTTGATCGCAAAATCAGGAAAAATGAGTGCGCCAAAGGCCATTTTAATGATGAAAGAGCTGACGAGTGCTGTTGCTGCAGCGCACAAAAATAACATTATTCACCGCGACATTAAACCGCAAAACGTCTTAATTCATAAAAATGGTCAATTAAAGATTACTGATTTTGGCATTGCAATTGCTGCTGATTCTATGGATATGACCGCAAATCAAGCCATTATGGGCTCATCTCATTATTTAGCCCCTGAATCAGCTGCTGGACTTGCCCCAGATTATCGAGTCGATATTTATGCACTAGGGATTGTATTCTTTGAATTGCTTTGCGGTAGTGTACCTTTTACGGGGACTTCACCTGCCGCAATTGCCCTAAAACATATGCAAGATCCATTACCTTCAATTTTGCCCTATAACGAAACTGTTACACAGGCAATTGAAAATGTGGTCATTAAAGCAACCGCAAAAAATCCTGATGAACGTTATCAAAGTGCTCAAGAATTATTAGATGCGCTTGAAACGTGTCAAAATCCGGAATTTAAAAATGTAAAAAAACTAGAACTGAAAACTCCATCTCTAGAATTACCGGCTAAAGACGAATCGGTCGTTACAACATCTGATATTACGCAAACGTCTACTCAACGCCCGCTATCACATGTCAGTAAAGAAAAAACACCGACTTGGCCGATCACTGCATTAACCGGATTGATTGGAATTTTAGTTTGTGCCTTTAGTGGCTTGATGTTAATTAGTAGTGGCGTGGTTGCCATTGATGGTTGGTTTGGCTGGCAACAAGTTCCTAATGTTGCGGGTCTTTCACAAGAAGATGCCCTCAACAAATTAACTGAATCGGGAATATTGGAGAACCAAATTGAAATTCAAGAAGTTGCTGTCGATCAATATGAACCGGGAATTGCGTCGGGAACGGATATTCCTGCCGGCCATTTTGTTTCTAATGAAGATAAAATTAGCCTTTACATCGCAAAAGGACCGACATTTTTAGTCGGAGACTATACGGGTCAATATTTAGAAGATGTTCAAAAAATCTTTACAGACAACAATTTATCAATTTGGATTACGACCACAACCAAAGAAACTGTTGATCGGGCACCAGGAGTAATTTTAGAACAACATGGATTATTAGCTGGAACCCGAATTGATCCCAAAGATCAAGCGAATATTGAATTTGTCGTTTCCGCATATCCGACAATCATGATTTCTGATCGTTATATTGGCATGGATGTTGATCAAGCAAAGCAGGAATTAAATGATTTAGGTATGGCAGTGATCACAAAAAATATTCAAGGATCCAAAACAGTTCAATCAATTGATCCTCCAGTAGGGACGAATTATACACAAGAAGGAAGTGACAGCGTCATTACGCTGTACCATTAATTATGAAACAAGGACGAATTATTAAAGTAATCTCGAATCAATATACGATACTTGATGGTCAACAACAGTTCATCGCAAAACCGCGAGGTAAAATGCGTAAAGGGCAAACGCCTTATGTCGGAGATTGGGTGAATTATGAAATCATCGAAGACAGTGTCAGAATTGATTCAGTTTTAGAACGTAAAAATCGACTATTGCGACCATCAGTATGCAATGTTGATCAAGCGCTCATTGTAACCTCTCTTAAAGATCCAGACTTTAGCGAACACCTTTTAAACCGCTTAATCTTTTTGGTTTTACTTTGTGACATAGAGCCAGTCATTTGTATTACAAAATCAGATTTAGTTGAACCGGAACAATTAGAAAAGATTCAGTCCATTCTCGATTGGTATCGTAAAGCTGGATATCGCATGTTCTTTTCTCATCCGGGAAGTGATGATCAAGAGCTCCGTGAATTGTTATCCAATAAAATTAGCGTATTGTGTGGTCAATCCGGAGCGGGGAAAAGCTCGCTTTTGAATCGTTTAGATCCAACATTTAAACTCCACACCCAACAAATTTCTAAAGCGCTTGGACGTGGGAAACATACTACTCGCCATTGTGAGCTCCATCCCATTGGTGATGGCTTAGTGGCGGATACACCAGGATTTTCTTCGTTAGATTTTTCAAGAATGGATGTCAGTCGTTTAGACCATTTATTATTTGATTTTCAAGAAGGAATTGAACAAGGGTGTCGTTTTGCTGATTGCATTCATGTCGATGAGCCAGATTGCGCTATAAAAGAAGGCGTGAAAAATAACACGATTAATCCTGTGTTATATGAAGATTATTGTCAGCTCATGAAAGAGCAAAAAAATAGAAAACAGTATTAATAAACATAAACAAATGAAGGAGAATAGTATGCCAGAATTAGTGATTGCCCCATCCGTTTTATCGATGGATTACACCAAAATGCTCGAACAAATTAAAGCTTTGGAAGCTTCAAAAGCGAAATGGATCCACTATGATGTAATGGATGGACATTTTGTTCCTAACTTGTCATTTGGACCAGATATTTTAAAACAATTTAAAAAATCAACGGATCTCTTTTTAGATGTTCATTTAATGGTGAGCGATCCTACTTATTTTTCTAAAGTATTTATTAATGCCGGTGCGGATTTGATCGTATTCCATACTGAAGCTTTAGATAATGACTTATCTTCTATTTCGAAATTAATTGAAGACATTCATCAACAAGGAATTCAAGCAGGATTTAGTGTGAAACCTAATACTCCAATCGAACCATTTTTACCTTTATTAAAAGAAGTAGATATCGTTTTAATCATGTCAGTTGAACCAGGATATGGTGGTCAAAGCTTTATGCCAGAAACACTTGAAAAAGTACGGACATTAAGTGCTTATCGTCAAGAACATGGATTAAACTACCGTATTGAAATTGATGGCGGAATTAATGATCAAACAGCCAAAGAAGCAAAAGCTGCTGGGGTTGATACTTTAGTTGCAGGAAGCTATGTCTTCAAAAATGATATTGAGAAAGCGGTGGATTCACTTTGTTAAAAAAGCATGATATTGCAGTTTTAGTTAGTCCGATTGCCACCGATTTACCTGATTTTAAAGACGTAGACTGGATCGGTGTTGATTTTGGTTTTCAAGTGCTGTTAGAACATAACATTCAACCTTATTTTGTGATTGGGGATTTTGATTCTAAAAATGAAGAGATTAAACTCGATTGTCCTGTTTTTATACACCCAACGCATAAGGATGAAACGGACATGGAGCTCGCCTTGATGAAGGCTAAAGAAATGGGTTACTCGCAAATTTATATTTGTGGTGCTATTGGAAAACGTTTAGATCATACATTAGCTAATTTGCGAATAATCGGATGGCAATATCCCAATGTAGTCGTGTTAGATCAAAATACGCGAATTCGCGTGCTAACAAAAGGACAGTATGAATTTAAAGCACAATATTCGCATATCTCCTTTTTTGCGCTAGAAAAGACTTGTATTTCATTAGATCATTTTGAATATGAGTTAGATCAGCGCTGGATTGATGTTCAGGATATTTATACTTGTTCTAATTCAATTCCTAATGAATCGGCAACTGTAACCGTTCATGAAGGGAGGGTGATTAGTGTCGAAACCAATTTTAGATAAGCAAAACACTTATCATCCATATGAAATTATCTCCACTTTATTCCTTGTTTTGATTTTATTGGGCATGGGGATTTATTCGCTTGTCATACCGGCCGCATTTTATGATTTGAATTTAAAGATTGCGGTTGTTGCGGTGTTTATCTATGGTTTTTATTTGATTAGCCAAAATTTCATTCAATCGCGAAAGAAAAAGTCAAACTATTTCTATGGTGGAATCACTATTGCCTTTGGTATCCTTTTGCTTTTTAATCAAAGACTACCAGAGTGGATTATCCGAACATCGTTTGGTTGGTATTGTTTAATTGCTTCCATATCGATGCTTGTGCAAGCTTGCATTAACTGGTCTAATCGCGTCAAGATTAGAGTGCGCAGTGTTGTCTTGATTTCGATTTATGGAATTATTGGTTGCGTTTTGTTGTTTACTGATTACGTTGATACTGTCAATTTATTAAGGATATTTGGCGTATATTTTATCTTACTTGCTGCACGAATTGCAGTGAACTTATATGATGCCTATTCTTCTTCCTATACTTGGAAAAGAGGTTTATATATCGGTTTACCGATCGTTTTAGGAACACTATTGCCTGATGCTGCTTTAAAGGTAATTAATGAAAAAATTAAATTAGGCCAAGACTATGGGAAAAAGACCGTCAAAGTTGATCGCGATGCTCCAGCTAAGCTTAAAGTTTTTATTCATATAGGGAGTGACGGTTTTCAAAAAATTGGTCATATTACGTTTTCTTGGCGCGGTATGATCTATTCGTATGGCAATTATGATACGGAAAGCTATCGCTTTTTACAGTTATTAGGGGATGGCGTTTACTTTATTGTTCCAGAAGATCTTTATGTTCCGAATCTCGTTAAATACGAGCATAATACGTTATTTGAATATTCGATTGTTACAACTCCACAAGAAGATGAAAAAATCGAAGAACAGCTTGATGAGTTGTTTCATCGTTCTGTACGCTGGTATAGCAAAATAGAACGGAAGGGAAAAGCATCAAAGCTTGCTGAATTAGAAGAAGATTATCCTAGCCGTTTACATTATCGTACAGGAGCTAAGTTTTATAAGTTTAAATCTGGCTCATTTAAGACGTATTGGGTTGTTGGGGATAATTGTGCCTTATTTTCTGATTTGATTTTAGGTACTGTCGGTGCTGATGTTTTATCGGTTAAAGGAATTCTCACACCGGGTACATATTATGATTATTTAGAAAATGAATATCAAAAAGAAAACTCGCCCATTATTCAAAGGCGAGTTCACTCATTCGAAGCTAGCTTAACTCAAAAATAGAGTTGCTAGCTTCTTTTTGTTTTGATAAAAGTATAAAAATACAGAATAAAAAAGCCGCTTAACGCGGCTTAGAAAGGAGTTTAGATAGCTCCTTGTTTTTTCAATGTTCTCAGGGTTCTTGCAGCAACTTTAACCGTTTGAGGTTTGCCGTCAACCATGATTGTAGCTTTCTGCAGGTTAACGTTCCATTTACGGCGGGAAGCTCTCATGGAGTGAGAACGTTTGTTACCGGACAGAGGTCCTTTACCAGAGATTGCACACTTTCTAGACATTTGTATCCCTCCTTCTCCAATAAGTAAGCAACTATTTTTACAGTCGCTTTGACATATTAACACCCAACCCATTACTTTTCAAGAAGAAACGATAATTCTCATCAAAATGCTGGGTAAATGGAAAATGAAGATGTTCATTAACTCGGAAATTTTAACAAATTGATCGCTCAAGATAAACCAGGAGTAGGAAAATTCGCCATAAAAAGGGATAAATTGGCAGAAAATGATTCGTTTTTAGGTTAAAATCTAAATGTTTTGAATTTTTGCACAATTAATCATTTATTCGTTAAATCTATTTAGTATCCGAAAAAAAGCGAAAATTTCCATTTTGTATGCTTTTTAGTATAATTTAAATGAGCATAGTACTTTTGATCCAAACATAATGATAGAGAAATCTATTATAAAGACTCGTGATTTACAATGATTTATATTAAATCTTTAAATGAAGATTGAAACTAGCTATGACGATGAAAAGGAGAATGGATTATGTCATTCAAAAATAAATTAATTGCCGGTGCTGTTTCACTTTGCACTCTATTTGGAACGATTGCACCAACACCAGTTCTTGCTGCCAATAGCACACCTGTTTACCGTTTATATAATAGCCAAACAGGTGAACATTTCTATACTGTTTTCTCTCAAGAATATTACAATCTTGTGAATGCGGGATGGACGTATGAAGGGGTAGGTTGGAATGCTCCTGTTTCAGGATGGTATGTTTACCGTTTATTAAACCCAAATACAGGCGATCACCACTATTGCATGGACACAAATGAAAAAGATACATTAATTGCTCGCGGCTGGGTATATGAAGGAGTTGCCTGGGGATCTGTCAGCTTAGCTTGGGAAGATCGTAAAACAGCAAGAGGTATTCCTGTTTATCGTTGTTACAATCCATACGCAACGACAGCGACGCACCATTATACAAAAAATGCAAATGAAGTTCGTGCTTTACAACGTTTAGGATGGAGATATGAAGGAATTGCTTGGTATGGTTCTGCATACTAATCGTGATTCGTTTCAATAAAATTTTTAATGATCAAGAAAAGACGTCGTTTAAATACGGCGTCTTTTCTTATAGATCTACCAATCTAACGAGTTCTTCTGTTTTCAATTTTTTTACACTTAAAAAAATATAGAAAGTTCTGTGTTATAATCTTCAAGCAAAAAGAAGGGTGAAATTATGAATCATATTGTGCCGATTGACTGGTCGATGATTGGTTTAGCAATTGTATTAGGTATTGTAGTGCTCATTGGAATGCTAGCCTTTATGCCAGCTCTGATTCGTTACTTACATAAATTAAAATTTGGTCAAACTGAACGTGAGGAAGGACTTGCAAGCCATAAGGCGAAAACAGGAACGCCTACAATGGGCGGACTTGCATTCTTAATTGTGCCTTTTATTGTTTATTTTATTGCAAGTTTCTTTACGCCATTAAACTGGGACAATTCCACCGTCATTATGTGGATCGCTTATTTAGGATTTGGATTAATTGGATTTGTCGATGATTATATTATCGTTGTTCAAAAATCGAATGAAGGATTAAAACCAGCCTTAAAGTTTGGATTACAAGCTGTCCTTGCTGTGTTGTTAACAGTTTATTACATGATGCATAATCCAACGTTGATCCATTTACCAGGTCATATTCAATGGTTAGCACCAACTTGGTTCTTTGTGATTTTGATCTTTTTCTTATTCACAGGATCAAGTAATGCGGTCAATTTATCTGATGGAGTAGATGGTCTTTGCGCAGGGTTGTCCATTATTTCCTTTGTTCCATTTGCTTTAGTGTTTGCTTGGCAAGGCCAATATAGTGCATGTGCGATTTTGATCATGGTGATCTTTGCTTTGTTTGGATATTTACGATTTAATATCCATCCGGCAAAAGTCTTCATGGGCGATACCGGATCTTTGGCTTTAGGTGGTATTTTAGCCGCAGCAGCAATGACGACTAAGATGGAGTTGTTGTTATTGATCGCAGGTGGCGTGTTTATTGTTGAAACACTCTCAGATATTATCCAAGTTCTGTATTATAAAAAGACACATCGTCGTGTGTTCTTGATGGCTCCTTTACACCACCATTTCGAAAAGAAAGGCTGGTCAGAAATGAAAGTCTGCACTGTCTTCTGGTCATGGGGAGCGATCCTAGCTGCAATTTCGATTTTCTTAGCATTCCTGGCTCTTTAGTATCGAGCAAATGGCAAAGTTTTAAATTGATGCAAAATGGTCTTTAAAGAAGTTGAGTGTAATGCTCATACTTACTTTGAAGACCTTTTTTGTTTTGAGTCAATTGATGAGTTTTGGATCGATTAAAATAGAGATTCAGTTAGAAAAATTGATCATGCTGACGATTTTGGTTTTTAAGAATGATTTGGATTGAACACTTTTGGCGAGTAAGGGTGTTTTTAGCGTGATTAAGCAATAAATCGGATTAGTGAAGATCTTAGCTTTCTTTTTTGTTTTGGTTGGATAAGTGATTTTAAAAAGATAAACTTGCGAAATTGACTAAACTCATGAAAGAATCAATCGATACAAGACAGAAATCATGCAAAACGAAAAGGAAACGTTCATAATAATATCGTTTATGTACAGATCAACCATCGCTTGAGGATGGATTTAAAATAAAGAGGACAAATAAGATGAAACAAGTATTGTTAATTGGAGCAGCCAGATCAGGAATTAATGCTGCCAAGTTACTCAACAACCATGGCTATCATGTTGTGTTGACGGATCAAAATAAAATTGAAAATAAAGAAGAATTAGAAACGCTAGGAATTGAAGTGTTTGACCAAGGACATCCTGATTGCTTGAAAGAAAAAGAGTACGACTTTGTGGTGAAAAACCCAGGAATCCCTTATCGCGTTCCTTTTATTGCTTATTTTCTTGAAAAGAAAGTACCAATTTATACTGAAATCGAAACAGCTTTTTGGTTTGCCCCAAAATTTAGTTATGGCGCAATTACCGGAACTGATGGAAAAACAACTGTAACAACTTTGCTTTACGAGATGTTAAAAGCGCAATTTTCCGATGCCAAAGTAGCTGGAAACATTGGTGTACCATTAAGTGAAATTGTTTTAGGTAATGAAGAACAAACAGCCCATGTCGCATTAGAGCTGAGCAATTTCCAATTGTTAGGAATTGAAAAATTTAGACCTCATGTCAGTGTTGTCACGAACCTTGCACCGGATCATTTAGATTACATGAATAGTTTAGAAGATTATTATGCTTCTAAATTTAAAATTTACGAAAATTGTGATGAAAACGACTTCTTTATTCGGAATGTCGATGATCCTACAATTATTGAATATGCCCAAAATATTCCTTGCCAAGTCATTGATTGTTCACTGAATCGACAAGATGTGGCTTTACATATCCAAGATGGATTTGTTTGTTTGCATGATATTCAGCTATTTTGCATCTCTGATTTAAAACTAGTTGGTCAATTTAACTTGATGAATGCAATGCAAGCTGCTTGTATTGCTTATTTACTTGGCGTAAATCCAGAAACCATTCAACACGTGATTGAAGATTTTAAAGGGGTAGAACACCGTATTGAATATGTTGATACGATTCGCGGGGTTCGTATTTATAACGACTCTAAAGCGACAAATACTCATTCTGCGATGGCAGCTTTATCAAGTTTTGAATCAGGTGTCCATTTGCTTGCAGGAGGAAAAGATAAAGGAATTGATTATTCTGAATTAAAACAATATGACGATCGAGTCAAAACATGCTATGCATTTGGTCAAATTGAACATGTCTTTGAAGATATTTTTTCACGTACAGAAATTTGTCATACGATGGAATGCGCCCTCAATCGCGCTTTAGAACAAGCTAAGGAAGGGGAAGTGATTTTGCTTTGTCCAGCAACTTCTTCTTTTGATCAATTTAAAAACTATGAAGTGCGTGGTCAAATCTTTAAAGAACTTGTTAAAAAACAAGCCGAAAAAATTGAATCGTAAAATCATTAACAACGAAAAAAGGCGGAATCGATATTGATTCCGTCTTTTCGTTGTTTAAAAAGAATTAAATCGTTAATCCAACTTTACGATAAACTTTAGCGATTTTTTTGTTGGCAACTTTTGATGCTTTTTGGGCACCTTCATTTAAGATTTCGTTAATTTTACCACTTGAGGTAATGTCTTGATAACGAGCTTGTAAATCAGTTAGGAAATTAAAGACAACATCGCCAGTTTCTTTCTTTAATTCACCATAACCTTTGCCTTGGTAACGTTCGACAATTGATTCGATCGGTTCATCCGTTAAAGCAGATAAGATCGTGATTAAATTGGCTAAGCCTGGTTGATTTTCTGGATCGAAACGGATTTCCCCTAATGAATCCGTCACTGCACTTTTGATTTTATTGCGTGCTGTTGCTGGATTATCTAATAAATCGATACATCCTTTTGGATTTGTATCTGATTTAGACATTTTCTTCGTTGGATCTTGTAAATCAAAGATTTTAGCTCCGACTTTTGTAACGAGTGGTTCAGGAACTTTAAATGTATCAGAATAACGTTTATTAAAGCGTTCTGCCAAATCACGAGTCAGTTCAACGTGTTGTTTTTGGTCAACACCAACTGGTACGTAATCTGGATCATATAACAGGATGTCTGCTGACATTAAAGGTGGGTAAGTGAATAATCCAGCAGTAATTCCTGTTTCTTGTTTTGCCATTTTATCTTTAAATTGAGTCATTCTTTGCAGTTCGCCATAACCGGACATGCAAGTCATAATCCAACCAAGTTGAGCATGAGCAGCGATATCACTTTGTAAAAAGATCGTGCATTTTTCTGGGTCTAAACCGCAAGCTAAGTAAAGTGCGATTAAGTCTTTTGTATTTTTTCTTAACTCACTTGCTTGAATTGGAACAGTCAATGCATGTTCATTAGCAATGAAAATAAACATTTCATATTCGTCTTGATATTTTACGAATTCGCGAATTGCACCAATATAATTTCCTAAAGTTAGGCGTCCTGTTGGCTTAATTCCGCTTAACATTGTTTTCATGATCAAATCCTCTTTTCAAATCTAATAATGAAATTATCCACCTTGCCTTTATTGAATGTGTTGTGTGATGGTAAGGGAATAAATCACTCTTTTGATATTATATTGAAAAAATGAAAATATTGTTTAAATCGATCTGATTTTGTATCGGATTACGGATCTTTTAGAACAAATGTCTCAAATGTGTAAATTCGTAAACAGAAAAGGCATTGAATGATTAGAGTAATGATTTAAAAAAGATTGATTGATCATTTGAAACAGAAAAATCAATAAAAACTGATTTTCACTTCAACGCTTGTTAGAGTAAAAAAGAACCGTTTTGTATGGATATGAGAAAAATAGAACTTATTGGAGGTACGTAATGATACGCATTTTATCTATTTCAGGATGTTCCCGGGTTAAACCGATTAAAGTAATTGCGACAAATACGAGTTGTCCTTATCAAGAGATTAACCAATTAAAGTATTTTTTAGATTCTATTCATCATGAAGAAGAATTTCAAATGATTGCCGACTTCTATCATGTTTCGAAAGAAAAACTGCAAAATACGCCATCGATCATTTCTAAGCCTTTGATTTTAATTGAACCTGAATTACTCGATGAAGAAGTGACTTTTTTAGAGCAACTTCAAGAAAAAGGCTATTTTGAATGTTGTGAAACGAGTTGCGCGAAAAGCACAGTATGTCCAGCACGAGAGCGTAAAATTGATATTTTGATAATCCCCCACTGCAAAGATTGCACTGAAAATGTCGGATCATGGCAAAAATTTCCAAAAAATAAACTGGAAATGACGAAATAGAACCAAAATCCTTCAAATTGTAAGCGTTTATTTATTTATAATGAAAAGCGGTTACAATAAGTGAGTACAAAAAAACATTTTTTATTCACAAGGAGGAAAAGCATGGAAAAGAAATATGTCTATCTTTTCAATGAAGGCAATGCTGATATGCGTGACTTGCTAGGAGGCAAAGGTGCTAACCTAGCTGAAATGTCCAACCTTGGTATGCCAGTGCCAAATGGTTTTACAATTACTACAGAAGCTTGCAACAAATATTATGAAGACGGAGAAAAAATCTCCGATGAAATTCAATCCCAAATTTTCAAATATTTAGACTTATTAGAAAAAGAAACTGGTAAAAAATTTGCAGACCCCGAAAATCCATTGTTAGTCTCTGTTCGTTCTGGTGCGCGTGCATCAATGCCAGGGATGATGGATACCATTTTAAACTTAGGTATTAATGACGAAGTTGCTGATGCTATTGCAGAAAAATCAGGCAACCCACGGTATGCATACGACTCTTACAGACGTTTTATTCAAATGTTCTCTGATGTCGTTAAAGGCTTATCGAAAAAACGTTTTGAAGAAATCATTGACGAAATCAAAGCAGAAAAGGGAATTACAGAAGACCTCGACCTTGATGCAGATGACATGAAAAAATTGGTTCAGTTATTCAAAGAATTCTATCAAGAAAATATGAACGAAGAATTCCCAACTGATCCAAAGAAACAAATGATGGAAGCAGTTGAAGCGGTATTTAAATCTTGGAATAATGAACGTGCTATTTACTACCGCCGCCAAAACGACATTCCTTCTAGTTGGGGTACAGCCGTTAACGTCCAAATGATGGTATTTGGTAACCGTGGAAACGATTGTGGTACTGGTGTAGCATTCTCTCGTAACCCAGCTACAGGTGAAAATAAACTATATGGCGAATTCTTAATGAACGCCCAAGGCGAAGACGTCGTTGCTGGTGTTCGTACTCCAAATAGAATTGAACAACTTGCTGAAATTTCTCCAGAAGCTTACGAACAATTCAAGAAAATTTGTAATACTCTTGAACATCATTATAAAAATATGCAGGATATGGAATTTACCATTGAACATGGAAAATTGTATATGCTCCAAACGCGTAACGGTAAACGTACTGCACAAGCTGCTTTAAAAGTTGCTTGTGACATGGTGGATGAAGGACTGTTAACTCCTGAAGAAGCGTTAATGACTGTAGAAGCTAACCAATTAGACGCTCTTCTTCACCCAATGTTCGATCCTGAAGAACTAAAAAAAGCACAACCTGTAACTGCTGCTCTTCCAGCATCTCCAGGAGCTGCATGTGGTCAGATCGTGTTCTCTGCTGATGAAGCAATCGAAGAAGTCGCAAAAGGTAAAAAAGTCATTCTCGTTCGTCTTGAAACTTCTCCAGAAGATATTCAAGGTATGGCTGCTGCCGAAGGTATCCTTACAGTTCGTGGTGGTATGACTTCTCACGCTGCTGTTGTTGCTCGTGGAATGGGTGAATGTTGCGTATCTGGCGCTGGCGATATTTCTATTGCTGCTGATGAAAGCTCCTTTACAGTAAATGGCAAAACATTTAATCGTGGCGATTGGCTTTCCTTAGATGGTTCTACAGGTAAAGTTTATGGCCAAGCGATTAAAACAATTCCTGCTGAAATCTCTGGTTATTTTGAACGCTTTATGAAATGGGCTGACGAATCTCGTCGTTTACAAATCCGTACAAATGCTGATACGCCAAGAGATGCTGCCCAGGCAGTAAAATTTGGTGCTGAAGGTATCGGTCTTGTCCGTACTGAACATATGTTCTTCGATGGCGATAAGATCAAATCCATCCGTGAAATGATCCTTGCTAAAACAAATGAACAAATGGAAAATGCATTGAAGAAAATTGAACCATTACAACAAGAAGACTTTGAAGGCATTTATGAAGCAATGGAAGGCCGTCCAGTGACTATTCGTTACTTAGATCCACCTCTGCATGAATTCTTACCTCATAAACCAGAAGAAGTTGCAGAACTTGCAAACGAAATGGGTATGGGGGTTGAAGAACTCCAGGCAAAAGTAGATTCCTTACGCGAAGTGAACCCAATGATGGGTCATCGTGGAAGCCGTCTTGATGTTTCTTATCCAGGCATTGCTCGCATGCAAACTGAAGCCGTGATTCGCGCTGCATTAAATGTGAACAAAAAACACCCAGAATGGAACGTTGAACCTGAAATCATGTTGCCATTAATCGGTGATCTTAAAGAATTGAAATTCGTGAAGAAATTGGTTACAGAAACAGCAGACGAACTCATTGCTCATGAAGGATCTAATATGAAATATCATGTTGGTTCTATGATCGAAGTGCCTAGAGCTGCTTTAAAAGCTGGTGAATTAGCTACTGAAGCTGAATTCTTCTCATTTGGTACAAATGACTTAACACAGCTGACTTTTGGCTTCTCTCGTGATGATGCCGGAAGCTTCTTACCAGCATACTACTCAGCAAAAATCTATGAACAAGATCCATTTGCAAAATTAGACCAAGAAGGCGTTGGTGAATTGATTCAGATCGCTGCCCAACGTGGTCGTGCAACTCGTCCAAACTTACACTTAGGTGTATGTGGTGAACATGGTGGTGATCCATCGTCTATCGAATTTGTTGATGGCATTGGATTAGACTATGTATCTTGCTCTCCTTATCGTGTCCCAATCGCACGTTTAGCTGCTGCACAAGCTGCAATTAAACATAGAAAATAGAGAGTACCTCTATAAAATTTACAAACAATGAGCGGTGAGAATCATTTTAATTCTTGCCGCTTTTTTTCGGCGTTTCCGGTCATGATCTATGCGAAATTCTAAAATCGATGATGAATCTAACAAAAGCAAAGCTTAATTAATGGATGAAAATACTATAGATTCTAAGATTCTATAGACTAGCCAACGATTATTCATATTGAATCTATTTCGTCTTAGAAATGAATACTGCTAGATCTTGTCCATAAAGTGACTTTAAAGCAGAAGTCAAATTAAAAAGATGCACCAAGATTGACGTATTTTAAACGAAATACTTGGTGCAACTTAAATGAGTATGAATGGAATCCTGAATTATATTGACTACAAGCTAACCAATAATTTATATGTTCTCCTCTTCCTAAGAACATAGAATGATGATCATCAAAAAATATAATTCTGTAATATCTTTATTTTTTACTATCATAAATACACTGAGAACAAACTTCTGACGTTAATCATGGAATGAATGTTTAAGGTGGATCATAATAATTCGATATTGAGTTTTATTCGTTCTAGTTTATCGATGAATTTTTAGGCTTTAAACTCCAAAAAAACACATTCATCAAGATGACAATCAGAACGATCACAACCATAGATACCCAAAATCCCATATTCAGACCAAGCCAGTTGGTTTTTCCAAACATGGTTATCCATAAATATCTCCAATTCATGATGAACACCTCCATTTACAACAGCTCGCCATAGTGACGAACATATGCTTTTTTTAAGCTAGTTGCTAGAACCATATAGAGCAAGATGCAAGGGATTAAATAAGCAAAATAAGCAGCGGGCAGCGCGACAAATCCTAATGCCGTACCAATGGGCGTAAAGGGAATTATCGTCAAAACAGCGATGCCTATGATGCTGAGTAACGTTACGCTTAAGGAGGCATGGCTTTGGATAAATGGAATTTTTTCAGTTCGGATCATGTGAATGACCAAGGTTTGGCTCCACATCGACTCAATAAACCAGCCGGCCTGGAACATGCCAATGTATCGTGCTTGGATCGCGAATAGTTGTGCACCACTGTAGTGCGCTGCTAAATCGTTAAACAAGATGCCGCCAGAAATAAACAAAGGACAGATTACAAAATACATAAAAACATAGGTGGTAAAGTCGAAAATTGAGCTAGTTGGTCCGATCCAAATCATAAAACTTCCTACACTAGATGCGTCCCATTTCCGTGGCTTTTTGATGAATTCCTCGTCTACATTATCCCAAGGAATTGCTGTGCAGCTTAAATCATAAATCAAGTTTAGAAGGATAAGATGTACACTCATCATCGGCAAAAATGGTAACAATGCCGAGGCAGCAAGTACTGAAAACATATTGCCAAAGTTCGAGGATGCCGTCATTTTGATGTATTTGATCATGTTGATGTAGGTTTTGCGACCTTCAATGATACCTTGTTCCAAAACCATTAAATTTTTTTCGAGCAGAATGATGTCTGCTGATTCTTTTGCTACATCCACGGCGGTATCGACGGAAATACCAATGTCAGAAGCTTTCATTGCAGCAGCGTCATTAATCCCGTCACCCATATAGCCTACTGTATGACCATTTTCTCGTAGAATAGATACCACGCGGGCCTTTTGATAGGGGGCAAGCTTAGCGAATACATCGGTGGATTCTGCGACCTTTGCCAGTTGTTCATCGCTCATATTTTCGAGATCAGCTCCTAACAACATATTGTGAACTTCTAATCCAACCTGCTTGCAGATCGTACGAGTTACTTTGTCATTGTCGCCGGTCAGAATCTTAGTTGTTACGCCATGTGCTTTGAGGGCTTGAATCGCATCGGCACTCGATTCTTTTGGTGGATCAAGAAAAGCAAGATAACCCAATAACACCATGTCACACTCGTCCTTGACACCAAAGACGTCGACTGGAGAAGGATTGCTCTTTTGAGCAATAGCAAGTACACGGAACCCCTTGTTATTTAGAGCTTCTACAGTTGCAAGAATTTTATTGCAAATGGTTTTGGTCAAAGGCTCTACACAATGATCCAACTCTGCATAGGAACAGATGGAGAGCATTTCCTCTACCGCTCCTTTTGTCACCATCTGAGTTTTGCCAGTCTTGTCCTGTACAACTGTCGTTAATCTTCGACGAGAAAAGTCGAAGGGAATTTCGTCCACTTTTATATAGTTTTCGGACAGATCAACTAGTCGAGAGTCTTGCGCTTCTTCCTCTTCCGTTTTATGGATGATCGCAATATCCATTAGATTTTTATAGCCGGTCTGAAAGTAACTATTGAGATAAGCGTGACGAAGCACTCGAATATCGTCTTCACCGTTAACATTGAGGTGGTATTCCAGTACCACTTTGTCTTGCGTTAGCGTACCGGTCTTATCTGTGCACAGGATATCCATAGCACCGAAGTTTTGAATAGAGTTGAGGTTTTTGACAATCGTTTGTTTTTTGCTCATGGAAACTGCGCCTTTTGCAAGGCAAGTGGTAACGATCATGGGCAACATCTCTGGGGTAAGACCCACTGCAATCGAGATCCCGAACAAAAACGCATTCAGCCAATCGCCCTTTGTGACACCGTTGATGAAAAATACCAAAGGGACCATGATTAACATGAAGCGAATTAACACCCAAGAAATGGCGTTGACGCCTTTAGTGAAGTTCGTTTCTACTGATTCTTTGGCAATGGCGTTTGCCATCGAGCCAAATAACGTTCTATCTCCAGTGCAAACAACAACGGCAACCCCACTGCCGGACACCACATTACTTCCCATAAATGCGATGTTGGAATAATCGGTGATACTTTTGCATTCAGCATTTTCATGAGAGGTTTTTTCAATTGGTTCGCTTTCACCAGTCAAGCTTGCTTGACTAATAAACAAATCCTTTGTTTTAATCATACGCAAATCAGCTGGAATCATATCCCCGGCAGAAAGATGAACGATATCACCAACGACTAGATCATCCATGGGGATTTCCACCTTTTCTTGTTCTTTGCGAGTCACAGTGCATGTGGTGGTGATCATTGCTAAAAGCTTTTGCGCCGCATTACCACTTCGTGAATCCTGCACGAAACGAAGGGTTCCAGAGATCAGTACCATGGTTAAAATAATGGTCACTGTCATAGGGTTAAAATCGTTTGGGACGCTGCCAAAGAGGGAAAAGTAAGGAAACACCATATCTGTCAGTGCGGATACAATGGCCAAACAGAACAGTATTGCGGTAAAGGGATTGATAAAGACACTCGCTAGCTGTTTCGCAAGAGATTTCTTCTTTTCGTGGGTCACTTTATTACTACCGTTTTGTTTACGGCTAATGTTTATAGCATCTTCATCTAAACCACGTGGTGTAGTATGCAAGTTATGCATAATTTCTGTAACAGGATGGGTGGCCACAAACTGAATGCGGCGGTTTTGATCGTCATGGATCAAGTTATTTTGAATCTCATGACGAATCGTTAAACGTTTTTCTTTTTTGTTCATGGTTATTACCTCCTTATTTTGCTTTAGCAAAAGCGTTTATAGATAGCCTAGAAATGTAGAGACTTGGCTTATCATGCTCCATGCTTTTTCAAACTATTGCTTTTGTCTATGTCATTTACTTCGTTACGTTACAGAATTTGAAAATTCTGAATGCGACGAGTCAGTTTTGATATCGTTTGCTTTTGCTTATGTACCACACATCTAAAATTGCAATGAATGACCATGCGATCATCGTCGCAACAAACCAGGATTGATTGAATTTAGGAAAATAGCCTTTGATCAAAAATATGAAGCCATTCAAGGCAATGACCAGTCCGATATTGCGGCATAGGGGTTTAATTTTGATTTTGTCTTTTTCGCATTGGGGCATATTTGTCCAGGCATAAAGGTGAATGTGTCCATTACCTGTGGCAAATATAAGTCCTGCGATGATGAATAAAATGCCAAAAACTATGCAGATAAAGTTCATAGTAGATCACTCCTTTTGCTAATTGATTTTTGTTGTTTTGCTTTTATAGTCGTTGCAATAGGATTTAACATCCAAAGCAAGAAGAAACTGATCAACCCATCACACAATAGTTGAAAGAGCGAATCAGAACTCAAATTGTTCTTTTCATTGAAATTAGTTTCCTTTGACCGTGCAAAGCATAAAAAAATCGCAAGGAGGATCACATGGCGAAAACCTTGCGATTTCCTTGCGATTTAGCAAGAACTAAGGCGGACGCCGTAACGTTCGCCCATTTTATAATTGATCATTCATTTTGTAGCCGATCCCCCAAATGGTCAAGATGTACTTTGGTGCATCAGGATCAGGCTCGATCTTTTTTCTTAACTTTCGGATGAAGGCCATGATGTTGCTGTCATCGAGTAAATAGTCATCTGACCACACCGCCCGGTAAATCTGCTCCTTGGTAAATACCTCACCCCGGTTTTGAGCAAGGAAGTAAAGAATGTCAAACTCTTTTGGCGTTAGACTGACCTCTTTGCCTGCAAAAATAACCCGTCTACTTTTAGGATAGATCTCCAATTCGCCGATTTGAATTTCATCTGCTTGTTTAAGGTAAGGAAGTTTTGTGTCTTCCGTTCTACTCAGCAACAAAGAATTCACCTCTCCGCTAAGCATATTCACAACACCATCGCGCAGATCGTCAACACAATCGCTTACCGGGGGATCATTCGTCAGTTTTTCGAGTAGCCATGTGGTAAGGGAGGAATCCATGAGGACAAATCCGATACTTTTTTTCATGTGAATTCCTCCTTTCAAATCAATCCTTGATATTTCTTTTGATAAAACGCTTTGACTATTGTAGTCATCAGCATATACAAAAGCGCTATGCCCAAAAGAAATCCAAAGTACCAATGAGGCAACGCAATCAAGCCAAATAGCCCTGCCGCCTTGGTAAAGGTAATGCTAGTAAATATGACGATCCCGACAAGAGTAGTAAACATTACGTAAAAAGAAGGTCTACTTTGCAAGAAGGGAATTTTACGGGTACGAAGGAAATGTAAAATTAGCACTTGCGTCCACATCGATTCTAAAAACCAACCGGTGTGGAATATAGCCTCGTATTGAATTCGTAAGGCAGGATCGGTGAGTTGTAAATAGGTCACACCGCCACACAACATAGGGCAAAGAACAAAGTAGAGAAACAGGAAGGTTACAATGTCGAATAGCGAACTAATCGGACCAAAGGAGAGCATAAACTGTCCTAATGTCTTACCTGACCACTCTCTTGGTGAAAGGGTTTCCTCTTCGTCCACATTGTCCCATGGCAAGATTATGCACAATACATCGTAAAGCAAATTCAACAGCAAAAGTTGTAAGGCAGTCATAGGTAGAAAGGGCAAAAATGCACTAGCACAAATGATCGAGAGAATATTGCCAAAATTAGAACTAGCCGTGATCTTGATATATTTGAGCATATTCGTGAAGGTCTTTCGTCCTTCCAAAATTCCTTGTTCGAGAACACCGAGATCTTTTTGCAGCAAAACAACATCTGCTGCATCTTTGGCAGCATCTACCGCTGTATCTACTGATATACCAACATTCGCTTCACAAAGGGCAGGAATATCGTTGATACCATCTCCCAAAAAGCCGACAGTATGGCCGTTCTGTTCCAAGGCGGATACGAGTCGCACCTTTTGTCCGGGCGCTAGCTCAGTAAACACATGGACCCGTTCTACCTCAATTCTTAATTCATCGTCCGTCATTTCATTCAACTGTGCACCTGTTAGTACAACGTTAGCGCAAATGCCTACTCGACGGCAGATAGAAATTGCCACATCTGTTTGATCGCCTGTCAAAATCTTAGGTGTAACCTTCAAGCGCTTTAGCGAATCAATTGATGTTTTTGCGGTTTTCTTCGGAGCATCAAAAAATGCTAAGTACCCGATTAAAATCATGTTTTGTTCATCGTTTGGTGAGATCTGCGTTTGATGTCCCATGTTTTTTTGCGCGACGGCGATGACCTTCATGCCATCTTGTAGCATCTCGTCCACTACAGAAGAAACACTTTCTCTAACGTTTTCCATAGTGAACACATCTCCACGATACGCAATATGGCTGCAACGGGAAATGATGTGATCAATATCGCCCTTCATAATCATGTAGTTGTTGCCATCTGGGGCGTTTACAAGGGTGCTGACAATCTTGCGCGAATAGTCAAAGGGAATTTCGTCTTCTTTTTGATACGAAGCAAGTAGTGTAGCAAAATGATTCTGATGTAATGGCATAGTTTGACAAGATCGAATGGCATGATCAATCGGGTTGCGTACCCCAGAGTGATAGCTACTGTTGAGAAAAGCGAGATCCAATACCTCGTTACTTTCGTTTCCAAGCACATCCATGTAGTACTCTAGCAAGATGCCTTCATTCGTTAAGGTGCCGGTTTTATCCATGCATAATACGTCCATGCTACCAAACCCCTGCATTGCGTCGATGTCCTTGATGATGGTTTGTTTACGACCCATTAAAAGGCTTCCTTTTGCTAGGCATGCCGTGATCACCATTGGGAGCATTTCTGGCATCAATCCCACAGCTATAGATAGTGAAAACACAAAGGATTGAAGCCATTGTCCTTTGGTTATGACAAGAAGAATAAACACAAAGGGAATTAATACTGCCATAAAGCGGAGCATGACCCATGCAATAGAGTTTGCCCCATGTTGAAAGGATTTTTTGTTCTCAGTGTCCGGCTTTGCAAAATTGCCATAGAGCGTGTTCTTACCTACGGCGATGACTACGCCTTCCCCCTTACCACTGATTACAGTGGTTGCCATAAAAGCAAGGTTATCAAACTGCATGAGCGTTTTATGATTGTCATCGTCGAGGGTGCGACTGCTTTTTTCGACGATGGCGCTTTCTCCAGTAATGGCCGCTTGGGATATATAGAGATCCGAGACTTGAGTTAGACGAATATCTGCCGGCACACGATTTCCGGCAGAAAGAAGGACAACATCGCCTATGACGAGATTTTCTGCCGGAATCTCTACTCGTTCTCCTGCTCTTTTTACCATAATGTTCTCGTGAATGAGGCGGTTAAGCTGTTGAGCTGCATTTTTTGCCCGCAACTCTTGAATGAGACGGATCGAACCGCTGATGAATGTCATCGACAAGATAATGATGGCAGTGGATGTGTTTTTACTGAAATCCGAAGCGAGTAGAACATCCATGACAAGAGAGATAATCCCTAAGGTAAAGAGGATAACATTGAAAGGATTGATAAATGCTCGTCGCAGCCTGTAAAAAAACGTATCGTTTTTTCGCCCTGCAAAGCAATTTGCGCCAAACTTCTCCCGCATACTTTCTACTTCTTCACTCGTTAAGCCCTGCGGGGACGTACCGATATCTTTGTAAATTTGTGTAGGATCGCTATAGGCATATTTTGTGATGCGACGATCAAATGGGGTTGTTTTTGACACGGGATGATCCCTCCTTTTGTCTGACAATATCGTTATTTTAACATCATCACTTATAAACTCTTTTTTTATCATTGCTTTTTTACTCTTTGATTAAAGGGGGCAATTGTGCATGATACCTACTGTTATTTATATTTTTTCGATCATAGATGGTTCTATTTACGAATACAACAGCAGATCTATCAGGTTTATTTTCAATGCCATAAAGTGAATGTCTAAAAGCAATTTTCAAATATTTATCATTATGAAAATACATGAATCGTTCTCGAATCAAGTTCATTTATGATCGTGACTATACGAATAGCACTTCAATATCTAATTTTTACAAAAGTATACGCTTAACGCATTGTTGTGTTCATTCACCGATCCATCATTATAAATGGAGGTATACGATCGTTGGGGTTACTGAACTTAAAAGATCAATATCGATGATATTTGTGAGCTTTCATATCATTTGTGGTATTTGATGATCAAGAAAAAATTCATGGCTATTTACCTTTGAGATAAAACGCTTTCATTGTCTTTTTACATTTTCAAAATTTAATCTTTCGCTTCGCTTTTATGAAGAAAATGAGCTTGAAATACATATTTAAAATTTCGATTGATAAAATGTTGCTTAATAAAAAAGGGAGGATTCAATGAGCTATCATGAATTTATTAAGGAAGAAATAGCAGTTTTTATGGAACAAGACCCTTCCTTACATTCAAAAAGAGAAATTAAAATGATGCCTGGGTTCAAAGCAATCAGGACTTGGTATTTTTCACATCGACTTTATTTAAAGAAGCATTACGTACTCGCCCGCTGGTTGTCTTTAAAAAATCAACGAAAAACCGGGATCGATATTCATCCAGGAGCAACGATCGGCAAACGATTTTTTATTGACCATGGCGTAGGTGTTGTCATTGGTGAAACGTGTGTAATTGGTAATAATGTCAAAATTTATCAAGGCGTAACACTCGGCGGAACAGGCAAAGAAAAAGGGAGAAGACATCCAACAGTTGAAGATGATGTTTTGATCGGTGCTGGTGCGAAAATTATTGGTAACATCACTTTAGGTAGAGAAAGTAAAGTTGGAGCGGGGGCAATCGTTATTCGTGATGTATTGCCGCATGCAACAGTAGTGAGTCCACCAGCTTATCAAGTCCGATTAAAAAGTGGCAAAATGTCTAACCTTTGTGCGCAAGGCAAAGAAAGATGGAACTGTGAGAATGCTCATTTATGCATGAAAAATGGTTCATTGAACCAATGTCCACATACTAAAGATGACCAAAATTAAAAACAGAGTTGTTCTTATGCAACAAAGCGATACAATAGATAGCGTCAATAGTGATAAATAGAGATAAAGAAAAGGAATTAATGGAAATGAAAGTTAAATTTTCAGATGAATTCGGTAATCAGGTCATCTATAAAGTTCATGATGATGAACTATCTCATGCTTTTTGCAAAATGTTGCCTTTAACGGTTGTTTTACAAAAATCTGGATCAAACGAATTCTCTTTTGTAAGTCCTAAAAAAATGATTACTTACGATGCCTGCACGGCGCCAGGTGGTGTTGAAGCGCTTTGCTATCATCAACCATGGAATGAAGTCCTCATTTACTATGATGGATATTCTCAATACGAAGATCTTTATGAAATTGGTATGCCTATTAGTGGTAATGAACAAGCACGCCATCTTCATGGTCCAGTTTTTATTGAAGAAGTTCAATAATCTCATTCACGTTGTTTATTTTGCGGTAAGACATGTTTGTCCTTACCGTTTTTTTGTCTTCTTTTATTTCAAGATACAAAAAAAGCGGCTTAAGCCGCTTTTTGATTAAAGACCATATAAGAGTTTTCCATAAGTAGGGAATGGCCATGCAGTTGTTGCAGTAATGACTTCTAATTCATCACAGGGTACACGTAATTCATCCATTAATGGAACGATAGTTTCTTTTACATAGTTAGCTTTATCTTCAATTGTGTCAAATTGTTTAAGAACATCTTTGGCTTCAGACAATTTTTCACTAGCAAGGTAGGCTTGATCGAGTAAAGCCTGACCTTTTTTAAGAATTTCTACTTCATAAATTCCTGCATCTTTGCCTAATAATTGCATCTTAGCCAAAGCAGAATCTGTTAATTCTTTTTGATACTTCATCACTGCCGGTAAAATTTCTTTACGAGTAATGGATACCATCGTACATGCTTCGATGTTAAGCAATTTGACGTATTCTTCCATTAAAATTTCGTAACGAGAAACGGCTTCTTCACGGGTTAAGACGTGAGCGTGTTCAAATAATTGAATGTTTTCTTCCGCCTTCATGTAAGGAAGGGCATCAACGGCACTTGGTAAATTTAATAAACCACGGCGTTTTGCTTCTTCAACCCATTCATCAGAATAGCCATTACCATTGAAAATAATTCTAGAGTGTTTTTTGAAAGTATTTTGCAACAATTTATGAACAGCAGAATCGAAATCGTCTGCACCTTCTAAATAATTGGCAAATTGTTCTAAGGCATCTGCAATTGTTGTATTCAAAATCATATTGATTCCAGCAATGGATTGGCTAGAACCAGGCATTCTGAATTCGAATTTATTCCCTGTAAAAGCAAATGGACTAGTTCGGTTACGATCTGTTGCATCAATAGGAAGATTTGGTAAAACATCCGATCCAATATTCATAAATGCTTTGTCTTTTGAATCATAGTCTTCGTCTTTGATGATCGCTTCGATCACTGCTGCTAGATCTTCACCTGTAAAGATAGAAAGGATAGCAGGTGGTGCTTCATCCGCCCCTAAACGATGATCGTTTCCGGCTGTTGCAACAGAAAGGCGAAGCAAATCTTGGTGATCGTCGACTGCTTTTACAATCGCAGCCAAGAATACTAAGAATTGCAGATTTTCATATGGTGTATCACCTGGTTCAAATAAATTGATACCTGTATCTGTAGATAAAGACCAGTTGTTGTGTTTACCACTTCCATTGACGTATTCAAATGGTTTTTCATGTAATAAAGCAACCATGCCATGTTTTTTTGCTAAACGTTGAATAATTTCCATCGTTAATTGGTTCTGGTCAGTTGCTAAGTTTGTAGTTGTAAAGATTGGAGCAATTTCAAACTGGCCAGGAGCACATTCGTTATGTTGTGTTTTAGCCATGATTCCAAGTTTCCATAACTCGACGTTTAATTCATCCATAAAGGCTTTGACGCGAGGTTGGATTGTTCCAAAATAGTGGTCTTCCATTTCTTGACCTTTTGGACACATTGCACCAAATAAAGTACGGCCAGTATATTTTAAATCTCGGCGTTGTGAGTAATATTCTTTATCGATTAAGAAATATTCTTGCTCAGCACCAACGGTTGTATTGATTTTATGGACATCATCATTGCCAAATAAGTGGACAATGCGTAACGCTTGTTTCGTGATCGCATCCATTGAACGTAGTAGTGGAGTCTTTTTATCTAAAGCATGTCCAGTATACGAGCAGAATGCGGTTGGAATACAAAGAACACCTTCTTTAATAAAAGCATTACTTGTTGGATCCCAAGCGGTATAGCCACGTGCTTCAAATGTTGTACGTAATCCGCCATTTGGAAAAGAAGAGGCATCTGGTTCACCTTTGATTAACTCTTTTCCTTCAAAGGACATGATGACTTTTCCTGGTCCATCAGGATTGATAAATGAATCATGTTTTTCTGCAGTAATTCCATTCATCGGTTGGAACCAGTGAGTATAATGAGTAGCGCCTTTTTCGATTGCCCATACTTTCATGGCATGAGCAACAGCGTTCGCAATTTTACGATTTAAAGGAAGTCCTTGAATAATCGTTTTGCGAAGTTCTCTATACGTTTCTTTCGGTAGACGCTCCCGCATCGTAGCATCGTCAAAAACGTTTTCGCCGAAAATCTCTGTAACGTTCGTTTTCATCTGTCGATCTCCTGTTAACAAAAAAAAGGCAAAACTCCGCGAGCCGCACCAGTCTTCTAAGGTTGAAGGAATTGGATGAAGCAAATACGGCGTCATTGCCCTCAATGATGCAACAATACAAAGTTCAAAAGATCATGTCAAGAAATCTTGATGATGACGTAAAAAAAAGGATGGAAAATGAAATGAATTGATTGAAGAGTTCGTCCGCATTCATTTAGGAATATTAAGCAACGCTTAGCAGATATTCGTAAATAAAGAATTTCATGCTTGCGCGTTGCCCTTTAATGTTAAAGATATGTTCTTTTTCCACACATCTTTCCATACCTTGGTGTTCATAAAAGCCATAATTACAACTTGTATCTGTAAATAAATAGAAGTTATCTAATTTTTCTTGTTTCATATATTCAAGGGCAGATTGAAATAGCATTTTTCCTATCCCTTTACCTCTACATTCAGAACTAACCGCAAATAAAGCTAATTCAGCTGGATATTTTTTGTTGTTTTCATCAAGCAATTGTTGATCGATGCCATGAACGTTGCCGAAAATTTTTGAAACATTTCTCCCTTCTTTCGATAAAAATAAAGATAGGATTGCTTTGAATTGGGCAAAACGGTTCGAGAATGGGCATTTATGTTTGGCGATGTTGTTAGCCAGAATAATCCCAACAACTTTTCCATTCATAACCGCAACTCGAGAAAACGTATAGTTTGTTAAGCAACTTGTTAAAAATACACGAGCGAGTTTTGTGGCTATTTTAGGACTTGCAAATTCGTCATAATGCCATGTTTGGCGAATAATTCCTTCTAACTCATTAAAATCTGACTTGTGGTATTCACGTAATTGTACTTGCATAGTAATTCTCCTTGTTTTCATCGTATCCATTCTGTACGGTAAGGTATACAGTAACTGTAATGTCAACAAGGAGGCATTAAATAATGCGTAAAGAGACCAAAAAGCTAACGACTGCTCAATTTGCCAAGCTACATGAAGTCAATAAACGAACGCTGCATTATTATGATCAAATCGGACTATTTTGCCCCTATACAAAATCTGATCATGGTTATCGTTATTATGATGTTTCACAAAGTTTAGATTTTGAATATATCCGAATGTTAAAAGAATTGAATATGAGTATTGAAGAGATCGCCGCATTTCGTCAAAATCCAACACCGGCTGATTTTTTAAACATCGTGGATGAGAAAGAACAAGAAATTGACAAACAAATTCAAAAGTTAAGCAATATTCGAACGATCATTCAAAACAAAAAAGAACAGATCCTTTTCTGTGAAACTTTGCAAGGACAAACCATTCGAATTGAAGAGTGCGAAGAAAAACAGCTATTGGTTTATCCTCTAGATGTGACTCAAGATGATTTTTCGCAGATGTTTGCGCATTTAAAAGAGATCTGGGGAATTGCACAAATTCGAATGGGGATTGGAAGTTATATAGCACTCGATTCAGTTTATGAGATGGATTTCGAACGCTATGACGGTATCTTTACTGTGGCATTGAATCCGAAAACAGATTTGGATTGTTTTGTTAAACCAAAAGGAAAATATCTTTGTGGATATCAAAAAGGAGAATGGGACGATTTACCCAACTTATATCAACAGATGCTTGATTATGCAAAAAGCCACCATCTTGAACTAACTGGTTATGCTTATGAAGTAGGAATGAATGACTTTGTTATTTCAAAAGAAGTGGACTATATCACCAAAATCATGATTCAAATTGTTGAAAATAAATAGGTTTCACGATATTTAGGAATAGAAGCTTATTCCATTCTAATTCAATGTTTCATTCATTTTAAAAATTACTATAATGTATCTTCGTATTATGTTCGATACATATTCCTTGAATAAAAAAATTTACAAGGTTTGTTCCATTGTGAATTAAAAAATTGAGGATCAGAAAGGATAGACTATGAAAATTAAAAAAACAAATGCCATGCGCCATTTAGATACATTAAAAATTCCTTACTCTGTACATGAATTAAAATTAGGTGAAGCGGTTGATGCGATCACAGTCGCTAATCAATTAGACGCTTCAGTTGATCGTGTTTTTAAAACATTAGTTACAGTATCCAATGATAAAGAATATTTTGTTTTCATGATTCCAGCCCAAGCCCATCTATCTTTAAAAAAAGCAGCTAAAATTGTGGGCAAAAAGAAAGTCGAAATGATTGCGCAAAAACAATTACTCCCTTTAACTGGCTATGTTCATGGGGGATGTTCACCACTAGGAATGAAAAAACAATTTCCAACTTATTTTGATCAGAGTGCATTAAACTTTGAGACAATTTATTTTTCAGCTGGAAAAATTGGCGTCCAAATTGAAATGGACCCACAATATTTAGATCCATCCGCGAAAGCAAAACCGGCTGATCTTTGTGAAGAATAAGATTGAAAAAACGTCCATTGCAATGGACGTTTTTGTTTTAAAATTTGAATTTCGATATAATAAAATCAATGTTTATCAAGATTGAATGGATTCATTTGTGATGGGGAAAGGACAAAGGATATGCCATTTAATCTTTAATTGCAAAAAATAATGAAAAGAAAGGGAATTGAATGAAAGTAGTTGAACGTAATATATATCAAATTTATCCTCTAGGTGCAGTCGGGGCTCCATTTGAAAATGATTTTAAATTGGAACATCGAATTCTTCACTTGATTTCACCTGAGTGGCTTAAACACTATAAAAAGCTGAGAGTGAATACCATTTTATTAAATCCTGTTTTTCAATCGACCTCTCATGGGTATAACACGATCGATTTTCATACTGTCGACCAAAGATTAGGGACAGTTGAAGACTTACAACTTGTTTGTCAAACACTTCATAATCAAGATTTACATGTTCTATTTGATGGTGTATTTAATCATGTGGGACGAGATTTTTCACAATTTCAAGACGTCTTAAAAAGACGTCGTCTTTCGGAATATAAAGATTGGTTCATGATCGATTTTGATGGCAATAATTCATACGACGATCACTTACGCTATGAAAACTGGGAAGGACATGATGAGCTTGTTCGCCTGAATTTAAAAAATCCAAAAGTGCGCGAGTTTATTTTTGATGTCATTGATGAGTGGATCGATTTATACCATATTGATGGTTTACGATTGGATGTTGCTTATTGCCTTGATCAAGATTTTTTAAGATATCTCCATCATCATGTTAAACAAAAAAATCGCCATTTCTTCTTACTTGGCGAAACATTACATGGTGATTATAACCAATGGATGAATAATAATATGTTGGATTCAGTCACCAACTATGAGTGTTATAAAGGATTGCATTCCTCTTTTAATACGCGAAACTTCTTTGAAATCATGTATTCTTTCAACCGTCAATTCGGAAAAGAACCTTGGTGTTTATATACCGGAAAACATCCGTTATCTTTTGTAGATAATCATGATGTCAATCGCATCGCTTCTATTTTAGAAAAGAAAGAATGGCTTCCACTCATTTATGCTATGTTATATGCGATGCCTGGTATTCCTAGCGTATATTATGGAAGTGAATGGGGAATTGAAGGTGTTAAAAACTATAATGACACATCTTTAAGACCTTATATTGAAAAGCCGGAATGGAATGAACTTTGTGATTTAATCAGTGTTTTAAATCGTATGCGTCATCTCCATTTAGAACTCGTATATGGGGATTATACACAAATCGCTTTAAGTAATCTTTATTGTATTTTCGAAAGAGCTTATCAAGGAAAGGCAATTTGGGCTTGTTTCAATATTAAAGATGAGCCTATGGATATTCCAGTTAACTCGACGAAAGATGGAATCAACTTATTTACTGACGAAGTGGAAAAAATTCCAGGCTTTGTTCATATGGAACCTAACTCCTTTAAGTTTATTTTCTTTCGCTACTTCTAATCAATGGTGATCAGATCGAATAATATCATCAATCTATAAAATAGGTATAAAAATCAAGGTGTGATTCGTATAGTAAAGAATTGCACCTTTTTCTTTGTTTTTGATGCACTAAATAAACAAAGAAAAAGGAATCAATCGTTTGACTGATCCCTTCATTTCTTTATATTTGGAATTATTCAGCAGCTTGTTTAACAGCGTCTAAATAACTAGCGATGTAAACTGTGCATCCAGTTTTAACGTCTTCTTCAGCGTAACCGTCAGCGTTAACTTTAACGGCATCGATTCCGTTTTCAACGATGTAGTTTTCTAAGAATTCGATTTGTTCGTTCCATTCTTTACCGATAGAAGAAGCGTCTTTCATTCCGTATTCTTCGCCTAAATCTTTTTTAGAAACGCCTTCATCATCAAATTCATCGATAACAACTTTAACGATTTTTCCAGATTCGTCTTTAGTTACAGTAGCAGTAACGTTTTCAACAGTAGCTGTTTTTTCAGTTTCGCCAGCAGCTTTATCGGAATTACCGTTGCTGCATCCTACGAATAACATAGCAGCAGTCATTGCAGCTGCAAGAATTTTTTTGTTCATTAAATAGTCCTCCTCTTCTCAATGAGATTAAGACAAAATTATTTTTTTTCTCCTAATCACTTTTCGAAATCCTAAACATAATAACAGATTAAAAACTTTCAATGTGTTTCATGTTTTCTGAAAAATTTCATTTAAATATAAAACGAACAAAATAAAAAACGAAGCCTTAAAAGGAAGGTATATATGCCAATTAGGATCATAAATTATCTTCTAATTTAGTTTTTGAAAGATTTTTTACGATTTTTAATTTAAATGATTTAAATTTCAACAAAACACTTACATTTTTTTGAAATACAACACTTTCAAACAACTATCCTTTAAGATGGACTATAGACGATCAAATTATGAACAATCTGTAAATTTGATTTATATCATTAATTACTGGAGATATCATGAATCGAACCGCTAAATGTATCCAAATGTTAATCCTTCTTAAAAACAAAAATATTGTTTCTATTGAAGAACTTGCACAAAAACTTAACACGAATCCACGGAATATTCGGGAATATAAAAAAGAATTAGTTGAAGCTGGATATACGATTCATTCGTATCGGGGATCGAATGGGGGATACCAACTTGATCATCGTGCACGTCTTATCTTGCCACAACTGACAAATGAAGAAATTCACGCTTTAATTCATGTCAATGAATACTTGCAAGCAAATCTTTCGCTAAGTTGGGAAAAAAATGCCATTCAAGGCTTAGAAAAGATTATCGCCCAAATTAATGGAGATTTGCGCGAGCAAGAATGGCTATTTGTTTATCACAATGGAAAACCTATTTCTAAAAAAGTAAGCAAACTGCTTTATACTATTCGTAAAGCGATTTACTCAAGCAATACGTTAGAGATGGATTATCAAGCAATTCATGCCACTACATCGAAAAAACGCTTTGTTGATCCATATGCTTTGATTTTAAAAGATCGCTATTGGTATTTATGCGGTTATGATCATACCCATTGTGAATACCGAACTTACCGTGTTTCGGAGCAACGGATGCATTCTGTTGAACCAACATTCCAATATTTTACACGGGATAAACAATTCCACCTCACAGACCACATTGGACAGCGAGCGCTAGTCGAACAACAAATGGTTCATTATGTCGTTGAAATCAATGAAGATAAACTCCGCCCTTTTTTAGAAATTGAATGGGGAGAAAACTTAATTGAAATAGAACCGATCCGTTCGAATTGGCATCGTTTTGCATTCGATAGTGATGACGAAGAAGAGGTATTTAAACAGCTATATAAATTACAAAATCAAATTCGTTTGTTAGAACCTGAAAAAAACAAACAAAAATATTTGAAGGGACTGAAAGATATTCTTGAAAACTACAACTAACCAATCTGTCCATACCAATCAACTTGTTCAAGCCCTCAATTGTCCAAGACGATTTTTATATGCACAAAGCCTTGCGCAAAGCACAATTTTGTTTCCGCTTCGAACGGAATACTATGAACAATTAGAAAAACTTGTTCGACCATTCGCACTGATTAGTGGTCAACCTCATGATCCAACCCAACGTTCTTTAGACATTTTAAAAGCTGAGACTTGTGGACGAAACCTTCGTTTTGAAAAAGATGGTTTGCGCACAAACATTCCATTTTTGTTTGAAAAAGAAGATGGGACGTATAAAGCGATTTATCCTTATTGTTCCACTTCGCCTAAAGAATCTCTTTTAAATGGACTCGTAATCGATACGATGATTTGTCAAGCTTGTGGAGTTGATATTAGTGAGCACGAGTTTGTTTATTTAAATCCAAGTTATGTACGCAAAGAGAATTCTCAACCCGCTGATTTCTTTAAAATCACTTCTCACTTAATGAAAAAACGGGGCGGTTTTAATCGCTTAAGTGCTACGGAACAAATTCAGCAAAAAATGAGTCATATCCGTTTTGAACAATTAGCCCAAATGACGCAAAAATTACTTCATTCTAACTTAGATGACTTTTGTGTGCGCCGTGTGAGTGCTTGTACCCGACCCAATAAATGTCCGTATTATGAAGAATGCTTCAATGAACAAGATTTACCGGATTTCGCTAGTGCTTTTTTATCCAGTTCGAGCAGTAGAGAATGGATCGAAGAAAAAGGAATTACTAGATTAAGCGATATTACTAGCGATTTGTTTGAAGGAACGCCGATGCAATATGCGCAAATTAAAGCGGACCAAAATGGCGGGCTGTTCATGGATGAGCAAGCTATTCGTTATTGGATAGAACAAATTGAATATCCAATTAGTTATCTAGATTTTGAATGGGAAACCTTCGCAATTCCACCATATGTCAATATGAAAGCTTTTGACGTGTTGTGTTTTCAATATTCTATTCATATTGAAGATGAACAAGGTCAGCTTGATCATAAGACGTTTTTTGCGACTGGAGATTGTCGAAAAGATTTTATTGATCATTTACTGCAGGATATTCCTGAACAAGGCAGTATTATGGTTTTTAATATGGAAGGTGCCGAAAAGTTGCGTCTACGGCAACTTGCAAACCAGTATCCCGAGTATCGTATTCAACTTGAACAACTTGCCAATCGCATGATCGACTTGCAATCACCATTTGAAAATGGATGTTTCTATGATTTAAGACAAAGAGGGAAAAGCTCACTCAAAACTTTGATGCCATTGTTTTCATCTCGGGCAAGCTATGAACAACTCGATATTCATAATGGTATGGAAGCTGTTTTTGCCTATCGCCAAGCTTTGCTTTCTAAAGACCCTGATGAAGTAGCAAAAATAGGTCAACAGATTAGTGAATATTGTTCGATGGATACTTATGCAGAACGGGAATTATTTCTGGGTTTAAAAAAGAAGTTGGAGGAACTATAGATGCCTAATTTAGTTACACATGCGCTATTTTGTGAAGATGTGATGAAAAGCTTAAATGATCCAGTATTGAATCGCTATCCGATGTTTGCGATCACTGGCTCACAAGGACCTGACTTTTTATTCTTTTATCACACAACACCAACCAAACTTTTATTACCAAATAAAATCTCTCAATTTGGCCATAAATTTCATGAAGAAAATGTCAATGCTTTTTATGCCAGTGCACTAGAATCGATTCGTCGTGAAAAGAAACATCCGATTCAACAAGAAATGATCGCTTATCTTTGTGGTCATCTTTGCCACTGGGCAATGGATAGTACATTCCACCCTTACGTTTACTACCGTACAGGTAATTATAGTTATTCAGCAAAATGTGCTTTCTATCATCACCGGTTTGAATCTTTATTAGATGCGGCAATGCTCAAATATAAAAAGAACACAACAATCACTGACTATGATCCAGGAGAAGAATGTCTTTCGACAAGTCTTCCTGTAGCTCGCGCAATTTGTCGTATCTATATTCCAGCAATTCAACAAATTTATGACACTAAAATTGAACCAACAGCGATTGTAGAAGCTTTGCAAGACTGGAAAACGATGCAAAAAATTTTCCGTGATCCAAAAAATTATAAAAAAGGATTCCTACAACCGATCGAAAAAGCATTAGGCTTACAACACGCACTTTCAGGCTTTTCGATTCCAAACGTATGTGAGGATAATGTCGATATTTGTAACTTATTGCATAAACAATGGAAAAACCCAGCTTCATTAGAAGAATCAAATGCAAGTTTGTTTGATCTCTATAAAGAAGCACAACAAAAAGCAATTACTGTTATTTCTTACTTTTTAAAGGCGATTAAAGATCCAAAAAGTGAAGAAAAAATGTTGGAATTTATCGGGGATCGTAACTACGAAATGGGACTTCCAAACGGTTATGAAATGAAAGAATTCGATATTATTGACCTTTCGATCTAAAACGGTACATCGTTGATATTGAAAAAAGATCTATTTCTTACTCAAGAATGTAAATTATTGAAAGCGAATGTAAATATAATTACATAAAGTTTTTTGTTTTTACAAAAACAGGTTATACTAATCAAGATCAAGCAATTTAATATTGGAAATTCATTCTGTTTTACATCCTTATCATCGTAAATCAGTTAATAAGAATTAAAGAAATGGAGAAAGAGAATGTATAAAATTCTTCGCAAAAAAGTTTTAAACCCAACAGTCATTTCCATCACAGTTGAAGCGCCTAACGCTGCACGCCTTGCCAAAGCAGGCCAATTTATCATCTTGCGAGTTGACGAAGAAGGTGAACGTGTTCCTTTTACGATTGCTGATGCCAATCCACAAGAAGGAACAGTGACGATTATTTACCAAGTCGTAGGTGCATCTACTCGTAAACTCATGGCTTTAAATGAAGGGGATTATTTAGCTGACTTTGCTGGTCCTCTTGGCAAACCTTCTGAAATTGAAGGTGAAAATGTCGTCATTATTGGTGGTGGTGTTGGATGTGCTATTGCTTTACCAACAGCTAAAGCATTCCATCAAGCAGGAAAACATGTCGATACAATTGTCGGCTTCCGCAATAAAGATCTTGTGATTTTAGAAGATGAATTTAAAGCTGTTTCTGATCATTACTATTTAATGAGTGATGATGGTAGTGTTGGTGAAAAAGGATTAGTGACTCAAAAATTAGAAGAGCTCATTCAAAGCGGACAGAAAATCGATAAAGTCATCGCGATTGGACCACTAATCATGATGAAATTCGTCTGCCAATTAACAAAACAATATGATATTCCAACAGTTGTCTCCATGAACCCTATCATGATTGACGGTACTGGTATGTGTGGCGGATGTCGTTTAATGGTTGATGGCAAAATGAAATTTGCTTGCGTTGACGGACCAGATTTTGATGGCCATCTCGTTGATTTCGATGCGGCAATGTCTCGTAACCGTCAATACTTTGAAAAAGAACGTCATGACTATGAAGCAACATGCAATTTGCTCAATAAAAAGGAGGAAAACTAAATGCCTAATATGCGCATGGATAAAAACCCAATGCCTGCACAAGATCCAAATGTGCGAATTACTAACGTTGAAGAAGTAACTTTGGGTTACACTCCTGAAACGGCGATCGATGAAGCAAAACGTTGCTTAAATTGTAAACACAAACCTTGTGTAGAAGGTTGCCCAGTAAATATTCATATCCCTGATTTCATTGCTAAAGTTGCTGAAGGGGATTTTGCAGGAGCTTATGAAATTATCTCTTTAACAAGCTCATTACCTGCTATTTGTGGTCGTGTTTGTCCCCAAGAAACACAATGTGAGTCCAAATGTGTTCGTGGCATTAAAGGTGAACCAGTCGCAATTGGTCGCTTAGAACGCTTTGTTGCGGATTATATGAGAGAACAAGGCGAGGCGCCTTTAGCTGCTCCACAAAGAAATGGTCATAAAGTCGCTATCGTTGGTGGTGGACCTGCGGGTTTAACTGCTGCAGGCGATTTAGCAAAACTTGGTTATCAAGTGACTGTATTTGAAGCGTTACACGTTGCTGGTGGTGTTTTAATGTATGGAATTCCTGAATTCCGTTTACCAAAATCGATCGTGCAACATGAAATTTCTAAATTATCCAATTTAGGCGTTGAATTTGTCACAAACTATATTGTTGGTCGTTCTGGTACGATCGAAGATCTTGAATCCGATGGCTACGAAGCAATCTTTGTTGGATCTGGTGCCGGTTTGCCAAACTTCATGAATATGCCTGGAGAAGAATTAAAAGGGGTATATTCGGCAAATGAATTCTTAACTCGCTTTAACTTAATGAAAGCCTACAAAGACGATAGTGATACACCAATTCAACACCCAAGAAAAACCGTTGTCGTAGGTGGTGGTAACGTGGCAATGGATGCAGCTCGTTGTGCACGTCGCTTAGGTTCTGAAGTCCATGTTGTTTATCGTCGTTCTTTAGAAGAACTTCCTGCTCGTAAAGAAGAAGTCGAACACGCAATGGAAGAAGGAATCATTTTTGATTTATTAAATAACCCAGTTGAAGTGCATCCGGATGAAAACGGAAATGTTGCTTCTGTAGAATGCATCAAAATGGAACTCGGTGAACCAGATGAATCCGGACGTCGTCGTCCTATTGCGAAAGAAGGAAGCAATTTCTTAGTTGAAGCAGACTGCATGATTATGGCAATCGGAACATCTCCAAACCCATTGATTCGTTCAACTACAGAAGGTTTAGAAACGAATCGTAAAGGTTGCTTGATCGTAGATGAAAATGAAATGACTTCTCGTCAAGGAATTTTTGCCGGGGGAGATGCTGTTACTGGCGCAGCAACTGTTATTTCGGCAATGGGTGCCGGTAAAAAAAGCAGCAGCAGCAATGGATCAATTCGTCCAGAAAAAAGTTCGCGAAAACGCCTGACGTTTTCTACTTCTAATTGAATTAAAACTGCTCAATGCCTTTATGAATGGAAGGTGCAAATGAGCAGTTTTTCTTTCGTGATTTTGAAGTATATTTTAAATTGATCAATAAAGATAGCGTTTCAAAATTGAGTCAAATCGAAAATATGTTCGATATTCTCGACACAAACGAAGACGATTCAAATTTTAGCGATGGATAAAGCTAAAATCATTGACACAAAAACGAAAACTATTAGAATAAAGATCTGTAAATTTAGACAAAATAAGGAGTTATATAAAGATGATTAGTTCCAACGATTTAAAACCGGGTCAAACAATCACTGTAGATGGTGAAATTTATATCGTATTAGATACTTTACAAAACAAAACAGCACGTTCCGCAATGGTCGTAAAAGCAAAAGTTCGTAACCTTCGTACTGGAAGTAACGTTGAACTTTCTTGGGGCGGCGGCGAAAAAGTAGAACCAGCTATGATCGACAAACGTGAAATGCAATATTTATATGATACTGAAGATGCAATGGTCTTCATGGATAACGAAACATATGAACAAGTAGAAATTCCTATGGTTCGTCTTGAATGGGAACGTAAATTCGTTAAACCAAACGACAACGTAAATATCACAAGCTATGAAGGAGAAATCATCGGTGTTTCTCTTCCAGATAAAGCAACTCTCCAAGTTGTTGAATGCGAACCAGCAGTTAAAGGAGACACTACTTCTTCTGCTCAAAAGAACGCAAAACTTGAAACTGGTCTTGAGTTAAAAGTGCCATTATTCATCAACGAAGGAGAAATGATCGTCGTTTCAACTGCTGACGGTAAATACTCCGGACGCGCTAAATCCTAATCCAAGAGCCGCCCTGCGGCTTTTTTTATGCTAGCCTTTATGTAAGGTAAAAACACTAACTAGCCCTAGGTAAGTTTGGTATAATGGAAACACTGTCCAAGGAGGGCATTCAATGGCTAAATTATCTCGTAAAGATAGATATAAGGATCTTCGGGATTCCATACAATTCGATCAAGTTGATCGCAATGATCAACCCAAAATCGAAAAAAATGTCGGGTCGGATTTAAACAAAAAATCCCCGTCACAACAACATGTTTTACCCCAGACACATTCTGTCATGGATGATTTATTTGATGAAGTGTCTGTTTATAACCAAAACAGTTCATACGCTCATTTAGAAGATAAACAAATTGAAATTCTTAATCGAATTTCGAATCCTTCACATGACGTTGAACGACGCAATTCGCATTTAATGACAATGGAACAAAAACAAGACGATGGGGGAACGACAAGAAACTTGTTCTCCTCAGATCTTTCTTCCGTTGTTCAAAATACAAATGTCAAACAACCGTCCCCAAAAAATCAAGAATCAAAAATTGATTTATTTGCGGACATGCCCGTGCGTACAGCGCATAAGCCAACACCTACCAAAACCAGTCGCAGTGCGCAGTTTAGAGAAATACTCGAGACAGATGAGCTTCTTGACGCGAAGGTGAATGCACCTTCACAAGAAAAAAAGACAATCCAAAAAGATCAACCTCAACAAAAACTATCACGAACAAAGTCACCGGAGGATCTTGCCCAAGAGCAATACTTCGCCTCCAAAAAACCTCGACGCCAATCGCGTCAAATTGTTCATGATTCTTCGCTAGATAAACCGGCAAGTAAAGCAGCATTAATTTTTATGATTTTATGTTGCATTATTTTGTCCGTGTTAATCGGTCTGACAATTTTCTGGATGTCAAAATTGAGGATTTTTTAATGAAACTTTTTAACGTTGCTGTCGATGGGCCAAGTGGAGCAGGAAAAAGTACGATTAGTGATGTCATTGCCCAAAAATATCACTTAATTCATTTAGATACTGGTTCAATGTATCGTGCAATTGCCCTTGCACTTCACGAACAAAATGTTCCTGCATCCTACAATGAAACCTTTCAGCAAGCATTAGACGCAATTGAACTTTCCATGGATAATGGAAAAGTTGTGGTCAATGGCGTTGATTTAACCAATAAGATTCGTGAACCTCACGTATCTGCATTAGCTTCACAGTATTCTGCCTTACCACAGGTACGAAAAAAACTCGTTGCATTACAACAACAAATCGCTTCAAAACAAGGATATATCTTAGATGGTCGAGACATTTGCGATGTCGTTTTACCTGATGCTAAAATCAAAATCTATTTGGATGCATCAGTAGAATCACGAGCAAAACGCCGCATGTTACAAGATTTAGAAAAAGGTATTCAAGTTCCTTATTCAATAGTCTTAAAGGCGATTCAAGATCGTGACTATGCCGATCGTACTCGAAAAACAGATCCGTTAACAATCTCAAAACAAGCAACTGTTATCGATTCTAGCAATTTGACATTTGATGAAACTGTCGCAAAAATTGTCGACCTGATCGAAAATACTCTAAAGGATGAATAACTATGATTAAAGGTACAGTCGCGGTCGTCGGCCGCCCAAATGTAGGGAAGTCAACCGTATTTAATCGTATGATTGGCGAACGTAAAAGTATTGTTGATGATATGCCAGGCGTAACACGGGACCGTATTTACGGAGTTGCGGAATGGTTGACTCAGCAATTCTATTTAATTGATACAGGTGGTATTCAAATCGAAGATCAAGACTTCGCAGATGAAATTGGTATGCAAGTCGATATCGCGATTGAAGAAGCCGATGTCGTTCTCTATTTAGTAAGCGCCATTGAAGGTGTCACAGAGGATGATATGGCTGTTGCCAGAAAGCTGAAACGTTCTAAAAAACCAGTCGTTTTAGCAGTCAATAAAGCGGATAACGAAGATTTACGAATGGGAATTTATGATTTCTATTCTTTAGGTCTTGGTGATCCAATTGCAATGTCTGCTGCCCACGGGACAGGTGTTGCCGAAGTTCTCGATGAAATTGTTCGATTACTTCCAGATAAAAAAATGAAAACTTATGATGGGATGACAACATTCTGTGTAATCGGTCGTCCAAACGTTGGAAAAAGCTCTTTAACAAACGCTATTTTACGCGAAGAACGAGCGATCGTTTCTAATGTTGAAGGCACGACTCGTGATGCCGTTGACACCCCATTTCGATATGAAGGACGCGATTATGTCATTATCGATACTGCTGGAATGCGTAAACGAGGAAAGATCTACGAAAATGTAGAAAAATATTCTGTTTTACGAGCTGTTAGTGCCATTAATCGTGCTGATGTTGTATTATTTCTCATTGACGGCGAAAAGGGAATTCGCGAGCAAGATAAGCACGTTGCCGGAATTGCTCATGAAGCTGGCAAGGGTGTCATCATCGTCTATAACAAATGGGATACCGTGGAAAAAGATGATAAAACAATGATTCAAATCACGAAAAAAATTCGTGAAGAATTTAAATATTTATCCTATGCACCAATCGCATTTGTTTCGGCATTAACAGGAGCTAAAGTGCAAAACTTAATGCCTTTAATCGATGAAGTCCATGAATCTTGTACACTTCGTGTACCAACGAATGTATTAAACGATGTCATCATGGATGCACAGATGATGAACCCACCAAAACCACACAATGGAAAACAGTTGCGAATTTACTACGCATCACAAGTGTCGGTTGCTCCACCTAACATTTTAATTTTCGTTAATGAACCGGAATTGTTCCACTTCTCCTATAAACGTTATTTAGAAAATAAATTGCGTGAAGCATTTGGATTTGTAGGAACACCGATTAATATTCAGGCAAGAAAGAGATAAATATATGAAAACTGTAGTTATTGGAAGCGGAAGTTGGGGTACAGCTTTAGCCCAAGTACTTGCGGATAATCAACAACCCGTTCAACTTATCGGGGTAAATCAAGATGAAGTAAATGATATTAATTTAAATCATCGTAACAGCAAATATTTCCCAGGCGTTGAACTTAATAAAGATTTGCACGCAACAACAGACTATTCTGTTTTAAAAGATGCAGATATTGTCTTACTTGCCGTTCCTACTCAAGCGATTGAATCTGTCGCAACACAAGCTGCTAGCTATTTAGAAAAACAAGTAATTGTGATCAATGTTGCGAAAGGTTTTAACCCTAAAACAGACGAAAGAATGAGTGAAGTAATTCGTCGTGTAGTTCCAGCTGAAAAACTAAAATCTGTTGTTTCCTTAATTGGACCTTCTCATGCTGAAGAAGTTGTAGTCCGTCAATTAACGTCAATTGATGCTGTTTCTCAATCTTTAATAGATGCGTCAACGGTCCAAGAACTTTTCTCCAATCACTATTTACGCATTTATACAGGCGATGATGAAATTGGCTCTGAACTCGGAGTTGCGATCAAAAACGTCATGGCCATTGCAAGTGGGATTATTGCTGGCTTGGGTTACAAAGATAATACTCGAGCTGCTTTAATCACGCGTGGCTTACAAGAAATGATCCGCTTTGGTACTCATTTTGGCGGTCGTCATGAAACCTTCATTGGTCTGACTGGTGTAGGTGATTTAATCGTGACTTGTTCATCTGAAAATTCACGAAATTTCCAAGCCGGAAAGCAAATTGGTCAAGAAAATGATGTACGTCACTTTTTAGAAACAAACACGAAAACAACCGAGGGAATTCGTACGGCAAAAGTTGTTCATGACATTGCCCTCAAAGAACATATTGAAATGCCAATTTGTGAAGAAGTTTATCAAATTCTTTTTAATGGCAAAGAACCTAAAGAATGCGCTAATGATTTAATGCTAAGAAACCTAAAGAAGGAGTTTTAAATACGATGACAAAATTTGTTAATAAAGAATCTTTGATTCAAACATTATATTCTCAGTACCACATTAAGAAAAAAGATGCGACTGATATCGTCAACACAATCTTCGAAGAAATGGAAGAAGCTTTAATCACAGGTGGTACTGTTGAAATCACTGGTTTCGGTAAATTCACTATTTTTGATCGTAAAAGCCGCATGGGCATCAACCCTATTACTCGTGAAAAAATGGAAATCCCTGCAACTAAATTACCTAAGTTCAAGCCAAGCTTAACTTTGAAAAAACGTTGCAACGACAAATATTAATCTATAAAGTATATGAGAAGAAGTACTTCGTAATGAGTTTACTTCTTCTTTTTTATTGATTAATCGAAACCTATATTTTAAAGGACGCCCTGAATGGACTATTTATTTATTAAATGGAATAAAAGAATTATTCGAACAGAATGAATGTATGCATATTTATAATCATTCTTTACAAGTAGTCAATAATGCAGTCGAATTAGCCAATCGCTTTCACGTTAGAAAAGAGATTAAAAATAATGTTTATATTGCCGCTTTACTTCATGATGTAGGAGGAATCTATCCTAACGATCAAAGAGTGCTATTCGCAAAACGATATGGAATTGAATTAGTCGCTAAGGAATATTATTTTCCTTTAATTATCCATCAAAAAATTTCAAGATATCTTTAACAAGAATATTTCGACATTGAAAATACACAGATTTAGATAGTATAGAATGCCATACAACACTAAGAAAAAACTATCGAATTGAAGTTTTATCATCTTTTTAGCTGATAAAATCGCTTGGGATCAAAATGGCATTCCACCTTATTTAGATGATCTGTTAAAACAACTTGAGTGTTCATTAGAAGAAGCTGCTCTATTTTATATAAATTATCTATTAGATCATGGAATTAAAGTGATTCATCCATGGCCATTAGATGCTAAATCGCAATTGGAAAACATATTATAAAAGAGATGTTTGTCGATTGACGATAGAATGATAATGACATAGTAAATCAACTTTTAAGGTTATGAGCTCTTCTTGAATTTTCTTATTGATTTTACTTCACAATAACACCGAAGATAAGAGTCGGGTAAATAGTTTTAACTCATTTTTAACCAAAATTAAATTCAACTAATAAATTCGCCATTTACTCAATTTTTATTGTAAAAAGAGATAAGAAAAATACATGATAAGTCAAATGCTAAAAAAAACGTGCAACACTGATGCACGTTTTTTTTATAAACAATTCAATACAATGATCTATCTAAGATCACTAAGTGATGTCATCCATTCAGTTTTATTGTTTTTATTTTATAACTTGAACTAATTCGCTTTTAAGATATTGGCTAGTCGAACGAAATTCCAAGGAACAGTTTCTGAGCCGTAAACATCAAATCCACTATTTTTACGTTTAGTAAAATACAAGTGCAAATGCCAATCTGCTTGTCCTCCATGTTCAATTCGATTGTCAATTTGTTTTGCTTCATAACGAGTATGCCAATCAAATAAATTTAATTCGATTAATGTATTAATAATGTCGAGGCGATCGATCGTTTGAAGTACGCTTTGTTCGACGATTTGTTGATCTATTTCATGAAATTTAATAACTTTTTGCGAATTTACATCCATTAAAAAATGTAAAACATGCTCGGGTTCACCGATTTTACGAAATGTAATACTCATTCCATAAAGATAGTCAACGATCTTATCGTTAAAAATTTCAAGATAGGATTCATATGAAGTAAAAGGATACCTAGAACCTAGTTCTTTTAGATGATTGATTGTCAGATTGCGCAAATAACGAAGAAGGACAAATTGTCGAAATTCAGTATCCGAAAGGTAAGGATCATGATTTCGCATAGCCATATTTTTTTCTGTTTCATTACATAGCATCGCAAGTTCCTTTTTATATTGACGTATGCGATAGTAGGCTTCTGTTGTTTCAAATTCATAACGTTCTGGTGTCATGGGATCATCTTCTTGATAACCATAATGATCATTAATAATTGAAAAGTATGGTGGATGAGGATCGTGATACGATTTATCCGGGATATATAGGTCATCTAAAATCGGATAAATGCATTGGTAAAACTCGTGCTTTTTCACTAAGTCTTGTTTGAATAGAGGATTCGCTAATTGTTGAATCATTTTGGTAGAGCTTAAAATGGGGGTCATGGACTGTTGTTCTCCTTTGCATCAAGATGAAAAGACCAATTAGATTCAATCAATGCCGGCAGTTGTTTGAATGAAGTAAATGCATAAACGTATGCAAGATAGGGAATCGATAAACGACAATCTGTCCTATTCCAATTGATCTATTGATTTGAACAAGTTTAGGTGTCTGTTCGAGTGTTATTTTATGAGGATAAATATTTATCTCAAGGACGAAATTCATAAATTCCATGTATTATTTGAAAAATATTTGTTTAATAATTTTATTCGTTTAAATGATCAAATTATTGATTGTTTTGAAATCTCTTGCGTGATTTGTATCAGTTTTTTGCCGCAAATTTAAAAACACAACTTTCGGGCAACATAATAAACGTTCTAAACATTAAGAAAAGATAAAAAAGCTGTAAAAGAAAGATGAAAAGTCTACTGAATGATTTTAGGAAACAATAAGAATAATCAAGATAAACATTATGTTTGGATATGTTATATTTAATTTAACCTGGATATATCCGGATGATCTTTATGGAGGATCAATTATGGGAATCATTAGATGGGGGCTGCAAGCAGCAGGTTCTGCTTATACTGATCAGCCCAAAGAAGTTTTAATTTGTCAAGGACTATCCAACGATATCCTTGCTGCTCCGGCAACCGTGAAAAATGGTCGCGAAACGACTGTTTTAACTGACGGTTCAGTTTTTAATGTCGGCATCAATCAAGCGGCTCTGTTAATCGAAAATGGAAAAGTTCACGACTTTGTCATTGCTGATACGGAAGAAACAACAGGACAATATATTTATGATACAAATGCCGAACCTTCGTTATTAAACGGTGGCTCTAAAAACTGGGATAATGTCTGGAAAATGGTGAAAGACCGTTTTACATACGGTGGACACTCCCCAAACACTTGTCATTTGATTTATATCAATTTAAAAGAAATTGCAGAAAACCCTGTCGGTGCAGGGAAAGTTCCATTTATTGACAATTATTTAAATACTCGTCTTTTAATGGGCGTTCATGGCTACTATACGTTTAGAATTTCAAATCCTGCAACTTTTTATGAAAAGTTGCTTATGGATCCATCTGTTAAATATCGAAAAAATGAGATCACCGAGCAATTGCGCATGGAAATGATCCCTAAAATCCAAGCTGCTTTAGCACGGATTGCACCACTTTGTACAAATGGTTATCAAGATATTTACTTACATGATGAAGATTTAGCACATGCATTAAATGAAGCACTAAAAGAAGAATGGCTTGAATCACGGGGAATTGAATTGGTCAAAGTTGCATTAACGCCTGAACTCAATCCAGAGGATGCAAAGCGCGTTGCTCAATTAGAAAATGCGAAAACTTTATCTAATGTCGATATGGCATTTGGTTCGATGATCAATGCGCAAAATGAAGCAATGCAAAATGCTGCTGCCAATGCGAATGGTGCGGTGAATGGATTTATGGGCATGGGTTTAGCTGGTGGCCAAGGCATGAATGCACAAGGTTTACTTCAAGCCAAAATGGCTCAACAAGCAAGTCAACCTCAAGCCAAACCTGCAACAACAAACGACACGACTTGGATTTGTCCAACTTGTGGAAATCAATGCAATGGTAAATTCTGCCCAGAAGATGGAACGCCAAAACCAACGACACGTTTCTGTTCAAATTGCGGAAAACAAATCTCGCCAGATGCTAAATTCTGTCCAAACTGCGGTCAAAAACAATAGTTTTATTTTCTCAAGATATTGAAATCAGAAAGACTGACTACACTTTCAAAAAGGAAGAGAATAGTCAGTCTTTCTTTTTATTCCAATTAAAAAAGGAATTCACGAACGAAAATTGAACGAGAATTCCTTTATGATTGAAAATCATGATTATGGTTAATCAAGATAGATCACTATGATTTGTGAACTTTGTTTTGAACATTCACCTGAAAATCATGAATGACAGGGTAAGTGATGATTTGGTTGCGATCTAAATTTTCGCTTTTTAGATCAACTGCATTTAATGATTGGTTATCATATGTTGAATAATAGAAACGCAATGTCTTCGTATTGATACAGCAAGTGTATTGCGTGTATTCGTAATCATTTGGTTTATTTTGGTTTGCCCCTAAAGGTTGACTTACCCCTTGGAGAATATGGAAGAATTGGGAAACATTTGATTGTTCAGTATCTTGAGTAACAGAGTTCATGCTTAAATATGCGACACGAACAAAACGCGAGATCGGATCTAATCCGCCGGGTAATTGTGTGGTCCCTAATCCTGCGCCGATATGCTTGAAATTTGGAACTTCTCGAGCAAAACGAGAACGATCAAAGTTTTCGATATGATTAGACACATTACAATAGTAGTTCAAATTCATTTCATGGAAAGGAAATGGAGGTTCATTGGTTAAAACTTGATATGGATTCTCGCAGACATGAACACCATCTTTTGTACTTTCTAAAACGATCGATTCGTTTTCATCACTAATTAGCCAATGTAATGGACTATTGGGTTGTCCCTTGGTAAACATTTCATCTGTGATATTGATGTTTTGCAAAGCGTCTTTAGCTTCTTGCACATTTTGGCATGATGCTAAAATATAGGGAATTATCTCAAATGAAGCGACATTGGTTTTGCCTTCTTGAACTGGAAAGTAATGACACGAGTTCCATAATGCTAGTCCAGCCATACCTAGTCCTTTTTCGTTTACAGCTTCAAATAATAATGGATAATCGTCTTGCACAAATCCCATGCCAATCATTGCGTAATGATTTCTTGGGCTAGAAACATGTCTAAATTTAAAATCATAATGATGTGGAACGATTGTCACGGAAACAGGACAATAATACTCAACATCTAAAGTTCGACCGAAATAATGGTGATCTCCATTTTTAAAAGATAATCCAGTACACATATACTTTTCACCTACACTATTCTTAAATCCATATGTGGATTTATTTATTTCATATAGCTTAGTATAGTTATCCTATTCCACAACTTACTGATCGGTTGACCGAAAAAGTATAGGTATAATCTTAGAGAAAGGTTACTTCGCTCGAATGAAAAGCCACTTTTATTTAAAATGGAGCAATAATACGATCTTTAAGAGTGAAGTATTGGAAAATTAAATCCTTAAAACAAAATGAGGAGATTCTTCACTTATTTTTATAAAGCTAATGAAGAAAGGAAATTATGAACTTTATCCAACAACACTTAATTTTCATCCTTTTAATCACAATTATACTTGCCCTTGTCGTCTTTTTGTTGATCGGGATGGCGATGTCAAAAACATTAATTACATCCCGATATTCTATTGATATAGATGCATTAGATCCTCAATTAGATGGATTACGCATTGCGCATCTTAGTGATTTGCATGGCAATGATCATGTCCCCGTTTTTGATGTTTTAGATCAAGAACACGTAGATCTTATTCTATGTAGTGGTGATATTTATGATGGAGTTAAACGAGTAGAAGAAACCACCCAATTTATTCAAAAAGTCTTACAGTATGCGCCCGTATATTTTGTCAGTGGTAATCATGAATACTATGCAAAAAACTGGTCACAAACAAAACAAAACTTAAAGGCGATGGGAGTGCATGTGTTAGATAATAAACGTGAAGAATTCACGCTGCATCAAGCAACGTTAGAGATTTGTGGAATTGAAGATCCAGATTTAGACTACAATTGGACATACTTACAAAGGCTTGAACAGTTTCACAAAAATCTCGAAGTAATACCAAGTCAAATCTTTCCGCGGATTTTCATTAATCATCGAGCTGATTTATTTGATGAACTTCCAGAAAACTTTGCTGATCTAGTTTTTAGTGGTCATATGCATGGTGGCCAATGCCGTCTGTTCAATCGTGGAATTTTTTCGCCTTTTAATGGCGATCGACGAGTTTTATTTCCTAAGTATACAAGGGGAATTTATCAAAGAGATCGCATGCAAATGGTTGTGTCCTGTGGATTAGGGGATCAAATGATTGTTCCGCGACTATTCAATCCACCTGAACTTGTTTTGATCACATTGCATGCAAAAGTTAATGCGGATCAATGCGCATCCAAAGAAACAAGTAGATAAAATGCGATTCGTTTGCAAATTGTGATTGTGAATGATTAGAATAAAACGTATATCGCATTTGTATGAATGAGAAAGGAGTTACTATGCTTCCTATATTATTTTCCATTGGTCCTGTACATATTTATTCGTATGGGTTAATGATCGCCATTGGGATTTTAATCGCATATAGTCTTGTCGAAAGAAAATTTCGTAAGTTTGGTTTAGAAAATGGCCGCTTAGAATGGTTGTTTTTCTCAGTCATCGGTGGTGGGTTTTTAGGTTCCAAGCTGCTATATTGGATCACACGTTTACCAGATATTCCAAATGATCCAACGATCTTAACAAATTTAGGTGATGGTTGGGTTGTTTATGGAGGAATCATTGGCGGCTTTATTGCTGGATGGGTTTATTGTAAAAATCATGGCATGGATTTCTGGCGGATCTTTGATTTAGTCATTCCTAATGTTGCTTTAGCACAAGGATTTGGTCGAATTGGATGCTTCTTAGCTGGATGTTGTTATGGTGTAGAAATGGAATCCTTTGGCATTGTTTTTCCTGTCAATTCTTTAGCTCCATCAGGTGTATCTTTATTTCCTAGTCAGCTGATCATGTCGGCGTTTGATTTTGGACTATTCTTCTTTTTAGAATGGTTTACTTCTAAGAAAAAATTTAAAGGGGAAGTCGGGGCAATTTATTTGCTCGCTTATTCGTTTGGCCGCTTTATTATTGAATTCTTTAGAGGTGATCTTGTCCGTGGAGTGGTCAATGGATTATCCACTTCTCAATACATCTCCATACTAACAGCAATCGTGGGTATAGCTGTGATTTTCGTTGGTCGAAAACGATCTAAAGAAAATCACGAATCATAAATTGAACGAAAAAAATCGTTGCTCTAGCTCAAATGCAAAGAACAACGATTTTTTTCTTGATCAAGAAAAATTCATGTTGGACAATGTAGCAGGTCAATATAAGTATCTTTTATCCACGATTCGTTCTTAAATTTAGAAAACATCATTTCATAGCGAATACAATTCTGACTTATTTTGGTGTGCTATAATTACACATATAGATTTTAAGGAGGTCACTATGGTTAGTTTTGGTAGTATGTTAGTTTATTCTTTTATCTTTTTTTTCATTCTTGCTGCTATCTCATTGGTTTGCCAAATCATCTTCCATCCAATTAAGTCAATTAAGACGACATTGATGATACTTTTTGGAGGAGTAGGCCTCTATTTCGTTTATGCTTATCTCAGCTATATGCAACTCATATAATCTAAAGACATAAGCCTCTATATTGCGAAAGTTGATTGAAATTGAAACAGGATAATCATCAATATCCTGTTTTTTTTATCGAAACAATTCTATCGTTAACCGTATTTTATAGATAAAATTGAATTGCATCGTTTTAATTCTATTTGTTTAAATAACAATGGATATTTAATTCATACCTTTAGTATAATTTAAATACATCTGGCAAAGTATGGTTCGTTTCTGTCTAAACAGTATTGGAAAAAAAGGATAATTTGGTCAGACGGATACTTTGCTTGCAGTATTGGAGAAGTATCGTCAGCGACTATACAAAAGTATATTGAGAGTCAGGGTTAATGGCTAAAGATTCACAAGGCGCCTTCCACCACCTGAAGGTAGTGGGTTTCCGTCTATGGCAAACGAAAGGATTTATTTATGAAACAGGTCAACAAGAAGAAAACAAAAACAAATAAAGTAAAGCGAAGAAAAAGGTGGTTAACATTATTGGGCGTCATTGCCTTTTGTATCGCAGGATTTTTAGGATATCGTTACTATAAAGATCATCAAAGTTATCGTTTTGATACCCCAGATGAAGCAGATCTGTATGTTGTTGCACAAAACGGAATCAGCAGTTTTTCTTATCAAGATGGATTGCTTCAAGAAACTTCTCATAATTCATTCAAACTGATCGAGCATGGTTTAAATAATTATATAAACCGCCCAATCATACAAAATCGTTATTTATTATTGAGTGATTATTATGGACCTTCTTGGAAGACAGGCCGTTTTGTTTCAATTGATTTTGAATTAGGGAAGGTCCTTACAAAAACAGAACTCGATGCTGGATCCCAAACAACAGGTCAATCTAGTGAATATTTCTTTATTTCTCAATATAATTATTATGATACTTATCTTGCAGTATATTCGCCAAACCTAGAACTTGTAGATAAATATGTCTTCAATCGTCCGATATACGCAAATAGCTTTTCAGTAGACGGCAATCAAATCTATATGTATGGATTATCTATGGCTGATAATGAAAATATTGCAAGTTATCTTTATCATTTTGACCTTGTCGATGGTCAATTAAATTTGGTACAAGAAACTCGGCTCGATACTGCAGACGTCACAACGTATTATGGAAATTCGGCTCTCGTAGAGAATAAATTAGTCACTACAATTCGAGGAGGACGAAATGTAGTAACGGGTCAAGAGAATGTAGTTTTACCTACAATTATCATTGATGATATTTTGACTGGAGAACGACAAACCGTAACGAGTGAAAGATATGATTATCACAACATTTTTGATCTTCGAAATGGATTAGTGGCTATTGATTATAGTGATACATCAAGTTCAAATGTAATGTCATTTACGTTATTGAATATTCATGATCTTTCGAATCATTTCATTACGATTGATCCACAATCTTATAATGTAGAGCAAACAGAGTATTTACAATCTATTCGACGTTTAGATGCAGATCGAATCCTCGTATTAACTTCAAAAGCAATATGGATTTACAACATTCCTGCACAACAATTTGAGTCCCAACATCAATTGCCCTCCCATATTGAAGGTGCATTTGATATTTGGGCAGCATAACAAACGACATGACACACTAAAGTCTCTAGTCCATAAATTTGCGAGACCTTTTTTCAAACTAATCAATTTAAAAACAGGCGAAAAAGCATTTGTATTTCTTCTTTTTCAGAAGTAAAGTTCAATCCTTTTTCGCCTTTACATTTATATATGTAAAAACAATTCATACGATCTAGTTTATTCAAAATTTTGACACTTTAAAGTGTGATTTCGTTTATGTAATTAGAATCTGTTCTGTTGCAAAGAGATATATTTTAATATATAATTTGATTTTTTATATGATTAAATATTCGATATGACTATACAATTAGAATGTTGAATGCTACTCTTTATATAAAGATAGCGCTATCAATTGAAACATTCTATTGATCTAAAATATTTAAAAGGAGGAATACTATTAGAAAATTTTGAAATCGAATCTTTGACCAGCACAAATATTAAGTAAAGGATCGACAATTACAAGCGTTACTTATGTTCCCGCACTATTGACTTGTGAAATTACAGGCTAGTGGGCTACGCCAAATATGTCAAAATTAACATATACGATTAATTATCGTTCGTATGTTAATGATCCTTATAGTTGTTTAGTTGGAGGCGGTTATGGGTATAGTGGTGCGAATTTCTCAATTAGGGAATTTACTTTGTATAGCTTTAATTTTAATGAGAATTAATGTTTCGTATATTATACCTACCATGTTTTAAGGCACTACTCCAAAATTTAAAAATTTTAAAATTATTCTAAAAATTCATTCTTGTAATGATAGGAAGGCTGCATATGCAAAAGAAGAACAATCTGCTTAACGTACTGTTACTCGTTTTGATTTTTGTTGTAGTAGCAGTCATGTTATACCTTACTATGTCAGGTAGGGTAGAGTTGAAAACCGGGGCTTTAATTATTTTTATTTGCGTACTCGCTACGACATTAGCACTATATTTAATCGGTGCGAAAAACAGTGCTTATGGCGGGCGATTCAAACATAATTATCCAGACGCAAAAAATAAGTAATAATATGAGTCATTTAATCAAAGCCATCGCTTAGATTGACTTAAAACACGAGGAAAGCATCCAGTGAAATGGGTGCTTTTTAAATTGCAAATAAAATGATACGGAAGATTTATATATGGACTTAAAATATGTTTAGGGCAGATTGATCTATTGCGAGTTATAGATATATTCAGTAAAGAAATATCCACTAAGGAAAATTTGCATCAAGCCACATGTGTAGTGTAGGGCATATGATTCCATAATTGAGTCAAATTATTCAATTTATTCTGTTTGAAGCAGTTTATGTTGTCATATCAATAACTTCGCATAATTTATATTATGTAACATTTAGTTGCTAGGATTTCAGATAGATTAAGAAAAGCTCCTATCCATGAACATGATTTATATATTGATCGTGTTCTATAGATTGGGAGCTTCTCATTACTTCAGCAAAGATTGGGCAAATATAGGAGTAGTTTTCATTCTTTATTTTTGTTTAATTGTATCTGTTTGTATATAAAATACATATCTATAACGAATAATATCAATGAAATTATCCATGAAAAATTATTGATCGAAAAACCCAACATTGTTGAGAAAAAGATTAATTGAATAACATAATTTTTCATAAGTACACCTTCTTTCTGTTTTGATTTTCCGTTTCGCATTAAAATTATTTATTTTACACGATCGGATAAAATAATGCTCACCGTCAATGATTCGTTTCACATCTTTTAGTTCGTTTGCAGATTTAATATAGATTACTGATCTAAGCTGTCCAAATAAGTTCTCAATCATAATGACTTCATTACTTCGCTATCCTTGTTTGCTCGTCATTTATCGTCTATGACCCGCTGATTCTCATTTTGTTTTATTTTTGTGCATGATAGTCTTATCTTTTTAACCTTTTAGGCTTTAGAGATGATCATCTCGTTTGATGAGCGTTAAATTTGTATTATCTCAATTCAATTATATAGTAAAATCTTGATAGAACTAAAATTTTGTCGAGCTCATTTGCTGTGTGTGCTCCCCTAATTGATGTAATTTCTCAATCGATTATGTCTTGTCTATTCACTTTAAACTTTATTGCATTTTTTACTCCTGAATCCGCATAAAGATCGATTTGTGAATTCTTCACAATAGCCATTTGCTTTTTTCTTAAAGTTTACTTAAATCAATCCAAAATGTTGGACATCATATTAAATGTGATCATAATATAATTTGTTCATATATTTGATCAAATTATATATATTTGGATAATTATTTGAACAATTATATATACTCTACTACATAACTTGAAAATATCCTCATATTTAATCTGGGTATTCTTTGAGTAATTTAAGGCAGAAAGGACTTTTATGCTTCAATGTAAACATATCGTTAAAGAATATTATGCTGGCGACCAAGTGGTTACGGCCGTTAACGATCTTTCCCTTACCTTTCGGGACAATGAATTTGTATCCATCCTCGGTCAGTCTGGGTGTGGTAAAACAACCTTTTTAAATATTATTGGTGGGTTAGACCAATACACTAGTGGTGATTTAATCATCAATGGAAAAAGTACGAAGCAATATACTGATAAAGATTGGGATATGTATCGAAACCATCGCGTTGGCTTTATTTTCCAAAGTTACAACTTAATTATGCATCAAACGGTATTGAGAAACGTTGAATTGGCGTTAACTCTTTCCGGCGTGCCAAAGTCAGAACGAAAACAACGAGCGATTGATGCTTTAGAAAAAGTTGGTTTAAAAGATCAAATCTATAAAAAACCAACCCAAATGTCTGGTGGTCAAATGCAGCGAGTGGCGATTGCTCGTGCTTTAGTGAACGATCCGGAAATTGTATTAGCTGATGAACCAACTGGTGCACTTGATTCTGAAACTTCCGTTCAGATTATGAATCTGTTAAAAGAGATCGCAAAAGATCGTCTAGTTGTTATGGTTACCCATAACCCGGAACTAGCCGAACAATATTCAACTCGTATCGTTCGGTTGAAAGATGGTAAGTTAGTTTCAGATTCCCAACCAGTTACCGAAGCAGAAATTGTTGAAAAAGAGAAAATTCTAACTAAACCGAGTATGTCATTTTCGACTGCTCTTTCCCTTTCCTTCAATAACTTAATGACCAAAAAAGCGCGAACATTTTTAACAGCATTTGCAGGCTCTATTGGTATTATCGGGATTGGGTTGATCATGTCGATATCTAATGGGATGCAGACGTATATCAATCGTGTACAAAGCGATACGATGGCTGAATATCCTATCGAATTAAAAGATAACACGATGGATATGTCCGTCATGATGACAACAATGATGGATATGTCTGATGAAGCTGATCCACAAGAAGATTCATCTAAGATCAAAACTTCAAAAATGGTTGAATCGATTTTAAATTCGATTTCAAATACGAAAACCAATAACCTCTCTGAATTCAAAAAGTACCTAGAATCCGATCAAGGAACAAAATTTAAAGAACATTCCGAAGCAATTGAATATTCTTATGGAATGAACATGAGTGTTTATAACGATGCTTCTGATTATGGTTTAGTCAAAGTTTCGCCAAATGGGTTAATGGATAAACTTGGCTTATCTCAAATCGGAACTTTGCAATCAACAGTAGGTATGTCTTCGCCAATGAATCAAGAAGTTTGGATTCAAATGCCAGATTCGCAAGTTCTACGAGATAAAAACTATCAATTAATCGATGGTTCTTGGCCACAAAGCGAGGATGAAATCCTTCTAGCAGTCAATTCTAAAAATGAAATTACTGACTTTGCATTATATTCACTTGGTTTGCTCGATCAAGATGCTTTAGTTGAAAACTATAACAAAGTCATCGACGGTAAGACCAATAAATTAGAAAACATTGAATCCAAAGAATATACCAATGATGATTTTCTAGGAATGGAACTTAAAGTTGTTTCTGATAGTGCGCTTTACGCTAAAGAAAACGGTTTGTGGATTGACCGTAGTGAAAACGAAGACTTTGTTCAAGATGTCCTGAATCATAAGGCAAAAACGGTCAAAATTGTTGGAATCGTCAAGCCAGCTGACAAAACGGTTAGCACATCAGCATTAGGTGGAATCTTGTATGATTCTTCCCTACGTAATTGGTGTGGTCAACAAGCGGATGAAGCCGAAATTGTTCAAGAACAAAAAGATAATCCTTCCACTAACGTATTCACCGGAAAACCGTTCTCTTCTGGTGAAAAATTCTCCATGGATTCTTTAACTCCACAGGAAATGATGCAACTTCAATCAATGTCTCAAGAACAAATCTTAGAATATATCACAACCTACAACGACAATGTGAATGCAACTTATGATTCTAATATCACAAAACTAGGAGTCATCGATTTAGACACACCTTCTTCAATCAAACTATATTCTGATTCATTTGATGAAAAGGAAGAACTATCGAATTTGATTACTGAATATAACACAGCACAAGAAGATGCGGGTAAAGAAGAAAACATTATTTCTTATACAGATACAATCGGTACGATGTTATCGGGAGTTCAAAGCGTCATCAATATGATTTCTTATGTATTAATGGGCTTTGTTTCCGTATCCCTAGTTGTCTCTTCTATCATGATTGGAATTATTACTTATATTTCAGTTCTTGAACGCATTAAAGAAATTGGTATTTTACGAGCTATGGGAGCTTCGAAACGTGATATTCGTAATGTATTTAACGCAGAAACGTTTATCATTGGTCTAACTTCCGGTGTCTTAGGTATTTTAATTACCGTTCTATTGAATATCCCAATTTCGATGATCATTCAAAATCTAACCGATGTCGCAAATATTGCGTCATTACCTTGGCAAGGGGGGTTGATTTTAATTGCCATTAACTTGATCTTAACGATCATTGCCGGATTAATTCCAGCTTCGATAGCTTCACGTAAAAACCCGGTAGAAGCACTACGAAATGAATAATTATTCCCTGTAATACCTTGGCGGCTTTATATAGAAGTCGCCTTTTTTATCGCAAAATTACAGATCGTGACAATACTGAAAGAAACAAAATCTAAATCAACACAAATGTTATACTAATCGTAACAATTAAGGTGGGATATTATGGATCAGATGGAACTAATCATATGGATTGCGACGATGATGCCATTTTATATGACAAGTATTTTCTTCATCGTTATCCTTGTTTTAAATCGACGATCATTATGGTCAGGGTTTGGTGCTTTATGTTGTTTATTTGGATCAGGATTATCCTTGCTGCTTGTGATGTTTCGCTATTCCCAATGGATTATGGAACAAAAAATTCTCTATGCACTTATGCAGCTTGCTGCTTTAGCAATTTTATTGATCCTTGCGATGTTCCCGCTCTTGTTATTTACATTTTTAATCATTGAAGGAATCCAATTGATTCGCAAAGAGGGATTTTCATTTACAAATTGTCTAACGTTAGGTCTTGCCTTTGGGATTGTTTTAAACGTCTTTATATTGTGTTATATAAATCCGACTTCACACCCGATTTTAGGCTTATTTGCCTCTTTAATGACCACAGCAACTTCATTTTTATCGTTCCAACTTGCCATCTTTTTACTTTCTGCAATCGTTAACCTCATCCACTTTGGTAAACGAAAACATTTTGATCAAATAGTTGTTTTAGGCTCTGGGCTATTTGGAGATCAAGTTCCTCCCCTTTTACAAGGTCGGATTCGTAAAGGAATCAAAATGCAAAAATGTAATCCAAATGCCTTTATGATTCTATCCGGCGGACAAGGGCCAGGAGAAACAGTTCCAGAAGGTCGCGCGATGAAAAAATGGGCTTTACAAAATGGTGCTGATCCCGATCGGACGATTTGCGAAGATCAATCAAGAAACACAGAAGAAAACTTAGAATTTTCGAGAAAAATATTTTCGAAGCCTAATGGAAAAACGTGCATTGTTTCAACTTACTATCACGTATTCCGTGCTTTATTACTCTCAAAAAAAATGAATATTAACGCATTAGGTTATGGTTCGCGCACGAAGTTGTATTTTACGATTAATGCTTTTTTAAGAGAATATATCGCCTATCTCAATATGACAAAAAAACGCCAACTCTTAGTCCTTGCTCTTATTTGGCTACCTACTCTCTTCATAATTTAATCAATTTATATGCAGCTTTTTAAATGCAGAAAATAATAAAAAACAGACCAGTTGATCTTCGTATTGAAGCGACTGGTCTGTTCCCATTTTAGAGTGTTTTTTTATCTGCCTATACTAACACTTTATTAAATTTCATCATTGAATTTATGTAATCTCATGCCAACTGCAATGAGAGCTCAAATTCCTGAAATAAGTAATAATACTGAACTGAATAAAAGATTTGTTCTTGTATCTCATCATAATCTCATCCAAAGCGATCAATCGATTTAACATAAAGCTCATCACCTTTTTTCAGCTTCTTTAATAACAGTTGGTATTGTTCTCGATTAAAATCTTTTCCTGATTCTTTATTCATATACATATCCTGTTCCAATATCCCAGCGTTTTGCATTGCTTCAATTTGTCTAGAGACATTTTGATCTTTACTTGAGACACGAATATAGGCATACTGTTTCATTTCAATTCCTCCTAATTATTCAATTTATAGAAGAGATTATATGTTTCAAGCAATCTATAAAATGGTGTATATACCTTAGATTATGAATTCACAAAAATTTATGCTCTTAACCTTAAACACGATAAAATAAATCAATTACCGGTTAATATCCTAATCTTATTAGAATAATTTATCTCTTAATTGAATTTTTTTATTCAACGGAAAGTATTATGAAAATGTTTGCCCTATCTGTTTTTCGTATTTTAAAAATGGGCCAAAAAAGTGCTGATCGGATTTGAAATCTGTACCACCTTGCTTGTAATGTTTCTCCGTAAAGGAGGACAAGAAAGGTGCTTTCAATTATGAAGATTTTTGAATATATAGATTTACGAGAAAGCGGAATTTCATCTAGAAAAGCTGCTGAGCTGTGTGCTATATCGAGAACAACTGGAGAAAAGTATTATCGTAAATTCAAAGAGAACAGAGCTTCTCTTGTGGATAATCCAACCTGGGAAAACAGTCAGGTATTGATCGAGGAGTGTCTTGTTCCTCCTTCTTACAACACTTCAACACGGCGCCCAAGAAAGTACACTCCAGAAGTAGATGCTTTACTGGATCAAATTCTTGAAAACGAAGAGGAAAAAACACGTTTATTGGGGACTTCTCATAAACAACATCTAACATGCATGCAGATCTGGGAATTAATCAAAGACGCTGGATTCGATGTTGGATTATCGACGATCACAAAAAAGATCAAAGAAAAGAAAAACCGACACAAAGAATGCTTCATCAGCCAACGATATGAACCAGGAGATAGATTTGAATACGACTTTGGCGAAGTGAAGTTGATGATTAACGGTCAGAAAAAAACATTTTACTTGGCGGTTATGACTTCTCCTTGGTCAGGATATAGAGCTGCTTACTTATACGAAAATCAAAAAAGTCAGGTATTTTTCGAATCAATGATCCGCTTCTTTCATGAAGTTGGAGGATGCTTTAAAGAAGGCGTTTTCGACAATATGAGAAACGTCATCTCAAAATTCATCGGTAAAACTGAAAAAGAAATCAATCCAGAATTGATCCGTTTTGCCCATTACTATGGCTTTCTGGTCAATGTGACCAACGCATTTTCTGGAAACGAGAAAGGATCGGTTGAACGGTCAGTAGAAGTTGTTAGAAATAAAAGCTTTGCCTTGAAATATCAGTTTGACAGTTTAGAAGAAGCAAGAATGTGGCTTAAAAAATGCCTTGTCGATCTGAATAAGGACACAAAATGGAAGGAAGAACAGTTATTTCTTATCCCTATTCTTCCAGATTACGAATCCGCAAAAATTGTTGACCGAACAGTCAACAAGTATTCTTTGATCAGCGTAGATGGAAATCAGTATTCGGTTCCTGATCATCTCGTCGGCAAAGAAGTCAGAGTGAAAATTTATACAGAAACAGTTAAGGTCTATTACGAACATAGTCAAGTTGCTGAACATAGAAGAATCAATGATGGAAAACAAAAAACGTGCTTCGATATACGACACTATCTAAGCACGCTGAGAAAAAAGCCTGGAGCATTGAGAAACAGCGCCGCCCTCAAAGCTGAACCAGAACTTAAAACTATTTACGACAACTATTTTAGCGAAAAACCGAGAGAATTCATAGCTATACTCACTCGGAATAAGAATCTTCCTTTAGATCAACTGAAAGAATTGCTCAAAATGGAAGCTTGCCAAGCGCCTTACCCTCAACCAGTTTACGAGCCCCTAGCTGATCAATTGCAGGGATACCAGGCACTGTTTGCCTAGAAAGTGAGTATGAAAATGATGATAGAAGTATATGCCAAAAGACTTCGCCTGCCCTTTATTCGGAATAACTACAGAGATCTCATTGCGGATGCAAGAGAAAATAAACCAGATTATGCAGAATTCCTAGAAGAGATTCTTAAGGGGGAGACGATGAGTCGGAATGAGAACTGTATCCAAAAACGGCTGCAGTTAGCGCATTTTCCCAATCGAATGACACTCGAAGATTTTCAGACGGAACATCTAAGAATTGAGATTCAGCAGAAAGTAAAAGAGTTATCGACTTTAGAGTTTATCCAAAAAGGAGAAAACGTGATACTTATTGGGAATCCAGGGACAGGAAAAAGTGCGTTATCAATCTGTCTAGGTGTAGAAGCCTGCTTGAACAACATGAGCGTTCTATTTATTGGTGTATCTGATCTTTTGATTGAGATCCGAGAAGCAATGAGCCAGAACCAAATTCTTCGCTATAAGAAACGTTTTGAAAGTTTTGATCTTGTTATACTAGACGAACTAGGTTATTGCTCATTCGATCAGAAATCAGGAGAAATACTATTTAATTTGATTTCAAGCCGAAATGGCAAGAAATCCATCGTTGTCACCAGTAACCTGGAGCTCAATCGATGGAAAGAGATCTTCAGGGACGAAGTATTGACAGCAGCGATGATAGATAGACTTGCTTATAAGGCTCACATGATCAATATGACTGGTCAGAGCTATAGGCTGAAAGAAACGAAGAAATGGGTTGAAGAAAAATCAGAGAAATAAATTTAAAAAAACGCGACACCCCTAGGGGTGTTAAGGAGAAGGGACTGCTCTTGAAAGAGCAGTATTCTTCTCCCTTAAGTGGATCAGATTTCAATTACGCAAATGGACCAATTTTCAATTGACAAAAACACCTATCGAACTAACTTTAAAAAGATTTGTGATTTTCTTTTCACTAACACTGAGTAAAAAGCATCAAGCAAAGGCAATTTAAGCCTTTATCTGAGAAGTCATATTGTTTCTTTTAACTTCTTCTATAGCATTGTTTGTAATAATTTCGAGGATTAATGAATAGTCTTTTATCGATTTTAAGATTCATTTAAGTTATGCAAAAGAATTTATACTCTCATTGACACACTCCGAAATCATGATGGTTATCGTTAAAGTATACGGTTAATCCCAACAAAACCAGCCAAAGACCACAAAGATTATGTTTAATTTTAAAATAAAAAATAAAATGAATTAAAATACTCTTAACAACAACATTCAATCACATCCTTTACTTCATGAATCAAAAACAAAAGATTCTTTTTTGTTCAATTTTAGAAAGGGGTAAATGCATGATGACTTTCTATAAAGAAAACGAAATAATCGATGACAACAAAGCGTTTTTATTCTCGAATGATTTTAATCTTAGCCTAGATGCAACAATCTTAGGTTTTGGTTATACAAAGTCGAGTCCGCATCAATCTTTTGGCCCTGCCTTACGAAATGCTTATTTCATTTACTTTGTCACAAAAGGAAAAGGAACGGTTGTTAAAGGCGACAAGAAATTTGAACTTGACGCAAACGAAGGTTTTCTTATCACAGAAAAAGAACGTATCTATTATTGCGCTGATCCCAATGATCCGTGGGAATATTGGTGGATCGGGTGGCGTGGGGCAAAAATCGAAGAATTTTTAAGACGTACATCATTGTGGAATAATCCTGTATTTCGCTACGATCCAAAAAGTGAATTATTTAAACAAATTCAACTTTTATCTACCATCAAGCCAATTAAGAATAATGATTTACGATTAAATGCCTTAATGTATTCAATCTTTTATCAAATGACAGTTTCCTTTCCGCCTCATAAAGAGCCAAGTATTAGTCCTATTCATTATGTAGATCAAATTTTGGTTTTGATTCATCAAAACTATGATCGAAAAATCACGGTTCATGAAATTGCTTCCGCCCTTGCCCTCGACCGCAGTTATTTACATCGTATTTTCAAAGAAAAAATGGGTGTTAGTATCAAAGATTACTTATTGCAAGTGCGCATGGATAACGCTTGTAAGTTGCTGCGTTTTACTAATCTTTCCATCGGTGATGTCGGTCGGTCCGTTGGTTATGATGATGAACTCTATTTCTCTAGACTCTTTAGAAAAAAGATGAATCAAGCCCCAACTGCTTATCGGCAACAATTTAAGGCTAGTGATTCAAACGCAAAGACCAAATCTTCTAAATTCAAATAGATCTTTTGGCTGATTTCTTTAAAGCAAGAAAAAAAATCCCTATTCAAAGACTCACGAAAATATGAGTGAAAGAAATAGGGATTTTTATTCACATGTCATAGAGTCATAGTTCTGGTCTATTTATCTTTTTTCCAGAACAAACATAGAATAGATCATCGAATTGGGGGATATTATCGATCTAATTCGTCTTTCTCGTTTTTGACATCTCCCATGTCAAAAGTCACTAAAGGCTCCCTAGTAACTGGATCGATAAACGATAGACGAGTATTCGTTAAACTCGCTAAACGGATCAAATCATCTGCTGAAAATGCATCTCGTGAATACTTTGTATTCAGAGCTTGTGGTCTAGATAAGCCTAAGATCCGAGTGTACTCAATGCTTTTGATTCCTTTTAGTGCAAGCAAGCTTTTGATTTTGTTTGTTTTACTCATTTGGCAATTCCTCCATGGAATGTATGATTTGAGAAATATATCAACTTTATATTTCCGCTAATAAAACCTACCACTCTTATGATTATAAATATGTTGCATCTTCATACTTATTATAAACTCTTTTATCGTGATGATATGGGATAATTCTGAACTTTTTACAGTCTATAATATATTTACATAGTAACGAATAATCCGAATCGTTTTAAATTATATGCTCGAATAATTCTAGATTAGTTAACTTAAAGCATTTTATGCTTACTTTATGTCATCTAGATCTCTGACTGTAGTCATAGGTATGTTGGTCGATTCGTGTCCAGTTTTAGGGGGACAGTTTATATAAAGCTACTGAAAATCTAGTTTTAAAAAATAAATAAGCCTCTATCGATCATGCATTTCTTATTCTATTTCATATATAAAAAAGCTGAATATCAATCACAAACGTCTGGATGATATTCAGCTTGCTTATTCATTCTGAATTTAATAAGGAACTTTGATGTTTTGTCTATAGCCTAATGCTGGCGAGTTAATCGAAATGGTAATTCCATTTTTTTGTTTTGCGGAAAAATCTGGAATAACATCTTCTGCTTCAAACAAAACATTAACAGATAGTTCTTGTTGAGCATCCAAATAGAAGAGCTGATAGCCATACGTTTCTGCTTTAAATGACTCTGTTTTAGCTTCCATATCGTTTTGTGAGAAGTTTTGTTTTGAGATTTCTTCTTGGCTCATTGTTTTGAGTTTATCGGCATCGGTCAACGATGAGATTTTTAATCCATCAATCGTACATACCGGAGATAAAAATGGAACAACCAAGAATTTGTCCGATTTGTTTTTATAATTGATCTTTAAACCTTCGACGGAAGATTTACCATTTGCGTAATGATAACTTAAATTCGAAGCATCGACTTCAAATTCATAAAATTCATCACTATAAACGATAAATTTAGATTCACTTGAATTTTTGACGTTTTCATCTTTAATGTTTCTGATTTTTACAGAATCAAACGGAATGAATTCATCTTGCCCATCAACATACAAACCAATATTGCGATCACTTGTTTTCGGAACGCCAATATATCCATAAATATATGTAGACATTCCCGAAATGACATCGTTAGAGATGATCGTTTTAAACTGATCAATTGGATTAATTGATTTATATTCTGATCCCGATTTTGCCATTAATTTATACGATAAATTGGACATATGGTACACTTTATCAGAATTATTTTCCACGCTTGCTAAGAAGTAATAGTAAGCCGTATTCACATTTTCGTTTTCTACAGCCAATACATCGACTAATTTAAAATCGACATCTTCCGCAACTGGAATCGATGTTTTTTTGTGAGAGCATCCCACTAGAGAAAAAGCCATTGCTAGAGAGACAAAAAAGCTGATTAGTTTTTTCATATTTATCACCTTTTCTTATTTTAAAAGAAAACTCATGCTCGCTCAACCTTTGCACAATGAAACCAACTGAAGATAAAGTTAGTTTTATGCTTGGTTCACGTTAATTTTGCGCTCACTTGCATTGCTTTTTATTTTTTTCAACTTCTATCTCACGAATATTTTTCATTTTGATATAATAACGGCATGCCAAACAATACTAAACATCATGACATGCTTACTCAATACAAAGTTCCCCGTTGGAGTGATTTTCCTGCGATTGATTTATATATGGATCAAGTTGTCGAGTTATTAAATTTCTGGCTCGATGATTTGTATTTTGATTCAAAAAAACCATGTATTACACCGAGCATGATTAACAATTACGTTAAAAGTTCAATCGTTAAACCACCGGTCAAAAAACGTTATACAAACTATCACTTAGCTTTTCTCTACGTTGTAATGGTTTTAAAACAATGTTTTATGTTACAAGATATCTCGGATATGATTGGAATCTATTATTCAATGGACCATACTTTACATACCGAAGCGCATTTTAATAAATTTGCAGAAATCTTTGAACAAATGTTACACCAGCAAATGACAACGGGAAAGATTGAAGATATTCAATTCGATCCGCCGAACTGGCAAACTGATTTAATGATCAATGTCCTTAAAACAGTTTGTTGCCGTTTATGTAGCATGAGTATTCTTGCTGATTCTCGCGAAGATAAACGAACAATGGAAGAGAATTTATAACGCTTTTTCGTCTATCTTGTATTCGCTAATGTGTCTTTCCATTTCTCTTTAAATCCATTGTAATCTAAAAATTCAAAAAAAACGGCTAGTCGCTGATCGGCTAGCCGTTTCATTTTAAATTTTGTGGATTATAGAGATGCTCCAAAATCAGAAACTAGAATTTGTCCGGTAATTGCTTTTGATTCATCAGAAGCTAAAAATAACGCGATGTTTGCGATGTCTTCAGCAGTAGATACTGGAGCTTTTAAATCTAAATGTGTTGCCATGGCATGCATCATATCGTTATCCAATTCAGCTGGATCCATATTTGTAGTCATTGGTGTCGCAATTGTTCCTGGGCATACCGCATTGGCGCGAATACCAGTTCCTGCATAACGAAATGCAGTATGTTTAGTCAAACCAATGATACCCGCTTTAGATGATGCATATGCAGCTGGTCCACATCCTTTTTCTCCTGCGACAGAAGCAATGTTGACGATAGATGCTGCATCATTATCTTTCATTTCTTTGATTGCTGCACGAGTTACATACATTGTACCTTTTAAGTTTGTATCGATAATACGATCAATATCTTCATCTGTTGCAGATTCGATAGGTTTCATACCTGATTCAAGAGTTCCAGCATTGTTGACTAAAATGTCAATTTGGCCAAAGTGACGGATCGCTTCTTCGATTAAATGATTGGCATCATCGACATTCGCGATATCACATGGAACGACGAGGACTTCCCCACCGGCATCTTCGATTTCTTTTGCAACTTGTTCTAATTTTTCTTTTCTTCTTGCAGAGATGACAACTTTTGCCCCTTCATCCGCAAACAGTTTGGCTGTTTCGGCTCCAACACCGGAGTTCCCACCGGTAATCACAGCAGTTTTGTCAGCTAAACGATTCATATATTCTTTAAATTCCTTTCGTAGCAGATATTGTTCTGCCCTTATTCTCTAAATATAAGCAGTTTTTTTATTTTTACAAGCCAAAGGTCCTGATCCCTATTTTTACGATGTAATAGATAATATAATGAACGGATCTGAATGTGGACTATATCTAAACTTAAAGTACTTTACCTTTAAGCGAAATGAGACTCATCATTCGTGTATGAAATCAATCGTTACTGCGTATAAGCATATTCATTAATCCAATATTGATTAGGATTCACTGTAAGTTGATCTGTGGAACTGATTGACTATTCGGGTTGATCATTTAGTTGATAGCGATCCAAAATTGCTTTTCGTGCAGGCGCTTGCCAAGGGTTATCCATTGGTGCAAGGTCTTGTAGCGTAAATTCTGGATGTCTTTTTTGTAGTGCTTTTACTAAAACAAAATCGGCAAGTTCGCCATTTTTAGGTAAAAGTGGACCATGTAAATAAGTCCCTAAAATATGACCATCATAATAGCCTTCCATTCCGGCATCAAACGCATTTCCATTTCCTTGAATTACACGACCTAATGGATGTTCGACGTTCATCGTTTGTCCACCATGGTTTTCAAATCCGACTAAGCGCAGATGGATCCCATCTAAATTTGCATCGCAGACCACGTTGCCAATGCAACGACTTTTATCTTTTCCAGTTAATGAATAATAACTGCCTACTTGAACCCCTTCAATTTTTTGGTGATCTACAGTTTCGTAATATTGACCAAACAATTGGTAGCCACCACAAATTAAAAAGAAAAAAGTATTTTGAGCAATTGCTTGATGAATATTGTCTTTGCGCTTTAATAAATCTGGAATGAGTGCAACTTGCTCTTTATCCGCACCGCCACCCATAAAGCAAAGATCGTATTGACATAAATCAGCTTCTTGACCAATACCAATCGTATCGACTTCGAAATCAATTCCACGAGCTTGAGCACGTTTCGATAGAGTCATGATATTCCCTTTGTCACCATATAAATCCATGATGTCGTGGTACATCCAAGCACATTTTATTTTCATAGACCCATCTCCTTCGTAATTGCTTTTCGAGCAACAAGTAAAGCAGTATAGGTAGCAATCACATAAACGTGTTCACTACTTGCTAGAGCTTTCGATACTGCTTGATCAATATCGTCTTCGATACTTAAGTCGTTTTGATAATCACCATAGAATAAGCGTAAAGCCATATCGCCCGCTCTTCTTCCTGTGCAAATAATTTGTTTCGTTTGATCGTCCATCAGTTTTTCAAAATGCGTATCATAGATCCAAGAAACATCGGTTCCATCTTGTTCTTTGTCGTTTAAGACAATAACAATCGCTTTTTCATTTTGATCTTGTTCAATCACCTTTAAAACTTCATTTGCACCAGTTGGGTTTTTGATCAAGTTCAAAATGACTTCTTGATTTCCTTTTGTAAAATGTTCATTTCGTCCTGCTGGTTTAGGCGCATCTTTGAGCATGGCATCAAAGGCAGTAGCAGGAACATTAAAATGCTTCATCACAGCGGCAACGGCTGCATAGTTATACATTGAATACATTCCTTCATAAGGTCCTTGATATTGATGTTGATCAATGACAAATGTTTGGCTCGTTAAATTGATATCACTTAACGCAACATCGTATTCTGGAGTTTTAAAATCACAATTTGGACAAGAATAATGACCAATATGTGAATATTGGTAATAATCGTAATGTAAACGTGATGCGCAAATAGGACAGAATTTTCCTTCAGCTGCTTCAAGGCCATTTAAAACTGAATATTGATTTTGTCCAATCCCAAAATAAACAGCATTTGCTTTAGGCGCTTTTAAAGCAAGGCGTACTGTATTCGGATCATCTCCATTCAATACTAAAGTGCCTTGATAATTAGGTAAGACGCTTTCGATGGAGTTAATTAGCTGTTCCATCTCTTTTGCACGGTCTAATTGATCGCGAAAGAAGTTTGTAACGACAAGTGCGCTAACAGGGATATAAGGTAAGACATGGCGAATATTTAATTCATCTACTTCTAATACACAGACATCCGCATCGACTGTTCCATTCATTTTTGTATGCGTTAAGATAGCGGTCGTAATTCCTGCTTTCATATTGTCGCCTTTACGGTTCGAAATGACGCGTTTTCCCGCTTTTTCAAACATACTAGAAATCATATTCGCGGTACTTGTTTTTCCATTTGTTCCAGTAACAAGAATAACAGGTCCATTAAATTTAAGCTTAGAGAGTGAGTCTGGATCGAGCTTCAAAGCGATTGTCCCGGGCATTGAGCCACCGCGACCCACCATAGACAGCAAGCACAACGAAGTTCTTGCAGCGAGTACAGATAATTTTGACATAATATTTCCTCTGCCTTTTCGGCTGTTTTTTTATTTCATAATGTTCTTTTTAAAATTACAGAGTTATTATAATTCGATTTATTGGTGAAAACAAAAAATGCAACTTTGAATCTTAAACGAAACAATTGGATTCTCTATGATAGATTCCGAGTGCCTCAATATTGTACCGCATTTGTAAAATGCAATAAAAAAAGACATGAAACTTATTGAACAAGTGTTATTCGATCACCTGTTTTTCGTCTTCATGTCTCCTTATTTTTTATTTAACAGATTCGATTCGTTCAACGCCATCTAAGATTGCAGGAGCTGTTTCTTGAATTTGACCATTGTAGAAGATTTCGACTTGGTCTCCAACTTGAATATCTGCCGGCATTTCAATATTGACATAGGAAACTGAGAATACATCTGAACTATTCAATTCCTCAGATCCTTCGATGGGTTCAACCAATAAATTTGTTTCTTGGATTTCTGTAATCGTCGCAATGACGGAAGCAGTTGAATCAATGCTTGTTTGTTGAGCAGGTTTTGTGGAACATGCCGCAAATAAAAGTGAGCTCATCGCTAAACAAACAAGTCCTTGGCTAGCGTGTCGTCTTTGATTTTTCATCTTAATCTCCTTTCATAATATGCATCTTTATTGTAGAAAATACTTCATTTCGAATACAGGTACACTGTTGAAAGGTTTTGTAAGATTGGTTTAATCATCAAGTAAGTTCATGGCATTTTCTAGAATTTTAGAACTATTTAAGGCACCATAATCTTTCATTTCCATCACATAAACAGGAAGTTCTGGCTTTAATGAATGAATAATGCTTTCTTCGTGTCTAACTTGTGGACTCAAAATTAATAAGTCTACTTGATCTAAATGGCGTTTTGCCTCGCCAACATCTTTTGCATCAATATCGCATGTAACCCCTTTGTTTTGGGCAACAACCCGCATATCTCGGACTAGCATACTTGTCGAAATTCCAGCATTACAAGCGATTAAAATTTTTTTCATCCAAATCCCTCCTTCGTTAATCGATAGATCAAAATCAAAGCAGTTGTTTAGACTTGATCTTAACAATTTTTTATTTATGTGGATGATTGACTATATTCATTGTACATATTTAAAAGCATTTTCAACTCTCTTTTTAGAACTTTCATGTATTTATTGCTCGTTTCAAACAATTTGATCCATATTCAATCTTTTCTATCTAATTTCACGACTTATTTCACTTCAAATAATGCACTTAAAAAGCTCTTCTTTAGTGAATCACTAAAAAAGAGCTTGATTTATTTTGAATCAGTATTTGATTCTTGTTTTTGAACTTTTTTCGCTTTTTGCGCCACTTGAGTTTGTGCTTTTCGTCTTAAAATCGTCCGTTGGCTATGATGTTTATTCGACTTTGTTGTTTTAGTCGATTTAATCGCTTTTTGCGAAGAAGTGCGTTCTCCATTAGTCACTTCAACTGTTTTTTGACCTTGAAGTGATGGATTTGTAGCAGTATCTTTTTGAATATTCTTTTTATTCAATGTAGCCTTTGGTTTAACAATTGCATCTTTATTCGGTGCGTTTTTAATCGATCCGCTTGAAGTCAGTTGGCGCTTGCCTTTTCGTTTTTGTTTAGCCCGTTGCGAATAAATATCGTATTGTGCCGATTTTAACATTTTCCAATTAGGCGAAACACGTTTAATGTTTTGAATTCCTTTTTCTAGAATGCGAATGGAATCGTAGCGTAGATTTAAGGATTCATAAACTTGCGCTAGACGTAAATACATGCCAGGTGACATCCAATGCTTAAATGCCGCTAGCTCATAGTTGAAAATTACACCTTCATAATTTCCTTCCTCATAACATTGATCCCCTTTCGCTTTAGCTTTGGAAGCGGAAAGTCTAGTTGAGGGAGCATTGGAATGAAGTTGTTTATGGACATAGCTTAAATAAGATTTCAATTGCCTTGCGGTAGGTTGATCTTGATGCTTGCTAGGTTTAAATTTCGTTTTACGAATTTTATGAATGAATGGCGTAATATCCATTTGAAAGTGATCATACATGTAACAAACGATTTGACAACAGCAGTTGACATCACTTTGCGGATTATGATGATCAAGTTCAATATTGAGGTGTTCAGCGATATTGGAGAGTTTTAGATCTCCTTTACCTTGTTTACCTTTGTAGTAAAACTGTTCCATCACATCCATCGTATCTAAATACTCAGTAGCATGGATTTCAGTATGGAATCTCGCCAAGTCTTTGTTGAGTACACTAATATCACTCATCGCATTATGCGCCCCAATAATATAAGGTTGTTCGAAGTATTGCTTGTAATCTTGCCAAAATTGTTCAAGTGTTCGGGCATTAATGACATCTTTGCGTTGAATGTGATGAATTCGAATATTAGGAGCGGAGAAAAATGTTTGGGGATTAATCAGTTCCGTTGCACTTACGACTTGTTCACCCTCATCAAAAACAAGAATTGAGATTGCACAAATACAATTGTTATTGAGATTGGGAATTTCGACATCTACAAACGTATATTTTCCTGGATATGGAAATTTCATTGTCTACACCTCCCTTTCATTTACAGCACGTAAAGGATTTGTCCTCTGATTGATCACCTAAAGATCTTACCAAACCAGCCAAATTCATGGTTTAGCAATTCGATCTTGAATCGTCTACAAACATTGTTGTTTTCGTTGGGTGATTAATAATCCCTTTACTATAGAGTTTACTCTATAATCCCTATTTTCGATACTTGACTGTCAGCTAGATCAAAAATTCCAATTTCAGACAAATTCATTTCTCTAATCTTTTTGATTTTAGGAATTATCTTAGATCATGCGATAACAGTCTTAAAAATAGATTGTGTCCTTTGCGATTTTAAACTAAAACTTTCTCAAATCATAGAAAATCACTCTTGATTTCATGAGAATTGTTGAGGCAATGTTTGACTACATAAATTTAATCCTGACAAATCACTTATGAAGCGCTGATTTTATTCTTGATAAAATTCAATTCGAAAATTAAGGATATATAAAAATCCGGAACACAAAGTCCTTTTTTAACAATTGTCTTCCGGATGATGTGGCATATAAAAATGAATAGACTATTTAAGTAAATTCGTTTAGTCTTGTTGTTCTTGTTCTGCAAGTTTTGCGATGCAATCTTTTTGGGCGGCTTTAATGGAGCGCAACAAACGGGATCGAGTTGTCCGCGCTGAGAATTTTGCTCGCCATCCTCTTGGTTCTAATGCTGTATCGCCATATGTTTTTTCCATGATGTATAAAAAGTCTGTTTTTGTCCCATTTTCGAGCGGTTTGAATTCATACGTTACTTTTGTCGAATGTTCTGCCGTTGAAAAGACAACCACAAAACGTTCTGGGCGCTTGGCATCTTTGATCGTATAGCGGGTCCGTGTCGTTTTTCCACTCTTTTGATCTACTGATCTTACGCGATGGGTATATCCAGTTTTGATATCTTCGCGATTTAATTGAACATCGAGGTCGATTTCGATTTGTTCAATAATTGTATCAATCATGTAATCGTAAAAATCTTCAGGGCTAACGTTTAAAACTTCGTTTACTTCAATTTGCATAACTATATTCCTTTAATATTTTATAGACTTTGATCCTGATCAATGAGATTTAAAGCTAATTCCATTTCTGTTTTTGAAGGACAAAGAAATGAGATATTCGCTTTTTTGACTTGAATATTCACTACATTGGCTTGCGTAAGATTGAAATCAAATTTTAGATCTTGCAAGCGATGAACAAAGTGAAAATCTTCATCTAAACAAAAGAAGCGTAAATTTGTAAGATAAAACACATGCGGCTTAGATTGATAGTAGTTCGTACGCATTTGATCGATCCAATACACTTCTTCATGCTTTAACAATGGAAGTTGTTTACTCTTAATCTTCGGTTTTCGGTGAGCTAAAAGCGCTTTTCGGGCTGATTGTGGAAGAATTGTATAAATCTCATGTTCTTTTTCCTGTAAAATTTTAGGCCGCAAATAGGCGTAATAAACACCAGTAAATAACGTAAAGATCACAAGCCAAAATTTCCAGATAGGGCTTTGATGGACAACATTGAAGACCATCAGTCCACTCGATAAAACCATAGCAATATAAGTAATTGTTTTTATAACTGTATATTTCACAATGGTAATGATAGCAGTTTTTAGTGAACTACCCCGACTTAAAGAAGTCGGAGCTTCTTGCTTCAACCACCGCGGTTATTATCACACTCCTATGAGCAGTTTTCCCACAATGTCTACAAGCGTTGCGTTTGGCGCGTCCCACACCTACGTAATCATGATACTTTATGATGCTTTCAGCATACGAAGTCCTTCGATTTTAATATTTTGCGCAGCATTTTGGTCACGATCGAGAATCGTTCCACAATGAGGACAAGTCCATTCTCGTATAGATAAATCCTTTGTGATGGAAGATTTCTCGCCACAATGATGACAAATTTGACTGGATGGAAACCATTTGTCTACTTTTACTAGACAACCACCACGTTCTGTTAATTTATAATCAAGCATATTCACGAACATTCCGTAGCCGTTGTCTAATGTAGCTTTTCCATTACCGAAACCTTTATTTGCCATTACACGCATATTTAAATCTTCTACACAAACACAAGAATACTGATTGGCTATCTCAGTAGACTTTTTATGTAGAAAATCTTTACGTTGATTTGCAATATGTCTATGAATTTTCGCAATACGTTTTTGTTGTTTTTTATAATTACCGCTGCCAACAACCTTATGCTTTAATTTTTTCTGCCGTTTTGCTAATTGATCTGCTGAATCACGAAAAAAACGTGGCATATTACAACGGTTCCCATTGTGATCCACATATAAGCCATTGGATGCATAATCCAAACCTAAAGTGAGCACTTCTTTTACAGCAACAGAAGCCGACACCTGTTCATACTCATAAAGTACAGATACCTGATAAGAACCATCTCTATTTTGAGATACAGTAGCGGATTTAATTAGCCAATCACTTGGCGCTTTACGATGTATAATCGCTTTTACTTTTCCTAATTTTGGCAACTTAACATAGCGATCGCCAATATCAATATTGTTATTGGTAAAATTTGTTGTATATGACTTGCGTGATTTGTGTTTACTTTTGTATTTTGGAAAACCACCTAATCGTTTAAAGAATCTGTCATACCCATCTGCTAAATGAAAGATTGCGTTTGTAAGAGCAAATTTATCAATCTCTTTAAGAAACGGGAATTTATTTTTAAGTTCATGGTTGCAATAATCATTTGCATTGAATTTTGACAAATATTTTTCTCCATTTTGATGGCGTTGTCTTTGAACATCCAACATTTGGTTATACACAAATCGACAAGAACCAAATGTCTTTTGGCACTGTATACTTTGTTCTATATTTGGTTGAATCGCATATACAAACGCTCTATTTGCCATGATTCTTTTCTCCTTGTGATTGTATATATTGTTGAATAATGTCTACAGTTACACCGCCTGTACTGATCAAACAGTAGCTTTGCGACCAAAACATTTCTTTCCATAATGAGTGTCGAATGGAAGGAAATTCTTTTTTAATCATCCGACTGCTCGCAGATTTATAAGCATTAATAAACTTTGAAATCTCGCTATTTGGTTGTCCTCTAAAAAGAACATGTACATGATCGACATCATGGTTCCATTCTTCCAATAAAATATTATATTTTGGGCAAATATATTCGAAAATCTCTTGTAATCTATTTGAAATTGTGTTGTCTATCACTTTATTACGGTATTGAATACACATAATTAGATGATAATGTAATAAAAACACTGAATGATTATTTGTATCGAAATTCATTGAATTTATAACCCTTCTATACATTACGACTGATTAAATTATACAACAAAAAACACAAGGATTTTGTAAAGGGAACGGTGCTAACCCCTCCCTATTTCATAGAGGAAGGGTATTGCGCACCTGTTTTTTGTTGGTGAATTATCAAATTAAACGCAACATTTAATGTGAGTTGAACGAATCGATCACTTTTAGAAAGGATTGTAAGCGTCAAATGAATGACGGGTATTAAGATGAATAGCCTTTTGAGATAATTCGATCAGTTATCTCAGGGGGCTTTTTATTATGAATGATTTCGGCTATTTAGATCTTGGAATAGATTTCTCCAAAGTCAAAAACATTATTCTAGTGAATAACCCAGCCGATCTTCGTAAAGGGATTGATGGTTATGCTTCTATCATTCAGGGAATTTATCACCTAGATCCAACGGATGGTTCTTTGTATCTTTTTACTAACCGAACCAAAGATAAAATGAAAGGAATCCTCCATGATGGCAATGGTTACTGGTTGGTCTATAAACGTCTAGCTAGATCTCATTTAAAATGGCCTTTTACTGAAATAAATCAATATCAAACAATCAGCTCATCACAGTTACAAGCTCTACTATCCGGAATGACAATTGTGCCAGACCCTCAATTTTTACCTCAAAAACCAAAATACATTTAACCCAGCAGGCCACTCTGCTGGGTTTTTGACAAGAACTATATACATATGAAAAAACACATATTTAACATACTTAAATTTAATATAATATCTTATTAAGTTTCATATTATGCATAAATAAGATATAATACAGTTATGGTAAGAATAGATCCTGAAATTAAACAAAAAATCCGAACTAACATAGCGACTCAGATTCGTGAACAAACAAAAGACATGGACAAAAACGATGTCGTGAATTTACTTATTGATACAGTCTGCGAATCTCAAGGCAGAAAAGAGCTCAATAATTATCTCCAAAACGCTCTTTTTGCCGCAAAAACTGAAAACATTCAACTCAGACTCTTTGACTTAGATACCTTAGAACCAACTGATTTGGAAAAAGACACAATCGAATTCTTGAACGAAAAACGTGAAGCCTGTGAGATTACTGAAGAACAGTATCGCGAAGTTTTAGCTAAAGTCCAAAATCATCGAAAAAAGTTGGACAACCAATTAAACGATCTGAAAAAGCTAGATGCCGTTAAGAAAAACAAACCAAGAAAAGACTGCAGAAACCACGAACCCGATATCATCGATGTTATTCAACTCGATGAAAACACTCTCTGCCCATTCTGTGGCAGAAAGATGTCCCATTTAGATTATTCGGAAAAAACCGTTATTGAATACCAACCAGCTCAATACCTAATCAGAAAAATCAAACTGGAAAAAAAGGTTTGTCCGGNAGGATGTACAGATGAAAACGGAAAATCGATGATCNTCAAAGCTCAACCGAAAGAACCAGATCTCATTGACAAGAGCATTGCCACAACTTCTCTTGTTGCCGGACTCGCTTATGAAAAATTCATGATGGGCACACCGTTATACCGCCTTGAAAAGGACGCCTCTGCTTTGGGAGTAGATCTGTCTAGACAGACAATGAGTAATATTTTACAGACGTGCTATGAACAATATCTAATCCCCATCTGCGAACAGATCAATCAGGATCTAGTGAAGCAAAATGTCATCCATATGGATGAAACACCGCTACAGTGTCTTGCCTTAAAAGACCGATCGACTTCCTATATGATCTGTGGAGTTAGTGGAGAATATGCACAACAACAAATGGTTCTTTACCAGTTCAATGAAAGTCGAAAAAAAGAATTTATCATAAGTATGCTTGGGACAGATTTTACCGGCGCACTCATGACAGATGGACTGCAAGGCTACAGATCCTATCCAGGATGCACAAAACTATCTTGTTTGGCACATGCAAGACGGTACTTTTATGATGCCGTTAACTGTAGGGATGATTATGCCCAATTGAAAAAGATTTTGAATGCGTATAAAAATTCCGATGATATTCCGGAAAAAGCTCAAGCCTTCCTTCAAGAACATGAGTCTTTAAATCGTTTAGTTGCCATTTTAAAACAAATCGCAGAACTGTATCAAATCGAGAATGACTTTTCTGATTGTTCAACTGAACAGAGAACACAGGCCAGAAAAAAGCTAAGCAATCCTCGTTTTGAAAAGTTAGTGCAAGAAGTTGAAATTGTAGCAGAAGGATTCGAAGAGAAAACGAAAGCTCATAAAGCTGCAACATACTTCTTGGAGCGTAAAGAAGAATTAGCGAGATACATAGAAAATGGCATTTATCCGATCGATAATAATTTAGCTGAAAGAAAAATAAAGAGTTTCGTGATCGCAAGAAAGAATTTCTTGTTCTCGAATAGTGTCAGCGGAGCAGAATCGGCTGCTGGGTATATGACACTGCTAGAATCAGCTAAAATGAATGGATTAAACCCATTCATGTACCTAGAACACGTTTTGAATACATTGAAGTATTACAAAGAAGAGCAAATTCCACAGAAAGTAGTGGAAGAGTTAGTTCCATACTCTAAAAATCTTCCTGAAAACTTATATCTTCAGTCAAATAATTAAGGCGCTGTATTCTGTTTAGCTACAAACAGAATACAGCGCCTTTTATTCTAATAACACACGTCATTCATTTGACGCTTACAAAGGATTGATCTCTTTTTAACCGATTAAAAAAGGTTGCAGAATCGAACTAAATATTCTGCAACCTGTTCAGTTTTAATTTTGATGATTTAGTTTTTTGATCAACAAGTTCGCCATTTTGACATGTTTGGCATATTGATCATTGGGATCTAATGCATAAGCTTTTTCAAACCAATATTTTGCTTGTTGAGGATCTTTTTGAATGATCCTTCCTTGCATATATAACATTCCATAAGCATCCATTGCTCGTGGTTCGTTTTGATTAGCAGCTTTATCTAGCCAATAGAGAGCTTTTTGATCATCATGGATAATTCCTTTTCCATTTTGATAAAGCCAAGCTAAATCAAACATGCTACTTGCATCTCCATTCATCGCTGCAACTTGCGCATATTCAAGTGCTGCATGATGGGTAATAGGATGATGATATAAGCCATGCAAAAAGATATTTTTGGCCAGAATCTGCGCTTCTAAATCGCCCCAGTTTGCCGCTTGCCGAATTAAAGGCATCGCTTGTGCTAGGTTATGTTGATCCAGAAGCTCGTGATATTCTTGTTTAAGCTGCTGAAGCAGTTGGGGTTCCATTCAGCTTCCCTTCCTTAGCAAGTTGAACATCATCCATTAAGTCGCTCGCAAATTCTGCAAACAATTGATTTACTTCTTCTTGTTGTGCCAAGTTGAATGTATCATACGCATTTACATCTCGTAATAAATCTAACATTGGTAATGTTTGATAAATTCGTACGCCGACATTGTTTTTGAATTCTTCTAAATCTTCTGGATTATAGAAGTTTGTTCTTTCATTGCAATGTGGACAGTTGAGATAAGCCATATTTTCGACAATACCGAATACTGGCATATGCATCATGCCACACATACGAATTGCTTTAGTAACAATCATAGATACCATTGGTTGAGGTGTAGAAATCATGACAACACCATCCACTGGGAAATCTTGTAAAATTGTTAATGCAACATCGCCTGTTCCTGGTGGCATATCAATTAATAAAACATCTAATTCACCCCAAAGAACATCAGAGTAGAACTGTTTTAATACATTGGAGATGATTGGACCACGCCAAACAACAGGATCGTTTTCGTCGTTTAACATGTAGTTCAAAGACATCATTTTAATGCCATCTTCACTCATGATTGGCAATACATTTTGTTTTGCATCAGCATAAGCTTGTTCATGTTCTAATGCCATTAAACGTGGAATAGATGGTCCTGTAATATCAGCATCCAAAATTCCTACTTTTTTACCTTGGCGAGCTAAAGCACGAGCAAGCATAACAGTTACTGTACTTTTCCCTACGCCACCTTTACCGGACATTACGGCAACAATACTTTTAATATGATTATCAGGATTTTGTTTTAGACCACAGCTGGATGGGTCTTTTGAACATTTACCTGCAGATGGGCATCCTTCACAACTCATCTTCAAAACCTCCTCTATAAAAAATAAAAATTATTTTTTCAAAATTGATGCGGTCGATGAACAAAGTTTAAAAATTTGTTCTTTCACCGTGCTTTTCTATTGTAGCACACTAAGCAAGTTCTTTTTGTTTTCAATACCTTTACAATGCTTTTGATTCATTGTCATTTAGCGATTTTTGATCAAGCGCCTGAGAATCGAGATCAAGATTGGGACTTGGTAAAGCAAGATCAATCGTGTCGATCAAACGTGATGAATCGATATGGGTATAAATTTGCGTAGTAGCAATGTCACTATGACCGAGCAGTTCTTGAACTAAACGTAAATCCGTATCTTTTTCAATGAGTCTTGTCGCATACGAATGACGAAGCGAGTGCGGTGAAAACTGGGGTGATAAGTTTTCTTGTAAAGCACAAGCTTTTACCAAACGATACACGTATTGCCGATTTAGTTGTTTTCCTTTTGGCGACACAAAGAAATAGAGTCCTGCATTACCGGTTGGTTTACGAATCGTTTGACTATACGTTTCCATTTGCAAAACACATGCGTCGACTAAGGGGATCATTCGCTCTTTGCCCCCTTTGCCGTACACACGAATTTGTTTTTGGTTTAAACGGACATCATTTTGTTTGAGCGTACATAACTCGCTGACTCGCAAACCACAACAATATAACACCATGATAATAGTCTTATCTAAGATTCCTTTAGGACTTGAATCAAAACGTTTGAGAATCTCATCGATTTCTTCACTTGCTGCCCATACCGGCAATTTCTTTTCACGCTTTGGTGCTTGTAAAAGTGTACTTGGATCTTTCAATCCATAAAAGACATTTAAGTAACCAAAAAAAGAACGTAACGTACTCGTTAGACGGGATACAGAAGTTGCTTGATAGCGTAAGGATAACGAATCAAGAAAACCTTGCAAGAAAATTTGATCGACATCTTCTAATCGCACGCTCTCTTCTTTTAAATAGCGCGCTAATAACCTCAAATCTTCTTTTTGGGAATCGATAGTTGCCTTAGCTTTGCCTTGGCCATTTTCAATCCAAATTAAATACGTACGAATCAGATTTTCGATATCCATGATGTATCCTTTCTAGGCGCCACGATATAAAGGTTCTAATATTCTTGCTTTACAAGTTCCCTCTTTTACTGCTTCTAGTAAAAATGCTTTTGGTTGTTGATCACGAGCATCATAAATGATTTGAATTTTCGATGCTGCAAGCTTGTAGCGATTCATCATTAAAATCGTTTCCACTAATCGATCAGGTCGATGAACGAGGTAAAAACGGCCATACGAACGCAACAATCGTGAAACTTGTTGAATTAAAGTTTCTAAATCAAGATTATGTTCAAAGCGAGCAAGTTGTCGATGAGAAAAAGTCCCTTGTTCAATTTGTTTTTTCTCACGATCGGATAATTCAAAATATGGTGGATTACTCAGTACAACATCAAATTGGTAATCCGGAAAATCTACAACTGAACCGCAAAACACATGACTTGTCGCATGTTGAATCGTTTTTAAATTTTCTTTTGCTAATAAAGCGGGCATGTCCAATATTTCGATTCCTGTCAAACTTTTCGGTTTAAAGCGATCTAAATACACTAACAATGCGCCATTATTCGTCCCGATTTCGCAAATTTCTTCATCAGGTCGAATCGTAATAAAGCGCGCTAAATCAGCTGAATCAGAGTTGACACAAAAATGATTTTTGTGTTGGAGAATTTTACAAGAAGGTTCAACAAAATAATCTTGACGGCATTCTTGAAGCAATTGTTCAATTGTCATCTCGTTTTGATTTGGACAGGTCATTCATTATTCTCCTTTCTCATTCTTTTGGTTTTCTTTTTCTTTGAGCATTTGGGAAAGTGTCATAAGCTTTGCTCCTTCAATTTGAGTATTCAAATTGGCAATGACATCTTTTGTTGTCGATTTAAAGTCATCAAATAAAGTCGGTTGATCCACGATTTTCTCTTCGTTTGCTAAAGAGCCAACACTAATTCCTAAATGACGATACCCGACAGGTTCAAAATAACGATAAATGAGTGATCTAGCCGCTTCATTTAATATGTAATAATCATTGGTCATACATGGAAGTTTAGTCGAACGCACTTGATTGTTAAATTGACTATCTCGAAAGATCATCGAAAAAACGCTGCCTTTAATTTGTTGTTTTTGCATCGCTGCACTCAACTCTTTGACTAATTCACTCGCTCGAACAATCACTTCGTCGATTGTATAGACATCTGTACTATACGTTTTGGAATGCGAAACAGATTTACGAGTTGACGAATAAATGAGCTCATCGCTAGACCGACCCATAATTCTCTCTTGAATCTCCGGCCACGCATTTTTTAAAACACTTTGTGCCAGATCTTCATGTTCAGGATTCGCTAGATCTCCAATCGTGTTAATTCCAACTTCTTTCAATTTACCAACGGTCTTTTTTCCAACCCCAAAACATGCTCCTACATCAAGCGGATACAGCTTAGATTCAATATCGCGTTTACGAATGACTGAAATCCCCATCGGTTTTCTTAAATCAGACGCCATTTTGGCTAAAAAGCGGGTTGGCGCTACGCCGATCGAGCATTTCAATCCAAGTTTATGCAATACGCCTTGTTGAATTTGAACAGCTAAATCTAAAGGTCGTGGATATTTAGAAATGATCATCGTGACGTCCATAAAGCATTCGTCAATCGATAACACTTCAATTTTTCCTGTATATTGTTTTAAATACGCAAAAAATTGATTGGATAGAGATCGATAATACTTGTGATCTGCATCTAAAATCACAAGATCAGGACAAAGTTGTTTTGCTTGATAAGAGGGCATTGCGCTATGGACACCATATTCTCTAGCAGCATAGTTACAAGTCGAAAGAACGCCCCTAGCGCTATTTGAGCCAATCGCTAGGGGCTTGTTTTTTAATTCGGGGTGCCGAAGCTCTTCTGCTGAAGCAAAAAATGCATTTAAATCAATATGAAATAATACTTTAGCCATGTCGTACTCTTTCTAGTAATTCTTTCATACTCTCGATTGCTTTTGTATCGGCCATGCCGTGCGTCATAATTGCGAGCTCTTCTAAACGTTGTTGTTCATTTAGTGGATTGACACTCGTTGTCGTACTTAAGCCATCCGTACGTTTAACAACGCAAAAATGATCGTCCGCCCATACAGCAACTGAGGAAAGATGAGTAATACAAAGCACTTGATAATGCTTTGCAAGCGCATGCATTTTTGAACCCATGGCAAGGGCAACTTTCCCCGAAACACCCGTATCAATTTCATCAAAAATTAGCGTGCCAATGCCATCTTCAGCTTGAAACACAACTTTTAAAGCCAACATTAAACGGGATAATTCACCACCAGAAGCAGATAGTTTTAATGGTGTTAAAGGCTGACCCGGATTCATACTTGCGATAAATTCGATATCATCCATACCATCTTTAGAAGCCTTTTTTTGATTGAAGCGAATATCAAAACGACAATGTTCTAACATCAAATCTTTAGCGTGCATTTCAATTTGCTGGCGTAAAGATTCGACGGCTTGTTTTCGTGAGCGATGAATCGCACTTGCTAGTTGTGTGTATGATTTAGTCAGTTCACGTTTTTCTTTTTCTAAACGATCTAAAACGTCTTGGCGATTTAATATACGATCGACTTGCTCATTTAAGTTTGCTAACGTTTCCATCATCTCTTCATAATTTCCACCATATTTTTTATATAGGGATTGAATGAAGAATTCGCGTTCTTGCATCGCATCTAATTGCAGCGAACCTTCTGTAACATCCTCTTTGGTTTGTTCAATTTGTTCAAATATATCTTGTACTTGATAATACAAATCTTGCATTTTCAAACCATAGTCTTCATGAGTATAAACAGATTCCATGCGTTTGATTGCTTGGGCAAATTGATCGTTAATGCCTTGTTCTTTTTTCCATAAATAAAGCGCTTGGGATAGATTTTCTAATGTAGATTGAGCTCTGTCTGCTTGCTCGATTTTTTCTTGTAATTGTTCTAGTTCTTGGGGTTTGACTTTAGCTTGTTCAATTTCATTAATTTGTTTTGTGATCTTTTCTAAGTGCTCATCGGAAAACGTTTCTTGCTTGAGCTTGTGGATCTCAACAATTTTGGCATGCAGCTTGCGATAAGCCACTTCTAGTTCTTTACGTAACGAATCGTTTTTCGCATAACGGTCTAACAAATCCAATTGTAAAGCAGGATCCATTAACCGAATCGTGTCCATTTGAGAATGGATATCGATCATTTTGGAAACCAGCTTAGCAACAAAGGAATTGGTCGTTTGCCGATCGTTGACCAGCATTCGACTCTTTCCTTCGGCTTGAATGATTCGCGTTAAAATGATGCTTTCATCTTCATCAAATCCTGCCTCATTGAGCATTTCTTTGACTTCATCATTTGGCTCACTCAAAACCATTTGTAAAACGGCACGTTTTTTCCCTTTACGCACAACGTCTTTAGAGACTCTTCCTCCAGATATGACATGGATCGCATCGATTAAAAGCGATTTACCCGCTCCTGTTTCACCGGTAATCACAGCCATATTGCGTCTAAAATCAATTACTGCATGATCAAACAAGATATAATCTTGAACCATTAACTGATCAATCATCGAAAAGCCTCCTTCCTTTCGCATAAAGAACGTATTCTTGATTGCCTTTGCGGCCAACTACTGGCGAAGGAATCGATTTAACCGTTTTATAGTAGCGCTTTAAAAAGAGGGTGAGTTTTTCAAGCGCTTCTTTTTCATATTTCACATGGCGGATTACGCCTTTTTTATTCAATGCTTTTGGACCACATTCAAATTGCGGTTTACATAAAATGACGCAATGTAGTGGTACAAACTGTTCAAAAACAGGTTCTAAAATTGTAATAGCACTAATAAAGCTAACATCCATACAAATAAAATCGATTGTTTCCTCAAACCATTCTTTTTGCATGCCTCTAGCATTGACACCCTCCATTTTGACTACACGACAATCTTGGGCAAGAGTTTCATTGAGTTGTAGATGTCCGACATCTAGCGCATAAACTTTTTTAGCCCCATGTTCTAAAGCACATTGAGTAAATCCACCCGTACTTGCGCCAATATCTAAAACAACTTGGTTTAGGGTATCGATTGAAAATGCATCATAAGCAGCTGCGAGTTTCCCGCCTGCTCGTGAAACATAATCATGTTCAATTTGTTGGACTTCAATTTGATCATCCAAATTCATGTCAAACGCTGGTTTGGTAATCACTTGGCCATTCACTGAAACACGTCCCGCTTTAATTGCGTCCGCTGCTCTTGTTCTCGAGCCTAGTGAAGTTGCAAGATATTGATCAAGACGCATATGCATTCACCTGTTCAAATAAGTCATCGATCGAGCAATTTTGTTCTTTTAAAAGTTGATCGACTTTGCCATGTTGGATATAGCCATCACGCAGCGTAACCACATGGTAATCTTGTTCTTTTTTATAGAAATAAGCGGCGATTTGATCTGCCAATCCACCTTGGGCCTCATCCGTTTCATAAACCGTAATCGGTGTATTCATACCTTGTAAAACATCTAACATTTCTATATCTAAAGGTTTTAAATAACGTGCATTGACGACTAGCCAATTCTTATTTTCTAAGATTGCCCTTTGTTCAATCGTTTCCACTTGGGGACCATAAGAAATGATAATTTGTTCGATTGCAGACATTTGTTTTAAACGCGTAATCTCATCACGACTTTGATTGGATTTTTTTTCTTGATGATCAAAATTAAAAGTAGAGTTTTGACTTTGAATTTGCGTTTGACAATAAGTCCAAGTTCCAATTGGTAGTTGTTCTAAATTTAGATTGACGGAATAATTGACTTTTCCTCTTGGGTAACGAACAAAAAATGGATGTTTTTGTTGGAATGCCGTATATAACAAGTTTTGCGCTTCAGTTGCGTTTTTGGGTTGCGCAATGATTGTGTTTGGAATCGTGGACAAAAAGGCAATATCATAAATGCCTTGATGCGTATCCCCATCACTGCCGACAAGCCCCGCACGGTCAACGCCAAATACGACAGGTAAATCCATACGAGCGACATCGTGTAACACTTGGTCATAAGCGCGTTGTAAAAACGAACTATAAATCGAAACGAAAGGATGTAATCCTCCTTGCGCCATGGCGCCCGCCATGGTCACGGCGTGCTCTTCGGCTATGCCCACATCAAAAAAGCGGTCCGGATACTTTTGAGAAAATGGAATAAGCTCACTTCCAGTAGCCATTGCCGGTGTGATCACACAAAGTTTAGGATCGTTAAAGGCAAAGCGATTGAGTGTTCGGGCAATGACTTGGGACCATGAGATCGTATCTAAACTTGGTTTTTCTTTTGCTTGACCACTTGTTAAATCAAAGGGTGAAACACCATGCCATTCACCAATTTCGTCATTTTCCGCAAACGCATAGCCTTTTCCTTTTGTCGTCAAAACATGAACAACAATTGGTCCATCATGTTCTTTAGCCGTTTGTAAAGCAGAAATCATACTGCCCATATCGGTTCCGTCAACTGGCCCGATATAATCCAAGCCAAAGTCGCTAAACAAAGGCGCATCAATCACTTTTTCTTTAATACAATCACGAGAATGACGAAGAAAATCTAATATTTCTAGTCCAGTTTTTGTCGTGATTAAAGAATCGTATAAGTCTTTTTTCGTATCTCGATACACTTTAGACGTTCTAAGTTTTGTGATCGAGCTTTCAATACCACTAATATTAGGCGAAATGGACATGGCATTATCGTTAAACACAACAATCATTTTGCGATTTTGCGCACCAAGATCGTTTAATGCTTCTAAAGCCATTCCCCCACCTAAAGCACCATCGCCAATCACACTAATCACTTCATAATGTTCATGGTTTAAATCACGCGCAATCGCAAGGCCAAGTCCGGCCGAAATGGAAGTGGAAGAATGTCCTGCTTCCCAAGGATCATGCTCACTTTCATTGCGTTTTTGGTAACCCGACAGACCTTTAAATTGGCGAAGATGATCGAATTCAAATAGCCGTCCTGTAATAATTTTATGGGTATAACTTTGATGGCCGACATCAAATATGATTTTGTCTTTCGGTGAATCAAACACATAATGAAGCGCAAGTGTCAGTTCAATTACGCCTAGATTACTGGATAAATGGCCACCTGTTTGACTAATGCTTTGCAAAAGGAAAAGGCGTATTTGATTCGCCAAATCCTCTAATTCTTCAAGAGATAGATTTTTAATCTGACTTGGATTTTCGAGCTGCGAAAGTTTCATGAAACCTCCCCTTTTTACTAAATTTTCCGATTGAAAAAATCAATCGGAATGCGAAATATTCATTGTTTATTTTGTTCTTGTTGAAAGTTGTTCAATCATCATCCCAATTGATGGGGTCTGAATGGATAATTGGGTAAGTAATGCTTGAATATCTTGTTTATATTGTTGCACTTTAGCTTGACCTTCTTCTAAGCTAAAGAAATTTAATGCCGTTGCTTTATCATTTTTTTGATCAGATAAGCTTTTGCCTATCGCACTGACGGAAGATGTGATCTCTAATAAATCATCCTGGATCTGGAACTGAATGCCTAGTAAATGGCCGATTTGTTCCCACTTCGCTACAGATGTTTCATCATGAGCTAAAATTGCCGCACCCATTAAAGGAAGAGCAATTAAACATCCCGTTTTATACGTTTCAATTTCAATCAATTGCTCTAATGTTGTATTTTGATTGGCTTTTAAATCGAGATCTTGTCCATAGCACATGCCATTCGCCCCGATTTTTTGAGCAAGAAGCAAACAAAGCTTAGCGACTTGGTTTACATCATCGATTTTAGCAAGTTGTTCAAAAGCTAAACTTTGTAAAGAATCGCCAGCTAAAAGCGCAACATCGACACCAAATTGTTTATGACAAGCAAGACGGCCTCGGCGCCAATCATCATTATCCATTTCTGGCATATCATCATGAATTAAAGAATATGTATGAATCATTTCGATTGCTGCCCCAAAAGCAAATCCTTGATGATAGTCCATTCCATAATCATCCAATGCCCCAAAAAGCAACATAGGACGCACCCGTTTTCCTGGTGCTAATAGAGAATATTTCATCGCTTCTTTTGTTCTTGAAGCGGGTAAATGATCGAAGCAATGTTCTAAATACGTTTCAAATTCGTGTAATACACGTTCATCATTCATCTTGATCATGATTTTCAAGACCATCCTTTTCGATCAGTTGATTCATTTCATGTTCGAAATAGTCTAATTGTTTTTGACAAGTTTTAGACAGCTCTAATCCTTCTTTGAATAAAGTCATTGCTTCTTCTAATTCAACATTTGGATTGTTTAAAGTATTCACGATTTGTTCTAAGCGTGACATGGACTGTTGAAATGTCAATTTCTGTTCTGCCATAAAAATCCTTTCTAAAAAAGCAGGCTTGATCGCTTGATTCGCAATGCCTGCTTTTCATTCGATCTGACTCAGATCTATCTTTATGATTTAAATTCGTTGTTATGAATGATACTTATTCATGATTTTGGTCTTGATCAACCGAAAGCACTGAAGCAGTTGCGTGACCTTGATCAAATTGAATCTCGATTTGATCTTGCAACGTTAAGTCAGTTGCTTGCTTAATCGCACGACCATTTAAAGTGACAATCGAATACCCGCGTTTTAAAACTTGTTGTGGATTCAAACTATCCATCAGTTGTTGATAGGAATCCAACTTTGCTTTTGCACTCGATTGAATATATTGACACGAACGAATCATATTTTGATCCATCGCTAGCAAATGCGCTTTTTGCATTTGGATGTCGTTTAAAGGCGAATGTAAAAGTAAACGATTGTGCAAAGATTGAACACGTTTTTCATTCGTATTTTGAATTTGACGAATTTCTTTTTCGAGTTCATTGCGATTCGTTTGTACCACTGACCTTAAAGCAACAAAACGCTGTTGGCTTAAATTCAAGAGTTGAACACTTAAAAAGTTCAATTTATTTTTTCGCGTTTGCACAAATTCTAAGGGATTGGCTAAAAGCGGATTTGATTGTAAGTACATCAAACGTTGAGCGTTCGTTTCAAAATGGTGCGTCACGGCTTTTTTGAGTTGTTGCTCAAACGATTGCAGCGTTTGGCGCACTTCATATTGATCTGGTGTCACCCATTGGGCAGCGGCTGTTGGGGTAAATGCATAATGGTCTGCTGTAAAATCAGCTAAAGAAGAGTCCACTTCGTGACCAATCCCCGTAACGGTATAAGTCTTCATGACATGTAAAGCTTCGACAATAGCCGGATCATTAAAACAAAAACGATCTTCAAAGCTTCCACCACCACGCACTAAAAGGATCGCATCCATTCCTGCTTGATCCGCTTGTTGAAGCGCTTTGACAATTTTAGCTGGCGCATCAACACCTTGGACAGGTGCTTCAAATAAATGGACACGTAACATTGGCCAGCGATTACGAACGGTTTTTAACACGTCTTGTAAAGCTGCAGTTGTGCGACCAGTAACGACACCAATGCGATTGATTTCTTGAGGACGAGGCTTTTTGATCGTTGGATTAAAATAACCCAGCTTTTCAAAATATTGTCGTCTTTTTTCTAATTCAATTGCTAAAGCACCAATCCCATCACGTTGCACATAGTCTACAGAGAGTTGCAATTGTCCGCGTTTTTCATAAACGGTCAGTTTGCCATGGACAAGAACTGCCATTCCATCTTCTAAAGTAAAGCCCAATTTTGCGGCATTGCTTTTCCATAACGTACAAGAAAGTTGTCCTTGATCATCTTTGAGATCAAAGTAACAATGCCCATTAATATATTTCACATTCGACAATTCCCCAGAGACGAGGGCTTGATCGAGTTTAACATGGCTAGATAGAAATGCATTGACCTTGTTAACCAAGACACTAACTTTAATCTGTAACATCTTCTAAGTTATCCAAAATACCATTAATCATTTTTGGCGCTGCATCATCGCAGTATTCTTTAGCCATAGTGACTGCTTCATCAATAACAACCGCTTTTGGGATCGCATTCACATATAAATCTTGGCAACTGATTAATAAAATACCTTGTTCCAAAATGGAAAGACGTTCAAATTCCCAGTCGCTACGTAAACGGTCAGAAAGCATTTCTTTGTATTTTTCTTCGTTTTCGACTGTTCCAATCGTTAAGGAATATAAATAGCCGTCTACTTGATTGCTTTCGCATAACACATCAAATAAGCATTTTTTAATATCTTTTTCTAATAAGATATGTTGATAAACAGCCTCTAATGCCAACAAGCGCATTTGGTGGCGGTTGAATGGAATTTTGTAATCAATCATCGCACGCCGTGGTAATTGAATTCTTTGGACTAAAGCTTCTTGAATATAAACTGGAATTTCATCCAGTCGATCTTTAATCGCATCGTGGATAATAGGTGGAAGATTTTCAATACCTTTTTTTAATGCTTCAGGTTCCATCGGGTTCACATCAGCCAATGTCTTTTTTTCTTTACGGTCAGTTTGTTTCATGAGTTCAATCCTTTCTTCAAAAAAAGGGAATCCAAAGATCCCCTTAAAAGATAAATCCGACGACCTGAATTTTAATCGCTTCAGGTTTGTATTCCGTCATGTATTCAATCGTTTCAAAGATCTTGTTTTGTAAATTGGCGCAAACGTCACTTACATTCGCTTGACATCCAATACGTACTGGAATTGTAAGATATAGTTTGCCATCTTCGATCGTTGCTAAACGATCGTTTCTAGAAATTTTAGTATTGTCGACTAATTCGACATTTTTTTCATCTTCAATGACATTGCGAGCAATTGTCGCAAAAACGTTGCGGTTATAAACAATCGTTCCGAGTTCGCCCGCAACTTTCATGCTGTTGGTTTCGTTTGACATAATATCACCTAACTCTTTTTACTCAATTAGTATAACATCCTAAGAGCGCAAACTCCATAATTTGGTGGTTCGAGAATAGAGAGCCTTTTGTTTATTTAAGCAAGGAAGTACACTTTTTTGATCATTTGTAAGCTGTGCTTTTAATTCGTCTAGTGAATCGAACTTTTTCTCGTTTCTTAATTGTTCAACAAAGTAAAAGCGTGTTGGAACATCATAAATGTCTTCAAAGAAATTTAAGATATTCGCTTCAATCGTTTTTTCTTGATTATTGAATGTCGGATTATACCCAACATTAATCATTGCCGGGTAAAGATCTTCGCGAATTTGAACATAACCGGCATAGACTCCATTTTTCGGTAAGATCGATTCTGGTCCAACACTTAAATTAGCAGTTGGAAAGCCAAGAATTCTACCTCGTTGATAACCATGAACAACGATCCCTTTGATTGAATAAATATAACCTAAAAGTTCATTGGCTTCTTTAACATCGCCTTGGCGGATCAGTTTTTCGATACGAGTTGAGGAAATTTTATCATTTGCTTTCGAGACTTGACCGATCACTTTCGTTTCAAATCCTCGTGCTTGTTGTAAAGTTTCAACACTCCCTGCCCCTTTTGCTGCATAGTGGTAGTCATAACCACAGACGAGTTCGCGAATATTGAGATCTTCAATCACTTGATGAAAAGACTCAATCGAAAGTTCTGCAAAGTCAGCAGTAAAATCTAAAATATAAAATACGTCGATTTGGTTATGGCTTAATAACGTCGCTTTGTCATCTAAATCACTTAAATGTTCTAAATTCGCATCGGGGTGGATAATTTTCCAAGGATCAGGATCAAATGTAGCAACAGCGCTTTGCACATGTAATTTTTGGGCATCTGCTTTTGCTTGCTCGATCAACTCTTGATGTCCAATATGTAAGCCATCAAAATAGCCAATCGCACAAACGCTTTCTTGGAGTTTTGGAATATTTTTATGATCGATACGAATTGTTTTCATTATCGCAACCCCCGCTCACAAGAAAACCAATTTTTCCCTTCGTATTTTCGCTTATAAATCGCCAAGTTTTCACCTTGATCCATAACCAAAACAAGATCATCATCACAATCTAATTGGACAGTTTGTCCATTGCGAATGCGATCAGGTTCTGGCGCTTGAATTTCTGGCAAATTTAACAACTTGTTAATTGGATAAACCACATGTTCTTGGGCATCTAGATCTTGTGCTTGTTCAATACTAAAACCATTTGCTTTTGTGCGAACTAGACTTTTCATCGCAGCTAAATTGTTCGTTTTTTGGCCAAAATCACGACAAACAGAGCGAATATAAGTTCCCGAAGAACAATCGATCGAAAAACTCAATTCTTGCTGATCGATCACACTAACATCATAGATTTCAATGTCGGTATAAACATCTGGTACTTCCAAGCCTTCTCGTAAATATTCATACATCTTTTTGCCTTGTATTTTTTTAGCACTAGCCTTAGGCACTTTTTGATGTTGTTTGCCAATAAATGTTTTTAAAACCGCTTCAAAATCAAAATCCGTATGGATCTGTGCTTCTTGTTCAATTTGTCCAAATACATCATCTGTATCATATTTAGCACCTAATTGAATTGAAGCAATATATTGCTTATCGGTATCTTGGATATAAGGTAAAATTTTCGTCGCTGTTCCCGCAAGAACAACCATGACGCCAGTCGCCATCGGATCTAAAGTTCCCGCATGGCCAAATTTCTTTTGTCTATATCGTCTGCGTAGACAAGCAATGACATCTAAGCTTGTCATATTTGCAGGTTTATTTATTACAATAATTCCGTTCATAACTACATTTTAAATTGATTTTCACAATACGCCAATCTTTAAGACAAAATCCATTTAATCTCATGTGTATAAATAAGGCAAGTTGTTGGCATGTCTCTTTGTTTATATTGTAAAACACTCAGGCAATTCAGATCATTTACAAAGATCAAGAATTTCAATCTACAAATTTGAATTTTTATGTTTTACTGTAACGGGCTATTTTGTTTTGAACATTCAAACAATAAGCCAATTGTTGACTAAACCAGGAGAATACAATGAAACTTCAAAATATATTAAGAGCTTTACGTCAAGCGGATATCGATTTTGACATGATCGAACCGGGTGATAAACTTGCTGTGGCATTATCGGGTGGTAAAGACTCGATGTTGTTGTTTTTAGCTTTGTCTGTGTATCAGCGTTTTAGTGAAAATGATTTTTCCCTTTGCGCAATTCACGTCGATATGGGCTTTGAACAAAAAGAAAATGAATTAATGAAACAATTTGCTGATCAACATAACCTCGAATTGCACATTGTTCCTTCTCAGATTTTTGAAATTTTAAATCTTGAACAAAACAAGAAAAATGGACGTATTCAATGTTCGCTCTGTTCCGTTTTAAAAAAAGGAACATTATTAGATACTGCTAAAGAATTAGGTTGTAATAAAGTCGTCTTTGGTCATCATGGTGACGATGCTTTAGAAACGCTTTTGATGAATATGATTCATGGTGGACGAATTTCGACATTTGCACCTGTGCAATATATGTCACGAATGAATATGTGTATCATTCGTCCTTTGATTTATCTCAAAGAAGAAGAAATTATCAAAGCATGTGAACAAAACAATATTCCACATGTTAAACCGGTCTGTCCAAATGATGGTCATTCTGAACGACAAAATATGAAAGAACTTCTCGACAAGTTTTATACTCTCTATCCTGATGCCCACGATAATTTCATGACTGCACTCGTCAATCGTCCGGCTGATCAACTCTGGAAACCGAATCCATCCAAAACCACTCCAGCGGGAAGAATGAATTCGCGCATCATTCAACACGACGAAAGACCCAAAAAATAGTTTCATCAAACCCTATTGATATAAATTAAAAGGCAGTCTTGACTGCGCATATTGCGTTTAAGACTGCCTTTTTCATATTCAAATTAAATGTTAGATACGTTGTGGTAAACGTTTTGTACGTCATCCACGTCGTCTAATAAAGTTAACAAACGTTTGAATAAATCTAATTCTTCACCTTCGAGTTCAACTTCTTCATTTGGAACCATACGGCGTTCTAATACTTCGTAGTGAACATCTGGAATTAAAGAATCAATCGCTTCTTTCGCTTCATCTAATTGAGTTGGATCCACTGTAACAGTCATGTATCCATCTTCAACTTCTGTATCGCGAAGGTCGATATCGTGTTCAAGCATTGCTTCCATCATTGCTTCTTCATCTTCATATTGGATGACGATAACGCCTAAATCTTCATAACCAAAAGATACGGAGCCATTAACACCCATTTTGGAGTGAGATTTGTTGAAGCAAGCACGTAAGTTTGCGATTGTACGGTTTGGATTGTCTGTTAAGCAGTCGATGATGACTGTAGATCCGGCACCTAATCCAAATCCTTCATAGCGTGCTTCAGAGAAGCTTTCATCTGCAGAAGATTTAGCTTTATCGATAGCACGTTTAATTACGTCAGTAGGCACTGAGTTTGCTTTTGCACGAGCAATCGCTTTTTTCAGCGGCTGGTTCATATCTGGATCAGGAACACCACTTTTTGCGGCCACTAAAATTTCCTTGGAATATCTGGAATATACCTTAGCTTTGGCGGCGGCAGTTTTGGCCATTGCTGCTGCACGCACCTCAAAATGTCTTCCCATTATTATCACCTTTCAAAATTTTGCCTATTTAATATAGCACGTTTCTTGCCAAGAAACGAAAAAAATCTTAATCCTGCTCAATTTATCACAAGGTTCTATTTTAAAAAATTGACTATTGATGCAAAATAAGCGATTTTTTCACCGAGTTTTTATCAATTCTATCTCAAACTATTGATTCAGAGAAAAAAACATGAAGCACATATTCAAAACAGTCCTTTTCGTTTGATCCAACGAAAAATTAAATATTTATCGCAATTGCATTGAGAGAGGGAACACCCGCTTTACATCAGCATTGATTTAGAGGCTCGCTTTTTGAAACCGAACATGTAAAGAAATGAAAGTTATTGATACAATCAATCAAAACCAGAAATAATTGTAAACGCTTGTATAAAAATCACTTTACCAACGCCTTAAATTGTCATAAATAAAGAAGAGACGGCTGATCTACATGCAATTGATTCTTGCAAAAGAATCTCAATTATAGAGTTATCGTTCAATCATTTAGTATTTATTTTTACGTAAAAACGATTGTTTTTGATTTAAATCCATAGATCGCAAAATTAAAGGAGTTTTCACAATGAACGTTTCGGTATTGTTTTATACCTCTCCAGGCTGTGCCAATTGCCGTAAAGCAAAAAAATGGCTTGAAGAGAACCACATCAAATTTGTTGAGAAAAATATTTTGTCCAAAGAGTTAAACGAAAAAGAAATCAAATATTTACTAACGCGTTGTGAAAATGGAACAGAAGATCTTCTCTCCACTCGATCGAAAGCTTATGAAGAACTAAGAGATATTATCGATGACATGTCAATCGGTGAATTGACTCATTTCATTCAACAACATCCTTCTGTTTTAAAACGTCCTATTCTCGTTTCGCGATCCAACATTGCGATTGGTTACGATCATGATGAGATCACAACAATGTTACCCATCGAAAAGAGAAAAGATTCATTCTCTCCCCTTGCATCTCCTATTTTTACTTATTCAAGACCTTAATCAAAACGACCACATGCTTGCAAACATGTGGTTTTTGTTTTTCTTATTGCAATATTCCTCTTTTACCTATCTTATGCATTCATTTCCATCTAATCGAAAAAACTCTTTTAAACAGTACTCGTTTTTGATTTCGAGTCTATTTAAAAGAGTTTTATTGCTATTGTTCAACTGTTTCGTATCGTTCGATAATTTTTTGGACGAGAGGATTTCGGACAACGTCACTTTGATCTAAATATTGAATCGCAATCCCGTCAATTCCTTTTAAAATATGACAAGCTTGGATCAATCCTGAATCCGCCTTACGAATTAAGTCAATTTGGCTAATGTCACCATTGATAATCATGCGACAGTTTCGACCCATACGCGTTAAAAACATTTTCATTTGGGCTTTTGTCGTATTTTGTGCTTCATCCAAAATGACAATTGCATCATTTAAAGTTCTTCCGCGCATGAACGCTAAAGGAGCAATTTCAATAATTTCTTTTTCTTGATAGCGCTCAACCGTTTCTGCGCCGAGCATCTCATTTAATGCATCATATAAAGGTCTTAAATAAGGATCGACTTTTTCTTTCATATCGCCTGGTAAAAAACCAAGCGATTCCCCCGCTTCAACAGCAGGACGCGTTAAAATAATTTTTTCAATTTTCCCCCGTTTGAGTTGATCTACGGCATAAGCTACGGCTAAATATGTTTTCCCTGTTCCGGCAACACCAGAAGCAAAAATAATTTTTTCATTGCGAAAAGCATGAACTAAACGTTTTTGGTTACTCGTTTTGGCAAAGATGACTTTCCCACTCTTTGTTTTGACAACAGGCTTTTCATTACTAAACTCATCGGTTAAATCATGTCCCCGACTCGCTAAATAACAAAGACGTTCGATTTCATCATTTTCAATTGCGCCATCTTTAGCAATCTTTTGGACCATTGCATCTAATACGCTTTCGATTTGATGAAAAACGATCTCTTGACTGCTTTCCAAAGTAATTTCTGAAGAATGCATCTTAATTCTCACTGGAAATGCTTGTTCGATGATTTTAAAGTGATCGTCCTGAAAACCAGGAAGTGCGATCAAGACATCATAAGGCAGTTCCGAGCAGTCGAGTTTAAATTTCATTTGGTTACTCCTTTTCAAAATGAATGAATATGGATTCACTTTTATCAGTGTGCTTCAATTCAAATTCAAAAAAAACGATTCGTTTGAAGCAAACACACGTTAGGCATATTGTACTTGTTTTCTAAATAATAGTAAAAAATGTGATCTGACAATTTATTCTGTCATGCTGAATTAATAAAAGACCTACCGCATTTTTGCGTAAAAAAAAAATCTGCTTGCGCAGATTATTTTCCTCTTCTTGCTTTACGGGCAGCTTCGGATTTCAGTTTTTTCTTAACGCCCGGTTTAACGTAGAATTCTCTTTTACGAGCTTCAGCAAGGGTACCGTTGCGGGAAACCTGACGTTTGAATCTGCGAAGAGCATCATCAAGCTGTTCGTTTTCTTTTACGATTACTTTTGGCATGTTACAACCCCCCTTCCCGAATGAACAATAACTATTATATTGAACGATATGAATATTTCAACACCGAATGACAAAAAATAGTGGATTTTTGCATGAAACAAACTGTTTTTTTAAGAATAGACTAATCGGGACTATAATCCGACCAAAAATACGTTCGAATTCCATTCTTTTTTTCATCGAAATACAATTTCAAATTAAAAATAGAGCGCCAATCTTTCGTTTTATTTGACGCTCTAGTTCATGAACAGTTCCAATGCAAGATGAGTTTGATGTTATTTTTTATTCTTTGAGCAAACGCTGAATGCATTCTTTCGCAGCGTTGTTGTCACCCATCCAAGGTACACGTCCTTCTTCATGATACATGAATGTTTCGTCACCTTTTCCTAAAATCAAAATGGTATCTCCATCATTGGCTGATTCGATCGCTTGTCGAATCGCTTCATAACGATCTGCAACAAAAACATTACGCACTGCGCTCATTCCTGTTCTGATTTCATTGGCGATTTGTTCTGGAGATTCATCACGTGGGTCATCTTCTGTTAAATAAACGGAATCGCAATATTTTTCTGCTAATTGACCAAAGACTTTTCGTTTTGCTTTATCACGTTTACCAGCTGAGCCAAACACAGCAATAAGTTTGCCACCTGGTTTGACGATCATTCTGCCAAAACGCATCATTTTTTCCATTCCATCTGGTGTATGAGCAAAGTCACAAATCACATTGAAATTTTGTCCTTCATGAATTTGTTCCATTCTTCCTGCAACCTGGGGAATGTTTTTCGCTTTTGCGATGATCGATTCTAAAGTTTGATCGCTTGTTTCATTAACAGCCGCAATTGCAGCTAACAAGTTATATAAGTTGAATTCACCAACCAAATTCGATTCAACAGGATATGTTTTACCACCATAGACCAAATCAAAAATAATTGAAGTTTGATCCATCTTGATATTAATTGCCCGGTAATCAGCCTCGCTTTCAATTGAATAAGAAATAGTGCGTGCTTGGCTAAGTTGTTTTAAATCTTTATATGTTGGATCATCAGCATTTAAAATCGAAACCCCGCTTGTTTTAACACGATGCGAGAATAGTTTTGCTTTGGCATTGAAGTAGTTTTCCATTGTTCCATGGAAATCCAAATGGTCATACGTCAAATTGGTAAATACTGCACAATCGTAATCGATGGCATCCACCCGTTTTTGTGCTAAACCATGGCTGGATACTTCCATCGCACAAGCTTTCATTCCGGCATCCGCCATGTTCCGTAATGTTTTTTGTAAGAAAATTGCGTCTGGTGTTGTTAAATCCGGTTCCAACACCGTATTTCCATAAGCAATCGCAATTGTTCCGATATAACCGCAAGGAGTTTCGGGTTGTTCAAAGTGGCGAATGATATTGGCAATTGTACTTTTCCCATTTGTCCCTGTGATTCCATACATACGCATTGAATCCGCTGGGCGATTATAAAAAATACGTGCTGCTTGGTTCATCGCATTCGTTGTATCATCGACACGAATATAGACTGCCCCACTAGTTGGATGGTCAATCACTTTGGAGTGAACAATCGCAATCGCTCCTTTTTCTACTGCTTGGTCAATAAAATCATGACCGTCATACGTTAAACCAGGAAGACAGAAATATGTATCCCCCGGTTTCACATTTCGTGAATCAAAAGAAAGTCCTTCTGTATTTACAGTTGGGACATTCTTGAATATTTTAGATAGTCTCATTTTCAGCCTCGTGTGAAACGACATAACGTCCGTTTTCAATTTTATCTATTTTAACATTTAGTCGCCCTTTAAGGGGAACCTCGCTATAAATTGTCGCTGGATGGTATTGTGAAGTATAACCGAGATACCAATTTGGATGATGAACGTCTTCTCGTTCAATCAATACTTGGGTATGCATAAAGCGTTCCATATCGCGTTGGCGCAATGTTTTAGAGAGTTCAAGCAATTGATCTGTTCTCTCTTTGGCAATATTGCCATCGACAAACCCCGTCATACGATCCGCTGCGGTCCCTTTACGTCTTGAATAAGGGAACACATGTAAAAACGAGAACTGGCATGCTTCAATCGTCTTTTTCGTCGTTTCAAATTCATCATCGCTTTCTTGTACAAATCCACAAATAACATCCGTAGAAATAGATATATTCGGGATTTTAGCGCGAATTTCCTCAATGCGGGCAATGAATTCTTCTACTGTATATGGGCGATTCATGCGTTTGAGTGTGCGATTATCACCAGCTTGTAATGGGATATGTAAATGCGGTAAAATGCGTGGATTTTTCGCCATCAAATCTAAAATGCGATCATTCACTTCTGTAATTTCAATGCTCGATAAACGATAACAAACTTGTTCTGGAGTTTGTTCCAGCAACAATTCCAGTAAATCGCAAAGATCCGTTTCTCTAAAGTGATAGCGTCCGGTATGAATACCCGTTAAAACAATTTCTAAATGGCCATTTTGAGCTAATTTTTGCGCACTAGAAACGACTTCACTTGGAATTTGTGAGCGTTCAAATCCCCTTGCTAAAGGAATTTGGCAATACGTACAAAACTGGTTACAACCATCTTGAATCTTTAAAAATGCGCGATGTTGACCTTCAAACACCCCAATTGGCATCGATTCAAATTCAGTAAGATCTCGTGAGTTTTCGACAAAATCTTTTTGATGCGGCTCATGCGTATTTTGCGCTTTTTCGATTAAATCAACGAGCTCATTTTTATGTGATGCCCCAATCAATAAGTCTGCTTGTAAAGAATCTCTTTCTTCTTGCTCAACCACTTGGGCATAGCAACCAACCACCACGACAAATGCATGGGGATTTTCGCGTTTTAATCGCGATATTTTACGACGCGATTTTGCTGCAGCCGTATTGGTGACTGTACATGTATTTATAATAATGACATCTGCTTTTTCATCACTTTTAGCTTGGCGATAGCCGTGTTCTTCTAAAAGTGAGGTATAGAATGCCGATTCGTATTCGTTGACTTTACAGCCTAACGTTTCAATCGTAAACGTCTTCATTCATTCTCCTCAATACGATTTGATCGTCTTTTCTTGTAAAAAAAGTTTGCTTAAGACACAAATGTCTTTGGCAAACTTTATTGTATCTCTTTTGTTTCAATTTCTTTGTCGACAAGCTTTTTTGCTAAATTTGTCGAATAAGCATATTGCGCTGTCGCACAAACATAACAAGCTGCTGTTTCAGCTCGTAAAATGTTTTCTCCTAAAGAACAAAGAACAAAACCCTTTTCTTCTAACGCCATTGCTTCTTGTGCTGTAATTCCACCTTCTGGACCAATCACAAATGTGACAGACTGATCAATTTTGTTCAGTGTGCAACAAATATGATCTTCTAGCGCCTCTTTTTCCCAAGCACAAACATTCATCTGACTTTTATAGCGATCTAATTCCTGAATGGTACAAATAGGCTCAATTTGGACTAAATCTGTGCGATTCGATTGTTGACACGCTCCTTGGCAAATTGCTTGCCAGCGCTCTAATTTTCGGCCTGCTTTTTTGGGTTCGATTTGAATCATCGTGTTTTTAGATGTAAATGGAACAATACGACTCACACCAAGTTCTGTCGCTTTTTGCAACATCCATTCCCATTTGTCCGCTTTAATTAAAGCTGCACATAATGTGATGTCTAATTTTCCTTGATTTTGATTATCGAGTTTTTCAACAATTTCAATCCATGGTTTCGTTTGCACATGACCATAAAACAATTGATGATCACAATCAACAATGCGAATTGTTTCTTTAGAGGTTGTACGCGTGACATCGAAAAGATGATGAGCAGTTTTTTCATCCAGTTCAACGACATCGCCAACATTTAATGGTTTTGCATAAAAAACTTGTTTCACTAGTTTTTCTCCTCGCTCATGGCAATGAGTTTGCGCACATCATAAGGTTTTAAACGACGACATTCCCCTGGTCTTAAATCATCCACCGTCACAAAGCCAAAACGAGAACGATGTAAACGACGCACTTGATGACCTAATGCAGCCATCATGTTTTTTACTTGGTGATTATGTCCTTCATAAATCGTTAAATCTAATAACATGCGATCACGAGCAAAGTCTGTATTTTTAATAAAGACTTTAGCGGAGGCAAACTTTTCGCCATTATGGGTAAACCCGCGGCGTAATTTTTTGACATCTTCATCACTTAAGATGCCTTGCAAGTTAATTTCGTAGGTTTTAGGCAAATGATAACGTGGATGTGTCATTTTATTCGCAAAAGCACCATCGTTGGTCATCAGCAAAACGCCAGATGTATCGTAGTCCAAACGCCCGACGGGAAAAAGGCGAGCTCCACTTGGAACGTAATCCATAACCGTTTTGCGATCTTTATCATCTTTAGCGGTTGTTACACAACCTTTAGGTTTATTGAGAACGTAATAAACTTTTTCTTCTTTGGATAACAATTGCCCATCCACCATAATGCGATCGCTTGGATAAACTTTGGTCCCTAAAATGGAAACAGTCTTTCCGTTTACTTTGACTTTACCTGCCAAAATTAATTCTTCTGCTTTGCGACGAGAACATACACCCGATTGGGCAATAACTTTTTGAAGACGTTCTTGCATGATCACTCATTCCTTTCTTAGTTATCCTGATTTTGTTCTTGAGTTTGTGAAGTTTGTACATTGTCTTGTTGTTCTTGCTGATTTTGTTCAGTGAGATCTTCTTGATGAACTTCACTAAAATCTGGTTGGTAGAACAAATTATCTGGTCCTTGTTTTTGTTCTGTTTGTGGTAGATCTTCTAAGCTTTCTAAACCAAATGTATCATAAAAGCGTGCGCTGACTTGATATAAAAGTGGTCGTCCAATCGTTTCTTTATGACCACACGTTTCAATTAAATCTCGAGCTTGTAGCTTTTTAAGCATCATCTCACTGGATACACCACGAATATCATCGATTTCAACACGCGTAATTGGTTGGCGATAAGCAACTAAAGAAAGGACTTCCATCGCTGCAGCGGAAAGCGTGTTATTTTGGGCTTTAGCATACAATCTTGATGCATAGGGATAGACTGATTCTTTGGTCACAAATTTCCAACGGCCACCATATTTAACAAGTTCAATCCCTTTTTGTTCATCTAAGTAATCTTGGCGTAACAGTTCTAAAACGCGACCAATTTCATCGCGGGTACACTCTAAAACGGATTGAATCTGGATTAAAGACAAACCATCTTCCCCACTCGTAAAAACGAGTCCTTCAACAATTGGCTTGATCCGGTTTATAAGATTCTCTGAATCCATATTTCATCCTCCTCGTTACAATAGGCGATGGCTTGATCGGCGTGTATTAATTCAAGTAACGCTAAAAAAGTCACCACCACTTCATGAAGTGAGTGTGTATCTATTAATAATTGTTCAAAATGAATAGGCTCACTTGTAAAAATATCTAATGCGAGAATTTGCTCGATACGTTCCTCTACTGATAATTCTTTGACTTCGACTTTCGTTTCATACGGTTGCATGATTTGATAACGACGCATTACCCGTTCAAATGCACGTTGTAAATCAGCTGTTTTTAGTGATAATGGTTGCGATAAATCGGCTTGCGTAGACCAAGTATCAATTAAACTTGCTGGCGCTTTATCGATATGGGTTTGGCGTTGTTTATATTTGTCTTCTAATAATTTGGCTTCTTGTTTACAACGCTCATATTCTCGTAAGCGCATGGCCATAATTTTTGCTGGGTCTTCTTGATAGTTGTCTTCCGTATTCTCAACTTCTTTTTTGGGTAATAAGCGTTTGGATTTATATTCCATCAAGCCACAAAATTCAACAAGATATTCACTAGAAACATCTAAACCTATTTGCATCGCTTCTCGAATATACTTCACATATTGCGTTGCAAGAATTTCCAAGTTTAGTTCAAATAAATCCAGTTTTTGTTCATGGACAAGATGGAGCATTAAATCAAGCGGTCCTTCAAATTGCTCAAGATTGACATTAAATTCCATACAAGTCCTTTCTAGTGTGACAACAACTTACTAATTTTTATTTTATATAACACACAAAAGTTGTTCTTTAATTAAAGCCAAATCGTCAATACGTCTAGATGCTCTTTCCATTCAATGAAACAGACACAAAGAGTATAGGATTTGTCATTCTATATTTTAGACATTATTTCGATTGTATCAAATCGAATAAATGAGTCGGAAAAATTTGTTCACGTTTCAATTCTCGTGAAAAATCGAATCCAAGGCAATCGCTTTCATTTGCAAGTAATGATATGAAACAAAACAAACGACATCATTTATTGAAAAAAACAGTTCTTTCTTTGCGTGCTTTGACTTGATTTGTTTACAATTCATATAGCCCAATCCAATCCATATTATGGATTGAATCATACGCTGTTTTGCCCATTTGAAATCAAATCTTGAATCAGGAGGAAAATGTATGAAACGTGCAGTTGCTTTTTTATTTGTCGCCTTATTTATCCTTCTTGTTGTCGAACCCAATTTTGTCGGCAACCAAGCTGCTCGCAAAGATAAAATCCCCGTTTATGTTGATGGTTCTGCTTTAAAAACAAATAACGATGTAGAAACAAAACAAGCAACATCCCAAGCGACGATTTATATTGATCCAACAAGAGGCGGAAGCGATGTTGGTTATAGTGCCGAAAATCAAATTTCGGAAAAAGATTTATTGATGCAGCTTGCTTTATCGATTGGTAGTTCTCTAGAAAAAGCGGGTTATAAAGTCGAGTACTCACGTTGGTATGACGATGTTCCCGCTTGTTCAACAGAAGATGAATGTGAAACAATTCGTTTAACCAAAGCAAAAGAAGTAAATGCAGATTATATTTTGTCTCTCTCATTAAATCAAGACACCTCACTTCATCGTGGCTTTTCTATCTTCACTCAACCAAACAATTTAGAACTTGAAGATCTCGCTAAAGAAATGGCCAATCAAATTCGCGCAACGAGTTATACCCGTGATGAAGGAATCGACACCGATCATTACGATTCTTTTGCGATATTAAAAGATACTGAAACACCAGCTTTATTGCTCCAAATTGGATATATCACCAATCCTAACGATTACGACAAAATTTCCAATACGAAATTCCAAGCACGTATTGCTAATGCGATTACTCAAGCATTTTTAACTTGTGTCAATTAATGACATCAAGTTTATAGATAAAAGAGGTTGCCATATGAATCAAAAAGAAATTTTTAAAGGAAAAATCTTTTCCGTTTATCAAAGAGAAATGGATGTAAATGGACATATGATGTTGCGCGATTTAGTCGTTCATCCTGGAGGAGCGGCCATTTGTGTCATTGTCGATCACAAAATGTTATTCGTCCGTCAAACTAGAGCAGGCATTGGTAACGTATCGACACTCGAAATCCCTGCTGGAACCATTGATCCTAACGAAGATCCAAAAGTTTGTGCGATGCGTGAACTCAATGAAGAAACTGGCATGGAAGCGGATGATCTTTCTTTGATCACCGCCTTTTGGCCAACTCCAGGCTACGATAGCGAAGTAATTTATGTATACTCGGCAATTCATCCTCGCCAAGCCAAACATCGTCTAGCCATGGATGAAACTGAAGATATCACTCTTGAATGGATCGATCTGAATGATGCGTATCAAATGGTCAAAGCAGGCCGGATTCGCGATGGTAAAACAATTTTAGCGATCTATCACGCAAAACTTGAACAAATTGAAACAAAACAAGAATAAATTTTCATTCTTGTTTCATATTAATTTCAATCTTGTTTTTCTTCGCTTATCATTGTGTTTGATCCTAAGAGAAATCCCTTGAATGTATATCAAAGAAAACTCCAATTATTTTCTTTTGATCGTCCCCTACATCCGATGGGTAGAATGGGCCGAACTTAGTTAGATCCATTCTATTATATTCAATGGTTGAAATACATTGATACGATTGATCAATAGAAAGGAAAACACATGGAAAATTTCATTTTTATTTCCCCGAACTATCCAGATAATTATTGGATGTTTTGTCGGGGATTAAAAGAAATGGGTGCTCGTGTGCTCGCCGTAATTGACACGGACTACAACACCCTCAATCCGCAGCTTATCAAACATATTGATGAGTGTTATAAAGTTTCCTCTTTCCATAACTATGATGAAGTTTATCGTGCCGTTGCCTATTTTGCATTCAAATATGGCAAGCCAAACTGGATTGAATCCAATAACGAGGCTTGGTTAGATTTAGATGCCAAATTGCGCGATGACTTTCATGTCACTTCTGGATTTAGCTATAAACAAATCCATATATTTCAATCAAAGTCTGCGATGAAATCTTATTATGAAAAAGCAGGACTTGCAGTTGCACCTTATTGTTTAGTTTCGTCTTTAGACCAAGCGAAAACATTTGCGAATCAATACGGTTGGAATCTTGTTTTAAAACCAGATGTCGGTGTCGGTTCAAGCCATACATGGCATATCCATAATGAACATGAACTTGAACAATATTGGAATCAAGCCGAATCTTTGAATATTCAAATGATTCTTGAAGAATTCATCGATGGACATGTCACCACATTAGATGGAATTGCCGATGCCAAAGGAAATATTCGTTTTCTTTGTTCAATGGACTATGTGTCAAATTGTATGGATTCTGTCCAAAATCACGACTCAGTCGGCTCTTATTACAACTTTCTTGTTGATCAAGAACGTAAAGAAGTCGCCCAACGCGTGATCAATTCCTTTGGTATTAAAAACCGCTTTTTCCATGGTGAATATTTTGAATTAAAGCATGATCAAGAAGGAATCGGTAAAAAAGGAGATCTTGTTGCGTTAGAAATGAACTTCAGACCACCTGGAGGATTCTGTCCTGATTTAATCAATTATTCATACAACGAAGATATTTATCGTTTATGGGCAGAAGTATTATTAAAACAAGAATGCGCTATGCATGAAAAAGCCGACTATTCCGCTGGTTTTATTGGACGTCGTACGGGTGTGGATTACGTTAATTCTTTAGAGATGCTGATGGAAAAATACGAAAAAGAACTACTCGGTGTAGAAGTTTTACCGCCGGCATTTGCGAGTGCAATGGGCAATGTCACAATCAAAGCTCGTTTTACAGATGAAGATCGTCGTAACGAATTTTTTAAAGACTCCTTTGCTCGCAAATCCGATATTAATCCCGAATGATTGTAAAATTTGATTTATTTTCCACTCAGCTCGAACGAAATATCAAAATCCACATGTATTTACCGGATGATTACATCTCATCACAAGAAACTTATCCTGTTCTTTACATGTTTGATGGACATAACTTGTTCTTTGATGAAGATGCAACATTTGGTCGTTCATGGCGTATGTTAAATCCACTCTATGAACTGGAAAAGAAAATTATTGTTGTTGGTTTAGAGTGCAATCACAATGGCAACGAACGAGTCAGTGAATATGCACCTTATCCTTTCTACGACCCCGAATTTGATGAAACAATCGAGGCAAAAGGCAAACAAACTATGGATTTTATCGTTGATACGCTAAAACCCTACATCGATTTGCACTTTCCTACGATTCCAAATCGTATGAACACTTGGATTGCTGGTTCAAGTTGTGGAGGGTTAATGGCAATCTATGCACTCTGTATGTATTCGCAATATTTTTCACGTGTCGTTGCCTTATCTCCATATGTGTTACCGATTCACACTTCCCTTTTTTATACGGCTAAAAAAAGTCATATTAAAATGCCAAGTGGCTTATATGTTTCGTGGGGCGCACATGAAGGAAGTACTGGCCATGAGTTTATTTCAGAAACAAAGGTGTTAACTGAATTAGCAAATATTTTATTAAAAAAAGGCGTTCACATTCAATTTGATGTTCAACCTTATGGTGAACACTGTGAAGCCTCTTGGGAAGAAATCACGCCCCAATTTTTGAGGTATTTAATTAAATGAATAGAAAACCTGTAGTACAGAACTTAGATTATTTTCAAGGGCGAACAATCGCAATTTCCGATATTCACGGTGCCCTTGATACTTATCGTAAATTACTTGCGAAAGTAGATTATGACCCTGAGGAAGACCGCCTCATTCTTGTTGGTGATTTAATCGAAAAAGGTCCACAAAATTTAGAAACTTTGCGTTTTATTATGAAGCAAGCTCGTGAAGATAAAGAGTTTTATGCTTTAATGGGCAACAATGACTTCGTTGCTAAAAACGTTTTGTATTCCTATCGCTTAGACTTTTTAAAGAGCGTTTTACTTCAGCGAAAAGCCTCATTGATTCATGAGATGATCGCTGAATCAGGACTCGAACCGCTTAACGAAAACACTGATATGGATCAGCTATGTATGCAGCTAAGAAAACGATACTTAGCTGAGCTCTCATTTTTAAATGATTTACCCCATGTCATCACGACTCCAACGACCATTTTTGCTCATTCCGGGATCTCGAATGAAGAAACATTTGCAGATGATTTTAAAGACATTATGACGCGTTTCCAATTCGAAAAAGAAGATCACCAATTCAATCGCATGGTGGTTGTTGGGCATACGCCAGTCAGTGAATATTGCTCTTTTTTCCCTGAGTTTAACCCTCGCTATGATCGTCGAAAAAACATTTATTCGATCGATGGTGGAAACGTACTAAAAAAATCAGGACAACTCAATGCCCTGATTTTGCGAAGAAATTTCATGCGTACAGTCAATACCGATGATTTACCTAAAGTTCGTGTCTTGCATACAACACAACCAAAAAACGAAGGATCCTTTTTCATCAACCATACGAACAGTAAAGTTGACATAGTTGAACGAGGTGAAAAGGAATCTTACGTATATTCTGACCATTTACACCGTCATGTCTGGATCGATAATGACTTTATCGTGAACGGATTTGCATCAAACTATACAAATTACGAATTGCCTTTACAAGCTGGTACAACCGTCCATTTAGTGAATATTTGGAATGATCGTGCCCAAGTTAAACACCATGGTGTAATGGGATGGACTGATCTTTCCAATCTTCTTTATGATCCAATTCTTGAAGAAGATGAGTTTGATTTTTCTTAATTCAATTTCAAAACATCAATCAAAAAAAGAATGTTCTTCATCACGGAACATTCTTTTCTTTTGCGAAAATGAGATTTAAATTTTTTATCCAAAAGACAAATCCCACACAGCTTTACTTAGAACCACTTTTTTAATTAAGTCGCAAAATCTCACATGGTGTTACATAGATTCCAAAAGTTTATTGGCATCATGGCTAACTTAAAAAGGTTAACAAGCCAGGTAAATGTGAATGATCATGATTACATCTACTCGTGATTTGTTAACCAAAGTCAACCTCTATTTTTTCGTATAACATTTTCTAAAAGCAGCCATTGATCTATTTAGACTGGAATCCTTCTTTTGTAAAAACAACAAGAACCCAAATTCAAGGACACTCCATATCGTTAATGCAATCGTTCCAGTATTAAAAGATAAACTCATATTGTTCCACTTATTCGCCAACGCTCCATTCAAAATGTCAATGAAATGGAGATAAGTTGTCGGCAAAAACTGCGCAATCGGTTGAAGTAACCCGATAAAATTCGGTAAATATGGCAGACCAATGATGAAGCACAATAAACTTAACAACAATGAAACTTCTTCACGAACAAACCGAGAAATGAGATACGTAAAGATATTCATGTGAATCACGAATAAAACTATAAGTGCTCCCCATTGCATAAATAAAGTTTGAACTGGAATAACCTGCAAAATATCATTTAAGCGTTCAATGATCACTGGATAATTCAGTCCCGTATTCATCGTCACGATTGATGAAAGTAAAAACGAAAACGCGACAAGCACAAAAACAATCCCAAGCGAGATCATGATTCCGAGTGCCAACTTTAACACCAACAATTTAAACTGGTTGATCGGGAATAAATTGCTGATGGAAATATTTTTATCATCATCAAATGTATAGAGCTGAGTAATCACGTAAATACACGTTGCGATCATCAAAATCGGCAAAAAGAATTGAACGAGCGATGTCGTAAATGTAAAACCAAATATTGGAAAATCTTGGTTTTCATACTCCAGATGATTTTCGGCTAGGTATTCAATATATTGTTTTTGTTTATTCATACCCGCCAATATCGTGTCATATTCTCCTTCTTGTTGGGATGTCTGCAAAGTATTATTCATGATCTCAATTTGTTCATCTAAAAGCTTTCCGTATTGGGCATAGAATTTTGTCCACTCTTGCGCTTCAAATAAATCGATTGCTTTTTGATACTCAATAACATTCAAGTCATTGTTCTTCGTATGATCTTGATACAATTGATATTCTTCACTTGCTGGGTCTAAAGTTTCCATCACTTTCGTGATTTTTTCGTTATCTTCTTCAAATATAGCGATTTGCGAAGTTAACGTTTCGCTCAATGTATTTTGTGAGCGCAAATTCATCACAAAAAGCACAGAGACAATTCCCATGCAAAACAAAAGGATCATGTAGTTTGATTTGCGTTTTGCGAGTCGTTTCAATGCAAAATTTAAATAAGCACTCAAACTACCACTTCCTTAGAACGCTTTTGAATCCAATAATAAATTCCCATCAACATAAGATTACTGATCACAAGAACAATTGTTCCGAACATAAAATTCACTTGCGGATTAGAGGTCGTGGTCATCAACTCTTGGGTTACGATTTGAATCGGATTCAAGTAAGTAAATGGCAAGAATTGCATAAAAGAATGCAAAGGAGCGATCTCTTGTACACACCACATCAATCCTCCAACTACAATCAAACTCACAAAAAAGCACGTCATCTGCTTCGTCATCCATCGTGAAAACACAGCAACTAAATTTACGATCAACATCATGCCCAGTATTGACAAAACTAAAAATTCAAATAGCAGTGAACCGATGGAAACAAACTTCGTTGTTCCTTCTAATGTATAGAACAAAATTGGCGTTTGAAGTCCACCTATGCTGCTGCCAATCAATCCACACAACAGGCATAACCCAAACAAGAAAAGAATAATTATCATTCCGACAATCACACCAACCAATAAACGCAACATTTGTTTAGCTAAATATGATTTTGGAATCAAGTCTTCATAGTCTAAGCCGCCAACACGACTTGAACAATAAACAAAAGAAGCAAAATACGTTAATAATAAAATCAAGATGATTGGATAGAAGTCATCAAACACTTTAATGGCATAACTCGTTCCTTGTACTGGTGCAAATCGACTATCAAATCCCAACCCGGTTGTTGACATATATTCAGAGTAATCTTGATTCGCATCTAAAATACCCAGCAAGTCAGCCCCATACATTTGCGGTGACTGACGAACAGAATTAATCATCAAATCGATTAAAGCCACATCACTTTGATAAAACTGATCCCATTTTTTTGTTTGGTAAGCTTGTACCTTTGCGGCAAGATGTTTTTCACGTTCTTGCGCAACAGTCAAATTCTGTTTCGTTTGAAGGATTTCATCTTCCGTAAGCTCTGTAGAATTGAGCAAGTTTTCGAAAATGGGGATATCTTCCCTAACCGAATTCAGTTCTTCTTGCATTGAGTATTCAGATCCATTTACTTCATCAACTGCGGCGTTATGGATGCCCACATACATAACAGGAATGAATATTGCGATCAAAAAAAACGGAATATAGTTTAACTTATTTTTAAAAACTCGTTTTAAAGTGAGAAACACATAAGTCATAAGGATACCTCACTTAATTGGTTGTTTTTAATTTGCAGGACAACATCACAATACTCGGTAATTTCATCTTTATAATGAGATGACAATAAAATCGTTTTTCCCTGTCGTTTCAAATCAATAATGACTTTAAAGAATTGGTTTCTAAAATCTTCATCTAAACCATTCGTGATTTCGTCCATAATCATATACTTCGCATCACTTGTTAAATACATTGCGATTATTAATCGTTGCTTCATACCTAGAGAATATTTCTTGATCGGAATTTTAATAAAATCTTTCATTTTCCAAGTTTCAATGATTTCATCTAGATCAACAGATGAATTCCAATGTTTTTTTACAAAACTTAAATAATCATAGCCATTTAAATTCCGATCTAACCATTCTGCCGTTTCAAAATAAAACACTTCACTTCGTTTCAATTCAACTGATTGATGGTCAAATAGAACTTTTCCACCTTGAGCTTTTCGCAAATTAACCATAGTACGAAATAAGGTTGTTTTTCCCGATCCATTAATCGCGACAATTCCATAGATTTTTTGATCTGAAAATACATAATTAACATCATTAAGAATTGTATGTCGGGTATACAAACAAATATTCTTGAGTTCGATCATAAAGCACCCACCTTCAATACGAGGTCACCTACGTTATACAGGTTTGTTTTATTCATTTTTATAATTGATTCTATTGATCAATAATAGATATTCCCGTTACTTCCATAATAATAAATAACTTGATATCGAATGTAATTCCACCCACTGCCTGCATTAATTTTAGATGCTTTTTGAACAGTCATATGCAGTGGAATATCTACATATTCATAGTCATGGTAATTTGAGTCTTGACCAGTGACAGTATTATGATCATATTTAAATGATTTAGTGACACGTAATGCGTGTACGTCGGTAACACAAGTTAATAACATTGTTAATGTCGTAACTCCAGATAGCAAATAATTTTTAATTTTTTAGTCATATTATTTTTCTCCTATATTATGTTTTTTCAAAGGTGAATTATCGTAATAAGTGCAACACTTAATAACACAAAAAAGTCCATGGATTCTAATGTTAAAATGTGAGTGACCAAACAAACATATAACAGGAGAACTCCATGAACTATAAGCATCTTACCATAAACGAAAGAGTTGTAATATCTCAATTAAAATCCAGTGGTTATTCCATACGGAAGATCGCTAAGTTTTTAGATAGAAGTCCCAGTACAATTTCTAGAGAGTTAAAAAGGAATAGTATCCAAAAAGGCAAAAAGAAGCCTAAAGCTTTCTACTCGGCTGCTATAGCTCAAGATAAATATATTGCTCACAAATCTAAGTGTGGCCGTAAATGTATCGACAAAGAATCTCTCGTATCCTATTTAAAAGAGAAAATAGAAGCCTGAACAAATCTCAAATAGAAAAAATAAGGATTTACATATCCCTTCTACATCAACGATATATCGCATGATTAATCAAAAGCGATTAGGCTTGATTACGATGAAGCAGTTACGACGAAAAGGAAAATTTAAACGTCCTGCTGAAACACGCGGAAGATTTAATGATGGAGGAAGAACAATCAAGAAAAGAGCTAAGGAGATATACAAACGCAATGAATTAGGTCATTGGGAAGGTGATACTGTAGAATCTGGAAGAATTGGTCATACAAGAAAATCAAAATATTGTTTTGTCACACTTGCTGAGCGAAAATCCAGACTTTATATAGCGATTAAAGTCCCAAATAGAACATCAAAAGAAGTCACCCCTGCCATTATACAAGCGTTAAGAGACTATCCAGATGATTTGGTAAAGACAATCACCTTCGACAGAGGAAAAGAATTTTCGGGATACGAAGAAATAGAAAAAGAATTAAACTGCAAAACGTATTTTTGTGATCCATACTGCGCATGGCAAAAAGGAACAAATGAAAATACAAACGGTCTATTGAGAGAGTTTTATCCCAAAGGTATGGATTTAGAAGAAGTTGATGAAAACGAATTATCCAACAATATAGAATTACTCAATAATAGACCGAGAAAATGTTTGGGTTACAAAACACCAAATGAAGTGATGAACTCACATTAAATGTTGCGTTTAATTTGATAATTCACCCAAAATATAAATTCGTTTGTATTAAATTCTTATAATAGCCAATTGGTATACGTCTCCAATCTATTATAGTAATATCATTAGATTGAACATAACGTTAAACATAATATCATTACTATCTTTTATCAATTTTATTTTATCATAACTCGATTTGTATACCCATTTTTTCTAAAAAAATGCCAACATGACCTTTATAAATACCAAGCTAGCCAGTTCCTTGATTTCTTGCAAAAAAGGCATCAAAAAAAGGAGATCCATTCATACAAATGGTCTCCCTGGTAGGATTTTATTCTTCCGTTACTTCTTCTTTGTCTTGTAAATCTTCATCATTTTTCTTTGATAAATCCATTGCTAATTGCAAATATTGACAAAGAGTAGAAACAGCAGTTTTGGAAGTGTTCCAACTTGTCACAAGACGGATCACAATATTTTCATCCCAATTTGTCCAAATTTCAAAATCTACTTTATCTTTTAAGTAATCAAACTGCGCTTGATCTAAAACCAAGAACAGTTGGTTTGTCGTAGTTTTCATAAATAATGGATAGCCCAAACGAAGAGCTTCATTTTGGATAATCGAAGCTAAATCGTTAGCATATTTTGCATAATGATAAAAATCATCATGTTCAAATAAGCCAATAAACTGTAAACCTAATAACCAACCTTTTGCTAAAATAGCACCTGATTGTTTTTGGATCAATCTGAAATGAGGTTTTAAGGCATCATTGGTAATCACAACTGCCTCACCAAAAAGAGCACCGTTTTTGGTTCCACCAATCCAGAATAAGTCAGCCCACTTAGCGATATCGTTTAATGTATAATCAATGCCACTCATTAAAGCTTGTGCCATACGAGCACCATCAATCATGAGATACATATCATTTTCTTTGCAGATAGCCGAAATTTCTTCTAATTCTGTACGTGTATAAACCGTTCCAAGTTCAGTCGCATTGGAAATATAAACTAACTTTGGAATAAGATAGGAACTTTCATCATTCACAATGTTGTGGATTGCTTTACGTAATGCCATTGCCGTCAATTTTCCTGAGCTTGCTGGCATTGTAATAATTTTATGACCACTTGCTTCAATTGCTCCACCTTCATGTGTAGCAATATGTGCTGAATCTGTAGCGATCACAACTTCAAATGGACGCAAAACGTGGCGAATCATCACCACATTCGTTAATGTTCCTGAAGCAATGAAGTGAATATCTGCTGGCGTATCTGGTAATTTAGATTGAATGAGTTGAGCTGCACGGGCGCAGTAATCATCTGTTCCATAACCTGGATTTTGTTCTTCATTTTTTTCTTGTAATAGTTTTAAAATTGGTTCGATACATCCTTCTCCGTAGTCATTACGAAAGAAAATCATATGTTACTCCTCTCTTCCTCCTCGAAAACCATGCAAAGCGAGGTGGGGTATATCTTTCTTCAAAACTAAATTGATGATTCTTTACATTTCGTTGCTTTAGAAAATAAAGGCAACCTGAACATTATATCCAATAATACCCTTGTTTATTCAGTGCGATTATTTTAATAAAGCCATTGAATAAGCAGGAAGAATCAATTTGTTGTTTTCTAGTTTAATTTCTTGATCACCTGTTAATAACACACCACCAAGTTCTGCTGGTAAATCAGAAATCGTTACAGTTGATAAATCAACTTCTTGTTGCGCATTTGATAAGTTAAAAACAAGTACAGATTGTGAATCATTGGCATAACGGTCAAGAACTAGAACTTGATCTGTCGATAATTCTTGGGAAACGGTCGGATTAGCACGAGTAATTGAATCAAAAGAATCACGTAATCTTACCGCTTGTAAAAAGAAATTCAAAATTGAATCTCCATTTTCACGTTGTTGTCTTACATTTTCAAATTTAGGTTGTGTTTGATCGGATTCACTTTGCGAATCTTCATTTTTCGTTTCGCTTGAACTTTGTGCGTCATCCTCAATTGCACTGACGATCGAGTTTGATTGATCCGAAGTGAATCCAAGTTCATCGCCCACATTAATCATCACTTGGCTATTGAGCATCAATTCAATCGCAAGAATCATTTTATATTGGGCAATACGATCTTCAGATTTTAATAAATCCATAGATCCATCTTCATGACCTAAAAAATAAGCTGTCATATTTTGTGTACGCAAACTATTTTGTTCAATCAAATTTCCTAATTCACGTGCACTGATAGATCCAGTAGCTGCTTTTGCGACATATCCTTCAGCTCCTGATGCAGTCAAATCAGCTGCATACATTGGAACTTCTGCAATAGGATCGTTCCATGAGCTATAAGAGAATACATTGACAGATTCTGGCTTTCTTTCTTTACAAATAGAGTCAAACCACTTCAAGAAATCCGCAGATTTTTGATCGTTGTTGGCAACAAGACCGTTAGAATCTGGAATATAAAATCCTGTCACTCCTAAAGCAAAATAATGCTCAATAGCGTTGATGATAAACTGTTTCCAAACTTGGTTATCTAAGTTGATCCGTGGAATATCGCTGTTAGGAAGGGACATGTAATAGTATGGAGTCTGGCCGATTCTCGTCCAACCATCTTGTCCTTCTTTATCTTTTTCCAAGAAAAATTCATCCGCTAAGATTTTATCCACAACATATGGATCTTCGTCTTCTTTGAGATTGCTGACAAGTTGAATCATTGCTTTAAATTGCGAATTATTCTTAGAAATAGTGCCTAAATCAAGTGTCAGAAGAACAGGCATATTTAAAGAGTTAGCTTTAGTGCATAATGCGGATAAATCGTCGTCACTACCAATAGTAGGATTTAATTTCGTAAGTTCACTCACTGCATATGTATCATCAACTTTGAGAATATTTTTTAATAAAATTCCTGTCATCGAAAGATCTTTTTCATTGTCTTGTGGATTACCATCAGAAAAATATTCCATTTCTTGAATCACTGTTTTAAAAGTTCCTGGTGTTCCAGAGTAGCGATCGGTAAAGAGAGTTGGATCAATTTGATACCAAACGCGCATATCTTTATGACCATCTACTACACTAGAGGAGTTAATTTTATTCATCAGTGTCAGAGCACTCGTTGTTTGTTGTTGTTGAGTTTGGCACCCTGTCAAAGAAAAAAGCATCATTGCAGAGATTGCCATGGCAAAAAGTTTATTCATTTTCATATGAGATATCCTTTGTGTTTATATGTCGATTATAACGAATATTTTTTCATTTTATTTAAAAAGCAAAAAAATATCTATAATTTCAGATTGAAGTAAAAACATAAATTGAAAGAGTATTGTTGCTTAAAGACAAATCAAAAAACTTAAAAATAATTGGTTGATCGAATGTCTTCTCTTCAAATGTAGTCTGTTCAAAATTTGAAATTGGAAATAAAAAACGATACGGAAGACAAAGCCATCGTAAAAATGAGAGGCTAGAAAACTGTATAAAAGAATGATTAAAAGAAATATAAAAACATTCGGTTCTTTTTGATCCCTGACAAAGTCATTGCCATCATTAATCATTCTTCTTCAGTCTTCATTATTCATTTTACCATTGAACGCGTTCACGTTGGGCAATTATGCATATATAGGCGCGCGAATTATCGTTTACGTCGATAAAAAAGCGACCATTTGGTCGCTTCTATTCGAGTTATAGTGTAAAAAGATAAAGGTTAAATTTTTAACCCCATAGGTTTATCTTTAAAGATTCTTTCATCCATCAATTTCAGATTTTCGCTAATTGCTGGTGTGAATTCCATTTGATCCAAAACGTCTTTTTGTAAATCAATACCTGGAGCAATTTCCACTAAAGTGAAGACTCCATCGACTAATTCGAAGACTGCACGTTCTGTAACATAAAGAACTTTCTGTCCGGCTTTTTTAGCGAATTCAGCAGAGAACGTAATTTGTTCAACAGATTTTTTGAACTTTTTAACTTGACCTTCACTAATGATTTCAAGTTTTCCGTCTCCAATTTTTTCCTTAACACCTTTTGCGGTAAATGTACCACAGAAGACAACAACAGGAGTTGATTGCGTGATATTGATAAAACCACCACATCCCGCAATTCTTGGTCCAAAACGAGAAACGTTGATATTTCCAGAACCATCACATTCAGCTAAACCTAAGAATGCTTGATCTAATCCTCCACCATCATAGAAGTCAAACATAGATGGTGAATCAATCGTACAATCTGGGTTAGCAGCAGATCCAAATCCAACACCGGAGGCAGGAACACCACCGATGTTCCCTGCTTCGACAGTCATCTTCATTCCAGGCAATTGTTCTTCTGCGGCGACTTGGCCAATTCCTTCTGGAATGCCAATTCCTAAGTTTACAATTGCATTTGGAGTTAATTCCATAGCGGAACGACGAGCGATAACTTTACGCGCATTTAATGGCATTGGTTCTAATGCATCTACTGGCATACGGATTTGTCCGGATAATTCTGGTTTATATGGATGAACATAGGTTTGCCAAGAGTTATCTGGTGTCCCTTTTACAACGTAGTCAACCATGATGCCAGGAACTTTAACATCTTTTGGATTTAAAGATCCGTTTTGAACAACATTTTCGACTTGCGCAATGACAATTCCACCAGTATTTTTGGCCGCTTCAGCCATTGCAAGCGCTTCTAAGAATGCGGCTTCTTTAGACATGGATAAGTTTCCATTTTCATCCGCATCTGTACCACGAATGACAGCAACGTTGATGTTTTTGAAAGATTTGTAACGAAGGTATTCTTCGCCATCAATGACCATTAATTCAACCAAATCGTCTTTCGTGACGGAGTTCATTTTTCCACCTTCAAGACGTGGGTCAATGAAAGTGTTTAAACCAATTTTAGTGATGACACCAGGACGATGCCCTGCAATTTCACGGAGTAATTGAGATAGTGTTCCGATTGGTAAGTTCCAAGCTTGTACTTTATTTGAAGTCACTAAGCGTTGTAATGCAGGAACTAAGTTCCAGTGTCCACCAACGATAGAACGTAACAACCCATCATGAGCAAGATGGTTCATCCCTAATGCGTCAGTTCCATCACCAACGTTGGTTGGGAAATAGAGATCGAGATCGCGTGGATGTCCAGTTTCTAAGAAACGTTTTTCAATGGCATAAGTCACTTCTTGAGGGTGACACATCCCAATGAATCCAAGCATTGCGATTCGATCGCCATCTTTGACAAGCTCTGCAGCTTGTTGAGGTGTAATTACTTTTGACATGTAATAGCTTCCTTCTCTAATAAAAGTAAAACGAATTTTAAATTTTAAAACTATTTATTGCTGAACTGTTTTTCTTTCACTTTGTTTAAGAAGCAGTCCATACCATATTTTTGGTCTTCTGTAGCGAAGCATCCAGAGAATTCGGCAACTTCAGTAGCGATACCGCCATCGATTGTTTGGTTAAGACCTTCGTTGATTGCTTTTTTAGAAGCTGCAACTGCAAGAGGTGCATTTTTAGCGATACCTTTCGCCATTTTTAAAGCTGCTGGCATCAATTCTTCAAGTGGATATAATGCGTTAACTAAACCGATTTCTAAAGCTTTAGGTGCTTTGATATTACGGCCTGTGTAGATAATTTCTTTAGCCAGACCTACTGGAATTAAACGAGCTAAACGTTGAGTTCCACCAAAACCTGGAGTAATTCCTAATCCTACTTCTGGTTGCCCAAATACAGCATTTTCAGCTGCTAAACGAATGTCGCAAGCCATAGCCAATTCGTTACCACCACCAAGAGCAAAACCATTGATTGCAGCGATAACTGGTTTTTCTAAAGTTTCGATATCACGGAATACTTTGTTTCCAAAACGTCCGTATTCAGCAGCTTCTTCCACTGTTTTATCTTTCATTTCAGCAATGTCTGCACCGGCAACGAATGATTTTTCGCCTGCACCAGTCACGATTACTGCGTAGATATCTTTGTCGTTTTTAACGTCTAAAACAGCAGCCTCAAGGTCTTGAAGAACTTCTGTGGAGAGTGCGTTTAAAGCTTTTGGATTGTTAATTGTAATGATAGCGACGTTTCCGTCTTTTTGAAGTAATACTTTATCCATGATCATAGCCCTTTCTGTATGTATCCATACATGATATTTGTGTGCGTCAATATCTAGATCTATTGCGCTTATTTTTAATGGTTTTGAAACAGATTTAAGAATCCAAAAAAGGAGGAATGATCCATTCCCCCTTATTGTCATTTATGATTGACTATTTTTTGTAGTTATAGAAACCTTCGCCTGTTTTACGACCAAGTTTACCAGCACGAACCATTTTCTTTAAGAGTGTGGAAGCGCGATATTTTGGATCGCCTGTTTCGTCGTAAAGAACGTCCATGATTGCTAAAACAACATCAAGTCCGATTAAATCGCCAAGAGCCAGAGGTCCCATGGGGTGGTTGGCACCAAGCTGCATAGCAACATCAATGTCTTCAACAGAAGCAAGACCTTCTTGAAGAATACCAGTAGCTTCGTTAATCATTGGGATCAAGATTCTGTTCACAACAAATCCAGGTCCTTCTTTGACTTCAACTGGTGTTTTGCCAATTTCTTTGGACATTTCGATAACAGCATCTTTAACTTCAACTGGAGTGTTAGCACCAGAAATAACTTCAACAAGTTTCATTCTGTCAGCTGGGTTGAAGAAGTGCATACCGATCACTGGATGTTTGATTCCGTTTGCAATTTCAGTGATAGATAAAGAAGAAGTGTTCGTTGCAAAAATTGCATCTTCTTTAACGATTTCATCTAATTTTGTGAATACGTCTTTTTTCAGAGCCATCTGTTCAAGAGCTGCTTCAACAACTAAATCACAGTCAGCTAAATCTGTATATTCACCAGCTTTTAAATTGTTTTTTGCAGCTTCTGCAGCTTCTGCAGTGATTTTGCCTTTTGCGACAAGTTTGTCTTTACCTGCACAGATTTTGTTGACACCGTTTTGTGCCCATTCAAGTTTAACGTCAACTACAGTTACTTCGTTTCCTGCAGATGCGAAAGCGTTAGCGATGCCTTGACCCATTGTTCCGGCGCCGACTACACCGATTTTTTTCATGATCATTATCTCCTTATCATCCTTTATGTAAAGGATATGAGATCGCTAAAGATCTCAAAAACCAGATCGAGCAAAGCTGAAGAAAGGATTGCTCGACTTGGTCAAATTACAAATCAACAGTTTGTTTTTGATGAAATCGATCATCAAGAATATTGATTTTAGCGAGAAGCTTTGATGTTTTTAATTTCAGCAATTAAAGCTGGAAGAACAGATTCAACTGTTCCTACATAACCCTGGTTAGCAATTTTGAAGATTTCAGCTTCTGGGTCACGGTTGATTGCGATGATGTAATCAGATTTTTCCATACCCGCAACGTGCTGAACTGCACCAGAGATACCGCAAGCGATATAAAGGCTTGGACGAACTGTTTTACCAGTTTGACCAACTTGACGTTCTTTAGCGATGAAGCCATCTTCAACAGCTGCACGAGTAGCTGCTACTTCACCACCAAGTAAAGAAGCAAGTTCTTCAACTAAATCTAAAGCGCCTTCAGCACCACGTCCAGCACCAACGAGGATGTCACATTTAGTGATATCTACGCCAGCAACTTCTTTTGGCAGGATGCCTTCAACAACGACTAATGGAGTTTCTTAAGTCCATTTTGGAGCAAATTCAACAACTTCACCAGTTCTGTTTGGATCTGGTTTAGCTAAGTCGAATACTTTTGGTCTGATTGTTGCCATTTGTGGACGAGTGTCTGGGCAAACAATTGTACCGAATAAGTTACCACCGAAAGTAGGACGAGTAACTAATAATAAAGCGTCTTCGTTTGGAATTTCACGAACACCGTTGCGGCTGTTCAATTTAACATCTTTACCGATTTCGATTGCAGTAGCATCGGCAGTAAGTCCAGCGTTAATACGAGCAGCAACACGTGGGGCTAAGTCACGACCAAGAACAGTTGCACCTGTTAATAAAGAAGAAGGTTTGAATTCTTCGATTAACTGAGTTAATGCATCTGTATAGAATTGTGTGGAGTAGTCTTTGAGTTTTGGATCGTCAATTACGATCACTTTGTCAGCGCCATGAGCGATGACATCTTTTGCTTTTTCTTTTACGTTTTCACCTAAAAGAACACCAACAACTTTGTAGCCAAGTTCAGGGGAACCATCAACAAGCTCTCTGGCTTTACTGATTAATTCATAACCTACTTCAGCAGGCTGAGAATTCTTTTGTTCTACAAATACGTAAATATCTTTGTAATCTGGAAATGTAGCCATGACGATCCTTTCTATTTCTTAATGAGCTGTTTCTCATTGAGAGTTTCAGCAATTTTCTTTCCTGTTTCTTCTGCAGACAGATTGAATGTTTCTGTAGCAGCAGTCACGTCTTTAGTGAATGTTCTGAATACCTGAGTTGGAGAACCTGCTAAACCGATAGTTTCCATTGGCAGATCAGCAGCTAAATCATCGTAAGTTAAGATTTCAACTGGGTTGTTGAAAGAATCTACGATATCGTTGCAGTTCATGTAACGAGGTTTATTCATACCAGAAAGAGTTGTGATAACAGCTGGTAATTTTACAGAAATAATTTGAGATTCTTCTTCAAGAGATTTTTTAACTTTAACGTGATCTGGAGCGATTTCCATGATTTCGTCTACATAAGTTACTTGAGGAAGATTTAAACGTTCAGCAGTCTGTGGACCGACCTGAGCAGTATCACCATCGATAGCCTGACGACCAGCGATGATTAAGTCATAACCAATTTTTTCTAATGCAGCAGCCAGAGTTCTAGAAGTAGCACAAGTATCGGCACCACCAAGTCTTCTGTCTGTTAATAAATAAGCTTTGTCAGCTCCACGAGCGATGGCTTCTTGAAGCATTCCAGCAGCTTGAGGAGGTCCCATAGAAAGAACTTCAACGACAACATCATCAGATTTGTCTTTTAATTCAAGAGCTGCTTCAAGACCAGCAAGGTCATCTGGGTTGATGATAGAAGGAACGCCATCACGAACTAATGTACCAGTTGCTTTATCAACAGTGATTTCAGTTGAGTCTGGTACTTGTTTTGCTAATACAACAATTTTCATATCGTTCTGATTTCCTTTCCACTACTTCAGCACTGCGCCACTGATAACCATGCGCTGTACTTCAGATGTTCCTTCGTAGATTTCAGTGATTTTAGCATCACGGAACATTCTTTCTACTGGAAGATCACGAGTATAACCGTAACCACCCATCAGTTGGATACATTTAGTTGTTACATCCATAGCGACTTCAGATGCAAATAATTTTGCTTCTGCAGCAAGTACTGTGTATGGTTTGTTTTCTTCTTTAGCCATTGCTGCACGATAAACGAGCATTTTCGCTGCATCGATCTGAGTTTGCAAGTTAGCAAGCACGAATTGAGTGTTTTGGAATTTAGCGATTGGACGACCGAACTGTTTTCTTTCTTTAACATATTTAACAGTTTCTTCCATAGCACCTTCAGCGATACCTAAAGCCTGAGCAGCGATACCAATACGACCACCATCAAGAGTAGACATTGCAACGCGGAATCCTTTTCCTTCGCCACCTAATAAGTTTTCTTTAGGAACGCGAACGTTGTTGAAAATTAACTCGGAAGTCGCGGAACCACGGATACCCAGTTTCTTTTCGTGTTGACCGATTGTGAATCCTGGAGTTCCTTTTTCAACGATGAAAGCGGAAATACCACGGTTTCCTTTAGATTTGTCAGTCATTGCGAAAATGATGTAGATATCAGCTTCGCCAGCGTTAGTGATGAAGATTTTTGTACCATTCAGTACATATGCATCACCATCTAATACAGCAGTTGTCTGTTGACCAGCAGCGTCTGTACCAGCGTTTGGTTCAGTTAAACCGAATGCACCAAGTTTTTCACCAGATGCCAATGGTTTAAGGAATTTTTCTTTTTGTTCAGGTGTTCCGTACTGAGCGATTGGCCAAGTACCTAAAGAAGTGTGAGCAGAAAGTACAACACCAGTAGTTGCACAAGTTTTACTCAATTCTTCTACTGCAAGAATGTAGGACAGGTAATCTGCACCAGCTCCACCGTATTCACGTGGATAAGGAATGCCCAACATTTTAGCTTGACGAAGAATTTCTACGTTTTCTTTTGGGAAACGTTCTTGTTCGTCAACATCAGCAGCGTTGTCTTTAACTTCTGCTTGGGCAACTTCCCGGAACAACTTCTGCATGAGTTTCTGTTGTTCTGTTAAATTGAAATCCATAAATTAAAGTTCTCCTTTCTCTTCAGCTTGAACTTTTGGATTTGTAACAAAGACGCACCTCCACAGCGGGCTTTGTACTAACTCAATAATAATCGTTCTCAAAAGAGAGTCAAATTGAAATGTGAATGATTTCACAGGAAAAACACATTCAAGTTAATTTTTTAACAAATTTCTAAATTGTCTTTTAATCTTTCTTTCTAACCATTAAAACCATCGTGTTGTTGATCTATTCATTTTGCCATCTACTTGTTTAAAAATAGCTGCAGCCGATCGATGCCAAAATGTCAATCTATGAAAAATACAAAATTGACTTAATCCATCCCCTTTTTGACATTTTTTAACATGCTAACTTGTCCATTTTTTATCAAACAAAATCGCCCTTTGCGACACTCTAAAATTTCCCAGAAAAATTTTGGCATTTCAGGCGTCAAAAAAATTCAGACAATTTCATTGAAAAAAAGCCTTGAAAACATAAAAAATGAAAAATGCAAAAAGAATTATGTTATCGCTTACACCTTTTCTAGCAATGAACATTCTTGCTTTTGTCAGGAGGCTGTCATGTAACTTTATTGGAAATTCTATGTAAATAACGCTTGAATTTGGTTCTTTGACTGAATTTCAAACTTGCTTTTCTCTCAAATCGTTTTTTTCACTTAACCCTTTACATGCAATATAAGAAATCAAATTCTACTTTTGATCGAATCACTTTCAGTCCTCTTTCAAAGCTTTCTCTAATTTCGTTTATAGATCATTTAGATCGTGAATCTTGTTTAAAATGACTTCAAATCTCATCAATCTGCGCAGATCTGCAACCAATCAATCCCAAATTTTGAAAAATGACCATACATTGTCAACCTATGTCAAATCAATGTAAGCGCATCAACATTTCCGATAATCGGATATTCTTGCCGTTGAAACCGAATTTGGTCAAAAAATACAAAGATCAAACTGATTTTTCTGTGAATTATTTCACATTTAATTTGAAATTTGCTCTTAACTGGTCTAGTATGAATGAGCAAACAAACTCCTAAGAGTAGAAAGAGGCAAAAACAATGAGTCAAAAAGCTTATATCGTTGGCGCTAAAAGAACTGCCATCGGAAAATTTATGGGTTCGTTGACAAACGTATCCTGCGCAGAAATGGGAGCAACAGTTGTAAAAGCTGCTCTTGAACAAGCAAACGTTAAACCTGAACAAGTTAATGAAGTAATCATGGGTAACGTAATTTCTGCTGGTCTTGGTCAGAACATTGCACGTCACATTTCCCTTGATGCTGGTATCCCTAATTCCGTTCCAGCACATTCCTTAAACATGGTATGTGGTTCTGGTCTTGAAGCAGTTATCGAAGCAGATATTCGTGTTCGCGCTGGTTGGGGAGACATCTTCGTAGCTGGTGGTGTTGAAAACATGTCCGCTGCTCCTTACTTAGTAAACGGTAAAAACAGACAAGGTACAAAAATGGGCGACCAAGTTATGGTTGACTCTATGATCCACGATGCTTTAACAGACGCTATGCACAATGTACACATGGGTGTTACTGCTGAAAACATCGCTAAAAAATATGATTTAACTCGCGAAATGCAAGATGAATTTGCTCTTGCTTCTCAAACAAAAGCAATCCAAGCAGTCGCTGACGGAAAATTCAAAGACGAAATCGTTCCAATCGAAATCAAACAACGTAAAGGTGTTGTTGTATTCGATACTGATGAAGGTCCACGTCAAACTACCCTTGAACTTCTTGCTAAATTAAAACCAGCATTCATTAAAGATGGTACTGTTACAGCAGGTAACGCTTCTGGTATCAACGATGGTGCATCTGTATGTATCGTTGCTTCTGAAAAAGCTGTTGCTGAAAACAACTTAAAACCACTCGCTGAAATCGTTGCTTGCGGTCAAGGTGGTGTTGATCCATTAACAATGGGTCTTGGTCCTACTCCAGCAATCTTAAATGCTTTAAAAAATGCAAATATGACTCTTGATCAAATGGATCTGCTCGAACTGAACGAAGCATTCGCTTCCCAGTCCTTAGGTGTAGTCCATGAATTGGTCGAAGCTACTGGTATCGATAGACAGGCTTTATTAGATGTTACTAACGTTAACGGTGGTGCTATCGCATTAGGTCACCCAGTTGGTGCTTCTGGAAACCGTATCCTCGTTACTCTTCTTTACGAAATGGCTAAACGTAATGCTACTTATGGTCTTGCTTCCCTTTGCATCGGTGGAGGTATGGGTGTAGCTGTTATCGTTAAACGTTGCGCTTAATTCGTTTTTCCATAATGATTTAAATCGATTAAAGCAGGCTAAGTGCCTGCTTTTTTCATGCTTGTGTTTTTAGCAAAATTTACTGACGCTACAGTTTAGCTTTTACAAAAACTTAATGAATTGTCTAGGTTATCTTCATTGTATTTTGTTTAAAAAGCGTGATAATGAAATTGACAAAACACATGGATATATGGTTAGAAAGGAACAATTATGACTCACCATCATTTTGCACTTGCTCTTGTGAGTGCCCTTACGATCAGCGTTCCTGCCATTCCTATTACACAATCCACGCCAATTCTGGCTACATATCACGATGTTACTAACGAATGGCCGGACGAAATCATTGCTGCCGAACACATGCTTCAAGAATTTTGCTATCCGAAACTTGATGCGCATCGTGGCAATGACTATGCAATCATTGAAAAAACTTATCAATTTACGCTTCAAACGCTTCGACACAATCAAAAAAGATCGAGCATGGATCCCGTACTTCGCGGATTAGTCTCTGGTCAAGGGGATAGCCAATCGTATTACGACATGTTTAGCATGATCTTATTGCATTATGGATTATCGACATGTCACTTATCATGCGAAAACGATGCATTTGCCCATGAATTATTAGCTGTCAAACTGAATGAGAAATGGTATATTTGTGATCCTTATTTAGAAGATCAAACTCCCTCTAGTGAACGCGATTACTATTACTTTTTAAAAGGATTCAATTCCATTTCTCAAACCCACGGCAAAATTTTGAATTGGGACAATTGTCCACTTGAAAACGAAGATTATACGCAAGGCAACTCTTCCCTATCCAAGGCAATCCCAATCTATCGCATTTATAATCCAAGAAGCGGTGAACACTTCTATACACAACACTTCGAAGAAATGATTATCCTTAGCTTTAAATCGAATTGGATTTTAGAAGGCGTAGGCTGGAACGCTCCTATTCATTCTGATGAGCCTGTTTATCGCATTTATAATCCAAACACAGGCGATCATCATTTCACGACTAATCGACTAGAAAAAGATACTCTTGTTTGTTTAGGTTGGGTAGATGAAGGGATCGCTTGGTATAGCAATCCCCAAAAAACAATTCCGCTCTATCGCCAATATAATGCCAATGTCAATATCGGCAGCCACAACTATACGACGAGTATTGAAGAGAGAGATGCTTTAGTTCAACGCGGTTGGCACGATGAAAAAATTGCTTAGTATGGAATGCTTCGATGATATTTACTTAACAAAACAGGTCGCAAATGCGATCTGTTTTTTCTTGATAGACTAAAGAAAAACCTCTTGATTTTCACGATTAGAAAACCAAGAGGTTTGATTGTATAATTGCAAATTTATGTAGATCAATCTACGACAAGCAATAAATAAAGTTTTTATTCGTCTTGATCGTCAGGATCTTGTTCTACTGCATGTTGATTTGGTTCAGGTAAATTAGAAAGAATACCTTCAATTTTACGACCTTGTTCTAATGAAGTATCTTGGACAAAAATCAAATCTGGCATTTTTCGTGCCTTAATATTTTTGGCTAAAGTACTACGAATAAAACCTTTTGCAGAACGTAAAACTTTCATTCCGGCATCGTTTCTTTCCTGTCGTCCTAAAAAAGAAACATAAACTTTAGCTTGTGACATATCACGCGTGCATTCCACATCCGTTACTGTCACGAAACCGAGTTTTGGATTTTTCAATTCAAATTGTAAAATTCGGCTAATTTCTTTTTTGAGGATTTGATCCATTCTGTCTTGCTTAAGCGTCATTTTTTACTTCCCGATCTTCGAATGCTTCGATGACGTCGCCAACTTTAATATCGTTGTAGTTTTCGATGGTCAGACCACATTCGAATCCTTGAGATACTTCTTTTGCATCATTTTCGAAACGACGTAAAGAACCAAGTTTACCTGTGTAAACAACAATTCCATCACGGATTAAACGTACAGAAGAGTCACGTTTGATGACACCATCTGTAATATAGCTTCCGGCAATTGTTCCGACTTTAGAAGCTTTATAAATTTGACGAACTTCTGCTTGTCCAGTAACAACTTCTTCAAATACTGGAGCAAGTAAACCTTTCATCAAGCTTTCAATTTCTTCTAAGGCTTTATAGATGATATTGTGGAGACGAATTTCAACGCCTTCTTCTTCAGCTTTTTTACGAACCGCTGCTGTTGGACGAATGTTAAATCCGTAAATGATCGCATTAGATGCACTTGCTAACATAATATCGGATTCAGTAATTGTACCAACTGTAGAACGGATTACGTTCACTTTAACTGTGTCGACATTCAATTTTTCAATAGAAGCTTTCATCGCTTCAGCAGAACCTTGAACGTCGGATTTGATCAAGATATTGATTTCCTGCATATCCCCTTCAGAAATCATACGTGCCATATCTTCTAAAGAACGAGCAGAACTTTGAGAACGTTCTAATTCGATCTGTTTGTTCATACGTCTTTGTGCAATTTCTGCAGCTTTTTTGTAGGAATCGTAAACCATGAAGACATCACCAGCTTTTGGTACTTCGTTTAAACCGATGATTTCGACTGGTGTGGATGGACCGGCATTTTTGAGTTCCATACCTTTATCACTTGTCATTTTACGGATACGGCCATAGCTGCTTCCAACGACTAAAGAGTCGCCAGAATGTAATGTACCTTGTTGAACTAATAAAGTAGCAACTGGTCCACGACCTTTATCCAATTTTGCTTCGACAACTGTACCAGATGCACAAACGTCTGGGTTAGCTTTTAATTCTTGCATGTCAGCAACTAACAATAAGGATTCAAGAAGATCATCAACACCTTCTCCACTACGTGCAGAAATCATGTTGAAGATTGTATCTCCACCCCATTCTTCAGGCATAACGCCTTCATTTGCCAATTCGCTCATTACGCGATCTGGGTTAGCCCCGGCTTTATCGATTTTGTTAACGGCAACGACAATTGGAACCCCCGCTGCTTTCGCATGGTCGATAGATTCTTTTGTCTGTGGCATAACACCATCATCCGCAGCAACAATTAAGACAACGATATCGGTGATTTGTGCCCCACGTGCACGCATAGCTGTAAATGCTTCGTGCCCTGGAGTATCCAAGAAGGTAACTTTACGATCATTAACGCTTGCTTGGTAAGCACCGATATGTTGCGTAATTCCGCCAAACTCACCTTTAACAACATGAGCATTACGGATCGTATCCAATAATGTCGTTTTACCATGGTCAACGTGACCCATGATTGTAACGACTGGTGGTCTTGGTTGAAGATCTTTTTCTTCGAAGACACGGTTAGCGATTTGTTCTTCGATATCATCTTCATCAACGATGAATTCTTTAGTCGCGACCACTTTGAATTCTTCACAAATCAATTCGATTTCTTCATCAGATAAGCTTGTGTTGATTGTGGACATATTGCCCAACAAGAACAAGAATTTGATGATTTCAGAAGAATTACGTTTCATCAATTCGGCGAGTTCCCCGATTGTGATTGGTAAAGAATAAGTAATTTCTTTTGGATACTCGACACGTGGTCTTGGAGTGAAGTTATTGTTCCGGTTGTTATTCCGGTTGTTTGACCGGTTCTTGTTATTTGCCGGTTTCTTTTTAACAGGCTGCTTAGCCATTTCATCACCATCCTTCTTTTTTCTATGGCAAGAAAGCGAAAATTTAAAGAAACAATTTTATCAACAAATCGTGTCTTTAGATCTAGAGCACTTGGCTATGGATGTTCTGAATCCAATTTTCGCTTTGGTTAAAATCAGGATTGCATCAAAGACACGATCAAACAAAGTTTAATGCTTGGTCTTTATTCAATTGGCATTTATACATTGAAAAGTTGCAAGGATGAATCAAGTTTTGCTTGATTCAAAATACTTTTCGCAAATCCCTCATCAAGGACGCTCATCGCCCCTTGGACTTTACTTGAAATCGCGTTAAATCTAAGGGGATTAAGCATAATGAGCGGAATTTGATAATATGCACATTTATCCTGAATTTTTTTAGATCGGTTTGCTCCACAACCTTCTGACAAAATCACCACTTTGGCTTTTTGACTTTGAATGGATGGAAGCAGATTGTCTCCTCGAGCATAACGTCCTGTTTTAACAACGAGCGATGCTAAGGAGACGAGTTGATCAGCCGGCACGGATGATCAACTCCAGTTTTTCATATACTTCTTTAGGAATTTCTGTTTTCAAAGCTTTATCTAAAGCTTTGTTTTTTTGAGCTTTCTCTAAAGTTTCTAAGCTTTTTTGAATATATGCGCCATGACCGTTTTTCTTTCCTGTTACGTCCACAACGATCTCGTTTTCAGGTGTACGAACGACACGAACGAGTTCTTGTTTTGGAAACATTTCTTGAGTCACTACGCATTTTCGCATTGGAATTTTTCTCATGGGGAATACATTCCTTTCTTGCAAGTACTAGATTGAGAAAAGCTAATCTCTAGTATTCATCGTCGTAGTAAGAATCGTATTCTTCGTAGTCGATGTCCTCATTCCAGGATGCGCTCATTTCTTCTTCGATTTCTGCGTTTTCGATTTCTTCGAGCTCATCTTCTGTATAGATTGGGTGCATCGCATTGAATGTTGGTTTTTTCTTCTCAATGCGGCGTTCTTCCTTCTTCGCTTCTTCTTTTGCTTTAGAAGGTTTTGTTCCTTTTGCAGATTCAGCTTTTTCAGGTTCTGCACTTTCGAATTTAGAAGTGTAAGTTGTTGTACGACGTTCTGCTAAAGAGCGACGATTTTCTTTGGCGATCCGTGCTGCAGCTTCCATTTCTGTTTCTTCTGCTTTTGGTGCGAATTCAGCTGCTTCTTCTTCAACATCTTGTTGAACAGGTGTTTCTTCGACCATTTCAACAGTTGCTTGTTCTTCTTGTTCAATTGTTGGTTCGTCAACGAATTCGTCAAAGTTATCTTCTGCGAATTCTTCATCTTCTTCAAATTCGTTTAAGTTAGGCATTACTGCAATTGTACCGGAAGAGTTTCGTAATTCTTCGATACGTTGTTGTTGTTTATAAGCACGTTCAAGAGATTTTTTAGTTAAATACTCTTCATGAAGTTTGTCGACTAATTCACGCCAGTTTACACCCATTTCATCAAGATCTTCTTGAGAACGGATATCGATATGATGTCCGGTTAAATGGAATGCTAATTTAGCGTTTTGTCCACGACGACCAATTGCTAAAGAAAGTTGGCTTTCTGGTACAGCTGCAACTAAAGATTTTTGGCTATTTTCGCGAACTTTACCATCACGACTATTGCGTGTTGGTGTTGCAACTTCTGGGGCATCTTCTGCTAAGAACACTTCAATTCCTTGTGCTGGAGATAATGCGTTGCAAACAAATTCTTGTAAATCATCAGACCATTTGAAAATGTCGATTTTTTCGCCATTGAGTTCTTCACTAATCGCGCGAACACGGCTTCCACCTGGCCCAATACAAGCACCGATTGGATCGATGTTGTCGCGATTGGAAACAACTGCCATTTTGGCACGTTGACCAGCATCGCGGGAGATTGCTTTAATTTCTACAGTTCCTTGATAAATTTCGAGAACTTCTTTTTCAAATAAACGTTTGATTAATTCTGTGGAAGAACGGCTGACCATAACGATCGCACCTTTTGCTTCTTTATCCACATTTGTGATGACAACTTTTAATAATTGACCCACAGTGTATTTTTCAGATGGAATCATGTCCGATTTTCTCATGATTGCATCTGTCGCACCTGGTTGCATTTCACCATTTACATCTGCGCCTAAGCGGACCATGACGAAGCGTTCCTCAACGGATTGAACGATACCAGTAACCATATCACCAACGCAATCTTGGTATTTATCGATTACTTCTTTGCGTTCAGCATCTTTGATTCTTTGGAACATGACACTTTTTACAGTAGAGATATCTCCACGAACAAAGTTATCAATTTCAGTTTCTTCTTCTAATACTTGGCCAACTTGTGGGTAATCTGTGATGTCTTTTGCTTCTTCAAGATCGAGTTGGTAATCCGGATCTTCTACCGTTTCCACAACATCCCATAAACGGAACGCACGAATTCTTCCTTTTTCGTCTACAACAGTACGGATTTTGGCACCATCAGAGTTGTTCCGTTTGCGGTATGCTTTTTCAATCGCATATGAAAGAGCATCTTCGATTACATCTTTAGAAAGATTGTGGAATCCACCAATCTCGTTGAATGCCTCTAGTGCGTTGGAGGCTTTCTTTTTCGTATTCGTTGCTTTTCTAGGCATAATTTCCTCTATACATTTCATTTTTTAATCTTTCATCAAACAGTTGATGAAAGGATATTTTTAATTTAAAACTTGGATGGATATGCGACATTCTTGCTTTTGTATCCATCCTGATTCGCAAAGAGTTCGACGATGATAACTTAAACTTTTACAGCACTTTTGATCAGCGCGATATTATCTCGAGCAACATCTAATTTTTTAGGACGTCCTTTGATAAAGAAGCTAATATGAATTGCTTGTTCATCTACTGCATCGAGTTTAGCTAATACTTCATGAAAACCACTTTGAGGTTCTTTTAAAGTCACAGTGACATACTTACCTACTTGAGCTAAAATTTGAGCCTCGTTTCTTAACTCTCTTTCTGCTCCTGGTGAACAAACCTCTAACATGTACTCCTCTTTAATCGCATCTAATGCATCAAGTTTTTCAGAGATTAATTCGGAACAGGATGCGCAAATATCTAAATCCACGCCACCTTCTTGACGATCAATCATTACGCGAAGAACGTGTGGTTTCATCTTTGTATCCCATTCAAGATCATATAAAGTGCAGCCTTGCGACTCCAATAAGGGAATGATCCAACTTTTCAGATTCTCCATTCAGTCTGATCCATACCAAAAATAATATGGATATCTCCTTTCTGTATTGTTTTGATTGTTACCACGATTTCAAGCATCTTCTTGTCTAAATAAACCTCTAGACAAAATCGAAGGGAGCGGTTTTCCGCTCCCCTAAATTCAGATGCTACATGTAGTTTAACACTTGACAAATGTTCCTTCAAGTATAAACGACCGATAATATTTTGTCAAAGCTTAAATTTAAGCTTTACTTTTCGTTTGTTGGGGCGTTTTCTTGAATGATTTGTTCGATTTCTTTGACCGCACGATCTAAATCATCATTGACGACTTTAAAGCGATAGCGATCTTGTAAAGCTAATTCTTCTTTTGCGCGAGAAAGGCGTTGTTGAATTGCCGCTTCATCTTCACTATTCCGTCCAACTAAGCGTTTTTCTAATTCTTCAATAGAAGGTGGCAAAATGAAAATCGAAAGTGCCTCTGGATATTGATCCATAACTTGTAAAGCACCTTGTACTTCGATTTCCAGCATGACGTTTTTTCCTGCTTCTAATTTTTCTTCTAATCCTTTTTTAGGCGTGCCATAGGCATGACTTGAAAAACCAGCATATTCCGCAAAGCCATTTTCTTTAATATTTTGTTCAAATTCTTCTTGGCTGACAAAATGGTATGTTACACCTTCAATATCTTCTTCGCGTGGTTTACGTGTTGTCCAAGAAACAGAATTCACTAAATTCAATTTGTCATAATCTAATTTTGCGCGTAACGTTCCTTTTCCGACACCAGAAGGTCCGCTTAACACGATGATACTTCCCTTTTTCATTCTTGTTCCCTCTCTATTGATTGTATGATCTTAACATGGATATTCATTGATCTTTCCACGATTGAACTTTGTATAAAATTCATTTCAATACAGTCATTTTAACGTATGGAACACAATTTGTGAAAATAAGACATTGAATTCCTTCATCTTTTTATTTCGGAAAGTTTTTGGTTTTTAAAAAATAAGGTATATTAAAGCGGTACTGGAGGTGACTGTAATGCCATTTGATGGATTACTGATTTCTCGTTTAACCCACCAAATTCAACCCCTCACTGGCGCTAAAATTGGAAAAATCCAATGCTTATCGGATGAAGAAGTTTTATTTTATTTACATTCTCGAGAATGTGGATCGAAGCGACTCGCAATTAGCGTTCATTCTAATACTTGTCGATTCTATCTTTGTTCGACCAATAAAGAACCACTCCCTAACCCCACTAGCTTTGTGATGATGTTAAGAAAGCGGATCTCGCAAGGCTATATTACGGAAATCGAACAAATCGGCTATGACCGTATCGTTCGCTTTCATATACGCGCTGCAAATGAACTAGGCGATATCATTGAATATGATTTATATGCGGAAATGATGGGTAAATATGCCAATCTCGTTTTAGTCGACAGCTCAACTCAATGCATTGTCGATTGCTTAAAACGGATCCCTGTCTTTGAAAACTCCAAACGCTTGCTACATCCAGGTGCACTCTATACATTGCCGGAAAAACCAAATCGCTATGATCCACTAAAACCTGGCGATATTGATTTAGATCGAAGTTTAGTCAGTCAAATCGAAGGTTTTTCTCCAACTCTTTCCCGTGAGTTTTTGTATCGTTTAAATCAAGGCGTTCCGTATGAAACAATTATCGAAGAACTCATTTCATCCAATACTTTGTATTGTTATTCCAAAGAGTTTCATTGTTTAGAACTGACTCATTTAAATCAACAGCCTAATCAACGAGACTTAATGGAAGGAATCGAGCGTCTATATGAAGCCGATGAAGTCAAAAACCGCATTGCTTTACAATGTGGGGACATTTATAAAGCAGTTGATCGTGAATTAAAAAAACTGACCAAAAAACTTCCCCGCTTGCAACAGTCTTTGGAAGAATCGATGGACTATGATCGTTATCGTGAATATGGAGATGTCTTATTTGCTTACTTATATTTAGATAAGCAACCTGTTCTTGAACTTCCTTCTTTTGAAGATGAAAACAAAATACTCCAAATTCCGATCGACATGCGCTATTCGCTTAAAGATAATGCCAATCTTTACTACAAGAAATACCATAAGCTCAAACGTGGTATTGAAATTTTGAATGAACAAGTCGAAGAGTGCGAGAACCAAATCGAGTATTTTTCAACGCTAAAAGAACAATTGGATTACTGTAGTGCCGATGACGTTTTAGAAATTCGCCAAGAACTTGCAAACAAACGTTTGGTGCGTTTAAAAAATCCAAGTGCGCGACAAAAGAAAAAGAAACTGCCGAATATCGTTCAAATCCAAATAGGTGATGCCATGATCTATGCGGGTAAAAACAACCTACAAAACCAATTCATCACTTGGTCTTTAGCTAGAAGAAAAGATTTATGGTTTCACGTTAAAGACTATCATGGCTCCCACGTTGTTTTACAAAGCGATCAGCCAACGGAAAATCAAATTCGCTTTGCCGCAAATTTAGCTGCTTACTTTTCTAAAGGGCGCAATTCTTCTAGTGTTCCGATTGATTACACTTTAATTTCCAATTTGAAAAAAGTTCCTAAAAAAGGGCCTGGCTTTGTGACAATGAAATCGTATCAAACGATTTATATCGACCCACATTGCGATATCATCGAGGCTGCCATTCAAGCAAAAGCCGTTGACGAAAATATAGAAATCTAATGAAAAGCAGGATGCATCATCAAGCACCCTGCTTTTTTACATATTCAACAAACTTTTTAAAAATGGAAGACTTTTGATTGGCGCATCATTGGTATACACATACCAATCCAATAAAAAGATCAATAATGACCAATCCCAAGGAACTTGTTTTAAAGTATCCAGTTTTGAATGCGGAACTTTAATCAACCAGCGCAATTGACGTAATTGCACTTTTGAAAATAGTACATCCCCTTGTTCTAGGTTGATATGATCCAGACAAACAAATCCACCTTGTCTTTGGGAAATTCCCGCTATTTTAGAAGTCCCACCGCAAACATTACATTCATCCACATTCATGATCGTTCCTGTATTTTTTAAAATCTCGCAAACGATCAAGCATGCATAAAACAAAACTAACGATTCACTTGCCTCTTCACTAGCTTTCCAACATTCTTCTAAACTTGAATAAATAGTCGGAGTAATGCCATGCCGCTCAATGAGAATCGATAAAATCGCATTGAGTGTTTGGAATTCTAAAGAATCGTTCATCTTCCAATAATAACGCTCACTCGAACCACGTATTAAATACAACATATCGCGCGAGTATTGCGGATCATATACCACCTGTACCTTAGATCCCGGTAGTGCAATTCTGCGATTTTTTGATGTTTCTCTTTGGATTCCTTTGGCAAGCACACTATAAATTTCATTTGGCGTTGCTAAGTGGATGACGCCATCATGTTCTTGATAGTCATGAACCGATAAAACTAACCCTGTTACTTTAGGTTGCCCTAGTTCATCAACTGGATATTTCATATTGATTAAATCTACCCGTTTCATATCCATACCTTTTAAAAAATCCTGCCAACCTTCGTCCGGTTTTTATTTTGCATATAAGAAGAAATCGTTTTGAGGGTTATCCAAAACCCAAGATTTCACTTTTAACGTTCTCCAATCAGTTTGTTTGCTCTCCAATCTGAACCATCTTGAATCCTTCTCCATGTACCTCATTGGACTCTAGTACAATTAAGAATGAAGCTGGATCAGCTTTTTTCACAGCCTGCTGCACTTGGAACATTTCTTTGTTATTGCAAGCACACATCACAACCTGCTTTTCTGCTCCTTTGTATCCACCCTGAGCACTTAGAATCGTTGTTCCTCTTTGACAACATTCATCAATCACCTGACAAATCTCTCGTCCATGCTCGGTTACGATCAATGCCAGTTTTCCAGCATTAATACCATACATCAACTTATCGACAGCAACGGCAAAAATAAAGTTTACGATCATACCGTAAATAATTCCGTCAATATCACGGAACAAAATTCCACCTACAAGAATAATTCCTACATCGGACCAAAATGCAATTTTACCCAGTGACAAATGAGGCTTAATCGCTTTAACTGCCATGATAATGAAATCAGAACCCCCTGTAGATGAGTTCTTAGAATAAATCAACGCATATCCGATACCACCAAATACGCCTGTACAAAGAGCAGCTAATAAACGATCTCCCGTATATACCGGAAACAATGGTGCTACAAAGTCAATCATCAATGAGGAAAGCACCATACAACGGATTGAACTTACAAAGAATTTTTTTCCAAGAAGTTTATAACAAATGATTGCTAATGGAATATTCAATGCAATCGTCGATAAGCCGATTGGAATATTCAATAATCGATATAAAATAATCGAAATACCGGAAAATCCAGTCATCGGAAACTTTGCCTGTACAGCAAAGTTATAAATTCCAGCTGCAATAAATACACTTCCAATAAATTCCCACGCCAATTGAATTGCAAAGTCTTTTGCTTTTTCCATTTCTTTCATCCCTCCCTATATAATCAAGTCTTTTTCTTTCGAAAAAAGGATTTTAATGGTTTCTTAAAAGTGATCTCTTCGATCAATAAGCCTTTGTTATAGATATATTACTGTATCCGTTACTCAAATAGTGGGTTTAAGATACACGAAAAAACACCTTTTGATTCTCGTTTTACATGGCTTTGAGTTTCCCATTTTCTTTTAAGCGAACATTTAGCGATTGCCCACATCTAAACGATCCAATAAGCCTTTATGCTCACATTTTAGCAAGAAGTATTTCAAATCACGAATGTTCCAATAAAAGAAAACAGGTATCAATCTTTTGATTGATGCCTGTAAATCCGCCATGCAATGCCACGAATGTATTCAGTTTGTATAGTACCTGATCAACGTGTGGCATTGCTTGCAGGATTTTTTAATTTATGCATGAAGTAAATTATTCGGATAATTCATCTAATCCGAATTCTTTAATTTTTGCTTCGCGGTTTCGCCAGTTCTTTTCGACACGAACATAGAGTTCTACTTCAACTGGTTTTCCTAATTTTTCTTTAATTTCTTTTTGTGCACTTAAACGGATATCGCGAATCATATCGCCGCCTTTACCGATCAAAATTCCTTTTTGAGAATCACGATCGACAATGACGATAAAGGATAAAGCAACTTTGCCATCCTTTTCTTTCATGCTTTCTAAAACAACAGCCACGGAATGTGGAATTTCTTCATGGGTTTTAAAAAGGACTTTTTCGCGAACAAGTTCACTGAGCTGGAATACTAAGCCATGGTCGCTTTTCATTTCTGCTGGGTATAAAGCCATTCCTTCTGGAATATATTGTCTAAATACCGATAATACTTCGTCTAAGTTTTCTTTTTTCAAAGCCGATAAAGGAACAATTTCCGCAAAGTCGTGCAGATTTGACCAGTACATCAATCGTTTTAAAAGTTTTTCTTTGTTCAATTTATCAACTTTGTTCAACAATAAGATGACTGGAGTATTGAGTTCTTTTAAGCGATTTAAAATAAATTCATCACCAGTTCCGAAAGATTGCGTTACATCGACAATCCACGCAATAACATCGGCATCTTCCATGGCGATATACGCATTTTTATTTAAAACTTTTCCCAACTCTTGTTGAGGTTTATGAATTCCTGGAGTGTCCATGAAGACATATTGCGTATCTTCATTGGTCAAAATCCCAGCAATATTGTTACGCGTTGTGTTCGGTTTATCCGACATAATCGCAATTTTTTCTTGTAATAAGGCATTTAACAATGTCGATTTTCCTGCATTAGGTCGTCCGACAATCGCAATTACACCTGATTTAAATTCTGACATGTAGAAATCCTTTCTAGAGTTTTCTATTCGATCAACATAATCATCTATCCAATTTCGATAATCGACTATTGTTGAAAATTTATCTTATCAAAAGAGCTTTGAAAAGGCATTAAGTAGATAAGGACCAAATATACTAAGGCCAATAATCACCGCAAAAATGCAGATAATTGAAACAGCAGCTGCACAAAGATCTTTAATTTGACCAGCTAAAGGGTTGCGCTCTAAAGAAATATAATCAACCGTTTTTTCAATTGCAGAATTGAAAAACTCAGCCGATAGAACGAGAGCGATTGCTAATGCTATCCAAAACCATTCAACCATTGTTAAACGAAAAAACAATCCCGCTACAATGACTAAAATGGAAAAAAAGGCATGGGCGCGAATTGAGCGATCTTTGCAAAAACCATACTTTAATCCTTGGTAGGCGTAAACAAATCTACCTTTCAGCCACGCCATCTAAAATTTCCTTTTGTAAACCAAACATCACTTCTTCATCTTCAGGGGTCATATGATCATAGCCTAAAAGATGTAACAAGCCATGGCAAAATAAAAAACAAGATTCGCGACGAGGTGAATGCCCATATTCTTTTGCTTGATCGAGAATCGCTTGTGTATTGATAAATATATCTCCTAATTCATTTTCTTCTTCTTCGATCAAAATATTACTATCATCGTCTTGCATCGCAAAAGAGATGACATCCGTTGGACGATCGACATTGCGATAATCTCGGTTAATTTCATGAATTTGTTCAGGATCACAGAAGATCACTGAACAAACTAAATCTTCACTTTTGTTTAACAGCTTACCTGCCTTTTCCATGATTGTAGAATAATCTTTTTCATAATCATGTTCAGGGGTCGCTTCAGTCATTAAATTAAATACGATTTCCATGCCTCTATTTTATGGGTTTTCTTGTTGCATGTTAAGTATTCAATGTATATTTCGCTTGAGTATAAAGAAAAGATGCCTGATCCGATACGACCAGACACCTATTCCATTCAAGTTTATTCTTCGCTTATTTTTCAATAGGAGCAGTACGGAAGGCGATTCCTTCAAATTGCCAACCTAATGTAACCAAAGCATCTTTTTCTTGCTTACTCATTGTGTAATGATGGTTTCCATCATTTAAATTATAAACACGATAAACTGGTGCACTTTGTGGTTTTTTATTGGTATACCAAGCAACCTTTTCATCATGCCATCCTAAAGAAACAAGAGTATTCTTTTCGGTTTCATCTGTTGTGTAATGATGTAGTCCACTATTTGGATTGTAGACACGATATAATGCTTGGCCATTCTTTTCTTCTTCAGCCATGAATGCAACGCCTTCAGCATCCCATCCAACACTTGCTACATGTTTATATTCTTTTTCATCTAATGTATAAAGGTGTTCTCCATTATTTGGATTATAAGCACGATACACTGGGTTCAATTTAACGGTTGAACCGCCACCACCAGTGCTTGGAGCAGGAGTTGTAATCGTTTCACCTTTTCCAACTTCAGTTCCATTGACAGTAACTTTGTCTCCAGTTTTGTTTTCTACTTTAACGCCACCAGGAACTTGGATAGAGTTAATTCCTTGTAAAATTTCTACTGATTCATTTGCATTTGCGACTTCTTTTTGAACTTCTTGAGCCGTACCAATAATATAGTTCGAATCAACTTTTAATGCCGCTTTATCATCAGGAACATACTTCATGACATCACTTGAGAATTTACCAGATTCTGCAACGATAGTCGTATCTTTAGAATCTTCAGCAACAAATAAATCTCTCATCGCTTTAGCATGTTCACTTTTGACTTCACTATTTTTTACATTGACTGAAATCGGGAATTTATATGAACCATCTACATAGATCGCATCACCTGTTTCATCAAATCCAGATTGTGCTCCTGTAGAAGGAACAAATTCTTGTCCATGTGATAAAACATGACTGTTTTCTACATTTAATGTTCCACCTTTGACCGCAATTCCTGTTCCAGCTTTGATGGTAGAGTTATTTTTCAAAGTAACAGATGATTCTTGGGCTGGCATATAAATTCCATAATAATCTTCTCTTGTCATCGTGAGTGTTGAATGATCTAACGTTAAATGTAAGTCTTTATCTGTTCCGTGTAAATCAAATCCTCGATAATAATTAGATTCGATATTTACATCTTTCAATGTCAATTTAATGTTACTTACTTCTTGATAAGGATCGCCTATTAATCCGACATTTGGACTATCTTCACTAGGATTATCATTGAAAGCTTGAATTTTGCCATTTTGAATAGTCATATCGACATTCGAATGTAAAAAATTGAGAGCAGTCGATAAAGTAGTAAACGTATTTCCGTTTAAATCTACAGTTCCTTTAACCCCTGATGAAGCACTAAAACTATCGTCACCTGTATAATCATTAACTAAAATTGCTCTATGATCTTTAGAATTTCCGATTGCATCTGATGCAGTTGTATAAAAATTATAAGAACCATCTTCTTGAAGAGCTTTAAATCCACCATTCATTCCCAAATAAAAATCGGAATACTTCGAAACCACATGTTTCAAATCTAAAGTCTTCGTTGTTGTTGTAATGTTTTCTCCAAATATGAATGTAATAATGTCAGTATTTAAAATGCTGCTTAAATCACCAAGCTTTTCTACATCAAAATGACTTTTGTTTTTTGCATTATTAACTATCCTAAAAGTCCCGCCTTTTTTTAATTTTGCAGTAAAACCTTTAGCTGGATAATTTCCGTAAGGATTTTTAAAATGATTCGTTACGTTATGGCCATTTAAGTCTAAAGTAACATCAGCCCCCTGTGTTTCAATCTCTAGATTGATCCCGCTTGTCTGAACTTTTTTTGAATAAATTCCTGGGTTAGTGAAATCGACATCTTGATACAGTTTGACTTCAATTTTATTTCCTTTGATTGTTTTTTCTAATGCATCTTTCCAACTCGAATAATCATTTGTTTTTCCATCGATTGTCACAGATACAACTGTTTCTTCTGTTGGCTGTTCTGTTTCTTGGGCAAACGTAGAATTGTCTACTTGATCAAATGATTGTTCTTGTCCAAAAACTGGAGATATTGTTGTGGCCATCATGCAGGACGCCATCAGCAAAGGCAAAACTCTTTTTTTCATATTCAATTTCCCCTCTTGCTCACTCAAAAACCCGAAGATTTTTGATGATGCATAACATCTTTATAATCGTTTCAATAGTATCATCTTATCGATGATATATATATATATATATAGGATTGCTTAACAATCCTTTTAGTGTTTCTTCAGAGAATTGAAAATCTTATTTTGCGTTTTATATCATCTTATCAGCGTTGTATTTAGTCTAGAATTAAAGTGAATAAATATATTAATGCGTTTTTTCTTGTCAATATTTTTAAATTTAATTTCAATTTTGTTCGTTTTTTCGCTTTATTTGGCATAGAACGTTTCTCGCCAATAAACTTTTTAGGTTTAAAAGAAACAATAAAAAAGTTCAAAGTTGCTTTTTGATTAAGCATACTTAGAACTTTTTTCGTTATGAATTGTTCAGAGAATTCAATTATCAGTTAAAGATCAAAGCACTCACTTTTATTTTTCAATAGGTGCTGTGCGGAATGCAATTTCTTCATCTTGCCAACCATAGGAAACTAATACATCTTTTTCTTGTTTATTCATTGTGTAATGATGGTTTCCATCATTTAAATTATAAACACGATAAACTGGTGCACTTTGTGGTTTTTTTGATGTGTACCATGCAACCTTTTCATCATGCCAACCCAATGAAACAAGAGTATTTTTCTCTTTTTCATCTAATGTGTAATGATGTAATCCACTATTTGGATTGTAGACACGGTATAATGCTTGACCATTCTTTTCTTCTTCAGCCATGAATGCAACGCCTTCAGCATCCCATCCAACTCTTGCTACATGTTTATATTCTTTTTCGTCTACTGTATAAAGGTGTTCTCCATTATTTGGATTATAAGCACGATACACTGGGTTCAATTTAACGGTTGAACCGCCACCACCAGTGCTTGGAGCAGGAGTTGTAATCGTTTCACCTTTTCCAACTTCAATTCCATTTACAGTAACTTCATTTTCCGTTTTGTTTTCAACTTCCACACCACCAGGTACAGTAACCTCAGTAATATTTTGAATAATTTCGACTTTATCTCCTGGAACTGTATTCTTTAGTGCTTCTTCAACAGATGGTTTACCATAGACATATCGTAGACTGTCGTTTCTCGTGATTGTAACGATTTCTTTATCTTTCGCATTTGGTGTTTTAGTTTTGACATCCTTATCAAATGCCCCACCATCGATTTGAACAGTATTTCCGTCTGCTAAAGTTTTATCCGTGATTCCATTAAAATCACCAGCATTAACAGTAATTTTTTCTTTACCGGTTTTTGTTGATGCCTGAAGGTCTCCAGTGAATTGTCCCCCATTCACTACAATATTAGATGTGGCATTTGGATAATCACCTAGATTAACATCAGCTCTTAATGATGCAGTTGTTCCCTCAAATGTTCCTCCTTCAATATTAACGGTTCCACCTGAAGTATAAATATAGACACCGTATCCTTCATCTGGTTTCGTAGATTTTGCGGAATAATTTCCACTTTTAATCGTCACATTTGCTTCATATCCAACCCCTATGGCAGTTCTTGCCCAAGAGTTTCCACCTTCATAATCACCAGTTACCGTCCAATCATTATCTGATAAAATTGTATTTCCACCAGCAACTTCAATTACAGGTCCCCTTTTAGAAAATGCGGTAGTGTTGCTAATTGTCATTGTGCTTGTTTCAGTGTTATCCATCACATCAATACAAATTGCTCTAGTATCTGTATGAAATTCACAATCAGTAATCGATCCACTGTATGTTTCAAATGTACTTTTATGACCAATAATATCATTATTTGTCTCTACTACAATCCCTCGAACTTTTAGCGTACCAGTTTTGTTATTTTCTGTAGTGTTCATTCTAAACAGACGACCATTATCTGTTTTACCTGAATAATATCCTCCTAAAATAGAAAGATTCTTTCCATAGAATTCAACAAAGCCATACGATTTTGCGTTCGATTCAGGGATGACCATTCCACCTTTTTTAGCTTTGATCGTGAAATTTTCCGTCTTCACAACGAAAGGACGCTTTTCAGCATTATTTGTAATCGTGAAATCGCCTAAATCTAAAGTTGTATCGTTATTAATTTCAATAATTTCATTAACTTCTACATCTTTTAATAATTTTACTTCTCCACCCGCTTCAAGTGCTTCTTTTAACGTTGAATATGTTTTACCATTTGCTGTTGCTTCATATGCAGATTCTTTTTCAAGTGATTGTGTTTCTTCCACAAATTCTGTTGTTGAATGAATATCGAATTGTTCCTCATTTTCTTGAGCAAACAATGGAGATGTTACCGAAACCATCATGCTTGATGCCATTAATAAAGGCAAAACTCTTTTCTTCATTTTTTCTGTCCTATCTTTATGTAACTGAACTTTATTCAGTTGATGCTAAGATCAATAAATTGATAAAAAAATAGTAACACTCATATAGTGATATAACAATTCTCTTAGTATATATATATATATATATTAAGGATTTTTTCTAATCTTATTAGTGCTTGTCGATCAGAGCATTCAAGATTTCAATTATAAAGAAAATGAGTTAAAAAAAGGTTTAACTACACAATTAGTCAATAAAAAACGACACAGTCATAATATGGACCATGCCGCTTTGTTTAAATCGTTTTTTGATTTATTCAATTGAATACATATCTCTTATTCGTTGTGAATTAGCGAGTAGATTCACGAACGATTGGAGCTGCTTGAATTTCAATTTCTTTTTGAACACCTTTTTCGTCGTTGTTCATTAACATTTTAGTCAACATTCTCATCGCAAGAGCACCCATGTCATAATCTGGGATATTGAATGCGGAGATTGTTGGACGCATCATTGGTAAGTATTTGGAATCTAAGATTGTTACGATTTCAAGATCTTCTGGCACACGATAACCATGTTCACGTGCTGCGTTTAAAATCGCAATAGCTTGAGAATCACGGAATGCAATGTTTAATTTTGCAGGTTTGTGTTCTTTGAAGTATTCACTAAAGTATTGGTAACTTGTCTTATAAGTATCGTTATAAGAGAGGTAGTTATTGAATTCTTTTCCTACTTCTTGATATGCAGATTCTACCCCTGCTTTAAGTTGACGCATCATGGAAAGGTTTAATTTATCTTCAACTAATGCAATATCGTCAATTCCGTTTTCAAAGTATTTTTGAACCATATCATGGCAGATTTTTTCCATGTCAACATAAACGTTACCAACATGATCATGGTTTTGACCTTCTACTTTACTGCCGACAATAACCATTGGGATTTTGTATTCGTTTAATACATCCATTTCGTCTTCTGAGAAGTTGTCATTGAAAATGATGACACCATCCACTCTGGATTTGATGATCGATTCAATAACATCCTGCATTTTGGAAATGCCTTTTGAAGTCGTATGGAACATCACGTTATAGTGATAAATGTTCGCGACGTCCATTAAACCGTTTAAGATTTTAGCATTGTACGCTAACAGTTTTTCGGACATGACGATCGAAACTGTAGTTGTTTTAGATAATGCTAAACCTTGAGCCACTGCATTTGGTTTATAACCTAAACGTTCAATGACTTCTTGTACTCTTTGGCGTGTATCTTCGCGCACTACGCTTGAATCGTTAATAACACGGGATACTGTCGCGAGTGATACGTCTGCTTCTTTCGCAACATCATAAATCGTAATTCTTTTCATCTTATTATTCCTCTTATCTTATTTCTAATCGTTATACTCGAATATTATTCTGGAAGTTCTGGTAATTGATCTTCTTCGGTATTTGTATCTGTTTTTGTTTCGTCTGTTTTAAAGAAAGATTTAATTCCGCTAAAAAATGCATTGCTAACGTGATTAAAGCCTTCTTCCGATTTGTCGACAATGTTTTTGAGTTTTTCGGATTTACGTAATTCTTCAATATGCTCATCAACAAATTCTGTGGCCGCTTTAAATTGAGGGATTTCTTTTAGTTTGTCATATCCAAACTGTAGTCCATCCGCAATCATTGCGCCGGTTCCGACTAAGAATTCACGTCCAGATTCCATTGTTTTTTTGAACTGTTCGTTATTGGACACTTCAATCACTGATTGACGCGTTTTTTCTAAAAGAGCAGAAACTTTATCGGATACTTCTTTTGCTTCTTTTTTAAGCTGTTCTGGTTGAGTGTTTTGTTCTAACCAGGTTTTGAATTGGGCAAACAGTTCTTCTAATTGGTCTTTTGCCTCATCAACGACTTCTTCATTTTTGTCGTTTCCGTTTTCACGCATTGCATCTAATGCTTTTTGTGAAGCTTTTTCCATTTCATCAATAACTGTTGCACGAAGATCTTCTTCATTTAATTCAGGTTGTTGTTCTGCAGGCTGTTCTTCTACTGGAGTTTCGTCTACAGTTTCGTTAGTTTTATTTTCTTCAATCATGATTATTCTCCTAAAATCGAATTTTGTTAGACGATTTATTGATTTATTAAGATGTAGATGATTCCGATGATTCAGGATCAGGTGTTGGATTTAATGTCTGTTTGAGTTCTGAATCAATAGGTTTGAAATCTGCAGGAGTTGGATCTGCAGATTGGTTTTCATTTGGTTGTAAAGGAGTGGTATTAGATACCTCTTCTTTTTTCTTGATATTTTCGCTTAAGCGCTCTGTTGCAGTGCTAAATAAGTTCATGGTATTGACTGCAGCACGTTTAGCTGAAGCTTGTACTTCATTTACGGTATTCGATACCTGACCAATTGTATCGAGTGGCGCTTCAAGTTTGACCATATCCCGGTTCAAGGCTTTTATCGTTTCTTGAAATAATTCAGCTGTATCAATAAGTGACTTGAAAAAGAGGATCAAATAGATCACAGCAATGACTCCCGCAATACAAAGGGCAATCTTTGCTAGGTACATAAGGACATCTAAATTGACTGTCATAAGCTTCCTTTCTAACAACAATTGTTCCGTTGATAATTATATCATTTTTAACCGGTTTCAAAACGGAAAATGAAACAATTTTCATTTTGCCGTAATTTATCCACAAATTTGTGAAAAAATCGCGACATTTTTGCATATTATTGTTGTTTTTGAGCTATTTGTTGTCTGATTAGATTTAAAAGTTCTAAAAGCGTCCGTTCTAAAACAGAGATCAATAAGATTTATATATACGTTATCTTTGCTCAGTTGTCAAAGATCAAAAGGATTTTATAAGTCAATTGTTCATTTATTTTAATAAATCAATCGAAAACTTGTAGAAATCTATAATCCTTATTCTAGAAGAATGTTTCCTTTTATTCGCTGATAACGCCCGATCATTTTTAGATTATTTTGTTTCAATAAAAAACTGATGACCTGTTATCTGATCATCAGTTTTTGTGAATTTTAAATGGATTAAAGAAGATCTTTTAACAGATCTTTGAGCAAGTAAATATTTTTACTCGACATGAATAAATATACAGCTGGAGCCCGACTTGCGAGGATTTGGGCACCTTGTTGATCTAAAGTGATCAGTTGACCATTCTCTAAGCGATCAACTAAATCTTGGATCGTTACCGTAATCGTTTCATCTTCTGGTTTGATATTCGCATCAAAATCTAAAACAAAGCTTTCGTTGGCTTCGTTTAAAGATTTTGCGAAACGATCTAAGAAGAACTGTAAACGAGAGTAACGGTCTGGTTTATAAAGTGCAATCACTTTATGGTTTGGATAGCGTTTATGTGCCGCACGAATCATTTGACTAATTGCGGTTGGATGATGCGCATAGTCATCAACTAAAACACTATCTTTGACTTCTTCAATCACAAAGCGACGAGCAATTCCTTCGAATGTGGCAAGACGATCTGCAATTTCTGCATAAGGCATCCCAAGTTCAGAAGCAAGTGCGAATGCCCCAAGAGAATCCCAAGCAAATGGTAATCCAGAATTGTTGAGTGTAAGATGAGCGACAATTTTGCCATCTTTTTCAACATCCATCTGTGTTCCTTGTTCATTTTCTACAAGATTTACACCACGATAGTCATTTCCTTCTTCCAATCCATAAGTCACAACATCCACTGGATAATTGAGATGTTTTAAATATGGATCATCACCAAAGATAATCGCTTTTTTACGGATTTGATTGGCAAAGCTTTGGAATGCAGAAATGTAATCATCCAAGTCTTTATAGTAGTCGACATGGTCTAATTCGATATTGGTAATCAATGCGTAATCTGGATGGTAAGCAAGGAAGTGACGTTTAAATTCACAGGATTCTAACACGAAGTTTTTAGCATCGTTTGGCATATGACCATGACCATCACCGATTAAGTATGCAGTTGGTTCATATGCTTCAAGAATATGGGCTAAAAGGCCGGTTGTTGTTGATTTACCATGGCATCCGGCAACGCAAATCGCATTGTAATCGTGTAATAGTTTACCTAAGTATTCGTTATACCAATACACCTCTACACCAAGATCTTTTGCCCGTTTGATTTCAGGATGATCTTCACCAAAGGCAAGGCCGGCAATAAGAATATCGCCTTTTTGGATGTTATTGGGATCAAAAGGTAAAATTTCGATTCCTCTTTGTCTTAATCCATCTTCGGTAAATACATATTTTTCAATATCGGAGCCGCGGACATTTTGCCCTTGATCAGCAAGGATTTGCGCCAAAGCCGACATGCCCGTTCCTTTAATTCCTGTAAAGAAAATTGCCATTGTTTAACCTTCTTTCTAATTCAAATTATTTAGTTTCTGTTTTGTTTTGAACCGAATTTGCAGGCTGACCTGCTGGTCTAGATAAGAAACTAGCTAAATCTGAACTAGAAGATTCTTTAGAAGCGGTAACGATTGGTTCAGCTTCTTTTCGAGGAGCGGCTTTTCTTTTGGAATCAACTTTAACAACTGGTTGTTTTGTTGTTTGAGGAGCACCAAAAATTGGAGAAATAATCATTGTCATTTCCGAAGCGTCTACTGGTTTAGTTAAGTTAAACGCATCATGTACAAGTGTTGCATCTTTTTGATCTTCTTTCACATCGCCATAAATTGGAGAAATGATTGAAGAATAGTCTTGGCGGATGATCGTATTGCGGTTAGCACGATTCACTTGTGGGCGAATATAAGAAGGTCTCGTTGTTTTTTCTTCTTGAGTTTCCACAACATCTTCGATTGCATCTAAAAATTGACTAGATTGTGGTTGCGCAACAACTTGTGGTTCCACATATAAATTTTCAGTCTCAACTACAGGTTGTTCAGGTTGTTCAAGTTGTTCAAGTTGTTCAAGTTGTTCAGGTTGAACAGTTTCTGTAGGTGTTTGAGAAGTAGGTTGTGATGTTTCTTGTGTTGGTGTATGGCGTTTTAAGAAGTTAGGTAAAGTTCTATCAGGTGTGCTGACTTCTTCCTCTTCTTCTAATTCATCATCTTCAACTGTTTCGTATAAAAATGATTTCATTACATCTTTAAATCCCATTACTTAAGCCTCCTTGACAGAGTTTAAAAAACCCTGAATTTCCTGTGGGGTTTTACGGAGCTTTGACACAAAGCGTCCGAGTTCATTTCCGGCTTTATAAACGGTAAAAGAAGGAATGCCCAGAATATCCTGGTCGATTGCTTCATCTAAGAGTTCATCACGATCAAGTTTATAGAAATCAAATTCAGGATTATCTGCCTCGATTCGATCTAAGAATGGTACAAGATAAACACAATCTGGGCACCATGCTGCTGACCATAAGAAAACGACTGGTCGAGTAGAATCTTTTAAAGCCTTTACTTCTTCAATAGTGTGAGCTTGTTTCATGTTTGTTATCTTTCTATTGATCTTATTAGTTCAAATAGTGAATTGAACGATTTTTTAAATTTTATACCGTATCAATCTTTTTAACACTTTATTGCACAGGATGTTTGCGCCAAATGCATCGATAAATAGGTTGGCCGTTTTCTACAAATTTTGCTTCATATTCAGTGAGTGGATCTTCTGGATGTTCTTCACGACGGAAGTCGACACTAATGTCTTCTAAGAAAAATCCAGCATTCAAAAATTCTAGAATCGAATATTCAAATAAAGAGCTGTTATCAGTTTTCATGATAATCTGACCCTCTTCACTTAAAAGCGTTTTGTATTGTTTTAAAAATGAAGGTGCCGTTAAACGACGTTTCGCATTACGCTTTTTAGGCCATGGATCAGAGAAGTTGAGATGTAAAACATCCACTTCTCCGCTTTTAAAGCACAAATCTAAATCGGCACCATCGCCATAGATTAAACGCAAGTTATCTAAATGCGCTTCGTCAAACTTTCTTGCTGCAAGACCTGCTGCACTTTCGTTTTTTTCTACTGCGATGAATAAATCATGAGGATATAACTGTGCCATAGCTGCAGAATAACCACCTTTACCACAGCCAATTTCAAGATGAAGTTTTTGATCCTCTTGTTTTTGCCAAATTGTTGTCCACGATTGATCGATTTGGATACGGGATGGGCTCGTTGTTAAATATTCAGCTGCCCATGGGATTCGACGCATTCTCATTGGTTAGCTAACCGTTCAATTGCATCCGCATAAATCGCAATTGCTTCTTTTAATGATTCGATTTCAACACCTTCATCTTTATCGTGGATTCCACCGATGATTAAATCTTTAGGTGCACGAATCCAAGGTTTTTCTGGACCAAAGGCAACGAAGTTATCAAACATTTTGGCATAAGTCCCACCACCAAGTGTGATTGCTGGACGGAATGTGTCACCAGAATATTTGCGATAAGCTGCCATTAAGTTTTGAACTAAATCAGAATTTGGATCAACGAATAAAGGATCACCTGCATAAGCAACGCTGTGTGTAATTCTGTTGTCGAGTGCAAGGCATGCTTGTTCGAAACCTTTAGAAATTGTTTCAACATTTGTATCGTTTGGATAACGGATATCGACTAATACGTGAGTATGACCATTTTCAATGCTGACTAAGCCAGTGTTCATTGTTAAAAAGCCCATGTAAACGCCATTCACGTCAATTGCTTCTGGAGTACCTTTCCAGTCCCATAATAAAGAATAAAGTTCTTTAGATAATTGATCGTTGTAAGCTTGTCCGATGTAATTGAATAAAATCAGTGCTGCGTTTTTTCCTAAATATGGAGTAGAAGCGTGAGCTGCTTTACCGATCACTTCTAAAACAACTTTTCCATCTTTAACTTCACCATGACCAGTTACATCATTTGTGTTCAAGAAGAAGTTAAATAAGTTTTCATCAAACTGATCTGTATTCAGTGTTGCAGTTGCTTTTTCGATTACGATATTGACACGTGTTCCAGCACTAAAAGATTCGATAATTGTATCTTGATCACTATCTAAAGCGATGTGTAAGTTTCCTTTTTCACCATAAACAACTGGGAAATCAGCATCTGGAGTAAAGCCCATTGTTGGAATTGGACCTGTTTTAACATATTCCGCAATTCCACCCATGCCACTTTCTTCATCTGTTCCTGCAATTAACATGACTTTACGTTTTAATGGCACGTTCAAGTCTTTTAACATTTTTAAAGCATAGTAACTAGCTAAAAATGGTCCTTTATCATCTAAAACACCACGGCCAAATAAATAGCCACTGTCTTCACTCATGATTAAAGGATCGTGATGCCACCCTTCACCTAATGGAACGATATCTAAGTGACCAAGAACTCCAACGCTCTCTTCACCTTCACCATAAGTAATTAAACCAGCGTACCCATCATAGTTTTTCGTATTAAAACCATCTCTATTTGCTTTTTCGAGCATCAGTTCTAATACTTCTCTAACTTTTGGTCCGAAAGGAGCACCTGGTCCGGCATGTTCTACATCGCGAGTTGATTCAATCGCAACAATGTCTGCTAAATCTTTTTTAAAATTTTCAAAATAATCTTCAACTAAAGTTCTATAATTCATGTTTATTACCCTGTCCTTTAAATTTCATTATAAAGCAAGAAAGATGATATTCGAAATAGTTGTTCATTTCTATTCAATTCTCGCTCAAATTTACGAAATTCTATATATGAACAATATCCATAATCGAAAAATACCGGAAGTTATATGGCTTCCGGCATTTTTGACTCGTATTGAATTCAAAATCCAAAGAAAATGAATGGGATTATTCAGCTTCTTTTGGTTCTTCTGGTCTTGGTGCTTCATCTGCTTTGTGGTGATCGAAGCGACGTGGACCATTTGGGCGACGATTGTCTTTGCGTGGTGCACGGTTTCTTTCTGGTTCTTTATAGCCAGCTGGTTTTGGTAACAGTGCTTTTGCAGAAACATTGACTTTACCATTTTCGATTTCAATAACTTTGACATCGATTAAATCGCCAAGTTTTAATACATCTTCAACTTTTGCCACGTGGTTCCAGCTGATATTGGATACGTGTAATAAGCCATCTGTTTTACCGAATAAGTTAACGAATGCACCGTAGCTTTCGATGCGCACAACTTTAGCTTCGTATACATCTCCAACTTTTGCTTCACGGCAAATGTCATTGATCTGTTCGAGCGCTTTGTTGATTGCTGCGCGATCCATATGGTAAATAACAACTGTTCCGTCATCATCGATATCGATTTTAACATTATCGCATTCAGCAATGATCTTATTGATGTTTTTACCACCTGGTCCAATAACATCTTTAATCTTGTCTGGGTTGATTTTGATAATTGATGTTTTTGGCGCATATGGAGAGAGGTCTTCACGTGGATGATCAATTGCGCTCATCATGTTTGCCAAGATTTGTTGACGAGCACCATGTGCTTGCGCTAATGCTTCTTTGAAGATATCACGAGTAATTCCTTTTACTTTGATATCCATCTGTAAAGCCGTAATACCTTTTTCAGTACCTGCTACTTTGAAGTCCATATCCCCAAAGTGGTCTTCCATACCTTGGATGTCAGTTAATACAGTATATTTTCCTGTTTCTTCATCCATGATCAGACCCATTGCTACACCAGCTACTGGTGCTTTGATTGGAACACCAGCTGCCATTAAAGACATTGTGCCCGCACAAATAGAAGCTTGGGAAGAAGAACCGTTGGATTCAGTAACTTCCGCTACTGTACGGATTGCATATGGGAATTCTTCTTCGCTTGGTAATACTTTAGATAATGCACGTTCACCTAAAGCACCATGCCCAATTTCACGACGTCCTGGGTTACCCATACGTCCAACTTCACCTACAGAGTATGGTGGGAAGTTGTAATGGTGCATAAAGCGTTTATTTCCTACTTCAGTTACGTCATCGATGATTTGGTTTTCATTAAGCGCACCTAAAGTTGTTGTTGAGATAACTTGCGTTTCTCCACGAGTAAACATTGCAGAACCGTGAACACGTGGTAATAAATCAACTTGTGAATCCAATGGACGGATTTCATCAATCGCACGACCATCTGGACGCACTTTATCTTCAATGATTAAGCGACGTACTTCATCCGCTTCAATAGAACGGCAAATAGCGCCTGCTTGTTTGACTGCTTCTGCTTTTTCTTTTTCGCTTGCATATTCTTTTGCAGCATATTCTTCTTTTGCAGCATCAACTAATTTATCGATCGCTTCATAACGTTCAAGTTTTTTAACGATAGAAACTGCTGCACGAATATCTGCTTCATATTTTTCACGAACTGCTGCCTCGAGTTCAGGATCTGGTGCATATAAAGTAACTTCGCGTTTTTCTTTACCGCAAGCGGCAATGACTTCGTTTTGGAATGCACAAAGTTCTTTAATTTTTTCGTGACCAAACATCAATGCTTCAAGCATTGTGTCTTCATCGACTTCATTTGCCCCTGCTTCAACCATGTTTAAAGCTTGAGCAGTACCCGCAACTGTTAATTCGATTGTGGAACGTTCTGCTTGTTCTAAATCAGGGTTGCAGACGAATTCGCCATCTACTAAACCAACACGCACACCAGCGATTGGTCCACCAAATGGAATATCAGAAATGCAAAGTGCTAAAGAAGCACCTAACATTGCAGCCATTTCAGAGGAAGCGTTTTGGTCAACAGATAATACGGTGTTGACAACTTGTACTTCGTTACGGAATCCTTCCGCAAATAATGGACGAATTGGACGGTCAATCATACGTGCCGTCAAAGTCGCATGTTCTGTTGGACGTCCTTCACGACGTAAGAATCCACCTGGAATTTTCCCAACAGAATATAATTTTTCTTCATAACTTACTGTCAGTGGAAAGAAGTCAAGTCCTTCTTTAGCTTGCGCACTTGCTGTTGCTGCTGAAAGAACTACTGTATCTTCGTAACGGACTAAAACTGCACCATTGGCTTGTTTTGCAATTTCGCCAGTTTCAACCGTGATGTTTTTTCCACAGAAATCAAGATGAAATACTTGTTTTGCCATCTTGTCTTTATACCTCACTTATATTCTTATTATTTTTGTCCATTTGTCATGATATCACTAGTTCAATCAACCACCAAACTGTTTATGTTTTTAGACGAATTTCCTTTTTTTTATCGCTATTTCCATCGACTTTTACAAAGATTTAATTCGAAATCTACCTATGCAATACCTCTAAAAACAAATCCGAAATGACTCAATCATTTTGTCATTTCGGATTTATTCGTTATTGAAAATTCAATTAAACTCCATGCAAACCAAGAACATGGTCAATGGCGATAAAATGCATTATTGCGAATTTTGTTCGCTAGAATTAGATTGACTTTCAGTTGTTGATTGTTGATCTGTTTCCATTTTGGATTCAAGTGTTGAATCTGGAGTGGAAGATTGGTCAGATGACTCACTAGCAAAAGGTTGATTTAAAGCAAAAGCATCCTCTTCTTTTAAAGTTCCTGATTCAATTGCGGCAAAGAAATCTTTAAAGAATGTGTACCATTTTTCTTCAACCGTTGTAAGCAAAACGGTATCTGTACTTTTGATCTCTTTAGTTACCTCTCCTTTTTTCGCTTGAGAAGCATTTGTTGTTGAAATTTTTTGAACAACACCTTGTTCATCCATTGTCAGTACATAAGTTACTTCTTGAGCGATAAATTCATCAAGAATGAATGATCCATCCCCTTTAATATCTAAGCGATCATATCCATAAAGGTCTTTGAAAGTTGTATTGAGAATTTCGTTATATACATCTTGTTCATGAATCGAGATGGTCCAGACAAAATCAGATCCAACTTGTTCGAGTTTATATGTATAAGCTTGTGGCTTTTCAAACGGAGACACTAATAGTGTGCCACCCACGAGATTATGTAGCGGAAAAGAAATGGCTTCTTGAATATATTCATGCATCGCATCATCACTAATATCATGAAGGACGCCATCTTCTTTGTTGATGGTTTGAATGACAAATTTACCATTCTCTTTTCCAAACTGTCCCGATCCATCTGGGCGCGAAAAAACAGTTGTAATTGCGCCTTTGTTATAGGACATCAAACCATAATTCGCTTCATTGCCCGATTCTTCTTCATATAACTCATAGTACGTTAATTCATCACCAAAGCGGACATCATAGTTTTTAAAGTCACTTTCTGTTGTCGCTAATTGTCCATCCTGGACAGTTAAGCCTACTGCATGTGTTTGTTCACTTGTTTGATAGCCAGATTTGTAATACTCAATCGTGGCATCATTCATGGTGTTTAAAATAGATTGCATCTCTTCCGATGTTGAATTTGAGGTAACATTTGCGACTTGACGGATAAACTCATTAGGGGCATTTTCACTTGTGATCACCGTTGTTTTTGGCGTACAACCACCCAACATAAATGATGAGGCAACAATCGAGGCCATCGCAATTGTCCTAAGCTGTTTCATTTGTCTCATATAAATTTACTCCTTGTCTATTTCATTTTAGACAATATCCGCCCATTCTGTCTTCTTTACGCACAAAATTCATCTTTAATTCTGCCATTCCTTAGCTTAGAACAATCTATCTTTCAAGCAATAGCCATGAAACCAACTCTCATTCATGTCGAAAAAATCGTAAAAAAAAAGTAAGCTGATGCTTACTTTCTCAGACCAAGTCTTGCAATTAAAGATTTGTAACGTTCGAGGTCTTTGTTTTTCAGATAAGATAATAAGTTCTTTCTGTGTCCAACCATTTTCATCAAACCTCTGTAGGAATGATAATCGTGTTTGTGAACTTTGAAGTGTTCAGTCAGTTCGTTGATACGAGCTGTTAAAATAGCAACTTGAACTTCTGGAGAACCTGTATCTCCTTCGTGAATTGCATATTCTTTGATGATTGCTTCTTTTTGTGCGTTAGTCATAATTTTTATGCTCTCCTTTTTCTTTCATTACAATCCAATCGAAGCCTCGGTCGGAGTCTCCAAAAGCCGCGAATGAATCTTTTGTATGTTATCAATCTTCCATGAGGAATTCAACTAAAATCGTATCTAAAATTTCCATTCCTTGTTTAGTGAGTGAAATACGATCATTTTGTTCGATAAAGCATTCTGAATACTGATTTAAGACATGCGCATAGCGTTGTTTGAAATCAAATCCATAGCGTAAATTCCACTTCAAGACATTTAAACCCATTGTGGTGCGCAAGCCTGTCATGATCGCATCAAACCAAGGATTGGGATTTTCTTCATATTCGAGATGTGATTGTTTTTGAATATATTGTTTTAATGTACCCGAGTGATGATATAAGCCTTGTTCATCACGCCCAATTGCTCCAAACCCAAAGCCAAAGTATTGACCATCATCCCAAATCAACGAGTTATGAAGCCCGTATTTTTGATTGCGGGCAAAAGAACTCACTTCGTAGTGCTCAAATCCAGATTGGGTTAAACGCTTGTCAATTTGTTCATACATCAATGCATTTTCATACTCATCTAATGGCACATAGCCCCGTTTTCCTAAAGCCGAATCCGGCTCTAAAATGAGCGAATAAATAGAAAGATGATCGATATCGAGTTCCAAAAACGCATCTAGATCAGCATTGAGATCCGCCATCGTTTGTTTGGCAAAGCCATAAATCAAATCGACGCTAATCGATTCAAATCCAGCTTGGCGACATAATGCGACAGCTTGCTTGGCTTGCAATGGGGTATGATGGCGATTGAGTGTTTGCAGGCGTTTGGCATCAAAGGTTTGAATACCAATTGAAATGCGATTGATCATAAGACGGCGGGCTGTTTGCAACCATTCTAAAGTAATCGATTCAGGATTCGCTTCAATTGTCCATTCTCCATAAGGATCAAAGACATCTGCAAACAAACTTGCTAAGCGTTCGAGTTGTGCGCAAGACAAAACACTCGGTGTCCCACCTCCAAAATAAATTGTCTTCAATTTAAAGGTTGGATCGTTTTGTTTGGCTTGTTTTAAAGTATTTTGCACCTCGTCGCAAATCACATCGAGCCACTGGTCGATCTGTTTTAAATTTGCGCTTCGCTCAAAAGCACAATATGTACAAATCGACTGACAAAATGGGATATGGAGATAAGCACTTTCGATCATGATTAGTCTTCGTCCATCGACAAGACAGCCATAAATGCTTCTTGTGGAATTTCGACAGAACCAACCATCTTCATGCGCTTTTTCCCTTCTTTTTGTTTTTCTAACAATTTTTTCTTACGGGAAATGTCCCCACCATAACATTTTGCCAATACGTTTTTACGTAAGGCTTTAATGTTTGTACGGGCAATAATTTTACTTCCAATTGCGGCTTGAACAGGAATTTCAAACTGTTGTTTTGGGATTAAGTCTTTTAATTTAACTGTCATCGCATTTCCACGATTATAAGCAAAATCTTTATGCACGATAATGCTAAGCGCATCGACAACTTGGCCATTTAATAAAATATCGAGTTTTTGCAGATCGGATTTACGATAGCCGCTAAATTCATAGTCAAAGCTTGCATAGCCTTTCGTTGCACTCTTCATGCGATCAAAGAAATCGAAGATAATTTCAGAAAGTGGCATCTGATAGATCAATTCCATACGTGTATCATCGAGAACTTGTAAGTCCACATATTCACCACGTTTTTTCTGACAAAGATCCATCATCGTACCGACATATTCTTTCGGAACTAAGATTTCCGCTTTGACATAAGGTTCTTCGATAAAGTCGATTTTTTGAGCTGGTGGTAATGAAGCTGGGTTGTCGATTTCTTCGACAGTTCGATCGGTTTTATGCACTCGATAAATAACAGATGGCGAAGTTGCGATCAAACTCAAGTTATATTCACGTTCTAAACGCTCTTCGACAACATCCATATGTAATAGTCCTAAAAAGCCACAACGGAACCCAAATCCTAAAGCTTGTGACGTTTCAGGTTCAAATTGTAAAGATGCATCGTTGAGTTGTAATTTTTCTAATGCTTCTTTTAAATCGTCATAACGAGCGTTATCAACAGGATAAATACCCGCATAAACCATTGGCTGCATTTCTTTATATCCATCGAGCGCTTCTTTTGCTGGACGATTAGCTAAAGTGATCGTATCCCCAACACGAACTGTTTTGATATCTTTAACAGATGCTGCAATCCATCCAACATCTCCTGTTTTTAAAGATTGTTTGTTTAACATTTTTGGTGTACGTACACCAAGTTCTGTGACTTCATATTCTGCTTGTGAAGCCATTAAACGAATTTTATCGCCAACTTTAACTTCACCATTTTTAATCGATACCCAAGCAATAACGCCTTTATAAGCATCATAAACTGAGTCAAAGACTAAAGCTTGTAGTGGTTCTTGAATGTCTCCTGTTGGAGCTGGCAATTTTGCTACGATTTGTTCTAAAACTTGATCGACATTCAATCCGGATTTAGCAGAAATTTCAACGGCTTCACTGCAATCTAAGCCAATTAAATTTTCGATTTCTTCTTTGACAACCTCTGGTTGTGCACTTGGTAAGTCAACTTTATTTAAGACTGGTAAAATCTCTAAGTCGTTTTCTAATGCTAAATACACGTTTGCCATCGTTTGCGCTTGCACACCTTGCGCTGCATCGACAACTAATATAGCTCCTTCACAAGCTGCAAGTGAACGTGATACTTCATATGAGAAGTCAACGTGACCTGGAGTGTCAATCAAATGGAATAAATAATCTTGTCCATCTTTAGCATGATAAACAAGTTCCACGGCATTCAATTTAATGGTAATGCCACGTTCTCTTTCTAAATCCATCGAATCGAGAATTTGTGATTTCATTTCTCGTTTCTCAACTGAATCCGTCAGTTCCAAAATTCGGTCAGCTAATGTCGATTTTCCATGGTCAATATGAGCGATAATTGAAAAATTTCGAATATTCTTTTGATCCAAGTTATTCCCCCGCTTTCTTATTGATCAGACTTCTTCCTTTTCCATTCAGGAAGTCGGCAGATTTCATCATTGATTTTCCTTCTGGTTGCACTTCGTCTAACAAAAAGATTCCTTCATGGCCACCCATTGCGAATTGTTTTTTGTTCAAAGCAAAGAACACCCCAATACCAGGTGTTTCGCCAGGTTGATAGCGTACAGAAAGAAGTTTTAGTTTAGCATGATTTGCGATCACATACCCACCCGGCGTATAAGAAAGTGCCCGAATCGTATTCAATAATTGAACATCTGACATATTTAAATCGAGTTGTTCTTCTTCTTTTGAGATCTTGTCAGCATGCGTTGCTGATGAATCGTCTTGTGGGATGAATTCTAGTGTCCCGGCTAAAAGTTCATCGAGGTGTTCAACAACCAATTCGCCCGCAAGTTTTCCCATCTTTTCAAATAATGAAGTGGTATTGTCGCTTGGCTCAATTTCAATTTTTGCCATTGCAGCAACTGGTCCAGTATCCATACCTGCTTCCATTTTCATCAAAGACATGCCAGTTACCGTTTTACCATCATAAATTGCACGCTGAATTGGTGCGGCGCCTCGATACTCCGGTAAAAGTGATCCATGCAAATTCACGCACCCTTGTTTTGGTGCATCTAAGACTTCTTGTGGTACGATTTGACCATACGCACAAGTTACAATTAAATCTGCATGTTCATCAACGACACGTTGAAAGTCATTGCGAATTTTCTCCGGTTGAAAAACAGGAATGTTATATTGAAGGGCAAGTTGCTTGGTTGGACAAGCTTGTAAAGTCCCTTTACGACCGACTTTACGATCTGGTTGGCAGATGACTAAAGAAATATTTGCATTTGCATTTAATAATGCTTGCAAGACATCTGCGGCAATTTGAGGAGTCCCCATAAAAATAATTTTGGAATTCACAAGGAATAACCCCCTTTCTGATGAGATATTATACCTGATCATTTCGTGTTTTGTTGCATTGTAAAATGCACTTTGTTATAATTTCAAAGCATTATGTCAGGAGGTGTACTCGTGCCACAGATTAAACAGCAAAAAAAGCGTGTTCTCACGAATAATAAAGCAAGAAGCCGCAACGTTTCCCAAAAATCAGCTTTAAAAACAGCTATCAAAAAAGTGTTAGTTGCTGTAGAAGCTCAGGATAAAGAAGCAGCAGTTGCAGCTTACGCAGCAGCATGTTCTAAATTAGACAAAGCTGTAGCAAAAGGATTCAAGCATAAAAACTATGCTTCTAACCAGAAATCTAGACTTGCTCAAGCTGTAAACTCTATTCAATAAAAACACGGTATCACTTCGATATCGTTTTTTATTGATGTAGATTTACGTCGAAATATAACTTTTCACAGATTTAAATGAAAATGAAAGCGCAGAGAATATGAATTCTATTTTGTTTCTCTGCGCTTTTATAATGCTTTATTTACGATTCGGTAAATATCAAATTACCGATCATTCTTTTTCTTTTACTTTGCTTTTTTTTCTGTAACCAAATCGAACGTTTTAGAAAAAAGCGCACAAAATCCCTGACATTTTTGAAAAAATAAAATAGTAAAATTCTAGAAGGCTACTTGTGCCAGTTGTTCTGGCATGAGAGTTATTCCAAAATTTTCAAGCTTCTTTAAAGTTGATACTAACTTATTTTTGTGATTTTTCTTTTCAAAGTAATCTGAGCCTAAATCTTCATATCTCTCATTCTTTTTGAGTAGTTGCCAAATGATTTGTAATATTGCGTGTGCAACTGCAACAATAGCTCTTTTCCTTCCTCTATGTGAGGCAATCCGTTTATACATTTCTCCAAAGTAAGAATCTTTTTTCAACACAGCTGAGTGAGCACAGACAACTAAAGTACTTCTTAAGAGTTTATTTCCCTTGTTTGTTCTTCCATTCTTTCGTTTCCCAGCGCTTTCATGATTTCCAGGACATAGTCCACCCCATGAACACAAAGCTCCGCTTGTTGGAAAGCGCGACATATCTGTTCCAATGATTGAAACGATCGTTTGTGCACTCGTATCTGAAATACCAGGGATGTCTTTGATTAATTCAACTGCGTTTTCTTCTTCTTCGTTTAGATGATTTGAAATGTCGTCATTCAGTTCTTTGATGTGCGCTTCAAGTTCTGAAATATGAGTTCGAATCACTTTGATCATCTTTGCCTGAATTGGGCTGATACAACCTTGCATATCTTTGATCAATTGTTTTTTAGGTGCTTTTAATCGTTTGGAAATCAACTTTTCTGCAAGAAGTCGTTCATAAGCTTCGTCGTCAAAAATTTCGCCAGAAACAATATAGTCAAGAAGAGCTTTTCCACTCTTACCATTAATATCGGATATTGTCCCAGATAGTTTGATATTCGCTCCTTCTAACATTTTCTGAAGTCGATTCTTTTCAGCACCTAAATCAACGATCAATGATTTTCTGTATCTACATAGTTCGCGAAGTTCTCTTTGACGTCTATTTGGAATAAAACTCGGTTTAAGAAGTCCATTCATTAACAGATCAGAAATCCATTCAGCATCTTTTACATCTGTTTTTCGTCCAGGAACTTGTTTCATGTGTTGAGCATTGACAACCATTGGGTTTAAATCATAGCCTTCAAGAATATTAAAAACAGGCTTCCAATATGAAGCTGTACTTTCCATCGCTACAGCTTCGCATTGATTGGCTGTTAACCAATCCACAAGATCAAGAAGATCTTGAGTTGATGCACCAAAAGAACGAATTTCAGTAGATTGTTTCGTTCTCAAACAAGCAACCAAAATCTTTTTGTGAACATCGATACCACAACAAACCGCATATAGTCTTTCCATAATTACCTCCAAAAATAGAAAAGCGGCCGATCTTCTGCGAATTAATATTTTTTTCTACGTTCTCGAGCAGGGCGAATTATTCGTTCTATTTCGAAACAGTCAGTGGTGCATACAGAAGATCTTCTATCAATTTTTTTGCGAGATCAAATCTCAAAAAAGCAACGATCTCTTCCGCTAATTTCAGTATAGCAAGAGAAAAAAGACCGAGTGATCAAATTCACTCGGTTACATCAGGAGTGGTAGAGCCCGACTGTATGGTTATTTTTTTTGCAAAACAAAAAAGAGATCTTCAATAATCGGATTATTTCAAATCTATGATAAAAGATCTCACACGTTTTATATTTCTTTTTTACACTCTATTCAAGCAAATGCCACAATCTAGCTTTTTAAAGATGATGTTCTTTCTTTTTTTAAAATTGCCAAACATCTTGTTTTGAATGCTGATCATCAATTTGCAAAATGAAATTTTCAAATGCAGTATCGCGATCTACTCCACTTTTAGTGGCTTGATCAAGTTTTGATAACGTCGCCAAATTTTCTAAAAGCTGATTTGCACTAAAATTTTTAGCGTTTTTCATTGTATTCCAGATTCGACCCGATGATGCATTTAATTCACTCATCATATCTTCTTTGCGATATCCTTCATCCATCAAAACGCGTACTTGATAAACAAAGCGAATTTGCGAAGCAAGTAAACCAATAATTGCCGCAGGTTCCATATTTTGTGCTCTAAAGTTCCGATACAACTCTAATAATAAAACCCGGTTTTTCGCAAATAAAGCATTCGTCATTTTAAATACATCTTGAGTGGGTTCCACCGTTGTTAAAGCTTTAACATCTTCATAACTCAAATCTTGGCTATATAATGCAAGTTTATCAAGTTGGCTAGCTATAACTGGTGATGAAAAGCCGACATTTTGACAAAAGTAGTCAAAACCACGCGCATCCATTTTCATTTTACGTTCTTTCATCATCGTCTGCACTTCTGTAACTAAACTCTTTTCATCGAGTGGCATGCAGTTCATGATTGTTGCGGTTTCTTGGAGTTGTTTGACTAGTTTTTTTCTTGTATCTAGCTTTTTGGCATCTAATAGTAAAACGATCACTTTATCATCAACGAGTCTTGGCACAATGCGTTCTAATTCTAATTTAGTATCGTTTTTGGCACCTAAAAAAGAAGCATGATCTAAAATGACCATCGGTTTTTCTGCAAATAAATTATATGAATCCAACATGTTTTCAATGACGTCTGGATCATCTTTTTGACAATCGAAGCGATCAATTTGATCACAATTCTCTTTGCGTTTAATGGTCTCTAATTTATATTCCCGTCTAGATGGATCTTCACCATGTAAAATATAAACCATCTTCAAATCCTCCTTCTTTATGTACAAACTCAAATCGAAAAGATTTAATCTTGTCTTCTATTGTATCAAATGTCCGTTTTGAACATGTTGAAAATAGAAGCAATATAAAAATCCATTCTAAATCATGATCTGTTTTACACCATCTTCAATACATTCATCCAACGCTTTTTAGGATTCAATTTTGCAAAAATAAAAAAGAGGCTGTAAGCGACCTTGATGATTGAAAAGATAATCAATATCAAGATATTTGTTACAGTCTCTTCATGTTTAGCGAACAGATTCAATTGTCACTTCGTAAGGTTCTTCTACACCTTTCACTTCAACAGTTTCTCCAGGTCTCTTGTCTAAGATTGCTTTGACAAGAGGTGTTTCATTGGAAATTTTGTTGTTGAAAGGATCGGCTTCGATCGTACCCACAATACTGAATGTCATCAAAGATCCATCAGTATTATCTTTAATTGTTACAGTGGATCCTAAACGAACTGTTTTCGTTCCACCTTCTCCTTCTTCGATAATCTGTGCATTTTTGATTAAACTTTCAAGTTCTTTAATACGACCTTCCACACGAGCCTGATGGTCACGAGCGGCATCGTAATCAGCGTTTTCAGATAAGTCCCCTTGTGCACGAGCTTCTTGAAGTTCGACAATTACTTCCGGTCTTACGACATGGACAAGATTCTCAAGTTCGGCACGAAGCTCATCGAGACCTTCCTGAGTAACAAAAATTTTTTCAGCCATGTTTATCCTCCAAATTTAAAGCTTAAAAATTGTATCACAAATATTTGTTGATGTTTATTCTAAGCGCAAGTTAAATCGATCAATATTTGCTTCATGCTCTTCTAAAGTACGAGCAAAGTGCGTTTTTCCATCACCATAAATATCGGCAACGAAATATAAATAATCGTTTTGCGCAGGATTTAAAGCAGCACTAATCGCATCACGGCCCGGATTTAGAATTGGACCAATTGGTAATCCGGCATTGAGATACGTATTATATGGGGATTGAATATCCGTATTCGTTTCGCACTGCTCACTGGATTCAAATTGATCATAGAGTGCATAACATACCGTTACAGAACTGCCGAGTGGCATTCCTGAATTTAAACGATTATGGAATACACCGGAAATATCTGGCATGTCTGCTGGATTTCCACTTTCAAATTGAATAATACTTGCTAGCGTAAGGATTTCTTGCAAGTTATATTGTGATGCATCGATTTGTGGTTGGAACTGCGCAATCACTGCGCCAAATTGATCCAATAGCATCCGCGTTACTTGATCTTCGTTCATGTTCAGATCAATGTGATAAGTTTCTGGGAATAAATATCCTTCTAATTTAACGAAGTATTGATCGTTTGTCAGAAGCGTTGGATCAATGAATGGGTACACTTGAGCAAGTTGGTTGATATACGCATCATCGTTCCATAAACGAAGTAATTCGTCACGATTTAGATGAGGTAAACTATTCGCTAAAATGGTCGCAATATCTTTTGCCCATTTTCCTTCAGGAATTGTCACCGAAACAAAGCTTTGTAAAGCATTGTTTGGATCAGCAAGTTTAGCAAAGATTTCTTGTGTAGACATCGATGTAGAAAGTTCAAATGTTCCTACATAACGTGGAAATTCATTTAATTTTGTATAAATCTTTGTGGCAAGTTTGCTTTGAATCAATCCCGCTGCTTCTAATTTATCAATCACGATATTTTGGGTATCACCTTGCGCAATTTCAATGGCGATTTTTTCATCGGTAGAGGAAACTGGTTTTAAAGAGGAGCTATACCAAAAATATCCTCCTCCAGCTCCACCGATCAACAAACATAAAATTACGAAAAACACGATGAGTCCCGCGTGGCTTTTTCTTTTTTTTCTTCTTCTAGTCATCCGTTAATTCCTCGTCCGAGGCAAACGTATTAATGACTTCATCTACCATATCCCATTCTTCATCAGTTTCGATAGGTAAAAGTTCACCTTGGTCGTTGTAAGCAGATGCATAAACTTCACCAGTGTCATTATCTGGGTCTTGGAATACAACATAAGACTTGTTGTAGTCTGTACTGTCAAATGTGAACAGAATGATCATTCTTTTTTCATTTCCATCTTGGTCTTTGACGTACAAAGAATTAGAGTCAATCATAGAATTCTCCTTTATTGAATGTGGTTGTTCATCTATTTACGATACAAGATGAACTAGCGCTCTTTCCAAGCTATTGTAAAAAAAGAGGCAAAAAACGATGTTTTGCCTCTGGAAAGCAGAATCAGAACGAGACTAGCCCGCCATTTTGCCGGTCCAAATAACTTTGAAGAATCTGGACAGCTGCCATTTGATCAATGACTTTCTTTCGTTTCTTCCGGGAGACATCGGCGGAAATTAAAATCTTTTGGGCTGCAACAGTTGTTAAACGTTCATCCCACATATCTACTTCAATTCCCTGGTCTTCCAACATTTTTTTAAAGTTCAAGCAGATTTCCCCACGAATGCCAATATCGCCATTCATATGTTTAGGTAATCCCAAAACGACTTTTTTCACTTTGTTTTCGTGCAAGATTTGAAGCACGCCTTCTAAACATTGTTGGTAATCATCACTTGGAAATCGTACTGTTGTAATTGCGCGCGCAATCATGCCAAGTGGATCAGACATTGCCACTCCACATGTTACGGATCCTAAATCGAGGCCAATAATTCTTTCCATTCTCGATTATTTCTCCAGATATGCTCGAACAAGCTCTTCAATAATTTCGTAGCGTTCAATTTTTTGAATTGTATTGCGAGCATCTTTGTAGGAGGAGATATAGGCTGGATCAGCACTGATTAAATATCCAGCGATCTGGTTTTCAGTGTTATATCCTCTTTCCTCAAGCGCATCAGATACTTCACGAAGAATTTTTTTAATGTTCTCACGACGAATTTTTTCCGTTGTAAACATTACTGTTTCTGTAATTTGAGCCATGTTGCACCCTCCTTAAAACATAAACAATATGCCTTATTATTTTAGCTTAAAAGTGAATGAAGTTGTCTAAATCATGTAGATAAAGCACTTTCATTAGGAATTTAGTGCCACTTTCATTCGATTTATGGCCTTTTTTTGGTCTAACGTCATAAATGACGAATGATCTTTTTGCATCCAATTGTCAAAAAGATGGGCATTTATTGGATCATCGACCATCGATTATCATGGATAAACGCGATGTTTAATGGATATCACGTTTATTTTGATTGCAATTATTATAGCACCATCAACCCAAAATCTCTTGCTGAAACACTTCTTCGTTCATTGGTAAGCGTCAAATGAATGACGGGTATTAAGATGAATAGCCTTTTGAGATAATTCGATCAGTTATCTCAGGGGGCTTTTTATTATGAATGATTTCGGCTATTTAGATCTTGGAATAGATTTCTCCAAAGTCAAAAACATTATTCTAGTGAATAACCCAGCCGATCTTCGTAAAGGGATTGATGGTTATGCTTCTATCATTCAGGGAATTTATCACCTAGATCCAACGGATGGTTCTTTGTATCTTTTTACTAACCGAACCAAAGATAAAATGAAAGGAATCCTCCATGATGGCAATGGTTACTGGTTGGTCTATAAACGTCTAGCTAGATCTCATTTAAAATGGCCTTTTACTGAAATAAATCAATATCAAACAATCAGCTCATCACAGTTACAAGCTCTACTATCCGGAATGACAATTGTGCCAGACCCTCAATTTTTACCTCAAAAACCAAAATACATTTAACCCAGCAGGCCACTCTGCTGGGTTTTTGACAAGAACTATATACATATGAAAAAACACATATTTAACACACTTAAATTTAATATAATATCTTATTAAGTTTTATATTATGCATAAATAAGATATAATACAGTTATGGTAAGAATAGATCCTGAAATTAAACAAAAAATCCGAACTAACATAGCGACTCAGATTCGTGAACAAACAAAAGACATGGACAAAAACGATGTCGTGAATTTACTTATTGATACAGTCTGCGAATCTCAAGGCAGAAAAGAGCTCAATAATTATCTCCAAAACGCTCTTTTTGCCGCAAAAACTGAAAACATTCAACTCAGACTCTTTGACTTAGATACCTTAGAACCAACTGATTTGGAAAAAGACACAATCGAATTCTTGAACGAAAAACGTGAAGCCTGTGAGATTACTGAAGAACAGTATCGCGAAGTTTTAGCTAAAGTCCAAAATCATCGAAAAAAGTTGGACAACCAATTAAACGATCTGAAAAAGCTAGATGCCGTTAAGAAAAACAAACCAAGAAAAGACTGCAGAAACCACGAACCCGATATCATCGATGTTATTCAACTCGATGAAAACACTCTCTGCCCATTCTGTGGCAGAAAGATGTCCCATTTAGATTATTCGGAAAAAACCGTTATTGAATACCAACCAGCTCAATACCTAATCAGAAAAATCAAACTGGAAAAAAAGGTTTGTCCGGCAGGATGTACAGATGAAAACGGAAAATCGATGATCGTCAAAGCTCAACCGAAAGAACCAGATCTCATTGACAAGAGCATTGCCACAACTTCTCTTGTTGCCGGACTCGCTTATGAAAAATTCATGATGGGCACACCGTTATACCGCCTTGAAAAGGACGCCTCTGCTTTGGGAGTAGATCTGTCTAGACAGACAATGAGTAATATTTTACAGACGTGCTATGAACAATATCTAATCCCCATCTGCGAACAGATCAATCAGGATCTAGTGAAGCAAAATGTTATCCATATGGATGAAACACCGCTACAGTGTCTTGCCTTAAAAGACCGATCGACTTCCTATATGATCTGTGGAGTTAGTGGAGAATATGCACAACAACAAATGGTTCTTTACCAGTTCAATGAAAGTCGAAAAAAAGAATTTATCATAAGTATGCTTGGGACAGATTTTACCGGCGCACTCATGACAGATGGACTGCAAGGCTACAGATCCTATCCAGGATGCACAAAACTATCTTGTTTGGCACATGCAAGACGGTACTTTTATGATGCCGTTAACTGTAGGGATGATTATGCCCAATTGAAAAAGATTTTGAATGCGTATAAAAATTCCGATGATATTCCGGAAAAAGCTCAAGCCTTCCTTCAAGAACATGAGTCTTTAAATCGTTTAGTTGCCATTTTAAAACAAATCGCAGAACTGTATCAAATCGAGAATAACTTTTCCGATTGTTCAACTGAACAGAGAACACAAGCTAGAAAAAAGCTAAGCAATCCTCGTTTTGAAAAGTTAGTGCAAGAAGTTGAAATTGTAGCAGAAGGATTCGAAGAGAAAACGAAAGCCCATAAAGCTGCAACATACTTCTTGGAGCGTAAAGAAGAATTAGCGAGATACATAGAAAATGGCATTTATCCGATCGATAATAATTTAGCCGAAAGAAAAATAAAGAGTTTCGTGATCGCAAGAAAGAATTTCTTGTTCTCGAACAGTGTCAGCGGAGCAGAATCGGCTGCTGGGTATATGACACTGCTAGAATCAGCTAAAATGAATGGATTAAACCCATTCATGTACCTAGAACACGTTTTGAATACATTGAAGTATTACAAAGAAGAGCAAATTCCACAGAAAGTAGTGGAAGAGTTAGTTCCATATTCTAAAAATCTTCCTGAAAACTTATATTTTCAGTCAAATAATTAAGGCGCTGTATTCTGTTTAGCTACAAACAGAATACAGCGCCTTTTATTCTAATAACACACGTCATTCATTTGACGCTTACGTTCATTGCTTAACCACAAAAAACGAAGCATTCTTTATAGCTAAAAAAAGAGTTGTACTTGTCTAATGACGAATACAACTCCGTTTTAATTGAAATGAATTAAAGAGTTTCAATTGTTTGTAATGCCTGGTTGAGGGCTTCATTGATCTTAGCAGCGTTAGAACCACCAGCTTGTGCAAGATCTGGTTTTCCGCCGCCTTTACCTTCTGTTGTCAATGCCGCAGCTTTAACTAAGTTTCCGGCATGAACACCACGTTTAACCGCTTCTTTACCTGCACCAGCAACGAGTGTTAAACGACCATCATTGTTGGAGATTAATAAGATTACCATTTGGTCGTCTTGTCCTTTAAGTGTTGAAACGATTTCTTTGAGTGCTTTACCATCCATTGCAGGAACTTCACGAACTAATGCATGGAATCCGTTGATCTCTTTAGCATCACGTGCCCATTCTTTAGATTTGAACGCAAACAATTGATTTTTCAGATCTGCAATTTCTTTTTGCATGTCTTTCATTTGATCAAAAGTAGCATCGATTTTTGTATCGAGGTTTTTAATTCCTTTAGATTTTGCTGTTCTTGCGATGTGTTCAAGCATTCTTTGTTGAGCTGCAAAGTCATCGTAAGCTGCTTTTTTCGTTTTTGCTGTAATACGACGTGTATCACTTCCGATTGATTCTTCACCTACGATTTTTAACAGACCGATTTCTCTTGTGTTATCCACGTGGCAACCTGCACAGAATTCACAAGATACATCACCCATAGTCACTACGCGAACTTCATCACCGTATTTTTCATCGAATAATGCAGTTGCGCCTGTTTTTTTCGCTTCTTCGATTTTCATTACTTCACGAGTAACAACATGGCCATCATTGATCATTACGTTTACACGTTGTTCAATGTCTGCTAATTGCTCTTCAGTTAATTTTTCGCGGTAATTGAAGTCAAAACGTAAGTAATCTGGTCCTACAAAGCTTCCTGCTTGGTGAATAGAATCCCCTAATACAGCTTTGAGGGCTGATTGTAATAAGTGTGTTGCTGAGTGGTTTGCAGTTGTGTCTAAACGATGTTTTGCATCCACGATTTGGCGAACTAAATCACCTTTATGTAAAATGCCTTCTTCTACTTCAATTTGAAGTAAGTGTTGTTTATTTCTTGTTTTAATACCGTCTAAAACATTCGCTTTGAAATGATTGCCAATGATCACACCTGTATCAGCAACTTGACCACCAGATTGAACATAGAATGGAGTAACATCACAAATAATTTGACCTTCACCATCTAATTCATCAACCATTTTTCCTTCTTTGTTGAATAAAGCAATCACATGGCCTTCGTCTTCTAAATGATCGTAGCCAGTGAATTCGCAATGCTCAGCAAAGTTCATGAGTTCTTCGTTTTGAGTTGCGAAAGAATCTTCTTTGCTTCTTGCTGCACGAGCACGTTCTTTTTGTGCTTGCATTTGCACATCAAAATCTTCACGATCTGCTTCTAAGCCATTTTCTTGTGCAATTTCTTGCGTCATTTCAAATGGGAAGCCATAAGTGTCATACAGTTTGAATGTAACTTCACCAGATAATTTGCCATTTGTTGCTTTAGCAATTTCTTCATCTAATAAAGCTTGACCATTTTTCAATGTTTTCTTGAACAATTGTTCTTCTTGACGAATAGTCTTTTTATTTTCTTCGATTGTATCCATTAAGTATGGATAGAAATCTTTCATGTTTTCAGAGACAACATCCACTAATTTGTAGAGGAATGGTTCGTCTAAGCCGAGTTTCAATCCAAAACGAACAGCACGACGTAGTACACGTCTTAAAACATAACCACGTCCGGAGTTTGAGAAGTTTGCTCCATCAGAAAGAGCAAATACTAATGTACGAATATGGTCAGCGATAACGCGGAAAGCCATTCTGTTGTCGCCTTCATATTTTACATGCGCTAATTTTTCTGTTTCGTGAATGATTGGTAAGAATAAGTCTGTATCGAAGTTTGTTTCACCATCTTGGATTAAAGCAACTAAACGTTCTAAGCCCATTCCGGTATCGATATTTTTCTGTGGTAATTCTTTGTAGTCTTTACGATCAATTGTTGGATCGCAATCATATTGGCTAAATACAACGTTCCATACTTCGATGTAACGATCGTTTTCCATTTCTTCAAAGAATAATTTTTCACCAAGACCTTCTGGATCATATTTTTCTCCACGGTCATAGTGAATTTCTGTGTCTGGACCCCCTGGTCCTTTACCGATTTCCCAGAAGTTTTCTTTTGTTTTTAAGATGTGACTTGGGTCAACATGACATACTTCTGTCCAAATGCGGTAAGCTTCATCATCATCTGTATACACAGTGATGTAAAGTTTTTCTGGATCAAAGCCAATCCATTCTGGGCTTGTTAAAAATTCCCATGCAAATGGAATAGCTTCAGCTTTGAAATAATCACCAATAGAGAAGTTCCCTAACATTTCAAAGAATGTGTGGTGACGTGCTGTTTTCCCAACGTTTTCAATATCGTTTGTACGAATTGATTTTTGGGCGTTAGCAATGCGGTTTTTCTTTGGTTTTTCACTACCGTCAAAATATTTTTTAAGGGCAGCAACTCCCGCATTAATCCATAACAAAGTTGGGTCGTTATGAGGTACTAAACTTGCTCCTGGTTCAATCATGTGGCCTTTTGATTCAAAGTAATCTAAGAACATTTGACGAACCTGATTCCCTGTCAGTTGTTTCATCGTTTTCTCCTTTTTATTGATCCAAAGTTTGCCAGGCAAACTTTGATTTTCATTTGTGGCGATCGCTATTCCCATTGAAATGAATATAAAAAAACGCCCCTGTTTCCAGGAACGTTGACACGCGATACCATCCCGGTTTGTTTATATACAAATACATAAACACCCTTAATTACTCCGTTATCGCTGGAAGCGGCAACTCCAGGGTAGCTTCGACAGGTTTCCAGGCAACTTTTCACCAACTGTTGCTCTCTAAACTGGAAAAGGTCTGTGTACTCGTCCCTTTCTTCACTGCATATCGCATTATAGACTGAAGGTCTAGTTCAAGCAAATCATTTGTTCATCAGCTTGAACAAAATGAAATGTTTTGAACAAAATTCTTCAAAATCCAGCTTATTCAAAACTCAACACTTCACTTGTATCGAATATTTCGACATCTGCTAATGGATCTGAAAACAACATTGGATTTTCAAACATGCCATGTGAGCGTACTGGCAGCTGTCGAATCAATGTAGCAAGATCTTGTCTTGTTGCACTTTGCCAAACTTGATCGAGGCGTTGTTGAAGTGTGGTAATTCGTCGATTTGTGTCGATGCGTTTGACCCCTTGACGAAAAAGCTGTTCGCTGCCAACAATTGTCAAATTCTTTTTCGCCCGTGATATAGCGGTATACAAAAGACGTTTCTTTAACATGCCTGCCCCATTATGATCAGCAACAACACAAACGTCTTGATACTCAGAGCCTTGTGCTTTATGGATCGAAATACACCAAGCATGACTAATTGTATCCAACAAATTCGTCTTTTCTACCTCGAGTGTCGTATCACTAAATTGACACCATAACGTATTAGTCACCGGATCGACTTGCGAAATCGTACCGATATCGCCATTAAAGGCATTGATTTCCGGATGATTTTTCTTCAAAAGAATTTTGTCATCTTTTCTAAAATAAACTTCTTTGCGTCCATTCTCCGTCACAATATGGGTTGTTAATTGTTCTTTTAATGGATGGAATGGATTGACAATCGTTTGCATCATCGCATTAATCGCATAAATCCCACTGTCCCCATCGTATTTCGGTGCAAGAATTTGCACATCCTCAGGGTGTTCTTGTTGTAAGACAAGATTTTCAATTAAAGAGAGCGTTGAGCTTTCATTCCGTTCGAGCATCGTCACAGGATCAATAAACTCAATTTCTTTAAAGTTACGAATTTGATCCGCTAAAATCGAAATCCCACTGCCTTCTTTTTGACGATAGAGCTTTTTTAAATGCACGACTGGAACTTTATTGGAAGCAATCAAATCATTGAGAACATTTCCCGGTCCAACACTTTCCAATTGTTCTTCATCTCCAATCAATAAGATTTGGCAATGCTCCTCTATCCCTCTTAACAAGCTCGCAAATAAACGTGAATCCACCATCGAAAACTCATCGACGATGACATAATCCGCTTTAAGCGGATCGGATTCATTCACACCAAACATATTGGTTTCAAAATCCCATTTTAATAATGAATGAATCGTTTGAGCTTTTCGATTGGTCAGTTCCTTCATTCGTTTAGCTGCACGTCCGGTTGGGGCGCATAAGACAACAGTAGAAGAAGGTTCTAGTATTTTTAGGGTATCGAGGATTCCTTTTAATAGCGTACTTTTCCCGGTTCCCGGGCCCCCATTTAAAATCATCATCGAGTGGCTGAAAAACTGTTCGATCGCTTTTTTTTGCGTGTCATCATACGTAATATTATTTTTCTGCTCTACTTGGGCAATCGTTTCGTACAAAACGTCTAAATCCGGTTGATTTACTTCGAAAGTATGTTGGTATAGCGCATGAGCAACGACTTGTTCGGCATTATATTGTTCGATTAAATAAACATATTGCCCACTTCGAATCACTAAGCCCATCGCTTCGAGTTGCTCAATTGCTGGCATCACTTGCTCAATGTCCATTTGTGCATTTTGACAAAGAACACCAATCGGAATTGTCGTACAACCAAATTGATATGTAATTCTTTGAATTTGATCATACACTTCCGCTTTCAATCGCATAGGGTCATCTTTGGCAAGATGAAAGACATTGGCAATTCGTTTTGCGGATTCATAACCAAAGCCAGACAAATAGTAATACGGATAAAAAGGATCGTCTTTTAGCTTTTTCAAAACTTGATCTGGTAAGTTTTGTAGACGAGTAATATCTTTTTGCGAAATACCTGCCTTTAACAATCGCGAAATTTGAATACTTTTCGGATTGTTCAGCAGTGGATTGGCGACTTTTGAAGCCATTTCGGCAGACAAATTACACGTATCGACTAAGATATCCGGATTGGCAATAACTAAATCTATCGCATCTTCTCCTAATGCATTATAAATTTTTTGGGCTGTCGTCTTTCCCACTCCTGCAAATAAACTAGAGGAAAAAAACTTAATAATTTCTGATTCATTCGATGGTGGAGTCGTTTGTGTCGCTTGTGTGACTTTGAGTTGTTCTCCATAAACGGGGTGAACCGCCATTTCCCCTTCTAATTGAAAATACAAGCCAATTTCACAGTTTGGCACATTACCAATAAAGCGAATGATCTTCTTATTGGATCCGTTTCTTAAACTGCCAATATAGAAATTCGTATTCGCTCGTTGGAAAAAAATGCGTTCAACCTTTCCTTCCACAACAATGCGATCAGCCATGGTAGGATTGATCCGCCTTTGTTTTAATTTTTTCGAAGACATTATCGTCTTGAATATATACTTCTTCGATTACGCCACCACCGAGACATTTATCACCATCATAGAACACTGCTTCTTGACCCGGAGTCACTGCGGAACTTTTTTGTGGGTAATACACATTCGCGCAATTTCCATCTACTTCCAGTTCGATTGGAATATCTTTTTGACGATATCTAAATTTAACAGTGCAATGTTTAGGGAACTTGTAATCTTCATCGACGATCCAGTTAATCTTTTCAACACGGCATCGATCGGAATCAAGCCATTGCTTGTTATCGACTTTAGCAGCATATAAGCGGTTTGTTTGAACATCTTTAGCGGCAATAAACCAAGGACCAGCAAAACGATCAATATGCAAACCTTTGCGTTGACCAATTGTGTAATATAGAACCCCTTGGTGTTTACCTAAAACAGTTCCTGTTTCTAAATCGATAATTTCGCCTTCTTTAGCAGGAAGATAGTTCGATAAAAACTGACGGAAATTTCTTTCACCGATAAAACAAATCCCTGTGGAGTCTTTTTTCGTCATAACGCTATCGAGATTTAACATCGCCGCAATTTTACGAACTTGTGGTTTAATCAGCGTTCCTAATGGGAACATTGTTTTCGCTAATGCTTCTTTAGCGACTTGTGCTAAAAAGTAAGTTTGGTCTTTATTTAAATCTGCTGCTCTTGCTAGCCAAGTAAAGTCATTTTCGACTTGGATTGAGCAATAGTGTCCTGTTGCAATCGCATCAAAACCATTTTTCATTGCATAATTAAAGAATGCATCAAATTTAATAAATTGATTACATAAAATGTCTGGGTTTGGTGTACGTCCTCTTTCATATTCCTTAAGGAAAGTCGAGAAAACATCATCCCAATATTCACGAACAAAATCGACGCGAAGTAATGTTAATCCTAATTTATCCGCAACCGCTTGGGCATCGTGATAGTCTTGTTCTTGAGGACAAACATCATTTAATAAATCTGGATTGCCCGCAACATCTCCATTGGCAAATGAGTCCCAGTTGCGCATAAAGCAACAAGTGACATCAAATCCTTGTTCTTTTAATACCCAAGCAGCAATCGCACTATCTACACCACCACTCAGTCCCAAAAGCACTTTAATATCTTTTGGATCCTTTTTTTCTACACCACTAGGAATAATGGGCGCACCTACAAGTTCATGTTCTAAAACATCTAAATTTGTTTCTTCACTCCAATTAACTGTCATGTGTGTTCCTCAACTTTCTATTTATGCCTATTTGTTCATTCGTTAATTTCAACGTTATATTTTAAAAAATATTTTCTATAAAAGCGACTAGTAAAATGGTCTTGTCTCTTTATTGAGTAAAACAAAATCCATTCTATTTTACCATCCTTGTCATCCTCTTTAATTAATCACAATATTGATCGCGAATCTCTTTCAATCATTCCATATGTACTTAAAGAAATTTTTATAGTTCAAACCTTTATATATCGTAAATAAACAAGATCTCTTGATCTTATCGTTTAAGTTCATCAAGTCATTTTTGATTCTATATCGATTCATTTCATCATCGATCACAAAAAGCTTTCTATTTATCATAACCGATTTTTTATTGATTTTTTGCTTGTCAATAAAAATTTTTGATCAAGAAAAAAACCGGATTTTCATCCGGCTTATGACACTAATGATTTTCTGCTTCTTCGGCTTGTTCAATTGGAACAAAAGTAATCTTAAGCTCCATTCCTAGACCTTGGGCTAAACGTTTAAGCAATTTGAGAGATGGATTACGAGTTCCTCGTTCTAGTTTAGAAATATCTCCTTGATCAATGCCTGTACGTCTTGCTAACTCAGTTTGCGTAATGTTGAGTTTCTCGCGTGCTTCATGAATGGCATGAAATACAGAATATTCTGGGCTTCCTTCTTCAAGGTTAACGCGTGCAGGTTTTTTAGACATAATTTTTCCCTGCTTCTCAAATTCTTTAACGTTGTCGCGCTACAGTTCATTCGTACTGGAAACACGAATAACTGCGTATTGGTATTACGTTGTACGCAATTATTCCACTCAACTAAGCGTTATTATTCTTCCTTATTGATCAATTTTGAATCTAATTAAAGAAGAGCTTTGAAATGTTCCTCAAAGCGCTTTGAGAAGCTTTTCCTTTCATTCAATTGTTCTTCTTTTCAATCTGTGGTCATTACGCTGATCCATTCAATAACACGCTAGATCTTGATTCATTATGAATTTATAGCTGAACATGATGATCTAAGCTGAAACTCGCAAAATAAAATTCAAATGAAGTTACCCTCTATTTAAGAGCAATTTCAAAAACAAAGCATAATCTAAATAAGTTTTATTCTGGTCATGACAGTTTGAAACCATAAGGAAATTCACAATTTGTATACGATGAGTCAGTTTAGAAGAAACACAAATTGAGCTATTTCTATCTTTAAATAAATCTGTGTGAATTCATGATCTAAAACTCGTAAAAAAACAAATTGTATCCATTTAAAAAGGCCAACCTTTTTTTATCAAGCAAGAATTCGATTTCAAATTCGAAACGTTATACAAATACTAAAATAAAGATTGTTTTATTCTGTTTTTAACTTTGTTTCTCGATCACTCTATAAAAATAACACCAATCTGATTGAAGCGCTACCTCCCAAATTAGAAGACCAAATGCACTATAGAACAAGAACATCTACATGCAAAATTTTAACCTTTAAGCTTGATCCATCTTTTCAAAATATAGATATACTTCAGTATCAATTCAGAATTGTTAAAGATATTTAAATAAATCATAGGCTGTTTTGTCGGTTTGATTCATACAAAATCCAAGTTATATTTGTTGAATCAATAGGTATCGGTAATTCATAAATCTGAATCCAGCAGGCATCAGAAATTCATAAATCTGAAATAAGACAAATGAAGCACGCCAAATCAAAACGTAAATCGATCATTTTTATTTTTTAAAAGTAATGCTTCAATCTTATTTCTTCCATGATCCAATGTATAAAAATCCAGATACATGATCTTGCTTTAATACATCGTGTTTATCCTTTTATGTTTTAGTCGACCCTTATTTGATTTATCAAGATTAATTGAATAACAAGTATTGATGTAGACATGTTTATGGTTGTAACTCATCAATAATTTAAATTGTAAATTTTATAAATTTTATTGATTTAATCAATTGAACTCAGAACACAAAACAGCTCTAACACAATGAAATTTTTGCTTTTGGTCAAATGTAAAACATCCATCACTTCTATCATTAATAAATTTGAAATTCAGGAAAACAAACACTATAGGCGAATTGAATTAACAAACAAAATTCGTTCGTCTTTTCATGTAAAAGAGTTTGAATCAATCAGACTTTAAGAAAGATCATCTTCTGATCGATCAATAAGATTTTTTAGTTTTATGAAAAAAGATCATTTAGATTTTGATTTTTGATTCAAAGAAAACTTTTCAAAACGACTAAAGTTTGTTATCGAAAAGTGAAGCATAAATTCAAGGTCCGCTAATTTTCGTTCAGAAAAAATGATCAATTTTCATTCGATAAATATAGACATTTATTCATGAATCAACCCTAGATTTCATCTATAAAGAAAGAATCGAACCTTAAACATCTAAATGTATAGTTCTAATTTTAAATTGAATATTTCCTATCTTATTTTGTTATTAAATATCTGATTGCGATTTCATTCTAACTTTTGCTTGTTCCCCATTTTCATCTAATTTATTTCATCAACATTCATTCATCCGACCGGTACGTTCATTAAAAAACGATTAATTTATACAAACAATTCACTAATAATAGACCAATAAAAAAAGGAGCTTAAAAATAAAAATAGCCCTTGCATATGGAACTTTCCCAAAGCAGAGCTATTCATTTTGAAATGATTATTTTTCTGGAGTTCGATTCTTTTTGTTTTGTTGAGGCATATACCAATATGTATTCATACCGTATAAGTAACAACGCGCACCTTTAGGCATCTGGGTCAAGGCGTTAAATACATTATAATAATCGCCAATACCTTGAGCAATCGCCACAGTGCCAAGAACAATGAGGATTTGTGAAATGCTCCAATCCTGGAATAACAATGCTACGAGCCAAGGAAGAAAACCAAATACAAGATTCGGTAAAAGAGACATAAAAACAAAACGGCTTTTGCTGAACGTTTCTGTCCCTGTCACAAATAACATTCCTTTATTCAAGGCAGTATACATTTCTACATCACCTTTAAAACAAATTGCATGTAAAAACTCATGTGGGATAAGAACCAAAAAGCTTAAGCATAAACCGATCAATCCCGCTTTAGAGGTAAAATCAAAACGTTTAAAAGTAAGCACATCAATGATCAATAAAATAATGAACAATAAAAATGAAAGCAGATTTAATGTGATAGATAATTGATTGAAATCATCGATTTCTTTAAATTTTACTGCTCCGGGCTCATGAGGATGTTTAGGTAAGCTATTCATATCTCCATTAAATGCTTTTTTATAATGTAGTCTCATTAATAGTTCTCCAATTTTGTTTACATTATAAATACTTCACGTTTTAGTGTCTATAAACTTGTCCCCCAATTCATTACGATCGTTTAATCTCATTTATTCAACTTTTCGTTTTCAATCACGACATGTTCATTCACTTGCTTTCTATCTCTGACTATAAGAAATACGAATACTTCATTTTGCCTATTTTTCAAAAAAAATTAAATTTTCTATTGATTGAAATCCAAAAATCCTATAATATAGTCGTTGTCCGAATAAAGACATTACATTCTTGCCGGCGTGTCGGAATTGGTAGACGAGACAGACTCAAAATCTGTTATCCGCAAGGGTGTGTGGGTCCGAGTCCCACCGCCGGCACCATCTTAAAACGAAACACATCGAAAGATGTGTTTTTTTTCTTATTAAAATTTTAAACAATTCGAATCCATTCTTTATCTCATCTAATTTTTTCTTTATAAATCTTACGATCAGTTTATGCGTTCAAGTTAACTATGTTTTTTCTTCTATTTTTTCATGACGAAATAAAAGATGTGTCCTTTTAACTACATCCCTACCCGATTGACAATCTCAAACAAGAATATAAGTATGACGGTATTCTATTTTTTCCCCTTTTCACGCAGATAGACTTTGTGGCTTTCCTATTTTGATGATGTTCAGGCGAATTTGCTTATGTGTGATAAAGAAGCAATAGAAGTGCAAAAAATTTTGCCGTTCCTATCCGACACTTGGCCATTGTGTCGGATAGGTCGGGCGGTTATTCGGGCAAGTCAATCTTGCCGACAAAGCTGTAATAAATCTCAATGTCCTGCCTGCGGGTGCCGTTCTCATCATAGCTGCACTCATGCACCACAATTTTCTCGATCATTTCCCGCAAGAGAGTGGGGGTCAGTTCTTCAAAGGCAAGGTGCTTGCGGACAATGCCCATAAATTTCTCGGCGTTGACGGTAGCTGCCTGTGACTTGTCCAGTTCGGCTTGCAGGGCGGCGGCTCTCTTTTTCAGCTCCGCTTGCTCGGCTTCGTAGTCAGCCGACAGTTCCATGAAACGCTCATCGCTGATTTTGCCGTTTACATTGTCCTCATACAGCCGCTTGATAATGCGGCTGATTTCAGAAATGCGTTCCTGCGCCTGTTCAAGCTGCTTGATGGCTGCGGCGGTCTTTCGCTTGCCGCCGATCTCGTTCTGCTGGACAAGTAGTTTCACAAACCGGCTCTCATGCTTGGCTGCGTATTCGGTCACTTGCCGGAGATTTGCCAGGACACCAGCGGTCAACAGATCGGTGCGGATAAAGTGCGCCGTACAGTTGCGGGTGCGCTTCTTGTAGCTGCCGCAGATGTAGCAGTCCTGTTTGCGGTCTTTGTTCTGATACCGCTGCTGATACAGCACATGGCCGCAGTCGGCGCAGAACAAAATCCCGGAGAACAGCCCCACTTCATCGTAGCGGTTCGGGCGTTTGCGCTGTTTGCGTAACTCCTGCACCCGTTCCCATGTTTCCTTGTCGATGATCGGCTCATGGTGGTTCTCGAAAATGGCCTGCTTCTCGACGGGGTTCTCTATGCTGTGCTTGACCTTATAAGAAGGCTTTTCCGTTTTGAAGTTCACCAGACATCCGGTGTACTCTCGGTTTTCGAGGATATGAACGACGGTGTTGGTCGCCCATTTGCACTCATAGCCTGGGTGATAACGGCGGGTGGTGCGGGTGTCGTGCTGCTTGTTATCTGCCATAGGCAATACTCCTTTCAGTCGGTAATCAGTTTCTTCATGCTCTCCATTTTCCGCTTGGCGGTTTCCTGCCGGAAGTTGTCGCCGGTAAAGCGTACCGGGACGCACATGGAAAGCAGGCGGTCATAAATCCGGGAATGGGCGGTGTCCTCCGGGTTGTGCAGGTCGTCCAGCGTAAGGTTGGTCGTGACGATCAGCGGCTTGCCGCTGCGGTAACGGCTGTCAATCACATTGAACACCTGTTCCAGCCCGTATTCCGTCCCGCGTTCCATGCCGAAGTCGTCAAGGATCAGCAGCGGATAACGACAAAGGCGGGAAATGTACTCGTTGCGCCCCTCAAAGCTGGCGGCAAGGTCATTGAGGATAAGAGCAAAGTTCGTCATGCGGACGGGGATTTCTTTCTCCATGAGGGCGTTTGCGATACAGCCTGCAAGGTAGCTTTTGCCGGTGCCTACGCCGCCCCAGAACAGGCAGCCGATATTGTCTGTCCGCATATCTTCCCAATGCTCCACATACCGGCGGGCAAGCCCGGTCTGCGGGTTCCTGCCGTTGTCGTTCTCGAAAGTCCAGTCCCGCATGGTGGGGTCGGTAAAGCCCCGGCGTTTCAGTTCTTCCACGGTGTCAAGGTGTCTGCGCCGCTTTTCGGCGGCTTCCCGTTCCTCGCGGGCGGTTCTCTGGCAGTCGCACTCTGCCGGGTGGCGGTCGCGCCCGAAGATAGCGGCCTTATCCGGCGCAAAATAGGCTTCTTTCGGCTTGCGGCACTTGCCGCAGTACAGTAAACCGTCCTCGCCGGTGTAGTCCTCCGGCTCCGGGATGGTGGTCGTCATATTCTCCAAAACCGCGTTGATTTCATTCTTCATAAACTCTCGCCCTCCTTGCATGAGTAGTCTGGTATGCCCTTTTTAGGGGCTTCCTTTTTGTCGTTCCCCGCCCATATCCGCAGGGCGGCGGCATAGTTCTGGTAGCTTTTCCCGTTGGCGGCAAGGTAGCGGCTCATTTCCTCGATGAACCGTTCCAGCCTGTCAGGGTACTCTGCCTGCAACTCGTCGTATTCGGTCTGTGACAGAAAAATATTTCCATATCGGCCATAGGGCGCGGACGGCCCCCCACTCACTCCCTTTGTTTGGCTCTCTGTAAGGTTGTTTATAGTAGTTTGGTTAGGGGACGGTTTTCCGACCATCATAAGGTCGGTTTTCTGACCATCAGTAGGACGGTTTTCCGGCTCTATGAGGGGCGGACTTCCGGCCATCAGTTGGTCTGAAAACTGTACCTGTGGCACTGGCGGTACTTTGACATAAAGCCGGTTCGGTGCGGAGAAGCCGCCCCGTTCCCGTTCCAACAGCCCCGCCGTGTCCAGTTCATTAAGCGCCCCCTTGATGGTGGTGCTGCCTTTATCCAGTATTTCTGCTATCTCCGCGATGGGATAGATAATATAAATCCTGCCCTCGTCGTCCAGCCACTTGTTTTTCTGGGAGAGGGTGGAACGGTCTAACAGCAGCGAATACAGCAGCTTGGCGGTCTGTGAAATCTCCATTTTCAGCAGGAAACGGGGATACGGCAGATAGGCGGGCAGCCGCGTGTCTGCCCTGATATAATCAGCGATAGGATCACCTCCCTGTGTTCGGGTTGATTTTGGCGTATTGTCACGCATTAAAACGCCGTTTCCGGGGGAAAAGGATAAATGTATCGCGTACCCTTTGACACCCACGAAAAAAGCCTTGATTTATGCGGGTTTGAAAGGCTCTAAAGCGTGACATCTCTGCCTTTGTTTCCGCTTTCTCTCGGCGGCTTTGATTTTCTTCATGCGCCCGGCGCAGTCGGGGCAGTATTTTCCCCGGTTGGATTTGGGGACAAAGGCCGCCCCGCAGACGGCACACCGTTTCCGGCTTCCCCGGCACAAGAGGGCTGCGGCCAGCTCCCCGTCAAGGGGCAGGACAGCCACACGGAACCAGTGGCACATGAGGGAAAAGGAAATGCTCTGGACGCACACGCAAGGCTCCCCGTCGTCCAATAGCAGGCAGTTCCCCTCATCGTAGTTACAGCACTCATGTACCAGCCGCCGCGCCCGCCGGTGCTGGCGGTAGTCCATGTGGGGCAGGTTATCGCTCATGGCTCTGCTCCTTTCTGCGGTGCGGCTCGTCCCGGCGCAAAATCTGGTCGATGTTCCGCTTGACGGTCTGCAACTCCTTGAACCGCTGTTTCTGTTCGTGATAGGTGTTATACAGGCCGTCTTTCTCGGAGATAAGCTGCTCGATCTCGGCCTGCAACGCTTTCCGGGCGGGCAGCTTGGTAATGCCATGCGCCTTGAAATACCGGGCTGCTGCGTCGGCTATGATAAAATCGCTCTCATGGGCCTGCCGGTATGCGGCGCGGGCTTTCTCGGATTTCTGTGCCCGCAGCCCGTCGCGGGCGGCCTTGGTCTGGGCGTAGGCCAACACCTGCCGCTGCAACTTCTTTTTCCCTTGCAGCTTCGTTTCCAGTGCTTTCAGTTCGCCGCTGGTCTGGCGCATTTTCTGATAGGCGGTGTCAACGGCGGCTTCTAACTGCTCCGGGGAAGTAAAGCCGTATTGCTGGTAGACGGACAGCGTTTTGGCGGCCTGCTTCAGATTGTGTATCTTCGCCCAGCGTTCATAGCCCCGGCCTTTGCCCTCGGCCATTTTCTGCTCAATGTCCACAAGCCGCTGCACTCCGTCCTGTTTCGGGGCGGCTATCTCGGCTCTGGCAACCTGCAAGCGGTCTTTTATGGTGCGTGGGGGATCGGGGGATCTGGCTGGCGCTTCGGCTGCTCTGGCGGCGTTTTGCTCTAAAACGGCAAAGACAGCGGCGCGGTCAAAATCGTCGCCCAGCTTCCGGGCGGTAATTGGCTTTGTCCTGTCCGGCGTGAGGTAGGAAAGCCGCCCCCGGCTCTCCTTGACGGTCACACCCTCCTGCAGCAACAGAGAGGAAAACTCGTCAAAGCTGGCGGCGGTGGCAAGGGCTTTCCGTAGGGTCTGCCGCAGCTTCTCCTTGTTCGTTTCAAACTTGGTCTGCCGGGGCGTGATACTATCGGCAATCATGGGGGCGTTCTGCTTGTCCAGCGCGGCCTGTCCCTTTTTCTGCGCCCAATACTCCCGGTCGGTGACGCGGTTCTTGCTGCCGTTCAAGAGGTCGATTTGATAAAGCCCCTCCCGGTGGCACATCTCCATGACTTCGGATTTGAAGTAGCGCAGGGCAGCGTCGGTACATCGGTGCTTGCAGCCGACTTTCGTATCGGCCTGCCTGTCCATGTAGGGCAGGAACGGCACTTCCTCAATCCGCAGGCTGTTTATGACGATATGCACATGAATGTTGCCGCTGTGGTTATGCCCGTCCGGGTGGGTGCAGACAAGGGCCTGGTGGCCGGGAAAATGCTCTTTACAGAATTGTTCCCCCAACGCCTGCGCCCGGTCTACGGTCAGGCCGTTGTCCGGCCCGTCCCGCGGGTCAAAGCTGATGATGTAGTGGTGGCTTTTCACATCTTCCCGCCGCTGGTTTTTCTGATAGCGGAGATTGGCCCGCATACACGCAACGGCAAAATCCTCCCCGTCGCAGTTCAGCGTGGACAGCCGGTAGTCCTCGCGGGGGATAAGCCTGCCGGTTTCATCAAGGACGGGCTTCATGGTAAACTCGTCATGCTCAAAGAGAAGATATTGCTCGGCGGCTCCGTAGTCGGCGTTTTTAGAGTTGATATGCTTGAGTGTTGCCAACCGCGTCACCTACTTTCTTGAGGACTTCATACTTGAGGACGGCAAGGTCGGATATGGCGGCGCGTACCTCGCCGGAAAGGGTGTTGTAGGGTACGCCGTATTCGTTCAGATACCGGGCAATCTGATTGAGGTTGCCGCCGATCCTGCCGTACTCGGCTGTCAGCTTCCCGACAGCGGAAAGCAACTCGTCATTGACCGACGACACATGGACAACCGGGCGTATGGTCGCCCGCCGTATCGCCTGCCGGAGAAATTCGGACTGGCTGATACCATAGGGCGCAAGCCGCGCTGTGAAGTCGGCATACTCATCTTCGGACAGCCGGGTTTTCACAACGCGGCTGCGGTGGGGCGTGTTGTATTTCTTTCGCATGGTGTGACCTCCTTTCTCGCCCGTAAGGGCGCATGAGCAGGGTTTGGGGAAGGCACTCCCCAACAAGTTTCCCGCGAGGGGCAAAACTGCAGAATTGCGGATTTTGGCACCGTGGTAGAAACTTGCTCTCCGTGACTGCAAACTTTCTCTCACTTCCGTCCGCCACTTTTTTGGAAAACTGCAACCACAAAAGTTTGTTTCTCTTTTTCTGCTACTACTAATCCTGTAAAGGGCATTCCTGCCCGCTTTCGCTAAAATGACACCGGACGCAGTGGTTTCTACCCGGTGTTGGAGAAATCCTTTCTCTTTGCCCTCTACTACGGGTAAATGCTCCAAATGCCAAACACCAGGGCAGAAAAATTCCCTCCTCGCTTACTACTACAACCGGCAGGGGGCAAAATGGCCGGGAGCGGAGCCGGACAATAGATAATATGAAAGGCCCCCCGGCTTTGCAAAACGTGGATTTAGACGGATACTTAAAGTGAAATAAAAGGTATTTGTCATTACCACATACAAACGGAGGACCTACAATGAAAAGTCTAATTTATATCGGGATGGATGTCCATAGTAAGACGTTTAGTCTTTGTGCTTATAATCCTAAAACCAGAATTTACAGTAATCGAATTGAGATCGAAAACAACATGAAACTCGTCAAAAAATACGCTTATAATCTGCTCAGTGAAGCAGAGGATCTCGATACAGAACTAATATTTGGGTATGAAGCTGGTTGCTTAGGATTCACTCTTGCAGACGATATCAAGAAAATGGGATTCGAATGCCGTGTTATGGCTCCTTCTACTATTCGAATTGCTAGTACTGATCGTATTCGAAAAACAGACCGTCGAGATGCAAAAAGCCTAGCCGAAGCTTTAGCTAACGATGCATATAGCCAAGTTCATATTCCAGATCAGGAAGATCGTGAAGTTCAAGCTTATATTCGTATGCGTGAAGATGTTCAAGATATGGTTAAACAAACAAAGCAACGGATTAATGCTTTCCTACTCAAACAGGGTAAGCAATATGACCAAGGTAAATCAAAATGGACTATTTGCCATCGCAAATGGCTCAAAGAAGTTGAACTTACCCCACTTTATAAAGAAGTGCTCGATGAATATTTGATTACCCTCGAAGAGTTAGAAATTAAAGTAGATCGATACGATACTAGAATTGTAGAAATATCTAACCAAGAACGTTATCAAGAGTTTGTCGATAAACTGAGTTGTTTCAAAGGTTTTACTCGCCCCATCGCTATGCGAATCGTGTCTGAAATCGGGGATTTCTCACGATTTCAAACCGCAGGCCAATTTGCCTCTTATCTTGGTCTTACACCCTCAGAGCATTCAAGCAGCGAATCTGAAAATAAAGGTACAATTACCAAAATGGGAAATAGTCACGTCCGAAAAACACTGATTGAAGCAGCACAATCTATGGTAAGAGGTATTCCAGGTCGTAAATCAAAAATATTAAAAAAACGGCAAGAGGGCAACAGTTCAAAGGTGATTCATTATGCCGATAAGGGAAATATGCGGATTCAGTCTAAGTTCAAGCGGATGATGAATTCTGGTAAAAATCGAAACACAGCGATAACCGCTTGTGCAAGAGAAATGGCTTGTTTTATTTGGGGTATGGCTACTGGGCATATTGAAGAGCGTGTTGATACTCCAATTCCAGTAATCAATCCAGAGACTGGCGAAATACTTGTAGGATGATGAGGACATTCTAAACGAAGAATCAAAAAATTAGTGAAGCCCTACGGGGGCGCCTTCGGTGGGACCAGCTTGCGCAGCTGGACTGCGCCTCACTCACTCAAGAAGAAAAGGGAACTTTCTTCTTCTGTCTCGCACGGCTTCACAGCATCGCACACGCCGCAAGTCCAGACAAGGGCCGCTACGCTTAAACCCTTGTCAGTCCAGTCGGAGCATGCGCCTTGATCAGCACGAGCGAACGACGGAAGAAAATAAAACTATCCCCATAACACATAAAAAATCAGGTTTGTGCCTCATTTTCTTTTTTGTCATACACTGCAAGAACTGGTTATTTTAAAACTGCATAAATTGATAAGTCTTATATTGCATTGAACAAATAAAATCTAAGAGTTTGACTTCGATGTCATTCACAAGTCTCGGATGTTAGAGGTTTGACTATCCGCGTCTACTCTATGTTAATCCACGTCAATAGTTGGCGGAGTCTGCAGCGAAACCATTAACCTGTGCAAATCCACGTATATCAGAAGGGTTGAATAGCTGATGAATCCATTCCGAGATTTGTGCATGGCATTGAGAAAAAAACTAGAAACAATGAAAATAGGGCTTTTTGCGCCTTGACGTAGGGGGCTTTCATATCAGAGTAGAGGGAGACTATCTGTGAGCCTCGCCCCTCTCATTGCACCGTACGTACGGTTCTCGTATACGGCGCTACAGCTTTACAGTTTTATTTCATGCGTTATAAAATGATAAATAGAGATTAAGGGGATCGATCAATCCTGGTCGATCTCCTTTTCTCATTGCCAAAATATTTGGTGAGATCAGAAAGTTCACTGTTCGCATTCCTGCTGTCCTATATAGGCCTAGCCTGGAGTTGGCCGTTTGTCTGATCAATTCAGATTCTAAAGGCCATTTAGATATGCGATTCAATTTCATCAGGTTATCGAAGATTGTTCGTGGTCTTTTCCACTGTTTCAATATGACAACTCGGATTTTATGCCTGAGCCACTCACCGAACTTAGTCAGGAACTTTTTCATCGAACCAATGCTAAAATAGTTAATCCAACCTCTGACGATTTGGTTTACTTTTGTAAACACGTCTTTTAATGGTGATGCGACCGCTCTTTTTCTACAAAGAACTTCTTTGATTTTGTCATAGAGTCTTTGTTTACGGTCATTTGCCGGTTTTGCCTTCCATCCATCTTTACCCTTCCAAAAGGTGAAACCTAGAAAGGTACTTTTTGGTGGTCGACATACATGGGTTTTAGTTGCACTGACAGTGAGAAATAGTTTCCTTTCTAACCAACTGGAAACTGATTTCATAATTCTATTCGCAGCCATTTCACTTTTGACGAAGATTACGACGTCATCGGCATATCTGCAGAATCTAAGACCTCTACTCTCTAATTCTTTGTCGAATAGATCTAGATAGATGTTGGCTAGTACTGGCGAAATGCACCCACCTTGCGGTGTGCCGAGATCACTTTTTACGATCTTGCCCTCCTCAAGCACGCCTGACTTGAGGAAAGATCAGATCAGATGGAGAACTTCTTTTTCATTGATGAGATTTCGGATCAGTGAAATGAGTTTATCGTGATTCACTTTGTCAAAGAATTTCTCGATATCTAAATCGATGACCCAGTCGTAACCTTCGTTCAGGTAATTCAATGCCTGCATGATGGCATCATGTGCACTTCTGCCTTTACGAAAACCAAAACTACTATCACTAAACGACGGGTCAAAGATGAGATCGAGCACCTGAGCAACTGCCTGTTGAATGGCTCTGTCCATGACAGTTGGAATACCTAACGGGCGTTTCTTTCCATTGGGTTTAGGGATATAGACCCGTCTGACCGGTTGGGGCTTATATTTCATATTCAGTATAGCCTCAGTAATTTCTTCCTGATGCTTATCCCAGTAGGATTCAAGATCACCCACTGTGACTCCATCTATTCCGGCTGAACCTTTGTTCCGTTGGACAGCTCGGATAGCTTGATTCATGTTTTCTGATTGAAGTATTGATTCAATTAAACGCATGATGCGTCTCCTTTCTTTTCACAAACAAATTCAGATCATCCTCGTCCAGAGTGTCCCAGAAGATTACGTTTCTTCTGTGTTGGATTTTTCCAGATTTACAGATTACTGGTTTGTTATTTCAAAGCGGAACGCTCTGTAAAACCATTAGGGCCTTCAGTCGATGACTTACTATGCCCTCAGCTGACTTCTCGCGACAAACCTTATTTCGACCGAACCCGTATTCTTGGGCCACCGATTGCTGATTTTAAAGCATCTCGGAATATCGTCCGCGAGATCTCTCGGGGTAAGACACACATCTTTCACTGCACAACCTCCTGATTTACCGTCTTGGCGTTACGTTTGTCTTTTGGGCTTTGGTTTGTTATGCAACCTTACCCGCCATTTGGCCTTATATCAGGTTTCTGTTCGTAGGCTCGACAGATTTGCTACACCGCTTCCTTCACCCCGGCCTCACGGCCTTCGGCTTGCGGTTTGCTACACTTGGCGACAAATACCCGTGGTCGGACTTTCACCGACAAGATGTGCGCCATGCCCGACACACACAAAAAAAGCAGTAAATCTTTTTCAAGACTTACTGCTTTCGCTGGCCGCGTCGGTGGCGGCTGGTATTCAGTTTTTATGACTTGTCCGGTGGTTCGTCAAGCCGGAACTTGAATTGACAGTCAATTAACCGCTGCTTTACATAGTCCTCCACCTCGGCGTTGACCTGCCCGTTCACTTTTGAGAAATAGCGGATATATCCGGCGTAGTGGAGCAGGACAGCGTTCACGGCTTCTGGGTCGCCCTCACGGGCTTTGAGGATTGTTTCATAGGGGAGAAGTCTACTCATACCGGCTCACCCCCATTTCTTCGCGTAGCCGCTGCAAGGCAAGCTGGATATGCCGCCCCGCTGTGCTGCGTGACCGGCCAATACACGCGCCGATCACGCGCTGCGGCTGGCGCAGAAAGTAATAGCGCAGGATTTCTTCCCGCGTCTGCTCCGGCAAAACAGAGATCGCGTCGGCAAGGGCGGCGTTGCAGAGCAGGACGGTCTGACCGCAGACGGTAAATGGGTATTCCTCGTCCGGCTCCGACGCGGCAAACTGGACAAACTTCTCGTTCATCAGATAGTCAAGGGAAACTTGCCGTTCCCATTGCCGTTTAAGCTTCAAAATCTTGTCCAAGGCGGCACAGCGGATAACAGTCTTGCAAAAGGCGTTGTACCTGCGCTGGATATATTCTTGATAGGCTATCTGGTCGGTCATGGAAATTCCCCTTTCTGAATAATAGTGCGGGGCGGTGGCACTTCTTGCTGTCGCCCCTTGATTGCCTACCAGCAAAGGCGGGCGGGGCTGTCAACGGCTGCGCATATGCGCCGTTCATCTTGACCGTTGACTGGCTCGGCTGGGTTTGCTATTTACCCGACAAACTTGAATTTATTTTAAGCTATCACGTTTTACCTTCTTAAGCCTTACTATCATTACCATAGGAATTTCTTTGTTGGTTTTAAAACATTCTTCATAAAATCCATCAATGACAAATCCAGCTCTAAAACAAAGGTTAAAAATATCTTGTATGGAACGATGATAATAAATCTGCTCTTTCGGTTGCCCTTCAATCGCTATATCATAGTAACTGTGCGGTGTCATATATTTTTCAGTCAACGTGACAAAACAAGGGTGTTGCGTTGCAAAGACAAAAATTCCGCTTTCCTGCAACAGTTCATAAACAGCCATAAGAAGTGGTTCAATATCCGTAATATCCATAATTGCCATATTAGAAACTGCTTTCGTAAAGGCTCGATTTCTTTTTAATTCTAATATACTTTTTCTATCGGTCGCATCCGCCACACAAAATTCAATTTGTTTTGCATATTGTGATTGCCGTCTTTTAGCCAATTCTATCATTTTTTTGCTGTAATCAAAAGCGACAACCGAAGCGCCTCTTTGTGCAAGATACGAAGAATAATTTCCATTGCCACACGCAATATCCAAAATGTAATCCGCAGGATTAGGAGATAGAAGTTCCGTTACTTTGGGACGCACTACCTCTCTGTGAAATTCATTAGATTCGTCACCCATTGCATTATCCCAAAATTGTGCGTTCTCCTCCCAGATTTTTTTACTTTCCTCTGTTCCCATGTTCTCTCCCACTCCCCAAATTTGCTTTTTTGCTTCCATTAAATCTTCCTTACTATATTCCATTGTTACCCTCCATAACTTCTGATTGTTGCCGTCTTGACGATTATGTATCTTTACATTACCTTCTGAAACATATGGCGCACCTTGTCCAGGCGGCTGTTTGGACGGCGGGGCTGGATGACCGGCTGACCGACAGCGGCCTGATATCCTTTCAGCTCTGTAAGGCATACGCTCCGCCCGTTGGTGTAAAAGGCCAGATCAGTACGGTATGCCTGTATACAGCGGGCGGGAATCTCGCCAGTAAAGACAACTTCATCCTTTTTTACCTGGGCCGTTTCGATGGTGGCACAGTATTTCGGTGCATCATGATAAGCCCTGGAAAGGTATTCCTGGGGCGCATAGAGGATGAAGGAGAGATAAGGTTCCAGCAGCTGCGTCCCCGATTCCTTCAATGCCTGTTCCAATACAATCGGGGCCAATGAGCGGAAGTCCGCCGGCGTGCTGACCGGACTGTAATAAAGCCCGTATTCAAAGCAAATCTTACAGTCCGTTACGTTCCAGCCGAACAAGCCCTGCTCCAGCCCGTAACGGATACCATCCCTGACAGCGTTTTGAAAACTCTGGTTCAAGTATCCCAGCGAAACCCGGCTCTCGTATTGTACACCGGAGCCAAGCGAGAGTGGTGTAACAGACAGTCCTATGGATGCCCAAAACGGGTTGGGCGGCACCTCGATATGGATGGTGTGGCTGGCTGCTTTGAGCGGCCGCTCCATATAAATGACGGAGGGTTCCTTTACCACTGTTTCAAGCTTGTATTTTTCCGACAGCAAAGCGGAAACAACCTCCAACTGCACCCGGCCCAAAAAAGAAAGAATGATCTCATGGGTGATGGAATCCACTTCGCAACGCAAAAGCGGGTCAGTATCCGCAAGTTGCGTAAGAGCGTCCAGCAGCCGTTCTCTTTGCGCTGCCGTTTTCGGCGCAATCGTCGTCCGCAGCATGGGGAGGGGGTCCTCGCGCCACCTTTTACGAGGGAGCCGGGTTTGGTCCCCTAATACATCGTTTAACCTCACGCTGTCGCTGGGAAGGATAACAATTTCACCCTGATAAGCGGTGTCTGTCCGAACAATTTCCCCTTTGGATGGAATACGCATCTCTGTGATTTTCAGCTTTTCTCTCCCGGCCAGGGCCACCGTATCCCGCAGGCGCAGCGTTCCGCTGTATAACCGTAGATAGACACGCCGCTGGCCGCAATCGGTGTACTCAACCTTGAAAACGCTGCCGCATAGGGCGGCGCCCCCCTGTTCCCCAATCGGTTGGAACAGCCCTGTCACCGCATCCATCAACGGTTGAATGCCAAGGCCATTTTTGGCGCTGCCATGATAGACTGGGAACAGGGAGGCGTCTTGAACCCGCTGCTGTTCCTCCCGCGCAAGTTTTTCCCGGCTGATTGGTTCTCCTGCGATATACTTTTCCAATAATTCATCGTTATTTTCGATGACCGCATCCCATGCTTCTATGTCGGTATTTTCCTCCAGGACTATTTCCGGGGACAGCGACACCGTCTGCTTGATGATAATATCGGCGGAGAGCTTATCCCGAACAGACTGAACCACGCTCTGCAAATCAACGCCAGCCTGGTCGATCTTGTTGATAAAGATAACGGTGGGAATGTTCATTTTCCGCAGGGCATGGAACAGAATACGGGTCTGGGCCTGCACGCCATCTTTAGCGGAGATCACCAAGATGGCCCCATCTAAAACAGCCAAAGAGCGGTACACCTCCGCCAAAAAATCCATGTGGCCGGGCGTATCCACAATGTTAACTTTACATCTGTGCCACTGGAAGGAAGTGACTGCCGCTTGAATGGTAATCCCACGCTGCCGCTCCAAAAACATGGTATCCGTCCTCGTTGTCCCTTTTTCGACGCTCCCCGGTTCTGAAATGGCTCCGCTGGCATATAGCAGGCTCTCCGTCAAGGTCGTCTTTCCAGCGTCTACATGGGCAAGAATTCCAATATTGATTATTTTCATGTGATTGTCCTCCCTTTACAGCCCCAAAGGGCATAAAAATCCCCAGCAGTAAAATACTTTTACCACTGGGGATTATAAGTTGCGGACATACACATATACAGCATACACCTGTTTGTGATTGCTGTTTTTGGGGATATGTCAAAATTGATAAGGCAAAAGTATTCTTAAATTGGGTACAAAAAACTAAGCCCCTACAAAAGGAGCTATCATAATCCTTTGTTCCCACTATTTGATTATAGTTTTATTTAAGAATACCTTGCCGCATATTTTTTACTCCATTTCTGGATTAAATCATTGTATCACATCAGTTTTAGGAAAGCAAGTACCTAAAAGAATTTTTTCTTCCCCTTATATGTAACAATCATACCGGCTTCCTAGCGTTCAGAATGTTTTCTGCTGTCTGCTGTGGTGTTTGGTTGGAATTGTCCAACCAAAAGCCGATCCGTGGTGTTGTCTGCATTTTACTAAATACAAATTCAATGTATACAGAAAGATATAAGGAGTGGGAGGGATTCCGCCGTAGTTGGCATTGTAGGAAAATCCAAAAGTTTAGATTTTCCCACAATGCTTATCTTTTGGTCTTTGGTTCGGAATAGTGTAGTGCTGGCGGTCTATCTCTTGTTTTCGGTTGCTTGCTTCCTTACCGTACATGAGCATTGTTTCAAGGATTATAATGTAAATATATTCAAACGTGATTCTAATGAAGGAAAAGTATATGAAGAAATACATTCTGACAACAGAAGAGAAGTAGCAGTGGATGCAGGAATACTAATTTGCGCCGCGCGGAATGGCTTTCCTCGAACCTGGAGTCGGTCCAGATAGTCCAAAAAGTTGCTTCGTATAACGTCGCAAAAAGCTTTTATCAAACCCATCCAGATGTTTTTAATTTGAAGCGAGTATCTGAGGTTACGGGTATTGAGATTGATGAAGTAAATCTCGCCTTCAAAGGATGTATGATGATCGCATTCTAATGTTCTTCTTGTTGGATATTGGTCGAGATCCTCAAAAAATTACCCGCTAAAAAAATCCTAAGAACACCAAAGCACAGAGGGTAACTCCGTCTTGTTTTTTGATCATTTTAATAAAAATGTAATGAACAAAAGAACACTAGTTATAGTTTGTGGTTTGATTTTCTTGCTCAATCCAAAAACTTGGATTTTTTGAATTTTACTCGCTGTAATGGGCACAAAATTAAGGAAGGTCAATAAAATAAAAAACAAAAAGAGCTTATCATCAGCAGAAAAGATCAACGTCGTGGCAAGCGTAATCAATCTAATCACTGCTCTGATAATGCTCTATATAGCTTTAGGGGCGAGCCCCCTTGCTATTTTTTACTATATTTCATCTATTTGGATTATGCAAACGTTAAGAATCGTTGTTATTTCTTTATCCTCAACCGCTATTGTGCTTTCAAGTTACAACATCTTTAGAATTATTTATTCATCCCTCATCAAACAAGAAAAATGCAATACCAAGAAAAGCTAAAGATGGCAACCATTCGATCAAAACGCTTATATTGAGCAATGGAAAAAATGACCTGCTTAGCAGTGCGCTATAAAAAAGAATTCACTCAAGACTTTAAAGACGCGTTAAAAAATTAGACCTTAAGCAATCGGATGTATTCAGCAATGCAACGCAAGCAGTGATTGATCAAGCTAATAAACAGGAATAAAGCAAAGAATTACATTGATCCATTGATTAAGTGCATTAATTTAACAAATAAATTATCACCAAGAACGAAAAGTATTCTACGGAACTTGTACATATGAAAAGGTCTCTAGCTGGAGACATTTTTATGTTGCTTCCTTATTCAGTTTATTTTGCAATATTAAAGGACAAGCTCATGCCTGTCCTTTATCTTTTGCTTAATCAATAATTTCTTGCATTGTTTGACGGATCACATTTGAATTCTTTAATTCTAGCTTTATAGAAGACGCGAACGTTTTTAATATTCGCCTTATTCACTTTTTGGAAAAATGCAATTTCATCCTATCAACTATTTGAATAGAACGAGGATTGCTAAGATGATCCCCGCAATATAAAAGGCAATCTCAAAAAGGTCTTTATACAATTGTTTCATACTGTTAGCTCCTTAAATATGTTAGTGCTTATTTTTATAAAAAATAATATTTATACTTTGCTATAGTAAAGATAGACAAAAGAGGTAAAAAGAGTAAGTAACTAAGAAATCAACGAGTACTTCACGAAGCTTGAGGCACAAGCTAAATGGATGACCGCTATATCGAGCTTAATCGATACAATCGCTGGAATCATCCTTCTTCATCGCTAAGATAAAGGGACAATGCCCCTCCCTACTTTATATGTTACTCACTCTAATCAAACTATGACACAACAACATGTAATTGTCATGTCCGTATTGCTATTTCTATGCGGATGCATCTTATTTTCCGATGGATTAAAAGAACTAAAACACGCAACAAAGGAGTTAAGAAAAATCTATGGCAAACGCGCAAACAAAAGCAACTAAAAAGTATCAAGCAAAGATGGGGATTATCCGTAAAAGTTTCACTACTCATCAAACAACAGCTGACCAATTCAAAAAAGCTTGTGAGATCGCTGGTGTATCTCAAAACGCTGCAGTAAATGAATTCATGAAAGAATTCATTGCTAAATATTTACCAGAAGAAAAAGTCGATGGGTAGTCGGCTTTTTTTGTTGTATTGATAATACAACTTTAGAAATCTATCCTCCCTGCTAAGTAGTGTTCCTCTAATGATCCCTATACAATAAAAAGTTTACTTCATGTTTATCTAACTAAAAAAACTGCCTCATATCAAGGCAGTTTTTCTTTGTCCAGCGGCTTCCTATTTTCGCATTCACTATCGTCGGCGCTAGATGGCTTAACTTCTGAGTTCGAAATGGGATCAGGTGTGACCCATCCGCTATCGCCACTGTACTATTGAATTGTTCCATCGATCTTTCAAAAACGAAGACCAGTATTTACATAACTGTTACAGTTACCTTTTTTCTTATACTCTCGAATCTTAGATGAAGCTTTCGACCGATTAGTACTGGTCAACTCCATGAATCACTTCACTTCCATTCCCAGCCTATCACCTTATCGTCTTTAAGGGGTCTTATTTACCGCAGATCTTATCTTGGGGTTGGTTTCGCACTTAGATGCTTTCAGCGCTTATCCATTCCCTACTTAGCTACCCGGCTATGCCATTGGCATGACAACCGATGCACCAGTGGTAGGTCCATCCCGGTCCTCTCGTACTAAGGACAGCTCCCCTCAGATCTCCTTCGCCCACAACAGATAGGGACCGAACTGTCTCACGACGTTCTGAACCCAGCTCGCGTACCGCTTTAATGGGCGGACAGCCCAACCCTTGGAACCGAATCCAGCTCCAGGATGCGATGAGCCGACATCGAGGTGCCAAACCCCGCCGTCGATGTGAACTCTTGGGCGGGATCAGCCTGTTATCCCCAGGGTAGCTTTTATCCGTTGAGCGACGGCCCTTCCATTCGGCACCGCCGGATCACTAATCCCGACTTTCGTCCCTGCTCCACTTGTCGGTGTCGCAGTCAAGCGCGCTTCTGCATTTACACTCTTTGTCTGGTTTCCATCCAGACTGAACGCACCTTTGGGCGCCTCCGTTACTCTTTAGGAGGCGACCGCCCCAGTCAAACTGCCCACCTGGCACTGTCTGTGACTTTCGTCTACGTTAGGGGTTCAAATCATCAAGGGCGGTATCCCAACGGCGGCTCCTTAGAAACTAGCGTTCCTATCTCTTTGCCTCCCGCCTATCCTGTACATGATCATCCAAAACCCAATACCAGGCTGCAGTAAAGCTCCATGGGGTCTTTCCGTCTAGTTGCGGGTAACCTGCATTTTCACAGGTACTAAGATTTCACCGAGTCTGCTGCCGAGACAGCGCCCAAATCGTTTCACCTTTCGTGCGGGTCAGAACTTACCTGACAAGGAATTTCGCTACCTTAGGACCGTTATAGTTACGGCCGCCGTTCACTGGGGCTTCGGACCACTGCTTTGTCTTGCGACGAACAGATCCCCTTAACCTTCCAGCACCGGGCAGGTGTCACCCCATATACTTCGCCTTACGGCTTTGCATAGAGCTGTGTTTTAGTTAAACAGTCGCTTGGGCCTTTTCACTGCGGCTCTCTCGAGCGCCCCTTCTTGCGAACGTACGGGGCCATTTTGCCGAGTTCCTTGGCAACAGTTCTCTCGCTCACCTTCGTATTCTCTACGTGCCCACCTGTGTCGGTTTTGGTACGGGCCGCAATAAAGTTAACGCTAGAAGCTTTTCTTGAAAGCCGCTCCATGTGCTTCACTACTTTCCGAAGATTTCGTTTACCGTTCACGCTCTGTACATATTGATCCGGATTTGCCTAGATCTGTACTGCTTCGCTTCGCCCCCAATCCATTAAGGGGGTCACACTTCCCGTCTTTGTCACTCCATCGCCTTTATCACGGGTACAGGAATCTTCGCCTGTTTTCCATCTGCTTCGCCTCTCGGCTATGCATTAGGTCCCGACTAACCCAGGGCGGACGAACCTTCCCCTGGAATCCTTGGGCTTTCGGTGTGCAGGATTCCCACCTGCATCTCGCTACTCACACCGGCATTCTCACTTCCATATCCTCCACAGACTCTCACGATCCTGCTTCGATGAATATGCAACGCTCCCCTACCACTTAATATCTAATTAAATCCGCGGCTTCGGCAGATGACTTAGCCCCGGTACATTTTCGGCGCAGAGCCACTCGACTAGTGAGCTATTACGCACTCTTTCAAGGATGGCTGCTTCTAAGCCAACCTCCTAGTTGTCCGTGCATCTCCACATCCTTTTCCACTGAGTCATCATTTTGGGGCCTTAGCCGGCGGTCTGGGCTGTTTCCCTCTTGAGCATGGACCTTATCACCCACGCTCTGACTGCCAACTATTGACTGACGGCATTCGCAGTTTGATTCCATTCAGTACCCCGGGATGGGGCCATCATGAATTCAGTGCTCTACCTCCGCCAGCTTTCCATTAACGCTAGCCCTAAAGCTATTTCGGGGAGAACCAGCTATCTCCGAGTTCGATTGGAATTTCTCCGCTAGCCACAGGTCATCCGCTAACTTTTCAACGGTAGTCGGTTCGGTCCTCCACAAAGTTTCACCTTTGCTTCAACCTGCCCATGGCTAGATCACCCGGTTTCGGGTCTACTTCTGTCTACTCTATTCGCCCTATTCAGACTCGCTTTCGCTTCGGCTTCGCATTTTCCTGCTTAACCTCGCATCCAAAAGTAACTCGCCGGTTCATTCTACAAAAGGCACGCCATCACCCTTTGACGGGCTCTGACTTCTTGTAGGCATACGGTTTCAGGTTCTCTTTCACTCCGCTTGCGCGGTTCTTTTCACCTTTCCCTCACGGTACTTCTTCACTATCGCTCACTCTTACTTATTTAGCCTTGGCGGATGGTCCCGCCTGCTTCCGACAAGATTTCTCGTGTCTCGTCGTACTCAGGAGACGCTAACGACTCAGTTCGCTTACCTATACGGGAATTTCACCCTCTTTGTCTGTGCTTTCCATCACATTCTAGTTCACTTACCTTTTGTATCTCGCGTTCCTACAACCCCGTATTTCTACGGTTTGGGCTCTTTCCCTTTCGCTCGCCGCTACTCGGAAAATCACTTTTGTTTTCTTTTCCTCCAGCTACTTAGATGTTTCAGTTCACCGGGTTGTTCTCCATACAAGTATGGATGACTGGACTTGACTCCAGCCGGGTTCCCCCATTCGGATATTCATGGATCGGCGCTTTTTTGACAGCTCCCCATGACTTTTCGCAGTCTAATACGTCCTTCTTCATTCAAGAGTGGCAAGGCATCCTCCGTACGCCCTTCCTTGCTTGATCTAATTTCAAAATATGCTTGTTTCGAGATTGTTTTTTACACTATAAGAACTGTTTACTGTTTTTCTGACTTGGTTTATCTTTTCTGATTACCTTCGTAATGTTTTCTACAACTTACGTCAGACCTTCTGTTATGTCTTATACTGATCATTCGTTTTTCAAAGATCGATGGTTGATGATCAAGGTCTCCCTCTCTCACCTTGGAAGATCGCTCTTCCAAAACTCAATGACAAACTCACTTAACTCTTCCCTTGTACTTTCTCCTTAGAAAGGAGGTGATCCATCCCCACGTTCCCGTAGGGATACCTTGTTACGACTTAACCCCAGTCATCGGTCCCGCCTTCGACGATTCACTCCCTTACGGGTTATGCCATCGGCTTCGGGCGTTACCGGCTTCCATGGTTTGACGGGCGGTGTGTACAAGGCCCGGGAACGTATTCACCGCGGCATGCTGATCCGCGATTACTAGCGATTCCAACTTCATGAAGTCGAGTTGCAGACTTCAATCCGAACTGGGACATCTTTTCTCGGATTGGCTTGCCTTCACAGGTTCGCTTCCGTCTGTAGATGCCATTGTAGTACGTGTGTAGCCCAGGCCATAAGGGGCATGATGATTTGACGTCATCCCCGCCTTCCTCCGGTTTGTCACCGGCAGTCTGATGTGAGTCCTCAACTGAATGGTAGTAACACATCACGAGGGTTGCGCTCGTTGCCAGACTTAACTGAACATCTCACGACACGAGCTGACGACAACCATGCACCACCTGTCACCGAGATAACCTCTAACATATCTCTATGTCTTTGCTCGGGATGTCAAGGCCTGGTAAGGTTCTTCGCGTTGCTTCGAATTAAACCACATACTCCACCGCTTGTGCGGGCCCCCGTCAATTCCTTTGAGTTTCACACTTGCGTGCATACTCCCCAGGCGGAGGAGTCATTGCGTTAGCTTCGGCACCGAGGTACTACCCCCGACACCTGCTCCTCATCGTTTAGGGCGTGGACTACTAGGGTATCTAATCCTATTTGCTCCCCACGCTTTCGTGCCTGAGCGTCAGTTACAGGCCAGGCGGCCGCCTTCGCCACTGGTGTTCTTCCACATCTCTACGCATTTTACCGCTACACGTGGAGTTCCACCGCCCTCTCCTGTCCTCGAGCATACCAGTTTCCAAAGCCTGTACAGGTTGAGCCCGTACCTTTCACTTCAGACTTGATATGCCGCCTGCGCACCCTTTACGCCCAATCATTCCGGATAACGCTCGCCACCTACGTATTACCGCGGCTGCTGGCACGTAGTTAGCCGTGACTTTCTGGCGAGGTACCATCAAAAGAGAATCATTCCCTCTTCTCTTCCTTTTTCCCTCGCAACAGAGCTTTACGATCCGAAGACCTTCTTCACCCACGCGGCATTGCTCGTTCAGGCTTGCGCCCATTGACGAAAATTCCCTACTGCTGCCTCCCGTAGGAGTCTGGGCCGTGTCTCAGTCCCAGTGTGGCCGATCGCCCTCTCAGGCCGGCTATGCATCATCGCCTTGGTGAGCTGTTACCTCACCAACTAGCTAATGCACCGCAGATCCATCCATCCCCTAAGCCAAAGCTTATTTCAAAAATTTAAGATGCCTTAAATCTTCCTATGGGGTTTTAGACTTCGTTTCCAAAGCGTATCCCCCGGGTATGGGCAGGTTATCTACGTGTTACTCACCCGTTCGCCACTAGCTACCGAAGTAGCTCGTTCGACTTGCATGTATTAGGCATGCCGCCAGCGTTCATCCTGAGCCAGGATCAAACTCTCCATTTGATATTGACTCAAACGCATTTGCGTTTATTTATTTCGTGAAATGATATATTGAAGTATATTAAGTGTTTTTGTTCAGAATCGACGTTGTATAATTTTTATCGAATTTGAATTGTCTGTCATTGAGTTTTCAAAGAGCCATCTGTTTGTGAACTCGTTTGCCTCGTTCACAACGCTCGTTAATAATACGTTTTGCAAATCCGAAAGTCAACCATAATTTTACTTTTTTCTCACAAAATTCGCATTTTCTTTTTTGATCGCAAAACACTGTCCTTTAAATGGCGTTATTATCTATTTTATTTCGTACTGTAATCGATTACAGCCGCATCCAATCATTTTATAGATTGAATATCTGTATGATCCATTCTTTTCTTTTTAAATTCTATTGATATACCCTTCACTTTATTCTCTTTATTTTTGTTTTTTTACTCTATCTTTTACTTTTCTTTACATCAAGCGACGTTACAATTGATCATATTTAATTTTCACCTGTTAAAGATATTCTTGATCTATATCTAGTCTTATTTATTTTTTTCGTCTTCTAAGATTCTTTCGATTTTCTTCCAACATTATTGTGAACTGAGTCTATTGCATCAATTCACTTTTAATCTAATCAACAATTCACATATTTTTCAAAGTTGGCACGTTGCCTCGTTGTGACCAATCCCTAATAATGGTATAGCATGGATCAATTCATCCATTTTGCTAGAAAGAGGTTAATATGATTAAAAAACTTGTGCTTATGCGTCATGGTCAAACTCTTTTTAACTTGCGTGGAAAATTCCAAGGCGTTGTTGATTCCCCCCTTACTCCCCTTGGCATACAGCAAGCAAAAACTGTAAAACCATTCCTTGATGACTTGCCATTTCAGTTCGATCACGCCTATTCATCTTCAAGTGAACGTGCATGTGATACTTTAGAAATTGTGACAAATCTTCCCTATATTCGTTTAAAAGGTTTAAAAGAATGGAATTTTGGCATTCTTGAAGGAGAACCTGAATACTTGCATCCACCTTTTGATCAATACGATGAATATTTCTCTACACATGATGGAGAAGGACGTATGGAAGTATTCAATCGAATCAACTCAACGCTATGTTCAATCATGGAGAAAGAAGACCATTGCAATGTAATTGCCGCTTCGCATGGTTTAGCGATGCGAGAATTCGTCACCTATTGGACAAAAGACAACCCTTCTTTAGTTCCTTCTCGTTTCGCAAACTGTATTATCTTTATTTTTGATTATGATACAGAAACAAAAACTTTTACATTAATTGATGTACATAACCCCTTTGCTTAAACTCCATCCATAAGCATCTATTTGCTCATTTATTTAATGTTTTGATTATGGGGGTAAGTACTTTTATGCCATTAAAGATGATTAGACAAGACATCACAAAAATGCATGTCGATGCAATTGTTAATGCTGCAAATTCATCATTACTTGGAGGCGGTGGAGTTGATGGATGTATACATCGAAAAGCCGGACCTCGATTATTAGCTGAATGTAAAACACTCGGTGGATGTTCAACTGGCTCAACCAAGGTCACGAAAGGATACAATCTGCCTTGTCAATATATCCTTCATACGGTTGGTCCTATTTGGATGGGCGGTCATGCTCATGAAGCAGAGTTGCTTGCCTCATGTTATCGGACATCTCTAGAACTCGCCCAAGAATATCATTGTCAATCTATCGCATTCCCTTTGATTTCTTCTGGTATTTATGGCTATCCTGTCGATCAAGCTTTCCAAATTGCGGTTGATACAATTCATGAATTTCTAAACCATCATGACATGATTGTCTATTTAGTGCTATTTGATGCTAGATCGATCCAAATTGTAGAACACATTTTGAATACAAAAATTCCAGATCCAACAGCTACTACGCGTTAGCGTTTTGATTGCACACAAAAACATCATTGCTATTTTGCTTTTAAAACAAGCAGGGATTTGAATCAATCATTTACCTGCTTGTTTTCTTTTCGTTTTTTTATTCTTTATTTGTTTTTAAATCATTTTCTCTACTTCTATCAAAGGCAATTTGTCAATTCTTTCATTCATATAAGATTCTTCTACTCGAAGTCTAGAATCGATCTATTTTCTCCTACAAATCTTTGCACATACTAAAAAAAGCAAGGAATTCCATTTCATCATGGAATGTCCTTGCTTATCAATGTTGTAATTAGTGGTTAGAAGAATCGATTTTGTCATCACGTACTAATACGTCATGAGCTCCACCTTCAGAAATGGATACAGAAGAAACAAGAGTAACTTTTGCATCTTTCTGGAAGTCAGGGATATTTAAGAATCCACAGTTGCACATTGTGTGTTTAATTTTAGAAATTGTTAAGTTTACGTTGTCAGATAAAGATCCAGCATATGGAACATAAGAGTCTACACCTTCAACGAAAGACATTTTCTTGTCTCCACCCATGTCATAACGTTGCCAGTTACGAGCACGTGCGGAACCTTCGCCCCAGTATTCTTTCATGTAAGAACCGTTGATTGTAACAATCTTACTTGGAGATTCTTTAAAGCGTGCAAAGTAGCGACCTAACATAACAAAGTCAGCACCAAACGCAAGAGCTAAAGTCATATGGTAGTCTTGAACGATACCACCATCGGAACATAATGGAATATATACTCCAGTTTCTTCATAGTAAGCATCACGAGCTTTTGCAACTTCGATCGTTGCTGTTGCTTGACCACGTCCGATACCTTTTTGTTCACGAGTGATACAGATGGATCCACCACCGATACCAATTTTAATGAAGTCAGCACCAGCGTCTGCTAAGAATCTAAATCCATCTTCATCAACAACGTTTCCTGCACCAACTTTTACAGTATCGCCGTATTTTTCACGAATCCATGCGATAGTTTCTGCTTGCCATACAGAATAACCTTCAGAAGAGTCAATAACTAATACGTCAGCACCTGCTTCAACTAAAGCTGGTACACGGTCTTTGTAGTCACGAGAGTTAATACCCGCACCTACTAAATAACGTTTGTGATCATCAAGTACTTCATTTGGGTTTTCTTTATGTTGTTCGTAGTCTTTACGGAATACGAATGCTTTTAAATGACGATCTTCGTCAACGATTGGTAACTGGTTCAATTTTTTGTCCCAGATAATATCGTTTGCTTCACTTAAAGTGATTCCTTCTTTTCCAACAACAAGTTTGTCATATGGAGTCATGACATCTTTAACTTTTGTGTTGTCTAAATCTACGCGAGATTCACGGAAGTCACGGGATGTGATTAATCCAACAAGGATACCGTCTTGTTTTCCGTTATCAGTAACTGCCATTGTGGAATGTCCAGTCTGTTGGCGTAAATTTACAACATCACGTAATGTTGCTTCTGGGGATACATTAGAGTCACTTCCAGTAAACCCAGCTTTTGTTGCTTTAACTTGGCGAATCATTGCTGCTTCGCTTTCGATAGATTGGCTACCGTAAATGAAAGAAATACCACCTTCACGCGCTAATGCAACTGCAAGTTCTGGTCCAGATACGGACTGCATAACTGCAGATGTTAAAGGGATATTTAATTCAATTGGTGATTTTTCACCTTTTTTAAACTTAACGAGTGGTGTCTTTAAGCTTACTTTATCTGGAGTATCTCCAGGTCCTGTATACCCTGGAATTAAGAGATATTCCGCGAACGTTCTAGATGGTTCCTGAAAAAATTTAGCCATTTCATTCCTCCATAATTTGTAAGTGTTTTTATTAATTTTTTCTTATTTTAACCATCTTAAAAATAGTGTCAAATAAGAATCATTAAGGTTGAAAAAGAAACTGTTTACATCATCATAAGTATCGAAACTTCAATGCCGAATTGAAGATAAATTGTCACAAAAACACAAAATGAACAATTTTGAAAAACGCCAAACAGATCAGCATGTTGTTTCATTTACTTACAACGGATATTTGCATTCACTCTTTTCCGTCTCAATTATACTCGAAAAAATCGTTTATTTTTGATTTTAAACTCTACTTGAATTTAACAGCAGTTCCATAAGCCATCACTTCAGCTGCTCCTTGCATTACAGCTGCTGATGCATAGCGCACATTGACAATCGCATCTGCTCCTAGCCGTTGTGCATCTTCAACCATTCGGCTTGTCGCAATCTCTCTGGCTTCATTCATCATCTCATTGTAAGATTTTAGCTCACCGCCAATAATGGTTTTAAAACTTTGGCCAATATCTTTGCCGATATTTTTAGATTGAATCGTACTTCCTTTGACCAAACCGAGCATAACTAATTCTTTGCCACTAATATAATCTGTGTTAACTAAAAGCATCTCAGCTTCCTCCTTTTCTTCTTTGATTAGAAGAGTTGAACAACAATAACACTCAATGGTGGGATCTTAATCGAATTTGTGATTGGTGGATTTAATAAGTCAGAATCAAACAGTACTTTGGCATTTTGATTCAAGTTGTAGCTAAAGCATTGATCCGTCGGGTTGAAGAAAGAAACAAGAGACTCGTGCTCATCACGTGTGCGATACACTAAAACTTTATCTTCAATCGTTTCTGTCGACACATTCGTTAATATCTTTTCTGCCGTATTTAGACGGAACGATGAATGCTCACGACGAATTCTTGTTAGAGCTTTGAATTGTTCAACAACGACTTCGAAATCATTTCGGCGATGATAGTCGATCATATTGAAATAATCCGAACGGTTGTATGTGTTTCCTAAGTTATGTTTTGTTCGCCCAAATTCTTGTCCACAATGGATAAATGGCGTTCCTTGTGCAAGTAAAACCATTGCTAGGGAAAGAACTTGTTTTTTCATCCTTGACGAACGTGGTTCTTCAAAACAAATCACGCGATTTTTATCCCACATCGTGTGGTTATCATGACATTCCACATAGTTCACTGCTTTAAATGGTTGATCATATCTGTTTTCCGGAATTGAAGCTTTCATAACAATCGCTGCATCATAGATTCGTCCAACATTACCATTGGAATAACCGGCATGTTCTAATTGATCATTGCTGCCTCGAATAACTTCTCTGAAGCGATCAGAAAATTGTCCTACTAATGGCATTTTTGCTTGGTTATTTTGAGATGCCCGCAATTCTGGTGGAACAAAGCTTGGCATATCCCATCCTTCGCCATAAATCATAAAATCTTTTTTGACTGATTTTGCGTATTTCGCGATTTCATTCATGATGGTGTAATCTAATACACCCATTAAATCAAAACGGAATCCATCCACATCAAAAGCATCAATATACATTTTGATACTATCAACCAAATAACGCTCACTCATCTCTGGACGAGTATCAATATCGTTGCCACAGAAAGAACCATTTGAATAATGTCCTTGTGAATCCATTAAGAAATAATAATCAGGAACAAGCTGATCAAGCGCAAACTCTTCTCTTTTCCAAACATGGTTAAAGACTAAGTCGAGATTAACTTTCAATCCTGCTGCATGCAAGTCTTGTACCATTTTCACAAATTCGATAATTCGTACTTCTGGATCATACGGATTCGTACTATAAGATCCTTCTAAAGCTCGATAATGCATAGGATCATAACCCCAGTTATAGTAAAAATCAGGATGTTCTTCATCAATTGATCCAAAGTCAAAAACTGGCATAAGCTGAACATGTGTTATACCAAGTGATTTGATATAGGTTAAACCTGTATTGAATAAGCGAGTCGTTTCATTCTCTTCTGAAAAAGCTTCAAACGTTCTTGGATGTGTAAACCCGTTATTTTTTTGGGATGTCATATCACGAATCGAACATTCATAAATAATGGCATCTGTATCTTGCGCCATCGGTTGTGTTGGTATTTTTTTGGCGAGTTTTAAACGATCGAGCGAATTAACTTGGGATGTTTTTGTATTGACACCTGTAAAAGGATTATAAGGATCACAACAATCTTGAATTTTCCCATTCACTTTGAATCGATAATTATAAAACGTGTGTAAAAGATCTTCTTTTACACTCGCTTGCCATACCCCTTTTTCAAGGCGTTTCATCGGGATAATCCGATCTCCATTTTTTTCATGCAAAACGACTTCCATCCATACCGCAACTGGTGACCAAACTGTCCATGTTGTTTGTTTAGGGGTATAAGCACAACCAAGTTGAACAGATGCTTCAGGGATAAAATTGGTCGCAAATTCTTTTGTTTTCACGATATGTGAATACTGAACTGGGCAGTATTGAGCATGTTCTTCATACATTAAATAATCATGTCCTACTACAATTTCGCCATCTACCGTACAGGTATAGCGAATATAGTCCCCTAAATCATCTTTTGACTGAATCGATAAAGGAATGATGTTATTTTTTTCATCTTTTAGATGGAAGTTTTGAGATTGACCTTGGTAAAAGTCTTTAATCATGTAAATGTTCGCGATCGTATATGCATCGAGATAACATTCCAGACGTTCTTTCATGCGCATAAAGTATTTCTCCTAAGTCAAGAACAGCAAATAATCCCATTCTTGAGGTGATTGACGTTATCGTAATCAAATTGATTCATTAACTTGTAATTTCAAATGTGATTGAGCAATAAGTAAAGATTGAGATCTATTTTTGTTTTTCGAAAATCGATTCATTTTTAAAATGAGATTCTCTATTGAACTAGAAAAACAAGCTTCTCAAACCGGTTTGCCAACAGTAAAAAATGTTAAACAAATTTCTTGTCATCCGCAACAAATTCATGGCACTCATTTTTTACCTTTCACTCCACCCTATTTTCCTTTGATTCTGTTTTGATGCTTAATTTCATCTTGTTGTAGTCGGATCAGCAACTTGTTGATTCCATCTTTTTTAAGAGCGGTGCTATGTGGAAATTCGATTTTTTCCACTTCTATTTTACCCCGAATCAAATCCGATTTTTGATAATCTTTCTAAAAATTTAAATTCATTTTCATGATTGATAACATGAAGCAAAACGCCTTGTTATTTTTATTCCCTTGGCGTGCAAATTTAAACTCAGAAAAAAGAAATCCATTTTATATTTGATCTTTTGCTATCAATTTTAAGATACTAAAGTTATTGAGAAAATTAATGATGGATTTTGGTAAGGCGTAAGTCTTAGCAATCCATAATCAAAATAAAGAAAGAGGCTTATTATGGAATATCGTATTGAACATGATGTACTCGGTGAAGTGAACGTCCCAAAAGACGCTTGTTGGATGTCGCAAACCCAGCGTTCCTTGGAAAACTTCAAAATCGGTACTGAAAAAATGCCCCCAGTATTAATCGACGCATTCGCTTATTTAAAAATGGCATGTGCAATTGTGAATGAAAAAGAACACAAAATTACTTGTGAACAAAAAGACGCTATTTTAGAAGTAGGAAAAATGATTGTTGATCGTAAATTAGCTGATCAATTCCCACTAGCAATTTGGCAAACAGGAAGTGGCACGCAAACTAATATGAACGTGAACGAAGTCATTACTCACGTTGCCAATGTCAAAGCAAACAAAAACTTATTGCACCCTAACGATAGTGTGAATTGCTCCCAATCTTCGAATGACACATTCCCTTCTGCTTTGCATATTATGACAGCAATTGAAGCGAAAACTTTATTAATCCCTGCCATTGAAGAATGTATTGAAACCTTAAAACAACTCGAAGAAGTCAATCGCGGCATTATTAAAATCGGTCGTACCCACTTGCAAGATGCTACTCCACTTTATGTTAGCGATGAATTGAGTGGATGGCGTTCGATGTTAGAACATTCAATTGAACATATCCGTGCGGCATTACCAGCAATTTGTGAACTTGCAATTGGTGCAACGGCAGTTGGTTCTGGATTAAATGCCCCAGAAAATTATGGGCCAAATGTCTGCGCCGTATTAAGCGACATGACCGGCATTGATTTTGTATCCGATCCAAATTTCTTCCATGCTTTAACGTCTAAAGATGCTTGTGCTTTCTTTTCTGGCGCATTAAAAGGTTTAGCCGCAAATGCGATGAAAATTGCTAACGATGTTCGCTGGCTCGCTTCTGGTCCACGTTGTGGAATTGGCGAATTGGAAATTCCAGCCAATGAACCAGGATCTTCCATTATGCCGGGCAAAGTCAATCCAACACAATCTGAAGCATTAACTATGGTAGCCATTCAAGTCATGGCCAATGATAGTGCCATTGGTTTTGCAGCAAGCCAAGGTAATTTTGAACTCAACGTCTTTATGCCATTAATTGCTTATAATCTCGATCAATCGATTCATTTATTAGCAGATGCTTTACGCTCCTTTAATCAAAACTGTTTAAAAGGTGTCAAAGTCAATAAACAAAAAACAAAAGAAAACTTAGAACATTCCCTCATGTTAGTCACTTCTCTTAACCCAGTGATCGGTTATGAAAACGCGGGAAAAGCGGCTCGTTATGCATTCGAACACAATTTACTTTTAAAAGATGCCGTCCTCGAATTAAATCTGTTAAGTGCCGAACAATTTGACGAACTCGTTGTTCCAGAAAAAATGGTTAAACCATTAAAATAGAACGAAATAAATTTGTCAACCTCGTAAAAAAGACCAGTTTCATCACTGGTCTTTTTTACTTTATTAATTGATTGGATTACATCAATGGCGAGAATACTTTTAGAATTTGCCGGTAAATTCGCACAAATGGATTTGTTTTATTTACTTCTTCTAATGTAACAAGATGGGATTGAGTAAAGATATTTTCAAAATCTGCACGAATATCGCGAATTGCGGGTGTTTTATACAACCACGTTCCACATTCATAGTTGCAATAATACGAACGGAAATCCATATTTACTGTTCCACAGAGTGCTTGTTCATCATCTACTAATGTCACTTTGCCATGGATAAATCCTGGTGTGTATTCATAAACTTTCACCCCATAGCGCGTCAGAATTTCCTCATTCGCTTTGGTCACTTCATACACTGTTTTTTTATCAGGAATTTTAGGCACAACGATGCGCACATCCACCCCATTTTCCACGGCCAATTTTAAAGACGACAACATTTCATCTTCCAAAATTAAATATGGTGTCGTAATCCAGAATGTTTTATTCGCAAGCGACAACATATTTTGGTGGAATCGTTTCCCTGTATTTAAGTTATCCGTTGGTGAATCAAAAAACGGAAGAACATATCCTTGATTGGTATCTGGCTCATATGTTCCATAATCGTAAATGTATGGATAATAAGGCGTATTGACATTTGCCTCATAATTCCATATTTGCAAGAAAGCGATGACGAAAGGTTCGACAGCTTTGCCTCGAATTTCAATCCCCATATCTTTCCAATATCCAAATCGTTCAATTCGGTTTACGTACTCATCCGCTAAATTGGACCCACCCGTAAATGCTACTTTTCCATCGACAATAATTGTTTTGCGATGGTCACGGTTATTCATCTGAATGGCTAGTTGGGCATGAATCGGGTTAAAAGGATGAACTTGAATTCCTTTAGCCCGTAATCGATCATCGAATCCTTCTGGTAAATTTAAAATACATCCAAAGTCATCGTACATCAGTCGAACATCAACACCTTCATTGACTTTCTGTTCTAACAATTCAACCATTTCATCAAGAACGGTCCCTTGGTCAATGATATATGTTTCGATAAAGACATACTCTTTCGCTTGGCGAATTGCATCCATCTGCGCTTTAAATTGATCTTCACCTTTTGGATAATAACGACATCCCATGTTGGCATAAACAGGAAAATAGCCATTGTTCCAAGCCAAAGAAGTCATTCTTAATAACGTTGGATCTTCAATCTCATGCGCTTGGAGCGTCTTTAAGTTTTGCTCGGCATATGCTGTATAGTCGGCATAAGCTTGTCTATCTTGAATCATTAATGCTTTAGGAATTTTGCGTCCTCCAAAAAGCAAATACAATATGCCACCAAAGAATGGCAGAGCCATAATCATAAACACCCATAAAAGTTTGGAAGATGTATCCGACTCGCGATTAATCACAAACATCGAAACAATGATCGATAAAGCCAACATCACGTAATAAATCGATACAAATTCCCGTCCAAAGTAAGTCATCAACAAAAATAAAATGATCACTTGAATGAACAGTGATAAGCCAATATATAACGCTTTTGACTTCAATATCTTCTTGAATGTTTTCATTCTTTATCTACTCCTTTCTTTGTGCATTTATTAAAGAGTTTAGACTCATCAAAAAAATAAGCCAAATATGTGTCTCGATATAAAGAAATGAGCTTATAAATAATCCATTCCTTTTCGTTTTCGATCGATGAATAACATTTTATCAAAAAAAGATGATTATTCACCTTACATCCAGTTCAGTTAACTACCTCTCAATGAACCAACACGTTCGAGCTTCAACAGTTCCACTTTTTTATCAATTCCCCCGGCATAGCCAGTCAGTTTTCCATTCGCTCCCACAACTCGATGACAAGGTACAATGATCGAAATGGGATTACAACCGACAGCTCCACCAATTGCCTGAGCGGACATAGAATCCAGCCCACTTTGTTCAGCCATCTCTTTAGCAAGATTTCCATAAGTCGCTGTCTGACCATAAGAAATACCACAAAGTAATTTCCATACTTCCCTTTGAAAAGGAGTTCCAATCAAATGCAGTGGAATATTAAAATCAGGATTTTGACCCGCAAAATAAAGATCGAGCCATTTTTTAGTCTCGTTAAATAAAGGAATTTCTTTTTCTTTAGCTTCAGAATTCAAAGTTGAGCCAAAATATTTTTGTCCTTCAAACCAAAGCCCTATTAATCCCACTTCATCACCCGCTAATAACATCTTACCTAGTGGCGACTCATAATAACTGATATATTGCATTGTCTTCCTCCAACTCTTCGTATTGGTCAATATTCTAAGACAAAACATTATCCATTTTATCTCCTACCATCAATATCCAATCTCTTTTCAATTTGATGAGCTTTACGATTTCTTCAGATCTTTCTTTTTCTATTCGAAGAAAAATTGATACAATCAATCCACCCGTAAACAAATCGATGTCCAATCGATTTCATTAGAAATGAGACATAACGATGAATAAAAAAGAACTAAACGAAATTAAAAAACAGTTAAAATACGAAAACGAAACGCTTTATTTAAAAGGAATCCAAGAAGGTTACGGCCGTTGCAACGATGGCGAACCTGTCGTTCGCTTTACGCGTTTAATTCATGGCGACACTTTAGAAAAAGAAGAAGGTGAACTCTTCTTCGATATTTTTAAAAAAAGTTTATCTGGAACTTATGGAAAAAACTTAATCGAATACGGTTTTGATCATAGCGTTCCTGAATCTAAAGCCCTACAAGAAACTTTCTTTGCCTATAAAAATGGCTCACTTTTAATCAAAGAAGAATTTGAACAACTCGTTAAAGATTTATTAGTGAAAGGCGACTATCGCAACCCTGTTTATATCATCGCTGGTATTTTTGAGTACGCCGCTCCAGCTTTAAATAAAAACAACGAAATTCTCGAAGAAAACTCGGTATTCCGTTTTATGATCGTCGCTATTTCAGAAGCAAAACTGACTGAAATCGGTTTATTCTACAATCATGAAACAAACGAAGTGCAACGCAAAGTAAACGACGAAATGCAAATCGTTACCCCACCACTTGATGCATTTTTATACCCGTCCTTTAGTGGGCGTGCTAGTGATGTGAACCACTTTCTCTATCATGCCAAAAGCGCCAAAAAACCAAATATCGATTTAATTGAGGATTACTTCCATATTCCTTTTGTCAGCTCCGCTCCTGAACAAGCTGAAGGCTTTGCGAAAGTGATCGCTGATATTTTCCCTAATGGAATGGATACGAAAACCGCATTGAAGTTCCATGAAAATTTAGCTGATTATATCGACGAAAATGACAATGAAGATTCCATGGTCATGATGGATAAAACCCGCATTAAAGATTTACTAGTCGCTTCAGGTGCCCCTGATGAAAACATGCATTTTTTCGACTCTTCCTTTAGTAAAATTTTAGAAGACCAAGAAGTTGCGGCTGTCAATTTAATGGAAACAGGTAAAGTTTCTTTCAAAGCGCCTTCGATCTCAATTTCTATTCGTGATGACGCCCTAGAATTTGTACGTACAAAAACAATCGATGGTCGTCCTTGTTTAGTCATTGAAATGAATGATGGTTTAGAAATTTCCGGACTCCCCGCCAATTTACTTACCCCTGCTAAAGCAATTCGGGTCTTACCAACACAAGACAAACAAGAAGCAGATGCCCAACCTTTACTGGAATCTGATACAAATTCAACGTTTTAGTCTTTCAACACCTGCATAAACTTCAAAGAGTGTCTTAGCGTAGATACTCTTTTTTCTTTTTCCCATAAGAAAAGCTCCCTATTAATGAACATGATTTTTGTATTGATCGTGTTCAATAAATTGGGAGCTTATCAGATCTACTTTGATCCATCATCTAAAAGAGTTTGCATGATTTTATTCATTAGATTGAGAAATTGGCGAAGTAAATGTTGAAGAAATCATTTCCATCACTTCGTTCCAATTATATGCTTCTAGCACACTAGGCTCATCGGGGTGTTCGAAAGGATCAAATTCACGATTGCGTCTAAACCAAATGCTCTGCGAGCCAAATGCTAATGATCCACAAATATCAGCTTTCCAAGAATCGCCAATGACAAGAATTTGACTTGGACAAATGGTCGGGTCATCTTGATCGATTCTTACTTGCAAAAGCGCTTGTTCAAAAAATTGTACATTTGGTTTTTCATAACCTAATTCTTCGCTCGTAAAGACGTGTTTAAACAATTCTAACATCCCTGCTTTTTGCAATCGATTGCGTTGTCCTTTTGCCGGACCATTCGAAACGATATACAGTGGGTAATTTTGTTGAACAAGTGTTTGTAAAACTTGTAAAGCGTTTGGCATTGGATGGGCATAGCTATGCAGCTGTTTAGAAAAATAAGCTTCAAATTCGGAATCTGGATGATCAGAAATTTGCCATTTTTCAAACATGATTTCAAAACGAATTTTTCGCAACTGATCTCTTGTGATTTGTCCTTCTTCAATTTGATCCCATAACTTGGCGTTTTCGACTAAAAAAATAGGATAGTATTCTTCTTTCCATTCCAAATTTTTCCAAGCAAAGACATCGATCAAAGCCGATTTCGCACATAAATCAAAATCTAATAGTGTTTGGTCAACATCAATCCAAATTGCGCGAATTTCTTTTTTGTTTGTATTTGTTGTCATAGAAATTGTTATTCCATTTGGATTAAGGGCGGACTTGTCCATTTCCGTAAATCACAAATTTAGTCGTCGTTAATGCCTGTAATCCCATTGGCCCTCTAGCATGCAGCTTTTGGGTAGAAATACCAATTTCCGCTCCCAAGCCAAATTCATGTCCATCGGTAAAACGAGTAGAAGCATTAACATAAACAGCCGCCGCATCCACTTCATCTAAAAACTGTTCAGCATGTTTGAAATCTTGGGTGACGATGCATTCGGAATGACCGGTATTATAGCAATTAATATGTTCAATCGCTTCATCGATATCCTTAACGACTTTAATGGAGATTTCATAATCTAAATATTCTGTTTTCCAATCCTCTGTTGTTGCTTCAAATTTTGGATTTTGTTGGACATAGTCCAAAAGCTCTTTTTGGGCATGAATAGTGACAGGATATTTTGAAAATTCTTGATCCAATCGCTCTAATAATACTTTGGCATTCTTTGGCGTTACAAGTAATGATTCAACCGCATTACATACACCAACGCGTTGTGTCTTGCCATTGACGATAATCGATACTGCCATGTCTAAATCAGCTGAATCGTCTACAAAAACATGGCAATTGCCCGTTCCAGTTTCAATGACAGGTACCGTTGCCGTTTCAATAACAGAACGGATTAATCCCGCTCCTCCGCGTGGAATCAATACATCTACATAATCATGACAACGCATTAATTCACGAGATGTTTCGCGCGAATTATCTTCTAATAATTGCACTGCATGTTCTGTTATTCCTGCTTGGCGTAATGCTTGTTGCAACACTGTAACAATCGCAAGATTGCTGCACGCTGCATCTTTGCCACCTTTTAAAATTGTCGCATTGCCTGATTTAAAACAAAGCGCAAAGACATCTGCCGTCACATTTGGACGAGCTTCATAAATGACTGCAATAACACCAAAAGGAACTCGTTTTTGCATCATATATAAACCATTTGGACGTTTTTCCATATGGACAAATTGCCCAACAGGATCTTCGAGTTCAGCGACTTCTTGCATCCCTTTTGCGATTGCTTCAATACGCGCTTGGCTAAGCATCAAACGATCTTGAAGTGGTTTAGGCATATCATTTTGTTTAGCGCGCTCTAAATCTTGCGCATTTGCTTTTAATATTTCATCACTATGATCTAATAAAGCATTTGCGGCTTGAACAAGAATTTCATTTTTTTGTTGCGTTGTTAATTTCGCGAGAACTCGGGATGCTTCTTTAGCTTGCTTGCCGAGTTGTTGAATCAGTGTACTCATAATGCCTCCAAAAATTGATCCAATCGATAATTTGGATCTTGATTTGCGACAAAGAACGTTCCTTCTTTTTCTGCTTGCATAATGCGCGAAATAATATGGAAATCTTGAGCATTGGCAATCACCATGTCACAACCGCTCGCACTTGCTAGTTTTGCAGCATTAAGTTTGGTGGCCATTCCGCCTGTCCCTACCGCACTAGAAGATCCTTTGCCAAGTTTTAAAATCTCTTCGCTTAGTTCTTGCACTTCATCGATAAACTGCGCATTGGGATTTTTATTCGGATCATCTGTATATAATCCATCGATATCCGATAATAAAATCAATAAATCAGCTTGGATGAGTGAAGCGACAATTGCACTAAGGGTGTCATTATCGCCTACTTCAATTTCATCCGTTGAAATCGTGTCATTTTCATTGACGATTGGAATAACACCTAAACGAAGAAGTTCTTCAAATGTATTCATCGCATTGTTTCTTGGTTGATCATGTACGAGTGAATATTTCGTCAATAAAATCTGTGAACAATGTTGTCCATATTCAGAAAAGAATTTTTGATACAACATCATTAATCGCGCTTGGCCAACAGAGGCACAAGCTTGTCTTTGGGAAACAGCTTGTGGACGACTATCTAATCCTAAAGCTTGCCAGCCCACCATGATTGCTCCAGAAGAAACAAGAACAACGTCTTTTCCCGCATTTTGTAAGGAGCTTAATTGGCGCACTAAAACTTCCATTTTAGCTAGATCCAGTTTTCCCGTTTCTGGATAAGTCAAAGACGAAGATCCGACTTTGATCACGATGCGTTTTGCATCTTTTATTTTTTCTCTTAACATTTTCATGGGTCTATTTTAATCAAAAGATAAAAATCCGAAAGAAATTTACTCTACAACTATTCAACCTCTTGGTTATAGCTAAAAAATTTGACAATAACAGTGACAAAAAAGACTTTACCTTCCCATTAAATGGGCATTGGCAAAGCCTTTTTCAATTCTATTAATTTCGAATAATTTTCACTTATCCATTGTCAGTTTAGGATTAGTCGACGTTGAATTGCGCTTGTTTTCTTTTCTTCATTTGTTTGTTGAAAATACAAAAACCAAGGATTGCTGCAATGCATTCAGTTACCGGATAAGCCAGCCATACACCAACCATTTGACCGATATAAGCAAGAATAAATGCGATTGGTAGAATTAAGATCAATCCGCGCAAAATCGATAAAACATGAGCCGGAAGGGTCTTTTCAATTGATGTGAAATAAGTCGCCAAAATCGTGTTATAGCCCACAAAGGGAGCAGATAGAAAATACAGCTTTAAGCCGAGTTCCGAAATCATTTGTAAAGTCGCACTGCCCTCACTATTGAAGACCGCTGTAATTGGTGTTGCAAAAACAAAGATCACCGCATACATCAATGCTGAAGCGGCAAATGCCGTAAGTTTGGCATAGCGATAAACAAGTTGAAGTTGTTCATGTTTTCCTTGGCCAAAATAGCGACTAATTAAAGGTTGTACCCCTTGACCAATCCCCGTATGAATTCCGGTTACGACTAAAGCGATATTCGCAATCACCCCATAAGCCGCAATCCCGATATTTCCTTCTAATTGAAGAATAATCGCATTGAAGGTAATCATCACAATTCCCGTTGAAATTTGGGCAACAAAGGAAGGAAAACCGATTGATAAATCCCAACTCATAATGCGCAGATCAATTTTCGTTTTGATGAAGTGAAATGTATTTTTGCGTTTCAACCAATGTGGTGTCATCATCAACATACTCAAAATCGGCGAAATTCCCGTAGCTAAAATCGCCCCTAACATACCCATCTTGCATGGAAAAATAAAAATGTAATCCATCAACATATTGGAGCAGCTTCCCATTAATGTTGCCATCATGGCTAAATGCGGACTGCCATCATTGCGCAATAAACAAAGAAAAATATTATTCAGAATCAATGCTGGCGAAAAGAGCATCAACGTTTGTAAATACGTATTGGTTAGTTCTAAAATTTCCGCATTTGCCCCAAGTAAACTTGCAATTTGGCGAGAACAGAAAAACGCCGGCAACATATAAATAATGGAAAATGCTAAAGCTAAATATAACGTATTGGTATATATGCGATTGACTAATCCTTGGTTTCCTTGGCTTTTACAAATAGAAAATTTGGTTGCCGCGCCCATCCCGATCATCAATCCTGTACCATGGATTAAATTGTATGCAGGAATTGCAATATTCAAAGCAGCTAGACCATTTGAACCCAGCCCTTCCGCAACGAAATATGTATCCACCAAAATATAACAAGAAACACCCAGTGTTCCTAAAACGCTCAATAGAATATAGCGCAAAAACTCTGTTCGAATTGCAGCTCGTTCCATCTCTTCACACTCCTAAAAAAATACGCCAGTTGTTTCCATCCTCAAAAGTCGACGATAGAAAGACTGACGCAAAACCTCATATTCACCTATACAAGGTACTTGACTCTAATTCACGTTATACAGTGATTCGACAAATTTATATGCAATTTTCTGACAAAATTCAATGCTTTTTATCCAGGATCAACCGAAGCTTTCAAAAAGAGATCGCAAATTGACTAATTATCGAAGCAAGCATCAATATGGTACCGATACCTTGTAGATTTTCTTGTTCAGGTTCATAGGTTGTGATTTGCTTGAATCGTGATAAAATACGATTTGTTTCCAGGATGTAGCTTAGCTTGGTAAAGTGCTTGGTTCGGGACCAAGAGAGCGCGGGTTCGAATCCCGCCATCCTGACCACTTAAATATTAACGCCATCGCTTGATGGTGTTTTTTTCTGCTCGTTTTTCAATATGAAGTCGATCCAACAAAAAAGCGTTTTGTTTTTTGCTTATAAAGCCCTCAACAAAACGCAATCTTTTCTTTTTTAAGCTTTGGCATTTTCTTGGAAACTATCCAAAACACTGATTAAATCTGCTTGACTCGTGCCATTAGGAGCCCAAATGCCCAACACTTCTTTTTCAATTTGACGCAATAACCAAATTCCTTGTTCACCTTCTAATTGAACCAAAGATTGTTGATAGTTTTCACCATCTTGGTTTTTGATATTCGCTTCCCCATTTAAATACACACTGTACGCATCTTTTGCTTCTTGTTCACTTGTAAACCACAACGCAAAAATCATGCGTCCCGTATCTGGACTATATCCGCCAAATGATTGCGTAATATTGGGACGATCCGATAAACCAAGCTCTCCGGCATTGATTGTTTTTAATTGCCATCCTTGTGTCGTTAAGTCAACTTCGATATCATCTTTAGCTTTTGTCGTTTTAATGATATGGCCGTGTTCATCAACTAGAGCTTGGCTATTGCCATTTTGGGTAGAGTTTTGTTGACTTGCCTGATTGCCATCTTTCGAAGAACAACCACACCCGACTAAAAATGTCATAAGCAAAAGTCCAGTGAGTAAACGTTTAAACATAAAGCCTCCATCGATTCCATTTAAAATTCGCTTTAAATATCGAAAATTAATTTAAATCATTCATATTTTCGTAAAACCGTCAATGCCAATTATTATAACCGCAATCCTTGTGAGAAATCAAAATTTTACGACATGATCCACTCACAATTTTAATTATAAAAAGATTCACTTTCTTTATACTTCGTTATTTTTAAGTAAACATTCGAATCAAAATTATACTTATGGATTATGCCATACAAGATTGAATCCATAAAACATGCTGTTTTGATCATTATGCTGATTCAAGCCTATTTTCATCCAACCGAAGGCATAATAAAACGCCTTTACAAATTTAATCGCAAAGGCGTTGTGATAACAAACAAGACTTTTCTCAATTACTTACCGTATATTTTTTTACGACCAAAAATTGCGATCCAAGCAATTGCAGCAGTAGACAGAATAAGCAAGTTAAGTGAGAGAACTAGATTCGTATTGTATCCAGTTGGTGGTGTTTGTGAAGATCCATTATTTCCATTTGGTTTAGACGGATCCGTTGGTTTAGACGGATCCGTTGGTTTTGATGGATCCGTTGGCTTTGATGGATCTGTCGGTTTAGAAGGGTCTGTTGGTTTAGAAGGGTCTGTTGGTTTAGAAGGGTCTGTTGGTTTAGATGGATCCGTTGGGCCTGTTGGATTTGGTTGATCATCGTTAGTGATTGTCCATTGATTTCCTTGATGAGAAACGATTGCTGTAAAGCCGTCAGGAATATCTACTTCGGTAACCGACCAATCATATTGATCGTCCAATTGATTCCAAGAATATTTCCATCCATTTTCCTCATTTAGTTCTACGATTTCATACTGTTTTCCATCACGAAGTAATTTAACTTGAATAGATTCAGTCGCTTTACCACCATTATCTAGCTTCCAGATCTTTTCTACTTTTAAGCTTGTAGAGCTAGTTGGGCTGTCCGTTTTCGTGTTGGTGATCGTAAATCCAGTTTGAACATCACCGGTAATCACGCTTGTGTATCCAGGGACAGCTACTTCAGATACCGTATAAGTATAAGATTGCCCATTTTTATCAACTGTCGGCAGGTTGGCAAATTTATGCGCCCAATTGTTTTCTGCCGTTAAAGTAACAGTATCAATGACTACACCATTACCAAGTAGGTTTACTGTAATCGATGCAGGGCGATCATTCTCCCGATCCCCAATCCATACCTTATTTACATCAACTTCAGTTGTCGCTTCTGTTCCGATGACAATACCGCCATTTGAGCCGATACCGCCACCTTTATCCGCTGTATTTCCAGTAATGATCAAACTTGCTTCATTTCTAGCAACATTTTTAACTTCATCAGAAAGTGGAATTGCCTTCAAAGCTAAACATTCTTTATATCCGTTCACAGTTACTGGATTAGGGTCTGAACCATCCATACCATACCGAGGCGTATCGCTAGTCGTTGGATATAAGCCGGCCCCTGGCAGATAAACAGCCCCATCTTTGTACCACTGAACAGCTCCACCACCCAACATACGATTAGCTAAAGTTGCTGGGTAGTTATCTGCGGATCTAGCAGAGAATACAAAATCATCCCCTGCTCCTGTTTGAAGGTCAGTATCCACTGCTGTATTATCAAAAATCGCTGCTCCGTCAGTCACATGAACAGTCGTTGTGCCGGTAGCACAAAACCACATGCCACCGCCTTGTCGTGCAGTATTATTGGTGATTAAAGCATTTGATAAATGCATTGTACTGTAATAGTCGTAGTTGCCCTCACAATACATACCGCCACCCATATTAGCAGCAGTATTATTGCTGATTGTTCCGGCATTAAGTTCTACTCCATTCGAATAAGAATAGATACCGCCGCCAGTATTCCCTCTATTTCCAGAGATGATACCACCATTCATTACAAAAGCAGTTTTATATTCAGGTTGATTCTGTTGTAAATGTCCATCTACAACGCAAATTCCTGCGCCTTGAACACCTTTGTTATTGGAGATGCTACCTCCAGACATAATCAAAGTAGCATTGTTCTCAACATGGACTGCTCCAGAACCTTTGTCTTTGCGAGCAGAGGTACAAACATTGCCAGTAATTTCACCACTCCCTGACAATTCAAAAGTCGTACGCTGATTTTCATCATCTCCCCAGAGCATCACGGCACTACCGCGATGTCCTGCATTGCCACTGATGCTACCGCCGCTCATTTCACCACTAGCATTTCCATATAACAAAACGCCGGAAGAACAATTCAGTGCCGCAGCGGTTGTTGCATCATTGTTTGAAATTTCGCCATCTGTAATTTGCACACGAGCACCTTCGCTTGCCCGGACAATCCCACTGTATGCTACTGTGTTAGAATTGAGTGCATTGTCTGTAATTTTACCACCGGATAAAGTGAATACTGCTCCTTCTCCCCGGCTATCGATAACTCCCAAACCGGCAGTGCCAGTTCCATTAGCTGAATCATTAGTTATTTTTGATCCTGTTACCACTGCTTCACCAGTTAATTCGAACATTCCTTTGTTCAATACGATACTACCGGTGTTGTAGCGGCCAAACAAAGTAACTGGCCCGCTAATCACCAAAGAACCTCCTGGTTCTACCTCAAAAAGATTCTTCAAATCATTAGCTGTTTGCGTTCCAGCAATTTGATATGGCTGCTCTGTCGTTATGGTGACGGTATTTCCAGATGGGACTGTGACCACTTCATTGAGCTTAATATGCTTTTCTAACGTTACAATGCCGTTTTCTGCTTGCGCCGCAGCATTCACTGCCTCTTGCAAAGTAGGAGCATTTGTATCATCAGAAATTTTATCTCCCACATTATCATCAATAGATTGTTGCGCATAGGTAACAGTAATATTGGCCGGAAGAGTACCTGTGATCGTCACATTGTCCTGACTGTTATCAAATACGATCTCTTTGAGCGCCGCATTGTCAGTAAAAACATCGGCATCGATGCTTTCAATACCACTGCCAATTTCAAATCTTTCCACCACTGTGCTTTGGAAAGTACCTATTCCAATAGAGATCACACTATCGGGAATTTTGATTGTACCGGACAATCTGCTTGCATTGTAAAAAGCATAAGTACCAATCGTTTGTAATGTTTTTGGAAAGTCGAGTGTACTAACGCCAGCCCAAACAAACGCCCAATCTCCGATGGACGTCAAATGATCACTGAACTGAATGTCTGTAATACCCGAAGCATACGTAAAGGCGTAGGCTGGAATAACATCGAGTTTCGATAAATCCAATGCGCCCGAAAGTTTTTTACACTCACTAAAGGCGTAGCCACCCATATTTGTCACATTGCCTAAATCTACCGGTCCAGTCAAAGACTCACATTTTTCAAATGCATATTCACCGATGTTCGTTACTTGACTCAGATCGGGGATTGTCGTCAAATTTGGGCATTCATTAAATGCCCGTAAGCCGATGTTTGTGATCGTTCCTTGCGCCGTGACACTTTGTAAATTCGTGCAGCCACTAAATGTGCTCTCGGGAATCTCTGTTATAGAAGCCGGAAGATCAACGCTAGTCAAAGCGGTACAATCTGAAAATAGACTTATCTGCGTAATCACCAAGCCATCAGGCAAGGAAATATTTTGTAAAGCTGAAGCACCACCAAATACTGATGTCGCGGTAATTCTTTTCAAAGTTGATGGAAGATTTACTGTGGTCAAGGCCTCGCAATTATTCACCATGGAGTTGGCAGAGATTTCTTCTACTCCTTCACTAAAGGTGAGTGTTTGAAGTTTATCCATATTTTGGAAATCACCGTCAAAATTTTTAACACTGCCTGGAATCGTCAACTCTTTCAAATCCGGAAATCTTGAAAAAGAAACATTTGCATCCTCCAACGTATTAGGCAAAATCAATCCTGTAACGTTAGCTATGTCTGATGAGAATAATCCCCACGATAGTTCTGTAGTTGTATAAACTTCACCGTTATATTCAAAGGTTTCAGGAACTGTCACAGTACTCTCTTGTGCCGGTTCAGAAATATCCGTCATGCAAGCCGTTTTGTTTTCTGTGTCTAAATCAAACGTATAAGTAAAACCCTCCAATTCGATTTCGACATCTTCGATCACTTCGCCGCTAGCATATAACGAAGTCGTCTCGTTCATCTCTACAACCACTGTAATCATAGGCAACTCTACATCTTGTGCTAATGTATACCCTTGTGGAAGTATTGGAGTGAAGATATATTCACCTGGAATTGTCGGATCATATTCTGGCGTTGCCGTCCAAGTGACCCCTTCAATAGAAATCGGTTGTAGTTCGCTTTCTGCTTGATAGGCGATAGCCTCTAATGTTGTCGGTAATATAGGAGATGCGCTAATCTCCTTCCCCTCCCCCGATTGAGGGACGTACTGTACCGCCACGGTTTCGTCCAGCATGCTTATTTGTGCGATCGTAGATTCTGCAGCATCATCAGTCTGATACGTTGCTACATCCACATCATAGGCAAAAGCCACTTGACTGCAGGGAGAAGTGAGCATAGCCAAACTAAGAAGCACGCTTAAGCATCTTTTTTCTGTAACCAAATCGAACGTTTTAGAAAAAAGCGCACAAAATCCCTGACGTTTTTGAAAAAATAAAATAGTAAAATTCTAGAAGGCTACTTGTGCCAGTTGTTCTGGCATGAGAGTTATTCCAAAATTTTCAAGCTTCTTTAAAGTTGATACTAACTTATTTTTGTGATTTTTCTTTTCAAAGTAATCTGAGCCTAAATCTTCATATCTCTCATTCTTTTTGAGTAGTTGCCAAATGATTTGTAATATTGCGTGTGCAACTGCAACAATAGCTCTTTTCCTTCCTCTATGTGAGGCAATCCGTTTATACATTTCTCCAAAGTAAGAATCTTTTTTCAACACAGCTGAGTGAGCACAGACAACTAAAGTACTTCTTAAGAGTTTATTTCCCTTGTTTGTTCTTCCATTCTTTCGTTTCCCAGCGCTTTCATGATTTCCAGGACATAGTCCACCCCATGAACACAAAGCTCCGCTTGTTGGAAAGCGCGACATATCTGTTCCAATGATTGAAACGATCGTTTGTGCACTCGTATCTGAAATACCAGGGATGTCTTTGATTAATTCAACTGCGTTTTCTTCTTCTTCGTTTAGATGATTTGAAATGTCGTCATTCAGTTCTTTGATGTGCGCTTCAAGTTCTGAAATATGAGTTCGAATCACTTTGATCATCTTTGCCTGAATTGGGCTGATACAACCTTGCATATCTTTGATCAATTGTTTTTTAGGTGCTTTTAATCGTTTGGAAATCAACTTTTCTGCAAGAAGTCGTTCATAAGCTTCGTCGTCAAAAATTTCGCCAGAAACAATATAGTCAAGAAGAGCTTTTCCACTCTTACCATTAATATCGGATATTGTCCCAGATAGTTTGATATTCGCTCCTTCTAACATTTTCTGAAGTCGATTCTTTTCAGCACCTAAATCAACGATCAATGATTTTCTGTATCTACATAGTTCGCGAAGTTCTCTTTGACGTCTATTTGGAATAAAACTCGGTTTAAGAAGTCCATTCATTAACAGATCAGAAATCCATTCAGCATCTTTTACATCTGTTTTTCGTCCAGGAACTTGTTTCATGTGTTGAGCATTGACAACCATTGGGTTTAAATCATAGCCTTCAAGAATATTAAAAACAGGCTTCCAATATGAAGCTGTACTTTCCATCGCTACAGCTGCGCATTGATTGGCTGTTAACCAATCCACAAGATCAAGAAGATCTTGAGTTGATGCACCAAAAGAACGAATTTCAGTAGATTGTTTCGTTCTCAAACAAGCACCAAAATCTTTTTGTGAACATCGATACCACAACAAACCGCATATAGTCTTTCCATAATTACCTCCAAAAATAGAAAAGCGGCCGATCTTCTGCGAATTAATATTTTTTTCTACGTTCTCGAGCAGGGCGAATTATTCGTTCTGTTTCGAAACAGTCAGTGGTGCATACAGAAGATCTTCTATCAATTTTTTTTGCGAGATCAAATCTCAAAAAAGCAACGATCTCTTCCGCTAATTTCAGTATAGCAAGAGAAAAAAGACCGAGTGATCAAATTCACTCGGTTACATCAGGAGTGGTAGAGCCCGACTGTATGGTTATTTTTTTTGCTTTCATAATAGCTTTTTCCTTTCTTTAAGAATTTTTCGTACACAAACAAGCATATTTCGCCACAAAAACGAATAGAATATCCCTATTCAATTATGAAGTTTTTTAACATACAGTTTAGAAATACAAACATCATAATTAAGAGATATATCATCATATCTGTGTACTTTTCTTACATCTATATTAGATCTAAACGATATATTTTTAAATTTTTTTATCCTGTCGGCTTTTATTTTTTTGAGATCAGAGGCAATAGTTCGCTAGATATAAAAAAGAGGCACTGAAATAGGCCTCTTTTACATCGTGATTTATGGATTCAGACTAGACATTCAATACGTATTGATCTAAACGGCGGAAGGCTTCTTGAACTCGTGAAGTCGGAAGCGCTAAATTCATACGAATATGATTTGGTCCATGGAATGGTCGACCATCTTGCCAAATAACACCATATTCAATTCCTTTACGCATTAGGGCATCAACAGTCATGTCATGTTGTTTACACCATTCTGTGCAATCTAAAAATAACATATAGGTTCCTTGTGGTTTACTCAATTTAACACCTTGGAAATGTTCTTGGATAAAGCTATAGGCATAGTCGACATTCGTCGCTAAGACTTGATTTAGTTCGTCACACCATTCCATACCGACTTGACTATATGCGCCAATTGAAGCATGCATACTTAATACGTTCATCGAATTATAGTGCGATAAAGATGCATATTTTGCATAGCGATCGCTTAACGTCTTGTTATAGATAATGTGATAAGATCCAACAAGTCCAGCAAGGTTAAATGTTTTAGATGGAGCATAGAAAGCAATCGTATTGTTTTTCATCCAATCGTTGACCATTTGTAAAGGGATATGGTGATATTCTGCCCGCACGATATCTGACCAAATTTCATCACAGATCACTTTGACATCATATTTTTCACAAAGTGCCGCCAATGTTTCCAATTCTTCTTTTTCCCAAACTCGTCCTGATGGGTTATGCGGAGAACAGAAAATCATGGTATGGATATTCTCTTTGACAATTTTTTGTTCCATATCCGCAAAATCCATGCGCCAAATTCCTTGTTCATCTAATTTTAATGGCGAATGAACGAGTTGATATCCATAGTTGGATAATGATTTGGTAAAGCCAATATAAGTCGGAGAATGGAGAAGGACTTTATCCCCAGGCGCACAAAATAACTGCATTGCGCTCATCACGCCACCCAAAACCCCATTTTCATAGCCAATATGTTCGGGTTTTAATCCAACAACGCCATGACGAACTTGGTGCCAATGAATAATAGACTCGAAATACTCTGGACGAGGCTTAAAGTAACCAAAAGCACGATGTTGTAAACGCGTTTCCATCGCTTCTAAAATGGATGGGCAAGTGGGAAAGTTCATGTCCGCAACCCACATCGGAATCAAATCCAATCCTTCTTGAATCTTTAATTCATTTGCAGGTATGGTAGGTGCTGTACCATCTTCTTGGGGCACATGGACATATTCCACCGCAATCGCATCTTGATTATAGCGATCCATAATCGTTGTAAAATCGTATTTCATCTTATTTCATCCTCGCTTTTTTATTCTTCTTGGTCAGGTTCCAATAATCCGGCATATTTAAATGCTTGATACAAGCCATCATCGAGTACAGATGCAGTCACGTAATCAGCATGTTGTTTCGTCTCTTCTGTTGCATTGCCCATTGCGATCGCTAAGTCTGCAGCATCAAACATGGAAATATCATTTGCGGAATCGCCTAGAGCAATTGTGTGAAAGTCTTGTTTTAAAATATTGCGAATTGTATCAAAGGCACGACCTTTGTCGAATTGTTTTTGGGTGATTTCACCATTCATTAATTCATCTTCATCTTGAATGCCAAAAATCGTAAAGATCATATCTTCTTCTTCCAAAATTTGATCGAGTGATCCCATCTCGACATCCACTAAAGATAGTTTCATGACTTCTTGATAATCTTCTTCACTCATCTGTGATAAATCTGGCATATTTAAAAATTCAAAGAAGATTTCCGGTTGATCTTTATCTTGAATTTGCTTATTCAATCCGGCATCAAACCGTTGGCGACAACGATCATTACCGTGCAATTTATTGACACCTTCAGTCGCAATCCCAATATTAAATGCCGACAGTTTTTGAATTAAGCGTTTTGTTTTTTCTGCTGGAATAGGATTGTAGAAAATGCATTTTCCGTTAAGCCAAATTTCTGCCCCTGATGCATAGACTTGGCCATTTAAAGGTAATCCTTTTAAACTTGGCCAAGCTGCAAAGCGCGTTCTTCCTGTGTTTGAAAACACTAGATGGCCATTTTGAACTGCTTTTTCTATTGCTTGAATTGCAGAATCAGGAATGACTTCGTTCCACCACAATGTGCCATCTAAATCGATAAAAACTATTGATTTCATCTATGACTCCTATGTATTCACTTGGTGTTGATTGTTGTTCTTTAATATTCAGTATAACAAAACAATTTATGGATCTACTTATAACGGACATCTTGTCTTAAAGAGATGTTTGTTGATCATATTTAGGCAAATAAATCGTAAAAACTGCTCCATTTGTTTTATCTTCACGATCACTGACAACAAGAGATCCATCATGCGATTTCACAATGGATTGACAAATTGGTAAACCAAGTCCGACCCCTTTTACTTTTGCGCCCGTATCCGATTTTGTGGTGTAGAACATTTTAAACGCATCGATTTTTTCTTGACGATCTAAACCCATGCCATGGTCACTAATTTGAATCAATACGTTATGTGAGGAGAACTCTTCATTAACCATGATTTCAATCGGTTCGGTAGGTGGAGAATATTTAATCGCATTGTCGATCAAATTGATAATGACTTGTTTCATCAAAGCTGGATCGACTAAACAAGTTAAAACATCTTGCGGATATTCCGTGACAATTTGGCGTTCTGGATATCGTAACGAAATCGTTTCAATCGCCGAATCCACCACATCTTCAACAACCATCACTTCTTTTTTTATATTCATCGAATGATTTTGTAGGCGTGTTAATGAAAGAACATTGGCAACAAGGGCCGAAAGCCAACTACTTTCTTTATAAATGGAAGATGCTAATTCATATTCTTGAGAATTTTCATCGAGCAATTCCATCAACAATTCGCTTGTCCCAATGATTCCCGTTAATGGAGTTCTTAAATCATGCGAAATCGAGCGCAATAAATTGGTTCGATAACGCTCGCGTTCAACTTCTAATTGCGCCTGCGCTTGTTCTTTAGACAACATTAATTTATCAATCACAATACCCGTCGCTTCCGTCATTGTATAAATCATGCGGAAGTCAAAATCGTTAAAGTGATCCACTCGTTTTTCTTCAATTGCAATACTGCCAAGGATTTTTTGATGTCGATCAAAAAAGGGCCACTCATATTGTTTTTGCTGTTCATTGTAGTAATACCCTTTAGGTGGTTTCTCTTTATATTTTTTATAATCCCGTTGCGAATTGATCGGGACATCTTTTTGAATCGTATGATTTTTCATCAATGTAAATGTCGGTTTTACTTTTCCGTCATCATCAAAAAACACCATTCGACAATCTGTATTAAAGACATCCGCAATGTTATTGAGGGTTAATTCTACAACTTCATCCACCGTTTCTGCGGTCGAAAGATCTTTCGTTAAATGGTAAAGAACTTGGCTTTCTTTTTGTCTTCTTCTTGCGAGTTGTTCTCCAAGTCGTACACGGGACATAATGGATGACGAGATTAACGACATCAAAAACATCAATCCTGATACGATGAGCATATATGGCGTAATTTTTGAAAACGAAAATTTCGGAGCAGTAATAAAGAAGTTATATCCTAACGTCAAAATTGCAGATGTAAAAAATCCGTAATATCGCGTTGACGTTAATGCTGCTGTGAGAATAGCTGTCAAAAAATAAATCGCAACCGTTGTATCCGTTGGGGCATTGATAAGCGCAAAGACAAAACCAATCGTTAATGCTAATAAACTTAAGGCCAAGGTGAGAATACTATCTTTTATGCGCTCATAAATAAGTTCGTTTTTCTGATCCATCCATATTTCTCCATTTCTAATCCTAAACACGTACCCATGGAAATCATCCATTTTTCTTGATTTTATGATAAACAGAACACATCAGACTTTCCACTGCTTCATGCGCTTTGCTTTTTCTTGATCCTCTTTAAATCCGTTAAAAAAAGCTTTTATCTTGGCTTTGTCGTCCAAAGATAAAAGCTTAAAGTTGTATTGTCCTATAGATTGTTGTCGGTGAAGAAGACACTTTTCTTTTCCCCTTTGCCATAAGCAAGGGCATCTAATAAATAGCCTTGATATGTATCCACCAATTCATCTAAATAGCGAACAATACGTTCATCTTGATCTTCTAATACTTGCAGTGTGCAATTGGCTACCGCTGCTTCTGTTCCTGCTAGCATCGCCATGGCGATAATGCGCGGAAATCCTTTGAATTCCTCTGTGCAAAGTGATTTAAATGCATCGGATTCAACGATCGAAAAATAGACTGGTTGAATGTTCGTTGGTTGACAAAGAATATTCATCAAATGATCGTAGTTACGAATATATTGCACGACTTGTTCATGACAATAGTCCAATAACTCTTGATAGACGTGAACATTAGGCATGCTTGATGCTTGTGCACTTAATGCTCGGTAATTATTGTCCATCACCGAATAGGATAAATTTAAAATATCAAGTAGACGTTCTTCATCGAGAATCCGATGCAGATCTTCGTAAATTTTTTCCATACAATTACCCCCTTTAATGATCATCGGCATTGGGTTTAGATTCGTATTTGTAAATGCCTGTTTACGTAATCGTTTGACTCATCTTATTGTAACGCGCACAAACAAATCCTCATCCCATTTGAACATGTTTAACAAAATAGTAAGAAACATGAGGATAATCTCATCAAAAATGTGACATTTCCCCTTTAAGAAATGACATTCCGATCTTCTCAAAACTCTCCCATTTCATTTCACAATTATTTTTTTCTTTTTAGCGAGACCCACAAATCTTCAGGTTGAAGTTGCCTCACCCTCATTGTTTGTTTGATCGTTTCATACAATTGATACGTAGTCATGCAATCCGCTAAAGCACGGTGTTCATTAGAAATAAGATGTAAATAATTCGATAAATCCGTCAAACGATGATGGGCTAGTTCGGGATAAAGTTTCTTGGCAAATTGTAAAGTATCCATCAAATCGTTTTGAATCTCCATGTCGAATCCGGCATTCAAAAAATTAATATCAAAACGGATGTTATGACCTAAAAGCACATCATTGCCAATGAAATCTAAAACCATAGATTTGACTTCGTCGATATAAGGCATATGTTCAACCATTTCATTGGTAATTCCGGTCAGATTTGTAATAAATGGATCAATCGCTTGGCGCGGATGAATGAGTTGACTATAGCGCGATACAATTTTACCGTTACGAATTCGCAAAATTCCAATTTCGATCATTTCATTCTCTACACTAGATAATCCGGTCGTTTCCGTATCGATGACGCAATAATCGTTTAAAATCTTTTTTAGACAATGTTTTCGGGCCATAAATCTCCAACTTTCTATTGTATTTTCTATTCTATTTATACATCCAAAATCAGCATGTGTTTTATTTTTTATTGTTTCGTCTTTGTCTTTCCTTATTTCCTTCCATCCTTTCCAGCTTAAATAATCTACAAATAAGAAATGAATCTTTATGAATTTTATACGTTCTTTATTTTTCTTTTGATTTTCTTTATTTGAAAACGGTTGTTGTTTTAATGGGCTTTTAGCTTTATTTTAGCCGTTTTATTCATTACATTTGACATATACAGTCCGTAAAACAATAATATTCACCTCATTTCATATGAAGAAATATTTTCACAGACATTAATATCGCATTAAGGAGAACGAAGAAAGATGAATCCCTATTTTGCCGGCATAGACATTGGTTCTACAACTATAAAACTCTATATCATGGATCATAACGATACATGTGTTTATCAAAGTTATGTTCGCCACCAATCCAACATTCGCCAAGCTCTTCAAGAGGAGCTTGAACGAGTGAAAGAAAAACTTGGACCCATTACTTTGAGCATGATCATCACCGGTTCAGGCGGCTTAGGTCTTTCTAAACAATTGAATATTGAATTCGTCCAAGAAGTTATCGCTTGTACAAAAGCAATTGAAACGTATATTCCAGATTGCGATGTTGCCATTGAACTCGGTGGTGAAGATGCAAAAATCACCTATCTTCAAGGAACATTGGAACAAAGAATGAATGGTACTTGTGCTGGGGGTACGGGTGCATTTATCGACCAGATGGCAACTTTACTCAAAACAGATGCGCAAGGTTTGAATGAACTTGCTAAAAACCATACTTGCATCTATCCAATTGCCTCACGATGTGGTGTATTTGCGAAAAGTGATATTCAGCCCTTAATTAACGATGGGGCGAAAAAAGAAGATATTGCCGCTTCGATCTTTCAAGCCATCGTCAATCAAACGATTAGTGGATTAGCTTGTGGAAAACCCATTCGTGGCAAAATTGCTTTTTTAGGTGGACCTTTGTATTTCTTAGACTCTTTACGAGAACGATTTATTGATACGCTGCACTTAAAAGAAGATGAAATTTTGTTCCCGCAAAATAGCCAATTATACGTCGCAATGGGTGCTTGTTTATATGCCAAGGAAAAAGAAGCAACAATTGATTTAGATCATCTTTACGAAACGCTTTGTCATTTATCTTCTTCATCCAATATTGAACAATCGCGATTACAACCTTTATTTGAAGATGAGCAAGACTATCAACAATTTAAAGCACGACATCAAGCCGATCTGATTCCTTCACGCGATTTATATTCCTATCAAGGCGATGTTTATTTAGGTATTGATGTAGGGAGTACAACCACAAAAATGGTTTGTATTGGCCAAGACAAATCAATCCTGTATACCTTCTATGATTCCAACCGAGGGAATCCGCTTGATTTAGTCATTAAACAATTGAAGTACATCTATACCCTTTTACCAGATCAATGTGTGATTAAAAAAGTCGGGGTTACTGGATATGGAGAAGCCTTAATCCAACATGCGATTCAAGCGGATTATGGTGAAGTTGAAACAATCGCCCACTTCACTGCCGCAAAACAGTTTTGCAATGACGTCAGCTTTATTCTCGATATCGGTGGCCAAGATATGAAAGCAATGTCGATTCAAGATGGAATTATTCAAGACATAGTTTTAAACGAAGCTTGTTCATCGGGATGTGGCTCCTTTTTAGAAACATTTGCCCATTCACTTGGATATGAAATTGAAGACTTTGCCCAACTTGCCCTGCAATCCAAAGCGCCTCTTGATTTAGGCAGCCGTTGTACGGTCTTTATGAATTCAAAAGTGAAACAAGCGCAAAAAGAGGGAGCACAAATTGAAGATATTAGTGCCGGACTTTCTTACTCGATCATTAAAAACGCTTTATATAAAGTGATTAAACTGAAAAACAAAACACAACTCGGACAACATGTCCTTGTTCAAGGGGGCACGTTCTATAACGATGCCGTCCTGCGTGCTTTCGAATTAGAAACGGGTGTTGAAGTGATTCGGCCAAATATTTCTGGATTGATGGGGGCTTATGGAATTGCCTTAATCGCTTTAGAAAAAGATGACAACCAACCTTCTACTGTATTAACTTATGAACAACTATTACATTTCACATCGACCAATAAGATGTCTCGTTGCCAAGGTTGTACAAACCATTGTTTATTGACAACAATTACCTTCAATGATGGCCGTCATTTCATTAGTGGCAACCGATGCGAAAAAGGAGCAAATTTGCAAAAAGCCAACCGCGATTTACCAAATTTGTATCAATACAAATACAAACGCGTCTTTGATTATCCGCAACAACAATTTACGGATGCCAAAGCGACAGTCGGAATTCCGCGCGCTTTAAACATGTACGAAAACTATCCATTTTGGCATGCATTTTTTAGTGATTTACATTTTAATGTCGTACTTTCGGCTAAATCTTCAAAGGCGATCTATGAAAAAGGAATGGAATCCATTCCAAGTGAAAGCGTCTGCTATCCCGCAAAACTCGTTCATGGTCATATTGAAGACTTAATCGAAAAAGAAGTCGACTTCATTTTCTACCCCGCTATTTTATATGAGCGAGTTGAAAATCAAGATAGCGCAAATCACTACAACTGCCCTGTCGTTGCTGGTTATTCGGAAACAATTCGAAATAATGTGGATCATTTAGATCATCCCGATTCAAAATATATTCCTTTTTTGAATCCATTTTTATCATTGAATAACCCAAAAACAATGGCCAACGTTTTACATGAAGCACTTGCCGATTACGACATTGATAAAGACGCAATTGAACATGCGATTCATTGTGGTTTTCAATCATTAGATACCTACCATCAAGACATTCAAGAACAAGGAAAGCGCGCTCTTGAATACGTTCATGACCATCACATTCCGGGCATCGTTCTTGCGGGAAGACCTTATCATATTGATCCCGAAATTAACCATGGCATCGATCAACTCATCACGGGTGAAGGATTTGCGCTATTTAGTGAAGATAGTATTTGTCATTTTGATCATGATGATCTTTCCTTGCGTGTCGTCAATCAATGGACTTATCATTCCCGGCTATATCATGCCGCTCATTTTGTCAGCCGCCAAGCAGATTTAGAACTTGTTCAACTCACTTCCTTTGGTTGTGGATTAGATGCGATCACCAGTGATCAAGTGCAAGAGATTTTAAAAGCGCACAATAAAATTTATACTCTCATCAAAATCGATGAAGTCTCTAATTTAGGGGCAATTCGTATTCGGATTCGTTCTTTAAAAGCCACTTTGGAAAAAATGAAAAACAAACCGATTGTCTATGACGATCCCGTCGTTCAACCGCCAATTTTCACGAAAGAGATGAAAGAAGAAAACTATACGATTTTATGTCCACAAATGTCGCCGATTCATTTCCAATTCCTGGAAGAAGCGATGAAAGCAAGTGGTTATCGCTTTGAAGTATTGCCTTCCGTCGATAAAGAAGCAATCGAAGAAGGATTAAAATACGTCAATAACGACGCTTGTTATCCATGTATTTTAGTCGTTGGCCAACTGATGCGTGCCCTCAAAAGTGGTCAATATAATCTCAATAAAGTTGCTTTGATCATTACCCAAACCGGTGGCGGATGTCGGGCGACAAACTACATCTCGCTGATTCGTAAAGCACTTAAAGATGCCAATCTCGAACACATCCCCGTGATCTCGGTTAGCTTAAAAGGAATCGAGAGCAATCCTGGATTTAAAATCACTTTACCTTTGGCAAAACGTATCGTCATGGCGGGACTTTATGGCGATTTATTGATGCGTGTTTTATATCGCGTCCGTCCTTATGAAAAAGTAAAAGGATCCGCAAACGCCTTATATAAAAAATGGGTAGAACTATGTAAACAAAACATACAGAGTTCTAACGTGTTTGAATTTAAGAAAAATGTTTATCAAATCGTTCATGAATTTGATGAATTAGAACTATTCGATATTACAAAACCAAAAGTCGGTTTAGTGGGAGAAATCTTAGTTAAATTCCACCCTACAGCCAACAATGGCATCGTTAATATTATTGAAGAAGAAGGCGGTGAAGCCGTCATGCCTGATCTTGTCGACTTTTTCTTATATTGCTTCTATAACGCCTACTTTAAAGAATCCAATTTTGAAGGTCGGCATATAAGTACGGCCATTGCGCAAGCGGGTATTGATCTCGTTGATTTCTTCAGAAAAGACATCGTCAAAGCGCTAAATGCCTCTAAACGTTTTACTGCGCCAAGCAAAATCGAACACATTGCTAAACAAGCCAGTGAAATTATCTCTTTAGGCAACCAAACTGGTGAGGGTTGGTTTTTGACAGGAGAAATGTTGGAATTGATTGAAAGTGGATGTATGAATATCGTCTGCATGCAACCATTCGCTTGTTTACCCAACCACATTACGGGTAAAGGGGTGATTAAAGCGATCAAGAAAAAATATCCAACGAGCAATATCGTTGCGATCGACTATGACCCAGGAGCAAGCGAAGTCAACCAACTGAACCGCATTAAGTTGATGTTTGCTTCCGCAAAGAGAAATACTGAATTTAAATTTGAAGAAGACTAGGCTCTTCAAGTCAGAACATCCGAATGTATCTATCCAGTTTTACTTACCAAAAAAGAACATAGCGAATCAAAAGATTGGCTATGAAATGAGGTTATTCTATGTACATCCATAAAGTATATCAATGGGTTTTTATCTTCTTTATTTACAGCTTCTTTGGCTGGATTTGGGAGACTTCATTTAAATCCATTCAAAAAAGAAAGTTTATCAACCGCGGTTTTTTAAACGGTCCTTGGCTTCCGATCTATGGCTTTGGAGCACTGATCATTTTGTTTGTGACCCTACCCGTTCAAGACAACTTTGTTCTTGTTTTCTTGTTTGGCGCAATTGTCGCATCGATCTTTGAATTTCTCGTTGGGTATGGCATGGAGAAACTATTCCATGCGCGCTATTGGGACTATTCCCATTTACCTTTGAATATCAAAGGCTATATTGCCCTACCGATCTCATTGGTTTGGGGATTATTTTCATTGATCTTAGTCAATATCATCGATGTTCCAATCAGTCGTTTTGTCGCTCAATTCTCGGCAACACAGCTGATTGTCCTCGATATTATCCTCGCCGTTTTATTTGCGATCGACGTCGTTCTCTCGGTCATCCAAGCCTTAGACTTAAAGACAATTTTGAAAAACCTCGATTTACCACTTGAAAACAGAATTAAGATTTTGAACAAAGCAGAAAAGATTTTAAAACGAAATCCAGGCTTATTGTCTCGTCATCATGAATTGACAATCAATGATATTAAAACGCTCTTAAATGATCTCAAAAATCGAATTGAAAACTAAATACAAACAAAAAAAGATCTCGTCATGCAAGATTTCTTTCAATCTGCAGATGAGATCTTTTTTGATCTTATTTTATAAAGTATTGAATAATACGAAAGACTAAAGTCATCAAAATGAGTTTTACTCTCCACAAGCGTTGTACTAATTACTCCAATTTCTCTATGCTTCCTGATTCATTCGACTTTGATCATCGAATAAAAACGCAAGGACTCTTTGATTAAATGCTTCTGGTTGTTTGTAGGCGATGAAATGATCACCAGAAAGAATTGCCAATTGCGCATGCGCGATATGATTTGCAATGCATTGTGTATGTTGTTTTTGAATCATATCATTCGTGCCCGCAATGACTAATGTTTCATGTTGAATTTTTGAAAGTTCTGCTACAGGAATATGCGGATCATTGATCATGAGCCCAAGCATTTCCGCTTTTAATTTTGCTGATTCATTTCGTTTTGCAAAGCGTTTATAGAAGGCATATTCAATTTCAATGGGCCACAAAACGGATCGCTTCATCCCTTTTGGATCTAGATTTGCACCATTTAATACGAGTTTTAATACCCGTTCTGGATATTGCAAAGCAAAGATGATGGCAATATTCCCTCCATCCGAAAATCCAAGAAGATGAGCTTGGGGTATGTGATGTAAATCCATGAAGTTGGCTAAATCTTTAGCGAATTGGCGGATCGTAAATGGTTTGGTTCCACGTAACGTTTTGCCATGTCCTCGAGTATCGATCGCATACACATGGAAGTATTTTGAGAACTCTTCGTTTTGTGCTTGAAAACAATCGCTATTTTCGCCATTGCCATGCAAAAGAATGAGTGGCTGTCCACATCCTTTTTGTTGATAATAAAGTTCAATATCCATCTTCTATATCCTTATCATTCGTGATTGTATTATCGCAAATTTTTCTCTTTCGCTTAAAAAAAATCCAACCACGATTGTGATTGGATTTTCGTATGTTTATTGATTTGCTTGTTGCATCAAACGTTTAAAGTTTTGATCTAAGATCATTTCTGTTTCAGCAATCGATAAAGATTTAATTTGGGCAATCGTTTCGATCGTATGCTGTAATGCACCTAGATAATCGCGAGATTGAATTGCCCATTCAATCGCATCAATACCATCTGATTCTAAAAGCAATTTTTCGATCGGTATACGCTTTACTAATTGCGTGACAGCTTCATCTTTTCCAATAGAAGGACCTACACTAAAATAAGAAGCTACTTCATTATAGTCATCTACATAATCGAGGCAAGAATACCAATGAACAAAATACGTATTTGGATATTGGCGAAGAATGTCGAGAATCTCTTTTTCCTGTCCTTTCGTATGTAAAACAACTGGTTTATGCGCACTTGCCGCATAGGCAATTTGACGAGTAAACACTTCTTTTTGAACATTTAAATCATTATCGCACCAAACGCTATCCATGCCAATTTCGCCGATGATTTGCGCATTTTCTAATAATGGCATCATCTCTTCTAAAAACTGAATACTTGCATTCCAAGGATGAACACCGATGGAATAATCCAATCCATGTTCTTGTATGATTCGCAACTGTTTTGGCGAATCGACACTATATAAAGATGGAATCTGATGTTGTGATTGTAAATCTACAATTTCTTGTGAGAAGTGGGCGTGCGCATCATGCATGGTTTTCACCTCTTAATAAAGTAAAGATCTCTTTTTTGATCTCACTTTGACTAAAGAGCCAGTCACGAGATTTTTGTTCTTTGGATAAATCGATCTCTTTTAAAATGACTGAAGGTTTATTCGACAGCACTAAAATTCGATCGGACAAATAGAGCGCTTCATCAATATCATGCGTAACCAATAAAGTTGTTCGATTGTATTGTTTACGTAAATTTAACAACCAATCTTGCATATCGTTACGGGTAATGACATCAAGTGCCCCAAATGGCTCATCCAATAATAGAATATCCGCTTGGCATAAAGAAGTTCTTAAAAATGCTGCCCTTTGGCGCATCCCTCCAGATAAAGAAGAAGGATAGGCATTTTCATACCCCTCTAAACCAAATGTTTTAAACTGCGCTAATGCTTTTTGTTTTGCACTTTTGTCATGATGGATTTTGCCATAAAGCGTTACATTTTCGACAATCGTGCGCCATTCAAGAAGCAAGTCATCTTGTGGCATATACGCAAAATGCTCACTTACCCCTTGAATCTTTTGACCATCTACTTTGATCGTTCCTGAATAATCGTCAATTAATCCAGCAAGAATATTGAGGATCGTTGATTTTCCACATCCGGATGGACCAAGAATCGTGACGAACTCTTGTTCTTGAATTCCAAAGGACAAGTCATTCAATATGAGTTGATTATCAAAGGAGAGTTTTAAATTTTCGATACTTAGTTTCATTCAACGAACTCGTTTGTGTACATTTTAGAAGCTTCGATTTCTTGGTTGATTAATCCATATTCAAACATGAATTGAGTGTAGTTATTCCATACAGAATCTTTCATTACACCCCAAGATGGTGCATCTTTTGCATATTCAGCACTGAGGTATTCTTGAGAAGCTTCAAGGAAAGCTAAATCAGTATCAGGTAAAGCTACATCGTGGAGAATTTTTGCGGATTCTTTTGGATTTTCAATTGCAAATTCATAACCTTTTTTCGTAGCGGCCATAAATTTTTTAACTGTTTCAGGATCTTTTTCGATTTTGTCGTTGTTTGTGATAAGCAATGGTGTGTAGTAATCTAAACGTTCGTCTAATTCATTTAATGGCATGAAGTTTAATTCATAACCATTCATTGTTGCGTTTGTTACAGCCCAACCATAGAATTCCCAAAGTAAATTCACTTTATTTGCTCCAGCTGTTTCGGATAAGCCAGGAATACCAGAACCATCAGATCCAACAAGAGTCAGTTTATTGAAGTCGGCACCGTCTTTTTGCATAACAGCGTTAATGACTGCTTCTTCACTTGGAGCGCCCCATCCTGCATAAGTTTTTCCTTCGAAATCTTTAACAGAATTGATTCCAGCAGCTTTTAAAGAAACAAATCCAGAAGTGTTGTGTTGAATGATTGTACCAATTGCTTTAATTGGTAGTGGATCTTCACTTGTTAAAGCATAAGTAACGTCTTCTTGGTAAGACACACCAAAGTCAGCTTTACCAGCCGCAACCATAGAAGTTGTTGCATTATCACCTGGTTCGATGATTTCAACTTTTAAGCCTTGTTCTTCAAAGTAACCTTTGTTTTGCGCTACATATAAACCGGTGTGGTTTGTATTTGGTGCGTAGTCTAACATCAATTTAACTGTAGTCAGTTCTTGACCTTCACTTGTTGAAGTTGTTGTTGGATTAGAAGAACATCCAACTAGACCTACTGTCATAGCAAGTGCACATCCGATTTTTACAAATCGAGAACAATTTAAATGTTTCATTTCTTTACTCTCTTTCTTAAATGGGGAAAACAAATCTTTTCAAGTAGGGTGACGATGAGGTTGAGTAAAATACTCCAAAAAATGATCATCAATACACAGGCGAATACTTTATCGAGCATATAGCCGTTTTTGACCCGTAACATGTAGTATCCAAGACCTGCCTGACTCGATAGCCATTCACCAACGATTGCACCACCGACACAATACGTTGCGGCTACTTTTAATCCCGAAAATAAACCTGTTGCGCCAGCGGGAATTTTAACGAGTGAATACACTTGTAATAAGTTCGCACCAAAGCTTTTCACCAAGTTTATTTGTTTCACATTCACTTGCGATAAAGCATCGCTAAGTGAAATTGCAATCGGGAAAAAGCACATAAAGACGACAATCATAATTTTGGGCAATAAATCAAAGCCAAACCAAATTGAAAACAGTGGTCCTAAGACCATTACCGGTACAGTTTGAGTCACAATCAAATACGGATATATGCTCGTTTTAAATGTTTTCGATAAATCCATGCCGATTGACATCACAATAGCAATGATCACACTAATCACTAATCCAATTAATGCCTCTTTTAAAGTGACTGCGGAATGCATCATTAAAACGTCCCAGTTTTCTACTAAGGATTGGACGACTTTTGATGGTGCAGGCAAAATATATAAAGAAATATCAAATGCCCGTACATAGAATTCCCATAGTCCAACGGAGATCACAAAAACTATAGCCGGTAAAAGAAACTTTTGATTTTTTTTCTTCATTCCCTTCCCTTCCTAAACGAAAAAAAAACAGACACCTACTAAGGGTGCCTGTCGACTTACTGAATCGATATGACTCCCTCCGCCGGTATTAACCGGATCAGGTTCAAAGGGACCGTGCATTTGCACATCTCAGCTTTCGCGCCCCTGTCATGTTTATCAAACATACTATATCACTTATTTAAATAATTCCAATCGTATTTCTCTTTGCAAGTCATCTCGTTTCATGATTTCAAACTTATTTCTTCTTTTTTATGCGATTTTTCTATTCATTTTCTAAGGAAAAATGCACAACAAAACATTTTTTCAAAAAGAAAACCGCTAAACTCGGCTATTTAAAAGTCGAAATCTAGCGGTATTGAATAGTTTAAAGTGGATGAACTTGTGTATCGAATGTAATGGTTATCGTTGTCCCTTCATTCGGTTCACTGTCTAATTCAATTTTTCCATGATGATATTGCACAGCATGTTTCACAATGGAAAGACCTAAACCAGTTCCTCCAGATTGTTTGGAATGGCTTTTATCCACACGATAGAAGCGGTTAAAGACTTTTTCTTGATGTTCATAAGGAATACCAATTCCAGTATCCTGGATTTTTAGTTGAACAGCATTTGGGGTTTGATGGATGGCAATATTCACTTTTCCACCTTTTTCATTGTATTTGATGGCATTATCACAAAGGTTATAGATCACTTCATATAACAATTGACGAACACCATAAATAATTCCTAAATCCCCTTCAACATTGAGCGCGACGTCTTTGATCTTGGCAGCATCACTTAACGTTTCGCAAACTTCAGTTGCTAATTCTTTTAAACTAACATCTTCATGTGGCATGTCCGCTTGTTCATCGAGTTGAGAAAGACGAATAATATCATCAATCAAAATAACAAGACGAGACGCTTCTTTGCGGATATGTCCTACAAATCTTGGAACATCTTCTGGTTTTACAACGCCATTTTCCATTAATTCAGCAGAACCGATAATGGATTGAAGTGGAGTTTTTAATTCATGGGAGACATTTGCGGTAAATTCTTGACGTTGCTTTTGGGCATGAAGTTGTTCCGTCACATCAAATGCGAGTAAAACAGTGCCTAAAAATCTTCCTTCAGATTCAATACGAGATAAATCGAATTGATAATCTTTGCCGTGGATCTCGCTGCAGAAGTCAGCATGACCAGTTGTTTTCGTTTGAGCTAAAGCTTCACGTATATTTTGTTTACGATCAACACTCAAGAAATCTTGGCCAATACAATCCTCTTGTACTTCAAATAAACGTCTTGCGGATGGATTGATCGAAAGGATGCGATCAGATCGATCGAGAAGAACTAAAGCTTCGTTCATATTGTCTGTAATCTGTTCAAATTCATCTTGTTTTTGTTTCAAGATATGCATTTGATCTTCAATTTTATTTTGTTGGGAGTGAATGCGATGAAGAAGAGGTGAAAGTTCTTCGTACGCTTCATTTTCTAAAGGTTCTTCGAGGTTTAAATTATTTAAAGGTTCAACAACACGTTTGGCCATGCGTCTAGCCAATAGTGCTGAAACGGCAATTGCGACAATTAAAAGAATTCCAATTGGTTGAAGGAGTCCTAAAATGAGCATTAACTTTGTAGCGCGGTTAATCGAAATTCGTAACACACTACCATCTTCTAAACTTTTGGCTTCATAAACCGTTTGTTCCATCATTGTGGAAGACTCACGGGTACTACTTCCAAAGTCATAAGTTCTTGCTTCGATGATTTCTTCACGATTAGCATGGTTTTCCATTGTTGCCGGATCTGCTTCACTATCGAAAATAACTGTTCCATCAGGTGCAACCCACGTTAAGCGGTATTGGTCCGTATTCAGTGATTCTAAATAGTCTATGCCAAGCTGTTCTGTTGCCTTTGCTGCTAAATTCAATTCCGTTTTGAGTTGTGTTTGTTGGACACCATCGAAATAAGAATAGAGAAAACCAGTGACAACAAGCATACTGGAAATCAATACCACAGTTGCAACAGAAAGAATTGATCTTAAAATTTTACTGGTCATACTCACTCTCCCATCGGTAGCCTACATTTCGCACAGTTTCAATTTTCTTGCCATAACGACCGATCTTATGGCGTAAACTGCGCATATGGGAATCTAATGTTCTTGAATCTCCCATGTAGTCCATTTTCCAAATACTTGAAAACAGTTGTTCACGCGTAAAGACCATCCCCGGATGTGATAAAAACATACAAAGAAGTTCATATTCTTTAAATGTTAGGGCAACTCGCGATCCATCAATTGTTACGGTGTGTTCATCAAGATTGACCACTAACGTATCGACCTTCAATAATTTTGAGGCTTTCTGCGGTTGGCTTCTGCGTAAAACTGCTTTGACGCGAGAGACCATTTCCATCATGCCAAATGGTTTAACAATATAATCATCAGCTCCAAGATCTAATCCTTTGATGCGATCATATTCTTGACCTTTTGCGGATGCCATAATGACCGGGATATCACGAAATTCCATCGATTCTTTCATCTTATTTAATAATTCAATTCCATCCATACCGGGTAGCATGACATCTAAAATAATGAGGTCTGGTTTGTTCGCTCGCTCTTTTTTTAATGTTTCATAAAACGAGATGCCATCTTCAAAGCCTCTCGTGTCAAAACCGGACGAGTTTAAAGCATACATGCCAATATCACGTATACTTAGATCATCCTCCACATACCAAATCATCGGGACACCTCCTAGTGTGTACCTGTCACCGAATAAATCACCCACTCTGCAATGTTCGTCGCATGATCTCCGATGCGTTCAAAGTACTTAGCAACCATCATTAAGTCCAAAGCAACTTCTCCATCCGAGTGATCTGTGGCGATTTGTTCAATGATGTTTCGTTTCACTTGCTTAAAGTATGCATCAACTTCATCATCTTGACCAATAACTTTTTGTGCAATTTCTACATCTTTTTTAACGAAGGCATCCACTGCAAAGCTAACCATCTGCATCGTCGTTTTTGACATTTTTTCGATGACGCCGTCATCGTCTAAAGTATATCCATCTAAAGATATAACAATTTCGGCAATATCTTCTGCTTGGTCGCCAATTCGTTCCATATCGGTAATGATTTTCAATGCAGCAGAGATTAAACGTAAATCTTTTGCGACTGGTTGTTGATGTAACATCAGCTTCATGCAACGAGCTTCAATATCTCGTTCAATTTGGTCAATGTTATTTCCGTTTTCTTTGACTTGCTTAGCAAGTTCGAGATCACTAGTCATTAAAGCTTTTGAAGCAGAAGCGATAATTTCTTCGCACATCGCGCCCATTTCAATAATTTCGCGATTGAGCTCAAAGAGCTGTTCGACAAATCTATTTCTCATATTCTACCCCTTAACCAAATCTTCCTGTAATGTAATCTTCTGTTCGTTTATCTTTTGGAACTGAGAATATATCATCTGTTTTTCCAAATTCAACGAGTTCTCCTAAAAGGAAGAATGCCGTGTAATCTGAAACACGAACGGCTTGTTGCATATTATGCGTAACCATAACAATGGTGTATTTTTCTTTTAATTGCATAACGAGCTCTTCAATACGTGATGTAGAAATTGGGTCAAGTGCAGAAGTTGGTTCATCCATCAATAAGATTTTAGGTTGAACAGCTAACGCACGAGCAATACATAAACGCTGTTGTTGTCCACCAGACATACTTAAAGCATTTTTCTTTAAGCGATCTTTGACTTCATCCCAAAGCGCTGCATCACGAAGTGCTTGTTCGACAATTTCATCAAGTTGCGCTTTATTGGTAATCCCATGCGTTCTTGGTCCATAAGCAACGTTGTCATAAATACTCATTGGGAATGGGTTTGGTTTTTGGAACACCATACCAATCTCTTTACGTAAAGAGTTCACATCAACATCTTTTTGATAAATGTCTTTCCCTTCGTAGCAAATGTCCCCTGTAATTTTGACATCAGGGATTAAATCATTCATACGGTTGAGCGATTTAAGAAACGTAGATTTACCACAACCAGAAGGTCCGATAAAGGCTGTAATACTCTTTTCTGGAATTTCAATTTTGATATCATGGAGTGCTTGATGATCGCCATACCAAAGATTCATATCTTTTACAGTTACGATATTATTCATGAACTTCTCCTTTTAGCAAAATGCTTTTGTACTAAATTCGCCGCAAAGTTAATCACTACGGTGAGTACCATTAAAATAGATGCGATCGCAAAAGCGACGCCAAATTCACCTTGTTCTTTGGCATAGACATATAAAGCAACGGTCAGTGTGGCCCCAGGTGAAGATAAGCCTTGAACAAAGCCGTTTAATGCATGCGCAAAACCGGCAGTGAATAATAACGCGGCAGATTCACCAAGAATACGACCGACAGATAAAATACATCCAGTAATAACCCCATCCACACAACCAGGTAATACAACTGTGCGAATGACACGCCATTTACCCGCTCCTAAACCAAATGCACCTTCGCGATAAGATTGAGGAACAGTTTTTAAACTTTCTTGTGTTGTTCTCATAATCGTTGGCAAGTTCATAATCACTAGAGTTAAAGCCCCAGCCATTAAGCAAGTTCCCATATTATTCGAAAACAACAACATGCCGACCAAACCGTAAATAATCGAAGGAATACCAGACAATGTTTCTGCTGCATATTCGATGATCGCAACAATTTTTTTATTTGTTGCATATTCGGTTAAGTAGATTGCGGCACCAACACCTAAAGGTAAAACAATGACAAGTGTGGCAATTACGATATAAATCGTGTTCAAAATATCAGGAAGAATCCCAATTTTTTGGGAGATATAACTAGGACTCGTTGTTAAAAGTTCCCATGAAATGTTTGGAATTCCTTTTACAAGAACGTAGATCAACAGAAATAACGCTAATGCAGCGGTTGAAAAAACCGCAACATACATGAGGCCTTTCATCACCAACTCATAGGTTTTTCTTTTCTTGGATAATGATTCATTCAACATAAATTACTCTTTTTCTCTCTTCAAAAAGAAATTTAACGTCGCATTGATCAACATAATAAAGAAGAAGAGTACCAACGCGATCGAAAATAAGGCTTGTTGTTGTAAGCCACTAGAATAAGCCATTTCACTCGATACAGCAGTCGTTAAGAAACGAACACTCTGGAATAGTGAATTTGGCATATTGGGGACGTTTCCGGCAACCATCATAACGGCCATTGCTTCCCCAATTGCCCGACCTACCCCCAGTACAACAGAAGCGGCAATCCCACTTTTTGCGGCTGGAACCGAAACTTTAAAATACGTTTCAATTGGTGTTGCCCCTAACGCTAAAGACGCATCCTCATATTCTTTTGGAACAGCATCTAAAGCCGTAATCGACATTTTAATAATGGAAGGCAAAATCATGATGGCTAAAACGATGATCGCTGCCAACAAACTTGCACCATCGGCTACACCAAAAATCACTTGAATTCCCGGAACGAGAACGAGCATTCCGACAAGACCATAAACAACAGAAGGAATACCAGCAAGAATGCTGACAACTGTTTGCATAGCGGATTTCACTCTTGGTGAAGCGATTTTAGAGAGGTAAACTGCAGTCAAAAATCCAATTGGAACCCCAATTACAATTGCTCCTGCAGTTCCATAAATACTCGTCAAAATAAATGGTAGAATTCCATACTTTGGATCTGATGCGGTAGAGGCCCATTTCGTTCCAAACAGAAAATCTGTTAAACCGATTTTTTGAATCGCCGGTAATCCTGAAATCACAAGATATACCGTGATCAACAAAACACACCCGACTGTAATCAGCCCCAAAATCAAGAACACACCATGTATGATTTTTTCTAATAATTGATTTTTCTTCATCAACATTTCCTCATCGAAATAGCGACGCCCCAAAAGGAACGTCGCTATCGTGTGTGATCTTATTTTCCTTCTTTGTAAGCAGGGACTACGCCAGATGCTGTGATGATATCGCATGCATCAGCAGAAGTTACATATTCAAAGAATTTGTTTGCTGCATCGCTTAATTTGCCATCCGTTTTTGTGACTAATACGAATGGACGTTGAACGACGTAGCTACCATCTTTAATTGTTTCTTCAGTTGGGCTAACACCATCAACTTTTACTGCTTTTACAGTATCTTTAACAGATGCTACAGATGCATAACCAATTGCATTTTCGTTTTGAGATACTGTTGTGATCACGTCGCCTGTAGATGTTAATTCTTGGCGGTACTGACATTTTTCTTCAGTATCAGTGATAGATTCAAAACCATCACGAGTACCAGAACCAGCTTCACGTCCAATTAGAACGATTTCGCCATCTTTTCCACCAATTTCAGACCAGTTTTTAATTTCTCCAGTATAGATTTTAGCAATTGTTTCTAAGCTTAAATCTTCTACTGTGTTATTTGGATTGACGATAATTGCGATTCCATCGTAAGCAAGAACTGTTTCAGTTAATCCAGATTCTTTTTCTTCATCTTTTAAAGCACGGCTAGAAAGTCCAATATCGCAACGTCCTTCTTGTACAGCTTTAATCCCAGAACCAGAACCTGTTGGGTTGTAAGTGAATCCTACACCAGTTTCTTGTTGATACGCTTCTCCTAAAGCACCGATGACTTTTTCCATGGAAGTGGAACCATCAGTTGTTACTGTTCCTTTTCCACCACTGTTGGAATTGCTGCATCCCGCAAGCATTGCCATTGAAACAGCGGCAACCATCATTTTTTTCATCGTTTTGTTCATTTTTAAATGTCTCCTTTTAACAATTTCTTTTTTTCTTGATTTCCCTTGTCACGACTTAGACTTTAAGATTCGTATGTGAAATTCAGAATACAAAGTTTGTAAATTCTAAGTTAAATAAAAAGTGCAAATTTCCTCGTCAAAAAAGCTCGATTTTCTTCATCGAAAACCGAGCAATTTGTTCTATTTGGATTATATATTTACTTTTATAAGATTGTTTGTCTCTATTTATTGAGTGAATCAACGATATTTCTGATCGTTGATGCGTAAAAGAACGCCTTCTTATTTAAATTTTTTGAAAACTATTAGATGTCTATGGCACCTTTACAAGCAAAAAAACGAGTATAAAGAAGATTTTCCAAGCCATTCTCTTAAAACATTTGCCTTGACTTAGGGTAACGTACATACATGCAGACATTAAAAGTTCTTTATTCCATATAAAAATCCTTTTTATAAACATGTTGTACAACATAAAAAAACGTTATAATTAAAATATAAAATAATAACGAAGGTTGTGAATATGCAATGTATAAAATACCTGATAGACATACTCGGATCAATGTGCAATCTATAAGTAGACGGCCAATGATCACGAGGAATCAATCATTCTTGCCGTCTATAGAATAGGAGACAGTATGTTTAATAAAATACCTCTTGTGGTCGCATGTTCTTATATTCTGTCTATATCTTTTGTGACCATGCATACATTCAAATCAACTCAAACTAAAATCACTTCAAAGCAGGTTGGATTAGAAAACAAGGAATTTATTCACGTCAATGTTTACGCATAAAAGAGATCCTAATCCAGATTTGAATTGGCTTCTCATTTGGATCGGAGCCTGGATCATTTTTATTTTTCAATCAATTACCCAACAACGCTACATACAAGCCTTATGTATGTTCTATTGCTGTATGTCAGTAATGATGAAACAAGTGACTTCCCTTTTTGGATTCAAATTATATCCGTTTATCCAATGGGGATACTTATTCATAGGAGCAGCACTCCTATTTTTGCAATTTGGATATCAAGATCTATATCAATATACACAAATTGCCAATGTGCTCTTTATTTTGATCGGTTGTTGGGGCGTTTGGTCTATTGGTAAGAAGAAATAACACAAAATTATTCTTCTGGCTAAAAAACGAAAATTTCTAATCCAACTCATATTTGTTGTCTTTCAATGGCAGAAACTCAATGAGAATTTCTTCTCATGAATGGTTTCTGCTTTTTTATATCGTCTAAAAGATGGACTGCAAAAAAATGCGGAAAACCATCTAGATCTTCCGCATCCTGTCGATTCTATTGTAAAAAATCGAATTCAATCTATAAATTTTATTAAAAGCTCAACACTTCTTTTTTAGTTTTAAATTTTTATCCATTTCGTTTCATCTACATCAATGGCGCAACAACTTTTAGAACAATTCCAAGTAGTTTTTCATACCATTTTTGCGATTTAATCGTATCGTATGTAACTACACGACAGTTTGCTAGAGTTTCCTGAAAGTCTTTTTCAATCGTTTGCAGGACTGGTGTGTCATACATCCATGAAGCACATTCAAAATGATGATATAAACTACGATAATCTAGGTTAATCGTTCCGACTACACCTTCGCGATCATCACTGACAAATACCTTAGCATGAACAAATCCTGGAGTATATTCATAGATCTTCACACCTGAATCCAGCAAAGAAGCATAATGCGTTCTAGCCAATGCATAAGGTGAATGTTTGTCCGGAATTCCTGGCAAAATGAGTTTTACATCAACGCCCCGTTCCGCCGCAAATTTCAATGCCGTTTCCATTTCACCATCTAATATCAAATACGGTGACATGATATGCACATAATCAGTTGCACGGTTCAAGATATCCATATAAACCATTTCCCCAACACGATCTTCATCCAACGGACAATCGCCATATGGAATCACATAACCAGATGTGTTGGGATTCGATGGTGCAGGGACATTTAAGAAGCGATCAAAGTCAAGTGTCTTTTCATCTAAACTCCACATCTGTAAAAACATTAATGTGAAACTTTTTACTGCTTCTCCTTTCAGCATGATCGCTGTATCTTTCCAGTGTCCATGTAATTCTCGTGTATTGATATATTCATCTGCTAAGTTAACTCCACCTGTAAAAGCGACTTTGCCATCGATCACCATAATCTTGCGATGGTCGCGATAATTATAGTGAGTTGAGACAAATGGTGTGAATGGCGCAAATACTTTACAATGAATACCAAGTTCGGCTAATTTTTTTGGATAGTTATGCGGTAATAAACTAAATTCGCATGTACCATCATACAACATGCGGATTTCGACACCTTCTTTAGCTTTGCGCGCTAAAACATCGAGTACAGTTCCCCACATCAATCCTTCATCCACAATGAAATATTCTAGAAAGATGAAGTCTTTCGCTTGTTCAAGTTGTTTGAGCATTTCTACCCATTTATTTTCCCCTAAAGGAAAATATTTTACTTCTGTTTGATCATAGATTGGATGGCAATGACTGCGATTCAAATATGTCGCTAATGAAGCAGCTCCCGGATTGTCTTGTTTAAGTTTTTCGAGGATGTCTTGATTTTGGCTGAGTTCATTTCCCGTTTCTTCGATCACTTGTTCGACACGTTTTTTTGTAGCAATATGGCCAATTTCACTTTTGGTAAACCAGAATAACATTGCCCCAAAAACAGGTAAAATCATCATGATGACCAGCCAAGTGATTTTGGCAGTCGGATCCATGCGGCTATTCAAGATATACAGCACCATAATGATGGAATATAACGCAACACCACCAATAATATGGGGTAAAAATTGACTAAACCAAATGAAGACGCCAAATAGCGCTAATCCTTGGATCACTAACAATAAGATAATTAATCCAAGGCGACTGAACATCGCATGAATAATACCTTTTTGTCCTTTTTTTAAAAGTCTAATCCCTTTGTTCTGTAATTCTTTATTGGACAAATTTGACAATACGACAACCCCTCTTCTATTTACTTTTTTTCAATATTTGATCGTTTTGATACTCACATCTTTAAAACGATCCACAACAGGTCACTATATCATGGAAAAACCTATAGGACTAGAAGACACCTTTCATTATTTCAGCTTATAGATTTGAGATTGTCCTTCAAACGAAATTCCTTTTTGTAAACAGATGTCCTCAATAATTTTGACATACCAATCTTGAGCTTGCGGATGAACCATGACCCCTTCTAAAAATTCAGAAAGATTGCCAGCATCTTTGATGAGTGCTTGATCATTTACATTGGTTCGATACGACTTACGAATCGATAAAATGGCATCCGTGATCAGATCGATGATTTCTTCTTGATCCGTTATTCCTTTGATTTGTTCTTCGATATTAGGTTTAACTTCTTCACTAATAAAATATTCATGGCTATATTGTGAATTATCGGTTATTAATAGACGAAACTCTTCTTCATGTTGAAAAACAGCCCGTTTATGGAAATACGTTTCGCTTGGCGATTTGCTTTTTGTCATCTGTTCGACTTGTTGATGAATACTTGTTTTTTGATCGAGGTCATACATCACCTCTCTTAATAAAACATCAAAATGTTGTTCTGATGGAAAGATTTGTTTTGCATGTTTGAGTAACTTTTCTTCGGTTGTACGAATGCGAATGGCTTTTTTATGATGCGAATAACAACGCCACATTGCATCCGTTTCATCATATTCCGACCAGCTTTGCGCATAAGAAAAGTTTTTAGAATGCCATAGACGGAAATAGTAATCATAGACAACGGAATAGTCTTCTAAATCGATTTCGTTACACATCTGCGTGACGATATCTCGCACATCCTCTGGTGAATCGAGATGCGAAAACAAATACGCTTCGTAGCCATCATCCCAAGCTGATGGGCGCATAAAGCGATCTTTATTATTGATCACAAGATTAATAAAATCTTCAAAACTAATAAATCGATATAAATATTTCGGCATAGAATTCCCTCCAAAACCATTGCTTTCTTTTGTATATACAATCTAAAACTTCTGTTTATTTATAAGCACTCATTTATTAATCGATCGGTCTTGAGTCATATCTATTTCTACTTCTATCTAACCGTATCTAAGTAAGCAAAACAAGCAAAAAATAGGACACATTAACTGATTTTTCAAACTTTTGAAACAGTTGTAATTTGCGTCATTTTCAATAATCGTAATTCGCTGATCCGCATTGTTTATATAAAACAAACATGAGAAAACCACATCTACATTTGCTTCTTGCGCAAATCTAAATGTGGTTCTATTCGATCAAAGACAAATCTTGAATCTTTAGATTTTCAATTCGAGTGTTCTGCGTGATTTGATCAATCTAAGCGGTTTGTTTAGATTCTTTTGGTTTAAATTCAAAGTCATTCATGAAATCAATTAAATAAGATGAAATCGTTACAGTGACTAATGAAAAGACAATTCGTCCAAATGGAATGTAAGATAAGGATAAAAATAATACAGTAAGATCGGTAAACAAATAAGCTCTAGAGAGTTTCCAATGAGTAACATGGGAAATCACTAAAGCTAATGCATCATCTCCGCCACTTGAACCGCCTTGGCGAATAATTAAGCCAACGCCTACCCCAACAAAAATTCCTCCTAAAACTGCTGCGAACAATGGATGGGCGGATAAATCAGGAAGCATGAACGGAAACAATTCCCAAACTTTATAAAATCCAGAAACAAAAGCTGTTGAAATTAAAGAAATAATAATGAAGTTTCCACCTAAAACTTTAAAAGCAAGTAAATAACAAGCGATATCCAAGATCGGGGTGATATAAGCTGGTGAAATATTTAGCCAATGTTCGACGAACAACATCAATCCAATGACACCACCTTCAGTGATATTTGTTCGCTGGTGAATGTTGTGAATTCCAAATGAGCAAATCATTGCGCCTAGTAAGATCAGCAATATTTTTTTGATCGTCAATCCGGCAGACAATTTCTTCAACATTGTCGTCATACGAGGTGACAAATGAATCCTCCTCCTTCATGGGTTCTAAACTGAACAAGATTAAGATAAACTATATAGTAACTATACTGTCAAGGAGAGAACATGAAAGACCTTTTTTCTATTGGAGAACTTGCCAAGCTTCAAAACATTTCCCGCCAAACATTGATTTTCTACGATAAAATCGGCTTATTTTGTCCTGCCTATATCGATCCGGAAAATGGTTATCGCTATTACAACATTAACCAACTCGATACTTTAGATGCCATTTGTATCATGAAAAGAATTGGCTTTTCTTTAAATGAGATTAAAGAGAACATGAAAAGCTTTACGAGTGATCGCTCGATCGTTGCTTTGCGCAAACAATTATCTTCGATCAATCAACAAATCGAAGAATTAGAACTTATTAAAAGTCGCGTGGAACATCGCTTAAACCAAATTGAGCGTTCCATGGATATTTTTGATCGTGGTGATCAAGTTTTAGTGGATGATGTCGATTCACAATTTATTTTAATTCAAGACGTCCCTGCACCTTATACATTAGAAATGGTCAGCATTGTCACTAAGGAATGCTTTGTTCGAGCGGCGAAAGAACATTTGCCGATTTTCTTTCAAAGTGGCGTCATAGTTCCTTATCAAAACATTTTGCAAGGAATTTATACAGAAGCTTCGCATGCCTTTCTTTCGATTGAAAAAAGCGATCATATCGATGGCGTGATCGAGCTTCCACCAGGACGTTGCGTTTATACTTATCATACGGGAGACTATCTTTCGATTGGAACCTCGTATCAACGAATTTTAGACTATTGCCAAACTCATCATTTGACGATTATTTCAAATTCGTATGAGTTTGCGATGAATGACTATCTCTCCACCGCAAATGAAAACGAATATATCACTAAAATCATGTTCTATATTCAAGACGAACACTAAGTCTGTCCTGATTTAGGATGAATCAAAATAAAAACCGTTGGTTTTCCATCTTATGAAAGATGAAGAACACAACGGTTTTGTTATTTTAGAATTTTAATTTTGTTGATCAAACGATGTTGATTGAATCAACTTTTGAGATCAGAAACATGACTGGATCGATGATTAGTCCAATTTTTCGCCATTAGAAGCAATGACGTTTTTGTACCAATAGAAGCTGTCTTTGCGATAACGTTTCATTTCGGCAGTTTTTGCTTTTTCATCATCTTCATCACGATCGACATAAATAAAGCCATATCGTTTAGAGATGCCTTCACGTGTTGAAACTAAATCGACGGCAGACCATGGGCAATATCCAAATAAGAGTGCCCCTTCTTCAATACCCGTATTCATTTCTTCGATCATTCGTCTTAAATGTTCAATACGATAACGATCATGAACACTTCCATCTTCTTCTAGTGTATCTGGGCGACCATAGCCGTTTTCAGTAATAATCACAGGTAAACGATAACGATCACTTAACTTTCTCGCTGTTACACGAATGCAATAAGGGTCGAATTTGTGTCCATCTTCACCCACTTCAAAGAATGGATTGCTGATGGCTTTTCCAACACCTGGTTTTTCTGTCAGTTTGACTAGATATGACATATCACGATTGTCTGCACCAACTAAACTATCCCAATCCATTTCATAAAAGTCACAATGTTCAATCGTTTCATCGCCGTAGCAGTTAAATCCGATGAAGTCAGGATGACAGTTTTTCATCGTTTCCATATCGCCATCTTGGATATCTAATACGATATTGTTGTATTTGAAATACTGATTGATCGATTTTGGATATTCACCAAATACAAGTGGATCCACCCACATGTTATTGCGCAGATCTTCCATATTCATCGCCGCAATTGTATCTTTTGGATTTGCGGTTGCTGGATAACATGCACATAAGTTTGGAGCGGGACCAATTTTGGCATCTGGGCATAGTTCATGGCATAAAGAAATTGCTTTTGCCATATAAACGAGCTGGATATGACCTGTATTATATAAAGCATTTAAATCGTTCGCTTTTCCAGTCATCATATCGATTGCGCCATAATAGATCATGACGTTATATTCGTTGTTCGTTAACCAATAATGAACATCATCTTTAAAGTTTTCGAATAAAACTTTGCAGTAGTTGACATAAGCTTCGCCCGTTTTGCGAGAATGCCAACCATTATATTTTTCTTCTAAAGCGGCTGGAAGATCGAAATGATAAATCGTTACTAAAGGTTCAATTCCATGTTTATGACATTCTTTGAAGACATCTTTATAGAATTGAATTCCTTTTTCATTGACTTCGCCTTCCCCTTCTGGAAAGATTCTTGCCCAAGAAATGGACATACGAAACATCTTAAAGCCCATTTCTGCCATTAAAGCGATATCTTCTTTGTAGTGGTGATAGAAATCAGATGCATATTTAAACGAACAAGTTCCAGGATTAATTTTTTTCTTTTCATAATCCCAAGTCGTTAAACCTTTTCCATCTACATCATATGCCCCTTCAATTTGAGCACTAGAGCTACTTGCGCCCCATTTAAAATCTTTTGGAAAACTCATTTTAATCTCCTTGTTTGATCTATATCGACCTAACGATCGACCAACAAATCTCATATCCTGTTCAATAAATTCTATGAACAATTGAATGATCGATCGTCAGATGTTTGATCTATTTCTATTGTTGTATAAAGCGATGTCGATCTTATAATTTGTAACCTAATTCGTAAGCAGCCCGAACTGCTTCTAATGCTTGTGCAACACCATTCGCATCGCCAATCACATACGTTTCAAATCGATCTTTTAATCCTTCATATAAAGGATTCCATGGTTTTGAACCTACTGCACAAACAACATGTGTGAAGCCTGGATAGCTGACTTGACCTTGTTTGGTTTCAACAGTGATTGTGCCATCATGAATGCTTTGCACTTTTGCACTTGTGATCATTTGTACGCCTTCTTCTTTAAAGCGTTTGAGCGTTGGGACTAAGTTATTAGGTACCATACCTTGACCAATCGCATCCATCATTTCAATTAATGTGACTCGGGCATTGCCTCGAGCATGGTGAAGGATATATTCTGCCGTTTCCATTCCGACCATACCGCCACCAATAATGGCCACGTTACCGCCTAGAATATTGATCGATCCACTTAAAACATCGTTAGCTTGAATTAAAGATTCGCTTCCTTCTACTGGAAGAACAATTGGTTTTGCCCCTGTTGCTAAAATCACGATTTGTGGACTGAATTGTTCAATTACTGAAGAAGTTGCTTCACTTTGATAACGAATCTCAACACCATAGCGAGCACATTCGTTTAATAAGTAAATGATCCATTTTGATACTTCTTGTTTATATGGAGGACGACAAGCTAAATTGATCTGTCCACCCGCTTTGCTTTCTTTTTCTAAAACGATTACTCGATGTCCTCGTTTTGCTAAAATGCGCGCTGCGGCAAGACCACCAATTCCAGCACCGACAACAACGATATCTTTCGCTTCTTTTGTTGGTGTGCACTCAAATTCTAATTCTCGTCCTGCTGTTGGGTTAATCACGCAAGTTGCTGGACGACGTTTGGTCTGTTCTCCAACGCATCCAATGCCACAAGCTGCACAAGGAGCAATTTCATCGTAGCGTTCTTCTTGAGCTTTATTGACAAAATCCGGATCAGCTAATAAAGCACGTCCAATGACTACACCATCAACTTCACCTGCGTCTAAAACATCTTCAGCGAGTTTGGCATCTAAAATTTTTCCTACGGTAATGACTGGTTTTGTCGCTACGGCTTTAATCGCTTTTGCTTCTTGTAAGTTGGCAAATTCTGCTTCTCCATGGCAAGGGATGATCTTGTTGCAGCGTTCATATTGCGTTCCACCACTGATTTCAAAACAATCCACGCCATGTTGTTCTAAATATGGAATCAAGCGTTTCATATCTTCGAGCGTATTTCCTTGTAGGTCACGTTCGCTTCCCGACATGCGTAATACGATTGGGAAATCTTTTCCACATGCCGCTTTAATGCCATCGATTACTTCAAATAATAAACGAGCCCGATTTAATAAGCTGCCTCCATAAGCATCTGTTCTTTTATTCCGTAAAGGAGATAAGAAAGATCCTAGTAACATATAGGCATGGGCACAATGCAACTCAATCCCATCAAAGCCAGCCCGTTTGGCATCCATACTTGCTTTAACATATAAGTCGATGATGCCGGGAATTTCTTCAAGTGCAACTTCGCGAGTCATTTGTCCCATTGAGTTGGGATAAACACTACTTGCTAGTGGCGCAACTCCATAAAAGGCACTGACACTTTCTGGTCCGGGATGTGTGATTTGAGGAATGATCTTGCATCCGTATTCATGCACTTTATCTGTAAAACTCTTATATTTTTGAATGCTCTCTTCACTTCTAAAGCAAAGTGTATTTCCTAAATAAGGAACGTTTGGATCGACACTTGTCGCATCGACAATAATACAACCCACACCACCTTGGGCACGGCGTAACCAATACGCCTCCATTTTTTCATTGATCGTTCCGTCTTGGCTTTCATAGCCTAAAGACATTGGCGCCATAAAGGTACGGTTTTTAACTTCCATTCCCGCAATTTGAAGCGGAGTAAACATCGTTTTCATTTTTTATCTCCTATAGAGTTCTAGCAACTTCAAATCCTTCAGCAATCGCATCAATTGCACGACGTGCTCTTTTTGCATCCCCGATGACATAGCATGGGATATTTTGATCTTGGCAAGCTTGTACTAAATCTTCGCTATCCTTGGCTTTATATCCAACCGCAAAGACTGCAAAGTCACAAGCAACCGTGCTGCCATCTTCTAAAACGATGCCTTCATTTGTGAATTTACATACACGGCTATTTGGACGCATATCAACTTGTAACTGTGCCATTTTCATCATGACTGCAATTTTACGTAAGCTACCTAAATCACTGCCAATTGCATCTTTCATTTCTAAAATCGTCACTTGACAACCATCACTTGCTAAAGTGTCAGCTGTTTCTAAACCAACAAGTCCCCCACCGATTACGGCAACGCGACCTTTTGGACAAACTTCATGACGTAAAACTTCTGGTGCCGAAGCATGAGGTAAAGTGTCCATTCCTTCGATTGGAATTTCAATTGGGTTTGCGCCAATCGCAATGACTACCGCATCGACATTCCCCTCTTTAATCATATTTGCATCTACAGTTGTATTCTTTTTCACTAAAACGCGTTGTTCAGTTTGACGGCCCATTTCTTTTGCCGCTTCTTTCATTTCTGCTTTTCCTGGTGCTTCTCCGGCTAATAAGAATTCACCACCTAAATGATCACTTGCTTCAAATAATGTAACGTTGTGTCCACGAGCTTGAAGAACTTGTGCTGCTTCCATACCGCCTACACCGCCACCGATGACCCATACATTTTTCGCTTCATCCGCTTGTTCAAATGTGTATTCATTTTCATGACCAATCATTGGATTGCGCATGCAAGTAATATGAGGACGGTTCATCACATCGGTAAATCCATCGTAGCAACCTTGGTTGCATCCTACACAATGAACAATTTCATCTACGCGACCATCATGGGCTTTATTGGCAAATTCAGGATCTGCAAGTTGAGCGCGACCCATTACAACCATGTCGACTTGATCGCTTTCAATTAATTCATTTGCGAGTTTTTCGGTATTAATACGACCTACCCCAACGGTTAACATGCCTGTTTCTTTGCGAATCTTCGCGGCATTTTGAATATTGAATCCATTTGGAACATCAATTGGTGGAACTTCATACATACTTGCTGCAGTAATGATATTTCCTCTTGATACGTCTAATACATCGACACCATGTTCTTTGGCGATATTACAGAAACGAATTGTATCTTCAATTGTCATTCCGCCTTCTAACATGTCATCTTGGGCATCAATACGAATAAATAAAGGCATTCCTTCAGGAATATTTTTACGAATTTCGTCAATGACTTCTAATGGGAAGCGACAACGATTTTCAAAACTTCCACCATATTCATCATCACGATGGTTAAATCCTCCACTTAAAAAAGAATGAGGTAAATAATTGTGTGCTAAATGGAATTCCAAGCAGTCGTATCCGGCTTGTACAGCACGAGCCGCTGCTTTTCCGTAGCATGCGATCACTTCCTGAATTTGTTCTTTGGTGATTGCTGGAATCGTATGGCCACCAAAATTCATATCCGAAACGACAAGCATTTGTGCTCTTGGATCCATACATGCGGCAATGGATCCTTGCCATAATTGAATAGCGGCTTTGCCCCCTTGTTCATGGATCGCATCAGTTAGTTTTTTATGCCCTTCAATAAAGCAATCTTCACTGATCGAAACAAAGTGAGCTGGCGCACTTGGTGTATGCACTGCTGCGACTTCAACAATGTTTAAGCCACATCCGCCTTTTGCTCGTTCGGCATGATAAGCGACTAATTTATCCGTCACAAATCCTTTATCATCTGCCATTCTTGTTCCCATAGCGGGTAAAATGATTCGATTTTTAAGCTCCATATCACGGATTTTGATTGGTGCAAATAATTGATCAAACATGCATGATTCTCCTTTGTTCTTCTATCTTCATTATAGGAATGAAAACTGAAATTCTTGTGTGAATTTGCATAAAAATAATCATGATCGATTAGTTTTTGTGTACTTGTAATTAAACTTTATAAGGTATTTTTGAAGAAGGATTATGTTAAAAACCACCTTATAAAACAATCACGATCCGTATGTCATTCGCATCAATATTCTAGTTTTCATTATTCCTAATTTTCACTAGGACATACTCCTATATTTTTGATAACAGTATCATTATAGAAAAAACAAAAATGCTCACAAAATGAGTTTTCCAAAGCATTTTTTAGATTTTTATACACTAAAAACTATTTTTTCACATTGTTTATTTTTCTTAAAAAAAAACATTGGTTTCTAGCGAAAAAATCAAAAAACAATCCAAAAAGCAACCCGAATTTGCGAATTTTTTCACGCATAGAAAGATACAGATCAAAGAAAATGCATACACTATTGATTTCAATTCTTTTTTTGTATTGAACAATTAGAGAACATCATCATACAGTTTCTGTTTTTTACCCTATCAAAGACAAATTCATTTCATGCATGATATAAAAAAAGCCTTCTGGCGAAGACTTCCTAAATTCCGTATTTATCTTAAAAAGAGATGGAGTAATTTTTCGTAAAATTTATTTTGAAAAGGCTGATAGCGCATAGGCAAATCAAGCCACGTTTTTTTATCCACAATCGATTTATAATGAGAGAACGCATCAAATCCATCTTGTCCATGATATGATCCCATCCCACTTTCACCTACACCACCAAAGCCCATGCCACTTGTCGCAAGATGGATGACCACATCATTGATACAACCACCACCATAAGATCGTTTTTGACTGACAGGTTGAATATGATTTTGATTGCTTGAAACTATGCGAGGCAAATTAGGCTAGTGAGGTATATACTGTTTTTCTTTTCGCAAATTTTGGTGTATGGCGAATCATATAGGAGATTTCTGAAAGTACAAGACCAATCTCACACATAAAAGCTCCATGATGAATTTTTTCTAAATCCGCTTTTAAAGCTTCACCAATTTCTTCTTCATATTTTTGGATCGTCACATATAGTTTTTTGAGTTGAGCAATACGAAAAGATACGGGAATCATTGTTCCTTGTCGTAAATCTAGTTTATTGATCAATCAATAAACTAGATTTACGACAATTCTAATTTCCTTTTTCTTTAGCCAACTAAGTGAGTAAGCGCTCACTTTTAATTCGAATCTTTTGTATTCAACAAATTAAAAAAATTGTTTTAAACCGTTTCACTTACCTATTTGATGGTCATTCGCAAAGCATTTAATCCAAATCATCATGGTGATAATTGAAAAGTTTTTATATTCTCTTCTGTATTAGGCAAGACTTTGGATTTTAAAAAAATCCTGATTTCACTCACAATTTCTAAAACAACAAGATCAAATCCTGCTTGAACGATTGCATTTTCAAGATAGATGTAGCATCATCCTTTTAGTTGATACTACATCTATCTTGCAGGAGGGTTTATGGATCGCACCAAAAGATACATCACAAAAATAGCTCGTGAAGTAAACAAGTTTACACTACAGACGATGAAAGAAGATGGCATTGGCACTGCTGAATTCGATTTTATTCACCTATTACGCCATCATCCCGGACTCACCCAAGCCCAAATTCGTGAACAATTAAAAATCGATAAAGGCGCCGCCGCTAGACGCGCTGCCGCTTTAGAGGCTAAAGGTTATTTAGTGCGTAAAACGCATCCGACAGATCGGCGAAGCCAACTACTTTTTGCTACACCAAAAGCAGATCATTTGAAAAACTCCAAAGAATACATTGAAGCTACTTTCTATGATTGGCTTGTAGAAGATTTATCCTATGAAGAATGCGATATATTTTGCGAGATCTTAGACAAATTATATGTACGATCCAAACAAGAAGCGCGTAATGGTTTTAAGCATGTCAAAGAACGGATTGGAGATGCTGATCATGATAGAGAAAACAAATAGTCGAAAAAAACTCATATCTAAAGGAATGCGCAACATCATCTTACTAGGCCTCATTAGTTGTTTTGCGGACATTTCTAGCGAGATGGTTTATCCATTAATCCCGCTTTATCTCACCGCTGCCTTTGGGGCAACGCCCGTTTTGGTCGGATTAATTGAAGGAATTGCCGAATGTATCGCAAGTTTGTTGAAAGTATTTAGTGGCTATATTAGCGATCGCTTCCAACATAAAAAAGCGATCGCACTCTCGGGTTATGCGACCGGATTGTTGTATAAAATTGCCCTAATCTTTGCGACTTCTTGGAGTGGCATTTTAAGTGCGCGCGTGATCGACCGCTTTGGTAAAGGAATTCGTACAGCCCCTCGTGATGTGATGGTTTCGGAAAGTGCCGATCAAAACAATATGGGAAAATCGTTTGGCATCCATAAAATGCTCGACATGGCTGGATCCGCTATTGGGATTTTACTGTCTTTTATTCTCCTAAAAAAAATTGGCTCCAATCCCGAAAGCTACAAAATAATCTTTGCGATTTCAATTATTCCAATTGTGATCGCATTATTGCTCTTTTTCTTTGTTCATGAGAAAAAAGAAAAACGCGAACCGATGCAACGAGAATATTTTTGGAAAAACATTTCCCAACTCGATCACAATTTAAAACTCTATCTCGTGATTGCCTTTTTATTTACACTCGGCAATTCTTCCAATAGCTTTTTATTGCTTCGCGCCTATAATATTGGCTTTGATAGTAGCACGACGATTTTACTTTATTTTATATATAATCTAACTGCTTCATTGTTTGCCATTCCTTGTGGTAAGCTCTCGGATAAAATTGGCAGAAAACATTTACTCGTTGGCGGATATCTTACTTTCTCTCTTGTTTATTTTGGATTTGCGTTTTGTACATCCAAACCGCTGATGATTTTAATCTTTGTGGTCTATGGCATTTATACAGCAATGACAGCTGGTGCAGAACGAGCCTTTATTGCTGAAATTGCTCCTACCAAATTAAAAGGAACGATGCTTGGCCTCCATTCCACCCTTGTTGGAATTGCTTTACTTCCCGCAAGTGTGATCGCTGGTTTTTTATGGGATAAAATTGGTGTCTTTGCACCCTTTATGTTTGGGGGCATCTTATCTCTTATTGCCGCATTATTATTAGCAACAAAAATGCGCTCATCAAACCAATAATCAGCAATTGATTCACTTGAATTCAACTAACCCTAAAATATATTGATTTCTAATTTCCAACTTTTCTTTTGTGAAAAATAAAATGTAGTTTTTGCCCATATATATAGACAAAATGAGAAAAATATCTAAACAAAACCGATTGGATAACAATCCAAAAGACAAATCCCACACAGTTTTACTTAGAACCTTTTAGGCTCTATGGAAAATCGTGTGGGATCATCTATGAATCAAGCTGATCGATAACGACTCATGTCGATTAATTTCAAGAAGAAATATTCGTCATCTCGAAAACCATAAGACATTCTTCGAACCGTTTTGATTCTATTATTGATCCCTTCTATTTTGCCATTAGACAAACGTAGAATCGCATGACTAATCAATCCATTCCAGTGTTTGAGGATTAAGTTAGAGAACCATTTAAAATGTTCATTCTTTGTCGCATTGCAGATTTCTACAATATGCGTAAGATGATTTGCCATTGTATTTTCGTCACTTGTCGCATATGCCTCTTTTAGTTCTTCTTTAATAAGATCTATGGCGAAAAACAGTTCGTTCTCTTTCAATAGTTGTTTATATTTCTTCATTAACCCGCCTTTGCGAATTTTTGGTTCTTTTCGAAATAGGACATGACCAGAATCAAGAAGAGTTCCTTGACTCGCTAACGCATCCTTCCTTTCAAGTGTTTCTGGAGAGGACAGAAGAATATATCGTGTTTGTTTTAATGAACGAGCCTTACAAAGATTACCTTCTCCGATTAAGCGGCGCTGCTCGTCTTTTCTAACCATAGAAATGACCTTGTCATTAAAGTTTTTGATCAAATGAAAACGATCATACACAACCTGGATCCAAGGACACTTTTCATGGAATGCCGAGTAAAAATAGGCATTCATATCACAGCTCACTGCTTTAACGTGACGCATCCAGTTGTATCCTACATGGTTGATAAAATCATATACAATTTGTTTTTTCTTTCCAAAAGCGATCCATAGGATATGTCCTGTATCAAGATCGATAATGTGAGTGGCATATTGATGATGGTTATGAAGTTTAAATTCATCAATGCCTAGATAACGAGAATACTCCATAGGTTTTTTGAGCTTGCGATGAGAGTCAACCTCTGTCGTGTAGAGCTTTGAAAGACGATCTTTATCAATCGCTTTTACAGTATGTGGATCTACTCCACAGGTCTGTGCGATCTTTTTAAGCGATAAATCGTGTCGTTCAAGATGATAGGTGATCTGTTTATATAGATCAGTGGTCATTCTATGATTGGGGCATTCATAAGGGATCTGCTGCACATGGGTTTTATGGCATTTTGGGCATTTGAATCGAGTAACCTTCACAAAAATTCTGCAAGTTGAATTTCCCTTGGATTCATGCTTGAGTACTCGAGTGATTTGACCACGAACATGCATAGTTGTTTTGCAACAAGGACAAACAGAATCTTCTGGAGTAATGAATTGTTCACCATAAATATGATAAAAAAGTTGTCCTGAATCGCTGACGATTAGATTAGTTGTTTGATTGATGAATCCAGTCAGTGATTCAGGATAAACAATAGCTCCAGGAATAGTTTGACTGATCGTCACAGAACAGTTAGTATGCATATGAGATCTCCTTAAGTTGTTTTGTCGTAATTACAATTTTAAAGATATCTCTTTTCTTTTGCGAAAAAAGAGATTTAAATTTTTAATCCAAAAGACAAATCTCACACAATTTTACTTAGAACCTTTAAATATGCAGGTTGAATCTAAATGGCTGTTGACTGACGAAGAAAAAGACAGCTTTATCGCCATGTTAACTCCAAACCTTACAGTATTAAGAACAAAGGCGGAAATATCACAGGAAGAACTTGCAAATTTAATAGGTGTGTCGAGACAGACCTATAGTGCCATGGAAAGAAAAGTTAGAAAAATGGCTTGGAGCACATACCTATCGTTAGTGTTGTTCTATGATCACAACAGAAAAACACATAAAATGATTCGACAGCTTTCGATTTTTCCGCAGGAGTTGATCACCCGATTCAATGATGGAATAGACTTTTCTGATTATGAATTGAGTTCCTTTCTTGGAAACAACTCAGAGGAAATTATTGAGCACTTAGATGAGCAAGCAAAAGGGGCAATTCGTGCTATGGTGATGATGGAATACGCAAGATGTAAGTCCTCCAAATGACTTTCTCACCCAAACTACTGTAAAACAATAAGCAAATATAAAGGAGAACAGGATTATGGCTATACTGAAGTGTAAAATGTGTGGCGGCGACCTCTCTGTTACGGAGGGTATGAAAATTGTTGAGTGTGATTTTTGTGGAACCACTCAAACGAACGTTTTCAGAGAAAGGGCGGTGTTTTAATTGGCTATCTATAAATGTAAAATGTGCGGCGGTGAGCTGAGTGTTAGCGAAGGCAACACGGTCATAGAATGTGATTTTTGTGGCACGACACAAACAGTTCCCTCCGCAAAAGATGAAAACCTGCAGGGGTTATTTAATCGTGCAAACATTCTGCGTATGAAAAGCGAGTTTGACAAAGCAGAACAAATCTACGAAAGAATAGTCCAAGCAGATAATACCCAGGCAGAAGCATACTGGGGATTGATTCTGTGTAAGTTCGGTATCGAATATGTGGAAGATCCCGCTACGTTTAAGCGGGTTCCCACTTGTCACCGAACCTCATTAGATTCCATTATTGCAGATGATGATTATAAATCTGCGTTGAATTATGCCGACAGCATACAGCGAGGCATTTACGAATCTGAAGCTAAAGAGATTGACCGTTTACAGAAAGAGATTATCGCTCTTTCTCAAAAGGAAGACCCTTATGATGTGTTTATCTGCTATAAGGAGACAGACGAAACCGGCAGACGTACACAAGATAGTGTTATCGCAAATGACATCTACTATCAGCTCACACAGGAGGGCTTTAAGGTTTTCTATGCGGCAATAACGCTTGAGGACAAACTTGGTTCTGCATATGAGCCATGTATCTTTGCAGCACTCAATTCTGCAAAAGTGATGTTGTCCATTGGTACTAAGCCCGAATATTTTAACGCTGTTTGGGTCAAGAACGAGTGGTCTCGCTTCTTGAAGATAATGAAGAAGGATCGTTCAAAGATTTTGATTCCTTGTTATAAGGATATGGATGCCTATGAACTTCCGGAGGAGTTTGCCCATCTTCAAGCGCAAGATATGGGTAAGATCGGTTTTATCAACGATGTTGTTCGTGGAATTAAGAAAGTCCTTTCTGCAAGCAAACCGAAAGAAACAAAAAAAGAAACCGTAGTGGTTAACACGAATAGTGCTACTACAACTCCGCTTCTGCAGAGAGTGTTTATGTTCCTCGAAGATGGCAACTGGAATAGTGCCGACGAGTATTGTGAGAAAGTTCTCGACTTGGAGCCTCAAAACGCTCTTGCCTACGTTGGAAAGCTGATGGTTGAATTGCGTGTAAAAACACAGCAAAGTCTTTCTGATTGCGAAGAACCTTTTGATAATCACAATTACTATCAAAAGGCAATGCGGTTTGCGGATGATACTCTTAAAGCCTCACTTACCGATGCGATTACCGTTATTAAAACTCGCATCTTGGAAAGAAAGTATGTAGCCGCATTACGAATGAAAGAAAAAGCAAAAACCGATTCTGATTATACTAATGCGGTAAAGGCATTCAAAGAGTTAGGTGATTACAAAGATTCTTCATCTCTTGCAAACGAATGCCAGGATACGGTTAATGAGTTGTTTACTGAAGGAAAATATAAAACTGCAGTATCCATGTTAGAAAATGCAATCTCCGAGGATACTCTTTTAGATGGTATCAAAATTCTTGATTCTCTTGGTGCCTACAGAGATTCTATTGAATTAAAAACCAAATACGAAGAATCTTGGCGTTCACGGAAAAAACTCGCCATGAGTATCTGGTCTGAATACTGTCAGATCAACGATAGGATTCTTGCGATAACGAGAGAGATTGAAAAAAAGACCGCTCCTGTTGAGAAGTTGAAAAAGGATATTGAAAAAGCTAAGGGGCAGCAGAAAGAGATTAAGAGCAAGTCCGATCAAATTGTTTCCTTTGAGGCTCAGCTTAAAACAGCACAACAGCAGTTGTCGCAAGCAAATAACGAACTTTCTTCTTTGGGAATGTTTGCTTTTTTTAAAAAGAAAGAGCTTTCTGCTCGTGTGAAAGAATTGTCCTCTTTGATTGAGAGTATCTCTGATAAGATTTCTCAATCAAAAAAATTCATCAACGATGCTGGCTCGATTGAAGCAATACAAGCTTCTATTGAAGGAAACGAGAGAAAAATTACCGAATATCTCGATAGTGCAAAATACTTAAATGATGAATTGACCCCGCTGCAGGCGCAACTGATTACTGTTGTTCAGAAATTAGAGAATCGTCAAATCATTGCCATTTTGGCACAAGACGAAAAAGTATTGCCGCTATTGGTTGATGAATATTCACTCGCCATGATTATCAAAGCTGATGATGAATTGCGATACATAATTAAGAACTCTGAGTCCTTCTATGTGTTACCCAAAGACAAGAAAAAGAGCCTCTTTGGTAGCAGTTCCTTTGATGCTGAAGCAGTCTATTATCAAGCTTGTCAAGCAATGGAAGAAGCCAAAAGCATGGATGATATTAACTGGGCACGAGGCGGATTTGCTGCGATAAGACGCTATAAAGATTCTACTCAAAAACTCGCAAAATGCGAGGAAATGATAGCAAATAACACTTACAAACTGTAACTAAGGGGGTTGGTAAAAATGTCAAAGTTCGTAATAGAATGTCCGAGTTGCGGACGTTATGCTGAAGCCTCTACCGGCTTCTTTGCAAAGAAAAAAATCGACTGTGCTTGCGGCTATACGATCAATGTAAAAACGGATAAGCTCTCGTCGAAGGTTTGCCCCTCTTGTGGCAATACCGTTGTTTATGACCAAAGTAAGGGCGAAGATGCAAAGTGCCCTGTCTGCCACGAAAAGATCAATACAAGAGAAAGCATGGCTGCGCTTGCAGAGTTTACTTGTCCCTCTTGTAGCTGTAAGCTTTCAGCAGATAAGAGTAGTTCAAAGTACACTTGTCCTCTTTGCGATACTGTGATTGATGTCCAGGAACGAATTGCAAAAGAAAACATCAAGAATCAAGGTCTCGCAAGCGTGATTAAGTATGAAGGTGGAAATGACACCTTTGTATGGAAGCATCCTATCGAAGATTACAATCTCGGATCTCAGTTAATTGTTCATGAATCCCAAGAAGCAATTTTCTTCCGTGATGGTAAGGCATTGGATTTGTTCGGTGCTGGTCGCTATACTCTTGCCACACAGAATATTCCGTTGCTTGAAAACCTATATAAGCTTCCGACTAATACCACCGAGGTGTTCCATTCTGAGGTTTACTTTGTTAACCTCACTACACAAATGGGTATCAAATGGGGTACTGACAGCAAGGTTCGTCTGTTTGACCCTGCATCCGGTTTGCATATTGAGATCGGTGCTTGTGGTAACTTCAGCCTTCGTGTAAGCGATTCCAGAAAACTCCTTGTTAAGCTTGTGGGAACCGCATCCGAGTTCAAGCAGAACGAGGTAATGGGCGATCCTTATAGTATTTCTTCTGTTGTAGGCAAGTTTAAGGCACTTGTAATGACCAAGGTAAAAGCCAATCTTGCCCGCATCATTAAAGAAAACAACATCAATATTCTTGAAATTGACGAGTATATTGATGTCGTATCCGACAAGCTTCGCATTGCCATAAATGAGATTCTTGCGGAGTACGGTTTGACAATGCCGGAGTTCTTTGTAACGGCTGTCATGACTCCGGATGATGATCCCAACTTCCGCCGTCTAAAACAGCAGTTTGCTGATAAGACCTTGAAAGTTCGTGAAGAAGAAATCCGAAAGGCAGAAGCAGAAGCCGCGCAAAGCAGAAAAATTCTTGAAGCTCAGACCGAAGCACAGTTGAAGATGGTCGGTGCTCAAGGCGAAGCAGAAGCACTAAAAATAAAGGCACAGGCAGAAGCAGAGGCATACAAGGCTCAAGCTTTTGCAGAAGCAGAAGAAATGAGAGCGAAGGGTTATACCTATCAGCAGGAAACTGCTCGCATGGTTGGTATGGAAGCTATGCAAAATGGTATTACTGGCAACGGCTCTGGTGGGGCTGCTTCTGCGCTTGGAGACATTGCGGGTCTTGGTGTAACATTAGGAGCAATGGGTGGCGTAATTGGTATGACCAAAGATGCCCTTTCTCCGATCATGCAAACATCTTCTGAAATTGGTGGAAGCGTAGTGCCTCCTGCAGCTGATACATGGAATTGTGCTTGTGGATGCAAAGACATCAAGTCCAAATTCTGTCCGGATTGTGGTTCTCCGAAACCTGCTCCTGTAGTTGGTTGGGATTGCGCTTGTGGACACAAGAATATCACATCTAAGTTCTGTCCGGAGTGCGGAAGCAAGAAACCCGAAGCAACGACTTGGGATTGTCCGGAATGCGGCAACAAGGGTATCTCTGCTAAGTTCTGTCCAGAGTGCGGACATAAGAGGGAGGGATAATTGTGAAAATGAATTTAGGAAAAAAATCTAAATCGGTTATTGCGATATATGCAATTATCCTTGTCGTTTATATTATTGGCTTTTTAATTATCCCGTTCAATAAGGTAGCAGCAAGCTGGATTTCATTTGCCTTTACTATTATTGCAATCGCAGCCAGTTTGTTTGTTTTCAATCAAGCCTTTAACTCTAAGGAAACACTTGTAAGCAAAATATATGGCTATCCGATTTTTAGAGTTGGTGCGGTATATGCTCTTGCACAACTGGCGATTGGCATTGTAATTTGTACTATTGGAGCATTTGTTGCTGTTCCATATTGGGTGGCGCTGTTGTTGTCCATAATTATGTTGGGTGCTGCAGCAATCGGTGTAATTATTACAGATAATACCCGTGATTTGGTAGAACACGTTGATGAGACTGTTAAGGTTGATACCGAGGTTGTGACTAATTTTCAGATCGACATTGCAGGCATCGTTGATTGTTGTGAAGATTCCAATTTAAAATCGGAACTTGAAAAATTGAATGATGCGTTTCGTTTTAGTGATCCCGTTAGCAACGCCAAAACCAAGGAAGCAGAAGATAAGATTAACGTACTGCTGAATGAGTTGAAAGCGAATGTTGAAAGTAACAATGTTTCCGAAGCAACTGCACTTGTCAAGAAAATCACTAACGCTTTGGCTGAACGCAATCGTATCTGCAAAGCATCTAAGGTACATTGACATGGCTACTGCTAAATACCCGATACAAAAGGTAGCTGACAACCAAGAAAAAGGGCTTTCGTACAAAGAGAATTTCAAACGATACAACAAAGCAAAAGCCTCAGAGTTTTACCTTGAATGTATTTGGATTCTCTATGCTATGATTGAAGACAGAACATCTTCATTTCTTTATTACATAGGCTTTACTTCCGAGAAAAAACGATCTTTGGTTACGGGAACAAAGAAAATCAAAAAAGAAATTCGTGATGTCTTGGTAATGGAGCAGCCTAACGCTAAGTACAAGTTTGATACTCTTTCGGGGAAACTTACTCGCATCAAAGAACTTTTGATTTGGTGCAAGAAAGACCACGAGGATTTATCAGATTATCAAAAAGCCCTGGTTAAAGCTTTGCAACCCGTAGCAGATAACTTGGAATTCAACAAAGCGTTAAACTACTTGGAGACAGAGTGGCGAGATAAACGCAATCAGTTGACCCACTCGCTGTTTAACAAGGACCCCGGTGCCGTTGTTGCAGAACTGCTTCCAATGGTTGAAAACGGATATGTAGCGGCTCGCCAGTTGGATGCAACAATTAGAGAAATAAAAAAGTCGGCGATTAGGTCGAAATTCAAAATCCAATGACGTATGAACAAAGGGAAACATCTGTAGCAAGCAGTGCTCGGCGGTACCCACTCGTGCAAAATTTATAAGCCCCTGCCGAAGCAGGAGCTTATAAATCGCTTGTCTGGGAAACATCCCCGAACCCCTTTAACACAGATTTCATCTGTGGCTACGCATCGTTCCGACGCTAAATTGAGCACGGTCATTCACGACCGTGCTCTTTCTCTTTGCGTTTCTCTCGTTCCTCAAGATCACGCAATTCTTCGTAATTTGCCGTGTGTACTGCAAGGTCTCGAAGCTCATCACGAACCTTTTTAAGTTCGGCATACGCTTCTTTTTTTGCTGTGAGTTGTTCGGCAAATTCCACTTGCAGGCTCTTGACGGTTGGGAGCTTCTTCACGCCCAATTCATCAAAAGCCTTTTTCGCAGCTTTGTGGATGATGATGTCTGCCTCGTGTTCCTCCAAATACTTTTTAGAGTAACCGGACTTCCGGTAGGTAACATACACATCCCTCGTCTTGGAGTAATTTACGATATGGGTCTTTAGTACGTTTATCTCGGCAATACGATTTTGAGCTTCTGTGATTTTCGCAGAAAGCTCTTTTTCTTTTGCCGACAATTCTGCCTTGCGGTCTGACATTGCTTCATAGCTGAAACCGTGCTCATCCATATAGAGCTTGGTTTTGGCCATTCGCTTTAGGTTCTCGACCGTCGCCCAACGACGATAGCCTTCACCCTTACCAGCGGCAAGTTTGGCTTGTATATCAATGATGGTTTGAGGTCTGTTTGCATCCCACACCATTCTGCGCTTCTTGGGCTGATGAATTTTCTGCCCTTTGATGATGGCTCGGATAGCGTCTTCGTCGTATTCTTTGCCCAGGGAGTGCATACAGATTTTTTGCTTAAACCCATCGTGATCGAAAGCGATATTCTTTCCTTGTTTTGCTCTGTAGCCTGCTTCTTCAAGCAGAGCGAGAAACGCATCAAAGTCGTGCGGCTTTTGCTCCAGAGCTTCATCAATGGCAATTCGCAGAGCTTCACGGTGAGAAGGTTTTCCCCTAAATCCTTTCCACTTGCTATAGGAAGTTCCGCCCCTCTGCGGAATTTGGATAACAGATAATTGGTGCTCAGTACAGATCAGATCGCTGAGCCGTGCTACAGCTCTTGCCGAGCCATAGAAATTTCGGAACTTCCGTTTACAATCCAACGTGGTGGAGTTCCAAATGATGTGATTGTGAATATGGGCTTTGTCGATATGAGTGCAAACGATGAAAGCGTGTTTTCCTTTGAGAAAACGAGAAGCGAAGTCATAGCCAATTTGATTTGCTTCCTCCGGTGTAACCTCGCCGGGTTTGAAGGATTGACGAACTTGGTAAGCGATAACATCGTTCTTTTCCTCTTTGCCGGTGAAGTGGCGGTACTGTCTCTTTGCCAAAGCGAACTCTGCATCTATTGAGCGATAATCGCAGGCATAGCAAGAAATCAGTTCTCCATTGTTTGTCTTATCAGGGTTTATGGCGTAGTCCGTTCTATCAGTAATACATTGAGCGATGGTCTTGCCCTTGTTGATGTGCATGGGAATAATGCGTGTGATTGCTATGGTCGTTCACCTCCTTCTATGTAAAAAGACGAGCACAGCCGAAGCCATACTCGTCTCATTTTCACTTCTCTGCAATTTGCATAGAAGTGAAATTATCCGTAAACTGCATCCTGCACGAAGTAGCGGAATCTCTGCATCTGCCCAATCGTCCACGCAGCCACCATCGGCAATCCAACGGGACTTACGAGAAATGCAAATACCAAAATGGTGATACCGTTGATAAAGCTATCGAGCAGGAGAACCGCCAAACCGAGGACACCAAGAATTGTACTGACGATGCCAAATACCCAAGCGGACAATTTCAGCGTTAATGCGCTCAGCCAGATGATGACAGCAAGGATAGCAATTACAGGCGCAAACAATATCTTCAAAATGAACTTCATCGAAAATCCCTCCTTCTTTCTGACAATATTTTAGGTTCTAAGTAAAACTGTGTGGGATTTGTATTTTGGATTAAAAATTTAAAGGTTCTAAGTAAAACTGTGTGGGATTTGTCTTTTGGATTAAAATTTTAAATCTCTTTTTTCACAAAAGAAAAGAGATCTCTTTAAAATTGTAATAACCACAAAACAACTTAAGGAGATCTCATATGCATACTAACTGTTCTGTGACCATCAGTCAAACTATTCCTGGAGCTATTGTTTATCCTGAATCACTGACTGGATTCATCAATCAAACAACTGATCTAATCGTCAGCGATTCCGGACAACTTTTTTATCATATTTATGGTGAACAATTCATTACTCCAGAAGATTCTGTTTGTCCTTGTTGCAAAACAACTATGCATGTTCATGGTCAAATCACTCGAGTACTCAAGCATGAATCCAAGGGAAATTCAACTTGCAGAATTTTTGTGAAGGTTACTCGATTCAAATGCCCAAAATGCCATAAAACCCATGTGCAGCAGATCCCTTATGAATGCCCCAATCATAGAATGACCACTGATCTATATAAACAGATCACCTATCATCTTGAACGACACGATTTATCGCTTAAAAAGATCGCACAGATCTGTGGAGTAGATCCGCATACTGTAAAAGCGATTGATAAAGATCGTCTTTCAAAGCTCTACACGGTAGAGGTTGACTCTCATCGTAAACTCAAAAAACCTATTGAGTATTCTCGTTATCTAGGTATCGATGAATTTAAACTTCATAACCACCATCAATATGCCACTCATATTATCGATTTGGATACAGGACACATTCTATGGATCGCTTTTGGCAAGAAAAAACAGATTGTATACGATTTTATCAACCATGTAGGATACAACTGGATGCGCCACGTTAAAGCAGTGAGCTGTGATATGAATGCCTATTTCTACTCTGCATTCCATGAAAAATGTCCTTGGATCCAGGTTGTGTATGATCGTTTTCATTTGATCAAAAACTTTAATGACAAGGTCATTTCTATGGTTAGAAAAGACGAGCAGCGCCGCCTAATAGAAGAAGGTAATCTTTGTAAGGCTCGTTCATTAAAACAAACCCGATATATTCTTCTATCCTCTCCAGAAACACTTGAAAGGAAGGATGCGTTAGCGAGTCAAGGAACTCTTCTTGATTCTGGTCATGTCCTATTTCGAAAAGAACCAAAAATTCGCAAAGGCGGGTTAATGAAGAAATATAAACAACTATTGAAAGAGAACGAACTGTTTTTCGCCATAGATCTCATTAAAGAAGAACTAAAAGAGGCATATGCGACAAGTGACGAAAATACAATGGCAAATCATCTTACGCATATTGTAGAAATCTGTAATGCGACAAAGAATGAACATTTTAAATGGTTCTCTAACTTAATCCTCAAACACTGGAATGGATTGATTAGTCATGCGATTCTACGCTTGTCTAATGGCAAAATAGAAGGGATCAATAATAGAATCAAAACGGTTCGAAGAATGTCTTATGGTTTTCGAGATGACGAATATTTCTTCTTGAAATTAATCGACATGAGTCGTTATCGATCAGCTTGATTCATAGATGATCCCACACGATTTTCCATAGAGCCATATTTTACCGTGATTTGGGAATATCAGCAAGGATGCCACGGCTCAGTCGATGGCGGCGAGCTTTTCAAGAATCCGGTTGTCAGTCTCCCAAATCTGTTCAAGCATGCCTTTCATATCGTGAATATCCTCGGCATAGATACGGTCGGTAGAGTTTACTCTGCGAGCGATTTGATTGAAGTTGTTGCTGGTTCGGCGGAGCAAGGAAATCATATCACGAAGTTCCGGCAATTCCAGTTTTACCACATATCCGTCGATTGCCATTTTGCGAAGATACGCCGCCATGTTCATGGTGCCAGCTTGTTCCATTCGCTTGTCAATGAGCAAGCGTTCTTCCGGCGTGACACGAAATTTGACTTGAATAGGGCGATTGCGATTTGCCATTTACAGCTCAGCCTCCTTTGTTTTGACCGGAGACTTTTTCGGCAATTCTGCTTTTTCCTCATTCAGCTTTTGGAGTACGGACGGCTTTTTCTGTGCGGCAAGCTCCTGTTCTTTTCTGAACCGATTGACGAACAGATTGATAAGACCAGGGTGAGCCTGAGAGCAAACATACTCGTGTTTGCCAAGAGCAGGAAAACCTTTTGCCCATTCCTTGTTGCTGTCGGAGATCCGCCCATCCCAATCTTTGGTCTGTACGGTACTCGCAAGCACAAAGGCAATACGCTCCATGCCGAAGCGGTCAGATACTTCCTGGACACAAGCTGAGGTATCCAGTCGGTTGTCGGCATAGTGCCGTGAGATTGCATCCTCGATAGCACTCTTGCAATCCATGTTCGCACGATGGGAAGCACGGTAAACATCCAGCTCGCCGTTCTCTCTGGCAAATGTCGCAGAGGCGAGATACACCGGCAGATTACGCAGAGCTTCACGCTGTTTTTCGATTTCTTTGTCTGCTCGGTTTTCGATGCAGCCCCGAACTTTCTCCATTTGGTCTCCCTCGATTTTTTCAAAATCCTTGAAAATGTCAGCCAGGGGTGATGGAGATTGAAGCAAAGCAGAGGCTTGTTCATCCGTGAGGTCATTATATTCCATCGAAATCAGAATATCCTCTCGGATGGTGTATTCGTAAGCATGGTTGAGGATTTCTTCAGGCGGCTGCGTGAGCAGCCACCCTTTGAAATTTTCCTGTTCGGCAAAGAGCTTTTCATAAAGCTTGGTATTCAGTTCTTCATTGGTCATCAGCGTTCCTCCTTGGCATGGGGTTTCTTTGCACCCGTGGGAGCATCCGTGCCTTTCATATCATTGAGCTTCTGCAGCACAGAGGGCTTCTTTGCTTTGGCTCTTTCGGTCTCCATTGGCAGTACGACGAGCTTGCCATTCAGCCGCATGAACATTTCGGGCGTATTGAATTTTTCCTTGAACTGCTTCATGTGTTCGGGAGTGAGCGAGGTAAAATCCTCCTCGCCCAATCCCACGATAAGAAAGGTTCCTGCCACCACATCATAGATTTGTCCGTCCTCATCACGGAGCACTCGGTTCAGTTCGCTTCCTTTAAGTTTCGCTTCTTCATCACAGATGATTGACACAAGCTCCTCATAAGGATAGACGGCTTGAATATAGCCGCCTACCTCATGCTGCAAAGTAGAAAGCCCCGACGAAATCTCTTTCGCATAGGGATTTTTCTCCGGTTCAACTACGAGAACAGTAATCTTTTCGTTGTCCATAATCAGCGTACCTCCTCAATAGATTTTTTCGGTTCTGTCTTGCTCTGCGCTCCATAGGAATGGAGTTTCTGCAGAACAGACGGTTTTGCAGATTTGGCAATTTCAGCTCTCGGAGCTTCTTCTGCCATTGCTTCAAGCGGTGTCTTATCGTCGATGTTCAGAGCGATATTCAGCTCTGCCAGTCTTGCAGACTTTGTGCGAAGTTCTTCCTCCTGTGGGAACGGCTTACCAAGCTCGGCCTTTGCAGTTTCCATCTGCGCATACAGGCTGTCGAGCTTTCCCTTGACTGCTGTGAGCCGATCAGCCATGCCGTTTAAGGCATTGTCAATTCTCGTCAGGTTGCCGCGAGGGTCTTTGCCCAGCGTTACACGATGGGTCATTTGACCCTTGAGCGTCAGAACATAATCGCGCCCGAAGTCCTCCAAAGTCAGCGACATTTGGAAACCACGATAGCTACCAATCGGAACAGGGTCTAATCCTGACATCGAACCACTTCGATCCAAAATAAATACAACTTCAATCATGTAAAAAACCCTCTTGTTTCTTATCGTGATTCCATGATAAGAAACAAGAGGATCAATGGTCGCTTCAAAAGCGACATTTTAAGCACCAATTAAAGGTTGATCAAACGCAAACAACACTTCGTTCAATTCAAACACATTGTAGTTTTTGTTGACCAGAAAGTATTCAATAATGACATCAAACTTATTGCTGTGGGAAAGCCGATACCCCGCTCTACCAATAAAATCTTCCGTTTCTTCCAAATCCAATTCTAAAGCAAACGCAAAAGCAAGCGCCGTTCGTTTAGAAGGCTGATAATCTAAATGATTCCGGATTTTCGAAAATAACTTACGATCCACATTCGCCTTTTTATAAATTTCCGAATCCTTTTTCCCCGTCCGGTCAATCAGTTTAAAAGAGTCTCAGAAAAACCAGCATCTAAATCTTGTAACAATTCTCCGAGTTCTAAATATTCTGCAGGCGCATCAAGTTCAGTTGGTAAACCAAAAGTTCCACCTTTTTCGACAAAAATCTCATTTTCATGGATTCGCACATTTCGAATTGATTCAATCTTTCTTAATTGAAAAAATGCACCATCCACACTTTCCAAATCCACTACATCATCAAGAATTTTCGAATTATAGTTTTCATCAATATATTGCAAAACAGATTCATATAAGTTTTGTGACAACATCAAATCTTCTTTTTTAGAAACAACAAGATAAACCTGCATTTCATGATCAAAAAGAAATTCCTGAATTTCCTGAACCGCTACTTGTAAAGCAAGTTCTTTAGTCCATCCATTCCGTTTTAAATCAAGCAAAGATAAAGCAATCGACTCACAATGATATGCATTAGCCAATTCCAAAACTTTTCGATAACAAGAAGCTACTGTCTGATCATCATCATGATCATCTAGCAAAATTGGTCTTTTTATATAAATGACATACTTTGCTTCTTGATTACATACTGGAACAATCACTACATCATCAAGCAGAAAACAACCATTTTGATCTTTAGAATCAAATAGCTCAGACTCAATTTTGGTATATCCATTCTGTTCAGCACCTAAACCAAATTCAGAAGAATCCACTAATCGAACAACTGCATCAACCTGCAAATCATTCAAATCATTACATACAATTTCAAAAGGCATAGTCCCTCCTTATTTAAAACATGAAGATTTTACATTCTAATTATTCAATTCAAACCTATGCGTCGTATCTACTATAATTATATGTTAACGCTTTGGTATAAGTATCAAAACGAAAGGCAAATTAAGCAATCATAATCATCGATTTAAATCTCCCTACCCAATGAGATAAATAACCTTGAAATAATTAGATGACGTAAAACTTATTAAATAATCTCATTGTCTTCCTATTAAAACAAAACGTGTAAATATTTATAAATTTAATAGTTTTAAACATGAAGTTGAATTCTTCACTCAAATGGCGATATAATCCAAGTTCATACTACATCAAACGATATAATAGAATAGAGATCGTATTCACTAGCAAATTGATATGTACTACCCATACTTGAAGCCAATTTGTCTTTAAAGCTTAATCAACTCATATTATCTAGGATGATTTAAGTAACATGGATTTATATTAGGTAATTAAATTTTTTGAATGTTTCAACACTCTAATAATTCTCCATTTCAAAAATTGTTATTTTAATGACTCAAGATTTTGTTTAATCTACTTTAAAGCCATCAAATTGCGGAAATATTGATTAGGTGACATCTGGAGATTCTCATTTCGATACACTTTGTCAAAAACATCATAAAGCGAGTAATAAAGATTGCTTGATCAAATAATTGATTGTTGTTTTTCGTATTTTAAAAATGGGCCAAAAAAGTGCTGATCGGATTTGAAATCTGTGCCACCTTGCTTGTAATGTTTCTCCGTAAAGGAGGACAGGAAAGGTGCTTTCAATCATGAAGATTTTTGAATATATAGATTTGCGAGAGAGTGGAATCTCATCTAGAAAAGCTGCTGAGCTGTGCGCTATATCGAGAACAACTGGAGAAAAGTATTATCGCAAATTCATAGAGAATAGAGCTTCTCTAATCGCTAATCCAACTTGGGAAAACAGTCAGGTGTTGATCGAGGAGTGTCTCACTCCTCCTTCTTACAACACTTCAACACGGTGCCCAAGAAAGTACACTCCAGAAGTTGATGCTTTATTGGATCAAATTCTTGAAAACGAAGAAGAAAAAACGCGTCTGTTGGGGAATTCTCATAAGCAGCAGTTGACCTGTATGCAGATTTGGGAATTGATCAAAAACGCTGGATTCGATGTTGGATTATCGACGATCACAAAAAAGATCAAAGAGAAGAAAAACCGACACAAAGAATGCTTCATCAGCCAAGAGTATGAACCAGGAGATAGATTTGAATATGACTTTGGCGAAGTGAAGTTGATGATTAATGGTCAGAAAAAAACATTCTACTTAGCGGTTATGACTTCTCCATGGTCAGGATATAGAGCTGCTTACTTATATGAAAATCAAAAAAGTCAGGTGTTTTTCGAATCAATGATCCGTTTCTTTCATGAAGTAGGAGGTTGCTTTAAAGAAGGTGTTTTCGACAACATGAGAAACGTGGTCTCAAAATTCATCGGTAAAACTGAAAAAGAAATCAATCCAGAATTGATCCGTTTTGCCCATTACTATGGCTTTCGGATCAATGTGACTAACGCATTCTCTGGAAATGAGAAAGGATCGGTTGAACGGTCAGTAGAGGTGGTTAGAAATAGGAGCTTTGCCTTGAAATATCAGTTTGACAGTTTGGAAGAAGCAAGAATATGGCTAAAAAACTGCCTTTCCGATCTGAATAAGGACACAAAATGGAAGGAAGAACAGTTGTTTCTGATTCCTCTTCTTCCTGATTACGAAGCCGCAAAAATAGTCGACCGGACAGTCAACAAGTATTCTTTGATTAGCGTAGATGGAAATCAGTATTCGGTTCCTGACTATCTCGTCGGCAAAGAAGTCAGAGTAAAAATTTACACAGAAACAGTTAAGGTCTATTACGAACATAGCCAAGTGGCCGAGCACAGAAGAATCAATGATGACAAACAAAAAACGTGCTTCGATATACGACACTATCTAAGCACGCTGAGAAAAAAGCCTGGAGCTTTGAGAAACAGCGCCGCCCTCAAAGCTGAACCAGAACTTAAAACTATTTACGACAACTATTTTAGCGAAAAACCGAGAGAATTCATAGCTATACTCACTCGGAATAAGAATATGCCTTTAGATCAACTGAAAGAACTGCTCAAAATAGAAGCTTGCCAAGCCCCTTCCCCTCAACCAGCTTACGAGCCCTTAGCTGATCAATTGCAGGGATACCAGGCACTATTTGCCTAGAAAGTGAGTATGAAAATGATGATAGAAGTATATGCCAAAAGACTTCGCTTGCCCTTTATTCGGAATAACTATAGAGATCTCATCGCGGATGCAAGAGAAAATAAACCAGATTATGCAGAATTCCTAGAAGAGATTCTTAAGGGAGAGACGATGAGTCGGAATGAGAACTGTATCCAAAAACGGCTGCAGTTAGCGCATTTTCCCAATCGAATGACACTCGAAGATTTTCAGACGGAACATCTAAGAATTGAAATTCAGCAGAAAGTAAAAGAGCTATCGACTTTGGAGTTTATCCAAAAAGGAGAAAACGTAATACTTATCGGGAATCCAGGGACAGGAAAAAGTGCGTTATCAATCTGTCTAGGTGTAGAAGCCTGCTTGAACAACATGAGCGTTCTATTTATTGGTGTATCCGATCTTTTGATTGAGATCCGAGAAGCAATGAGTCAGAACCAAATTCTGCGCTATAAGAAACGTTTTGAAAGTTTTGATCTCGTGATATTAGACGAACTAGGTTACTGCTCATTTGATCAGAAATCAGGAGAAATACTGTTTAATTTGATTTCAAGCCGAAATGGCAAGAAATCCATCGTTGTCACCAGTAACCTAGAGCTGAATCGATGGAAAGAGATCTTTAGGGACGAAGTGCTGACAGCGGCTATGATAGACAGACTTGCTTATAAGGCACATATGATCAATATGACTGGCCAGAGCTACAGGCTAAAAGAAACAAAGAAATGGGTTGAAGAAAAATCAGAGAAATAAATTTTAAAAAACGCGCCACCCCCTAGGGGGTGTTAAGGAGAAGGAACTGCTCTATGAAAGAGCAGTATTCTTCTCCCTTAAGTGGATCAGATTTCAATTACGCAAGTGGACCAATTTTCAATTGACAAAAACAATTGTCACCTAATTAATTCAGCCATCAAAAATCAAATAAGATTGTAAATTTGATAAGAACAAAAATAACAAATCAAGAAATATAAAAAATTACGAATCATGTTTACTATGTTTTAAAAATATTTTTCGACAATTTAGTTACACCAAGTGAAAAAACACTAAAAATAGCGAAGAATCAGGCCGAATTCTTCGCTATAAAATATTTGAGATTTAAAATGATTCCATCCAAATTCATAGTCAATGGTTATCAAAATCTATCAAATTTTGAACGCCTTAGTTTTACAAACTTCGAATAACAAAATACTGTTTCTCGTGATCTTATTCAACACCTAAAGCTTTAAAAACAGCATCTTGTGCACTGTTGTAAAAGTTAATATTAAAACGCCCCATAAGGTCACTGGGTACAGTTGCTATATCTGCTGCGGATGTTATTGGTAATAAAACTTTCTTAGCTCCGCTGTCTAAACAAACTTGTAAACTATTTGCTAGATTATCAACTTTCATTACTGAACCACTAATCGTAATATCACCCAGCACAACTAAAGAACTTAGAGTAGGTTTACTTAACGCAATTGAGCAAATGGAAATCAAAGACGGTAAAGCCAACTTACTAGTCATCCCAATCCCTTGTAAGTCTCGATAATCAATAAAATAGTCTTTAGTTGTGGTGCTAATAGATTGAGAAATATATTTACTATTAGCTTTTAAGAAACTAAATGCCGTTGTTAATGCTTCCTTACATTCACGGTCACTACCTAGACCAGTCTTTTCAAATTTCCCACTACCTGGTAACATTTGTGACTCCAGTTTAAATAATCCAATCATTCCATTTTTACCTTCTGATACGGTATATACTTGACCAGGGTTTGATATGCCATCTGGAATTAATGTGCTTGATCCTTGCTCAGGCACTGATACATATTTTTCTTCAAATGTATCTTGATCAATATATGAAAAATTCACATCGTAAAATTCCATACCACCTATTTTCTTTAATTGCTCTTTTACACGTCTTCGCATCTCTAAAGCAATTCTCAATATTTCTTCTACGTCTTCTTTGGTGTATTTTCCATTTGGATAAATGAGTTTTACTAATCCAGATACTGTTTTTCTAACCGCAATTACATCTCTCTGATTTAAATTTTTACCTAATCTAAAGTATTTATCTAATGCGTCACCTTGTCCACTTTTTCTTAATTCACGAATAAATTCCGCTAAATAATCCGTAATAAAACCATAATCATCAGTAAAATGTTCTGGCCTAAACTTTGGCACTTCCCAACCAGGTAAATAGCAATGCATTCGATCTAAGAAGGCAGTATCTGTTCCCATTTCAGTAGGAAATGGATCAAACAAACTCGATGTCTTTAGTAAAACATCGACACTTTGATTGATATTTCCAACAAAAACCATAGAGGCACTCGCTGCTTTTTCTTCTTTACCACGAGCAAAAGAACCACTAGCCATGTAGTCCTTCATAATTTGAATTCCGTCTTTATCCTTAAAGTTAATACCTGCAACTTCATCAAAAGCCACGCAATCCCATAATCCAACAAGACCCACCTGTTTTTTTGCCATGTTATAGAAAAGATTAGCAACCGTTGTTTGACCACCAGATACTAAAATACTATTTGGTGAAATTTCTTTATAGACATACGATTTACCAGTACTTCTTGGTCCCAGTTCGCACAAATTATAGTTATTCTCAATAAGTGGCACCATACGAAGTAAAAGTAGCCATTTTTCACGTTCGGACAATTGATCTGGTTCCATACCGATTGATCTAAGCATAATATCGATCCATTCTTCCTTACTAAAGTAAGATCGACCTTCTTCTAATTCTTTAATGTCAACATGAGGCATTTGAATCGGATTTAATTTCAATATATGAATCGGTGAAGATTTTTTATCTTCTTCATCAAAATCATACTCTAAACTTACAATGCACCATATACCGCCGCATAATAAACGATCATACTTTGATGGATAGTCTTCATTGATCGAAATATTTTTTATTCCTAAATTTGAAAATTCTGCTTCATATCGATCGTTTTTTATATTTAAATTCACTGTAATTTTATCAATTACAGTATAGGTTCCTCTTTGACGTAAAGTAGATAATATTTTTTGTGCTTCATCCGGTCTTACAAAGTTATCTGATAAAATCTTTTTAACTTTCTCTACCCCAGAAGCAATTATTTCTTCGTCATCACTTCCACAATATTGTCCTAACAAAAATTCCAATACATAAACAGGTACATTCGCACCTTCTTTTATTTTCTTGGCTAAATCTTTCCTAACAATTTTTCCATCAAAATATTGTCTTAGTTTTTCTTTTATTTCTACTCTATCACTCACAAAAGAAACCTCCATTTAAATAATCTATTGAGAAGCGTGAGAATCGAACCAATCTACCTTCATCATTAAATTTGATGAAATCCCATCCGACGCGCTATCTCTTCATACAAAAGAGATTGCTTCCTTTATTAAAAATCAAAGTCGTCAAAAGCCATCGCAATATCAATTGTAAATTCTTCTTTAACAGGAACTTGAAGTCCCTTTTCATCTTGAATTACAAGGTAATACAATTCTTTATGACTAAATTTAATTGGTTTTAAATTAAACAAACATTTATATTCACGATCTTTATTTTCTTCGCTCGTCCGATCGGCAATGATTTTGTGTTTGTCACTGACAGTTTGTCCTGACTCATCCGTCATAAAGATTTCATATACGCAAGGTACAAAATTATTCCGTACAGCTTCTTTCTGATAGAAACTTAAAGTAAAGATTTTATTGGTGATTTTATGACTCGATGATAAGAGTGATAATGTAACTGATTTTGTATCATACATGTCTTTATTTGAAACATATGATTTATATCCAGCACGCAAATAGCGATATTGAATCACAGGAACTACCATTTCTTGTAAGCTAACACCACCATGAACAAAGTTTTGACCGCCAGCACCCTTAATGCGAATATTTTCTCTTGGTGTAAAACCTTCAACATTTTCGTTACCGTAAATAGAATGAACATGCATTAGATAATCCGGTTTAGCATCATTTTTACATAGTGCATAACGTCTTCCTTGTTCGATAATATCTTTGACAAAACTACTTCGTTCTACTTTATCTTCTTCATTTAATGAATCATATGTATATAAGAAGCCATGATCTGCAGTAACGATGATATTAATGCCATTAAGTGTGGACGTAATGATATTAATCAAATTCTTAATTTCATCAATTGCTTCATCGCATGCTTTAAAAACACCTGTATCATCGTTGTGGCTCGCACTGTCAATCGTATCATGGTAAATGTAAACAACATCCTTACCTTTTACAGCATTACGTTTTTCATCACGCTTCATAACGATAAAATCTTTATATTTTAGCGCAACACTTGCCGGGTTATAAGCTTTCAACAAAGAGTCGCGATCGCTCATTTCTGAAGTTTTATTATCAACCAATACTTTGATCATGCCATTTTTATTATCGATCGATATTTTTTTATGTGGAAGTAATGCAGACATACCAAACTTCGTAATACTTGGGAATACACTTTGCATAGAATTGAGCTCAACTTTAGAACGATCTAAACGCAACTCATCAGCTAAACTTGCCGCAACTTCATAACGTAGTGCATCTGAAATAATGACATATATTTTACCTTCAGCATTATTTACATAATTTAAATAGAAGTCTTTTTGTTTTTCAATTCCTTCTACATATCCAACTGTATCTAAATCCTTTTCAATTACGTTTGTCCAATTTGAAGCTAATTTATCTAAGAACCAATTTTTATATTCTTTTTCTACTTCTTCAACAACTTGTTTAAATAAATCATCAAGTAACGGAGTAGCATCTTGTAAGACTAGCGCATATGCAACGTGGAACAAACGATAATATGTATCCATCTTGTAATAGTCTTGGGTGTATTTCTTCCATAGTTCTTCGGCTTTTACATCATGGAAACTATTCATATGTTCATTATAGAATTTAAATATATTTGCAACTTGCATTAAACCATCATAATAACAAGCATATTTTTCGTACCATACAGTAGTACGTCTATTCTCAATAACATGAATTAGCTTATCTGCATCAATAAGATGGTTTAAAACATCTTTCATCAGTTTTTCTAAGATTACTTCTTCGATACAAGGTAAACATTCAATACCCATTAATGCATCAACATCGCTTTTTCTAAAGCGATTTAATAGTTGAAGTTTTTCTTCTACGAATCGAGCGATATCATAAAATGATTCTTTATCTTTGCTATGAGCCCATTCTGTCACTAAATCATAACAAAATTCATTTTGCATTGGATTATAATAATCATCTAATCCATCTAATAAATTCTTATCGCAAGTTTTAGACACAGCACTTAATACAATATGAAGATTCAAATCATCAATATTACGCTTCTCATCTATGTAGCCAGTTTTTTTGTCTACAAGTGCCCAAAATGCATCACTCGCTCCATATTTAAGCATTTCTAATTTTGCATGATTACTTATATCTTCGCCATCCATTAATACAGATCGGATAATCTCTTGGTGATCTATTGTTTTTAAACCGCATATTGCCGCAATAACCGCAAGATGAAATTTAGATGGTTTCTCAATATCACATTCAACTTTTGCGAGCGCACGACGACGCGAAACCGCATTTAGGAATGTACTATAACCTTTAACCACATGACGTAATGCAGGAGTATTTTCTATATTTAACTCCTGCATATAACGTGATGTGATATCCGATCTATATTCTTCACTATATAACTTGATATCTAAAAACCAATCATTTTCCATATCACTGGTCAATGGATTATAAACCAAATAATTTGATTCTAGATCATCATGCGATAAGAGTTTCTTGGATACAAATTGATTTGTTTCATTTAGAATTAATACTTTCGCATTCGATAAAGTCAAATCTTCAATTTCATTGATAAATTCTTTTGCTTCATCCTGCCAAAAGATGATTCTTCTTTTATAAAACTCCTCTAAAGGCTCATTAAACTTTTGTTCCAATTCTTTTTTTATATCTTCTAAAGCCATAACAAGCCCTCCAAACAACCTATTTAATCTTTGCTAATAAATCCTTAAATTTTTCGTAGTTAACTTTAACTCCATCATCCAGATCGATTGACAACATCATATCCGCATAATGATGCACAATTTCTTCATATTTTCGAACTTCATCAGCTTGTCCTTTTAATCGAATAATCTCTTTATTCATTCGAACCCGCTCTGAAGTAGATACATGATCTAATTGTCCTTCTAATGTATCAATCGAATAATTTAATCGAGATTGAGTATTATGCACATAATCCGTACGAATACGAGCAACTAAATCTGGTTGATAACGATGCATATAAACTAAACACTTGAAGCCATTTTTCTTACCACTATCAAACATCCAATAAATCGGACGTTTTTGATAAATCTTACAATGATCTTTATAGAACTCATTCAAGAAATAATTACGAATGACTTCTCTACTTGTTCCTTTTCCACCTAAGGCAGTCGCAATAAAATCTAAGTTTTCTTCCAGCGTATCTTCACCATAAACAACTTTGATAAAGTCAATAAATCGAGCGACAATATCATCCTCAAAATACTCATCGTCACTAATTGGAATAATATTATCTTTATCCGGAATAAACTTACTATATTTACTCCAATCAAAATCACCACCAGCATATGCCAAGCCATCAACATCTAAGGAATAACGGCCAAACATACATCCGACTGCATAACTAATTAATGATTTAATATCCTTAGTTAAATCAGCTTTTCTTACTGTTACATCCTTATCTTCTACATATGGATCTAACTCATCATTTAATCCATAAATATCGATAAAGATTCTATTCAATTCTTCTTCATTCGCTTTTAAAGTATTAAAACGTTCATTACACTCTATATTCCACAATGAATACGCTTCTTTAATACTAGACACTTGATTTTTAACTAATGGATGTGCAGTAAAGTCCCATGATGTTTCAAATGAGTCCCAGTCTTGTTTTGAAAGATCTATATTTTTTTTCACCAAATCAATAACTTTATCTTTTTTTTCTTCAAGCAAGGAAAGATTACCAATATCTCCTATCTGAATATTGATGGTCGGATTTAATACATTTAAAGTCATTTGGCAACATTTACTATTTAAGTAACCCAACACATAGAACAGCGTTATTTTTTCTGGGTGATAACAAATGGCAGCTGCATCATCAAACAAAAAACCTCCCTCAGAATATCTTGCACTAAATGTTCCCGAGGTAATTTTGGACCATGTCAATGCATTACGAAAGTTGTATTGAGTGTTTTGTGGTCGAGAAAGAAGTTTCCCTTTTTTATCCCTGAAATTTCTAATTTCATATCCATCATTTTTCCAGTTGATAACATGATCTCTATTTCCATACCAGCGTCTAAATTCTCCACCTTTGTTCAAAGGATACCACTTGAAATGTATTTTCTTTGTTTCTTCATTTGATTTAGTAAAGAATGACAAGTTATTTATACTTACTTCATGCCATAACCTTAAAAATCTGTTATTATCCGAAGTTACCAATCCTTTCTTGGTTTCACATTTATTGGCTAGTTTTTCTCCCTGCTCGAATGAATCTATTAACCTATTGCTTGCCCAGTACGCAATCGGACTTCTTGGTATTTTAGAGAAGTTGGTTGCTGAAATCTGCGCAAATCTATTTTCTCTAACTGGAAATTCAAATGGTACATCATTTTGAATATCACTTAATTTAATATAATTATAAGTTCCTTTATACTCATTTAGTTTCACATTTAAAATATTTGATACTGCTGTCCCAAAAGCTATTCCCATTACCATATTTTCCATTTGCATTAAGTTTGCAATAGAATAATTTTTAATCAGATTTTCTCTCATTTTTTCGTAACTGGATAAGAACATCCACGATTGCATAGTTACCATACAGCTAAATCCATACTTTTGTGAAAAAATCAATCCTCGCTCCATCATAATTGCAAACATATCAGTTTTTGCATTCGGGTAATTTTTTATTGCAAAAGCCTTTTGCTTATCTGTCGGAGGCATGTATGGCGGATTTGTCACAGTAATATCGTATTTTCTTGATAACAATTCAGCACAACGAATAAATGGTAATAGTTGGTTTTCTACAAATAGTCCAAATAAACCATCTCTATGTGTTTCACAATAATTGTAAATAGCTTCATAATCTAATTTAGATGTTGTAAGTAATGATCCATACTCATCTGCATCTGTCATTTCATGTATTAATGTTTCAATGTCTTTTAATATAACTTCATCTTTTATAGCAAATTCAAGGTTTTGCATAGGTAGATTATTACTGGCCTGAATTTGATATACATGTGGTTTTATACCCTTAGATAAAACACGACGATTATACGATCTAGCTTTCATCATCAACGCAAAATACGATATTTGATAAGCTCTTTCGTCAATATCTAAACCATATAAGTTATTTTCAAGAATAGAAATGGCTGCATCTCTTTGTGTCCAACCTTCTGATTCATATATTTGCATGAGCACATCAAATGCATATACCAAAATATGTCCTGAACCCATACACGGATCAATGACTGTTACTTCTTCAATCTTTTGATTTCTTCTATTTAAACGGATTTCATCTAGTTGTTTTTGAACAGATTCTTCTTGTTTTGCTTCTTCTAAGTAATATCTCCAGTTCTCTTTTAAGGCGTTATTTTCATGTCCCTCTAACCATAATCTACCTAGAGAGTTTTCCACCATATATTTAACAATCCAATCTGGTGTAAACAACTGCGTCACTGCTGGAATATCATACTTTGAAATCTTACTTCCTTTAGGTCTAGCATACACATTAGCTTTCGGTTCCGTATTGTAATATTGATATAGCCAACCGATGATTTGCACTTGATCAAGCCATGCATCTTCATCAATTTCCGATATTAATTTGGCCAGTACACTTTCATCTCTTAAAAGATTATCGGGGAATAATAGTACTTTGTAATCACTAATCTTTGTAAACATACCGGGAAGGTAGTTACCCATATCATTGCAAGTTGTGATTAATAAATATTTGTACAGTTCTTCTCTTTTATTATTTTGAATACAGTCGTAGATATATTCTTTATTTAAACCTTTAATATCTAGATTTAGTGCTTCTTTTAATATCTCAGGATCAAATTCACTTCTTTCGTTAGTAAATACACGAATCTTGTTTGGAAGATAATTATTCACTTCCATATAACGGAGGGCAATAAAACGGTTAAACCATGTATATGCTACTTCTTCGATGACTTGATCAAATCCTTTTTCATTTACTTTTTTAATGAGTACTTGTCTTTGTTCCTTTTCTTCAGATGATAATACCTTACCGTGTATACTTTCAGAATTTTGTTCCAAGATTTCTTCCTTTGATACACCATATTCGAATGCTTTTTGAGAAACATTTGCAATCAATTCGTCGCGAGCCCATATAGCAAAATTCTTTATTGTAGATTTATTCATAAACCAAATCTCCTTTATCATCTGAAAATTATTTTTTTACAATTTTAATGATATCTTTACCGTTCTTAACTACTCCGCCAACTACAGCTGCAACTGTACCTACTGCTTTTGCTGCTTTTACACTCTTATCCATCATTTTTTGCTGATTCTCTTCTTTTTTATCAGTTCTTTTCTTTTGACAATCAGGACAGAATTTTTCAGTACTATGGTCTAGTGGCATCCAACAATCAGCACATACATAAAATAGTTTTTCTCCACAAAATGGACAATAAACATATTCATCTTTGTATTTCATTTTATGGATATAAGAGTTGCATTCTTTATTCACGCAAGATTTAATCGCTTTCATCATTGGACTCCTCATTTAATCGTTAACTCATCAACATCTTTTAACACTTCTAATAATTTCGTTCTCATTTCTTCAACATAATGATTAACATCTTCTTCATTAGTGATTATTGTATTTGGGAATAATACCTGTTTATAAAATTGTTTTCTTATGTTTCTTGTTTCTGCATTACCATTAGTACCCGGTATTTTTTGTTCGTCTTTAACAATACATTTATCCATTTTGGAGATATATTGATCTTTTAACTGACTCAATATTTGTTTTTTAGCATCCAACAATGCCAAGCCATCGATGCGTAATACTTCATTACGTTTTTCACTAAAAGTATTTATAGCTTGTTCTAGAATTGATTGCATTCTTTTATCTTCTTGGGCTTTGAATTCTAATTCTGTTATGCATTGCTCAATTAAATCATTTACTTCATTGCGTTTACTTAGCATCAATTTTTCTCGTGCATCATTGATTATTGAAATATAGGTATTTAAATCTTTAATTTTGGAATACTTATATTGATTTGATGGTGTTGTTATGCGCTTAATTTCTGAAATTGCATGATTTACGTCATCTAAATTTTCGAAATAATCACTTTCCTCTCTAACTCTTTCAATAAAATTCAGAGCGTTATCATATACGTTTTTTTGCGTCGCAAAAAAGTTTTCTACGTCTTGCATATCATCTTTGTTATCCAATAAATCATCTTCTGATTCCACTAATTTATTGATCAAAGCGATATTATCAGTTGAGCACAATTTTATATCATTAATTATATTTATTGCTTCAGTGATTGTTTCCCTTCCAGGATATAACCTTGTATTATATTCCTTTAACAATTGGGAGTAACGAATTTTTTGATCACCAAATTTAGAATTGATAAAATGGATCAAACCATCTTCATCATTTGGCAAATCCATAACCTCGAAATATTCTCTTAATAATTTTTTAGCCCGTTGTAACTTAGAAGTAGGAATTTCTTCTCGTTTAGACACCATTGTCTTTCCAATTTCATTTTTTTTACGTAATAATTCCACGATACGATGATCAGTTGCTTGAATTGTCATTCCCGAATATTTTATCGTCACTTTCTGATCACGAATTAATTGTGCGATAACAGCTGCTATATCAATCTCACGCCAACCATAAGGTATACTTGAATAACGAGAATGAATTTCTGCCATAGAGGTAGAATGATTCATCTTCGCTTGATTTCCCAAATAATTTTCTACTTCATCGCACGCTTCTTGGTTATTACATCTTCCATCATATTTTCTTTCTTGTGCCTCATTTAATATAGAAAGAATATTGTTATCCGATTCATGATTAACTTCAATCATATTTAAATACGTATAAGTGTATTTCACTAAATATTCTAATGCCTTATTAATTTTATCTTTAGCATTGGAACCAGATAAAGAAACGATTTGTCCATCAATATAATACTTACCTTCTATGATTGCTTGTTCTAAAAATTGTTTAACTTGGGTTCTTAGTCGATTTGCTTCTGTTCTTTTATCCCTTATAATTTTTTCGATTGTTTCTGGCAAATGAGCCGAACCTTTTTGAGATGCATATTTTTCAATTTTTAAAGCCATTTCTAAATACTCAAAATATGGATATTCATTGGACAATACGCAAATAGCTTCATGATTTTTAGATTTCACAAGCAAACTATGTTCTTCTGATTCATTTGGATCAGCCGCAATGGTCACAAAGCGTAATTTCATGCCACCTGTTGTACTACCAATATTTGTATTATCAATGGCTTCATCAAATGAGAAGTCATACTTTCCTTCATAACGAAACTTCTTCGACATATAAATATCAGAGAAAATCACGTTACCAATACCACTAATAATCTTGGCGGTATCTACTGGTGTATTTTTAATTTCACGGGCAATATCTTGTTCTTCATCTGTTAAGAAAGTATAAATTTCACCATTTCGAGCTACATAGTTTTGTCTTTGTAGTCGTTCTAATGATTCTTGGACTTCTTTTTTCAACATTAATTTGTCAACAGTAATGGAATCTGCCATTAAAATCGTGATATTTTCAACATTTGATTTCACATCATCAATATAGCGGATTAAATACAATAATTTTAATAAATCTACATCCTTATTTGTTAATCCCAAATGATCATTAGCTGCTTTTTCAGCTCTTTCAACTACTCCACGTACTGCCGTATCAAGGAAACTATGTAAGGTGTCATAAAACTCATATAATGGAACAACACTTAATTCATTACGTTCTTGAACTTTTTGCGCTGATTCTTGGAATCCGTTAAGCATAGAACGTTCTCCGCTTGATTGATGCTTACCTGCATGTCCATGTTTTCTGATTTCGTTAAACACTTTTTGCATCAAAACAAATTGATAAGGAACGAATGGGAATACTTTTACAAATTGATCTTCACTCGAATATCCCCTTATATCTTTAACGTCTGTATCAAAAGCATAAAGATTGCGCAATATAGAATCATTATTTTCATAAACCATTTCTAACGTGTTCGTTGCAGATTCAGTTTTTGTTAATAAACGTTTTTCTATTACTTCTCCTACACTGGAAGAAGTTAAACTTAAACGTACTTTAAAACGTGCCATAATACGCGAAAACTCATCTTGGCGTACTTTAATCATGTCGTCTAACGCTTCTTGTCCTGTCGCTACAATCCACACTTTTCCTCGACAAGTCGATCCAATCTTTTCAATCAAGGTTTGAAGATTTAATAACATACTCGTATTGGTACCAATATATTGACCAGCTTCATCGATCATAAATAATAATCTAAATCCTTCTGGTTTAGAATTTACATATTCATTGATTTCATCAACCAATTGGCCAATATTCAAATCAATTTCTTCACTTGAATCAAACCAATGTCTAGCAGCTGTTTCACTCATTCCTAAAACTTCGACAAGCGTTTCAACTACATCATCTTCAAAGAAAGCGATTGTATTTCGAGTGTTTTCCCAAGTATCCCCATTTTTGTCTTCAAATACTTGTTTAAACGTATCCATTTTTCCTTTTTTAGTAATAAATTGTTCAAGTTTAGCTACTTTTAAATCATTTCCGTAAAAACCCAAATGATCATAAAAAACTTTAGAAAACACGCGTAAAACCGCTGTATCATCTTTATTAATTGATCCTTCTACATCGATATTAAATAGAATTGTTTCTGTAGGAACACTTGTAGACTTCTCAATATTCATGAATGTTAATTCATCATCAAATTTCTCTCTAAAGTATTCAATCGTTGGTTTACCGGCAACGATTTTATTGGATAACAAATAAGATAGCATCTTTAAGAAATGAGATTTACCACTACCAAAAAAACCTGTAATCCATACCCCAACATTGTCAGTAGGATTATCAAAAGAATCAGAGTACGAATCAAAAAATTTCACAAAATGCTTTTTCAATTCTGATGTAACAACATATTCTCGTAATTCTTGTTCAATTACATCTTCTTTCTTTTGTTCTACTTGTACGACTCCATTAATCTGACGATTAATATCATCTTTAAACATCTCTTTAATTTTCATAATTATTCCCCTTATAGTGAATTAAAGGCACGATAATACTCATTCGCTTTTAATTTGTTAAACAGTTTTAAATAATGTCCATCAAATGTTCCTGGGTATAGAACAACAATCGGAACACTGAACATCGGTTGCATTGCCTCAAGTAAACTATGAACTCTCATAAACGGAAATACTTTTCCAACACCAGATAATATGATCACATCTCTTTTTGTTTCATTGTCATATTTCAGCATAGAAGCAAACATCTTTGAATCACACATCTTCATAAATTGTTTTTCTAAAAATTCTTTTCCTCTTTTTTCTTCAAGTTTGGGAATACCATCTAAGATACGCTTTTGTTCACAAATTTTTAGAAAAACTTCGTATAAATCGTAATGCACAATGCGACAATTTAAATGATCATTCGCTAATTGATCTAAGAAATGTCGAACTATCATTTCTTCTTTTGGTTCATAACAAAACATACGTATATTCACTTCATTGCTTAAACCTTTTCCTTCTAAGAAATCATCTTGTTGAATTGCATTTCTTAAATCATCTAATCGTTTGCTTATACCACTCATATATTCACCTACTCAAAACAATTGAATGCTGCTAAAATCGCATACTCATTTCTTTCCTTACATATTTTTTTTAAATTCAAATCAATCAAAATAGGATTTAATTGTGTTGATTTTATAGAATCTAAATATCCATTATCAACAAGTAATTTAGTTAACACTTGTTTATTTTTTGAAATCGTAGAAACCTTCCATGTTGATACATTTTCTACTTGTTCCTGTAAACGAGTAAAGAATATGCTAATGTCCACTTTTGAATACGAATAATCCTTTGTACGATACTTTTCTCCAATCACCGTAACCATGAAGTCATACACAATACGATAATACTTAATCATTGCATACAAACATATTTGTTTTGCACTCTCACTTGATCCTCTTGCGATTTGTTCTACTAATAAATCACTATCAATTGTACGTAAACGTGCAATACAAACTCTAGCTATGTTTTTTATCATTTTTTCAGTGGGATATTGGAATAAGTTTTCACTAGTCACTAAATTAATGATTTGTTTGTCTTCAATTCCATCCATCATTAGTTTGGCTACAATACGCATTTCGTGAAAAAGAAATTGTTCTCTTGTTATAACTGCCTTATAAGGTAAATTCATCACCATCTAAGCACTACCTCCTTTTAAGACAACTGCGAAGATTAATTTTTTGAATATTAAAGATCTCCTTTATTTGACGATCATGTTATGATCGTCAAGTCTATAATGAATCTCTCTTCTGACGTTTATCTTCAGAAGTAACATTAAACAGCCTAATTTTTTGCTTACTATGTCGTTATATGCCTATTTTGATTAAGAATCTTTAGTATTCATTTGCACACATATTGCATTGGGGATTTACAAGTTTAATTTTCTTATGTAATACCTAACCCAAACGTCGCATTTAATATCCTGAGTAAGCAATTGTCCTGTATTGAGCACATTTCAATTATCTCGTTTTGAACCATATTACGTGATGATCAAAATATAAGACAATAGTTTTAGTTTCCATATATCAAATTCTGTTTCTTTTCCATTAGTTAAAACTGTATGATCGTTAACCCATACAACTTTTCGAACAATTTAGTTAGTCAGAAGTTTTATCGTCTATTTAACTTCATTCGAATTAACATGATCAATTAATAAATCTCAAATCAAATCGAGGATTTACTTATTTATAAATATTTCTTAAATACTTTCTTCATCTTCATTGCTACGTCGATGGTCCAATCAAACTGTTCAACCCACTTATCTTTATGATCAAAATCTACTGGATGAGAAATAAGAATTCTACTTGCTTTCTTTTCTGGTAATTCTCTCCATTCTAGTTTCATCCCCATCTCTGACTCAATTTCAGATTTGAATGAATATAGCTTATGGAATAAATCTTTATCATCAGATATATACCATTCCACTACTAACCGATTATCTTTGCGAATCTGGTTTATTACAATATGACAAGCAGAAGACCCCACACTCATATCCATCCAATGGTCGGTACTCGCCTTTCTTTTACCAAACTCTCCTGCGAATGCCTGGTTTTGAAATGCATAATCGTTGAAAGCAACCCAATAATCATATCGTGCTTGTAACGTGGGAGAATTACTGGTGTTGCGCTTAATTTCCTTTACCCAATCATTTGGCTTTTCCACCACTTCAAATTTAACAGCAATGTCCGAGTTGCCAATTTGATATAGTTTGATTTCAACCAAAAAGAAGGCAATATTTTCATCTGTATGATTATTTAGCCATTCAATAGCAGAGCGATGTTCTTCCCTTGCTCTTTTTACTACCCAAATCACAATATCGGCAGATTTACCTGATGCATATGTAATCAATTTACCAAGGTGATCGTGATTAGTATCTTCAAGTTGATTCTCAATGATAATTTTTCGATCTGTGCCTGTTTCAGTTGCATAAATGTCAACATTGAAATTCCCAACACTTGACTCAGTTTCATCAAGAGTAATTTCCAAATCCACAGCATCGGCGAGGAGCGCAAGATTATCTTCTTGTGCAAGCCAAGGAGTAAAATCTAACGCTTCATGTTTCCATACTCTTCTTAAATCTTTAATTTCTTTCAGTCTTCCTAACTGCATCGATGCTATTCCTCCTTAACATATAATTAGCGATCAAATCATCATTTATGAAATCGCCAGATAGTGAAAATAGACCTTTTCGTTTAATTCAGTGGACTCTCTTTTGAGGTTAGATATCCTTTTTTAAAGTAATAAGATTCGATTCGATATTCTAAACAATTGAGTATATGTTCGATAAAGAGTGAATCATCTAGCCAGGGATCGAGATGATCAGAAAGTTCTAAGACACCGTTAGCCGATTTTTTGAAAAACTCTGATTCGCTTTTCAAAAGAAATTTAACTGGTTGATCTTTAATCTTCGCTAAGTGTTGGGCATCAGTAATGTCTTTAAAATCTAGATAGGTCATGTTGGTTTGATTTTTCTTCGCTAAATCTCGCCAGTTTTCTCTTAGATCAAAAAACTCTTTCCATACTTCTAACACTTGTTTTTCGGTAATAGTTTTTCGTATGTGTTTACCTAATGGTTCAATAAAGCTCATTAATACGGGCATTTTATAAACCTTAGTCATACTCGTTTGTTGCAGACAAATCAAAAACTTTCCAGCAACAGAATTTTGGAGTTTTTCTTCTTCTGGAGTTAGTACTTGAAGTGTCTTTAAAAAGCGCAAATAATCGCGAAATGGATTGATTTTTGAATTGGCGAGTACTTTGTGCAATAAATCATCATCTAGATTTTCAAACAATTCTTTTTGTGTAGGGCGATGTCCAAGTAAATCTTGAATTCGTCCAAACTCTTCTTGAAGCCACTGAGTATCAGATTTCATAAGATTATGATTTTCTTCAAATAGATCAATGAGTTCGAGATCAAAATCCATGAAACAATTGTCGGGAAGAATCGGATTTTGAATTGTTTTTAAACACACTTGTCTAGAGGTGATATTCGCTAATAAAGCAGGCGCCATTGCTGCTTTATCGTAGTTGCCAATAAAATCAAGGACGGTCAAATACTGTTTATTGGGGGCTAATCTTAATCCTCTTCCCAGTTGTTGAAGAAAAATAGTTGGGGATTCTGTTGGGCGAAGGAAAAGAACAAGATCAATTGTATTGACATCTAAACCTTCATTAAACAAGTCTACAGTAAAGATGATTTGCAGGTTTTCTTGGCGAAGTTCATCTAGTGCTTTTTGTCTGGTCATCGTATATTGATCATCTTTACTACCTGAATATACTGCAGCTGCTAATATTCCATTTTCATTAAAGAAGCGAGACATCTGTAGAGCATGGTTTTTACTTGCGCAAAATCCGATTGCTTGTTTAGAAGGATATTTTCGATAGTGTTTGAGGATGTTTTGATTTCTTTCAATATTCAATGAATAAGCTTCTTCTAAATCTTGAATATTCAATCTTCCATTGGACTTACGCATTATCGAATAGTCCACTTTATCGTATATGGCATAGTAGCGAAATGGGACAAGGAGTCCGCGATTAATGGCTGATTGTAAGTTAATGGAATAAGGCACATTAAAGTCACAAAGTGCATAGACAGATCGGCCATCCATTCTTTGTGGAGTTGCGGTTAATCCTAAAAGAAACTTTGGTTTGAAGTAATTTAAAATTTTAGAATAAGAGTGCGCAGCCGCATGATGAAACTCATCAATGATGATGTAATCAAACGTATCTGGAGCAAGGGCATCTTCTTGTAAGATATTGTCTGAACAAAGCGTTGCCACGGATGCGAAAGTTAGATCTTGATCCATATCTTTATGATCGCCATCAATAAAGCCCAAAGATTGATCTGGTCTTACATGATAAAAGCTTCTTGCAGCTTGTTCTAATATTTCTTTACGGTGTGCGACAAAAAGAACCTTTTGAAATTCAAGAGAATCAAATGCAGCAAGATATGTTTTTCCAACACCGGTTGCCGCTTGTATCATTGCTTTTTTGTTTCCGTTTTCTCTCGTTTTCTTTAATGCATATAATGCTTCAATCTGTACACCATGGGGCTTCACAGTATCTAATGAATGATTAACAAGTTCTTGATCATTTAACCGATCATCAAATTCAATTTGGCGAACAATAGGTGGCTTTTTCCAAGATTGGCAATACGTATTGAGGAGTTCTTCATCGAGGATTCGACTTTGTTCAAAGAGTTCTTCAAATTCTTCACAAATCTGATTAAGGTTCATTGAATCCGTTTGTGAATCGACTCTATAATTCCATTCCACTCCACTCGTTAAAGCACTTGCAGATAAATTGCTACTACCGATATAGGCATGACATCCATTTTCGTTATGGAAGATATAGCACTTCGGATGAAAAGAGCGACGTAAATTCACATCCATGCGCAATTCTGCATGTGGTCCGAGTTCGTTTTTTAATAAGACTAGAGCAGATGGTTCAGTAATACTCATATAAGCTCCACAAAGAATACGAATGGGGACTTGTCTGTTCATCGCATCTCGAAGATCTTCTAAAAGTAAACGAACTCCTGACTCCATTAAAAATGAAACAACCAAATCAATTTGTTTGGCATGAGCAATACTTTGTTTCATAGGATGAATGAGTTTGTTGCTTTCTTTTTCTCCCCCACTCCAAAACCGCTTATTGACTCGTTCTGGATAAGTTAAGATTTTGTTTGTTTCTGGACGATGATATTCAGCCATTTTTGCTCCATTCTTCCTGGTCGGACATCTGAAGAAATCCAGGATTCTATACATTTAAGTTCTGGAAATTGTTCTAATAATTCATTCATTGAACTTTCGGTAAAATCAGTAAAGTATCTTCCGTTTCGATAGCCTTCAAATGATCCATATTTAAAAGAGGAATAAAAGATTCCCTCTTCTTTCAATGATTCAATGATTTTTGAAAACACCTTCGGCAATTCATTTTTCGGCAGATGAAGAAGACTCGCACATGCCCATACTCCATCGTATTTGTTCTGATCATCCAGTTGTTCAAAACGGATATTGCGAACAGATAATCCTGTTTTAGATTGAGCGATTTCACACATCTTTTTTGATCCATCAATTGCTTCTACATCAAATCCTGCATTCAAAAAAGCATGAGAGTCTCTTCCTGAACCACATCCGAAATCTAGAATTTTTGCCTGTTGAGGAAGTTTTGAGATAAACCTTAGTTGCATTTGTGAGAAGTTCACGTGATCGACATCTTGCGCAAATAAATCCCCATTTTTTTCATAGTAATCTAACGTTGTTGTTTGGACTTGATCCGATTGATCATTCACTATTATTTCCTTAGAGACATTCTTTTCTTCTATTTTGTTTTCTAGATTTTGCACAACGATCACTCCCTTTTCTTTCTTCTTCAATATGCATAATTACAATTATATATGCATATTTCTAATTATGACGATTTTTCATTATTTAATTCAATCAAAATTTAATCTACTTATCTCAAATAAGCGATAAATTTAGACGTATATTAGATTTCTAAAATTGATAAAACTAGAACAATGTTTCCTTATTCAACAAACATAATAACTCATTGAACATATGATTGATGTAGAAAAGAAAAGTCAACTTTCCCAAGTGCCAAACCTAAGAAAACCATTCTATAATTGATTTCCTTTTCCTATATTTATTGTGAGTTGCAAAATTCCCTCTTTATTTTTCCAGTTTCAATTGCCTTATGATCATGAATCATTTTGTTACTTTACAACCGTAAATCATACATACTGATGAAACACTTCTATATTTATTCGACTGCTTAACTTTGCCAAAGAAAGAGTTAACATACTACTTCTTATGCAAAAAAGCTCTTTTTGAAAATGACACACTTTAAATCGTCGTGTCTGATTTCAAAAAGAGCTTCAGAGTTGGATAAATAAATTGATGAAATAAGATCAGTTAAAATTTAATCAAGAAGTCGTTTATTCATAAATTTAGAACTATGTATATTTCGCAAATAACATATCCTTAGTTAAAGTCCAATCTTATTGACAGTATTCCTTCTTAATCGTATTAAACAAAGCTTTTAGATGTTCATCTTTAATTGAATAAAGCACGTGTTGTCCATCTTTACGGCACTTGATACATTCGTGCTTTTGTAAATAGTTTAAATGTTGAGATAAAGCGGGTTGGGTGATGTTCGGTACATAGTTATGAATTTCATTTACACTCATTTCTTTTTCTAATAAAACACATAAGATGATTAACCGATTTTCATTCGCAATCGCTTTTAAAAGTTCCGATACTTTTCGAGCATGTTCTATCATAATTTTTCTTTCGCTTTAATTGCGCAAATCGTTTGCGTCATCGTTCCCATTGGACAGAAGCCGCACCATGTTCTTGGTTTATATAAGATCATCACAATGACACCAATCAAAGTACTCGTTAGCATCAAACTATAAAAACCTAGCGCAAATTGATTCACCCAAGGCGTGATTGTTGGATCGATCGCAAAGGACCATGGTACTTTGAAAGTCCAGAATAACTTGATAAATGAACCACCATCTTTAACCCCAGTCATCACTAAGTACGTAACGTATAACATATTCGCAAACATCACTAAGAAGAAAACTAAAAAGGCATATCGAAACGCTTTTGATTTCATCCAGGATGGAGTATCTCGATATCTTGATAATTTTAACTTTTTACCAAGGATGGATAAAAACTGGCCACGGTCGCAATATCGGTTGCAATACATTTTGTTTCCTTTAAAGATCGCAAAGAGTAAAGGTAAAAAGAAAAAGATCAGCCCGATCCACGCATATATAATATTGAAGAAACCTAACGTTAAATAGATTGGACTGACGATCCATAAATAATCATACCAATGTTTCTTCATACACTTTTTCCTCAATGACAATCGCATTCGCTGGACATTCTTTTTTACATAATCCACACCCAACACATCGATTTGGATCAATCATCGCTCTAATCCCTTTATAAATACTAATCGCCTGTCGTGGACAAACTTTCATACAAGTTCCACAAGCTACGCAATCTGTTTGTACACTCGCAAGTCGTTTTTTGCGCATATGCCCTCCTAATATATAAGTTATTACTTATATATTAATGAACGAGAACTTTTCTGTCAATTTTTAATTTCTGAGTTTCATATTCCCTAAACTTGTTTTTTTAGACGAAAAAGAAGATCTCTCTTTTCATATATGAAAAGCGCAAGATTCATCGAGCTTAAAACTCTTGAAATCTTGCGCCTTATTATTTCGTTTAGATTTTTTGATGCATAATCGATGATAGTTTTTCTGCTACTTCATACCACTTTGGATGGAACTTATTGTTTATAAAACCATCATTTTCAATATCCATAGAGTACGCATTTCCATTTTTTGTTTGAAGAGTAATCACAAAACCTTGCCCTATTTCATAATCTTTAGTTTCGGTAATCGTATCAGCGGATGCCGCTCCAACAATTGCCCCTAATTCCCCTGCAAGCATGCCCCCAACAATCGCTCGGGAAAGTGCCCCTTTCGTTTTCGTTTTTGTATAAGACTTTTGAATTTTTTTCTCTTTGATCGAATAGGCAGAAAGTGCATCATAAGGAATTACATCTCCATAAAACCAAATCAGTCGGCGATCATCGTTGAATCTGACATTTTCATTTGGCGCTCGGCCATTAAAACTTTTGAAAATTTGACAGTGCTGAAATAACTTCTCATTTTCAAGTTCTTGTTTTGCTTGGGCGATTTTTTGTGGATTGGGTTTACGCTTACGCATCAGTTTATCCAGTCTTTTTTGTGCCCTTTCGATATTTGCAGTATTATCGTAATTATCATATTGTCCCATGACCTGCTCTCCTTTCTTATTTAACAATCTCTTTGACTTTTTTATACCACGCTTCTCTCCTTATTTCTAACTTTTCACAATAATTATTTATATATGTTCATTTTTTCTTCTATTAGTATTCGGCTTCATCAAGATCCAAAAGAATAAATCAAATCGACAAACACACTAAAAAAGACGAGAATCTAATCGAGAATCAATTTCCTTTTATAGAAGGTCGACTCTTCTTTTATTCTCGTCTTGATATAAATATCTAAATTCTAATACAACAAACTTTTAAACAGTTTGTTGACTTTACCACTTGCAGGATTGAATCGGACTAAACTATATCCAGTTCTACTTGGATCCTGCTTTTATTGCATCGGTTCAATCAAACCGTGTTTCACAAAGCAATCATAAATGCTATCTTCTTTAGGAGATCCGGTTAACTCATCCGCAATTGCTTTTAGTTTTTCGCTTCCTGTGCGCATCGCAATACCGATATTGGCATACTCTAACATTTCAATATCGTTTTCCGAATCGCCAATGGCCATTACTTTTACGTCGTTCAATCCTAAATGATGGATGACAAACTCAATCGCTTGAGCTTTATTGACTCCTTTTAGGCTAATTTCACCACTATCGGCTTCTAAAATACCGACTGTGTTGCGAATGACATCAAAGTCATCGCATAACTTTTTATAGATCAAATCATAAGGAATTTTAGATGTCGCAAACGAAATCTTGTTCACTTCTTTGATCGTTGTTGTTTCATCGATCCAATTAACATGACTCATAAATGCTTCAAAAAGTGATGAATCAAAGTCATTTCCAAGACTTTTTAAAACAGAAATAAACCAATCGCGATAAATTTCATCCGCAAATGTTCCATGATTACACTCTAAATAATAACCAATCCCATTTTCTTTGAAATATTCTACTAATCGTTGGATATCTTCATCTTTAAAAGTTAAATGGCGAAGAACTTGATGATCCACTTCTATATAGCCCCCACTTGAGCCGATCAAACCATCAAATCCGATATCGAAAATATAATCAAAGATTTCCGCTTTGCAGCGACCGGTGCTCAAAAACACTTTATGGCCATTTTTCCGTGCTTGTTGAATCGCATATTTTGCACTTGGACGATATTTTTGTTCATCGTCAATCAGTGTTCCATCAATATCGATAAATACCGCAAACTGACTCATTAATCTAAATCCGCTCCATTGGATGCGATGACTTTTTTATACCAGTAGAAGGAATCTTTTTTCATTCGTTTGCCATCGCCTGTTCCATCATCTTGAATATCGACATAGATAAATCCATAACGTTTTGCCATTTCACCCGTAGAAGCACTGACTAAATCGATGCAACCCCAAGGTGTATAGCCAATCAAATCTACACCGTCTTCATTGATTGCTTTATCCATTTGTTCGATATGTGCTCTTAAATAATCAATACGATAATCATCGTGGATTTGGCCATCTTCAGTGACTATATCTCTTGCACCTAAACCATTTTCGACAACCATTAATGGTTTACGATATTTTGTATAGAAGTCATTTAAAGAAATGCGTAATCCAACTGGGTCAATTTGCCATCCCCATTCACTTTCTGTTAAATAAGGATTTTTAACCCCCATTAACATATTTCCTTTTTGGTTTGCTAAGACTTCAGGATCTGCGCTCACGCAATTTGACATGTAGTAAGAGAACGTAATGAAATCGACTGTCCCATTTGCTAAGATTTCTTGATCTTCTTTTGTTAATTCAAAATCAAGATTTGCTCTTTCGTATTCTTTCAATTTGTAGTTTGGATAATATCCTCTTGCTTGTACATCAGAATAGAAGTCGACATTGTATTGAGATTTTCTTTGTTTGAGAACATCTTCTGGATTACATGTATAAGGATAACTTGCGCCATAGCCAATCATATTTCCAACCATCATATCTGGGTTGACTATATGTGCCTCTTGCACAGCTAAAGCACTCGCTAACAATTGGTTTCTTGTCGCATTTGCGATCATCAGTGGATCTCTAGATGCTACCCCCGCAGCCATAAAGCCACCAAAGGAAATGCAGTTGATTTCGTTAAAGGTCAGCCAATATTTAACCAATCCGTTATAGCGTTCAAAACAAGTTTTGGCATAGCGAACGAAACAATCGATCGTGCGCCGATCTGCCCATGCATTCCATTTGTTGGTTAGTGCGATTGGTGTTTCATAATGAGATAACGTTACAAGTGGTTCAATGCCATATTTCTTTAATTCTTTGAAGACGTCTTCATAGAACTGTAATCCTTTTTCGTTTGGTTGTTCATCATCACCATTTGGGAAAATTCGTGTCCAGTTAATTGACATTCTGAATGTTTTAAATCCCATTTCCGCAAATAAAGCGATGTCTTCTTTGTAATGATGATAAAAATCAATTCCTTCGTGGCTTGGATAATCATATCCATCAAAAGCTCCGAATTTTGCCCCTTTTGGCGCATCCAATCCAAACATGATTTTGGATTCCACTTGACCATCTTCTGTTTGATAAGTGACATGACGCACAGAAGTTAAAGAGCCTCGTGTGCAACAATCGGATGTGCTGACACCTTTTCCATCTACATCCCATGCTCCTTCAAATTGGTTTGCTGCTGTAGCACCACCCCATAAAAAGTCTTTTGGAAACATATTCTTCCTCCTATTTTTCTTCTACTTTAAAGTTAAATACGCGATCATGTAAGATCTCTTTTGTTTTTCCAACAAATTGAACTTCCCCACGCAATACAATGTTGCTTGAATGATCACAAATAAACAATTCTTGCGGGCGATTTTCAATGACGAATTGATCTTCAAAATTAAAATAGCCAAATGCTCTTGTATCTAATTCGAATTCAATTGTTTTTTTCTCATTTGGTTGAAGATCAACCGTTGTAAATGCTCTTAATTCTTTAATTGGGCGATTGATGGTTGGACATTTTGAATGAGTATAAATTTGAATCACATCACTTCCCGCTATGGCACCGGTATTTTTGATATCGATACTCACTTTAAATGAAGCGCCTGTTTCGACACGTTCATCATAATGTAAATTCGATAATTCGAAGTTTGTATAACTGAGTCCATAGCCAAATGGATATAACGGTTGCATGACTGCCGGATCTGCTGTTTGTTTAATCGTCATATACCCACTTCCCGTTTTATGGCCATAATAAATTGGACATTGTGCACTAATTTGTGGGAATGTAACTGGCAAATGACCTTGTGGGTTAAAGCGTCCTGATAACACTTTGGCAACCGGTCTTCCCCCCGCTGGTCCTGGATACCATGCTTCGACAATCGCATTCACTTTTGGTTCAACATTTCCCAACGCTAAAGCACGACCATTAAATAACACGAGAACGCTTGGCTTACCTAATTCATGCACGATATCGACCAGTTCTTCTTGATGGAATGGCAATGTCAAATCAGGATGATTCACGCCTTCACCACTTGTCGCATCTTTTCCTTGTCCTGTTACTTCGCCAAGGGCCAAAACAACAATGTCGGCATCTTGGGCAACTTGTTTTGCTTGTTCAAGATGGTCTTTATAATTTTCACAATTTAAAGAAGCACCATAGCTAACGATTTCAACATTGGATAATTCTTCTTGTAAAGCGTCAGTTAAAGACATTGTGCCGAGTGTTTCATGGAGGTAGTCATCGAAGTTTTGTGCAAAGGATTTGGAAGGATCTTTATACATCTTGGCTTTCATGCTTTCGATATCAAACATTCTTTGCGCCATTTCACGGAATCCTTCCATATGAACTGCAACACTTGGATCAACACACATTTCCAAGAACGATCCCATCATTGCTGGATAAGCATATCCACCAAAGAAAGTTTGCAGACGAGTGGCAAATGGTCCAATCAACGCAATCTTTTTCTTTTCATTTTGAAGTGGAAGAATGCCATCATTTTTCAATAATACAATTGATTTTTGGGCGATTTCTTCACTTAAAGCATCCGCAGTTGGATCATCATAAATCTCTTTGGCTTTTGTTGGATCCACAAATGGATTATCGAATAAGCCCATTTCTTCACGCGCTTGTAATGTTCTTAATACGGCTGCATCTAAATCTTTTTCATCGACTAAACCTTGTTTAACCCCTTCAACGATATGGTTATACACCGTTGTGATCATGGTGTCGGCATCAATTCCAGCTTTTAAAGCCATACCAGCTAGTTCTTCTCGCGAAGCACTAATGCCTTGTGTTTCAATTACACGTGGAATGGACAAACCATCACAAACCGCAATACCCGTAAAACCTAAGTCTTCACGTAAAATCTTTTGCGTATATTCAGGATTGATCGACATTGGTCGACCATCGATTTCACTATAGGTCACCATAATGCTTTGCATATCATTTTCTTGAATCGCAGCCGCAAATGGGGTGGCATATACTTCAAACAATTCTTTTTTTCCAATATTGATCGTTGCGCAGTTAATGCCGCCTTCACTTGCCCCATAACCAACCCAGTGTTTTGCTAAAGCTTGGCAGTGTTTTGTGTAATCTTCACCTTGAATCCCACGAACTTCTTCACTGGTAAAACGGGCACTCAATAAAGGATCTTCACCAAATGTTTCATCCACACGACCCCATCTTGCATCACGGCTAATATCCGCTACTGGTGACATCATCGCATGCACGCCAATCGCTTTTCCTTCATCTGCGATCACTTTGCCCATTTTGTAGGACAGTTCCGGTTCAAAAGTACTAGCTAAAGCAATTGGAACCGGGAAAATTGTCGCATCGGCGGCAACAGTTCCGGATGAACTTTCATTTTGAATTAAAGCTGGAAGTCCACATTTTTCAATCATATATTTTTGGATCTCGTTATATCCTTTGGCTGCTTGTTCTGGACCTTCGCTAAAGCCGGCCGCAAATTGGGTCATGCGCCCGATTCCTTTAGGCATTTCTTTTTCGGCACGCTTGCGATCAAAGACGCCTTGCTCTAGAACGAAAGAAGGCATAACACAAGATAGTTGTAGCGCTTTTTCTTCAACCGACATCCGATTTAGGATGTCTTTTACTCTTTGAGATGCTTGTTTCATCGTCTTAGTCTAAGTCCTTTCCATTAGAAGCAATGACGTTTTTGTACCAATAGAAGCTGTCTTTGCGATAACGTTTCATTTCGGCTGTTTTTGCTTTTTCATCATCTTCATCACGATCAACATAAATAAAGCCATATCGTTTAGAGATGCCTTCACGTGTTGAAACTAAATCGACAGCAGACCATGGGCAATATCCAAATAAGAGTGCCCCTTCTTCAATACCCGTATTCATTTCTTCGATCATTCGTCTTAAATGTTCAATACGATAACGATCATGAATACTTCCATCTTCTTCTAGTGTATCTGGGCGACCATATCCGTTTTCGGTAATAATCACAGGTAAACGATAACGATCACTTAACTTTCTCGCTGTTACACGAATGCAATAAGGATCGAATTTGTGTCCATCTTCACCCACTTCAAAGAATGGATTGCTGATGGCTTTTCCAACACCTGGTTTTTCTGTCAGTTTGACAAGATATGACATATCACGATTGTCTGCACCGACTAAACTATCCCAATCCATTTCATAAAAGTCACAATGTTCAATCGTTTCATCGGAGTAGCAGTTAAATCCGATAAAGTCTGGATGACAGTTTTTCATCGTTTCCATATCGCCATCTTGGATATCTAATACGATATTGTTGTATTTGAAATACTGATTGATCGATTTTGGATATTCACCAAATACAAGTGGATCCACCCACATGTTGTTGCGCAGATCTTCCATATTCATCGCCGCAATTGTATCTTTTGGATTTGCGGTTGCTGGATAACATGCACATAAGTTTGGAGCTGGACCAATTTTGGCATCTGGGCACAGTTCATGACATAAAGAAATTGCTTTTGCCATATAAACGAGCTGGATATGACCTGTATTATATAAAGCATTTAAATCGTTCGCTTTTCCAGTCATCATATCGATTGCGCCATAATAAATCATGACGTTATATTCATTGTTCGTTAACCAATAATGAACATCATCTTTAAAGTTTTCGAATAAAACTTTGCAGTAGTCGACATAAGCTTCGCCCGTTTTGCGAGAATGCCAACCATTATATTTTTCTTCTAAAGCGGCTGGAAGGTCAAAATGATAAATCGTTACTAAAGGTTCAATTCCATGTTTATGACATTCTTTGAAAACATCTTTATAGAATTGAATTCCTTTTTCATTAACTTCGCCTTCCCCTTCTGGAAAGATTCTTGCCCAAGAAATGGACATACGAAACATCTTAAAGCCCATTTCTGCCATCAAAGCGATATCTTCTTTGTAATGGTGGTAGAAATCAGATGCATATTTAAACGAACAAGTTCCGGGATTAATTTTTTTCTTTTCATAATCCCAAGTTGTTAAACCTTTTCCATCTACATCATATGCCCCTTCAATTTGAGCACTTGAGCTACTTGCGCCCCATTTAAAATCTTTTGGAAAACTCATTTTTCTTCTCCTATATTTCTTGAAACATCACGATATTGCTCGTAATATCCCTTGATCTATGAATACTCATCTTCCAATTCAATTCCCCACAAATTTTATGGGTTGATTCGATTTGGATCATGGATGAGCAATTTATGATTTTTACATTGGATCAAGAGGTTTTTCTTTTAAAAAAGGTGCCTATACAAGGCACCTTTCTTTAATTATTTATTTCATAAAAGTAAATGTTCTGCCTGATTTCATCTGATCTAATAAGAATAATTCTTTTTGCGGAATACTTCCTAAATAATTGCGTTGTCCATCTACTTTCATATCATCGCGTAATACGATTTGGATTTCTCCAGCGTAGTGTTTGAGATTATCATTGACAATCACCACATCCCCACGTTTAAAACAAGGTTGATCATAAGCACGAGGTGGAATTGGTTTATCTTTATAGATCATGCGCGTAAATCGAGAACGAAGCATATAGTATGTATATTCGCCAGCACTATGAACTGGATAATCAAATAAAATTTCTTTTTCTAAATCCGTTACATCGCTTGCTAAATCGACTCGAAATGGAACTCTTTCCAAGTCACCATGTGGGAAGAAATCCGCAAAATCTTTAAATGCATCATTTCTTGGCACATGAACATGGCTAGCTTTCATCACTTGATCGATTGCTTTGAACTCTTCTTCACTCGCAAACGCATTTCCAAACATAATTTCGTCTACGTTTCCTAAAGATAATAAATGACGTACTTGCAGTTCGACATCAATCCAACGATGGTCTTCTAAAGTTGGCAAGCCATCATGAACCGGCCATGGACCATGTGTATTCTCTACATTGCTGGAAATAAATATACCTACAGGGATATTTAGAGCTTTGAGCTTTTCATTGACATCCATTACACTTGCTAAATCAGCACCTGTATATCGTTCTGGATAGAAGTTATGACAAGCCGAGAAGTTGTTGGGATTTGCTCCATTTTTTAACGCCGTATCAATCGCTTTGACAAATGCTGCCGATAATTCAATGCGAATTCCATATTCATTGTTGATTAAATCCACATCTCTTTGGTCCATATAGCACATGTCCATACGGATGATGTCAGTTCCCATCTCTTTAAATACGGCTAGATTTTTTTCTGTTGCCCCCATTTTGTGCAAGAACATCGTATTGCAATCCCCATCAACGACCATGCCATATTGATGGGCGATATCACAGAATTTTTTAAAGTAGGCAAATACTTCTTCTTTTGTTCCTTCAACAGAAAACATACTGGTGAAGACTTTTTTAAATCCATATTTAGAGGCAAGCGCTAAATATGCATCAATTTCTTCCATCGAAACTTGTTCAGGATAAACAGATACGCCTAATAACATGAATTGACTCCAATTACTCGCCTGCTTCTTCTAATGCTTTTTGTTCAGCTTCTTTCTTCGCTAATTGATTGTCATAAATTTTGAAGAATGGATACCAAACAAGACCTGTTGGAATTAACATTAAATATTCAAAGAGTGCGTTTCTAAGACTTAATGTTCCAAAGAATCGAGCAAATCCCATAGGCATTAAACTCATAATTGGAACGAAACCTGGAATTAAGAAGCCTGTGTTATAACCAATCAGCATGCAGATCATGACAACGATAATCGACAAGATATAAGGGATACATAAGATTGGGTTATACATAATTGGCATACCAAATGTCATTGGTTCATTGATACCAAACCATCCTGGAACTAAAGAAATTTTAGAAACCGCACGGATTTGTTCAGATTTTGCTCTTAATCCAAATACTGCAAGCATCAAAGTATTTCCGGATCCACCGCACATACCCATTGCACCGAATAACAGAACTGGATAGAACACTAACGCGTCAACACCACCTGTAGCATATGCTGTTGCATTTGCTGTAGTTGCTTGAATCATCAATGGCATTAAAACGGACATGATGATCATTGTTCCATGAATACCAAAGCACCATAAGATTGCAGCGAAAGTACATAAGATAAACATACCTGGAACGGAAGTTAATGCACCTAATGGCGCAGAAAGTAATGCCATAAATCCAGAACAAATTCCTAAAGTACCACCGGATACAGTAGAAATGAGAATTTGTAATCCATACACTAAGATGATTGCAAATGCTAAAGGCAGAATTGCTGTAAAGCCATTCACTAATGAAGGTGGACATACATCTGGCATTTTGATTCGTACATTATGATCAACGCAGAATTTTTCGATTTGGCAAACGACAAATACGATAATGAATCCGACGAACATACCAGAAGATCCTAAATATGTAACATCAATAGCACTTGCTCCAGCTTCGTTAACACCCCAGCTAGAAGCGATTAGTGCAAATACGATTGTTGTTTGCACAGCGGACATCACTGGCGATTTTAGTCCAATTGCTTTGGCATATTGGAAGGCCATCAGTGTAACAACCCACAAGGAAAGTAAATCCATTGTGAAATGGTATGGTGCATATAAAATATTGTAAATTGCATCTCCATTTTCAAACCAACCAAACATTGGTCCTACAGCACAGATGATCGAGAAGATTGCTCCGACCATGATTGGTGCCATACAAGACATCATTGCGCCTTGTAAAGCAGCCATAAATTTATTCGATCCCAATTTTTGACCAAACTCTTGAAGTTTAATCATAATTGGATTATTAAAAATCCCATCCATTTTCTTTCCTCTTTCTCTAATTATTTTTGTGAATAAAGTTTATTTGCGATTTTCATGATGTTTGGACAATTGGCAATTGCATAGTCATATGAAGGAATGACTTCAGCAGGTAATCCAGTGTCAGCTTTGATATTTTTCAAACGATAACCAACTTGTGGACCAACCATGACGATGTCGTAATCTTTATAAACATCTTTGTATTCGCTTAATCCAACTGCATTGATAGAATGATCTTGATTATTTTCTTTCCAATAAGCTTCCATTTTTTTCATTAATAAACCTGTTGACATTCCACCGGCACATACTAATAAGATTTTCATTTCAACTTTTCCCCCTATTTGTTTTTGTATAATTCAATGATTTCTTTGATCAGTTCTGAGGCTAACATGCTTGTCATCAAATGATCTTGTGAATGGACGAGCAGTACATCGACTGGCGTCTTTTTGCCATTCATTTCAGCAAACAATAAGTCTGTTTGCGCTTTATGGGCTAAAGTGGCAGATTCATCTGACTTTTTCATCAGTTCATCTGCAACATCAAAGTGCCCTTGTTTGGCTTCATCTAATGCCTGAAAAGCAAGCGATCTAGCCTCACCGGCATTCGCAATAATTTCAAATGAGACCATTTCGATCGGTTGTTCTTCTTTATTATCCATCAGCACTCATCTCCTTTCTTGGTTTATCTGATTGCACTTTATTTCATACACAAATAACAGTCAAACCGCTTTCATTACTCAAATGTCCGGTGTCTATACACTAATTTTTTGTGTATATTGCCCTTTTTTCCCGGTTTTTCGCGTTTTCTTTTAAAAGTTATCCATTGTGTATAGCTTTTTTTCATTAAAAACGCCCTAGTGTCTAATCCATAATCTTATGTATAGCTTTGCCCGTTTCCTTTAGAATCCATTCAGTTGGCTAGCCACGATGGTTTAGTTTGATAAAATACAGACATGAAGCTAATTAGAACATTTGAAATCACCGAAGACGAATTTTATGATTATCTCGAAAAAAATTTATGCGAAGATATTCATAGAACAACAAATAAAAAAGTTTCTCCAAAACAGATCAAAAAAGGATTCACATACGAAAAGAAAGAATTAAGAACGAAAATCATCATCAATGACTATGTACGTGGTTCGATTTATTCAACAACCGCTCGATCTTTAACGGACTATGTCACCGTAACCTATACGACAAAACAAACTGAGGAAGGACTTGAAATTATATTTGAACAGTTTATGAGTGGTTATGACGATGTAAGAGATCAAAAAAACTTCTTATCTCGAACATGGCACGATTGGGTTACTTTTGGGCGTATGTCACAAACACTGTATGGAATCCAAGATGAAATCATTGCCCTGCGGGAAGGTCGAGCACCTGTTAAACCGATGCAACCGATTGAACCACTTAAAGGAATCCGTAAAAAAATTGAACAGAAATATGAAAAAAGCAGCAAAAATTAAATTTGATGCGTCCTTGTAAAGTAGACACTATGAAATAACTAAATATAGTTGTGTATTGGTAATGAATGGCTAGCCATTCATTACCAATTTTTTTGCTCGATTTTTTTCCAGAATTTCTGGATTCTCAAATTCGGTTGAATTGGATATTCTGCTGGATGATCCGTTTTGAATGCCTCTGCTCGCACTACGGCTGGTGTTTTTCCATGAAAACGTTCTTGTGGATATTCATTCATATAAAATTCAATGGTCTCTGATACAGCTTGGATGCAACTCTCTATTGAATTGATTTCTGGGTGCAGAATAAAGAGTATGTCTTTTACAATTCCTTGAAATCCTTCCATACTTGCGTTGTCTATGCATCTTCCAACCCGAGACATAGATTGTTGAATCCCCATTTCTTCTAGCCAATGACAGAATACGGGACGCGTATATTGAAAACCTCTATCTGAATGGAATAGCTGGCATCCTCCTGGATTCTTCTCTAATGCTTCTCTTAATGTTTCATCAACAAGCACGGAATTGTTTTTCGTACTGACTTTCCATGATATAACGCTGCGATCATACAAATCTAAAATCGAAGAAAGATAAAGTTTTTGATTTGTTTTCGGTACTTTGATTTCAGTAATATCAGTTACCCATTTTTGATTCGGTGCAGTACTTTCGAAATCTCTATTCAAAATATTTTCTGCAGTTTGTCCAGGATTAGATTTTATCCAAGTATGTTTCTTTGGACGATAAACAGAAAGAAGATTCAATCTCGCCATGATCCGATACACTTTCTTGACACCTACTTCAATTCCATAGATGTCCTTCAGTTTTCTGGACATTTTTCTACATCCATATAAACGTTTCTTTTTCTTTGCGAGTTCTTGGATTTTTTCGATCAGCTCGATTTCATATGGATTTGGTCCTTTTTCCTTGCGATGAAGCCATTTATAGTAAGCCGCACGACTAATACTTAAAATTTGGCACATTTCCCGAATCGGCCAATTTTTTTGAACGTGATATTGTTCGATCAGTTTATAGTCATGTTCTTTCCATTCTTGCATTATTTGATTTCGTTTGACTCGACTATATCGTTCCACCATCTCCTTTCTGTTGCTTCGGCTTTTTTTAAGAGTTCATTCTCCATTTCAAGATGACGATTAATCGCTTGTAGTCGTTTCAACTCTCTACGTAACTGTTCATTCTCATCGAGTTCTTCTTTAGGGACTCTTTTCCCTCGTCGATCCAGCAGACCTTCTTCACCTTGCTCGTTGAATTTGATAACCCAATCTCTGACTTGAGAATAGCTGCATTCAAAATGAGCAGCAGTTTCTTTATAGCTACAACCATGAGCGTAATACCATGCAACAATTTTGCGTCTTTCTTCTAAAGTTGTTTTCTTTCTAGGTGCCACGTATACCTCCGGCTGAGGAGTGTAATCCTTCAGTTCGTTCGTTTTTTTAGTATACTTCTTAACCCAGTTGAAAACGATCGAATCAGATGGAATTCCATGACGAGTAGCAAGGGTTTTTAACCCACCTTGCCCACTTAGATATTCTTGGCAAACAAGTTCTTTGAACTCTTTAGTGTATGAGCTATTAGATGGTCTGGCTTTAAATGCGTCGACGCCATTACATTTATATTGCCGAGCCCAAGTGAAAATTAAATTGCGCCCTGTCGCAGACATATTGAGGGCTGACGCAATAGATGAAGCAGACATCATATGGTTGAGGTATTGATGAACTGCCCAAAGTTTTTGTTCAGCAGTATATTTTGTTTTTCTAGACATAAAAAAGTTCCCTTTTAGTGACATCTCGATTGAGTTATTTCGAGTGTCTACTAAAAGGGAACTTATCAATTCGCTGCTTTTTTTATATTTTGTTGACAATTCGAATGATACAAGCAATCTGCGAATCATCAATGATGACTTTAAAGCTTTTCTCTAAAGGTTTAATAATTTTCGATATTGTTTTATAGTCGTCTTCATACAAATCAATCAATTGTCTTTCTTCTTTGCCAAGCGCAAAATGAATTCCTTCCTTACACTTTTCTAAAAGACAAGCGATATGGATAAATAAGCCAATTTTTTGTTCTGAATTCAATGAATAAACAACATCTAGCTGGTCGACAATCGATGGCAAAATCGATTTTAATTTCGAGACAGAGATAAACTTAAACTGTTCTTCTAAAAATGAATAAATTCCAGAATAGCCCATACATTTCGATTGAAGAGGTTCAAACATTAAGATGCGATCAATGTCTTCTGCTCTATTTTCAAACACCTTATTAATGGAGATATACGGAATTCCAAGTAAGTTAGGATTATATGTTCCCACAAAACAATGAATCGTATAGATTTTTTTGATCTCCATGACTTTTTTAATCAATTCATCGCGTTTAGAAATAGCTAGCGGTATCGTTTTGAAGCCTAACTTAGAATATTGATCAATATATTGTTTTAACTGGAATGCCCCACCATCACCCGTTTGACATAAGGTGATTACGACTTCTCGTTTATAATTTTTATTATCATCGAGCGATTTCATCTCTAATAAAGTCGTATGGTATACATAATCAATATCTTCTTCTTGCAGGCATTTTCGAGCCACATCGATCCCAATTAAGGTGATTGGAATATGGATATAACGAATTTTGACATCGTTTTCTTGGGAAATCGTATCGAGCATTGTTCGAATGGAACCCATGTCGTAAATGACAATCACCCCTTGACCTTCATCTATTTTTAAGATCAATGAGCGGATTTCGTCCATTGCTTTCAAGTTATCTTTTTCTAAATGTAAATCATAGCTATACACATTATTGCAATGCGTTAAACTAATCGTCACTTCTTTTAAAGCTTCCGCAATTCCCGAACCATGCAAAATATAGAGTAAAACAGGATGTCCATTATCGATCTCATCTTTTGTTTTGACTAAAAACATCGTAATAATCGCAATTTCTTCAGGGGGCAGTTCAATCCCAAACATATCCTTAAAATCTAAAGCAAATTGTGCGGATAATGCATATTCTTTTGGATAATTTTGAACAATAAAGTTAAGTTGATCGTTATCTACTCGCGAGTGTGAAGACTTGATACTTAATAGTGAATTCATATGCAAGCAAAGCCCATAAAAGACGCTCGGTTTTAAAATGATTTTTAATTCTGTCTTCGTCATTTCTGAAAACTTTTGCACGAGTTCAATAATACGAAAATCTACAATCTTGGATAACTGCTCCGTGTCATACGATTCATCATAACCATGATTATAGTTATATTGTTTAAACAAATTTGTTACGTGATTATTAATCACATCTTGGATTGCTTTGGCATTAATTCCCCGATTCGATAATTCTTTATATTGCGTATGCATCTCATTGTAGAGTTCATCATGATGATTGCTTTGGAATGTTCCATTGCAATCATAAATAAAGCAATTTTGCGAACCGACTAGAGATAAAATGTCTTGCGAACGAAACCGCATTTTGACTAAGCTTTTTTGAATATTGGAATTGAAGTCATGTAAATCCACAACAATTGGTGAATTAGGAACATCCATCACTCGGACACAAGCAGTCGCACAAGCTTTTTTAATTTCCATCTCTAATTCTTTGATGTTTCGCGAATATTCTGTTAATAACAATGCCTGCATCACTTCTTGCGAGATTTCAATATTGCGTTTTGCATTGTTAGCCTCAATGGAGAAAAAATAGTTTACAAAATCAAATCGTTCGATTAGCGGACGATCTTTTAATTGTGGTAATTCAATAATCATCGGAATGCGTTGATTATATTGGCCAACATGGGATGGATTGCAAGAAAGGACAAGATAGACATCTTTACAATCCATATACTCTTTTCGATCTGCACTATAGATCATTCCAGTTTCTAAAAAATCGAAGATTAAGCTTTGTTGGTGGGCATTCAGTAATTCCGCATTATCAATAAATAACATGCCCCCTTTGGCCATAGAGAAATAACAGTTATCCAACTTGCCTTTCTCTTGGCCAAATAAAAGGTTATCTAATTCATCCATATGATTTCGATAATGGCGACAATTCACCTTAATAAAAGGTGCATCGGCTTGCATGATTTTAGCTTCTTTGCAAAACATATACATAAAATTGCAAAAGAAACTCGTCCCACACCCTGCCTTTGCCGTAACTAAAACGTTTAAGCTATGTTTAGGATACAAAATCGCTGCTTTTGCGATTTGAATTGCCTTCGATAAACTTCCATCAATCCCGATGAATTTCATTTGCGACAATCCATAATCCGATGTTGTATTATTGCGAATCTTATAGAGAACAGGACGGGTAGCTGTTTTTTCTAATTTTTCTTCTTTCACCAAATCATTGAGAAGTGTAGACACATTGGATCGTTGTAAATTTAAAGCCTCTGCAATTTCTTTGGTCGTTACGCCTTCTTTACTTGTTCCATTCGACAACATTTCTCGTTGGATAAATTCGAATACAATATCCTTCATCGTTTTCATTTATGTCACCTTCACTCAATACTCGCATTTTGTCACAAGTTTACAATTTTCAAACGGACCACCGGCTTGTCTTTTTGAAAAACAAGGCCGACAAACGAGAAAATCCACTCACTCATGCAAAAAAAGGAAATCGTTTTCATTCTAACATCCCATAGTGCTAAAACAGAAATTTCGCTCACATAAAATGTTCTGAATCATTGGATTGTTTACCTTTGCCTATAAAAAAATTTTATTGTTACTTCATCATAAACATCGCATTGTTTTTCCTAGAAAAAAAGATGTAAGCCTAACCTACATCTCTTTTTAACATTTGCTTGTCTGCGTTTTTTATTTTTAGGTTTACATAAAGTAAGAAACACTAACTTTTATTTAACCTCTGACCTTCTTTATAACAAGTCAATTATTGCTCTATCTTGTCTCTATTTTCTTGATATCGAAATCGATACTTACCTTTTCCATGTCCTGACACTGGTTCAATGATTCCATGCTCTGCCATTTCACGTAAAAGTTCTGAACATCTTGTCGGCTTTAAGTTGAGCAAGCGTTGAACATCTGATCTTCCAAAGAACAACTGTGCTTTCAATGCTTTTTGTAACGTATCAATATGTGAAGCGGTTTTTGCTGTGAACACAGATTCAATGTTCGCTTTTTCTTCTCCAAGATTCGTTTTTTTCAACCCAATGTTCGCTTTTTCCATATCAATGTTCACTTTTTCTCGTTCTTTGAAAATTCTACTGATATGCATTGTCCGGTTATGTAGTGGATTTGTTTCGTCTAAAAGAAGTTATCGTACTTTTGTACTTGAACACTACGGTAAATCCAAGCTGACAGCGAAGCTTGTTGATAAATTTCGTGAAGATGTAGCAAATGGTAAAATAAAACTGTAAATGCCTATGCCGTTATGCTATGAGCATAGTACATAGCATAACGGCTTCTCTTTCGTTGAGCTAGCAAGGAGGGTGAATATGTCTTTATCCATACAAGAGCGATTAAAAGACCTACGTGTGGAGCGTGGCTTGACGCTGGGGCAGCTTGCGGAGCAGACCGGGCTTTCCAAGTCTGCGCTGGGCAGTTACGAAACGGAAGACTTCAAGGACATCAGCCACTATGCCCTTATCCGGCTGGCGAAGTTTTACGGTGTGACCGCTGATTATCTGCTGGGGCTGTCTGAAATGAAAAATCACCCAAACGCCGATCTTGCAGACCTGCGTTTGAGTGATGAAATGATTGACCTGCTGAAAAGCGGGAGGATAGACAATACCCTGCTGTGTGAGCTGGCGGCGCACCCGGATTTCCCCCGGCTGATGGCTGACCTTGAAATCTATGTGAACGGAACGGCACTGAAACAGGCGCAGGGTGCAAACGCCATAGTGGACACGATGAGCGCAACTGTTATAAAAAAGCATAATCCTGGCATGAGTGATACGCAGTTAAGACAGCTTATCACCGCCCATATTGATGAGGACGAGTTTTGCCGCTATGTGATACAACGGGACATAAACGGGATTGCCCTTGCTCTGCGGGAAACACACAAGGACGATTTTTTCAGCGTCCCAGAGGATAACCCGCTAAAAGAAATGCTGGAAACTGCTGGTGAAATCGTCAGCCAGGACAGCGACACGGAACAAGCGTACTTGGCGTTTATCTGCAAACGGCTCAAGCTGAATTTTAGGAAGCTGTCAGTAGAAGAACGGAAGTGGCTGAAAAAGATTGCGGAAAAATCCGACTTGCTGAAGAATCCAAAACCGCAGAGAGGACGAAGATAAAAAATGCCTGAACGGCGGTTCTGGTTTTTCAGAACCACCATCCAGGCATTTTGTTTAGTAATAGAAAAAGGTGCAGTTGATTATTGCGTATTGTCAATCTCTCTCAAACCGGGTAGTAAAAATACGGCAAGCGCAACGATGATAATGCCAATTCCGCAAATGACAAACCATTTCTCAACTCCCAGCCGCTCCGCCAGAGGCCCGGAAATGACAAGGCCAAACGGCATGGCGAGGGAAGCGGCGCTTGTCAGTAGAGAAAAAACTCTCCCCAGATATTCTGGTTTGACCGTTTCTTGAAAAATCGCATTTTGCACACCGTAAAATGGAGCGGAAATTCCCATAACAGTACAGCACACAACAAAGACAAGAAATGCGTCTGGCGGCAAAAGCCCGGAGAGCATATTGCTAACGCCCATCAGGAGAACGGAAAGACCGATGGTGTACCGCCGTTTCTTAAAACCGCCCCAAATGCTCAGAATGACTCCGCCAAGCAGCATACCAACCGCAAAAGCAATTTCAGCGGCAGAGGCATGGGCCGGTGTTCCTTTGAAGTATGACATACAGATGAGAGGAAAAAGCGTACTGATTGGCATATAAAAGAACATATAAATTACACCAATCCAGAGCAGAGCAAAGAGGCCCCTGTTTTGCTTTAATACCACATACCCCTCTTTCATATCCTGTAAAAACTGTTGTCTTTTCGTTTCTGGACATAGTTCAGGCGTTGGTATGGACGAAATCGCAACAGTCACACAGGCAAGGATTGCACCCACAATATCTAACAATATAATTGCATTAAGAGGCCAAACAGCATATAAAAACGCTGCGGCAGCTGGACTGATAATCGCACTTACTGCTTGCATGGTCTGCGTGTAACCAGCGCATTTTGTAAGTTCCTCTTTTGGCACAATCATAGGTGTTGCTGCGCTGAATGCTGGAGAATGAAAAGCAGTTCCCGCACTTCGGATTAACAGGACAACCATAATAGACCATACGGGCAATTCCATGTAAAACGCCACCAGCGCCAGAATACCGCCAGCGGCGGCAATTATCAAATCCGCACCAATCATTACGCTTTTACGGCTGTGCCGGTCAACAAAAGCACCTGCAAACGGGCCTAAACAGGCTTGCGGCAAAAATCCAATCAGTGTTGCCGCCGTCAATATGATTGCAGAATTAGTTTTCGCAACCAAATAAAAGATAATGGCCATTTGCAAAATACCGCTGCTAATAAAGGATATTGCTTGTCCGGCAAGAAGTGTAAAATAAGTTTTTCTCCATGAATTGTTGTTTTGGGTCATAATGCGAACCTCCTTTTTTATTGCATTGTTCCTTTGTTTCTGCAATAAAAAGCAGGCGTTGTCCCACAGAGAGGGCAGACGCCTGCATAACAACAAAGCACGAAAAAACACCACGATACAGTTCAAAGACTGCTCGTGTCAAACCTACGTGTTCCTTTGCATACGCACGCAAAAAAAGCCCACCATCATGTGGAAAGGTACTTCTACTTTTTATTGCTTATTAGCGTACACAAATTAACACACGTAAGCCTCCTTCCAATCTCAAACTGTCGCACAGTATAACACACATCCGATAGACTTGTCAACCATTTTTAATCTTGTTTTCCATCTTGTTTTTCCATCTCTTACGGGCAGTAGCAAAGCCAGGCGTCAGCCCATTCATTTCAGCCTTGACGGTTTCCTGCCGTCCTGCTACTTTTCCCGGAGTGTGGCCACACATCTGGTCACGGTGTCCAGAGCTTTGGGACTTTTTGTCCCATAGGCCGGGGGCGGAGGACGAGGGACGGGGGCTTTCATAATACGCCCTGTCTGCTGCTGAAATCAGCCCTTTGTTTCCGGCTTACCAGCCCCAAACAAAGCCCTGCTTTCCTGCCGCGTCAAATGCCCTTGCCCTCCCCGGCGGCAACGGTATTTTCAGGGCAACGCCGACAGAGCGTATAACACACTACACTTTGCTCCGCAAAGTCGTGTGCCAAATGGGGCGCTGCCCCCTTTGGAAACCCCCGCAACAAACAGGTGCTATGCACCCAGCCGGGAGCATAGCGCCGTTTGTTGTCAGCAGCCCGTTTCACGGTCTGCGTGTAGTTCCTTGTAAACTGACCTAAGATTATGTAAAAACAACTCAAGGTACTCTGTCGTTTCGTGAATACCGTTTTTTAAATCATTATAGTTTGCCCGAACCAATGCATTTCTAAAATACCAGGCGTTCTTGGCAAAAATATCATTGGTCACTTCGAAACCTAGTGTCCGTAAATACTTGATAAAAAACACTGCTGTCGTTCGCGTATTTCCTTCACCAAACACGTGAATCTGCCATAGTCTAGACACAAATAGTGCAAGGTGATGAATCATTTCATTCATCGTCAAATTCTTATAGGAAAACATCTTTTCCTGTGAAAAATCGTAATCAAGCGTTGCCTGTAACTCCGTAGCACTTCCATATAGTACGGTTGCGACATTTAATACCCATTCTTTTTTCGTAATGTTATAGTCTCGAATACATCCAGCATGAGAATAAATTCCAGTAAACAACTTCCTGTGAATGGAAAGATACTCATTTGGTGTAAAGCTGAACGCTTTTTCTGAAAGTAGTCTCGCAATTCGAGCAGCGACTTTATCCGCTTCCTCGGTGCGATCATTTAAATCAGAAACCGGATTCTGCTCATAATAACTTTGCAAAAGCGCTTTGGCTTGCTCAAAGGTAATTTCTCCTTCAATATTGCGAACAGCCGTCTGTACTAAATAGTTTGACGTTTTGAGTCCGTCAACTGCCTGCAAGCCAATAGCCGTATGCCACGCATAACCCTTGTCCCGTTTTCCCGGCTCTGATTCTTTCATATATTCTTCAAACGGATCTCTATTCACAACGTATCACCTCACTGCCTGTTACAAATATTTATAAACGATTATCTTTCTACTCTTTTTCAATTTCTTTGCGCTTATAGAAATCTTATTCAAAACTTACCTGCATGAATACATGTCCTATATAAAGTATCAATAATTTATCATATTGAACGTACTTTTCGCTTCACTTAAAAAGAGATGTAAGCCAAAGCCTACATCTCTTTTTAACATTTACTTATCTACGTTTTTTATTTTTCGGTTTATATGGAGTCAAAAGCACTAAGCTTTCCACATGTTTTGTATAAGGGAACATATCCACAAGTTCCATCACTTGACCACGATATCCATTTTGCGCAAATTGTCGTAAGTCACGAGCTTGCGTTTTTGGATCACAAGAAATATACAGAATCTTTTCTGGTTTTAAAGAACAAGCGGATTTAATAAATTCCATACTTGTCCCAGCGCGTGGTGGGTCAAGGATAATCGCATTATATGGTTTATGGTTGCGCGCTGCTTCTTGCATAAAGCGAGTCGAATCCATCGCTAAAAAGCGAATATTTTTAATATGGTTTTGTTTTGCGTTAAAGCGCGCATTTTCAATGGCCTGTTTATTAATTTCGACACCAGTCACTTGTTTACAAGCGTCTGCTAAAGATAAACCAATTGTTCCTACACCACAATACGTATCGAGAACTTCATCTGTTGGTTTTAAATCCAACATTTCTTTAGCTAAGTTATAGAGCACTTCGCATTGGTCATGATGGATTTGGTAGAACGATGAAGAATCGAATGTGATTTTCATGCCACAAAGTTCATCGGTAATTTTGCCATCACCATATAACAACAAAGTTTGATCTTGCATAACGATGGATGTATCGCGAGAATTGACATTTTGAACAATTGTTTTGATCTGTGGGAATTTTTGGCGTAAAGCATTGACCAAATTTTTGCGTGATGGAAATTCTCTTGCGGCTGTGACAAAGACAACCATCACTTGATCCGTTGCCTTAGCATAACGAATCATGACATGTCTTAATAATCCAGTTCCTGTTTTTGGAGAATATAACTGGATTTTCATCGAGTCGACTAAAGTTGTGATTTCGTCGAGGATTTCATTCACAATTCTAGGTTGCATCTTGCAGCCTTTTGAGTTGATCACACGATGGGATTTTGGGACATATAATCCGCTATAAACTTTCTTATTGCGATCTTTAGCAAAGCCATAAATCACTTTGTTGCGATAGCTAACAGGAGATTTTGCCATGTGAACTGGATTAACATTCAAATGTAATTTATTTTGTTCTAGCAAATCACAAACTGCTTGATGTTTGAGTGCTCCTTGTTTTGCATATTCAATTGGAAGATATTCGCATCCTCCGCATAATTTTCCTACTGGACATTTCATATTTATTTACCTCCAGATTTTCTATTGTTTAAAGTGAATGGTCATTGGCCATTCAAATCCTTTTTGTTTCAACCTTGTCCCTTGATCGGTTCAAGTTTATTTTTGCACATTCTCATTTTTGCGCAATGTTAGCATTATAACGAAATCCATTTCGATTCGGAATGAATGTTTCTCACTTCATTGTAAAATGTGCTGATCCATATATATAGGTGTTTTTTTCGTTGCCAAACAATCGATATTTTTTACAAAAATTTTTCAATTTATGGGGAGATTATCACATCGATTTTACCCTATTTAGTCTATAATAGAGAACGAAAGTGAGGTGACCCCAATGTTAAATAATGATGATCCAGCTCCGGATGCGACATTTGTGTTGATTGGGGTTCAATTGACTCACAAATATTTTTCTTTGTAAATGATTGAATATTTCTTTGTGGATGAACATCCATTTTACTGATCTCTTGGATATTGAATATCACAGAGCTATTCATCATTTTCCCTTTTTGTTTGTCTTTTTCAATTTTAACCCCAACGAAAAATCGAATGTATTGATCGGATTAAGCCGATCATACTTGCGATTGATCTTTCCTATATTCTTTCTAGATTTGAAGTCTTAAAGATCGACACCAATGATCTAGATTCAAACTAGATTTTTATGCAAAACCCGATTTCAAAATGATTTGTTTTTGTCCATCTAGCACTTTTCTCGACAATCAGTCTGATCTGCGCTTATCGCAGCACAAGATGAACAATTGGAACATTTTAATTTGAATTCTCGGTTTTCTGATGATGCACAATTGTTGAAAGGAGAAGAACGATGACAGAACAACAAACTCCTGCAACAAACACCCTTCAGCAACAGCGTCCAGACTATGAAAATCAAATTCTCGATTTGATTCAAAAAACGTTATCTCCAAAAGCATTGCGCGAAGAACTAGAAGCATTCCACGCTAACGATATTGCGATCGCCTTCACAAAACTTGATGACGCAAGTCGGGATAAGCTTTTTAAACTTCTCGATACGGACCGCTTAGCTGAAATCATTCCATATTTAGAAATGGATGAGCAGGTGGAGTACTTAAATGAGATTAACATCAAAAAAAGTCTTTCCATTTTATCGGAAATGGAACCGCAAGATGCAGGTCAAATTTTAAAGCGTCTATCCAAAACTAGACGTGATGTTATTTTCGAACTACTTGATGCGGATACTCGAAAGATGATTAAGCGAATCAACGCCTATAGTGATGAAGAAATTGGTTCGCAAATGTCGACAGATTTTATCAAAATCCCTCATTACTACGATATCAAAGACACTATGCGCGCTTTGCGCAATCAAGTTCGCGAAACAGATACGGATAACTTATCTATTCTTTATGTCGTCGATGAAAATGATCTTTATTATGGTGCCATCCGCATTCAAGATTTATTTGCAGCTCGCGCTGATTCGACCGAACTTGAAGATATTATCGAGGTCAACTTCCCGATCGTTTATGCTAACGAAACGATTGACTCCTTGATGGAAGATTTAAAAGATTATGCCGAAGATTCCATCCCTGTTTTAAATAACGATAACCAAATCGAAGGGATTATCACAAAACAAAACTTACTGGAAGTTTTTGCTCGTGAGATGGATGAAGACTACGCTAAGTTAGCCGGTTTATCTGCTCAAGAAGACTTAGACGAAACGACATTCGAATCCATCAAAAAACGTACACCTTGGCTTTTATTATTGTTAGTTTTATCCCTTTTAGTTTCGGGTGTCATTTCTCTATTCGAATCCGTCGTTGCCAAATTAACGGTTGCGCTTGTCTTCCAATCTTTGATTTTGGACATGGCCGGAAACGTCGGAACCCAATCTCTAGCCGTTTCTATTCGTGTTTTAGCGGATCCAAACGTCACGAAAAAACAAAAATTATATTTAATTGGTAAAGAAGTTAAAACCGGTTTGACCAACGGGGTTATTATCGGAAGTGGATCCGCCGTTGTTTTAGGTGCATTCATTCACTTCTTTAATGGCTTTGCCTGGGATCAATCTTATGCGATCGCAACATGCATTAGTTGTGCGATGGTCGTTGCGATGGTGATCTCTTCCTTTACTGGAACGGTCATTCCAATTTTCTTCCAAATGATCAAAGTTGACCCTGCTGCAGCTAGTGGTCCATTGATTACAACTTTAAACGACTTGATTGGAGCAACCACCTACTATTCAATGGTTTGGTTCTTCTTAATTCAAGTGATGCAATTATAGAAAGGGGTGTAGATGATGAACGATTTAAAAGAAAAATTGGATGCAAAACAAGATCTTGAACAAACCCATTCCAATGAACTTATTGAATCCAAAACTCAAGATAAAACAGAAACAAAAGAATTAGAAGAAGACGTCATCCACTCTCGTCCTGACTATGAAAGCGAAATTTTAGAGTTAGTTCGTAACGTCAACTCCCCTAAACTTTTACGAGAAAAACTCGATGAATATCATGCTTATGACATTTCTGAAGCATTCAACAGCATGACTTCATTTGAACGTGAAAAGCTTTATAAAATGCTCGATACAGAACAACTTGCTGAAATTATCGAGTATATGGATGATCAAGATCAAGCTCGCTTTTTAAGTGAGATGAACATCCGTAAAGTCATTGCCATTTTCAATGAAATGGAAACAGACAAAGCAGCCGACTTATTAAAAGGATTCGATAAAGAAAGAAGCGAAATCATTCTTGAATTATTGGAACCTGAAGTTCGTAAGAAAATTTCTGTGATCTTCTCTTATGATGAAGATGAGATCGGTTCAAAAATGACAACTAACTACATCGAAGTTGCCAAAGGATTAACCGTTCGCGAAGCTATGCGTGATTTAATTCGCCAAGCTCCAGAAAACGACAATATCACCACCATTTATGTCCATGATGAAAATGGGATGTACTATGGTGCTGTAAACTTAAAAGATTTAATTATCGAAAAACCAGATACGCCTTTAGAAGAAATCATTGTCACAAGTTACCCTTACTTATATGCCAATGAACCTATTGATAAAGTCGTTGAAGAATTAAAAGACTATAATGAAGACTCCATCCCTATTTTGAACAATGACAACTTGTTATTAGGGGCCATTACTTCCCAAGACTTGTTAGAAGTCATGGATGAAGAAATGGGAGAAGACTACGCCAAGCTTGCCGGTTTAGTCGCTGAAGAAGATTTAGAAGAATCTTTATCTCAATCTTTAAAGAAACGTTTACCTTGGCTTGTCATCTTATTATTCCTTGGCTTAATCGTTTCCGTAGTCGTTTCCTTATTTGAAGGTGTCGTGGCTCAATTGACCGTCATCATGGCATTCCAGTCCTTGATTCTAGGGATGTCCGGAAACGCCGGTACGCAATCACTAGCCGTAACGATCCGTGTTTTAATGGATGAAACATTAGATCGCAAACAGAAGTTCTCATTAATTTGGAAAGAACTTCGCGTCGGGATTACCAATGGGTTGATCATCGGTCTTGTTGCTGGTGCATCACTTGGTGTATATATCCACTTCTTCAAAGGTTATGTTTGGGATCAAGCTTATGCGATTTCCCTTTGCATCGGCGTTGCTTTGTGGGTTTCCATGGTTATCTCTTCTTTAACAGGAACCACAATTCCATTATTCTTCAAAAAAATTGGTGTCGATCCTGCCGTTGCCAGTGGACCATTGATTACAACAGTCAACGATATGGTCGGTGTCGTTACCTACTATGGACTAGCTTGGTTATTCCTTTTACAATTCTTGCATCTAGCATAGTCCAAATCTTCATGATTCAAATGTATGCAGAATGGATGATTTCTCCATTCTGCATTTTTATTATTGATCAAAGTGAACTGTTGATTCTCGCAAAATGTAACCCATTTAAGTTTTATTTCATAGAATCCATACTTTATTTTTCAAAGATCCCATAAAATACGATAAATAGGTTTAAAATTAAAAAAAGACATTACACAAAAGGAAGGTGATTTGAATGATAGAAAATGAAAAAGAACGAATCATTGAGAGCATTCATCTTAAAGAACGTGCCATTCAAAAAGCCGAAAATAAAATCAAAAGCTATACCGAATTAAAAGATCAAGAGACCAATCCACTTAAAAAGTGGATTGAATCGATGGTGATCACTCATTATAAACATGTTATTGAAGATACCGATGAAGAGATTCAAAAATTAGGCGTCGAACTGCAAATCACGCTTGAAGTCATTGCTTCCAAACAAAGGGATTTGGATATGATCGAGCAAAAAAAGCACTTTCTTTTGCCAACAACATTGCCTGATCCAAATTTAAATTTAGAAGAACCGAAGAATGAACAAGATTGGGTAAGTAGCTTATCGAATGCGATTTCTTCTTTTATCACTAAAACAAGTGCGAATTTGAACAAAGCTTCTTCTCATGTTATTCATCATAAAAATGATGCCAATAAAAAAGACACGCCAGACTTCAAATCCTAATCTTAATCCATCGTTCCCGATCCAAAATTTATTCTCAATCAAGAAAAAATGCTATGCAAAAGGATTTTCTCATTGCATAGCATTTTTGTTTTCCCCATTTAAAGATAAGTTTCGCCTATTAACGACACGCAAATCCATTGTCCTATAACAATCTTTGTAGGTTAAGCAAATGGGCATTTGTAAAGAGCTAGTTTGAAAGTTTGTTTTCTAATAAAACTGCCGGAATGGAAACTGTATAAATCGATAAAAGACTTTTGATCACTGTTTCTTTATCTTGTTTCATCCTATTTTTAACCCATTCAATCAAAATACCTGCGGACGCTTCTGTATAAAACGCTGCTAAAAAGTTTTTGAATTGCGGATCCACTACAATTTTCAAATCGTATTCCCCTTCTTCAATCGCTCCATAAATCACATCAAATAAATCATTATAGAAAAAGCGTTGAATCTCTTCATGGCCCATAGAATCTAAAGCACTGTTAATAATGTCTTTATTTTCATCCGCATATGCCATAACAAAGCGTAAGGCCTCTTCCGTATTGACGACCAAATCAAAATTCTTGACCACTTCTATCGCTTCTTGTTCCAAAGTCCATTTCAAAAGATCATAGATGTCTTCAAAGTGATAATAAAACGTCTTTCTATTGATCTGACAGACATCACACAATTCCGTAATAGTGATTTTAGAAAGTTGTTTATGCTTCATTTCCTGTTTCAGTGCTTGGGCAAGCGATTGCTTGGTTTTGAGTGACAATTCTTCATTGGTCATTGTGTTTTTTCCTCCACATTTACCTGGCAACTTATTACACAGCTGACTGATAAATTTTTCTACGGACAATCATAAAGCTTTGTCCAATATTTTCTTCATCAGATGCCTAGATTTGTCCCATATCTCCCATTTGCATAGTATTTGCCCGTTTTATCTATTGAACTACATGGCTATATTAAAGGCCGTAATAGAAAGAATGGAGGAAAAAGATATGTTCACTTGTATCAAGCCTGTATGGGCAAGCGACAACCCCAAACTCAAAGAACGCTTCGCCGATACATCTAGATACAATTTTTACGATCAAGCTTTGTTCATAAAGGCAACCATCAATCCGATATGTGACTATGCCTGGCAAAACTTAATCCTAAAAAGTTATGCAAAACACGCTGTAAAAGAATTGGTTTGCAAGATGGATAAACATCAAAAAAACAACCATAACTTCTACTCCTCTAACAACTGGAACACACCCGATCACAACGGCCTCTATCTTGACCATATGATCCAAAAGATCGCAAGGACACGATCTATTCTGGTCAGGCAGGTATGATGATGGACACCTTATTTTTTAGGAAAGGAGCGATGGCGTATGTTTAATCGCGACTACGATGTCAAAATGCGAACACCTATTGGAGCTCGATATGGAACGATGTCCGTTTCCATTGAGAACAACAAAATCAAAGGTGTCCTCGTCATTTTGAAGAAATCCAACCCATTTTCCGGAAACATCGATGAAAATGGCGACTGTTCGATCAAAGGAAAAGTAACAACACTCATGCGAACGATTCCTTATCACGCCACTGGCCGAATCACCAAAGAAAAAATGGATCTACAACTCAAAAGTGAACATGAAATCTTTGATCTTTCCGGCACAGCTTCTGCTCATGTTCCAACCATAAAAAAGGAGGAAAGCATATGAGAAAGTTTTTTGAGAAGATTGTAAACAACCCCAAAAAGATATTGATTAGTTTTCTAATGTTAGCACTCATTGGTGCTGGCTTGCAAAGCATGGTCAAAGTCAATTATGACTTAACTGATTATCTACCAGCCCAAACAGCTTCTACTGTCTCTTTAAAAACGATGGAAGATGAATTCGATGGTGGAATTCCTAACGCCCGTGTAATGGTTCAAAACGTTACCATTCCTGAAGCTTTGGAATACAAGAAAAAAATCGCCGACTGCCCAGGTGTTAGCGATGTAATGTGGTTGGATGATGTAAACGATATTCTGCAACCTATTGAAACGATGGATGCCGATACCGTGGACACTTACTACAAAGATAAAGCCGCGCTTTTTACCGTAACGATCGAGGATGGCAAGCAAGTTGAAGCTGTCGATGCCATTCGGGCGGTAATTGGCGACAAAAATTCACTGACCGGCGATGCTGTTTCTACAGCAGTTGCGACCGTGGGAACAGTCAATGAAGTAACAAAAATTGCTATCTTTGCGGTTTTGTTCGTTTTTTTGATGCTGATTCTCACTACGACTTCTTGGGTAGAACCGGTTCTTGTCATGTTAGGACTTGGTGTAGCGGTCATGATCAACTCCGGCAGCAACTTAATTTTCAAGGAAATTTCCTTTGTGACCAATGCCGCAGGATCTATTTTACAGATCGCTGTATCGTTGGATTATTCAGTGTTCTTAATCCACCGATTTGAAGAATGTCTAACCGAAAACCCAAATCCTAAAGAAGCGATGGTCGATGCCTTGTGTAAATCGACAAGTTCAATTCTCTCAAGTGGGCTGACCACCGTCATTGGATTTTTCGCTTTAATCTTCATGCAATTTGAAATTGGACCAGATCTTGGACGAGTGCTTGCCAAAGGTGTTGCGATTAGCTTAATTGTCGTATTTGTCTTTATGCCTGTCTTGATTTTAGCCACTCAAAAATGGTTACAAAAATCCAAACACCGCAGCTTTTTACCAAGCTTCAAAGGCTTTGGACGATTTGTCTACCGGCTTATGATCCCTATGGTTTGTGTATTTATTGTGATGATCGCGCCAAGTTATCTTGCTTCCAACGCCAACGATTATTACTATGGCGCATCACAAATTTATGGACCTAAAACTCAGTTAGGACAAGATACAGCCGCTATTGAAGATCTATATGGCAAAAGCGACACCTATGTAGCGATGGTCCCTCGTGGCGATTTCGCTACTGAACAAAAACTATCCCATGCCCTTCATGATATTCCCCAAGTCAAAAGTATCCTCTCCTATGTCGATACTGTTGGAGCGGAAATTCCTATGGAATATCTAGATCAAAAAACAGTTTCAAAGCTGATCTCTGATCATTACAGCCGATTCGTCATTACAGTAGACGCTGATTATGAAGGTAAAGAAACCTTTGACCTCGTCGAAAAAATCCGAAACACCCTGAATACATATTACCCAGACTCTTACTATCTAGCCGGAAGTGGCGTAAGTACTTATGACTTGATGGATACCATTACTGCAGATACCGTCAAGGTTAATATGATTGCCATTGGCGCAGTATTCCTTGTACTTCTGTTGACGATGAAATCTATCTCCTTGCCTGTAATTTTAGTATTAGCAATAGAAACGGCTGTTTGGATTAATGTGGCCATTCCATATTTCCAAGGAAACACTGTTTTCTATATCTCTTACTTAATTATCAGCTCAATTCAACTTGGAGCAACAGTGGACTACGCCATTTTATTCACCGAACGTTATACCGAGTACCGAGAAAAGATGGCAAAGAAAGAGGCAATTATCAATACTATAGCAACAGTAACGCCTTCGATTATGACCTCGGGTACCGTTCTTGCAGTAGTTGGATTCTTACTTGGAAATCTATCCACTCACGGCGTACTTGCCCAATTAGGAATGTTTTTAGGAATTGGAAGCTTGCTCTCCCTGTTCATTGTCCTATTTGTATTACCAGGATTTATGTACTTACTGGATGGCTTTATCCAGCGTACAACTTTACATTTACAGTTTTATAAACCAAATCATGAGGAGATTGCGAAATGAAACGATTAAATCGAGTATTACCTTTAGCACTTGCGAACTTGCTCATTTTGAATTCAACAATGCCAGCATTTGCTGCCCAACCAACAAAAAAAGCTCCTTCTGAAAAAGAAGAAGTGATCTACATTACGCTAGATGCCAACGGAAAACCAAAAAGTGGCTATGTCGTCAACAGTTTTTCCAAAGGAGACATTACCGACTATGGCAACTACGATTCGGTAAAGATGTTAAACACTAGCGATCCGATTAAACAAAATGGAGATACGATTACCTTCTCTACCTCTGCTCCAAAAGCGTATTATGAAGGAAAATTGAAAGATACAAAAATCCCTTGGAATATTTCTCTACATTACTATTTGGATGGGAAAGAATACCCGGCAAATGAGATTGCAGGAAAAAGTGGAAAACTTAAAATCCGTTTTCAAATTACGAAAAACGCGGATTGCAAAGGCTCCTTTTATAACGATTATGCCCTGCAAACCAATTTCACATTGGATACAAAACAATGCAGCAACATTTCAGCAAAAGAAGCAACAGTTGCCAATGTCGGAAGCAAAAAGCAATTGACTTATACAATCCTTCCTGGCGAAGGCATTGATACGACCATTACTGCTGATGTAAAAGATTTTGAAATGCCTGCTGTGGCCATCAATGGGGTTCATTTGAATCTGAATGTCAAAGTCAACGATAAAGATCTCAAAGGCAAAGTCAATGAATTGATCGGTGCTGTAGATCAGCTCGATAATGGTGCATCAGCAATTTCCGGTGGTTCTGAAAATCTATTAACCGGAAGTTCTCAATTAAAGAATGGTGCATCCTCTTTGAAAAGTGGAATTTCCTCTTTGGATAATGGCGTAGTTACATTGCAAAATGGTCTAACTACAGTTCAAAACGGATTGGATACCCTCAACTCAAAATCAGAAAGTCTAACTTCTGGTTCAGCAAAATTTAAATCCGCGTTAACGACAATCCAATCAGCAGTTAACTCTGTTTCTGTAACAAATAAAGATTTATCCGAACTGACAAAAGCCTCCGGCCAAATCAAACAAGCGATCAGTGATCTTTATGATGGAGCAAACACTTTGCAATCAAGCCTTGGTTATTCTCAATATGCAGCAATCATGGCTCAAAATAGAGTGGATCTTAATGCCTTGCTTGCAGGAAATTCAAGTGCTGCAGCTTCTCTTCAAGGAATTGAAGCACAACTAGATGGTCTTGCTGCATCTAATCCAGACGTAGCAGAACAGGTTGCCGCTATTCAAGGTCAATTATCCGCCGCATCAAGCCAAATTTCTGGCTTATTAAATGGCAACAGTGCTGCTATTGAAGGCATGCAAAGCTATTTGAATGGCATCTCCGCTAAAGTACCTGCACTTACTCAAGGTCTAACGACCTTAAATACGCAATATTCGACCTTTGATAGTTCAATCAGCCAACTTGTCAATGGCCTAGGCAGTATGACGGGAAACCTGTCTACGTTAGCAAATGGAATTAATCAACTTGTATCGAATTATGAAACTCTAGATACCGGTATTAATGACTACACGGATGGTGTAGCACAAATCGTAGCAGGATACACACAAGTCATGAACGGCGTATCTTCTTTAGCTGAAGGTAGCAAAGAATTAGTATCCGGTTCTGGCGAATTGTATGACGGAACCGTAGAATTATACGATGGCGTTGCAACCCTTTGCGATGGTGCCCAAGAAATGGCCGATGGAACTAGTCAATTCCGTTCCGAAACATCCAATATGAACAGTGATGTAGATAAACAAATCGACAGTCTTTTGAATTCCATCGGTGGAAATATGGATAACCCTACTTCCTTCGTTTCTGATAAAAATACCCATGTCGATTCAGTACAATTTGTGATTTCTACAGAAGCGATCGAAGGAGAAAAAAAGACTGAAGAAGTAGTGAACCAAGAAGAAGATCTTTCCTTTTGGCAAAAACTGCAACAATTATTCAAAGGTGACCAGGAAACAAATAAATAATCTTATTGAATTTAAATAAAACATGCAGATGTGTCTTTTTTAGGACAGAGATAGCTCCATATTTCGGAGCCATCCCTGTCCTTTTCTTATTTTTCTGTCAATCATTGTACGTCCAGAACCATTTTATCCAATCGTGCCAGAAGGAGTATGTTCTGCTGCATAGATCGGAAAGGATGACAATCCAGAACTGATCATCATCACGCCCGTTATGCATAGCGCTAATAATTTTGGCTCTATGGAAAATCGTGTGGGATTATCTATAAATCAAGCTGATCGATAACGACTCATGTCAATTAATTTCAAGAAGAAATATTCGTCATCTCGAAAACCATAAGACATTCTTCGAACCGTTTTGATTCTATTATTGATCCCTTCTATTTTGCCATTAGACAAGCGTAGAATCGCATGACTAATCAATCCATTCCAGTGTTTGAGGATTAAGTTAGAGAACCATTTAAAATGTTCATTCTTTGTCGCATTACAGATTTCTACAATATGCGTAAGATGATTTGCCATTGTATTTTCGTCACTTGTCGCATATGCCTCTTTTAGTTCTTCTTTAATGAGATCTATGGCGAAAAACAGTTCGTTCTCTTTCAATAGTTGTTTATATTTCTTCATTAACCCGCCTTTGCGAATTTTTGGTTCTTTTCGAAATAGGACATGACCAGAATCAAGAAGAGTTCCTTGACTCGCTAACGCATCCTTCCTTTCAAGTGTTTCTGGAGAGGATAGAAGAATATATCGGGTTTGTTTTAATGAACGAGCCTTACAAAGATTACCTTCTTCTATTAAGCGGCGCTGCTCGTCTTTTCTGACCATAGAAATGACCTTGTCATTAAAGTTTTTGATCAAATGAAAACGATCATACACAACCTGGATCCATGGACACTTTTCATGGAATGCCGAGTAGAAATAGGCATTCATATCGCAGCTCACCGCTTTAACGTGGCGCATCCAGTTGTATCCTACATGGTTGATAAAATCATATACAATCTGTTTTTTCTTTCCAAAAGCGATCCATAGGATATGTCCTGTATCCAGATCGATAATATGAGTGGCATATTGATGATGGTTATGAAGTTTAAATTCATCAATGCCTAGATAACGAGAATACTCCATAGGTTTCTTGAGTTTGCGATGAGATCCATCTTCTGTCGTGTAGAGCTTTGAGAGACGATCTTTATCAATCGCTTTTACAGTATGTGGATCCACTCCACAGATCTGTGCGATCTTTTTAAGCGATAAATCGTGTCGTTCAAGATGATAGGTGATCTGTTTATAAAGATCAGTGGTCATTCTATGATTGGGGCATTCATAAGGGATCTGCTGCACATGGGTTTTATGGCATTTTGGACATTTGAATCGAGTAACCTTCACAAAAATTCTGCAAGTTGAATTTCCCTTGGATTCATGCTTGAGTACTCGAGTGATTTGACCATGAACATGCATCGTCGTTTTACAACAAGGGCAAACAGAATCTTCTGGAGTAATGAATTGTTCACCATAAATATGATAAAAAAGTTGTCCGGAATCGCTGACGATTAGATCAGTTGTTTGATTGATGAATCCAGTCAGTGATTCAGGATAAACAATAGCCCCAGGAATAGTTTGACTGATCGTCACAGAACAGTTAGTATGCATATGAGATCTCCTTAAGTTGTTTTGTGGTTATTACAATTTTAAAGAGATCTCTTTTCTTTTGCGAAAAAAGAGATTTAAACTTTTAATCCAAAAGACAAATCCCACACAGTTTTACTTAGAACCATAATTTTCGTAATTTTAGATGTATCATGTTTTCCTTTCTAAGCCATACCTGGCTATTTAGTCCTTCTCATTCAAACCCTCATCTTAACCACCTACTTTCCGGCACAAAAAAAGCGCCTTGATTTCTCAAGACGCATGTAGCAAATTTGCCACAACTTTATACCTCCATTTTATTTCAACTTTACAGAAAACGAAGCCATTTCATAACATTTTTTCAAAGAGACCAACAAATCATTGTTCTAATTCTTTTGTTTCTTCTTGAATTTGCAATGATTACTTTTCTGATTCATTCGCAAAGATCCAACTAACCATCCCATCACCTGTATCAATACTCATCAGCCCCTGAAAACTCATCATATGAATACAACCATGATCCGCAGTGTTGATTCGATCAATTCCTAATGTATTTAATCGTTCTAAAACTTCAATACTCGGATGACCATAGCGATTTTGATAGCCACTACTAATCAGAGCGAGCGTAGGACTAGTTTGTTCTAGAAATGATTTGGATGAGCTAGTATTTGAACCATGATGGCCAAGCTTTAAAATATCGCTATCCACATTGTATTGTTCAATCAATTTCGACTCGATCAAACTCGATGCATCTCCTGTCCACAAATAACGAAACCCATCATATTGGAATGCACATATAATACTCTGGTCATTGGGCTCTTCAATATTGCTCAAGAAATCACGATTTTCGAGTAAAAGTTCAAAATCATAGCCTACTTCGATTTCATCTTTTTGATTTTCATCCACAATGACATGTTCTACTGAATAATGCTCACATAGCGAGTCTACAGATCCACTATGATCAAAATCATCATGCGTCACAATCAATTGATCCACGTGATCAATTTGGAGAGCTTTTAGCATCGGAATAATGAGTTTTGTCGCATTATCTTTATTGAGTGTTCCTGCTGCATCAATCATCGTCACACTTTTTTGAAAAGGTTCGACGATAATTGCACAATCTCCTTGTCCAATATCAAGCTGCCAAACATGAAAAAAGGGATCGAATTGCCAAATCCAGCTATATAACGCTATACTTCCAACTAAACATACAGCTTTATACATCTTCCAATTCCATGTAATCGAGATCAGAAAAGCTATAAATAATATCCGATACCAAAACGGGCTATTTCCTTGAATAGTAAAACTATCCAATGCAATCTCCAATTGACTGATCACTTGCCATAGCCAACTCGCATATTCAGGAATCAATAGTCCAGGTAAACAAATCAGAAAAAACCAACCATAAATTTTACGAATGAATAAAAACGTTCCACAAAATAAAACGTTAAGATGATTCATCCACAAAATTTGGCAAATGGCACACCATACAACATTCATTACCTTTTTCTGTGCTGATTGTTGTTGAAAGTGGGATAAAAACGAAAGTCCAGCTGGTAAAACAAGACAAAGATTGGTGGCCGCAAATGGGCAAAAGTACAAAAAACAAATGACACTTATTGACCAGCGCTCTTCCCATTTTACAAAGATATTGCTTATCGTTGTGAAGATAAATAAGCGAATCAGTGATGGGGTAATTGGAAAATTCAGCATAATAATCAATAAAAAAATACTCATACTCCAACCGAGTTGTTCTCGATACAAAAAGCGGGAAAAAATCTTTTTGAGAGTCGTACAAAGCGCAATCAGTGGTAGGCCTAATTCGTTTAACCATTCAAGTTGTTCTTGATCATTTAAACCATAAAATAACAGACGATAAAGTCCTGAATGATCATGCGCTAATATCCAAGAACTAACTCTCCCTTTCCATGTATTTGTAGCATTCACTTTGTGAAAACTTTTTGCACTTTGCGTAATTCCTAAACTTTTTAAATAGTCAGCAAAACAAAATAAAGGTTGATTATTCTGGGTATGAACAGGTTCAAATTTTTCAATATCAAGTACATCCCCAAGCATAAGTTCTTCTTTTTCATACGTGACAACTTTCTCATTTTCTTTTTGTAAAACCGCATAGCCATTACGTATTGTTTGAACTTCAAACAAACCAGGAGTAGGGGGTTGGGGCTGTTGTAAAATTATCGAGAATACAAAAGTTAAACTGATTGCAAACCATAAACCAATTTTGAAAAGCACTTCTTGATGGTCAAATCTAATCCACAAAAAGAAAGCAATCAAAACAATAAATCCTATTTGTAGAAATCGATCACTGATTTGAGCAATGCACCACAACGCTAAAGCCGCTAAAATCCAAAATGGTTTACAAGCAGATAAACTCTTGTAAAGCCGCGAATTTCTTTTCGCCAATTCCTTTCACCTCCATCAATTGTTCAAGCGTTTGAAATGGTTGGGTTTTGCGATATTCAATAATTCGTTTCGCCATAGCCGGACCAACACCAGGTAGACTCATCAATTGTTCTTCTGTTGCCGTATTAATCGAAATCAAAGGACTCGATCCATCCAGTTCAGTTTTACCCACAACGATCACTTGTCCATTTTCAAGAGATTCCATTTGTGCAAATGGAGATAAATCAGCAATTTGTGTTTCGCCTCCTGCAGCTTGAATTAAATCTTGAATCGTTGCGCCATATTTAAGTGTATAAACGCCAGGATTTATAACTTCCCCTTTAATTTCGGCTTGTATCGTGTCAGGTGCTTGCCTATCTAGTGACATAGGGCGTACTCGCCCTAGCATGCTTGCTCCAAATAAAATGCTAAAGACAAGTACTCCTGCATATCGTTTTATATTGTTCATATCTTGTTATGGACGTAAAACAAATTTTTGTTTGAAAGATAATGAAAATGAATAAAAATTTTAAAAGAAAATAAAAATGCACCCGTAATAGACGGATGCCAATAAAAAGTTTACTTCATGTTTATCTAACTAAAAAAAACTGCCTTGATCAAGGCAGTTTTTCTTTGTCCAGCGGCTTCCTATTTTCGCATTCACTATCGTCGGCGCTAGATGGCTTAACTTCTGAGTTCGAAATGGGATCAGGTGTGACCCATCCGCTATCGCCACTGTACTATTGAATTGTTCCATCGATCTTTCAAAAACGAAGACCAGTATTTACATAACTGTTACAGTTACCTTTTTTCTTATACTCTCGAATCTTAGATGAAGCTTTCGACCGATTAGTACTGGTCAACTCCATGAATCACTTCACTTCCATTCCCAGCCTATCACCTTATCGTCTTTAAGGGGTCTTATTTACCGCAGATCTTATCTTGGGGTTGGTTTCGCACTTAGATGCTTTCAGCGCTTATCCATTCCCTACTTAGCTACCCGGCTATGCCATTGGCATGACAACCGATGCACCAGTGGTAGGTCCATCCCGGTCCTCTCGTACTAAGGACAGCTCCCCTCAGATCTCCTTCGCCCACAACAGATAGGGACCGAACTGTCTCACGACGTTCTGAACCCAGCTCGCGTACCGCTTTAATGGGCGGACAGCCCAACCCTTGGAACCGAATCCAGCTCCAGGATGCGATGAGCCGACATCGAGGTGCCAAACCCCGCCGTCGATGTGAACTCTTGGGCGGGATCAGCCTGTTATCCCCAGGGTAGCTTTTATCCGTTGAGCGACGGCCCTTCCATTCGGCACCGCCGGATCACTAATCCCGACTTTCGTCCCTGCTCCACTTGTCGGTGTCGCAGTCAAGCGCGCTTCTGCATTTACACTCTTTGTCTGGTTTCCATCCAGACTGAACGCACCTTTGGGCGCCTCCGTTACTCTTTAGGAGGCGACCGCCCCAGTCAAACTGCCCACCTGGCACTGTCTGTGACTTTCGTCTACGTTAGGGGTTCAAATCATCAAGGGCGGTATCCCAACGGCGGCTCCTTAGAAACTAGCGTTCCTATCTCTTTGCCTCCCGCCTATCCTGTACATGATCATCCAAAACCCAATACCAGGCTGCAGTAAAGCTCCATGGGGTCTTTCCGTCTAGTTGCGGGTAACCTGCATTTTCACAGGTACTAAGATTTCACCGAGTCTGCTGCCGAGACAGCGCCCAAATCGTTTCACCTTTCGTGCGGGTCAGAACTTACCTGACAAGGAATTTCGCTACCTTAGGACCGTTATAGTTACGGCCGCCGTTCACTGGGGCTTCGGACCACTGCTTTGTCTTGCGACGAACAGATCCCCTTAACCTTCCAGCACCGGGCAGGTGTCACCCCATATACTTCGCCTTACGGCTTTGCATAGAGCTGTGTTTTAGTTAAACAGTCGCTTGGGCCTTTTCACTGCGGCTCTCTCGAGCGCCCCTTCTTGCGAACGTACGGGGCCATTTTGCCGAGTTCCTTGGCAACAGTTCTCTCGCTCACCTTCGTATTCTCTACGTGCCCACCTGTGTCGGTTTTGGTACGGGCCGCAATAAAGTTAACGCTAGAAGCTTTTCTTGAAAGCCGCTCCATGTGCTTCACTACTTTCCGAAGATTTCGTTTACCGTTCACGCTCTGTACATNTTGATCCGGATTTGCCTAGATCTGTACTGCTTCGCTTCGCCCCCAATCCATTAAGGGGGTCACACTTCCCGTCTTTGTCACTCCATCGCCTTTATCACGGGTACAGGAATCTTCGCCTGTTTTCCATCTGCTTCGCCTCTCGGCTATGCATTAGGTCCCGACTAACCCAGGGCGGACGAACCTTCCCCTGGAATCCTTGGGCTTTCGGTGTGCAGGATTCCCACCTGCATCTCGCTACTCACACCGGCATTCTCACTTCCATATCCTCCACAGACTCTCACGATCCTGCTTCAATGAATATGCAACGCTCCCCTACCACTTAATATCTAATTAAATCCGCGGCTTCGGCAGATGACTTAGCCCCGGTACATTTTCGGCGCAGAGCCACTCGACTAGTGAGCTATTACGCACTCTTTCAAGGATGGCTGCTTCTAAGCCAACCTCCTAGTTGTCCGTGCATCTCCACATCCTTTTCCACTGAGTCATCATTTTGGGGCCTTAGCCGGCGGTCTGGGCTGTTTCCCTCTTGAGCATGGACCTTATCACCCACGCTCTGACTGCCAACTATTGACTGACGGCATTCGCAGTTTGATTCCATTCAGTACCCCGGGATGGGGCCATCATGAATTCAGTGCTCTACCTCCGCCAGCTTTCCATTAACGCTAGCCCTAAAGCTATTTCGGGGAGAACCAGCTATCTCCGAGTTCGATTGGAATTTCTCCGCTAGCCACAGGTCATCCGCTAACTTTTCAACGGTAGTCGGTTCGGTCCTCCACAAAGTTTCACCTTTGCTTCAACCTGCCCATGGCTAGATCACCCGGTTTCGGGTCTACTTCTGTCTACTCTATTCGCCCTATTCAGACTCGCTTTCGCTTCGGCTTCGCATTTTCCTGCTTAACCTCGCATCCAAAAGTAACTCGCCGGTTCATTCTACAAAAGGCACGCCATCACCCTTTGACGGGCTCTGACTTCTTGTAGGCATACGGTTTCAGGTTCTCTTTCACTCCGCTTGCGCGGTTCTTTTCACCTTTCCCTCACGGTACTTCTTCACTATCGCTCACTCTTACTTATTTAGCCTTGGCGGATGGTCCCGCCTGCTTCCGACAAGATTTCTCGTGTCTCGTCGTACTCAGGAGACGCTAACGACTCAGTTCGCTTACCTATACGGGAATTTCACCCTCTTTGTCTGTGCTTTCCATCACATTCTAGTTCACTTACCTTTTGTATCTCGCGTTCCTACAACCCCGTATTTCTACGGTTTGGGCTCTTTCCCTTTCGCTCGCCGCTACTCGGAAAATCACTTTTGTTTTCTTTTCCTCCAGCTACTTAGATGTTTCAGTTCACCGGGTTGTTCTCCATACAAGTATGGATGACTGGACTTGACTCCAGCCGGGTTCCCCCATTCGGATATTCATGGATCGGCGCTTTTTTGACAGCTCCCCATGACTTTTCGCAGTCTAATACGTCCTTCTTCATTCAAGAGTGGCAAGGCATCCTCCGTACGCCCTTCCTTGCTTGATCTAATTTCAAAATATGCTTGTTTCGAGATTGTTTTTTACACTATAAGAACTGTTTACTGTTTTTCTGACTTGGTTTATCTTTTCTGATTACCTTCGTAATGTTTTCTACAACTTACGTCAGACCTTCTGTTATGTCTTATACTGATCATTCGTTTTTCAAAGATCGATGGTTGATGATCAAGGTCTCCCTCTCTCACCTTGGAAGATCACTCTTCCAAAACTCAATGACAAACTCACTTAACTCTTCCCTTGTACTTTCTCCTTAGAAAGGAGGTGATCCATCCCCACGTTCCCGTAGGGATACCTTGTTACGACTTAACCCCAGTCATCGGTCCCGCCTTCGACGACTCACTCCCTTACGGGTTATGCCATCGGCTTCGGGCGTTACCGGCTTCCATGGTTTGACGGGCGGTGTGTACAAGGCCCGGGAACGTATTCACCGCGGCATGCTGATCCGCGATTACTAGCGATTCCAACTTCATGAAGTCGAGTTGCAGACTTCAATCCGAACTGGGACATCTTTTCTCGGATTGGCTTGCCTTCACAGGTTCGCTTCCGTCTGTAGATGCCATTGTAGTACGTGTGTAGCCCAGGCCATAAGGGGCATGATGATTTGACGTCATCCCCGCCTTCCTCCGGTTTGTCACCGGCAGTCTGATGTGAGTCCTCAACTGAATGGTAGTAACACATCACGAGGGTTGCGCTCGTTGCCAGACTTAACTGAACATCTCACGACACGAGCTGACGACAACCATGCACCACCTGTCACCGAGATAACCTCTAACATATCTCTATGTCTTTGCTCGGGATGTCAAGGCCTGGTAAGGTTCTTCGCGTTGCTTCGAATTAAACCACATACTCCACCGCTTGTGCGGGCCCCCGTCAATTCCTTTGAGTTTCACACTTGCGTGCATACTCCCCAGGCGGAGGAGTCATTGCGTTAGCTTCGGCACCGAGGTACTACCCCCGACACCTGCTCCTCATCGTTTAGGGCGTGGACTACTAGGGTATCTAATCCTATTTGCTCCCCACGCTTTCGTGCCTGAGCGTCAGTTACAGGCCAGGCGGCCGCCTTCGCCACTGGTGTTCTTCCACATCTCTACGCATTTTACCGCTACACGTGGAGTTCCACCGCCCTCTCCTGTCCTCGAGCATACCAGTTTCCAAAGCCTGTACAGGTTGAGCCCGTACCTTTCACTTCAGACTTGATATGCCGCCTGCGCACCCTTTACGCCCAATCATTCCGGATAACGCTCGCCACCTACGTATTACCGCGGCTGCTGGCACGTAGTTAGCCGTGACTTTCTGGCGAGGTACCATCAAAAGAGAATCATTCCCTCTTCTCTTCCTTTTTCCCTCGCAACAGAGCTTTACGATCCGAAGACCTTCTTCACCCACGCGGCATTGCTCGTTCAGGCTTGCGCCCATTGACGAAAATTCCCTACTGCTGCCTCCCGTAGGAGTCTGGGCCGTGTCTCAGTCCCAGTGTGGCCGATCGCCCTCTCAGGCCGGCTATGCATCATCGCCTTGGTGAGCTGTTACCTCACCAACTAGCTAATGCACCGCAGATCCATCCATCCCCTAAGCCAAAGCTTATTTCAAAAATTTAAGATGCCTTAAATCTTCCTATGGGGTTTTAGACTTCGTTTCCAAAGCGTATCCCCCGGGTATGGGCAGGTTATCTACGTGTTACTCACCCGTTCGCCACTAGCTACCGAAGTAGCTCGTTCGACTTGCATGTATTAGGCATGCCGCCAGCGTTCATCCTGAGCCAGGATCAAACTCTCCATTTGATATTGACTCAAACGCATTTGCGTTTATTTATTTCGTGAAATGATATATTGAAGTATATTAAGTGTTTTTGTTCAGAATCGACGTTGTATAATTTTTATCGAATTTGAATTGTCTGTCATTGAGTTTTCAAAGAGCCATCTGTTTGTGAACTCGTTTGCCTCGTTCACAACGCTCGTTAATAATACGTTTTGCAAATCTGAAAGTCAACCATAATTTTACTTTTTTCTCACAAAATTCGCATTTTCTTTTTTGATCGCAAAACACTGTCCTTTAAATGGATGCTTAATATAGAAGAAACCTTTTGATATTTTCTCGTCATAAGGATTTATTTCCAAAAATACTTTGCGTAGACTCAGTTTATCGACAAACTGGAATTTGACTTGACTATTTTCTTAAAATCTCATGTGGAGCTTCTATTTCATTTGCCAAGGTATGCTCTGTTAATTCTGACATCAATTTCAATTTTTTATTAATCAATGGTCGCATACAATTAGGAACATGTTCCTGATGTGCTCTGTGGATTGCTACACATTCCTTACAGTTTCCGTGATAACGACAGGCTTTCAAGCAAGGACAGTGATCTTTGTCTTTATACTCCTTACGAAATTCCGCTGCAAATTCTTCTTGCAGTTTCAGCCCCTCGATACGGTTTCCCTTATGAAATTCTACCATTGCATCCAGTTCTTTCTGGTTCCCTTCAATCTTCATGTTATTATTGCCCCTCCATTTCAACTATTCCTCATTTTCTGATAAATTCAAAGTTATCTATTTCTCTTTTTTCTGTTTTGGAGCTGGAAGTTCTTCATACATTGTCTGAAACAATCCTGCCAAAAATTCCTTATTATCCACTTCATCTACCAACAACATCTCTTTAGCCCCTTCATAAGGTAGTTCATATGCTGCTGTTGGCATATAACGAATTGCTGATTTTACGGGTTTAACCAGTAGTCTATCATCATAGATGCCACCTACAAGCTTGCCACGATAATAAAGTATAAATTCTCCCATCATAGCTCGATAAGTAATTTCTTCTACCTCAGATAGTTGTCCTAAAATAAACTCTAAGTATTCCTTGCTTGATGCCATATTTTCACCTAAGTTCAAAGTTATTCATTTCTTTTTATTTTTTATTTCTTCCATTGTCCAAACTCATCTTCTGTCAAAATATCAGAAAACGCCTCATACGAATTCAATCTTCCTGTTTTTTGTTTACGAAATATGTGATTCCTATGCTGGCACCAACTATAAAAAAGAGTACGTCAAAGATGATCAATATTGTAAAAAGTCCATCCGCAACACCACCAACAATCCACTCTACAATACCTCTCGATAAAAAAATGAAAAGAAGATTGATTCCCTGGCAAATCAAAGTTGTTCTGGTTAACTTTGGACCAGTCAAATCTGACTGCCATATAATAAAAAGCGCCAGAAAAAACGGAGAGTATAATCCATATAAATATTGTGATCGACAAATTTCGTACAACGACAGGAATTCCTAAAGATACGATAATCATTTCAAGGGCTGTGTGATCTGAAATCTTCATTCCATAATTGATTCCACCAAATATACAAAAATATAAGTAACCAACAATATACAAAGTGGACAAAACGATCAATCGTTTCTTATTCTTTATTTTCATATTATATCCCTTCGCAAATCTAATTTTTTAGTGCCTTAAAGATTAAAAGGACTCCTATCACTCCGTAAATAATCCTATTTATATTTTCTTTGAGAAAGTGAAAATACGTTGGCGGGTTAATGGCACAATATAGCAAAAAAATGCCGATTAACCCCATCAGAATAGTTCCTAAAATTCTTGCTGATTTTCCTGATATTGTAATTTTCTTTTCCCAAAACTTTTTTATCATAGTTCCACTACCTCTATAAAAGATAGACTCAAATTTCTTGATGCTTTTCATCCGATCAAACTATAGCTTAGAGTTTAATTCATTATTCTTTCTAAACAAATTAGCCATAACTTGAATAACCAGTGATACAGCACATCCTAGCACTGCTCCAGCTACCATAATAAAAACACATTCAATTGTCCGAAATCTGTTGGCTGTGAAAGACCATATTCCTGCAATCGTTGCAAATATAACCGCAAATCCAAGATATAGAGAATATATTGTCTTTTGATTGCTCGTATGAATAGGTTCTTTCCCTTTAAGAATATAGTCTGTCGTCACTGCGAAAAGATCACTCATCATCATGATTTTTTCTATATCGGGTGTACTTTGACCACTTTCCCATTTTGAAACGGCTTGTCTTGAAACTCCAACTTGATCTGCTAATTCCTCTTGTGATATTCCTTTTGATTTTCTTAAATGATGTATTCTTTCTGATATATCCATTTGTTAACCATCCCTTCACTGGCGTAATTCTATTATTATTATCGGTTGCATAACCACCACTTAGGCATGGCAACTTGTCAACTAGCCGTTGCAGCTGTCTATTTTGTCAGAAAACTTTAATGACTAAAATGATTTTACTTCTCCAATAATTTTAAAAATCGCTTTTCATTCATCACTTCATTCGTAATATAGTTACCATTTAAAAACAGTGCATATGTTGTAATTGGTGTAGGAGCATTTTGTGCTTCCTCTTTGCTCTGTAAATGAATTGTTTTGAATTGTATTGCTTTTTCTTTTGCGATCTTTTCAATTACCGGAACATATTTCGCATTAAAAGGGCACTGACTTGAATAATATAAAACATATCCCTTCTCGTCTGTATAAGGATGTTTCGCACATTCTTTGAACTGTGGTAATGTTGCGTTTTCTACAAATGGTAAATACCATAACTGAATACCATTATCAGCTTCATCACAAACTTGAAATCCTTTATACTTCAGAAATTTAGGATCAGCTAAATATGATTTTTTCTTTGCTGATGCCAAAATACACAATCCCTTTTTTCCTTTGTTTTTACTATCCTCAATACAAGCATTTAATAAATCTGATGAATAACCATGTCCTTTAAATGAACCAGCAACCCATAGACAATCAATATGCATATATTCTTCTGCCGATATTGGATTCCATGCATTTTCAGCTGGGATATATTCAATAAAACATTTTCCTCGTTCTGTACTTTTTAGAAAAACCAATCCATCCTCAAATCGTTTTGACAACCATGTTTTTTTCGAAGAGATCTGAACATCATTATTTTTAGCAATCGCACAACAGATATGCTCTTTTTCAATATTGTCGCTTGTAACTTGAATATATTCCATTGAATAACCTCCACAAATTTCCGATTTATCAGAAGATTTTACGCTTACTCAGTTGATTGACCTATTCATATCTAAAATTACATGCAATATAAATTTGCATTCTTAACAATTACTTTGTCTCCTTTGTCTAATTCTTCCTTAGCAATTCCTCGTAAGCCTAGTCCGACATGCTCTGTTTTATATCCACAACCATTTGGTTTTCGTTCTTTTGTCTGTGGATCAATAGTCGTAATTACAGTTTCTAGGACATCTCCATTTGCTTTATAAATATATGCCTTTTCTTCTTTTCTGCACATTCCTGTGATTATGTTTCCAGTGACGACTGTGCCAACTCCAATAATTGTGAACACATCATCAATAATTAATTTAAAATCTTCTTTTAAACACGATGGAACATCTAATTTGTTCATGTATTCTTTTTCTCGTTCTTTTTTACTTTTGCTAAATAAACCCATAGTACTTTTCCTTTCTAAATTACAATCCTAATTATTTTCTTTTTTATCTTTTAATAAAGATATTGAAACACTTGCTAGGCCTATTCCCAACATAACAAACGCTGTATTAACTTTTAATTCACCTAATATAGATAAAACAGTGACAGCTATCCCCATTGCAATACCGATCCCTTTAAGGACTGTATCTATGATTTCGTCTACTTTATTTTGACTCCTATTTTCTGTCGTGTCTGTCTTCATTTGCATTAAATCATCTACAGAAATCTCAAAAATTTCTGCTAATTTTGGAATAGAATTTAGATCTGGCATAGATAAATCTCGTTCCCATTTCGAAACTGCTTTATCGGTTACACCCATTTTTTCTGCAAGTTGCAATTGTGTCATCCCTTTTTCTTTTCTCAATGATGAAATCATCATGCCTAGAGTTCTTTTCTTCATCTGCTCATTCCTCCTCGTTTTTGTCGATCGCAAGATAACATTGCCTTTAAATTCACTCAACCAACTGGCAGTTTAGTTTTATCGACCGCTAGTTTACTTACAGTTTTCTCTACGATCTATTCATTCAAGACTTATTTTGCATAATTTTTATCAAACAATTCTCATGTTGGATCTAGGAAAAATCGCGTAGGATGATTTATGAGTCAAGCTAGTCGATGGCGATTGATCCAATCCATTTCATGTTTACATATATTGATCGGGCTACATCAGAATAGATCTCTCATCATTTTTAAAATAGCAAAATTGTAACCTTTAATTGCTAGAGGATCATGCTCGATTACACAATAATAGAAATATGGAGGTGAAACTCTAAATGTATAGTGACAAAATTGCCTATTATCGAAAAAAGAATTTACTAACCCAAGAAGCATTAGCCGAAAAACTGAACGTTTCGAGACAAACAATTACTAAGTGGGAAAGCGGGCTGATCTCTCCAAGTTTAGAATATCTTATCGATCTATCGGATATATTTGGTACAACAATTGATTCTTTAGTGAAAGATAATGATTGTATTAGCGACAAAGATGAAATTTTAGATACGGATGAATTATCACGTTTCATTGTCGAAGCTAAACAAAACACATATGCGAATAAAAACAATAAAATATTGCCCCTTAGAAGCGGATCTCATGATTACTTATACAAAAATAATCAGTATACGTATTGTGATTCTTTCTTTGGCTCATCCCAATTTAGTGGTCAAGAAATTGTATACCAGTCTGATCAAGTTTGTTGGTCAATGAACTATTATGGAAAAGTTACTGATGATCATTTTAGTGGTGATTTTCTAAAACAAGCTTTATCACACATTCATGTAGATCAGCCTTTTCGTGGTCCTGAACTATATACAAAGGGCGATTATATTTATATCTGTCACGTAACAGGAGATTTGTTTCATTTTAAAGGCGAAGAGAAAATCTACTATCAGTCAAAACCAATCTATGCATGTTTATTCCGTGGAGGGATTATAAAATAAAATGGAAAATCAATTTCAACTAAAATTACAATCGGTATTCGAGCAACTTGGTGATCACGCTAAAATCGTTTTAGCAACCAGTAATCGTCATAATAAAGTTTCAGCAAGAAAAATGTGCTTTGTTATGATGAAAAATCAATTCTATTTCCAAACGGATCAGACATTTCGCAAATATCAAGATTTAAAGGAAAATAGCCAAGTAGCATTATGTATTAACAACATTCAAATAGAAGGACTATGTGAAGAATTAGGACATCCTTTAGATCAGGTTGAATTTATCGACATCTTCAAAAAACATTTTAAATCATCATATGAGGCTTATTCTTCATTACCATCAGAACGATTATTTGTTGTAAAACCAACATTTATCCAAAGATGGTCTTATATCGGTGATCAACCTGTTATTGAACAATTCGAGATCGAACAACAAATATATAGAGAACAACATTATCCTGTCGACGAGTCACACATTTATTGATCAATACTTTTCACTCGACATGCTTTCTTCGATAATTCTTAATGGCGATCGAAATTTAAAAGTGCTCTTTTTTCTTTTTTAAAAAAAGAACTTTAACTTTTTGATCATAAAAAAGAATTTTGCAATTGTACTGAAAACCCTCATTTTTTATCTCTATTGATTTCCAATTATTCATCGAGATCCGGAAAGGCTTGAACAATGGTCATCGTGTCGAGATCGATCACATACCCAAATCCATGATTGAGTGGCACCATCATTGGCATATGTTCTGCCTTATTCAGTTCTAAATAAAGTAGTGTCATCAAAAAGGAATGGCTGACCACCACTGTTGTTTGTCCGTGCTTTTGTTTAATTTTCAACAAGCCCTTCATCGCTCTAGAAACAGCATGTGCACTTGATTCAGCATGGTTTTCTTGAACTTTGGCATCATATTCGTCTAAATCCACTTCTCCAGTATATCCAACTAAATTTCCTACATCGATTTCATCAAATTCATCCATGATTTCCATTGGTAGATTTGTTGTATTGAGAATTTTTCCAGATTCAAGCGCGCGTCTTAAAGGTCCTGTCACGATTAAACTTTTTTCAACATTCATATAATCGATGAGCGTTGCAACTAAGTTCATTGTTTGTTTTCCTTCATTGCACAAGTCATATTCTTGTCGTCCTTTAATTCCAGCTGGACTAGCAGTTTGGCCATGGCGAATGATCATTACATATTTCATATAATTCTCCTGTATTGTTATTGGATGTTGTTCGATTAAAACCGTTTTCTTTCTTTACTTTAGCAAATCACAACTGCTTAGATCCGTTTTTGTTCAATCTTTTTTGCAGACTGGTATAATGAAAAAGAAATTAAGAGGTAAATTATGGATTATTTATGGTTTTTCTTAGCCTGCTTATGCGGCTATTTACTCGGCTCCATCCCTTTTGCATTAGTCATCGGAAAAGTTTTTTATCATAAAGATATTCGCCAATATGGATCAGGAAACCCCGGCGGTACTAACGCTGGACGTGTTTTAGGCAAAAAAGCAGGCGTAAGTGTCATTGCTTTAGATGCTTTAAAAGTCGTTTTAGCGATTTATATCGGTAGCCTTGTCAGCAATCCTTGCGCAATGCTTGCGGGATTCATGACTTGTGTCGGCCATTGTTATCCAATCTTTGCGCATTTCAAAGGTGGTAAAGCAGTAGCCAGCATGTTCGGATTTTTATTGGGGATTACCATTTTTGTCTTCAAAAATCCGTTCTACATCATTGTTCCTTTGTTGATGTTCTTTATCGTATTGTATTTATACAAATGGGTTTCTGTTGCTTCAATTTGCGCCGCTGTATCGAGTTCTTTACAGATTATGTCAATGGGCTGGTCAACAGATCTCGAACACATTTTAGTCATCGTCTTCTCTTGGCTTTTGACATTATTAGTCATTTATCGTCATCGTACGAACATTGTTAAAGTTCGTCAAAACAAAGAAAGTCGAATCACTTGGCTTTAGAATTTAAAAAGCATGGGTCGTTTTGATCCATGCTTTTCTTATCTCTTTTGATTTATATCTTTCGTAATTCATGCCACTTTTATATCTTTTCACACTTTAGCGTGAGCTAAATTCAAACATTGCGTTATTTTTTTGATCAGACTCATTTAAGAAAACTTATTCGTCTTCATCCAAAAAATGCCAGTAGAAGAATTTCTTTTCCATTTTTGCATCTGGATAATGTTGATCAATCCATTGGGTCAATCGATTAGCAGCTGCTTTTCCTTGTTGGCGGTTGGACCAACGAATCACGCAAACAAGCGTGAGTAGCAAATTTCCGATCATATAAACTGTCAGTATAATTCCGGCTAAATTCCACCACCATCCTGTCATATAAGACAGCATATTTTGTATTGGATCGAGTAAAGATTGACTAAAGATTACACCTAAGATCCCCCAAATGAAGAACATTTTCAGACTAATAATTCCTTGAATATTCCAAAAATGTTTTCGGTAATCCCAAGCTCGCATTTTAAGACCAATGCGTAAAAGTAAACCACATAAATATTCAACTAGCGAACCGAGCAAAGCCATGATCACGAAAACGAAAAACCAGTGATATTGCGAAATCAATAAACTGCCCAAATAAAAGACTGGAAGCCCAATTCCATAAACTAAATTAAAAGCTCCTAATATGGTTACCGAATGGGTCTCCCATTTTCCGTAACGAATCTTGCACCAAACACCCTCTACAAGTACACCGGCAAGATTTCCAAACATAAAGAGCCAGAAAAAATCAAAATAACTAATATTCTGCATTTTTTACCTTCTTTGTTTTTATGCTTCATGCAGCGTTTATGTTAGCTATAATATCGTCCTTGCCGCTAATTGAAAATTAATAAGCCCTACTTAAAACAGTTTTACATCATTAAAAGATTCATGATTTTTCTGTTCATCAACATTGCACTTATGCAAGAGATCCTTGGCAATCATTTCCTTAATCCTTTGGCATTTAAAAACTCTATTCTATTCATCCAGTTCAGTTATTTCTAAGCATAGAAAGAGCAAAGAAAAACCGTTGCTACATCATTTTTGCAGCAACGGTTTAATCTATATCATCATTTTAATTGAAATGATAAAGATCACTTTTTAATTTGTGTTTGAATGACGAAATTAACTGAGTTCAAACATTCCATTATAGAGTTGGTAATAATAACCTTTTTTCTCCATTAAATGTTCGTGGTTTCCTCTTTCCACAATACGTCCTTGATCCATGACAACAATACAATCGGCATTCCGTACAGTAGATAAACGATGGGCAATCACAAATGTTGTTCGTCCATCCATTAACGATTTCATTCCTTTTTCGATTAATTTTTCCGTACGGGTATCAATGCTTGAAGTTGCTTCATCTAAAACAAGAACAGGTGGATTGGCCACTGCTGCCCTTGCGATCGCCAACAATTGGCGTTGACCTGTCGATAAAGACGATCCTTCTGTACCAATTTGAGTTTGATATCCTTGTGGTAAACGACGAATAAATGAATGCGCATTGGCGAGTTTTGCTGCTTCAATACACTCTTGGTCACTTGCCGATAAGTTTCCATAGCGGATATTGTCCATGATCGTTCCGGCAAAAAGGTGCGTGTCTTGTAAAACCATACTCAAAGATCGTCTTAGATCTGCTTTTGCAATTAGACGAATATCAATGCCATCATAGAGAATCGATCCCGAATCAATTTCATAGAACCGATTCAATAAGTTAGTAATTGTTGTTTTCCCAGCTCCTGTCGAACCGACAATCGCAATCGTCTGTGCAGGCATGGCATAAAGATTTAAGTCATGTAAAATTTGTTTTCCCAAAACATAGGAAAAGTTCACATGTTCAAAGCGAACATCACCTTGTAGAGGAACATATTCATAACTTCCATTCGCACGGGGATGTTTCCAAACCCATCCATCTTCAAGCGTTTGACTTTCTGTCCATGTTCCTGTTTGGGGATCTTTCTTTCCATAGGCCAACGTTACATTTCCCTGGTCAATCTCTGGTTCAATTTTCATGAAATCAAAGATACGTTGAGCTCCTGAAAGTGCCGTTAATAATAATGTTGATTGTTGAACGACAGAGTTAATTGGCGCTGCTGCTTGGCGCACGAATACTAAATAGCTAGCCAGTGAGCCCACATCGCTTTGACCACTTAACACCATGTAACCACCAACAACTGCAACAATGGCATAGTTGATATACGAGAAAGAAACAATGACCGGCACCATCGTTTGAGAATAAGACAATGCTCGTTCGCTTGCTTGTTCAAGTGAATCGTCATATTCATTGAATCGTTGGATACTTGCTTGTTCATGGTTGAAGACTTTCACGACTTTTAAGCCGGCAATCATTTCTTCCACATAACCATTTAAAGCACCAATAAATTTTTGTTGGTTTCCAAAATAACGTTTACTGATCTTGGAAGCAATCAAAATATAGATCAGCATCAATGCATAAAATCCAACAACAATCAGTGACAGTTTCCAGTTGAGCACAAACAACATAATCATTGTTCCGGCTGATTGGATAAAGTTTTGAATCACTGAAGCAAACGCATTGTTTAACGCATCATTGACCGTATCCACATCACTTGTAAAGCGTGCCATTAAATCGCCATATTGCGTCGTATCAAATACTTTAAGTGGTAAGTCTTGCATCTTCTTAAACAAATCATGGCGAATTTCTCGTGTAACTTGTTGGGCACTGCGCGCCATAATTTGCGTATAACCCCATGCAGCAATCACTCCGCAAACATAAATGACAATCGTCGTGATCAAAAGTGTCGCTAAACGATCCATCTTTTGATCCCCTGCTGCATTGATGATTGGTCGAAGCATATACGTACCAATCAAGTTTGCTAGTCCGGAGATCGTGACTAAAATCGCAACAAATAAAAATTCAAATTTATGGTTGCCCATATAATGCAACAATTGCCCTAAAGCACTTTTGCGCTGTTGATGTTGATTGACAGAAGAATCAGTACGATTTGTTTTATTCATCCTGCATTCCTCCTTGTTGCGATTCAAAAATTTCTTGATAAATCGGACTTGTTTTCAATAATTCATCATGCGTTCCCGTTTGCACAATTTGCCCTTGATCCATAACAACGATTTGGTCACAATGACGAATCGAGCTAATCCGTTGGGCGATGATGATTTGCGTTAAATTTGGAATTGAGGCTAAGTTTTTCCGAATTTTTGCATCTGTTTTTGTATCAACAGCCGAAGTTGAATCATCAAAAATTAAAATTTTTGGATTTTTCAACAATGCTCGTGCGATACACAAACGTTGTTTTTGGCCGCCCGAGACATTGACCCCTTGTTGGCCAAGTTCCATATCCAAACCACCCGGAAGGCGTTCAATTAACTCTTTTGCTCCTGCCATTTCAATCGCCCATAATAAACGATCATCATCGGCACTAGGATCGCCCCATTTTAGGTTGTCACGAACCGTTCCTGAAAACAGGACATTTTTTTGTAAAACCATACCAATTGAATTGCGCAGTTCAAAAAGATCTAAATCTTTTATATCAACGCCTCCAACGCGTAATTGTCCTTCACTCAGGTCATACAAACGGGCAATGAGCATCGCAAGCGTCGATTTTCCTGAACCAGTCGCCCCGATAATGCCCACTCGACTACCAGATTCAATATTTAAATTGATATCTTCTAAAACACTCTCTTCACTGTCTACCGCATATTTCATAGAAACATGATCAAAGACAATCGAACCATCTTGCAGCACTTGACCCTGTTTTGGCTTAACCATGGTTGGTTGTTGATCTAATACTTCTTGAATTCGATTATGAGAAGCGAGTGATCTTGAAAACAACAAGAAAACATTGGACATCATAATAAACGAGTTCATGATCTGCAGAACATACGACAACATACCCGTCAGTTCTCCAACTTGGATCGTTCCTTGAATAATCATGCCCGATCCAAGACAAAGTAGCAGAATAATGACGGCATACATTGAACCTTGGAATGCCGGTACATTCAAAAAGGCATAACGATTGGTCTTTTCATTTAATGCGGCCAAATCGGAATTCACACGATCAAATCGCTCTAATTCAAAATCTTTACGCACGAATGCTTTAACAAGACGAATTGCAATCAAATTTTCTTCGACAACACTATTGAGCACATCAACATATTTTTGGATCCATTGATATTGGTGAACAACTTTAGAAACAATCCAAGTCATGATCAACCCCATGATAGGAAAAGCTCCAAAAAAGATCAGCGTTAAAGTGGGATTGATCATCAAACACATACCAATCCCTAAAACGAGCATCAATGGACCTCTAGCAAAAGGACGAATCCCATTGGTGATCGTATTTTGTAAAACAAGAACGTCACTTGTCATTCTCGTAATCAGTCCAGAAGATTCGAACTGATCAATATTCTCAAACGAAAACGATGTGATCTTTTCAAATTGTTTTTGGCGTAATTGGCTCGCAAAGCGTGCTGAGGCTTTCGCTGCACATTTGGCATATAACAAGCCAAACAAAAATGAGCCAATGGCACAGACAACCATCCATAATCCGCGATTGATAAAGATAGATGTATCTCTTTGTACAATCCCCACATCGATAATATCGGACATTAAAAATGGAATAATAACTTCAAAACTTGTTTCGATCGCAATAAACAAAAGGGCTAAAATAAACCAGCGTCGCATCCCTTTTGCTTGGGCTAATACTGATGAATTCACTCATCCATCTCCCCCTTTCAAATTACCATCATACATGATAATCAAATAAAAGTTAGTTTGCATAAATTCGATGTACTTTCCTCTTTTTTAGCTCATTTTCTTTCAATATATATTTCTCACAATTCTCATCACTCCGTTATATCGTTTTTCACTCACGAAATATGATGAATTTATAGTGATTTATGCAGATCGAATTTGATTTTCACTCGTTTTGTTTCGAGTTGCGCTAAAATAAGATGATGACTGCCTACACTTTGGATCAGTCATAATGGAGGTTTTTATGAGCTATCAGATCCCTAGAGGAACACAGGACATTTATGGAGACGAAGGATATCGTTGGCAACAACTCGAAAAACTTCTTCGTCAGTTTTGTTACATCTATAACTTTGATGAAATCCGTACTCCAATCTTTGAACATACTAATGTCTTCAAACGCGACAATGATTCGTCTGACATGGTCAACAAAGAAATGTACACATTCACTCCCGCTAATTCTCATACCAGCGTGACTTTACGTCCTGAAGGAACTGCCGGTGTAGTTCGTTCATACGTCGAAAATAAAATGTTTTCTAACCCTGACTTACCAGTCAAGTTATTTTATATGGGACCTATGCACCGCCACGAACGTCCACAAAAAGGTCGTTTACGCATTTTCAACCAATTCGGTATTGAATCTTTAGGTTTAAAGAGCCCTTATGCCGATGTTGAAGCTATGGTCATGGCTTACTCAATTTTAAAATCTTTAGGTCTTGAACACATCACAATTTTATTGAATACACTTGGTGATGACCAATCACGTGCTGCTTATCGCAACGCCTTAAAAGAATACTTTGCACCTTATGTAGAAGATCTTTGTGGAGATTGTAAGCGTCGTTACGAACAAAACCCATTACGCTTACTCGACTGCAAAGTGGATCATGATAAAGAATGCATGAAGCACACACCAGACCTTCACGACTATTTAACCGATGAAAGCCGTGAATACTTTGAAACTGTAACTCGTCTTTTAGACATGATGGAAATTCCTTACCGTATCGATTCTAAACTCGTTCGTGGTCTGGATTACTACACACACACTGTATTTGAAATCGTTTCTGAAGATGAAGGCATGGGTTCTCAATCTACACTGCTTGCTGGTGGTCGTTATGACAACTTAATTCCTTACTTCGGTGGACCAGAACAATCCGGAATTGGATGGGCGCTTGGTGAAGAACGTTTATTATTAGCATTAGAAGCTGAAGGAATCGATTTAGGTGGAAAACCTGGTTTAGATGCTTACATCATGGTTCTCAATCCAGAAGCACGTGATTATGCATTCAACATTTTGACTTTACTTCGTGCTAATGGCTTTAGAAGTGATATGGACTTCATGCAAAAATCGTTTAAAGGTCAATTCAAAGCAGCCGATCGCGCTAAATCTGCCTTTAACTTATTAATTGGTGAAGATGAACTTGCTAATGAAACTGTGACAATCAAAATCACAGAAACACGCGAACAAGTCACAATTCCAGTTGAAGAATTAGTTGATTTTTTAGATCAACATTTAGCAGATGAAGATGAACACGATCATGAACATTGCACATGCGGACAAGAAAACTGCACGTGTGGTCATGATCACTAATCTTGTATCCATCTCTGCAAGAAAACATCGCTCGTTTACTCAGCCCTATTGAGTTCTTTGGCTAACTTAAGTCAAATAACTCAATATACATTGAATATGTTAAACACAAATATCTTAAGAATCAGGATCAAACAAAAATGTTTAATCCTGATTCAAGATATCTTGTCGAATAAAGGAAAGGATGAAAAACATGAATCGTAGCCATTACAATGGCACTTTACGTTTATCCAACCAAGGAGAAGCTGTTGAGCTCATCGGTTGGGTTTCCAAAAAACGTAACTTCGGGGCAATGAACTTCATCGACTTAAGAGACCGCACAGGAATTGTGCAACTCGTTTTTGATGAAAGCTTTAATGCCCAATTAAAAGACGTTCGTCAAGAATACCTTTTACACGTTAAAGGTCTCGTTGAAGAACGTAAGGACAAAAACCCACAACTTCCTACTGGCGAAATCGAAATCGTCGTCAAAGAATTTGAAATCGTCAATTCTTCAAAAGTAACACCAATCATCATTGCGGATGAAACAGATGCTTTAGAAGATACACGTATGAAATACCGCTACTTGGACTTACGTCGTCCAGTCATGCAGAAAAACTTAATCATGCGCTCCAAAATTGTGCAATCTTTGCGTGAATTCTTAGACCATCACGATTTTACAGAAATTGAAACACCTGTATTAGGTCGTTCCACACCAGAAGGGGCACGTGACTTCTTAGTTCCTAGCCGTGTTCACCCTGGAACTTTCTATGCCCTGCCTCAATCTCCACAGCTTTACAAACAGCTGTTAATGATTTCCGGTTTTGAACGTTACTACCAATTCGCTCGTTGCTTCCGTGACGAAGACTTACGTGCCGATCGTCAAACTGACTTTACGCAATTAGATATCGAAACATCGTTCTTAGATGAAAATCAGATTTTGTCCATGATGGAAGACATGCTCAAAAAACTGATGAAAGATGTCAAAGGTATTGATATTCCAACTCCATTCTTGAGAATGACTTGGAACGAAGCAATGGACAAATACGGATCTGACAAACCAGATAACCGCTTTGGCATGGAATTACAAGACTTCACAAACTTGTTTGAACATTCTGAATTCGTTCCTTTCAAGAACACAATTGAAAACAAAGGTGTAATTAAAGGCATCGTAGTTGAAGACTTTGCGCCTTCCAATAAAGAAATTAAAAACTTAACTTCTGATGCGCGTAAATATGGCGCTAACGGCTTAGTTGTCTTCAAATACAAAGATGGCGCTTTAAGTGGCTCTGCTGTTAAATCGTTAAGCCAAGAAGAATTAGATGCATTAGTTGCTGCTTCAAATGTTCAAGATGGTGGAGCAATCTTAATGATCAGCGATGCTTGGTTAAAAGCATGTAACGCTCTTGGTTCTTTACGTAACGATATCGCATCTTTAAAAGGACTCAAAAACAAAGACGAATTCTCCTTCTTATGGGTTGTTGACTTTCCAATGTTCGAATGGTCGGAAACAGAAAACCGTTGGGTTTCTCAACACCACCCATTCACAATGCCTAAACGCGAAGACATCCCATTACTGGATACAAACCCTGGCGAAGTCAAAACAAATGCTTATGACTGCGTTTTAAACGGTTATGAACTTGGTGGTGGATCTTTACGTATTTACGAACAAGATTTACAAGATAAAATCTTTGAAGTATTAGGCTTCACTCCAGAACAAACTCAAGAAAAATTCGGCTTCTTCATCGATGCCTTCCAATATGGAACACCTCCTCATGGTGGACTTGCCTTCGGTTTAGACCGTATCGCAATGATCCTTGCAGGTACTGATTCCATTCGTGACGTCATCGCATTCCCTAAAAATGCTTCTGCTCGTGACCCAATGTCTGAAGCACCAAATACAGTCGATGATGTGCAATTAGACGAATTAGAACTTGCTATTTGCATTGATGACAAACAAAGAGATATGTTAACAGCAATCCAAGCTGGAAACGTTCCTGTTCAACTTTCCAATGGCGAAACTATCCAAGTCTCCTTAGACGAAATCCGTCAATGGAAAGAAAGCCAAAACTAATTCAAATCTATCGATCAAAATAAAACCAACCAAATGTGATTGAATACCAATCGCATAGGTTGGTTTTTTTCTTAAAAAGATCCAATCCACTAGAGACAAGATTCAATGATTCATCGCGATTTCATTCGCTACTCTTTTTTGTTTTGATAAATCAAAATTTAGTCACAAAAAAGTTCCCTTTTCAAGACATCTATTGTGCCTTTTTAAAGGGAACTTCTCTTTTGTTATTAATTTAATTTCGATGAGCGTGAAAGAGCATTTGCAATATCTTCTGGATCCTTTTCATCAAGATCTTCCATTTGATCTAGCTCTTCAATGAGTTGTTCCATACTCAATCCATATCTTTTTGCAAGTTCTTCAAGAACATTGATCGAGTAGGAATGAATTTGTTGATCGCCTTGATCTAGATCTAGCATTGTTGTTGGATTAGAAAGGTAGGCTAAGATTTCTTCTTCAGTCATCCCACTCTTTTGCATCAAATATTCCATAAACTCATTTTCATCAAGATTAGAATAATCATTAAATGCATGCATCAATTCATCTTCACTCATGTTACACATCTTTGCGAATAATTCGACCGATTGAAACATTTGACTGCCTAGACGATTAGAAGCAAGGCGTTGAACGAGTTCTAATTCGCTCATATTTGCACTTTTTGCCAGTTCAGACATGATTTCTCCTCGTTCAAGGTTTGGATTGAATAAAATTCCCATCATGTCCTCAATCTCTATATTGCAATCTTTTGCAATTTGCTCGCATAAAAGTAGATTTTCTAGCCCTTCTATATCTTCATTTTCAATCATAAGTCGCTTAAAGAATTCAAATTCACTTAAACCACTTAGTTGAATCAGTATTGCATACAATTCATTATTGCTCAGATTCGGATTTTCATTTAAGACTTGGAAAATTTGATCTTCATCAATCTGGAAAATATTCGCAATTGACTTGATGAATTGTTCCTGGTTCACAGTATACTTCCCATTATATCTTGAATTAATCAGATCAACTTCCATCGTTTTTAAGTCTTCTAGAAACTCAATCATTCCTTGATCGAGTTGTGACAAAACAAATTCAAATGCGTCTCGATCTAATGAACTGCTGGATCGAAAACTCTTCTTATTGTTTTGATTGATCGTATTTACTGCCATAATTTATTTCTTTCCTGTTCAATTTGATTTTGACTTGAAGCATTTAAACACTTAATTGTGTCGATTTGGATCTGCTGCACCATTTTTTGCGTAACTATAATAGTTCTTCATAAATTCATCTTTATATTCTTCAAAACGACCATCGATAATCGCTTGGCGAATTTCTTCTGTCAAACGAATCGTAAAGCGCAAGTTATGGATGCTAGCAAGGTTGAAGTATTTTGCGCGATCATCAGGATTTTTACTTTTCAGTAAAGAGCGCAATTGATCTCTTGTCCAGCCCGCTTTACAAACTGGACAATCGCAATGCGGATCTAAAACTTCTTGGCTTCCTTCAAATTTTTTGATGTTGATATGACCATATTTTGTATAAATGCGACCATGGCGTGCTTCACGGGTTGGTGCAACACAATCAAATGTATCGGCCCCCATTTCCGCACCGATCAAAATATCATCTGGACGAGATAATCCCAATAAATGACGAGGTTTGTTTTCTGGAAGTTCTTCATTACACCAGCGTAAAATATTGCCCAAATCACTTTTGAGGAATGCTCCACCAAGTCCATAACCATCAAAGTCCATTTGACCTAGTTTTTTAGCAGTGGAACGACGTAAATCTTCCCAACGCCCACCTTGTAAAACACCATATAAAGATTGGCGATAACCTAAATCATCACGATGTTTTTTATGTTCATCTAAAGACACTTGGGCCCATCTTTCCGTGCGCGCTAAAGCTTCTTTGTTATATTCATATGTATCGGCTAAAGAAGTCAGTTCATCAAAAGCCATATGAATATCTGCTCCAATCCGGTTTTGAATATCCATTGATTCTTTTGGACCAATCATGTCATCTTGATCTGTATATGGATCATGGAATTGAATTCCCTCTTCTGTAACGATGGCAAGGCGATCTTTTTTCGGAGCATTGACCACTTCATTTTCACGTTCCATGGACACGACTTTACCAATCCCGCTTCCTAAAGACATGACTTGAAATCCACCAGAGTCTGTTAGTGTTGGTCCATTCCAACCTGACCATTTAGCCAATCCACCATCCTTGGCAATGTCATAAGATTTATTACGTAAGTGATACCCATTGGAGAGCATTGTTTGGGCGCAAATTGAATTCAAATCTTCCATCGACACAAAGCGCACTTCTCCATATGTTCCTACGCACATAAATGCTGGAGTTTTTATATCGCCATGTGGCGTATGAATCGTTCCCGCACGACCTAATTTTCCCGGGATTCGTGCTTCAATATCAAAACTTAATCCTTCTAATTGTTTTTCTTCCATGTAAAAACCTCTCTATATATACAATGCAAAGCTTCAATCTTATTTTTGCTTTGTCATAAATTGCTTTAAATTCGACTCTCTCTATCTTATCAAAACTGTGCAAAAAGTCTTATGGATTTCAAAAGAAAAAAATCAGAGTGTCCAACTAGGTTGGAGTGACTCTGATTTTCATTTAGGCATTTTGTTGAGCTGGTGTGTTTAACCATTTCTTTAAAACTTTTTCGATTGCAACTTCAATCGGAGATAAAATAAATTCAATGCCAAGTCCTAATACATACGCAAAGACTGCTTGTGCCAAGAATTCATTGAATGGCAATACACCAAAGAAGGCGATAAATTCGAACGTTGCGGAATCAAGAATATGAGCAAAAACACTGGATGCTAATGCTCTGGCAATAAAGCTTTTCGCAAAGTAAGAGTTGGATTGTTTCATTTTGACAAACAAGTAGTTGTTCAAAAAGCCTGATAATACAAATCCCGTTAAGCTACCAAAAATAATTCTTGGTGAAAAGCCGAAGATTGCCGCATATGCTTCTTGCATATCCCATCCCGGATAAGCTGGCAAAGCAATGACAATATAGAAAACGAGAACCGCGATCGCGTTAATTAAAAAGCCAGATAAAATGACGTTTTTCGCAACTCGTTTATCAAATAGTTCGATGGTGATATCCCCAAGAAGATAAGAAAGTGGGAACAGGACTAAACCACCATCCACGGCAATGCCTAATAAGTCCCAAAGTTTTACTGCGCTTAAATTGGAAATCAATAATGTTCCACTACTTAAAGCAGTAATCAAGATTAATAACTGAATTTTTTTAATATCATATTTCATGCGTTTTATTATAACGAAGTAAATTCTTCAAAGAAACAAATCCATTTATATTCCCTTTATACCGGTTTCATTTTTTCTTCTTGTTGATTAACTTAATATTTTTGCTTTTTTTCGCTCTTTAAATTCAATAATCAAAGTTCTTATGTAATATTCTCCTTAAAACTATCCATAAACAAACAACATGCGAAAAACATAAAATAGGTCTCCAGATCAAAATACAGACACTTGTAGGATCTTATTGGAAGTTGACGAGTCAAACAATTTCGTCTATAACAAATTCGACAGTATGGGCTGCAATTCTCGATTGAAATTACAAGAATTACTCATACAAACTCTTGGACCCTATCGAGATCTGTTAAACAATTTTTTGAAAATTTGTGGTCCTTTTGTTGAATCCAACAAAACAATTAGATAAAGGATATTTAAATATGACTCAACCTCTCAATGGCATCATTTTTGATTTTAATGGCACTCTGTTTCTCGATAATGATAAACACGTTAAAGCGTGGAGTAAAATTGCGCAAGAAATTCGAGGCAAAGCGATCACCGAAGAAGAACTACACACCCACATGAATGGGATGCCTAATAAAATGATCGTTCGCTATCTTAACGGTGGACAAGAAAATGCCAAATTAGAAGATCATTATTCCGTTTTAAAAGAACAATACTATCGCGATTTCTGTCGCCAAGATGTTGATAATTTCCACCTGATCATAGGTGCTGAAGCTTTATTTAACGAACTTCAAGCAAAACAAATTCCATTTACAATCGCCTCAGCATCCATCAAAGACAACATCGATTTCTTTGTTGAAAGCTTTCATTTAGATCAATGGATCAAACCTGAACATATCGTTTATGATGATGGAACTTACGAAAACAAAATTGCGATGATTCATAAAGCCGCTCACATTCTTGGCCTACCTGAAGAAAAGATCACGGTGATCGAAGATTCCAAATCGGGAATTTCTAGTGCGATTCAAGCTGGGATCAAAGATATTCGCTTACTTGATTCAGCGCATTTGGCTGACCAAGTCAAAGACATTCCTGAGATCCATCAAGTCGTCATGACGATGGATGAAATCAAACGCGAATTTTTTGCATAATAACATTTAATCTGCTTTTACTAGGCATCTTTTGGATGCCTTTTATTATCTCTTTGGAATGACAGTCCACAAAAATAAGTCTGTAAATTCAAATCACCAGATCTATTTTTTAAATTAAGTAACCCGAAAGTTATTGCGTCCAAAGTAATCCGAATATGATGGAATTCCTAATCATCAGACTCGAATGAAAGTTTTATCGTAATCCTGTTTGTTCTTGACATGCCCAGATTAAAATCCCTATAACATAACTACCGCATCTATAGAAATACGCTTCTATAACAACACATATATGATGTAATATATATAGCATTGTGAGAGTACCTTGATGACCTACGTGGCTCAAGGGCGTATTTTAGGAGGAACAGTGAAAACTGATCCTCCTTTGTTTTATTATTCAAATGTAAAAAAACTGAAATCTATCTCCTTTTTTGTTTCTTCTTCAAGGAGTACAAGTAGGTTCTATTCGAGCATACATATTTTTGGCTATATCGATTTATGCGAGAAGCATATTGCTTCTAACTCCTTCTAGAAAATCAGCTGTACAGTTTTCTCTTCTCAATGTTTCTAAGTGTCAAACCAGTGAACAAAAATGCTCTAAGAACACTTCACAAATCAGGCAAAATCTGATTCGTGAGATCCTTAGAGCATGAATCCCGAATATATAATTGTGAATGGAGATGTTTTATTTATCCAAGTAAGTCAGCAACGCGACGGCTAAATCCGATTGGATCTTCCAAGTTAAATCCAGCAATCAAGCAAGCTTGATCATAAAGGACTTGGCTAATTGCTTTAACTTTGTCTTTGTCACTTGTAAAGTTTGTCCGTAAAACAGCCCAGACTTTCGCATTTGGATTGATTTCTAAAATACGTTTAGCCTGCATTCCTGGAATTGGCTGTTCTTGATTATCTTGTTGAGCCATTCTATTGAAGAGTTTTTCCATTTCAAAGGACATTCCTTCTTCACCTGCCACTAACATGACTGGATCATCGACAAGACGAGAAGATAAACGAACTTCGCTAACTTGAGGTAAAGATTCTTTCATAAATTCTAATAAATCTTTATTTTCGTCATTTTGTTCTTTAAGCAGTTGTTTTTCTTCTTCACTATCCAGGTTTAAATCCCCTTGTGCTGCATTGACGAAATGATGTTCATCATATTGATCAATCGTTCTGAGCACGAATTCATCAATTTCATCGGTCAACAATAAGACAGGGATGTTTTTGGATTTTAATTTTGTGACAATTGGCAATTTAGAAATATCTGTTTCATCATTACCACTTGCATAGAAAATTTCTTTACGATCTTCTGGTAATAAGGCAACGAAGTCTTTTAAAGAAATCAAATCATCGCTTTCAGAATAATGGAACATTAATAAATCCTGCAGTTTGTCTTTGCTTGCGCCATAGGAGTTATAAACTTCAAATTTGAGATCCAAGCCAAATGCATTCCAGAATTTTGCATAAGATTCAGGATCTTTTTCCTTCATGGACTTCAATTCAGCAAGGACTTTCTTTTCAATACGGGAACGAATCAATTTTAATTGATGGTCATGTTGTAACATTTCACGAGAAATGTTCAAGGAAAGATCTTGCGAATCAACTAGACCTTTAACAAAGCGTAAGTAATCTGGAAGCAAACTTTCGCAATTGTTTTCGATCATTACAGAACGAGAGAATAACTGTAATCCTGGTTTATAGTAGCGTGAATAAAAGTTTTCAGGACGCTTTGATGGAATATACAATAAGGCATTAAATGATACGTTTCCTTCTACATTGAAGAAAATCGTGCTTAATGGTTTCGTGAAATCATTGAAGTGGCTTTGATAGTATTGATCAAATTCTTCTTGAGTAATTTCTGATTTTGGGCGTTTCCATAATGGAACCATTGAATTTAATGTTTTCAGTTCTTTAATTGTTTCATATTGAACAGGTTCATCTTTTTGTTCACCAACTTGTTCAATCGGTTGTTGTCTTTCCACTTCCATTTGGATTGGATATCGAATGTAGTCTGAGTATTTTTTAATTAAATCTTGGATTTGCCAAGTATTCAGGTATTCGGAATACTTTTCGTTTTCATCATCATCTTTGAGCGTCAAGATGATCGTTGTTCCATGGCCTTCATAATCAGTTGGTTCAATGGTATAACCCGCTTTTCCATCGGAATGCCATTGATAAGCTTGTTCTTCATCGACACGTCTAGTCAAAACTGTGACTTCTTTTGCAACCATAAATGCGGAATAGAATCCAACACCGAATTGACCGATAATATCGACTTCATTTTGATTTTCTTGATCTTTATTGTCTTCTTTTTGTTTTTTCAATTGTTCTTTAAAGGCAAGAGATCCAGATTTTGCGATCGTTCCTAAGTTTTCTTCTAATTCTTGTTCGCTCATACCAATCCCATTATCACGGATGGTTAATGTGCGTTTGTCCAAATCAGGTTCAATCGTAATGGCAAGATCACTTGGAGCGATTTGATGTTCTAAAGCATAGAGATGATATTTATCTAGCGCATCAGAAGCGTTGGAGATTAACTCACGTAAGAAAATTTCTTTATGTGTATAAATGGAATTGACCATTAAATCTAAAAGGCGTTCAGATTCCGCCTGAAACTGTTTTTGTTCAGCCATAATTCCTCCTTGTGCTAAATTAGCACTCTACTCATTCGATTGCTAACATCATAGTTCTAAGCCTTATGACTTGCAAGTTGAACACACAAATTTTTCTGTCTTTTAGTTTGATCGCACTATAGAAATAGAAAAGCGATCCTATTGAAGGATCGCCTATTCCATTCGATTGAATTGATTTAAAAGTATGCTGGAATTGTAATTACTCAGCTTCTGTTTCTTCTTTTGCTGCTTCTTCAGTTGGCGCCATAAACGCTTTTGGATCTGTTAAAAATTTGTGTAAAAGCGCATAGTCTGGGTGAGTTTCATCAATTTTGAGTTCACAAGCCATTTGGATTTCCCCTGCATCATTTAAAGAATAGGAGATAGAAGCAATTTCTTCTGGTTGGTCAGCTTGCGTACGGTTGAAGATGATCACTTGTTTATTGACGATATGACGACTAGTAGAGATTTGTGCTAAAGAACCAACAATCATACCCATGTCGGAGAAATAGCATAATTCTTTATTTCCGCCTTCAATCATCTGAACGCTATAACGACCTAAAGAACCAACTTCGCTTTGACCTGCTAAAATCATTGCTTCAAATTCATTGCAGAATGTTAAGAACGCAACACCTTCGTAGCAGAACGTATTCGATTCTTCATCGATTCCAGCATAGGATTGAACTAAAACAACATCTTTTGCTTTAGATTTCTTTTTCCCATTTGTTTTTGCGACACGAACAATATTCAATGCAACATCTTCTTTTACAGAAGAAGGATTAGCTTCCATTTCTTCTAAAAGATTTTTTAAATGATGAACAGCATCACCTAAAGTAATATATTGAGAACCTTCAACTGGTGCTAAATCTTGCCCATTTTCAATTGCACCGAGGCGGATTTCATAAAATTTCATAATGATAAAACCTCACATTCATTTTTGATTTTGTTTTTAAATCAATACATTTTGATTTGCCATCTAAAATTAAATCATGGACAAAAATTTTTTGCAATGAAATCATCTCTAAACCCCAATACTCAAGGCAAGATTGTCATATGTTAGGAACCTAAAAAATTTCTCTTTGCTATTTTTTTGAAAACGTTTGCACAGCGTTTACGGTTTTAACAATTCTTTTGTTTTTTTCTATGTTTTTTTATTCCCTTTGACAAAACCATGCAAATTAATTGTAAAACGTGTAAACTCATGAAAACACAGTTTCATTCTAACTTAGAATCAGTGTTATAAGTGTTATACTAATACGCAGTTGAAATTGAAAACAAATACCTGTTTTACAATATCTAGAAAGTGAGTCCACTATGTCTATTCATATTAATCACCAACTTCCAGATCCAGAACTTCTAAAAAAAGAAATTCCAATGTCCGAACACGCACAAATGATCAAAAAGAAACGTGATCAAGAAATTCGTGATATTTTCGAAGGGAAAGATGATCGTTTTATTTTAATTGTCGGTCCTTGTTCTGCGGATTGTGAAGAAAGCGTTGTGGAATATTGCCATAAACTTGCCCAACTTAATGAAGTCGTTAAAGACCGTTTAATGATTATCCCTCGCGTTTATACCAATAAACCAAGGACAACAGGTGATGGTTATAAAGGCATGTTGCACCAACCAGATCCCAATAGCGAACCTGATTTATTAGAAGGATTAAGATCAATTCGAAAAATGCATTTACGCGTTTTAAAAGAAACTGGTCTTTCCACTGCTGATGAAATGTTATATCCAGAAAATCGCTCTTTTTTAGATGATTTACTTTCCTATGAAGCCGTCGGCGCTCGTTCCGTTGAAAACCAACAACACCGCTTAGTCGCATCTGGACTTGATATTCCTGTCGGAATGAAAAACCCAACTTCGGGCGATTTTTCCGTCATGATGAATTCTGTTACTGCTGCGCAACATCCTCATCGTTTTATCTACCGCCAAAATGATGTCAATACCGATGGCAATCCCCTTGCCCACGTTATTTTACGCGGTGGAGTAGACAAATACGGTAAAACAATCCCTAATTATCACTATGAGGATCTTAGAATTGTCTATGACCTCTATCAAAAAGCAGGATTGAAAAATCCAGCAGTCATCGTTGATGCAAATCACTCCAACTCCAACAAACAATACAAAGAACAAATTCGTATTTGTATGGATGTTATGCATAACCGCAAATATCATCCGGAAATTCGCAATCTTGTTAAAGGCTTAATGATTGAATCCTATTTAAAAGAAGGCCGCCAAGATATTTGCGAAAACTATGAAAAAGGAATTTCTATTACTGATCCTTGTCTAGGATGGGAAGATACTAAAAAACTTATTTTAGATATCTACGCAAAATGCACAGAAATTCAAGAACTATAAACCTACAAAACACCCGCAAATTCCACTTCAGAATCTTGCGGGTGTTTTCCTCTTCACTTTCGTTTTGATCGGTCTGTTTGATGATTAATGAATCATTACATCATCCTGTGCTGGATAAGCTTGGCGTAATGCTTCAGTGATTCTTTTCCAATCCTCTTCACTTTCTGGAGCAGTTTTCTTTTTCCATTCGCCAAAATAAGGAACAAAACCCATTCTACTTGCTTGAGCAATCAGTTCTAAATCAGATTCAAATAACCGAATATAAAGCGGATATTTGGAAGGAATTTCATCATAAGCAAGTGCCATGCGCGTCATTAAAGCCGTAAAGAGATCCGCTCTTAACGCATCGCTTTGGCCCTCAAATACGATAGCTGGGCGATTCATGCCAAAATCATCTGCTTCTTGCCAATACGCTGTAGCAATTAAACTGCCCTCGAGAGAAATGGAAAAGTGAGCAGAATCTTGATTCAAAACCCAATTTTCAGCAAGTTTAGAAGCTGTATATACCGTTTTTCGTGGCAAAACCATCAACACTTCATTATTTATATTTTGATCGTTCATAATCTGTCCCTCTCGCTTTGTAAAATCTGTTTTCTCAACTTTAAAGTTTAATGATCTTGTGCATCTTCTGTCAATTCACCAAAGATCGTCAAATTCTTTTGCTATAAAATCATTTAGTGAATTTGTTTAAGTTTAATGACAAATTCGACTGTTGCATTTTATAATACAGACATTTCAATTCATGATTATGAAATTCACGAAAGGATTTAATTATGGCTCTTTCTTTACTTGAACAAAACGTTCATGACTTTTATATGAACAAACATTATAGTTGTTCCGAAACGCTTTTACTGGCATGTAACAAAACATTTCAACTCCATCTCCCTGATGGCTCAATGAAATTACTTTCCGGTTTTAGTGGTGGTATGTATACTGGAAACTTATGTGGCGCTTTATCCGGATGTACTGCTGCTCTTTCTGCTATGTTAGTTCAGACATGTGCGCACGAAACAAAAATTCTTCCCCAAGCTGAACGCCTACTTGTTTCAAACTTTCGCAAACAGCTTGGCCATACGCAATGCCCACAGATTAAAATGGTTCACCATAGCCCTGAAACTCGCTGTTTAAATACTTGTCTACTTGCCGCTAAAGCAATGAATCAAACAGTACTCGATTTAATCAATGACGGCTTATATGAACCACAATTTGATCTTTCACTTCTTCAAGATCAGCAACCAAGCTTATTTTAGCCTCTATCTATTAAAAAACGTGCATAACATCGGCGTTATGCACGTTTTTGTTCTTTATCCATTTGGCTTAATGAATCTCTTTAATCTTCATATTCATCTTCGTATTGATCTTCATAATACTGCGCATCTTGTGGAGACTGTTGTAAAGCTTGATATTGTTCGTTGTTTTCAGACAAACGAACACGAGCAGCAAGTAAAGATGTTTGTTTTCTTGCTTTTGACAACATTCGAGCATAGACCATGAAGATATACAGAGCAATCGCAAATAGTACTGCACTTGCGATCATCACGACTAGATAGCCTTTGAAGAAATACTGTAAAGCGATTGAAACAGCAGAACAGATCATGACGAACACTAACAACAATAGGGTTGAACGACATGAAGAAGCCAGTTTGCTGAAGTAACGGTATTTCTCTTCTTCATTCGGAATATCAAAAGGTAAATCGCCCTCTTTTTGAAGATGACGCAAAATATACCAACCAGCATCACGTTTATGACGACTTGGCGTTTGATCGACACGATCCCATCCTTGCGCTTCTAACATTTGCCAATATGATTCATCTGGTTCATTCGCAAAGTAGAGCACTTTATATAAGTAGTTACGTGGTTTTTTCTTCACAAAGAAATAACGGTTTCCTTCTTTACGAGTAAAGTGGAACCCTTGGGCCGATTCATTTGCTAAATACTCTTCGATCTTTTTATAGTCACTTGTAAAGAAGTGCTTTTTATCTGTGTATTCATCGTATGCGTAATCGTCCACTAAACTTGCATCTGGATCGATGACTTCACTGCGATTCTTTTTATTTCTACGCCCTCTTCTAGTTTCTAAGCGATCGATGTCTTGCATAGAATCATCTTTTAAAGTTTCGAGTTGTTCTTCTTGTTGTTCTTCGATTTCTTGTTGTGCAGGGGCATCAAAATTGTTTTCTTGTTTTGTGATGAATACAGAACTAGATTGAGCTGCTTTTTCACTTTCAAACGCTTCGTTGACCATACGTGAATCAAATGTTTGTGTTGTATTTGGTTCCATCAAATCAATATTTTCAATTGCTTGTTGATTTTGTTGGTAACGAGAAGAATTTAAAATTTCTGCAAACGTACGTGGTTTACGTTGTGGTTCAACTTCTTTCGTTTCTTCAAGTACTGGTGGTTCAATAAACGATTTTTGATCTTCATCTGCATGTTCAATCGTCGTTTTTTCTGCTTGATGAACAAAGATCGGTTCTTGTACAGTTAAAGATTCTTGTACAAAGCTAGGTTCTAGATCTTCTTCAACTTCAGACGCTTGTTCTTCAACCGGCTGACTTTGCGTCGATTGTTTTTGAACAGTAACTTGTCCGGCTAAAAGTTCATCTAAAGTAATTTCTCTTTCGATCACACCATCATCTAAATCTTCTTGTGGCTCGATCTGATCTAAAGCAGTCTGGTCCACGGAAACAATCGGTTTTGTCGCTTCACTTTGAGGTTGTTCAACAATTGGATTTTCTTTCTGTTCTCTAACTGCTGCATTTTTATTTCGACGACTCAGTTTACCAAACAAACTGCGTGAAGTTTTTTGTTCTTCTGAGACTGTTTTTGCTTCCTGGATTGCAGACTGAACGTCGAAAGAATCGAACTGTGGTTCGTTAATATGTAATGCCTGGACTCTCGAATCATTAAGCAGATCTTTAAAAATCGCTTCATCTGAATCGCTAATTGGATTAGTCTTTGAATCTTCAGCCATGATAATCCTCCTAATCGGTTCAATAACCTTAATTGAGCTCTATTTATTGTAAATACTTATTGATTATGCGTCAAATTCACTTGTGAAAGATCCGTTTTCAAACACGATGATTTTCGTGCCATCTGGTTGATATCCTTCAATCAATAAATCATCAGCACCAACCATAAAGTCGACATGAATTTGCGCTTGGTTTAACCCATGCTCTTCTTGTTGTTCTTCATCCCAATTTTCAGATCCTGGCACACATTCAGCATAAGATTGGCCTAACGCAAAATGACATGCTGCATTTTCATCAAATAAAGTATTGTAGAAAATACGATTTGCCATGCGGATTGGGGAACTTTTATCTACCAAGGCAATTTCGCCTAAGTAATCGGCATTTTTACAACTTTTCAACATTGCTTCTAAAACGTCTTTACCTTTTTTAGCATGGAAATCGACGACTTTACCCTCTTTAAATGTAAAGCCAAACTCATCAATGATTTGGCCGTTATAGTTTAATGGCATCATTGCTTCAAGCTGACCATTAACCCCTGTTTTTAAAGGCACAGAGAACAATTCTTCGGTTGGAATATTACAGAAAATTTCCAAGCCGTTTTGAAGCGTTGTTGAACCCCCTACAAAAATGGCATGTTCCGGTAAATCGATCCATAAATCGGTTCCATTTTTCGATAAATAGTGGAACCGTACGAGTCCTAACGCATTTAATTTATTCATTCTAGCCTTTAACATTTGACCATGTTGATTCCAATTGTCTTTAGGATCTCTATCATCAATACGACTAATCGTAAAAATATCAGCCCATAATGCATCAATGGCTTGTTCTTTAGTAAGATCTGGATACACTTTCTTTGCCCAGCCTGCGCTTGGTGCGGCAATGATTGACCAAGAAAGTAAACCCGTATCGAGCCCTTTTCTAAAGTTTGGAGATAATTTGTTTAATCGTAAATTTCGATCCACGATCACTTTAGGATCGACATCTTCAAATGCATTAGGATCTTCGCCAACAATGGATAAAAATGCAGCCCCTTTGGCCGCTGCTTCTTCATATTGTTTAGCAAGCGTTTCAATACGCTGATCTAATAAAGCTTTATTTTCTGGTTGGAATAACATGCGTTCTTCATTGGCATCTCGAATATCCAATGTTACTTTGGGACAACCTAATTTTTTAGCTTCTAGAATACAAAGGTCGATCAACATTTGATGTTGAGGATCCGCACACGCTCGAATATTTAATGGTTGATTCGGTTGGAGATTTACCCCCTTAACAATCGCAAGATGGGCAAGTTTTTCTAAGTATTGTACATTCATCATGAATTTCCTTTCTCGATTCGATCTACAAAAGATCCAATCTGATGTTTCTAGCACTGAGATGAAAGATCAAAAGGACCATCCTTTATTATGAATGATCCTTTTATTCTTTAAAAATTCAACTTTCAAGATGACTAAACTTAATTATATTCCATACATCGTCTGTCGGCTATGTATTTCGCTCATTTGCTTTATTTTAGGCAAAAAATGAATTATTCATCGATCATTCTGCTTTTGAACGCCCGTTTTGTTGCGGATGATCTTCTCGATAGCGACGCACAAAATCCGGTTGTTTGGGCCTTGCACATCCACTCGCACATGAACCACAATTGCCATTACATTTTTCTTTGCGCGATGCACGAATCGCAATGATCGATAAAACCAAAACGATCAAAAGGATGATGATATCTACTAGATTCATATAGCTTCTCCAACTAGTTTTGATCGAGACAAAACATTCTCATTCATATCGCAATTAATTGCTCACTATTTTAAGTCATCAAGTTAGTTGAAGCAAACATTTTACTCAAAAGCCAAAAAGAGAAATTTTGTTCGTCTCTATTTATGATCAACTTCTCATTTTGATCTTTATTCTTTCTGCAAAAAAATTGGAACTTTCCGTTTTTTACATAATCCCATTTAACTTAATTGGATAAATGTTTATTACAAAAAATTCTCTCTGTATGCTTATACTTGGATACGATGTCGAAATCTCTAACTCTACATTTCCGATTTTCTTTATTAGTTTGTTGTGTGGTTCCCCTAACACAATATATCGACACAGGCAATACTCCAACATTCCATTCTCTGGTACTAACGGGGAGGTTTTAAAAGGCTTTTCAATATCAATTCCCATTAGCTCTTTTTCATTTCTAATTTTCCATTTGCTTTATTTATGTGAAATATGAGAAAAGCTCTAACAGCTTTCTGCCCGAACTTTCTCGCTCTATCGTAACTCAATACCTTTTTTATGACTTCCACTGCCTGTGCCTTAACAGCGTTCATCAGGCACTTATTCCATCTGGGAGTTATAACAAACTTCTTTTTAGTCCTTTTTTGAAAATCAAAACAGCTTTATCTGTTCCCCAAAAAGACATGGTTTTAATCTGATAGCTATCTAGTTCCATTTCTTGTACTTTTTCATTCATTTTTTCTGTTAGATTCTCAATAGTAATTTCTTCAATCAAAATAGTTTAGTGTATTACTACACCTCCATAAATTCAGACTTGGTGTTTTTGTCAATTGAAAATTGGTCCATTTGCGTAATTGAAATCTGATCCACTTAAGGGAGAAGAATACTGCTCTTTCAAGAGCAGTCCCTTCTCCTTAACACCCCTAGGGGTGTCGCGTTTTTTTAAATTTATTTCTCTGATTTTTCTTCAACCCATTTCTTCGTTTCTTTCAGCCTATAGCTCTGACCAGTCATATTGATCATGTGAGCCTTATAAGCAAGTCTATCTATCATCGCTGCTGTCAATACTTCGTCCCTGAAGATCTCTTTCCATCGATTGAGCTCCAGGTTACTGGTGACAACGATGGATTTCTTGCCATTTCGGCTTGAAATCAAATTAAATAGTATTTCTCCTGATTTCTGATCGAATGAGCAATAACCTAGTTCGTCTAGTATAACAAGATCAAAACTTTCAAAACGTTTCTTATAGCGAAGAATTTGGTTCTGGCTCATTGCTTCTCGGATCTCAATCAAAAGATCAGATACACCAATAAATAGAACGCTCATGTTGTTCAAGCAGGCTTCTACACCTAGACAGATTGATAACGCACTTTTTCCTGTCCCTGGATTCCCAATAAGTATCACGTTTTCTCCTTTTTGGATAAACTCTAAAGTCGATAACTCTTTTACTTTCTGCTGAATCTCAATTCTTAGATGTTCCGTCTGAAAATCTTCGAGTGTCATTCGATTGGGAAAATGCGCTAACTGCAGCCGTTTTTGGATACAGTTCTCATTCCGACTCATCGTCTCCCCCTTAAGAATCTCTTCTAGGAATTCTGCATAATCTGGTTTATTTTCTCTTGCATCCGCAATGAGATCTCTGTAGTTATTCCGAATAAAGGGCAGGCGAAGTCTTTTGGCATATACTTCTATCATCATTTTCATACTCACTTTCTAGGCAAACAGTGCCTGGTATCCCTGCAATTGATCAGCTAGGGGCTCGTAAACTGGTTGAGGGTAAGGCGCTTGGCAAGCTTCCATTTTGAGCAATTCTTTCAGTTGATCTAAAGGAAGATTCTTATTCCGAGTGAGTATAGCTATGAATTCTCTCGGTTTTTCGCTAAAATAGTTGTCGTAAATAGTTTTAAGTTCTGGTTCAGCTTTGAGGGCGGCGCTGTTTCTCAATGCTCCAGGCTTTTTTCTCAGCGTGCTTAGATAGTGTCGTATATCGAAGCACGTTTTTTGTTTTCCATCATTGATTCTTCTATGTTCAGCAACTTGACTATGTTCGTAATAGACCTTAACTGTTTCTGTATAAATTTTCACTCTGACTTCTTTGCCGACGAGATGATCAGGAACCGAATACTGATTTCCATCTACGCTGATCAAAGAAAAATTGTTGACTGTTCGGTCAACAATTTTTGCGGATTCGTAATCTGGAAGAATAGGGATAAGAAATAACTGTTCTTCCTTCCATTTTGTGTCCTTATTCAGATCGACAAGGCATTTTTTAAGCCACATTCTTGCTTCTTCTAAACTGTCAAACTGATATTTCAAGGCAAAGCTTTTATTTCTAACAACTTCTACTGACCGTTCAACCGATCCTTTCTCGTTTCCAGAAAATGCGTTGGTCACATTGACCAGAAAGCCATAGTAATGGGCAAAACGGATCAATTCTGGATTGATTTCTTTTTCAGTTTTACCGATGAATTTTGAGATGACGTTTCTCATATTGTCGAAAACGCCTTCTTTAAAGCATCCTCCAACTTCATGAAAGAAGCGGATCATTGATTCGAAAAATACCTGACTTTTTTGATTTTCGTATAAGTAAGCAGCTCTATATCCTGACCAAGGAGAAGTCATAACCGCCAAGTAAAATGTTTTTTTCTGACCGTTAATCATCAACTTCACTTCGCCAAAGTCGTATTCAAATCTATCTCCTGGTTCATATCGTTGGCTGATGAAGCATTCTTTGTGTCGGTTTTTCTTTTCTTTGATCTTTTTTGTGATCGTCGATAATCCAACATCGAATCCAGCGTCTTTGATTAATTCCCAGATCTGCATGCATGTTAGATGTTGTTTATGAGAAGTCCCCAATAAACGTGTTTTTTCCTCTTCGTTTTCAAGAATTTGATCCAGTAAAGCATCTACTTCTGGAGTGTACTTTCTTGGGCGCCGTGTTGAAGTGTTGTAAGAAGGAGGAACAAGACACTCCTCGATCAATACCTGACTGTTTTCCCAGGTTGGATTATCCACAAGAGAAGCTCTGTTCTCTTTGAATTTACGATAATACTTTTCTCCAGTTGTTCTCGATATAGCACACAGCTCAGCAGCTTTTCTAGATGAAATTCCGCTTTCTCGTAAATCTATATATTCAAAAATCTTCATAATTGAAAGCACCTTTCTTGTCCTCCTTTACGGAGAAACATTACAAGCAAGGTGGTACAGATTTCAAATCCGATCAGCACTTTTTTGGCCCATTTTTAAAATACGAAAAACACTTGGTTTATCCTTTAGGATTTGAACTTCTTCTTATTTTTTCTATGTCTTCTTTATCAATCCATTCTTCAGTAAAACCACAATTACAACATATATATCGATTAACTTTAACAGACGAAAATGCTCCAGTTATTATATTATTTCCCCCTCCATATGCTCTATTTGAACCGTTCACTCGGATAATGTCATTGCTGTTACATTTCGGGCAACAATTAGTATTTTTCATATTGACACCTCTTTTACAAAAACTAAATTTATTAATTCTCTTTGTCTAGCAAACTGGGATTTTGTAGTTCAATCGTAAACAGATAAGAAAGCAAGTCTTCTTTAGTAAGGGGTTCGCAATGACTTAAGATACAATATCTACAATCTATTGATTGAATAGTTTGAATCAGCGAACATAATTTATCTTTATCCATATATCCGTTATTGAAGAAATCTTCACTTGTAGAATCTCCCAAGAACAATACTTTTTCTTCTGGAACATAAATGCAAGTGGTATCGTCAGAATGTGGTGAAACTGCATGAAAAATTTGTGCAGTAATTCCCCCTAAATCCAAAGTCATTTTATCGGCAAAAGTAATATCAGATAATACAATACTCAATTTATCCTGCCCGCTGTATTCTTTTTCAAAATGCACATCATCTTTTTTCATCAATTCAATATAATTGATATCCCTTGCTCTGACTTGTTGTTCTTTAAGAAAATCATTTGTTTTTTCGTGAGCAATGCTTACTCCATTGATTGCATGCATGCCAAAAGTATGATCATAATGCCAATGCGTTATAACTGTAAAATTCGGCTTATCAAACTTTTCTGCTTCGATTGCTTTGTAAAAATCATGAACATGATTTGCAGAATATCCAGCATCAATGGCTAAAGAATATTTATCACCTTTAACATATCCTAACATTGGTCTATCGACTTCAGGATTATATTCTAAGTAATAAATATGGTTTGTTAATTTATTTAATTCCATTTTTTATCCCACCTTTCAGGTAACAATTCTTTTAATGTAACCGCCATTTTGTAATCGATTGCAACCATAGTATTTTTGTTTTCAAAATTCAACTGTGAAATCAATTCTCTACATCTCCCACAAGGAGGTAGAACACTACCATCTTCATATACAGCTACAATTTTTTTATTTGAGTTTCTCCATGTTTCAACATATCAGCTATAGCTGCTTGCTCTGCACAAATACCTATTGAACAAGGCACATCAATACAAATGCCTGTATACACAGCACCATTGGCTGTTCCTAAAGCACAAGCAACATGACCGGCTTCTCCATTTTTCTTTAGATTAATATGATTGATTGTATTTTTTGCAATATTATATAAATTATCCATACTAAAACTCTCCGATTCTAAATCGTAGAGATCTTTTCTAGATCACTATATTATTTTATGTTATCTGTATTTTTAATTAACTCATAACTAATTAATTTTATCGCTTTTCGTTCATAATCTGACTTATTTGTCTTAAATAAGAAAAAAGCTTTCAAGATCTCCCTTTAAAAGAGAGACGATGAAAGCTTTTGACTATTTTTGATGAATTGAAGTTCTGATTGATCTACAAACTAGAATAAACCAGTGATTTTGCCGTTCACATCGATGTCCATATTCAATGCACTTGGTACTTTTGGTAAACCTGGCATTGTTAAGACTTTACCTGTTAATGCAACGATAAATCCAGCTCCTAAAGATGGGCGTAATTCACGAACAGTGATTGTAAATCCTTTTGGTGCACCCATAACTTTTGGATCATCGGACAAAGACATCTGTGTTTTTGCCATACAGATTGGAGTTTTATCCCAACCAAATTTATTGAATAAAGCAATTTGTTCTTTTGCTTCTTCTGTGAACTCAACGCCATCAGCACCATAAACTCTACGAGCAATTGTTTCAATTTTATGTTCGATTGTATCGTTTGTATCATATAAAGGCGCATAGTTGTTTTCTTGATCGCAAAGTTCAACAACTTTTTGAGCAAGGTCAATTGCTCCTTCTCCACCTTTTGCCCAAACTTGGGATAAGGAGAGTAGGTGTCCATTTTCTTGGCACCAGTTTTCTAATGCAGCAATTTCAGCATCTGTATCGTTGATAAATTGGTTGATTGCCACGATGTAAGGTAAACCGAATTGTTTAACTGTATCGATATGTTTAGCCAAGTTTGCACAACCATCTAATAATGCTTGTACGTTTTCTTGACCAAGATCTTCATAAGCAACGCCACCATGTTGTTTTAATGCACGGATTGTTGCCACGATAACAACTGCATTTGGATGTAATTTTGCCATGCGGCATTTAATGTCTAAGAATTTTTCAGCCCCTAAATCGGCACCGAATCCAGCTTCTGTAATGACATAGTCAGCCATTTTTAAAGCAGTTTTTGTAGCAATAACGGAGTTGCATCCATGTGCGATGTTCGCGAATGGTCCACCGTGGATAAATACAGGGTTATGTTCAAGAGTTTGAACTAAGTTTGGTTTAATGGCATCTTTCATCACCATTGCCATTGCCCCTTCACAACCTAAATCATGAACATATACTGGATTATTGTCATAAGTCCAGCCTACGAGCATATTTCCAAAGCGTTTTTTCAGATCCATTAAATCATCTGCTAAGCAAAGAGAAGCCATGATTTCAGAAGCAACAGTGATGTTGAATCCATCTGTACGTTCAATTCCGTTGACTTTGGATCCTTGTCCAATTTCGATTTGACGTAAAGTACGGTCATTCATATCTAAGCAACGTTTGAATGTGATACGGTTTGGATCTAAATTCAATTCATTGCCTTGATACATGTGGTTATCGATAATGGCACAAAGTAAGTTGTTTGCGGTTGTGATCGCATGCATGTCCCCTGTGAAGTGTAAGTTAATATCTTCCATTGGAACAACTTGCGCATAACCACCACCAGTTGCTCCCCCTTTAAGACCGAATACTGGCCCTAAAGAAGGTTCACGTAAAGCGATTAAAGTGTTTTTATTGATTTTATTTAAAGCATCAGCCAATCCAACTGTTGTTGTGGATTTTCCTTCTCCGGCTTTAGTTGGGTTGATGGCTGTGACTAAAATCAGCTTTCCATCTTCTTTCCCTTCTAAATTTAAAGAGTGGATATCGACTTTTGCTTTTGTTTTCCCATAAGGTTCAACAGCTTCTAAAGGAATATTTGCTTTGGCAGCGATGTTTTCAATCGGTTCAAGGACGCATTCCTGCGCAATTTCTAAATCAGTTTTAGGCATTTTTTAAATCCTTTCTACCAATATCATGACGATAGAACAATTTATCGCATTTTACTTTTTCAACTTCTGCATAAGTATGAGCCATCGCTTCTTCTAACTGGTCTGCCAAAGAAACGACCATTAAAACACGACCCCCATTTGTGAGTAGTGTATCGTCTTCCATTTTTGTACCCATGTGATAAACAAGACCATCAACATCTTCAACACCTGTGATTGGCGCATTTTTAGTTGAGCTTGCTGGGTAACCAGTAGAAGCGAGAACTACACCATGACTTGTTTTAGATGTCCAAGTCAGTTCTGGTGTTTTGTCTTCCATAACATCGAGAATATTTTGCACGAAGTCACTTGTTAAACGACATAAAATAACTTCTGCTTCTGGATCTCCAAAACGGCAGTTGAATTCGATAACTTCAATTCCACGTTTTGTGACCATCAGTCCACCATAAAGGAAACCAGTGAATGGGCAGCCTTCTTCACAAAGTGCTTTAGCCATTGGTTTCATAATGGATTCCATAGCTGTATCCACTAAATCTTGAGTGATCGCACGAACTGGAGAATAAGATCCCATTCCGCCTGTGTTTGGTCCGGTGTCCCCATCCCCAACACGTTTGTGGTCTTGGGCACATTCTAATGGATAAACATTTTCACCATGCACTAAGGCGATTAAAGAGAATTCAAATCCTTCTAAATATTCTTCAATCACAACACTGTTGCCTTCGATTTCAAAAGCGATATTTAATGCTTCCAGAGCCATATCTAAATCAGTTGCAACAGTTACCCCTTTACCTGCTTTCAATCCATTTTCTTTGATAACGATTGGCGCACCTTTTTCAAGGACAAACGCTTTTGCGTCTTCAAAGTTATCAAATGTTTGATAATCAGCTGTTGGGATATTGTATTTTTTCATTAAACCTTTAGCAAAATCTTTAGATGCTTCTACTTGAGCTGCTGCTTTTGTAGGGCCAAAGATTTTTAAGCCGCGGCTTTCAAATGCATCAACAATTCCGTCTGCCAGCGCATTTTCTGGTCCAACGATTGTTAAATCGATTCCTTCATTTTGGGCAAATTCAGCTAATTCATCGATTTTAGAATCATCGATATTTACAAGTTTGCCAATTTTAGCCATACCAGGATTTCCTGGTGCGCAATATAATTGATCGCAAAGTTTGGACTGACTTGCTGCTAAAGCAAGTGCGTGTTCGCGTCCTCCTTTACCAATAACTAGAATTTTCATCTGTCTCGAAACTCCTGATTAGTGTTTGAAATGGCGAACGCCTGTGAAGACCATCGCGATATTGTGTTTGTTGCATTCTTCAATTGAGAGGTTATCTTTAATAGATCCACCTGGTTGAATAATTGCTGTTACACCAGCAGCAACTGCTGCTTCAACTGTATCTGGCATTGGGAAGAATGCATCGGATGCCATAACGGATCCTTTTGCTTTTTCGCCTGCTTGTTCGATCGCAATTTTAGCCGCCCCTACACGGTTCATTTGGCCTGCACCAACACCGATTGTTTGGTTGTCTTTGACTAAAACGATCGCATTAGATTTAACGTGTTTAACGATATTCCATCCAAACAGAAGTTGTTCAAGTTCTTCTTCTGTTGGTTTACGATCTGTTGGATAAGTTAAATCTTCAACTTTTAATTGATGATCATCGATTTCTTGAACTAAAAGGCCATCGTTTACGTTTGTGTATTTCAATGTGTTATTTGGTTCAAGTGTTGTATCGAGTTGTAATAAACGGATGTTTTTCTTTTGTGTTAAAATTTCAAGCGCTTTGTCTTCGAAACCTGGTGCAATGATGATTTCCAAGAAGATTTTAGAAAGTTTTGTAGCGAGTTCTTCATCAACAACATCATTAAGAGCAACGATTCCACCAAAGATAGAGATTGGATCGGCATCGTATGCTTTATCCCAAGCTTCATTGATTGTTTTTCCTAAACCAACACCACATGGGTTCATGTGTTTTAATCCAACAGCTGCTTTAGAACCTTCAAAATCTTTTAAGACTTCGATTGCTGCATTACCATCTTGGATATTGTTGTAGGATAACTCTTTACCATGTAATTGTTTTGCGTTTGCTAAAGAGTATTGTGGACGCATACCTTTGTAGAATGCTGCTTTTTGGTGTGGGTTTTCGCCATAACGTAAATCTTGCACTTTATCGAAAGTGATTGTCATGCTTTCTGGGAACTGTTCTCCACATTTTTTGGTTAAGTAATCTGCGATCATTGCATCATAACGAGCAGTGTGGCGGAATACTTTAGCAGCTAAATGTTCGCGTGTTTCTAAAGTTGTTTCTCCGTTAGTTTGAATTTCTTCTAATACTTTTGCGTAGTCTTTTGGATCGCAAAGTACAGGGATGTAACGGTAGTTTTTAGAAGCAGAACGTAACATGCTTGGTCCACCGATATCGATATTTTCGATGATTTCTTCATGGCTTACGCCTTCTTTTTGAACAGTTTCTTTGAATGGATATAAGTTTACGCAAACTAAATCGATATATTCAATTCCGAGTTCTTTAATTTGGGCAACGTGTTCTGGATTTTCACGAACGCAAAGTAAAGCACCATGAACATTTGGATGTAAAGTTTTTACACGACCATCCATGATTTCTGGAAAACCAGTTACATCAGAGATCGAAATTGTCGAAACTCCAGCATCAGCTAATGCTTTACGAGTTCCCCCTGTCGAAATAATTTCATAACCGGCATCAACAAGCCCTTTGGCAAAATCGACTAACCCAGTTTTATCTGAAACGCTGATTAATGCTCTTTTCATTTTGAGCTCCTCTCTTTTGATCAAACAGACCAAGGAAAATCAAGAAATGATTTTCCTTTTGTCCGTCTTTTAAAATGATTTTTATTATTGATTCGATTCGCGTTGTTGAATCTGTTTAGCTGCTAAATTCACACCGCGATAGAATAAGTCATATTCTTTGGCATGAACGGCAGTTTCTAATTGATCTAATGTCCAAGATGGATCGATATCGACACGTTCTTGAATGATCAATTGACCTTGGTCAATTTGGTCATCGATAAAATGAACAGTGACTCCGGTATGATCCACTTTTGCATCAAATGCATCTTGAATGGAGTGAGCGCCTGGAAAAGCAGGAAGTAATGCTGGATGTAAATTGACGATCGCATTTGGATAAGCATCCAATAATGTTTTGCCGACAATTCGCATATAGCCTGAAAGAACGATCATTTCAACATTCAACTCTTTGAGCCAAACGAGGATATCTGCTTCATAAGCTGCTTTATCTGGATACGCTTTAGGGTTGTACCAACGTTGTGGTACATTCAAGCGATCCGCTTTTGCACGAACTGCTGCTTGTTCTTTATCACAAACAAGACCAACGATATTGACATCTAATAAGCCTTGGTTTGCTTTTTCCATGAGCGCTTCAAAATTTGTCCCGCTTCCGGATGCGAACACAATGACGTTCATCGATGAAGCTCCACTTCACCTGAATCAGTTACGACACCGATTTTGTAGCTTTCTTGGTTCATTTCTTTTAATAAAGCTTGAACATGGTCTGCATCTGCTGGATCTACTGCAATGACAAATCCGATACCCATGTTGAATACGTTATACATTTCATGTTCAGTAACATTAGAACGTTTCTGAATGAAATCAAAAATTGCAGGTCTTGGGAAACTATCGAGATCGATAGAAACACCTAATCCTTCTGGAAGCATTCTAGGAATGTTTTCGAAGAACCCACCACCTGTGATGTGAGCCATACCGTGTAAGTTCACTTTGCCAAATAAGTGTTTTACAGGTTTTACGTAGATAACTGTTGGTTCGAGTAATACGTCACCTAAACGTTTTCCACCAAGTTCTTCAAATGTTGCATGTGGATCGCAATGGTTATCTTTGAATAACACTTTACGAACTAAAGAGAAACCATTGGAGTGAACACCTGAAGAAGGTAAACCGATTAATACGTCACCACTTTTAACATTTTCGTTTGTTAATAAGTTTGCGCGATCTACTGCACCAACGCAGAATCCAGCTAAGTCATAATGATGAACATCATACATATCTGGCATTTCTGCAGTTTCACCACCGATTAATGCACAATCACTTAATACACATCCATCCGCAACACCTTTAACAATTGCTTCGATCACTTCTGGATGGTTTTTTCCAACTGCGATGTAATCGAGGAAGAATAAAGGAGCAGCTTGTTGAACTAATACGTCATTAACGCACATTGCGACCGCATCGATACCGATTGTATCGTGGCGATCCATTTCAAAAGCCATCATTAATTTTGTTCCGACACCATCTGTTCCGGAAACTAATACAGGATCGTTTAATCCTGCTGCTTTTAAATCGAACATCCCGCCAAAAGCTCCAATAGACGCCATTGCGCCTGGAACAGTTGTACGTGCGACATGTGATTTGATTCGTCTAACACTATCGTAACCAGCCTCTAAATCGACACCAGCTGCTTTATATTGATCTGCCATATTATCCCTTTCCATTAATGTTTCATTGATATGGATATTGAAACATGCCTACAAGATCGATGAGTCGACAAGTGGATCAAATCCTTTTGTCGATTCAAAGATCTGCAAGCGTGTTATTTTTAATTTTTTATTTGTTGTTCAACCGAAATTGATTGAAATGTTTTTATTTTCCTTTGTGTGTGAAGAAAGATACACCAGATTCGAAAATATCTTGGTCGCAATCGCCAGCGATATTTTTGAATAATCCATCTTCATAACGTTCGCTATGTCCCATCTTACCGAAGATCATGCCGTCTTCAGAAAGGATACCTTCGATTGCCAAGCATGTTCCGTTTGGATTGTATTGACCATCCATTGTTGGATTACCTTCTGGGTCAACGTATTGAGTAGCGATTTGACCATTAGCTTGGAGTTTTGCAAGTAATTCAGGGCTAGCCATGAATTTACCTTCACCATGAGACATTGCAACAGAGTGAATTTGACCTGCTTTGAAGTTTTGTAACCATGGAGAACGGTTAGATGTAATTCTTGTAGAAGCAATATGAGAAATGTGACGGTTAATGTCGTTTCTGAATAATGTTGCTAATTCATTTACATCATGAGAGCTATCGCCAAATGGTAATAATCCAGATTTAACGAGAGCCTGGAATCCGTTACAGATACCTAAGATTAAACCTTCGTTAGCACGCATTGTTTCGATTGCTTTGGCAATACGTGGGTTACGTAATACGGAAACGATAAATTTACCGGATCCATCTGGTTCATCTGCTAAGGAGAATCCACCAACAACCATCATGATTTGTGCTTTTTCGATTTCTTGAGCTAATGTTTCGATGGACTGACGGATGTGATCAACATCAAGGTTGTTGAAGACAACGACATGTACTTCAGCTCCAGCACGTCTGAATTTAGTTGCTGTATCTAATTCACAGTTTTGTCCTGGGAATACTGGAATTACGACAACTGGTTTTTCAACTTTAACTTTAGAGAAGCGTTTTTCACCTTCAAATAAAGGTGTATCTAAAGTTTCTTTAGATCCTTCAACAAGTCTTGGATAAAGATCATCGTAACGGCTTGTCCAAGCTGCATAAGCTTCATCTAAGCTTACGTGTTCATCGTTGATGTGTAATTCAGGTGTTTCTAAAGTTGTACCGATCTTAGTCCAGTTCGGAAGATCTACTTCGTTTTGTGTTTCGACAATTAAGCTACCTAAACGATATGCATATGGTTTTTCAATTGTGATTTGTGCACCAATTTCGTTACCAAATGCCATGATTGCCGTTGCAGCCCCTACACCACTGTCTTTAACTAAACGAGCGGATAAAATGTTACCTGCTTTGTTTTGAGCTAAAACGTTTTTAAAGTTTTCTTTAATTTGAGTGTAGTTTGGCTCGTAGTTAGCAAGTGGGTTATGTTCAACTAAGTAGATGTTGGATCCAGCTTGTTTAAATTCACCACAAACGATTGCATCTGTTTTAGCAGTGGTTACTGCAAATGTGATTAATGTTGGTGGAACGTGGAGTTCGTTGAATGTACCACTCATGGAGTCTTTACCACCAATTGCTGGTGTTTCGAATTCCATTTGCGCATTAACTAAACCGAGTAATGCTTCTAATGGGTAACCCCATTTTTCAGGATCTTTACCTAAACGTTCAAAGTATTCTTGGTTTGTTAAACGCGCAGTAAATGGATCAGCACCTAATGCACTTAAACGTGCTAAGGATTCAACTACAGAATATTGCGCTCCTAACCATGGTGAGAAACGAGATAATTTTGGATCAAAACCATAAGTCATTAAAGAGCAAGTGTTTGTGAATCCATCTACTGGTAATTTTTGAACAGAACCAATTTCTGGAGTGCGTTGTGTTTTACCACCAAATGGCATGAGGACAGTACTCTTACCGATGGAGGAGTCAAACATTTCTGCTAAACCGCTTTGATTTGCTGTGTGATCTTGTTGTAAAGCAGTTAATAAGTCTGTTTGCTGATCGTTAACTTTCCATGGGTTAACGTCTTGTTCACCAGATTTCATTACGACGTCTACGTTTTGACGAACACCGTTTGTATCTAAGAATTCACGATCTAAATCAACGATAACATCGCCACGCCATTTCATGATCAGACGTTTGTCAGCACGAACTTCTGCAACTTTGATCGCATTTAAGTTTTCTTTTTCACATTCTTTTAAGAACGCATCGAGGTCTTTCGCTTCGATACAAACTGCCATACGTTCTTGGCTTTCAGAGATCGCAAGTTCAGTTCCATCTAAGCCAGTATATTTAACTGGTACAGCATCTAAGTTAATGTCTAAGCCATCTGCTAATTCACCAACTGCTACGGATACCCCACCAGCACCGAAGTCGTTTGCTTTTTTGATTAAACGTGTTGCATCTGGGTTACGGAATAAACGTTGTAATTTACGTTCCATAACCGCATTCCCTTTTTGTACTTCAGAAGAGCATGTATCTAAGGAAGTGTCAGTATGTTCTTTGGAAGAACCAGTAGCACCACCGATACCATCGCGACCAGTAGCACCACCGATATAAACGATGACATCACCAGCAGCTGGTTTTTCACGTTTTACGTGATGTTTAGGTGCAGCACCAACTACACCACCAACTTCCATACGCTTAGCAACGTATCCTTCATCAAAAATTTCTTCGACATAAGTCGTAGCTAAACCGATCTGGTTTCCATAAGAGGAGTAACCACGAGCTGCAGTTTTGGAAATTTTAGATTGTGGAAGTTTATGTTCAAGTGTTTCAGATAGTGGAGCAGTAATATCAGCAGCACCAGTAATACGCATTGCTTGGTAAACATAGCTACGTCCGGAAAGTGGGTCACGAATTGCACCACCGATGCATGTTGCTGCACCACCGAATGGTTCGATTTCTGTTGGGTGGTTGTGTGTTTCGTTTTTGAACATTAATAACCAAGGTTCAGGCTGACCATTGACATCCACTTCGATTTCAATGGAGCAAGCATTGATTTCATCACTGACTTCTTGGTCATCTAATTTTCCGCGTTTACGTAATGTACGACCGGCAATTGTTGCAAGATCCATCAATGTGATTGGTTTTTCTTCGCGTCCAGTTTCTTTACGTAAATCAAGATACATCTGCCATGCTTTTTCTAATTTTTCATTGAATGTTGCATCATCAAAATGAACGTTCTTTAAAATTGTTTCAAAAGTTGTATGACGGCAGTGGTCAGACCAATAAGTATCCAATACACGGATTTCTGTCATGAATGGATCACGATGTTTTGTATTTTTGAAGTAGTCTTGAATGAAGGCTAAGTCTTCATTTGACATCGCAAGTCCTAATTCAGTACGCATTGCTGCGATTTGATCAGCATCTAAGTTGATGAATCCTTCAACAACAGGAACGTCTTGGATATCCACTTTTTGGCTATCGTCTAAAACGTTCATATCTTTTTTACGAGATTCAACTGGGTTGATCATGTAGTGCTCAATTGCTTCGAGTTGTTTTGCAGTTACATTTTCCATCACCATTAAAGTTCCGGAGTGAATGCGAACATCTTCTTTATTGTTTAAAAGCATTAAGCATTGCATTGCTGAATCGGCACGCTGGTCATATTGTCCAGGTAAAAATTCGAATGCCAATACAGTTTTGCCTTCAAGATTCAGATCGCTTTCTGTTAAAACTTCGTCAATTGCTGGTTCAGCAATAACGTTTTTTTCCAATAAAGCTAAATCGTTGTCGTCGGCATTAAAAATGTCATAAATCACGTACAGTTCTACAGAGAAATCATCAGCTAAAGAAAGGTCTTTTTTCAATGTTTCCTGTAAAGATGTACTTTCTACCATGTAGGCAGGTTTCTTTCGAATCAGTCTACGAGTATCCATTTGAATATATTTCCTCTTTATTACCCTTTTGGGTTTTAAAACTCACGATCCTTATTATCGAATTGCTCTTCTCATTCTTCTCAAATTGCAAAATAAGCTAAACTGTACAGTCGATATCATTGCGTATTGTCTAATTGATCACTTGATCATTTTTGTTTTGAAGAAGAATTGAAAATCAATCATTTTTGACACATCGGTGTGAGTGATTTCCATTAGTTATTGTCTTCTAAATAAGATTGTTTTAATACAGATTCTTTTTGGTCCGCTTTGAATTTTTCTAAAATTGCTCTCATTTTTGGATCAGAAAGAGCCAAGATTTGTCCAGCAAGAATTGCAGCGTTTTTCGCACCTGCTTTTCCAATTGCAACAGTTGCAACTGGTACTCCAGCTGGCATTTGTACAGTAGAAAGAAGGCTATCCATTCCACCAAGAGCTGAAGTTTGCATTGGAATGCCGATAATTGGCAAAATTGTTGAGCTAGCGAGTACTCCGGCTAAGTGCGCAGCACCACCAGCTGCAGCAATAATCACCTGGATTCCGTTATCCTGTGCATTTTTAGATAATTCGAGAACGGCATCTGGTGTACGGTGTGCAGAAAGTACACGTACTTCATAAGGAATTTCGAGTGCTTTAAGCTGATCGAGACATCCTTCCATAACTGGGAGATCAGAACGACTTCCCATGACAACTAAAACTTTTGCGTTTTCCATTAATTGTTCCTATTCCTTTCACTTGTTCAATGTCCACTTGAACATCGGTATTTTGAGGATCTCAATATGGTTTTTGTTGGTCTTTTTGGCTTTGTATTAAAAATTAAATACAAAAAGCGTACCGGTTAGAAAAAAAGGTACGCAAAAAGATTGTTTGATAAATGAATAATACTGATGAAGTCTAAAGTCATGACCATAACCTTACCCCCAAAAGCTCGCAGTTCGTCTGCACAATTATACTAATTCAAAGCATTAAGCCTTTTCAATGCCTCGTGATGAAATCGCTAATATTTTGATTGATGTGTCACTAAGTTATGGATATGAAACACTTTCTTAATGTTTTTATTGTGTTCAAATTTATTTCATTGAAACCAAAATTCTGATCGATATAATGAAGGCGATTTATCAAAAAAAAGACAAATGAAAATTATTCATTCTCTCAATCAAATCTGTCTTGGTTTTTAATCCTTTCTATTCTACTAAAATCAATAATTTAGATAATGTAACAACATGAGACAGAGAACGAGTAAAATGTCTTTGTCTATGGAGGTTATCAAATATGAACGATCATTCTATCTATCAATCCCCTCTTTCTGCTCGTTATGCATCCAAAGAGATGAAATATCTCTTTTCTGAAGAAAAGAAATTTAAAACTTGGCGAAAACTGTGGATTGCTCTTGCGCAAGCTGAACAAGAACTCGGTTTAAGCATCACAGATGAACAAATCGCTCAGTTACAAGAATATGCTGAAGATATCAACTACGATGTCGCAAAAGCACGTGAAGCAGTCGTTCGACATGACGTAATGTCTCACGTTTATGCCTATGGCCAACAAGCCGATAAAGCCGCTGGCATCATCCACTTAGGCGCAACAAGTTGCTATGTTGGAGATAACACAGACTTAATCGTTATGCATGAAGCTTTAGAGCTTATTTTAGAAAAACTTGCTGCTGTATTAGCTCGTTTGAAAAACTTTGCTCTTGAATACAAAGATATGCCATGCCTTGCTTTCACTCATTTCCAAGCTGCTCAACCAACAACGATTGGTAAACGTGCTTCTTTATGGGCACAAGATTTAGTGATGGACTATGAAGAAATTTCTTGGCTTTTAGAACACAAGAAATTACTTGGCCAAAAAGGAACAACAGGAACTCAAGCTTCCTTTTTAGAATTATTTGATGGTGATTCTCAAAAAGCTGCTCAAATCGACAAATTAATTTGCGAGAAAATGGGTTATGACGATTGGTTTGCCGTATCCGGTCAAACTTATCCTCGTAAATATGACACTCGTGTCCTTCAAGCCCTTTCTTCCATTGCGCAATCCGCACATAAATTCTCCAACGACTTACGTTTATTACAACACAAAAAAGAAATGGAAGAACCATTTGCGAAAAACCAAATCGGATCAAGTGCTATGGCTTATAAACGCAACCCTATGCGTTGTGAACGTATGGCTGCCCTAGCTAACTATGTAATTTCCGATACGATGAACCCGGCGATCACAGCTGCTACCCAATGGTTTGAAAGAACATTAGATGACTCTGCAAACAAACGTATTGCCGTTGCTGAAGCGTTCTTAGCAACTGATGGTATTTTAGATCTTTATCTCAATATCACAGATGGATTAGTAGTTTATCCAAAAGTTGTAGAAGCTGATTTACGTAAAGAATTACCATTCATGGCAACAGAAAACATTATGATGGATGCAGTTAAAGCTGGTGGTAACCGCCAAGAATTACATGAATTAATTCGTGTTCATTCCATGGAAGCAGGACGTCAAGTCAAAGAATTCGGCTTAGAAAACGACTTACTCGATCGTATTGCTAATGACCCTGCATTCCCATTAACAAAAGAAGAACTTGAAGCAAGAATGGATCCTTCTCTCTATGTTGGACGTGCTCCAGAACAAACTCTTGAATTCTTCAGCCAAGTTGTCGATCCAATTTTAGACAAACACCCAGAAGCAAAAAATCTCGTTGCTGAAATCAACGTCTAAGTTCAATATTCAATTAAAGATTAAGAGCGTTACAGGATACTGAATTAAAATGAGTTCTGTAATGCTCTTTTTTTATAGGCTCTGTCACAACAAATGGTTGATTTTTGACGAGAAATAGCGTATAATAATAGTAAGAAACAGTACCACCGAAGGAGGTAATTGGATATGCCTACTATCAAAGACGCATTAGATATTATCGGTAAGTTGACTGTCGCAGAGCAGGAAAGCCTTAAAACAATGCTTTTAAGTCCTGCCTTTGTAAAGTCTTTGAATATTGAAGATTTCGTAGCAAAGGAACGCTTTGCAAATGGTCGTGTATGCCCTCTTTGTGGCTGTATCCATGTGGTTCGCAATGGTCATCGTAAAGATGGCACACAGCGATATGTATGTAAGGATTGTGGCAAGTCCTTCGTGATTGCTACGAACTCCATTGTGTCTGGTACAAGAAAAGACTTGTCCGTGTGGGAGCAGTACATTGATTGTATGATGAATGGCTTATCCATTCGTAAGACTGCTGTTGCTTGTGGGATTCACAGAAACACCGCATTCCTTTGGAGACACAAGATTTTGGATGCACTTCAGAATATGGCAGACGATGTTACCCTTGACGGCATTATTGAGGCTGACGAAACTTTTTTCGCCATCTCGTACAAGGGCAATCATAGCAAGAGTAAGACATTTGCTATGCCACGCAAGGCTCATAAGCGTGGTCATTCTACACATATCAGAGGCTTGTCCCAAGAAAAGGTATGTGTTCCTTGTGCGGTTAATAGGAATGGCTTGTCTATCTCCAAGATTACGAATACTGGTAGAGTTTCTACAAGAGATTTACATCATATTTATGATGGTAGGATTAAGACCAATTCCACTCTTGTTACGGACAAGATGAACTCCTATGTGAGATTTACAAATGCCAATGGCATTGACCTTGTGCAGTTAAAGACTGGCAAAGCCAAGAAAGGCATTTATAATATCCAACATATCAATAGCTACCATAGCCAGCTAAAGAGGTTTATGCGTGGCTTTAACGGTGTTTCTACCAAGTATCTGAACAACTATCTTGTGTGGAATAACCTTGTAAATTACGCCAAAGAAAGCGACATGGAGAAAAGGAACATCTTCTTAACTTTCGTTTTGGCAACATTGAAAACTGCTAAATGCAGAGATTTATCAAACAGACCAGCAGTTCCTCTGGTCGCCTAATTAGAATTTGTGGAGATGATAAGATGGTCAATATAACAGATGTAAAACAGATTCTTCAATTTGCAATAGATGCGGAGATTAAAGTCTTTCTTGATGGTGGCTGGGGTGTAGATGCTCTTCTTGGATATCAGTCAAGAGCCCATAATGATATTGACATTTTTGTAGAAAAGAACGATTATCAGAACTTTATAGAAATAATGAAAGCTAATGGCTTTTATGAGATTAAGATGGAATATACAACATTGAACCATACTGTATGGGAAGATTTGAAAAACAGAATTATTGATTTGCATTGTTTTGAATATACGGACGAAGGTGAAATTCTTTATGATGGGGATTGTTTTCCGGTAGAAACTTTTTCGGGTAAAGGAAGAATTGAGGAAATAGAGGTTTCCTGTATTGAACCATATAGTCAAGTAATGTTCCATCTGGGATACGAGTTTGATGAAAATGATGCACATGATGTGAAGTTATTGTGTGAGACACTTCATATCGAAATTCCAAATGAGTATAGATAACTGCAAATAACAGTTTGTAGGGGAGTTCTGATACTCCCCTATAAAAATGGCTATTTATCAACTGTTTGTTGTGACATAGCCTTTTTATAAAATGATGAGAGGTTTAAAAATGAATAACGAAAAAGTATATAACATGAAATTGAACAAAGTTTATCCATTACTCGTGAACAAGGCAACAAAGAAAGGACGAACTGTTGAAGAAGTCAACCAAGTAGTCGAATGGTTAACGGGTTATACTCCAGAATCTATTCAATTTTCCCTAGAGCAAGACATCACTTACGGAGAATTCTTTTTGAATGCACCTTGCCTCAATGAAAATCGCAAACTGATTAAAGGGGTAATTTGTGGCGTTCGTGTTGAATCTATTGAAGAGCCTTTGATGCAAGAAATCCGCTATCTCGATAAGCTCATTGATGAACTCGCAAAAGGAAAAGCAATAGAGAAAATCTTGCGCTCTCAACAATAATATTGTTTACTCTTTCCTAGATTTAAAACGTCGTAATGTTTGATAAGTTCCCTTTTAGTAGACACTCGAAATAACTCAATTGAGATGTCACTAAAAGGGAACTTTTTTATGTCTAGAAAACCAAAATATACTGCCGAACAAAAACACAATCCAAAAAATGCGCAGAAAATCATCATGATCTTATCGCCCCAATTCAACAAAAAGTCAGATCACAAAAAAGTAAAAACAATTTGAGAAACTAAAAAAAAGGATTAACTTCTGCAGATACAGAAATCAATCCTCATTTTTTTTGGTATTCAAAGTTCAAGAAATAAGTTGGGGGACTTGTTGTGGGTTTTAGAATAATGTTTTATAGATTTCTTGAATTTGTTCTTTATTTAAATTTACATAACCGTTAGACATTAAGCGTTGCTGGTTCAATACAACACTTTCGCTAAAGGATACAATTTCTTCTTCTTTCATACCTAAAGAAGATAATGTTGGTACTTCGACAATAAAACGAATCAGTTGGTCTAACTTTTCAAATGCATCTTTAACTTCGCATCCTAAACAATCGGCAACGAGTTGTTTTAGATCATTTAGAACTTCTTCAGGTCGTAAGCGTTCATACATTTTGAGCACTTCTGCTAAGAAAATAGAATTCGCAAGACCATGCGTCACGTGGTAAGTACCACTTAATGGATAGCTGATTCCATGCACACATCCTGTTCCTGTATTCGCAAAAGAAAGACCGGCCATATTACTTGCAACCATAAAAGATTCCATTAATTGTGCACGATCAACTCCTTGCTGCAATTGTAGGAAGTTGTTGATGTATAAGCGAATGGCCTTTTCTTGGAATAAGCGAGTATAAACATTGCTGCGAGCGGATAAATATGATTCGATCGCATGGACTAAACCATCCACGGCACTTGTATACAGGTAAAAATCAGGAACCGAATTTAACAAACTTGGGATGAGAATTGCTTTATCGGCATAAAGTGGATCTTTTGCTAATCCCAGTTTTGTTTTCATATTTAACATTTCAACAATGGAAATATTGCTAACTTCTGATCCAGAACCACAAGTTGTTGGTACAAGGATTAGTGGATAGTTATGTTTTAATTCGTCTTGGTGATCAAATAGATATTGGCAATCAAAACCGCTTTCGCATACGCATAACAGTTTAGCCATATCCATAACGCTACCACCACCAACGGCAATGATTCGTTTACATCCGCTATCTAAAAAATCTCGGATTAAGGCGTTGACCATATCACTGTTTGGTTCACCTTGACCATATTTTGTGCGGAAGAATACCTTTCCTGCTTGAATGATTGCTTTAAAATCGTGTTCATAAACACTTTTTGAAATCAAGATAAAATCATCTTCACAGAAGGGGTTAGCTTCTACAAATGATGGTGCATCCTCATAACACTCGATTTGAGGAACAATTTTAAATCCATTCATAATAAACCTCATTTTTGAAAAAAAAGACCTTCGGAAAGGTCTTTTTTTATTAATTACATACTATGAGCTTTTTTCGTGCAAGCTTTCATAGCTTCTAATACAGAACTGCGGAAGCCTTTTTCTTCTAATACGCGAACTGCTTCAATTGTAGTACCAGCTGGGGAACAAACCATGTCTTTTAAAGCACCTGGATGCATACCAGTTTCTAATACCATTTTTGCAGAACCGTATACCGCTTGAGCTGCAAATTTGTAAGCTAAATCACGTGGCATACCATCGCATACAGCACCATCAGCTAAAGCTTCGATGAACATGTAAACGTAAGCTGGGCTAGATCCAGATACACTTACAACAGCATCCATCATATATTCAGAAACTACTGCACATTTTCCGAAACCGTTTAATAAATTTAATACAGTTTCAACTTCTTCTTTAGTAACAAATTCATTAGGACAAGCTGCTGTCATACCTTCTTTAACCATTGCTGGTGTGTTAGGCATGCAACGAACGATCTTAAGATCACGTCCAAATTGTTCGTGTAAACGAGCTAAAGTTTGTCCTGGAGCAATTGTAACGATGATTGTGTTGTCTTTCACAACATCTTTAATTTCATTGATTACAGCTGCATAGAATTGAGGTTTAACGGATAATACGATGATTTCACTATTTTCAGCTACTTCAACGTTGCTTAATGTTGTGTTAATTCCTAATTCTGCTTTTGCTTTTTCTAAACTTGGTGCAAATGCATCAGAAGCAATGATTTCATCAGCTTTTAAGATATTTGATGAGATAATGCCTCCCATCATCGCTTTCGCCATGTTTCCACTGCCAATAAATCCTAATTTCATTTGTAAAACTCCTCTAAATCTATTCAATTTTGTTCAAAATTTTTATTCAAAATCTTGTTCAGTACGATCGATGATTTCGTCCTGAAGTTCTTTACTCAAGTTACGGAAATGGTCACTGTATCCAGCAACACGAACGATTAAGTCTCGGTATTCTTGAGGGTTGTTCTGAGCGTTGATCAATGTTTGACGATCGATAACGTTGAACTGTACGTGGTGTCCATCCATGTTGAAGTATGTACGAACAAAGTCTGCCATATGGTCAAGACCAGCTTCTCCAGCTACAACACTTGGAGTGAATTTTTGGTTCAATAATGTACCACCTGTACGTAAGTGGTCCATTTTGGAGCAGGATTTTGCAACTGCTGTTGGTCCGTTAACGTCAGCACCTTTTTCTGGAGAAATACCTTCAGAAGTTGGTTTATGAGCACGACGACCGTTTGCACTAGCAAGCATAACTTCACCGAAGTAAACGTGGCAAGTTGTAGGAAGCATGTTGATTCCCCATTTACCATTTTTCATGTTGTCACGGCCAGTGATTGTTTGTTGATAATGGTTGAATACGTCTTGCATGATGTCATCTGCATAGTCATCATCGTTTCCGTATTTTGGAGTTTTGTTCAATACAAGGTTCAACATTAATTCGTTACCTTCGAAGTTATGGAGACATGCGTCTGCAATTTCAGGTAATGTGAATTTATGTTTGTCAAATACGTTGTATTTGATTGAAGATAAGGAGTCAGTGATTGTACCGATACCTACACCTTGTAAGTAGTTAGTGTTATAACGAGCACCACCAGCATTGTAGTCTAAACCACGGGAAATGCAGTCATCAGTTAAGATGGACAAGAATGGTGCTGGCATGTATTTAGCAAAGATTTGAGTGATTTTGTTAGAACCTTCAACTTTGATATCTGCGAAGTATTCAACTTGTTTTTTGTAAGCTTCGAAGAATTCTTCATAAGTTTTGAAATCTTCTGCTTTACCAGTGTGAAGACCTAATTGTTGTTTAGATACGTGGTCATAACCATCAAACATAGTTAATTCTAAGATTTTTGGTAAGTTGAAGTAACCTTGAAGGATGTATGCTTCACGACCGAATGCACCTGTTTCAACACATCCACTTGTACCACCCATACGAGCGTCTTGGATTGTTTTACCTGCATTTAATAATTCTTGGATGATTGCTTCTGTGTTATAGAACGCTGGTTGACCCCATCCTTTACGAGATATTTCACAAGCACGTTTCAAGAATTTTTGAGGTGTTTTGCGAGAGATCTGTACGTTAGAAGATGGTTGTAATAATTTCATTTCATCCATGCAGTCTAAGATTAAGTAACTTACTTCGTTAACACCGTCTTTACCATCTGGTGTAATACCACCAGTGTTGATGTTTGCGAAGTCAGTATATGTACTAGATTCTTTTAATGTGATACCTACTTTTGGTGGAGCTGGCTGGTTGTTAAATTTAACCCAGAGGCATTCTAATAATTCTAATGCTTTATCATGATCAAGAATTCCTTCTTCGCAGTCATGAACATAGAATGGGTTTAAGTGTTGGTCTAAACGTCCTGGAGAGTAAGCATCCCAAGGGTTTAATTCAGTTGTAACACCTAAGTGTACGAACCAATACATCTGGATTGCTTGCCAGAATGTTTCTGGTTTGTGTGCTGGTACAACATCACAGTTGTGAGCAATCTGTAATAATTCTTCTTTACGAACTGGATCAGTTTCTTTTTCAGCCATTTCACGAGCTAAGGCAGCATAACGTTTACCTAAGATCATGATTGCATCACACATGATGCTCATAGCATTTAATTGTTCGCGTTTAGACATCGCTTTTTCATCGTTTAAGTAGTCTAATTTTGCGATAGCGTCTTGGATATCTTTTTGGTAATCTAAGAAACCTTTAACGTATAATTTTTCAGAACCAACAGTGTGTCCTGGACCACGTTGTTCCATGAATTCTGTGAAGACACCAGCTTCGTAGCATCTTCTCCATTCATCAGTCATGGATTCGATGATTTTTTTACGGATAGAACGTTTTTCCCAGAATGGAATGATTTCTTCTTCTTGGATTTTTAAATCTTCATCGCTGACCTTGAAGCAGATTAAGTCACGGTCGTTCATTACGTGCATGTCTTCAATTGTGTGGCAGCAAAGTTCAGGGAATGTAGGAGTTGACTGAGGTCCAGCACCTTTATCCCCAACGATTAATTCACCATCTTCGATTGTGATTGTTTTGTTTTCAAAAATTTCTTTCATTGAAAGTGCACGTAATTCTGGAATAGACACGCTTCCTTCATATTTTTTGTAAGCTTGTGTCATGTAGATTGCACGTTCCATGAAAATGTGTGGAGTTGTTTCTACAGACTGTTTTCTCAGCTTACGTACACGTTCGTTCATCCCTCTTAATTCTTCCATGATTATCCTCCTATTTTAACATTAGAAAATCCATTTTTTTCGAATTCAGATTTGATTTTTGCCATTTTATCTTTAGATGGCACTTGGCAATCTTTTGCCAAGTATGGACGACGTAATTTCTCATATTTGCTAGATCCTGTGTTATGATATGGCAATAAATTTACGCGTGATACCTGAATATTTTTATCTTTTAAATATTGAATGATATCCGCAATCGATTTATCGTCATCATTCACTGGAACTACGATTGGAATACGAATGTTGATATTCGCTCCTAATTCACTGATTGTTTCTAAGTTTTTTAAGATCAATTCATTGGACTGACCTACATACTTTTTGTGAATCTCATCATCAATTACTTTGATATCATATAAGAATGTATCAACATAAGGCGCAATACGAACATAATTTTCCGTTGGAGCAAAGCCACATGTGTCGATGCATAAATCATATCCTTTTGCTTTAATGCGTTTGCATAAAGTTTCAAGATATTCGATTGGCGCAGACATTACTTCGCCACCCGATAAAGTAACACCACCACCAGATTGTTCGTAGAAGTCTTTATCTTTATCGATGATCTTCATCAAGTCTTTGATTTCATACTGTGTTCCACAAACTTCACGGTTATTTAAAATACAGAAATCGGTACAATCAGCGCATCCAACGCATAATTTTGTATCAGTAATGAAATGACCATTTTCAAATTTGATAGCTCCATGGCTGCAGTGTTTTTGACATGCACCGCAATCTACGCATTTTTCATAATTGATCATTGGCTCTTTTTCATAAGACTGACTTTCTGGGTTGTGACACCACCAGCATCTCAATGCGCAGCCTTTAAAGAAAATTGTTGTACGGATTCCATCCCCGTCGTGAATGGAATACTTCTGAATATTGACTATATTTGGCTTTTCCACCTTGCCGCCTCCTCGAAATTGACTTTTAACGGTAATCGCCTAACATTAGATTTTGTAAATAGAAATGAGGTATTTGCATGTCCGAAATCACCAACATCGGCGTTGGAACAAGAATCAAAGAGATTCGTAACCAACAAAACATCACATTGAAACAATTGAGTGAAAGCACGAATCTTTCGATTGGTTTTCTTTCTCAATTGGAACGTGGATTATCCAATGTCGCAATCGACTCTTTGCAGAAAATTGCGAATGCTCTACAAACACCAATCCAAGAGATTTTGGATACTCGCCAGATTGATGAAGAGGACCTTTCTCCTCTATTAAGAACTTATGACCGTAAAATAACTGTTGTGAATCCAACATTATATTCATGTGTGTTATCCAACTCTGTTCACAATCTTTCATTTCTTCCTCGAGAATGTCATCTACAACCTTCCGGTATAGAAAACTTCGATATTCAAACCTATTCTCATGAAGGATATGAATGGATCTATGTACTCGAAGGAAACCTTCGAGTAACCATAGATCGTGAACAAATCGATTTATATCCAGGAGATACGATCACGATTGATTCAACTAAGCTTCATAACTGGCAGAATTGTGGTTCTAAAACTGCAAAGTTTATTACGATTAATACTCCAAATCCATTTAAGAAATAGAGAGAAATTTCTCTCTATTTTTTTTATTTATCCCAGAAGAATGAATAAGTAGTTTGCGAATACACCAGCGCAAAGACCGCCGATTAACTGGAATAAAATAGCTTGTTTAACGAATTGGTTTTGTTTCAAAGTATCCAACATACCGATGTGAGTACTTAAGAATCCAGACATGCAGATACCCATACCTGTAAATACTGCTACAGTCTGTGCATTTGCTAATCCTTGGTCGATGAATCCTTGAGTCATACCCATCGCACTACCTACAGCACCTAAAGCTGTGAATGGATATGCTAATACTTCCGCATTATCGAAGCCCCAAAGAACACGAGCAACTGGTAAGAAGTATTGTCCGATTGTAGGTAATAATTTAACACCTTCATAAGCAACACCTAAGTATTCACCATTTTCACCAGCTGGACCGAAAGTTAAGATCATTACGAATGTACAGATTAATACAGTACCGGAAGCACAAGCTAAACCTAAAGATACACCAGATTTAGCCCCTTCCATCATTGCTGACATGAAACGTTCGAATACTCCACCGTTACGGATTACACGAGTTTCACCTTGTTCATCATGTTCAACAACAACGCGTTCTTTTGGACTTTCGTTGTAGTATTTTTTAGCACTTCTTAACATTAAACGAACGGAAACAACACCACCTAAGAAAGCACCGATGTTACCGATCAATACAGCCATGAAGTATTCACTACCTAAACTTAACATGTAAGCTGTAACGATCAGACCCATACCAAATGTAGTCCCTAAGTTTGTGAAAGTTGCTTTTTCAGCTTTTGTGAAATATTTGCTGAATCCTTCGTCTTCTGCAAGGGATAAGATTGCAGGGTTATCAGAGATGTAAGTAACTGTTGCTCCTAATGCTGCTGCCCCTGGTAAACCAAATAAAGGACGCATAACTGGAGAAATGATCTTGTTGATCAAAGCGATTACCCCAAATTCTGATAAGATAGCTGCAACTGCTCCAGCTAAAATAGCTACGGCCATAATGTAGAATGATGTGTTAATTAATACATCGAACCCAGTTTTCATCATAACCGAGAAGACTTTGTCGATTCCCATTACACTACCTAAGTAAGTGAACAGTCCGACGATTACTGCCAGAGTAATAAACGTTTCTAAAGAAATCGCTTTTACATGGCGTAATTCTTTTTGTTGATTTTCCATAAATCCTCCAACTCTTTTATCTCTTTCTTTCAAAATCACTATATCTAACATGTGAAAGTGTTGTCAAGCGTAATTTCATTATTATGAACGGATTTATGATTTTCGTGAAATTATTGTCAAATATTTAAAAAAGTACAAAAAAACGCTTTTTTCACAACCTGTTGTCTTGAAGAAAGCTCTTTTTTGTACTTCGTTCTATTTATTTGTTCATCAGTCGTTAGCAAACAAATTAAATGGCTTTTTATATCTAACGTATTTCAACCTCTGATGATTTTTAATCACCTTCAAAATTTCATCAGACGATTTCACTACCATGAAATTCTGACCGAATGTCAAAAAGATGAGATTTTTATATTCAAAAGCTCGATTTAAATTTTTATATGCAAAATTTTGGTTGTTATAGCGAATATGATCATTATGGACAACAACCTCAATAGGATCTCCAATTCTTGATTTCACCATCTTTTGCACGTTCTTTTTCACGCCACGAATATAAAAGAAAATATAAGCCGCAAGAGCCATCAATAGGATAGATACCATCAAGCAAAATTGCCCGAGCTGAATACTCAATTGTGATAAAGGCGAACTTGCCAAAATACATAAAAAAGAAAATCCTAAGCAATAGTAAATCGATTGTTTTCTTGAAAAAAATTTCGCGCCCGCTGATACACGCGTTTGAAACATTACGTCAGCAACATCTTTTAATTCTTGATTTGTTAATTGTTGTAACATTCTCTACCCTCTTCTCTATAGATTTCAATGCATTTAAAAAATGCGATCTCCGTTCTTTACCGATTCAGACATTTGTAAAAGTACAACACCTTGTTCGGAGTCTGAACCTAAAACACGAACTTCACTTTTCACCGAACCAATATGCATTGGTTCTAAATTTACACAACATACTACTTGTCGACCAACCAAGTCCTCTGGTTGATATAAAGTTTTAATCTGTGCCGATGACTTTTTTACTCCAATAACAGGTCCAAAGTCAATGCTTAACACATAAGCTGGATTTCTCGACTTTTTATTTTCTTTTACATCTAATACTGTACCTACTCTCACGTCAACTTTATCGAAGTCATCAATATTAATCATAATTTACCTCCTTTATGCTCAACAGATAAGTTTTGTGTTTTTATCTATAATACGCTCAATCACTTGAATAATATCCCATATTCGCCAATTCGTAGTTGATTTACTATATCCAAATTCAAGGATCTTTAATTCGCATTTAGCACCATTTTAAATTTTATATTCTGATGAGTTGATTCTGGGGATCATATCATTTTCAGTATTCGTATAAGTTCTAATTTAATATCCCTTTTGTAAAAATCGAATTTCCGCCACTTTTCTCAATTTACCTATTCATTATTTTTTGTCTTTAATCAAACATCTATCCATCCAGCATAGTCTAATCTGTTGTCCTTAAAAATGCTTAAATTAGCATGTTTTAAATCGCTTCATTCAAGCATCAAATTGTAAACAAAATCAAAATCCCCTCTTTAAAATAGTGTTTTGATTATAAATCAGTAACAATGATTTTGAGGGATTTGGACGAAGAAATTGAAAGCGGGATTCCATCTCACCTGATGCGATTCTGGATCAATCATCTATTCCACATAATCGCAATCCTACTTTGCATATACATTCATTCAAAGATGGAAGCTCAATTGCATGCAGGTATTGAATTGTATCTTTTCGATTTTGTTCGATTGTGTATAGAATGCACTTCACTTTCGGACCACTAAGGATTAAGTTGTTTTGATACAAATCATGCAGGCGATGTTTAGGTGTCTATTCCATCTCGATACTGTGAATGTTGTACAAATGGCCATATAGATTCTCATATCGACAAGGAGGGATCAATCGTAACAATTCACGAATCAAATAAATAAACGATATTTTCAAATCATCATCTCTTTATGTAAATAAAAATTTATTCTGTAGAATATATTTTTATTCTTTAGGATAAATATTTATCCAATTCTTATATATAAAGTTCCATTTATACTCATTCGTTTAAATAGTATCTTTCCCTTATTTATGAAAGATAATTGAGCCCCAAACAAACTTGTATAACTTAGAAAATCTCTTTATCGTCAAGCTATATTTATACCTCTTATGCATTCATAGAAAAGGAGCGTTGCGAAATGATTCAAGAACTGACAAAAGCAGAGCTTGAAATCATGAAGATTTTCTGGAGAAGTGAGACCCCTTTAACAAGGAAAGAAGTCGCTTCACTAACGACAAAGATCAAACCAAATTCAGTAAATCCAATGATACACAACTTAATTGAAAAAGACTGGATCCAACCAGCTGGACGTGTCTATTCTTCCACAACCTCTTCACAATCTTTTACACCTAAGAGGGAATTTTACGATTATTTATGTACGGTTATCGAGTCTCCAGATATCCCCGCAATCATGATTGCATTAAGTACTGAGCTTGGTAACGAAAAAAATATTGATCTCGTCATGGCCGCTTTACTCGAACAAAAAAGCCGATTACACGCCAATCAAGACGATCAATAAACTAAAACATTCCATTTGAACAGAAGATGAATCGCATCTTCTGTTTTTTATTACCTTTCCCGGCCTATGTCAGACAAAAAAAGATGACCCTCACAAAGAAGATCATCTAATATTCAAATATATTTAGAAATCGAATTAAGCTAAAGCTGCTTTAGCTTCTTCAACGATTTTTGCGAATGCTTCTGCATCATGGATAGCCATTTCAGAAAGCATTTTGCGGTTGATTTCGATTCCAGCAAGTTTTAAACCGTGCATTAATTTGGAATAAGAAATGTCGTTCATACGAGCTGCAGCGTTGATACGTGCAATCCATAATTTACGCATATTTCCTTTTAATTTACGACGGTCATTGTAAGCATATTTAAAGCTGTGCATTACCTGCTCATTGGCAGTTTTGTACAGGGTATGTTTACTTCCAAAGTAACCTTTAGCAAGTTTTAAAACTTTTTTTCTTCTACGACGAGCAACTACTCCACCTTTAACTCTTGGCATATTCTCTTATCCTCCTCTTATTTCACTAACATGTATTTGATACGTTTCATATCTGTTGCATCTACTGTTGTAGCTTTTGCAAGATGACGTCTTTGGTCTTTAGTCTTACCGTGGAAACGGTGAGAAGTATAAGCGTGGGATCTTTTTAATTTTCCACTTCCAGTTTTTTTAACGCGTTTAGCGAGGCCTCTGTGGCTTTTCATTTTTGGCATAGTCGTATTCCTCCTTCTTTATGGTTCAGTTTTCAGAAGACTATTTGTCGTTCTGAGTTTTTTCCGCTTTCTCGTTTTGAGCAGGTGCAGCCTTTTTCTTTTGTGGCGCAATAACCAAGGACATTGTATTTCCTTCAAGGGATGGTTTCTTTTCAACCGTTGCAATGTCTTGAACCTGTTCAAGGAAGTCATTCATAATCTGACGACCAACATCTTGGCGAGTCATCATACGTCCGCGGAATCGCATATCAATTTTAACTTTCATGCCCTGCTCAATCCATTTGCGAACCTGGCGAAGTTTCGTTTCAAAATCATGCGTATCCACGACAGGGGAAAGACGGAGCGATTTCAGCTCTACTGTGTGCTGTTTGCGCTTAGCTTCTTTTTCTTTTTTCTGCTGTTCGAAACGGTATTTACCATAATCAAGAACTTTGCAGACAGCTGGACGAGCTTTAGGAGCGACGCACAACAAATCTAAGTTTTGTCGATAAGCAATTTCTAATGCCTCGCGTTTTGTTTTAACTCCTAGCTGATTCCCGTTGGCATCGATTACCAGTACATTACTGAAGGGAATCCGTTCATTGAATAAATCGTCATTGACGTTATTCGGGGCAACTTTTCTGTTATTGATAAGTGAGTACCTTCCTTTCGTGAACTCATAAAAAAATGGGCGCAAAGAGCGCACCCAAAATACCTATTCGATCAATATATTTGATTGAAATTTGGCATAGGACCCATGTGTCATTCACACATCAGGTGAGAAGGGGTGCTTCTTCTTTCCATTTCTTACCGAATTATCATATTAAAATATCCAAAAAAAGTCAAACGATTCATTTGAATTTCCATGGATATCTGCTGTTATTTCTTTTAGCTTTTTTAGTTTACCGATTTTTATGTAAAGTAGCTAGCTTTACGCATATTTCCCTTTAAATTTGTCAGAATTTATTTCTACTTTTGCATATAGCCACAAAAAACAAAACCACCCGCCAAATTAGACTGATGGTTTTAAAAGATGAGTCAAGATTGTTTTTTGTTTTTTGATCCCATTAGCGATTAATGACAAATGGACGCCATGGGACTAATGCTTCTAAAAGACCGAGTTCTTCTTCTGGTAAATGACCAATGACGTTTTTACGAGGATCCGCTGGCATATCTTTCGTTACGATATGTAGTTCCCCTTTATAACGGCCATAACCGTCATTCAAGATGACAAAATCACCACGTTTTAATTCACGACAGTTTTCTGGTTTGATCGTTTCATTTGCATAAGTTACACGTGGATTTGAACTGCGTGCTGCATACGCAGAGATATCGCCACGAACATGGTGTTCGTGTTCATAAAGAACTTTATATTCACCAGGTTGTAATTCTTTTTCAAGAATAGGTTTGAGATTTAATACACCTGGCTGTAATTTGCTTAACGCTTCTAATTCTTCGACAGTTGCATAGCAGTTTGCGATTAAAATATCGTCAATCGTTCCTTCTGCAATTAATAAACGAGCTTGCGCATCGAGTGGTAAATCACGGTGATCTTCTAATGTGCAAAGTCCTTCATTCACAGGCCATGGACCAAATGTTCCTGGGCGACTAGAACCGATAAATGCTGCAATTTTCAAATTCAGCGCTTTAATATCCGCATTGCATTTTCTAAAGTGTTCCAATGATAATCCCGAATAACGTTGTGGATAGAAGTTGTGACAAGTGACTAAATGAGAAACATCAGGATGGTGGGAACAAATGTTCGCAATATAACCATTTCCCATACTTGCATTCAATTCAATGATTAACCCTTGTGGGTTGCAAGTCATTAATGCTTCGGTTAATCCGCCATAACCTTCATCTAAACGAATGCCATCTGCATGCATATCTTTAAAGAATTGTAAGTTATTCCATTCAACACCTAATTTTTTTAATACAGGTGGAGCAACGTCATAAATAATTTCCATTCCTCGTTCATGCGCATAGTCATTCAAAGGACGAAATTCTGCAATGATTTCATCTGCACTTTTTCCTTCAACAGATAAAAGACAAGAAAAAATTCTTGTAAAACCAAATTTTGCAGCATCATCAATATACTGTTTAATTCTTTCAACACTATCGTGTTCTGGATAAATTGAAATCCCAAGTCTTGCCATGTGTCCTCCTTAGATCTCGTTCAATTTCGCTTTCCATAAAACATTTTCTATAAAATCAATTTGATGAATGTTCTCTTATTTTTTAGTATAAACAAAACCTATCAAAAAAGAATGAAATTTTTATCCTTGCGTTAGGTGATCTTTTCCCTCAACTTTTGTCTTTAAAGAAAAAGGAAAGGCATCCCTTTCCTTTTGAATTGTATCTTTCTCACTAACGGTTAATCGAACGCGCCATGCGTGTCCAAGTATGACGTTTACCACGAATTGTAACGCTGTAGGCCATCAAGTTTTCTGGATCCATTCCGCCAATACCCGCATCTCCTACGTGATGTAAATCTGTACCTGTCATTTTGCACATTAAAGCAATCTGTTCAATCGTATTTTTAGATGCACTTTCTTGAGAAGTTCCGATTGCTGTTAAAGTCAATTTTCCATTTTCATGAATGTATTCCACCATATCTTTAACGAATTCGAATGTAACACCAGGAACTGTACCTGGTGCTGGAAGTAAAATGACATCTGCTCCAGCACTGATAAATTCGTTGATTTGTTCTTTTGTGACAATATTGCATCCAGCTTCTTTTTTAGAACCAGCAGCATGCATTTTCCCTGCCATTAAAATGAGATCATCGCCCACTTCGCTTTTCATCTGTTTTAATGCTTCAATAATTGCTGCATTATCAACACCTGTTCCTGGATTTCCTGTTAATAAAATAAAGTCAAATCCTAATTCTTTGGCTTTACGGGCATTTTCGATCGTTGCTTTACGACCGTTGACCATGCTTTCCTGTTTTCCGATCATTTCGGATTTTCCAACTGGTTCTAAGTTCAATCCCACCATGCGTCCAGTAAGATGTTTTACTTTACGCACAACTTCACTTGGTTCGGCTTCAACACCAGCGATATAAGGATTTTCGCAATCAAATGCATTGAACAACAATAAGTCAGCACCAAAAGCGCATGCCACTTCAGCATCACTTAATGGACCTAAAATTTGAGTTTTGTGGAATAAAGATAATTCTTGAACGATAACGCGTCCTTCACTTGCTTCAATTGCTTCAAGTTTATCCGCTTTATTCATTTTGACTAAATCAGATGTGTCACAGTTTAACAAACGTTTCATGATTCATAATCCTTTCAAATGTATATGTCTGTCAGATTCTCAATCCTTGTCCTATTCTATTCAATAGATCAAGTTTCTTTGCGTTCGAAGAGATTTTGATTGAATAGAGATTCAACGGTCTTCTTATGTATCATTTTAAAGGAATTCCTTGCTATTTTTTGGGTAGATTGCACATCTCGTTAGGTAAAATTTCCATTCGCTTATTTTCTAATTTAAGCGTATTCTATAAGTTGAGCGCTTTCATAACTTATGTGAAAATGAGACGTTTTATGCGATTAAATTCCTTAGATTTGAAAAGTTTTGTTGTTGACTTGAAAATCTTTGGGCAAGTGGTAATATATTTGAGCAAACAATGGATCCTTAGCTCAGTTGGCAGAGCAACTGACTCTTAATCAGTGGGTCTAGGGTTCGAATCCCTAAGGATCCACCATTGAAATCAACTCGAGTTTCTTTATTAACACGATAAAGAAACTCGTTTTTTTATTGGTCGCAAAAATTGCATAATTCAAATGACCTTTTGCTACTCTTCGTTAATCCATGCAACCCCATAAAGGTGCAGGATAAATAATTCATTATGTTTAAGTTTTAAATCATTTCTTCAATTGCTCAAAACATTTTATTCGACCACATGTTCTTTTTCGCTTACAATCAATCTATATAAATCGAATCTTTTGATTTAAAGCTTAAGCTGATTATTCTGTTGTTTTTTATTCTCGTCAAAATATCCTTTTAAGTGTTTTGAACTTCTCGTTTTTCGTTGTACATTATGACTAAGGACTTTCACATATTTTAATTTGGATATTCAAATGTTGTTGTTATTTTCTTTCCTTTCGCAGGTAAAATGAACGATTGATATTAATGTATGAATAACCAAACAACAATTCTTCCTCAACGAAAGGATGACACACCACAATGAAATTGTACGTAATTCGCCATGGTGAGACCGATCGCAATAAGGCCAACCGCGTTCTAGGTCGAAGTGACTTACCATTGAACGCTACTGGAAAACGCCAAGCGGATCTTGCGGGAATTCAACTCGCTAAAATCCACTTCGATGCGATCTATTCTTCGCCAATGATTCGAGTCGATCAAACTGCCCATGAAATCACAAAATATCAACATCTTGCTGCTCCAATCATTTATGATGATCGCTTAATTGAAATGAACTTTGGAATCTATGAAGGCGTTTTACGCAACGACCCTGAGTTTCAAAAAGTTAAACGAAACTTCTTCAAACCTCTTTCTGGTGGTGAATCTTATCTGGAAGTTGCTTGTCGTGTCTATTCTTTTCTTGATGATCTTGCGAAAAAAGATGGCAAATATGGATTGGAAAACGTCTTAATCGTCACGCATGGTGGCATTATGCGCATGATTGAGAACTATTTTCATCCTATGGATCCCGAGCAATTTGCGACATTCTTTGTTAAAAACTGCACGGTTCGCACATATGATCTTCCCGCTTTAAATAGAGATGAAAAAAAGCCGCTCAGTGCCCACCAATTAAACGAATTGCATCAAGCTATCCCTGAACTTGTCCATGAACAGACAAATCGAGAAATTTGCCATATCTCTGGTCTGTATCCCAATGGACCACACGGAAAATAAACATATTTTTCCCTTTAACAATCATGATTTTATCTCTGACACAGAACAAGAATGTCCTCTTTTCCTGTCCTGTGTCTTTATTATTTAATCCCTCTTCATTGCATTTAAAAGGAGCGTCCAATATGAGTCAATCAAACCCCAACATCCATCATCAACATATTTGTACTGGGCTTTTAGCTCATGTAGATGCAGGCAAAACCACTTGCATTGAATCGATGTTATTCAATGCGGGGGTCATTCAAAAAACAGGTCGTGTCGATCATCAAGATGCCTTTCTTGATTTCGATTCTCTCGAACGTCAAAGAGGGATTACGATTTATTCCAAGCAAGCTGGTTTAACGTGGAACGATGTCAAAATCAACGTTATTGATACGCCTGGCCACGCTGACTTCTCTGCTGAAATGGAGCGCACCCTTTCTGTAATCGATTGTGCCATCGTTTTAATTAGTGCTTTAGATGGCGTTCAATCCCATACCAAAACGATTTGGCGATGCTTGGAAACATATAAAATTCCCGCAATCATTTTTATCAACAAAATGGATGCAACTCATCTAACGAAAGAAGAACTCCTTCAAAACATTTCCACACAACTCGAACAAAATATCATCGATTTACAAGCGCCTGATTGGATCGAACAATTCGCAAGTTGTGACGAAGAGTTAATGGAACAATTTTTTGAAAACGAATCCCTTTCTCCAACCTCGATGGCCAAAGCAGTCATGGATCGAAAAGCATTTCCTGTTCTCTTTGGCTCCGCTTTAAAAAACGAAGGGATTGACGCCTTACTCAATGCGCTTGTTCAATACACACTCCCTCAAGATTATCCAAGTAATTTTGGGGCGCGGGTATTTAAAGTCACTCGCGATGATACTTCAATGCCTATTGTCCATCTTAAAATTACGGGTGGTTCTTTAAAGGCCAAAGAAGTCATTCAAGATCAAAAAATCGATCAAATCCGTATTTATCAAGGACGTGGATTCCAAAGTGTTCAAGAAGCCGTTGCTGGGGAAATTGTTTCGGTAAAAGGACTAAAAGACGTTCTTCCTGGCGATGGACTTGGATTTGAACAATCATTCCATAAAGCGTTACTTTCCCCTGCTTTATATTACGAACTCATCTTACCAAGTGGTTGCGATCCCGTTTTGATGATGGGCTATATGCGCGTACTGATGATGGAAGACCCTGCTTTACAAGTTGAATTTAATGAACAAACACAATCCATTGCTGTTCATTTAATGGGAGCTATTCAAAAAGATGTATTAAAAAAGAAAATCTTTGAACAATCGGGATTTCAAGTCGAATTTTCGACCGGAAAAATTGTTTATAAAGAAACAATCGCCAATCCCGTCATGGGCTATGGGCACTTTGAACCATTACGCCATTATGCCGAAGTTCACGTTTTACTCGAACCGGCACCACGCAACTCCGGTATTTCTTTCTCTTCGAAAGTCAGCCGCGATGTTCTCTCCCTCAATTGGCAACGTTTGATCCTCTCTGCTTTAGCGGATTGGAAAATCCCAGGGATCTTGACGCATTCGCCATTAACCGATGTCAAGATTACGCTTGTGAATGGCCGTGCCCATCAAAAGCACACCTCTGGTGGTGACTTTAGACAAGCTAGCCATCGTGCCGTGCGCCAAGGATTAATGAAAGCAGAAAATGTGTTATTAGAACCGTATTTCCAATTTACGATTCAAACGAGTAGTGAACACCTCTCCAAGATCCTTTATTTATTAGAAACGCGCAAAGCCACTGTTGAAATCAAAGAATTAGATTCCCATAACGTCCAAATTGTAGGACAAGGACCCGTGCGTACGTTAATGAACATTCAAGAAGATCTCGCAAAAAGCTCTAAAGGATCGGCCCATATCGAAATGGAAACGAGTGGATATCAAGAATGTACAGATAGCCAAGAGATTATTGAACAAATTGGTTATCAAGCCGAATTGGATCGCAAAAACCCATGTGGTTCTGTCTTTTGTTCTAATGGCAGTGGCACAATTATTGATTGGTACGAAGTCGAAGATCATCTCCATATTCCAATCGAAACAGCAGGTGCTTCTTCTTCGCCAACTTTGAATTCTTCAAAAGTTTCGCAAGATGAATTAAAACGGGTCTTTGCCCAAGCCGGTGGTGCCAATCGCAATGCCAAAAAACAAACGATGCAAAAGAAGAAACGTACCGAACTTTCTTTAGAGCCGACGCAAGTCAAAGACTTCAAACACTTGCCAACTTGCTTAATCGTCGATGGCTATAACATGATCTATGCTTGGTCAGATCTTAAAGAGATTGCGAGAACCTCTTTGTTTGCAGCTCGTGAAGAATTGATCACACGCCTTGTCAACTACCAAGGCTATAAAGGTTGGTCGATGATTATCGTTTTCGATGGAACAAAAACGCAAGGATCCAAAGGTTCTACAAGCAAAAATGGATCGTCTTCGATTGTCTATACTTCTTCTGGAGTCACTGCCGATAGCTTTATCGAAAAGAAAGTTCACGATCTCCAAGGCAAGTTTTCTTGTATTGCAGCAACGAGTGATAATTTAATCCAGAACTCTGTGTTCTCCCATGGGGCAAGAAGAATTTCGGCTCGAGAACTCGAAAGTCTCGTCCAATCGACAAATACCCTTGCTTTTAGCGCCTTAGATAACCTCAAAAAGAAAGGTTCTTTCTAATCTCAAATCATATAAAAGACCGATGATCGACAAGAAACTTGAACCATCCTTGTCATATTGGTCTTTTTCTTTTGTTCACTCTCTTTATATTTTTCGGATGAATATGGATGATTTGATCAACTGATCGTCTAGCTTGTTCTCATGAAGGGATGAGAGTAAAGTGAAAGTAAGAACAATGAAAGGAGGCAGGATCATGAACAAATTAGATTCTCTAGCTAATGAAATTCAAAATTTAAACACAAATACACGTAAAGCTTTAGCCGCAAAAGTATTAAATAATCAAGCAAATCGTTTAACAAATAGCTTTATTTCTCTTGATGAAGATCATGACCGTTACGTCAAACAAGCTCGTACCGATCGCGCATTTAAAGCGATTGCGCTTGGGGCTATTGCGACAAGTGTAGCTTGTGCTACGGCTTATGTCGCTTTAAAAGTGAATCAAAAAATTGAAGAACAAGCCGAAAAAGAAAGAATCAGAGAACAAGAAGAAAAGAAAGCAATGATTCAAAAACTTTCTCGCATTAAAGGAAGAGTTTAATTCCCTTCTATTTAGCCATTTAGGGCTTTCGAACAATTCGAAAGCCCTTTTCTCTTGCATTTTTTCTTCTTCTACTATTTTTTTAGGCATTATTATCAATTGTCGATACAATAGATCTCGCTTTTTTAAGGAGAAATTCTATGGACATGATTCGACTTCAAATTAAAATCTTATGTTTTCTTGCGATCGGTTGGATCATGGGGCGTAAAAAATGGATCAGCCAATCAACGGCGAAACAAATGAATTTTTTAGTGGCAAATCTAATTTTGCCTTGCTCCATTTTCATCTCATTTTTAATTGAACCAACCGATGAGATCATTCAATCTACTCTAACTATTTTTGTTCTTTCCTTTGGGATTCAGGTATTGATGCTCTTTGTTTCTCCTCTATTATGGAAACACATACGTGATCCAAAACATAGAATTAATCTCGAGTATGCAACTGTATCCAATAACGCAGGTACACTTGGCACAATTATCTCACAAGCAGCTTTTGGCCAAATCGGTGTTCTTTATGCTTCAATTTATGCAATTTGGTTACGCATTGTGATGTGGGCTTATGGCATCACAATTTATCAATCCAACAAACAAATGGATCTAAAAGCTTTAGTCAAAAAAGTCGTTTTCCATCCTTGTATGATTGCAATTGAAGTTGGCGTCCTTTGTATGGTTGCTCAATATTTTGGATTTCAATTCCCTACGTTATTAGAAGAAACACTATCTGATCTAGGTAAGTGTAATACCGTATTCATCATGCTGATCATTGGCGTGATTCTTTCGCAAATCGATATTCGCGATGTCTTTCAAAAAGATGTTCTATTGTATTGCCTATTCCGCCTTGTTCTCATTCCGATAGCGATTGGCTGTCTTTTAGCCCTAATTGGAATTAGTGGTCTGCCTCTTGGAATTTGTGTACTCGAAAGTGCAATGCCAGCGCCAGTCACGATGGCGATCTTATCCCAAAAATACGATGTTGATGAACGTTTTGCTAGCGAGCTAATTTTCTTATCGACAGTTCTGTCGATGATCACTCTTCCTTTATGGACAATCGTTTTAACTTCCCTATAATTGGGTAAAAAAAGACTGAATCTTACTTTACAGTGTGATTCAGTCTTTTATTTTATGCTTCTTTTCGTGTGAATAAGACATGAGAATACGAGTAGCCATTTTCTTCAACGTGACCTAGGCAAGTTGAAGTAAACTGATCGCAATCCCATTGCGGAAACCAAGTATCCGCTTCAAATTCACAATCAATCAAAGTCAAATACATACCCGCACAAGCGTCTAACATTTGTTGATAGATCGAACCTCCGCCAATCACAAAAATAGTTTGATCCGTATCTTGATATGTTTGCAGAAATGCATCGATCGAATGAAACACTTCCAAATTTTCTTGTGGTTTCATTTCACTTGTCGTGATGACGATATGTTTTCTTCCCGGTAACATCTTGGGCAAACTTTCAAATGTTTTTCGCCCCATGACCATCGCATGACCTTTTGTTGTATCTCTAAAAAATGTCAAATCCTGTTTGAGTGCTCTTTTCCAAGGCATATCGCCCTGTAATCCTAATTCGCGATTTTTCCCAATCGCCGCAATCATCATTAACTTCATTATTGTGCAATCGGCATGCTGATTTTTCCCATATGCCTGTACCCTTCTAAACGTATATCTTTTAATTCTTTGGAGTTATCGAATTGATAAAAATCTTCCACTTTTGGATTTAGCCACAGTGTTGGTGCTTCATACGATCCATTTTCGTGCCATCTAGAGAGTTGTTCTTGAATTCCCTCGATTTGATTAACATAAATATGCGCATCTTTAATCGACCAATCTAATGTTCCCACTTCTAAATGACAAACTTGGGCCAACATTTTCATCAATACTGCGTATTGTGTCACATTAAATGGTAAACCAAGTGGAACATCACAAGATCTTTGGTGAACCCAAACATTGAGTTTTCCATCGGTAATATCCCATTCACTACTCCATACACAACTTGGCAACACGGCTGTTTCCATTTCGGCATCTTGCCATAGCGAAACTACACGTCGGCGATCCTCAGGCGTTTCTTGAAGAGATTGAATCAAACGATCAATCAACCCATACTTTTTGACAACATAACCATATGCGGTCCCAATCGTATGCGCCATGGATGGATCGAAATGGCGTAATACTTTTCCTGTTTTTACATCTTTCCAGTCGCCGTTTTCATCAATTTCCCATTCATCCCAAATATGCACATTGCGTTCTTGTAGCCAACGAACATCATTGCTTTGCGCCTGATAAATCCATAACATCTCTAAAACTGCTTGGCGAATAAAGAGCTGCTTTGTCGTTAAGATTGGAAATTCTTGTCCAACGTCAAGTTGGAAATGCGTACTTGGTATTTTGATGGTATCAATTCCCGTCCGGTTATGGACGCGTGTTCCTGTCGTTAATATCGTTTCGCATAACGAACAATAAATATCATCCCATTTTGCCATATGTTTATCGCTCCACTTTCTCTTGTTGTTGAGGCAAAATCACCTCATTGATGTAATGTGCGATAGCATCTTCATCGTTAGTATATTCACTCACGACATCACAAATTGCTTTGACACCTGGTAAAGCATTTTTCATCGCAACACCGGTTCCGGCTGTCATCAACATTTGCACGTCGTTATTTTCGTCTCCAAAAGCAACGACATTTTTTAAGTTTAAACCAAAGTGATCGCAAACTTTGTATAAGCCATAACCTTTATTAATATCTGGATCGACGAATTCATAAAGAACGTCACTTGTTGAAAAGCCAATAACGCCAGGAATTTTAATTTTATCCCCAATTTCTTTAACGCGAGGCTGTTCTTGAACAGTAGAGCGAATAACGAGCTTATTCACATTATGATTTTCTAAAAATGCTTCTAAATCTACGATAATTTCTTCTTCACCATATAATTTGGCATTAGCAATCGTTTCTGGCGTGGAGTATTGAACATAACGTTTATTTCCAACCATCACCTCAAAATGAAGCGTTGGCATATCGTGATAAGCTTCAATAATCTTCCAGATTGTGTGTCCTGGCAGAATAGAATATGTTTCTTTTTCTTTGCGTCGAACATCATAAAGAACGCCACCATTCATCCCAATTAAAAAGCTAATGGAATCTTGAATGCCCCATCCTTCACAAAGAATTAAGCCACTTTCTACCGGACGGCCAGAGACAATTCCAAATAAGATCCCGTGTTCTTTTAATTCACGAATCGCTTCTTTCGTTTTTTCGCTGACTTTCTTTTCACTTGTTAATAAAGTCCCATCTAAATCAACAGCTACAAGTGTTGTAATCGGGCGGTTTTGATTTTCCATAGTGTTTCTCCTTCTATTTTATATAGTCAATATTTTCAAAGAGGTTTTATTCTTTTTATTGTTGTGTCATCTGGATTAAATACTGTTTTGTTTTTTCAAGTAACATTTCTACTTCATGACGTGTTTTATGATCCGTGATGAGATTTTCATCTAACATATTTTGAAGAGGTATATTCCAATATCCTGCTTCTAAAATGAGATCAGCAGATTTTGAAAAATTCAAATCAAAGACAAATCCTAAAAACGAAATCCACATATCGAGTGCGGTTTGACGATCTGAACGTAAAACACTTTTACCACTCATAATTGAATCATAAACGATCGGCGTAATCGTTGCATGTTGAATAGCGGTAATTGGTTGGCCACTAGTATCGATTGCATCTTGGGTTGCTGCAACACGGAAAATATCAATCTTATCGGCGTCGCGAACGATTTGATCCAATGTTCTTTGCCATCCTACATGCTGATCAGGGATTGCTAACATACTATGCACGCGAACAGCTTCTATAATTTGTGTTTGTTGATCTAAAGAAAAATCATCTGCGAGAATTTTTTCTTCTTTTAAAATTGAAGCCCCGAGGGCAGCATGATCCACGCTTTGAGAATCAAAAAAAGTATGATAGCGACGCACTTGTTCAAAACGCCCGATATCATGAAATAACGCAGCAACATGCGCAAGTTGTTTTTGTTGGTCATTGAGTTCTAAACTTTTAGCAATTTGATCAGCGGCTTGAACGACATAACCAGTATGTTCGATTTTCAATGCAATTTTAGGATCCGTTGGATCATATGGTTTGACATACTCATCAAAAAATTTTTCTTGTTTGGTTTGCGCTGGTTTGATCATGTTCTACCTTCTTTATCTTCCTCATCATTTTAACGTCTTTGTTTGTTTTAATAAATTTTTGACTCTTTCGCTCGTTGATTTTTGCAGAAAAAACTCATCGATTGCTTATGAATCCTCTTGCATCGATGAGTTTTTTGATTCATTCTTTTTTAATCAAATCGGTGCGCATTAGTCTAATTGTGGAACATCAAATGCGCTTCCCGATTCTAATTTTCTACTTTCGATCATCTGCATTAATCGATCTAATTCTTGGGTGAAGTGTTCGTTTTCATCAAACTCTTCTACTTCGATTTCTTGATGCAAATTGACATATGTTTTCTTGTCTTTGTTAATGCGAACGTTAAAGATGTCATTCGTGAGTTCTTTTAAAACTCCGTTGCGATCAAATGTAAACACAAATTGTTCTTTTGTCGCCTCATCTAAAGCGACTAACGTTTGCGTTTCGTTCTCATCTTCCGAAACCATTGTTCGTTTAGCCATCGTTTGATAGTCAGAAACAGATCGAATCGTTGCAGTGAGCTCATATCCATCTTCTGTTTCAATGCAATCATAAACATATAAAGATGCGTTTTGAATCGGATCTATGCTACGTAAATATCCCCCGTTCATTAAGTTTTCTTGTAAGAACACTTCGGCATACGTATCTTGCGTATATGTATCCTCGTTAATATCAGTAATCAGCCCCTCATCAAAATGTGCTTGTTCATGATTGAGGAGGGCTTTGACTGCAATCGAGCGATTGGAAGAAACTCGCGCAAACTTACCATATAAATTGAGTAAAGTAGATTGATTTTTGTCATCGTTTTCCATATAACTCATCGCAAGAATGTCATGATCGCGAATGATCATTCCACTTTGACGATCAATTTCTTCTAACAAATTTGCCGGTGTATGACTTGTAATATCATCACCTTTATAGTCATACAATTCGATCTCACTATTGGTTTCTACTTTTCCATGATGGAATTCTACAGTCTGATTTAAAAGCTTTGTCCAAATTTCTTTTGCCAGTTGATCATCTTGATTGGCTTGTACAAGTTGATTCAATAAATCATTTGAAATCGCACTTGGATTATTTGTGGTCGCTTCACTTGGTTCTTGCAGTGTAGCTGAAGCAGTATTTGTCTGGGACGGATTCTGGTTGGCGTTTTGACATCCAACAAGAACATTCGTTGCCAATAAAAGGGCAAGACTCATTCTTGAATATTGTTTCATCATAGGCCTTCTTTCAACTCGCTATTTTAAAGTGGGGGTTCAATTCAACATGATCCTTGAATAGAAATGATAAAGTTTGTTTAACATGTGTGATTGAACTTATTAACGATCATTTTAGGGATTTCCAAAAAATTTTCTCTTATTCTACATTCATTATAAGGCACAATCATGTAGATTGACCAATTTTACCTAGATCCCCCTGTCCACCTTCATTCTCTATTTCTATAGGTTGTAAGATCTTCTTCTATTCATCTTAAAAGAAAGCAAAGTTCAACTATAAAAAGAATCGCTTTGCCTAACTTGTTCTTTATGATTTAGATTTTGATTGTTTAGATTTTTCTTCTGAAAAAAGAATCAGATTTTTTGCGGTTGAATCTTCTTCCATCTTCTTAGCTTCATGAACAACGCTTGTTCCATCATAGTTATCTTTCATCCAAAGATACGTTTGATTGGATACTGTTTGCATCATTTTCAAACAGTTATTGTAGTCGACTAAGTCTGTTGTCATCATACTGAGAATATAAACGCCATCATCCATCCATACAATCACTGAATCATTGGACGTATTGGATAACCAACCTGCTTTATTGCCTGTTTTTACATTTGCTGGAATTCCCGCCAGTAAACGCCCTGGAATTCTTTGTTGACAGATGAGATTTTCCATTGCTTTTGAATGTTTGAGCTTACCTAAGTAAATATCTTGCAGAATCTTTGACGAATCATGAACACTTGTAAAGTTTCCATAAGCGCGATTTTCCATTCTCGTTTGACTATAGCCGTGTTGCTTGCACCAATTTGTCAATTCTTCTACACCTTGGGCATAGCTTCCGTTTGCTAAAACAGCAGTTAAATACTTCCAACTTTCATTATCACTAACGGTAATCATTGCATGTAAAGCGTTGTCGATTGTTGTTTTTCCATAGCGCGCAATATACGTTTCATAATTTTCGTAAATTGCCCCCATCACAAACAATTTCATCGTACTTGCTGATTGTTGAACACCATTGTTCCAAAGATACTGTTCATTTTGATTAGGTAAACGCAAAGCAAGCGAGTAAGTCTCATTGGGTCGTTTATTTTGCTCAATATATTGTGTTAATCGATTCATCAATTTTTGCACATCTTGCTTCAGTTTGCCGGTTTGCGCATCGAATTCAAGTAGACGTCCTTGATATTCCATCGTGCCGGTAAATCGATTTCCTTCTTGATCATAATAATAGGCGCTACGATCAGCTCCATAGCGAATCATTTTATCGCGGACCATATGGCCATCACCTAGATCAAAATAGCGGATTTGATTGTTGATATTTTGTTCACCTGTTGCCATTTGGCCATCGCCTAAATAGAGACGATAACAGCTTTCTGTAATCAATTCTCCTGTTTGGTGTTCAGGCAACACATCAATATATCCAAAGCTCATCTTACCCTCGTGATTAGGATCAAAGTAAGCAGCATGGACGCGCATTTTTAACGTTCCGACAATCTGATTGCCTTTGCTATCAAAAGCTTGTAGCGTTGCTTGATTGTTTTGTTGTTGGACAACGACATTGGCATAAGGTGTCACTTTAAATGCTACACCTAAATCAATCCACCCCAGTTTACAAAGCGCTTCTCGTTCTTGAGGATCTGGACTTAAAGCAATTCTTTTGTCGTTTGGATTTTGAATTTGATAAACTTCTTGGCCATCAATTGGGCTTGCATAGAGAATGGTTTGATCTTGACTCCAACCCTTTGCTTTAAGTTGGTCCATTTCTTCTTTTTTCGACGTATAACGATGATGTCCCGTTGATTTTTGATAAAAACGGTAAATTGGAACACCCTCTTTTATCGTTGAGCCAAAAATGATGCCTTCATTACGCCACCCCATTGCCTCTAAATCATGCACTTCATGCATATCTGTAGACAGCAAATGTTCACCTGTATTGGGATTATAAATGGAATGAACGGGCTGGGTTTCCATATAAGGTCGAATCGCCATCAAGCGTTCTTTGAGCGTTTTTCTTTGTTCTTTATCTAAACTTTCTAATTGAACAACAAGTGGATATTGGCTCAGTTTTCTTGAGAGGGTTGATCTTGTTTCGAGTTCTTCAATGCCTTGAATAAGAAGTTCAACATCTTTAGTTCCTAATGTTTTCGCGGGTGCATTGATATTGATTTGCGGAACATAGTTTTGAATTTGCGCTTCTGTTAACTTTACAATTTGCATCGCTGAAGATTGATCAAAAGAGGTTTGCAAATCCTCTGATTCTTCATTCACTTCTAGTTGGGTTGACTCTTCAATAAATTGATCTTCACTAGCCTGTTCGCTCCATGCTTCTTCTTTTGCATAAAGTACTTGCGTCATGATCAAGCAAAGCGGCAAAGTGACCAAACCTATTTTTTTGATCCAAGATCGTGTATGGGAAAATCGATTTTTCGGCATTTCTTCTTCCTTCTTTCAAACACAAAAAAACAAGCAAAAATGCTCATTTCTTTTTTGATTATACCAACAGAATTCATAGCTCGCTATGTATCTTGTTTTTTTAGGCCAAAAAGAAAACGACAAGACTTTTTCTTGATCATCTTGTCGTTTTTTAAGCTTTTATATCGTGATGAATGATTCAATCCAAGCAATGGATTCAAAATCATGAAGCTAGCAAATCCTTATTCTTGATCAATCCGTTCAATTTTAAAAATATTGAGCGTATCGACATCAGGACAAGAAAAGACAGCTTCTCCTTTCGGTTGGCCGGGGATTTCACCACCGTATCGCAAAATATCAATATAAGGAAAAGCAACATGCATCGCCATTGGGCAAAGTTTTCCTCTTTCAAGATCAAAATCAAAGCTATCCCCAATTTGATGTCCCCGATGACAACCACATTTTCCTTTTTGATCGATTAGTGTGATTCGAATTTTCGGCTTGTTCATCCTTCTAAATCCTCTAAATACATTTCCAAAGGAATCCCTTTATACTTATCAACGTTATTCATATTGAGTTCAACCATTTTTTTAACAACATCCATTGCCTTTTGAGTGGCTTTGACAACAGGTAAACCTTCTAAGATTTTGCCTGTAAATACTGCGGAGAAAATATCTCCAGTCCCTGGAAAACGAACAGGAACTTCTTCAAAGTCGATTTTAAAGTATGAGTCGAGTTGATGATCATATCCTACAACTGCACTTTGTTTTGTTCCTTTTAAAATTGCACTTGTGATCACGACAGATTTTGCGCCAGTAGCGCGTAAAACCTCGATCATGTTGCGATATTCTTCTTCTGTATAGCCATCTTTTTGATAAGGCATTTTCGCCAAATATGCGGCTTCGGTATAGTTAGGAACAATGTAATCGGCAACAGAAATTAATTCACGCATTAAATCAATTGTCGTCTCTTCCACGCCATTATAGAGTATTCCATCATCACCCATAATTGGATCACAGAAGATGACTGTTCCTTTTTGTGCTTTCTTTTTACAAAAATCAGAGATCAATTTTGTTTGTTCTTGAGACACAATAAAGCCTGTAGAGATGGCATCAAATTCAAATTGCAATTCATCCCAAACTTGCATTGTATTTTTCATATAACCCGTTGTTTCTAAAATATCGAACTTACCATAGTCCAATGTATTGGAAACAAGTGCTGTTGGTAAATTAAAGATTTCATATTTCATGTGAGATAACACAGGAATCATTGCCGCAAGGGCAACTTTTCCATATCCCGCCATATCATTAATCAAAAGAATTTTCTTACTCATATAATCTCCTTTCCATTCGGATTTCGAGTCGAATAACGTTTAATAGTATTAGAATAGCCATTTTTTCACTTTATTTAAAGGAGATTTTATTGTAAGCCATCTCATGCCAATCAGAATAAACAAAATATAAACCCATTTTTTGCATTTGTATAAAAAAGCTTGTAGGCTAAGCACCTACAAGCGATTTGTTTTTATTTCATTGAACGTAAGAAAGCTTCATTGAATTTCAATGCGCTGTATACGTCTGCTTTAGAAGCGAGTTCAAATGGTGCATGCATATTCATTAATGCAACACCACAGTCGATGACTTGCATACCGTATCTAGCCAAGATATAAGCGATTGTTCCGCCTCCACCTTGGTTTACTTTTCCAAGTTCTCCTGTTTGCCAGATGACATTAGCATCGCTTGCCATCATGCGCAGTTTTGAAATATATTCTGCATCAGCATCATTTGATCCGGATTTACCACGGCTACCTACATATTTAGACAGGCAAACACCATAACCAAATTCAGCCGCATTGTTATTTGGGGAACTTGCTTCTGCATAGTTTGGATCATGAGCAGCTGAAACGTCGCAAGATAACATGCAAGAGTTTTGTAAAGCACGACGAACATTTAATTCGTTATATTGACCTAATAAGTTCATCAGTTCAGCTACTACGTTTTCAAAGAAGTAGGATTGCATACCTGTTGCCCCGATAGAACCAACTTCTTCTTTATCGACTAATAAGCATACGCTTGTTCTTTCTACTTCTTCATTTGCTGTATTGAGCATTGCCAATAAAGATGTATAAGCACAAATGCGGTCATCTTGGCCATATCCTAAAATCATGGAGTGATCTAAACCACAAGTTCTTGCTTTACCACTTGGAACGAGTTCGAGTTCGGCACTGATAAAGTCTTCTTCTTCAATGTCGTAACGAGATTTTAATAGACTTAAAATATTGGCTTTGACTGGATCTTTCGCATCGCCTTTTTGTGGAATTGAGCCAAATGTAACATCGAGTGATTCACCTTCGATGACTTCATTGGCTTTTCTTGTCATTCGTTCTCCAGAAAGGTGGATTAAAAGATCTGTGATTACAAATACTTCATCGTCTTCTTTGTCCCCAATAGCGATTTCTACTTGGCGACCATCTTTTAAATACACAACCCCAAATAAAGAAAGAGGAATTGTTACCCATTGGTATGCTTTAATTCCACCATAGTAGTGAGTATCTAAAAGGCAGATTCCATCTTTTTCATAGATTGGATGTTGTTTTAAATCGATACGTGGTGAATCGATATGAGCACCTAAAATATTTAAACCTTCAGAAAGTGGTTTTGTACCCACATGGAATAAAGCTAATGCTTTTCCATTCATGTTGTAATACACTTTGTCACCAGCTTTTAATGGTTTATTTGCAGAAATATATGTTTTGATATCTTCATATCCATGTTCTTGCGCTAATGAAATTGATTCTTTCACAGCTAAACGTTCAGTTTTACATTTAGATAGATAATCCATATATCCATCTGCTGTTGTCATGATGTCTTGTTTTTGTTCATCTGTGCTTTCAAGCCAGATATTCTTTTTTTCACTCATGTTTACCCTCCATTTTTTTTACTAATTTTTCGGACAACTCAAGTTTTGTAGAATCCGAATTTTCAATAGAAAGATTGCCTTCTTCGTCTTGATTCAACAAATTTTTTTGATCCAATAAAAAGCGAACGCGATTGACAGTTCCCGCATTGCCATCAATAACTTGCACGTTTTTATCGATCAGTTGTAAAAGCCGCTCTTTGTAAAATAAAAAGTGGGTACAACCTAAAACAATAAATTCCGCGCCTTGACATTGATCTAAATATCCCTGTAAAACACGATCGACAAGTTCTGTTTGATCAAGTGCGTCTTGTTCCACCAATTCGACAAGCTTTGGACAAGCCACCCGAATAATCGTATGGTCTTGTTCATAACGCTCCATGAGATGTTTAAATTTCTCTTCTTTGAGCGTTAAATCCGTTGCCCATACGGCAATCGTCGAAGGTGTCTTCATGGTTGCTGCTGGCTTTAATGCTGGTTCCATACCGATAATGTCTAATTCTGGGTACTGTTTTCGCAAATCATTTGCCGCAACACTGGTTGCAGTATTGCAGGCGATGACGATTGCTTTTACAGATTTTTGTTTTAAATGTTCGACAATTTCAAAGCAGTAATCTCTTACTTGTTGTTTTGGTTTTGTTCCATAAGGATTACGCGCCGAATCTCCAAAATAAACAATATTTTCATAAGGAAGCATTTGTCTTAGCGTTGCGACGACACTTAATCCGCCTAAACCTGAATCAAATACTCCGATTGGATCGTTCGCTTTCATGTGTATCACCTTTTTCCAATATACAACATCTTTTTTCATTTCGTTTAAATTTGATTTCAATTCTTTCAAAAAATAAGATTGTCTTGATTGTTAAATAGAAAAAAGGTAGATTGTACAATTTTCAATCCACCTCTTTTCCCCCTTAAAAGCTTACCATGATGATCTTTTACTCTTCGCTTTTTTAGGTTTGCTCAAATAACCTTGAGATTTTAGGTCTCATTTTTAGAATAATCTTTCCGTCTTTTCATTGATTGCTTTACATCATAAATGAAGGTGAGATCAGACTTCATTTGGATCATCAATGATGTACCTTATCGTCTATCTTAGTCTTTGAGACTTTGTTTTTTGTGTAAAAATAATATAGCACTGTTTTGAAGAACATAAATCTTTCGTTAAGAAGATGGCTTTCTTGGTCTATAAATCGACCTACTTAGTCAAAGCCCTTCTTTTTTTAAATGAAGAAAAAACAAAAGTGAAGTCATCCTCATCGAACTCCACTTTTATTCGTTGTATATTGCTTATTTTTCTTACTCATTTGTTTTGCGAAATGTCAGATTCATGTAGTGCTTATACAGCGATGCAAAGCGATTTGAATAGCTTGCTTTCCAAGGTTTCTTTTTTCCACAGAAGTGTAAAAAGACTGTATTTTGCATCAACCAATCCATATCGCACTGACCATTGCTGCGCAAACGGTATGCCGTAAAATAGCGTGGATCAAAATTCCAAATCGTATCATCGATTTGGAGTGTATCGTCACCATATAAGAAATTGAACACATCTTGATCGGGCAAGACTAGCTCTGCTGCATGCGTTTTTACATAATCGAAAATCTCTTCAGCTTTGACAAGCTTTCGTGCTTTGATCAAATCAATCAAGATTACACCAGAATTATAATAATCGTGTTCTTGACCTAATCGGACCCGGTTCACATCGCTCATCAAATCAAAGACGCCAGAATGAGAAGCTGCCGCAAAAGTATTATCTCCTAAATCAATCTCCCATAAAGGACGGATTGAATTGATCACAAGAATATCTGGATCAATATACAAAACCTTTTCGATTGATTCTGGCAAAAGTAATGGGGCTAATAGGCGGTAATACATTTCTTGCGGATATTGTTTGGAAATCGGGGCATATTTAAAGATCTTTCGATCCACTTGAATCGGCGTTAAAGTCACTCTTTGTTCGCTACAAAATTCATGCAGTTCTTGCAAATTCTCAATGGGAATTTCACTATGTAAAAGCCAAACATGAAACATCTCTTTTGCATTGGTGGTCACTAACGATTTGAGCATTACTTCAAACGGTCGAATGTAATTTTTGTCGAACGTGACGAGAAGATTGATTTTGTCACTCTGCATATTTGACTCCTCTTTTTATTCGCCGGATTGCGTACTTAACCTGTTTTTTTGGGCAAGCTTATGATTGGTATCTTCACGAACTAATACATATAACGTTGCGGTAAGAGGAATGGAGAAAATAATTCCCACAACACCAAACAGTTTTCCGCCAATCAAAGCGGCGATCAATGTCCAAATTGGCATCAATCCCACGGAGTTACCAACGACATGTGGATAAATAAACTGATTTTCAACAAACTGAACAACCATATAAACCACTAGGCAAAGTATTGCTTTTGATGGATCGACAAGTAAAGCCAAAAATACACCGACTGCACAAGATGCAAACGCACCAACATAAGGGATAAAGGCAAATAAACTGGTCAAAAAGCCAATCAGTCCTGCATAAGGTACTTGGAATACACTAAACGAAACAAAAATCAATACACCAAGAATGATCGCTTCCACACATTGCCCGGAAAGAAATTTAGCAAATGTATCACGTGCTAAAACTGCGACTTCACAAATTTGATCAGCTGTTTGTTCTTTTAAATTGGCATAAACAAATTTTCTCGTTTGTCGGCTTAGCGTTTCTTTACTGAGTAAAACATAGACAGCAATGATCAAACCAAATAAAACACTCGTGATTAAAGAAATCGTTGAAGAAGCCGCATTGAATGCAGAACCCAAAATATTTTTTGCATTACCTGCTAACGATTCAAAATCAAGGCTATTCATCCATTCATTAATCGCGGATACATCAATTTCATGACTACTTAAAATAGCGAGCCATTCTGGCCATCGTTCCCGCATTAATGGAGTAATACTTTTTACGGATGTGATCAATGCTGGAAATAACATCGTCAACGCAATCGTAATGACTAGTCCAATGGTGATCAGTGTTAAAAATAAACTTACCTTTTGAAGTGTATGATCACTCGGTTTTTTATTCATCTTTGAAGCTAGTCGTCTTAATAAGCGTTCAAAGCCGCGCATGGGCACATTGAGCACAAATGCAAACACCAGTCCAATGATAACTGGAAACACTAAACTCAACATACTTTGTAAAAACTGTAAAACCATCGGTAAGTTCATTACCCCGGCAAATAACAATATTCCAAATGTGACGAGAAATAGTGGAGATTTAGTATTAAATTTCATGTTTACCTCCCTGACCATTGAACACTTTCAACTCCAAATTGGCCTTGAAGATGCTTAGTTTTCTTGTTCTTCTTCTATTTCTTTGATGAATGTTTTCCATTTTGTCCACTCTTGCAAATCAATAGATTCATCACTTTGCAAATCTGATTTTGGTTCAATGTCTTGTTTTGCTTGCGCAATTGCTTCTTTTTCCATGCGTTCAAGTTCAGTTATTGATGATTTCAAAGAAGCCTTGCGTAACACATCGGTTTCGACTTCATACTCTTGTTGTTGTTGAACTTTTCGTTGATGTAAATCGCGAATAGCTTGAATTATAGCCTCCACATCAACTACAGGTAGAGCCGGAATCTCTTCTGTATTTTCTTGCGATTGCTGATCTTGTTCACTAATCTTTTCAACAGGTAAACTTTCAGCATTTTCGTTGATCATTTCTTGAATGACATCATTGTCCTTTGCATTTGAACTAGAAGCTTCTTCATGTTCGAGTAATGGTTCATCTTTAGTCATGATGGACTCATTCACTTGAATAGGATCGACATTGCTTGTATCAGATAATGGTTCTTCTAATGGTGGCATTGGAGGTAAATCAGGCATCGATTCAGGTCGATTCGCAAATTCTTTTTCCCTAGCCTCTTTGGCCATCTTGGCCATAAGTGGCGCTTCAAAAATCATGACTGCTTTAAATAAATCGCCATCTGTTTGAACTTCAAAGGATCCTTGTTGAATTTCCGTGAAACTTTTGACGATCGCAAGTCCAAGTCCACTGCCCTTCTCATGTCGGGAAGCATCGCCTCTTGTAAATCGTTCAACAATCGATTCAGGTGTAAAATTCATTTGCGTACTAGAGATGTTTTTAAAGATTACATGGCAGAAACCTTCTCGTTCATACAAATCAACAAATACACGGGTATTTTTCATCGCGTATTTATAAATATTGGATAATAAGTTTTCGATAATGCGAACCGTTTTACCCGGATCTAAATGCACTAGGGCATTCGGTTGTAAATTCATCACAAGTGTCAATTGTTTTTCGTCAAACTGATCGGTCCATTCCGCAGCAACCTGCATAATCAGTTCGCTTAAATCCAAATCAATTTGTTCAAGGACAATATCACCACTCGTTGCTCTTGCAACATCAAATAAGTCGGTGATCAAATCGGTTAGACGTTCTGAATATCCCGTTAACCGTTTTGAATACTCATGAATATCATCCATGTTATCGGATAAAGAAATCAGTTCGGCATAGCTTTGAATGCCGGCTACTGGTGTTTTTAAATCGTGTGAGACATTCGAAATCAATTGCGTTTTAGAAATCTGACTCGCTAGACCTTCTTTGACCGCTTCTTGACAACTATTCGATGTCTCGACCAACAAGTTATATAACGGTTGATACAATCCAATTTCTTGTTCTTCTAAATCATTAAAATGACCGTTCGCTAGTTTTTGACTCGCTTGATAAACTTTTTGATAGCTTTGATCCATCTTGCTATAGACGCCCCATAAAAAGCCGCAACATAACAAGACCCCAAAGACAAAGCCAATTATTAATCCAATTGATCCAAAGACCATGCCAAAACCAGCAATGAGCGCACAAACAATAACCATTAAAATACTGCCCAAAACAAAGATTTGAAAAATCGAAGTATTGTTTGTTGAAGAACTCATCACTTGTGCAAGGTTGACCTGACTATTTTTTAAAATTTGCGCAACTAAGGTATCGTGTTGTAAATAACGCACGATGCCTTGCGAGAAAATGGATTTGATATACAACAAAGCCAACGTGATCAGTTGATATAAAACCATCCAACCAACAAGTATAGTTCCAAAAGCCGTTACTTCTGCTTGTGTAATCGTTAGACCAAAACTTTGAAGCAATTGATTCAGTGTGCCACTCGCTTTAAAGACGGCAAGCGCATATAAAATAGACGCCACACCATAAATCGATATCCCCATGGTCAACCATGCAAATATTGCTTTCATATTGCGTAAATGTGCCAACATGAAAGTTTCTTCTTCATATTTCCACTTCGTCAGAATAACGATCGCCGCTAAAACTCCACTTCCCGCAAAAAGAGCGAAAAAGAAGTTTCTGACATCCTTGTTCTCGCAAGTCCGTGCGATCACTCCCGCATTGGGTTTAATATTCGACGGAATGTAATAACGTATCGAAAAATCATTAGGAAGGTTAAATGAATACGAATATTCGGCACCTTTTTGTGAACCTAAACGTTTTGTCGGAACGATCGATGGCGGAACAAGAATTGTCTTTTTCGCATTGAAAGCTTGCGTTGGATAATTCAAACCCGAATAGGAAATCTTATTTCCGCTTTTACGAATCGTGTAATCGAGGGCTCCGGTTTCCATGTTGTATGAATCTTTCCAGTTATGCGTATATTCATGGTCAACACCATCGACACGCATATGAATAATCCACGCTAAGTTACTATCTTTTGATAGTTGATCGTCACTTAAACGAATGGATGTCGTCAATGTTTCCGCAATATAATCCTGAACTTCTTGAGGAGCATCCTCTTCCACATTCAACCATTGTGCTTGTGAATCTAAACTTCTCAATCGCGATACCGCATTTTGTTCTAAATATTGTTGGAGTGAATTCACTAAATAAATGCGTTGCGAGTTTTGCGAGATGACGATTCGTCCGGTAATTTGACTGGCTAAAACCGAGATCACAACAGTGAGTACAACGATCAACGAGGTAAACCAAAAATTCTTTTTATTTTTCATTAGTCACGACGCAGTTTATAGCCCAAGCCCCAGACAACTTGTAAATAAACCGGTTTTTTTGGATTTTCTTCAATTTTTTCTCGTAATTTACGGATATGAACGGTAATCGTTTCTGTGGACAGGGCATCTTCTTTCCAAATTGATTCATAGATTTCGGCAGCAGAAAATACTCGTCCAGGATTACGCATCAACAGTTCAAGAATTAAAAATTCTTTTGGTGTCAAATGGACTTCTTTGCCATCCACACGAACTTCTTTCGTTAAGGTATTCAGTTCCAGACCTCGATTGACTAACAGTTCTGCTTTTTTATCATCCACACCTGTCGTTTTCATTTCCAAGAACCGATCATAACGACGTAAAGCGGCATTGACACGCGCTAATAATTCCATCGATGAGAATGGTTTTGTTAAATAGTCATCCGCACCCATCGTTAAACCGTTAATTTTATCCACTTCTTCTGAACGGGCAGAAAGAATGATGATTGGAAAATCATAACGTTTGCGCACTTCTTGAATCATCGTCAAACCATCCATGACTGGCATCATTAAATCGACAATCGCAAGATGCACTTGATCGCCCAATTTATCCAATTGTTGTAATCCTTCCATTCCATTTTCTGCTAACACTGTTTTGTATTGTTGGCTTTTCAAATAAATATTAATTGCTTCGCGAAGACCCTGATCGTCTTCGACAACAAGAATTAAATGTTCCATATTTATTCCCTTTCTATTTAACGAATCGTTTATTCGATATTGAATCAATCAATGAGTTTGTTTTTTCAAACTACTTTTATTCTAACATGACCAAACAAAGATTTGACCGTGATTCAAATGAATCACAAAGACGTAAGATTGACATTATTATTTTATATACAACACCACTTTTACGCTAAAGTAATGGCGTTTTCGAATTATATTGATAATTATCCAATTTGTTATATTCCGCGCAAACACTTTGCACGATCAACAAGGTTGTCAATCGATTTCTTGCGGCAATTCTTTCTTGAAAGTTTCGATGCGCCGTACGATCTTTCCAGAAGCGTTTTTTAGAAAAATCTGTACGACTTGCTTGTAAACTCAAATTCACAAACGTCAATATGCCGATCACTAAACCAATATAAAAAACCGATCGTGGCTGATTCATTAAAAATAAAATAAAAACAAGGGCCGCAAAAGAACGTAAAGCATTCATTTTCACACCCGGGCGCGTCAAAAATAAAATAGTCAAACAAGCAAGACCACTAATTGTGATGAAATAGAAAACAGGGGCTAAATCAAAACTAGTCAGTAAATATCTTGAAAGAAGAAACGATACGCTATACATCAAATAGAAAACAATCGCTTCTTTTGGGGATTGGGCAAAAAGTACAAATACAGAACTACAAAAGATCGCAAAGCACCCCAATAAAAACCAATGATTTATAAATTCGATCAAATAAGTTGAACTCAAACCAAATAAAATCATACCGATACTAATGATTAAGTATTGTTTCATAAGATTAAAAACTCCTTGAATCTTAATTTAAAGAACAATCGTTAAATCTTACGAGCTAAAATCGAAACAATTTCCTAATGTTTCTTTGCATTTTGCTTAACTAAAAAACACACCTCCAATCATTAGCGGTGTGTAAATGATCCATTCAATTATTTCAGAAATCCTTCAACCTCTCGATTACGACATTTCTTTTCATGTTCTGTTGACTTTATTTTTGAAAGTTTTCCTATCGTACGAATTCAAGCTGAGTTTTCTTCATTCTCTACCTCAATTTCACGATAGCGAATTCTTTTCGCCTAAGAATAGGCAAGTCTTTCACAGAAATGAATCGTTAGTAAGGAAAGTTCATTTTATCTATAATTTTTGATACAATGTGCAATGCTTTTTTTGAAATGAAGGGGGATATTTTGTGGATGTTTTAATTGTTATGTGTTTTGGTATTCTGGCCGGACGATTCCTCGTACCAAATCGGGCAAAAAAGGAAAACGAATTTATCTCTCTTGCATGTACTTTTCTGTTGATTCTCTCGATGGGCGCAACATTAGGAAAAGATCAAAACTTTATGAGTAATCTATCTTCATTAGGGCTATCCAGTTTATTGTTCTTTTTCATCCCCACCGTATTGTCCATTCTAATCGTCTATGTTTTAACTAAAAAATTTATGGAAAAAAGAGATAATTCTCAAGAAAAATGAGGTGTATGAATGATTGTTTTAGTCATGATTTTAGCATTGATTCTCGGACTCTTTTATGGAATGTCTGGAGCCGAACTGCCCCCACTCAATGCGATCATAGAAAATAAAGATATCGTATTATATGTCCTCATGTTTTCCGTTGGCATTAGCATCGGGATGCAAAAAGGCATTTTTTCTAAAATCAAAGAATATCATGTGAAGATTTTCATCATCCCTATTGGAGTTATCATTGGTTCCATATTAGGGGGCTTTATTTGTTCTTTAATTTTAAAAATGCCGATCGGTTATGGCACTGCGATTGCTAGTGGCTTAGGTTGGTATAGTTTAGCTGGTGTTACCCTTAGTGAATTAGCGACTGCTGAAATAGGCAGTATTGCTTTTATGAGCAATCTAATGCGTGAGATGTTTTCCTTCATGATCATTCCATTTCTCGCTATTCATTTTAATCACTACACTTGCATCGCTCCCGCTGGCGCAACGAGTGAAGATACGACCTTGCCGATCATTTTAAAATATACCAACGAAGAAACCGTCGTTTTATCTGTATTCAATGGCGTAATCTGCTCGTTTATGGTTCCAATTTTGATTTCGTTCTTTATCAATATCATGTAATTAAAAACCGTCCAAAATAATTCAATTGATTTGGACGGTTTTCTATTTATATATAGATTGATTTAATTCTTTCAGTGCTTAATAGTTGGTAATCGGTTTTCGCTCGGCTTTTAAATTATGCTTTTTTTCTGAACGTTTGGCGAGTTCTGCTTCCACATCCGCCATTGAAACTCCTTTTTGCGCCATCAAAACTGTTAAGTGATAAATGAGATCCGCCATTTCATTGACTAAATCTTCTTTCGTTTGATTTAAAGAAGCAATCACAACCTCCGTGCACTCTTCACCGACTTTTTTTAAGATTTTATCTTCGCCTTTTTCAAACAAATATGCCGTATATGATCCTTCTTGGGGATTTTCTTTTCGATCCATAATCGTTTGATACAAGACTTCAAATTCGTTTTGTTCCATTTCTTCTCCTTTCTTGATCTCTAAAACAATCATGAGTTAGGCTGTTTTTCTAATAAGCGATAGAAACAACTTCGATTGCCAGTATGACAAGCTGGTCCTACACTTTCGACTTGAAGTAACAAGGTATCTTCGTCGCAATCTTTATAAATCTTTTTCACGAGTTGGAAATTGCCTGATGTTTCCCCTTTTGTCCAAAGTTCATTGCGACTGCGCGACCAAAACGTCGCTTTCCCGGTTTCAAGCGTTTTTTGCAGCGCTTCTTCATTCATATAGGCCAACATCAACACTGTCCCATCATGCACATCTTGAACAATTGTCGGAATTAGCCCATTACATTTTTTAAAATCGAGATCGATCATCGAACTTCGACTCCTCTCTGTTTTAAATGTTCTTTCACGTCCCTTACGCTTAATTCGTTATAGTGGAATAAAGAAGCCGCTAACGCTGCATCGGCGACATCTTCTTCAAACACTTGGGCAAAGTGTTCTACTTGGCCACAACCTCCTGAAGCAATAACGGGAACGTTGACCGCTTGTTTAATTGCACGACAGAGTTCAAGATCAAAACCTTTTTTCGTTCCATCGGCATCCATACTCGTTAATAAAATTTCTCCAGCACCTAATGCTGTTGCTTTTTTGGCCCATTCGACTGCATCTATGCCAGTATCCACACGACCTCCTGCTTTAAAGCAATGCCATGAACCATCGGGCATTTTTTTCGCATCAATAGCTAAAACAACACATTGGGCACCATAAACTTTAGCTGCTTGTTCAATCAATTCCGGATGGTCTAAGGCGGCTGAATTTAAAGAAATTTTATCGGCACCACTATGTAATAAATCCCGGATTTGTTCGATTGAAGAAATTCCCCCGCCAACAGTTAAAGGAATAAACACTTGTTGGGCAACACGCCTAACGACATCAACCATCGTTTTACGCCCTTCATAGGTTGCTGTGATATCTAAAAAAACTAGCTCATCAGCGCGCTGATCATTATATTTTTTGGCAAGTTCGACCGGATCTCCGACTTCTTTGATCCCCACAAAGTTAATCCCTTTAACCACTTTGCCATCGCGAACATCGAGACATGGAATAATTCGTTTGGTAAGCATATTTACTTTCCTTTCGCTTTGTTTAACATCATCAAAGCTGGCTTTAAATCAATGGCGCCCGAATAAATTGCTTTTCCGGTAATCGCCCCGACAACATTGCCATCTTTTTCAAGTTGTTCTAAATCTTCTAAACTCGCAATTCCACCACTCGCAATGAGATCACAAGTTGTTAATTTTGATAGTTTTCGATACAACTCATAACTTGGTCCACTTAACATGCCATCTCGACAAATGTCGGTCACAATCAGCGTTTGAATTCCTGCTTCTTCCATCATTTGCACAGCGTCTTCAATCATCACTCCACCATCTTCTAACCAACCGGAAACTTTGACGCGAGAATCTTTACAATCTAATCCCACCGCAATTCTGCCTGGATAGTCTTTTGCTAGACGTTTGACTAAATTTAAATCAGCCAACGCAGCTGTAGAAAGAATGACACGCTCTACTCCTCCATCTAAATACATGCGTGCTTGGCTTTCGTTACGAATTCCACCACCAACTTCAACAGGGATCGAGAGTGCTTGGGCGGTTTGTAAAATGAGGGCATCGTTGATCGGCCGTCCTGCTTTTGCCCCATCTAAATCGACTAAATGTACCCACGTCGCCCCACTTGCCGCAAATGACTGTGCTGTTTCTAAAACAGAAGCAGCGACTTGGTTTGCTTGGTTATAGTCTCCTTGCCGTAAGCGAACTGGCTTACCTTCTAAAATATCGATTGCAGGTAAGAGGATCATACGCAAAACTCCTTTCCAAACCATTCCAAAATTCTTAGCCCTGTCGGTCCGGATTTTTCTGGGTGGAACTGACATCCCATCACATTATCTTGAATTAAAATAGCCGGAATAATATAAGGACCATATTGCGCATAGGCTTTTAAATTGATTGGATCCCAATGCATCAAGGCATATGAGTGATCAAAATAAACATAAGGATCTACCTCTAATTCATCAGCGAGTGCAAAATCACTAGAAAAGAACAGCTTATTCCAACCGATTTGTGGCACCGTTAGCACAACTTCTTTTCCTTTTTCATGGACTTGTAAAGACTCTAATGGGCAAATATCGCCTTTCATAAAGTGAATGCCTTCATATTCACCATATTCGAAGGAGCGATCAAATAAAGCCTGCATTCCCAAACAAATTCCCAGTAAAGGTTTATGACAAATTTCAACTTGTTCTTTCAACCAATCGTACAAACCACTACTTGTTAACATGTTAATCATGTCCCCAAATGCTCCCACGCCGGGTAATATTAAGCGTTCGCATCGTTCTAATTGTTGTGGATCTGCCGAAATGATGGCCTCTAATTCTAAGTATTGACAAGCCGAGTAAACAGAGTGGAGATTTCCCATTCCATAATCAATAATTCCAATCATTCTAATACTCCTTTTGTTGAAGGTAAGCGATCTGATTCAATAGCGACCGCTTGTTTGATTGCTCGACCGAGCCCTTTAAAAATTGCTTCGATTTGGTGGTGATCATTTTTTCCATAGACATGGATATGCAAAGTCATTCCTGCATTAAATGCGAATGCTCGTAAAAATTCTTCGACCATTTCTGTAGAAAAAACGCCAATACTCTCACGATGAAATTCACATTCAAAAACGAGATAAGGACGTCCGGAAAAATCAAGATCCACTTGCGCTAAAGCCTCATCCATAGGCAGGCGACAATTTCCATAACGAGCAATGCCTCGTTTATCCCCTAAAGCTTTTTTAAGCGCTTGGCCTAAAAGAATCCCAGTATCTTCGATTAAATGGTGATCATCGACATCAACATCGCCTTGGGCTTCTAGATCAATTGAAATATTAGAATGAAAACTGAACAGCTCTAACATGTGATTAAAAAAGCCAATCGGCGTTGAAACATAACTTGTAGCTTGATCTTCATCTAGAGAGATTGAAAGATCGATTTGGGTTTCTTTTGTATTCCGTTGCAGTTGTGTTTCTCTCATACATATTTCCTTTCAAATCCTACTTTGTTTATTTTGACTAAAAGAACTTTCATGGCTAGCCTGGCAAGATCAATTTGCTTGAATCAATTTCAAAACGAGATTGTTTTGTTGGGGTAAACCAATCGTGATTCGAATCCGTTCATGATTTGGCCAAGTACGCACTTGGATATTATGTTGAACAAAACTTTTTTCTAATTGGACATTGCGCCAGAGATCAAGATTACCTTGCTCATCAACAAAGCTAATCGCATAAAAATTGGCATGCATCTCTCCCACTTTTAAAAGTGGCACTTTGTCAAGTTGTTGTTGAATTCGTTTTATTTCTTGTTGGATACAAGCGACATATTCATCTTTCACTTCAACATGAGCAAGACCGGCTTGCGCAGCAATTTGATCAAGGGTCGAAACTGAATAAACAACACGCCACTTGGCGAGTTGTTCGGCTAGTTTGGTATTCGCAATTAAAAAACCACAACGAACTCCCGCTAGTCCCCAAGCTTTAGATAAAGTTCTTGTCACAATAACGTTGTCTAAAGATTGCACTTGGTCCAATAAACTTTGATCGGAAAAATCCATATATGCTTCATCCACTGCCAAGACAATCGGATCAAGTCCTTTAGCCATAGATAAAAGAGTTTGCCGATCAATTTGATGCCCTGTTGGATTATTGGGGTTAGAAAATAAGACTAATCCCGCTTGTTTATCTTTGGCAAATTGAATCAATGCTTGAACATCAAATTCCCCTTGCCAATTTGTTGAATACGCATATACCTTGCTTTGCATTGCACTTGCATAAAAGTCGTACATACCAAAATCAGGTTTTAGCGTGACTAAAGGGCGGTCTTGACGACAAAGTGAGTTGATCATGATTTGTAAAGTTGCATCACTCCCATTCCCCGCTAAAATCCCCTTGGCATCGAGATCGTATAACTTTGCGAATGCTTGCACGAGCTGGGTTGCTTGATCATCTGGATAACGATTGAGATGTCCATCTTTTAAATCTTGCACAATCTGATCTAAGATCATTTGGGATGGTTCATTCGAACTTTCATTGGCATTTAACAAGATCCCTTTTTGAACATGAGCTTGATAAAGAGCACTCATCCGTTCTCCCCCTTTCGTTTTATTTTGTTTCATATTGGTTTAATCGAATAGCGATTGCATTGGCATGCGCATCTAAATTTTCTTCTTGCGCCATTTTGACAATTTTCTGGCCATGTTTGACCAATGCTTCTTGCGAGTAATAAAGATATGAAGATTTCTTCACAAAATCATCGACAGAAAGAGGTGAAGAAAAGCGTGCTGTTTGTGAGGTTGGTAAAACGTGATTGGTTCCACCAAAATAGTCTCCTATACTTTCACAAGTTGTATAACCAAGGAAAATCGATCCTGCATTTCGACACAAGGTTCGATATTGGTCGGCATTTTGGACTTGTAATTCCAAATGTTCTGGCGCCACTTCATTGGCAATCGCAATCGCATCTTCAATGGAATTTGCTAAAATGCTCGTTCCATAATTTGCTAAAGATTGTTCGATAATTTCTTTTTTAGGTAATTGTTCTGTTTGTTTGCGTAATTCGACATTGACTGCATCAATCATGTTTTGATCTGTCGAAATCAAAATTGAACAAGCCAATGGATCATGTTCCGCTTGCGACAATAAATCTGCCGCAACAAATGCCGGATTTGCATGTTCATCCGCAATGACGAGAATTTCACTTGGTCCGGCAATCATGTCAATATCGACTTTGCCATAAACTAGTTTTTTGGCGGCAGCAACATACGTATTGCCCGGTCCTACAATTTTATCTACAGGTTGAATTGACTGAGTCCCATACGCTAAAGCGGCAATTGCTTGGGCACCACCCACGGTATAAATCTCGCTAACCCCGGCAACAATGGCCGCTGCAGCTAGATTGGGGGCAAGTAGGCCATCGGCATTTGGAGGAGTCGTCATGACGATTCGTTTTACTCCCGCAATTTTAGCGGGAATGGCATTCATCAAAACTGAAGATGGATATAATGCTCTGCCCCCAGGAACATAAATTCCTACGGATTCTAAAGGAAAAATCATTTGTCCTAAATAAACCCCATCTTCACCATCCAAGCGATAACCTTTGCGTTTTTGTTTTTGATGATAGAAGGTGATGTTTTGCGCTGCTTCTTTTAATGCTTGTACAAAAAACGGGTCAGCTTTTTTCGCTTGTTGTTCAATGACCTCTTGAGCGACTCGAAATTGTTCTAATGCAATGCCATCAAAGCGTTTTGTGTACTTTTTGAGCGCTTGATCTTTGTTTTGACGAACATCCTCCAAAATTTCACTCGTTGCGATGAGCGTTTCGGGGCGAATTTCATATGCCCGTGATGCTAAATAGTTTGCTAATTCTGTTTTGTTTTGTTGTAAATAAGGTTTAAGCACGTTCATCCACCGCCTTTTTTAAATCTGCAAGAACCGCAATAATTTCTTCTTTTTTAAGTTTCCAACTCGCTTTATTCACAATGACACGCGCCGATATTTGAGCACAGACATCTAATACGACAAGGCCATTGGCTTTCAGCGTACTGCCTGTTTCCATAATGTCGACAATGCCATCCACTAGCCCGATCAATGGGGAAAGTTCGACCGAACCATCGATTTTAATAATTTCTACATCCATATTTTTGGATAAGAAATAGCTCCGAGCGACATGCGGATATTTCGTCCCGATCCGAATTTGCCCTTTTTTCGCAAATAAATTCGCTTGGGGTAATGAAGCGACGATAAAGCAGCATTTTCCCATTTGAAGATCTAGCATTTCAAAGTAATCTTTGCCCTCGTTTTCCATTAAAGTATCTTTGCCGACGACCCCTAGATCAGCGACGCCATGTTCGACATAAGTGATGCAATCATTGGATTTAACCAAAATATAATCAATGTCTTTTTTTGTATCGGGTAAAACTAAAGCTCGTCCTTTATTGCGAACGTTTTGCGTGCCGTAACCGGCTTGTTCTAACATCGTTAGCGTTTGATCTTCTAGACGACCTTTCGTTAAAGCAATACGTAAACTCATGGTCGTACCTCTCTTTCCACAACAATCTTTGTTTGATGATCATCCAACAATAAAGCAACAGGTTCTTCTTGGCGTTTTTGTTTGGCCATGATATATGCCTCTTTTGCACATGCAGCTGGATAACGAATCACGAGAATCTTTCGATCTTTTAGCGTGTCTAATAATTCAACAAGCGGATCGATTTTAAATGCGAACCCAATTGCAGGTAAGGGGCGGCCAAAACTTGCCATCAAATTGTCATAGCGACCACCAGATAAAACCGAGCCGCTCACACCAGGAACAAAAGCTTCAAAAATTATGCCTGTGTAATAATTCAAATGTGGAAGTTTACCTAAATCGAATTGAATATAATCGCCATAGCCTAATTCTTGTAAAAAACGACCAAGTGCTTCTAAATCTTGAAGCGTTTGAATCGTTTCTTCATCTTGGGCAAGCTCTTTTGCCTGTTTAAACACTTCCAGTCCGCCATCCAATAAAGGAAGATTTAAAAAGTATTGACGATTGCTTTCATCCAAATCGAATTGGTCTAAAAACTCACTAAGTTCAACCATCGATTTGCGATCGATTAAATCAGCAAGTCTTGCGATATCTGCTGCTTGTTCAAAACACTTCATTGCCGGAACTTGTAATAATCTGGCATCGGATAATTCGATTTTGTAATTATTTAAACCACTTGCTTCAAGTGCTTCCAACGCACAAACGAGAATTTGCGCATCATCTTTAGAACCAATTAACTCTACTCCACAATCGAGCGTTTGACTTTTGCGCCCTGTAAATGCTTTTCTTACTTTCCAAACATCGGATAAATACGATAAACGTAAAGGGACTTGCGCATTTTTTAAAGAAGTGGCTGCTAATCTAGCTATAGGTACCGTCATATCCATCCGCATCGTGACGATATCTTGATTTTCATCAAATAACTTAATCATCTTGCGATCTTGTAACGTCGCAAAAGCTTGATTATATGTTTGATAGTATTCCAATGCCGGCGTTTGTACTTCTTCAAATCCAAATTGATCAAACACATGTTGGATTCGATCACAAAGCTCTTTTCGTTTTCTCACTTCTTTTGCAAGTCGATCTGAATTTCCTAGTGGTGTTCTTAATTCCATAAAGTATCTTCCTTTTCTCTTTCTCTTATTTGCTTTAGAGGAAAGATTGTTGATTGATTTTTAAACGCGATCGTTTCGTTATGATCGTGTCTTTGAATAAAAAAAACTTCCATCCCAAAGGACGAAAGTAAATTCCGTGTTCCCACCTTTATTTACTACTTCCTCACGAAAGTAGCCTCTACGACTGTTGAACAGTACATCCGATAACGGGGACTCCGGGATTCCATTTCCTGAATCCGACTCCAGAATGTGTTTCAAAACGGTTCATGACTTCTTTCCACCCACCAGAAGCTCTCTAAACAATTCCCGATTTTACTCGTTCCTTCATTGTCGCTGAATTTAAGCTGATTTTAGAAGGATTGAAAACATATGTCAATTAAATTGTAACTTTTTCAACAATTTATGTAAATAATCGTTATTCTATTTTCATTGTGATTCATTTTTTGAATTTATGCTTTAAACTTGCCAATTTTTAATTCTTTTGAAAATTGTACTTTTTACAAAATAACTTCATCCAAACAAAAAAGGAGAGTTTCCCCTCCTCATTGTTCTTTAATGATTAATCTTTTTTTAAAACTTGTAACAATGCAAATGCATTCCAAATGCCATCGTCTTGACATAACGTTGTTTTAACATCTGAAACAGCTTCAACTTCCTCGTTGGCATGACCCATACAAATCGCAAAGTCGGCCGCTTCAAGCATGGGAATATCATTTTCAGCATCGCCAATTGCAACAATGACATATTGATCACGATCTAAATTCATTGCCGATAAAACAGTTTCCATTGCATTCGCTTTATTATGGGCATTCCAAGTGAGTTCACCTCGATAGAAATCACTATCATCCCCTTCCGGGTTAAAGCGATGACGGTACTCTAAAATATCAAATCCAATTTCGGCCGCTGCATCTCTAAGTGGTTTTTCTGTATCGGCATTAAAGGAAATTTTTAAAACGTAGTTATAAGCTTCTTCTGTAATTTCAGACATCAAATGCCGATTTCCTTTGATTTCCATTCCTTTCTTTTGGAAATACTGATCATGACGATCGATATATTGTTGGGTCTCGTAAATTCCTTTTGCCGTTTCTAGGGCATATCCAAAATCATGTTCTTCTAAATATTGGACCATTTTCTTCGTCAGTTCTGGTTTTACAAAGAACGAAACCAAATGTTGATCTTTAGCATATAAATCCATCCCTGCCGCTAAACAATAACCATCTAATTTTGCATCCCATAAAAACTGCGGAATAAAATGGGCTGGTCTTCCCGTATTCACGAAGACTAAATGGCCATTTTCACGTGCTTGATTGACAGCACGCCAAGCTGAATTTGGAACAATTTGGCGATCCCAAAATGTTCCATCGAGATCTAAAAAAATTGCTTTTTTCTTTGCGGATTGAATAATATCTAATTTTTCTGGTTTTAATACTTGTATCTGATTACTCATGACCTTCATTCTCTCTTCTTGTTTATTGGTATTCATATTTTTGTTTTTCTTTCATCCTCAAGATACAAAATCTAAATCCAAATTTGGATATTTTTTGTTTTAATTCATCAAAGCGCATACATAATCAAAATAAAACTGCCGATTCATGTATCGACAGTTTTATCAATGTCTATTGATTTTGGGTCAATGCGAAGTCTAAAGATTCTAATTGTGAATAGAAGGTTGTACAAAAAGCGTTACGCCTTTTACTTCCATTACTTCAACAACACTTCCCACTTCAATAATTTGTTGATCGACTGCACGAGCAGTCCACGTTAACCCATCCACTTGAATCGCGCCCGTTTCATGTACATTATCAATTTGTTCAGTCACGATCGCTTGCTTGCCCATCATTGCATTGATATTTGTCGGGATCAGCTTATTGTTAAAGTGCTTTTGAACAATTGGCTTTGTAAAGATCAACAAAAGAATTGTAACCAACAAAAAAGCAGCAACTTGCCAAATGAGATTCAATCCACATAATGAGAAAATTAAAGCAACGAGCGCTCCTCCGGCAAACCATATTGTTGTCAAGTTCACCGTTGCTGCTTCAATCACAACAAAAATGATGAGCAAGATTAACCACAAAAATATGATTTTATCCATTTTATGATCTTCCTTTCTAATTGATTATTCTTTCTTTTTTTTACCCATTCGTGATTCAATCCATCAATAATAATTTTGGGATCTCTAATAAAACTTATTTCAATTATATCGTATTCGTTTTATTGGTGATATCTAAAACGCTCTAGCCTAGAATGGTCAATCGGCTAGAGCGTTGAGGTTAACTATTTTGTCCTTTTGCGATTTCAACAGCAGAAGTAATTAATCCTGCCATATCTTGCATATCCGATGGAATAATAATCTTCGTTGCTTTACCATCAGCCACTTTCGTCATCGCTTCAAAGCTCTTGAGGGCAAGTACGCTTTGGTCTGCCCCTGCTTCTTTTAAGAACCGAATTCCTTGGGCATTGGCTTGTTGAACTTTCAATATTGCTTCCGCTTGACCTTCTGCTTCACGGATCATTTTTTCTTTTTGAGCTTCCGCTTTTAAAATCTCCGCTTGTTTTGCGGCTTCAGCATCCAAAATCATCGATTCTTTTTTACCTTCAGCAATCAAAATTGCCGATTTCTTTTCCCCTTCTGCAACCAGAATCGTTTCCCGGCGTTCGCGTTCCGCTTTCATTTGTTTTTCCATTGCTTCGCGAATTGCAGTTGGTGGAATGATATTTTTTAGTTCTACACGCGTTACTTTAATTCCCCAGGGATCGGTAGCGATATCTAATGCGGAGCGCATTTGGGTATTGATGATTTCACGAGATGTTAATGTTTCATCGAGCTCCATATCCCCGATAATATTTCGTAATGTTGTTGCCGTTAAATTTTCGATAGCCATAAGCGGGTTTTCGACACCATAGGCATACAGTTTCGGATCTGTAATTTGAAAGAAGACAACTGTATCAATTTGCATTGTGACATTATCTTTGGTAATCACCGCTTGTGGCTCAAAGTCTGAAATTTGTTCTTTGAGCGTAACTTTTTTAGCCACTCGATCAATCAGTGGTACTTTGATATGTAAACCAACATCCCACGTTGCATAGTATCCGCCAAGTCGTTCTACAACATAAGCTGTCGCTTGCGGTACGATGCGAATGTTATTGACGATCAATAAAATGATAATCAACAACAATAATGCGAAAATGATCAATTTAATAATTCCCTCCATATATTGATCCTCTTTCTAGACCTGACCTTGAATGATTGCTTTTCGGTTTACTCGTTTTGCATTTTGCGAATGAAATTAAGTGTTCCCCCTGCTTGTAAAGTTGGAACATCATGTTCATCAAATTGACAAGTCAATTCATATTCAAGATTTTTGGTCAAATTCATTATGACATATGTTTTTTTGGGGTCCAATTGTTTTAAATTTTTAAATTCAAGCTCATCCATCTCATCGATCGTATCGTAATCACAAGGATTTTTGAATGTGAATGGCAAGATGCCAAAATTAATCAAATTTGCTAAATGGATGCGCGCAAATGATTTAGCGATGACTGCTTTAATCCCTAAATACATCGGTGCTAATGCGGCGTGTTCCCGACTGCTTCCTTGACCATAGTTTTCTTTGGCAACAATAATTCCCCCATGATTCGCTTTACAGATTTGATCAAATCCTTCTTTATTGTTTCTAAATACGAAAGTAGAAAGTTTTTCGATATTCGAACGATAAGGTAAAACTTCTGCACCGGCTGGCGCAATGTGATCCGTCGTGATGTTATCGCCAAGTTTAATCACCACTTTTTTAGTAAAGGAATCCGCCAATTCATCATTTAACGGTAATGGTTTAATATTTGGACCGCGCACGATCTCTACATCTTCTGGATGACTAGAAGGTAAAAGAATCATTGAATCATCTACATAATCAACCATTTCAAAATCGTGATCCTGATAATCTAAATTAGTTGGATCAGCAAACTCTCCCGCAATCGCACTAGCAGCTGCGACTTCTGGGCTGACTAAATAAACCCCGGCCGAATTTGTTCCAGAACGACCATAAAAATTTCGGTTAAATGTTCTTAAAGAGACCCCGTTTGATTTTGGGGATTGCCCCATTCCAATACAAGGTCCACAAGTGCATTCCAAAATACGCGCTCCAGCTTGAACAAATGTCTGTAAAGCGCCATTTTCCATCAGTTTTATCAACACTTGACGACTTCCCGGAGATACGACAAGCGATACATTGGGTGCGATCGTTTTGCCTTTAAGAATTGATGCAACTTTCATCAAGTCTTCAAAACCCGAGTTTGTACAAGAACCAATTGCGACTTGGTCTATTTTTTTATGGAGCAAGTCATCGATAGGAGAAACTGCATCTGGAGAATTCGGGCAAGCAACTGCCGGACGAAGTGTCGACAGATCAATGATTTCTAAATCATCATAAATACATCCAGGATCAGCAGCCAGTTCAATCCAATCTTGTTCGCGTTTTTGTTGTTTTAAAAATTCAAGGGTGCGCTGGTCGGATGGGAAAATCGAAGTTGTTGCTCCTAGTTCTGCCCCCATGTTGGTGATCGTTGCGCGCTGATAAACGCTTAAATGTTGAACTCCCGATCCGGTATATTCAAACACTTTCCCCACGCCACCTTTTACAGTGCGGCGTTTTAATAATTCCAAAATAATATCTTTTGCCGATACCCCATGATTGAGTTTTCCTTCTAAACGAACTTCAACAACTTGGGGATAAGGAATTGTATAAGGAAAACCTGCCATAGCTTTCGCAACGTCAAGCCCTCCCGCCCCCATAGCGATACAAGCCATTGCCCCTGCTGTTGGGGTATGGGAATCCGAACCAATCAAGGTCTTTCCCGGTTTAGCAAATCGTTCTAAGTGGACTTGATGACAAATCCCATTTCCGACTCGGGAATATAACACGCCATGTTTAGCGGCGATCGATTGAAGATAAGCATGGTCATCGGCGTTCATAAAGCCGGATTGCAAAGTATTGTGATCAACATAAGAGACTGATAATTCTGTTTTTACTTGATCCACTCCCATTGCTTCAAGTTGGATATACGCCATCGTTCCGGTAGCGTCTTGCGTCAATGTTTGATCAATTTTCACTTCTACTGGAGTTGCAAAAGTAGGGTTTTGATCCTCAATATGCGCATTGAGGATTTTTTGCGTCAAGTTCAGTTGCATCGTTTCATTCACTCCTCTTTTTAATTTGTGGTTTTCATCATATCAAATTTCTTTCAAAGTTTATGCAAAATCTTTCATTAAATGTAATATTTGTAGTTCTATTTACATTTTTAGTTCATTCCTCTGTTATACTGTCAAACACGCAGGAAAGGAATCCAATAAACATGAGTGCAAATTTAAAAGAAGTTTATCAAGCAAATGAGACCTATAACACAATTAATCCCGAATTATATGCTCAATATCATGTCAAACAAGGCTTGCGCAATGAAAATGGGACAGGCGTAAAAGTCGGTTTAACCCGCATTTGTGATGTGATCGGTTATGAGTTAATCGATAATGATAAAAAACCCATTGAAGGTGAACTGATTTATCGCGGGTACTCCGTTGCTGATTTAGTGAAACTCGAAAAAAGTATGCCAACTATTTGTGGCTATGAAATCACTGCGTTTTTACTCATCTTTGGTCAATTACCCACACCTCAACAACTCAAAGAATTCCAGTATGTGATCAAACACCATTACTCCAACTCTTTAGTTTTCTCCAATTACCGCACTGCGAATTTATTAAATGCGATGCAAATTGAAGTTTTAAAATTATTCGGACAAGATCAAAATCCCGAAAATGACTCTTTAGAAGATCGCATGATGAAAGGTTTAGTCATTCTTTCTTCTCTACCTTTGTTTGTCTTCTCCGTCCATCACAAGCAAAAAATCACCACCTATCCCTTACCCCATGCCGGATTTTCGGAAAATGTGTTGTGGATGGCGCGCAATCATCAACCTTATTCGCGCCAAGAAGCCCGCGTCTTGGATGTTTTGATGATGGTTCATGCCGATCATGGTGGCGGGAATAACTCAACATTTGCCAATGTCGTGATTTCGTCTACCGGAACGGATATTTATTCTTGTATTTCTGCTGCAATCGGTTCATTAAAAGGTCCAAAACATGGCGGTGCTGCACAAAAAGTTGGATCACAAACGGCGATGTTACTCAAAACAATTTCGAATGATGCGACAGATGATCAAATCGAAGCCTTATGCGAGAAAATCTTAGATCGACAAGCTGGCGATCGTTCCGGATTAATTTATGGCATCGGCCATGCTATCTATACAAAAAGTGATCCACGCTGTCAGCTGATTAAAGAGGAAGTTCGCATATTAGCCAAAGAGAAACAACAAGAAAGTACCTTCCAATTAATGGCGCGATTTGAAAAAGCTGCTATTAAAACGATGAAAAAGCGCAAAGGTGCAACCGTTTGTGCCAATGTCGATTTCTACTCCGGTTTTGCCTACCATTTATTAGGAATCGACCAAGCGTTGTATACTCCATTATTTGCGATTAGCCGTTGTGCCGGGTGGATTGCTCACCATTTAGAAAATCGCCAAAATAACCGTAAACTCATTCGTCCTGCAAATATTTATATTGGCGATCATCGCCAACTCAAATTGGATGAAAATGGATGTCCTGTATTGGACAAAATGGACTTCTAAATATCTTGCTCATGTTGAAGGACATGAGCTTTTTTCGTAGATGTGCACTCTTTTTTTAACGACTTGTACAAAATGAGTACAAAATTTTGTTTTTACGCAATCCAAATGTAAAATTCCATATAGACAAAATACGGATATATAAAGAAAAAGAATTGGAGAAAAAACATGATTCAAGATTGGAATAGCGTTGAAAAAATGGATGATTTATTTGCGGATGCAGGACTTCCAAATGATCAACACCAATATATGATCGCTTATTCTACTTTCCCTACCGGTGCAATCATTTTAGGGGGAGCGGGAACAGCGATGACAGAAAACGTTGACCAAGGATATGGTGGTTATTGGGTTTCCGTCCATACTGACCATATCGATCTTTTCCCACTAGCGAAATTAAACCGCCAAAATTCAATTATGAGTCCTGGTCGTATGGCTTTATCCACAAGCGATCCTTATACACTGACTCGCGATGAAATTAAATCGATCAAAATCCATGCCGCAAATGGAATTTCGATGTTCTCAAAAACGATTACAATCAATTTAAACAACGGCCGAAAATACGTTTGGTTAGTCAACAACAATGAAAAAAGTTTGCCTTTCCACCAAAATGGAGTAGAAGCATTTAAGGCTTTTGCGAAAACAATTTAAAACATATTCATACAAAAACTCTAGGCGCTTATCTATAAGCTATTCCTAGAGTTTTCTTTTTATACGCTCACTAAACCAAATCCTTTTTGTTGAATCTATATTGCACAATTCTTTGATATTTTTTCGAATCGATAAACATTTTAAAGATTACCATTTCAAATAAATAGATCCTTTGATTTTTGATTAAAAGAACAATTGCAAAACTATCAAAAAGCACATTTACAAATACAGAAACTGTAAAAATAAATTTAGTTTTTCATTTATCTAATCTATATTTTTTTGCTCTTAAATAGAAACGATTTCTTCTTTGAAATCTTCAATTTCTTTTTCCGATATTTCAGTTTCTTCCCAAGATGGTACACCATTTTGTACACTGTAATGTACTTTTGACATAGTGTCCAAATAATATCCTTTGTAATCATAATCAGCAACTGGAGCTTGACGTATATATGTAGTCAATTCTTGAGCTGCAAAATGAGAATTTTTATCATTTAAGCCACCAATGGCTGGTCCACTTGAAGCACAATACACTTCCAAAAGTAAATAATCCTCATTTTCATCGATTGCCTTGATGATATAACTAAACTGATTTTCTAAATTATTAGTGATGTATCTAGGATTTCCAAACAAATATTTTAGTTGACCTAATACCCTTACACAGTTTTTTTCAAAGTTTTCATCGAACTCATAAATAGAACAAATATTTGATGATGGAATATAATAATCAATTGTGGCGTTTGTATTTTCGAATCTATACATATTTCTTCCTCCTTTTACAGGTTTCTATGTATTCGCCATGAAAAATAAATCCTTTTATCCCCTAAATTATAAAATAATTCTTCCTTGTAAATGCGCATTTCCTTTTTGTTTAGATATTTTTTCTGTCTCTTTTGTTCGATAGTGAAGCTTAATCTTCGTTTCCATCGTTGCTGAATTGTTCGTAAGCGTCAAATGAATGACGTGTGTTATTAGAATAAAAGGCGCTGTATTCTGTTTGTAGCTAAACAGAATACAGCGCCTTAATTATTTGACTGAAGATATAAGTTTTCAGGAAGATTTTTAGAGTATGGAACTAACTCTTCCACTACTTTCTGTGGAATTTGCTCTTCTTTGTAATACTTCAATGTATTCAAAACGTGTTCTAGGTACATGAATGGGTTTAATCCATTCATTTTAGCTGATTCTAGCAGTGTCATATACCCAGCAGCCGATTCTGCTCCGCTGACACTATTCGAGAACAAGAAATTCTTTCTTGCGATCACGAAACTCTTTATTTTTCTTTCAGCTAAATTATTATCGATCGGATAAATGCCATTTTCTATGTATCTCGCTAATTCTTCTTTACGCTCCAAGAAGTATGTTGCAGCTTTATGAGCTTTCGTTTTCTCTTCGAATCCTTCTGCTACAATTTCAACTTCTTGCACTAACTTTTCAAAACGAGGATTGCTTAGCTTTTTTCTGGCCTGTGTTCTCTGTTCAGTTGAACAATCAGAAAAGTCATTCTCGATTTGATACAGTTCTGCGATTTGTTTTAAAATGGCAACTAAACGATTTAAAGACTCATGTTCTTGAAGGAAGGCTTGAGCTTTTTCCGGAATATCATCGGAATTTTTATACGCATTCAAAATCTTTTTCAATTGGGCATAATCATCCCTACAGTTAACGGCATCATAAAAGTACCGTCTTGCATGTGCCAAACAAGATAGTTTTGTGCATCCTGGATAGGATCTGTAGCCTTGCAGTCCATCTGTCATGAGTGCGCCGGTAAAATCTGTCCCAAGCATACTTATGATAAATTCTTTTTTTCGACTTTCATTGAACTGGTAAAGAACCATTTGTTGTTGTGCATATTCTCCACTAACTCCACAGATCATATAGGAAGTCGATCGGTCTTTTAAGGCAAGACACTGTAGCGGTGTTTCATCCATATGGATGACATTTTGCTTCACTAGATCCTGATTGATCTGTTCGCAGATGGGGATTAGATATTGTTCATAGCACGTCTGTAAAATATTACTCATTGTCTGTCTAGACAGATCTACTCCCAAAGCAGAGGCGTCCTTTTCAAGGCGGTATAACGGTGTGCCCATCATGAATTTTTCATAAGCGAGTCCGGCAACAAGAGAAGTTGTGGCAATGCTCTTGTCAATGAGATCTGGTTCTTTCGGTTGAGCTTTGACGATCATCGATTTTCCGTTTTCATCTGTACATCCTGCCGGACAAACCTTTTTTTCCAGTTTGATTTTTCTGATTAGGTATTGAGCTGGTTGGTATTCAATAACGGTTTTTTCCGAATAATCTAAATGGGACATCTTTCTGCCACAGAATGGGCAGAGAGTGTTTTCATCGAGTTGAATAACATCGATGATATCGGGTTCGTGGTTTCTGCAGTCTTTTCTTGGTTTGTTTTTCTTAACGGCATCTAGCTTTTTCAGATCGTTTAATTGGTTGTCCAACTTTTTTCGATGATTTTGGACTTTAGCTAAAACTTCGCGATACTGTTCTTCAGTAATCTCACAGGCTTCACGTTTTTCGTTCAAGAATTCGATTGTGTCTTTTTCCAAATCAGTTGGTTCTAAGGTATCTAAGTCAAAGAGTCTGAGTTGAATGTTTTCAGTTTTTGCGGCAAAAAGAGCGTTTTGGAGATAATTATTGAGCTCTTTTCTGCCTTGAGATTCGCAGACTGTATCAATAAGTAAATTCACGACATCGTTTTTGTCCATGTCTTTTGTTTGTTCACGAATCTGAGTCGCTATGTTAGTTCGGATTTTTTGTTTAATTTCAGGATCTATTCTTACCATAACTGTATTATATCTTATTTATGCATAATATGAAACTTAATAAGATATTATATTAAATTTAAGTATGTTAAATATGTGTTTTTTCATATGTATATAGTTCTTGTCAAAAACCCAGCAGAGTGGCCTGCTGGGTTAAATGTATTTTGGTTTTTGAGGTAAAAATTGAGGGTCTGGCACAATTGTCATTCCGGATAGTAGAGCTTGTAACTGTGATGAGCTGATTGTTTGATATTGATTTATTTCAGTAAAAGGCCATTTTAAATGAGATCTAGCTAGACGTTTATAGACCAACCAGTAACCATTGCCATCATGGAGGATTCCTTTCATTTTATCTTTGGTTCGGTTAGTAAAAAGATACAAAGAACCATCCGTTGGATCTAGGTGATAAATTCCCTGAATGATAGAAGCATAACCATCAATCCCTTTACGAAGATCGGCTGGTTTATTCACTAGAATAATGTTTTTGACTTTGGAGAAATCTATTCCAAGATCTAAATAGCCGAAATCATTCATAATAAAAAGCCCCCTGAGATAACTGATCGAATTATCTCAAAAGGCTATTCATCTTAATACCCGTCATTCATTTGACGCTTACAATTGTTCCGTTCTTATAATGAAAATATAAAGTGTTAATTATATTCCTCGAATTCATTCCATAATTCCTTAAAGACAGTCTCTTTAACTTTCTAAGTCATATACTTTTTCGAAACTTGCAAATAAGCATTTTCCCTTTTTAATTCAATACAGACTTTATATGATCAACAATCAAAAAATATCTAATATGTTTTTTATCACACTAACACGAGTATCTTAAGAATCCTATATTCCTTTCAGGTAACCTAAAACAACCAAAATAATTGCTTCTTCTTTTTTTCATTAAGCTTTTGTGACTTGTAAAACAAGAAGGCGTTTGGCAATCGCTTCTAAAAACTGTCTTGAATTCAGTTTTTTAGCTTCGACTTGCGGATTATGAAATAGCGTAATTAAATCGCCCGTCATTTCCCCTTCTTCAATCGTTTGTAAAGTTGCTTGTTCTAAGTGATTCGCAAAAGCGATCAGGTCATCTAAATGATCGAGTTCTCCTCGTTTTTTTAGCGCTCCTGTCCATGCAAAAATCGTCGCAACTGGATTGGTTGACGTTTCTTCGCCTTGTAGATATTTGTAGTAGTGGCGTGTCACTGTTCCATGAGCCGCTTCATATTCATAATTTCCCTCTGGTGAAACGAGGACAGAAGTCATCATTGCTAAAGATCCAAATGCAGTAGAAACCATGTCAGACATCACATCGCCATCGTAGTTTTTGCATGCCCAAATCATTCCCCCTTTGGAACGAATAATGCGTGCGACTGCATCATCAATTAAAGTATAGAAATATTCCAACCCAGCCGATTCAAATTTATCTTTATATTCACGATCATAGATATTTTGGAAAATATCTTTAAAGCGATGGTCATATGTTTTGGAAATGGTGTCTTTCGTCGAGAACCATAAGTCTTGATGACTAGATAAAGCAAACTCAAAACAGCTGCGGGAAAACGATTCGATTGAATCATCTTTGTTGAACTGTCCTTGTAAAACACCAGGCCCTGTGAACCGAGCAATTTCTTCTACGATTTGCTCTCCCGATTCTGCTTCAAAGATAAGTTTTGCGATGCCTGGTTGATTCACCCGGATTTCACTATCACGATAAACGTCCCCAAAAGCATGACGGGCAATTGTGATCGGCTTTTCCCAATTTCGCACGCATGGTGTAATTCCTTTGACCATAATCGGTTTACGGAACACTGTTCCATCCAAAATGGCACGAATTGTTCCATTTGGCGATTTCCACATTTGCGTCAAATTATATTCTTTTTGGCGCTGGGCATTAGGCGTAATCGTTGCACATTTTACTGCCACACCTAAACGTTTATTGGCATTTGCTGCATCGATCGTGACTTGGTCTTTCGTTCTCTCACGCTCATCCAGCGACAAATCGTAATATTCTGTTTTTAAATCAATATAAGGTTCTAATAAGATGTCTTTGATTTGTTTCCAAAGAATACGAGTCATTTCATCCCCATCCATCTCAACTAATGGGGTCTTCATTTGAATTTTCATAAGCTATTCCTCACATTGATTTATATTAAACAGTTTTCATCTCGTTTTCAATTTTTCCATTTTCTTTCAGCAAACTTTTTTCATCGTCTGTCCTATTTTTGAATTTTTCTTGTTCAATCATCTTGATCACTCTTTTTTTAAAAGAAAACCATTGATAGATCAGATATCTACCAATGGTTTTAATTAAGCAAGTTTTAAACCGAGCGTGATCACAAACATCGCAAATAAAATGATTGAAGTGGCCATCCATGCTGTTCTCGTTTTTGAAAGCATGGCGACACGTTTTTTAAGGAGTTCAATTTCTGTTTGATATAAAGCAATTTGAGTGGGATCGATTTTGCGATCTTGATCCTGGTATTGTCCATTTCCAGATGCTTTTTTCATCAACATTGTTGCGACGGTATTGGCGCCAAATTGAGAATTCTTTTTCATCGTCCTATTTCTCCTACTTGTTCTATATTATCATACTTACTCGCTTTTATTGCCAAGCAGACTAGAGAACAAAAAAAGGCAGCTTTGCATAATAAAACAAAACTACCTTAGAAGTTGAATCTATTATTCTTCTTCTACTTTTTTTGTTGGCTTTGTGGTCTTTAACGTCACAATATATGTTCCGTCTTCTGGAAATTCGCTTGTATCTTTTGGATCCGCAATAATTTCCAATTCACAGGGATAGCCTCTTTTTTCAAGTTCTTCAATGATCCCTTCTTTTCCCAATTGTTTTACAATACGAATTCCGCATGCGCAGTTTGAGTATTGATCCAAACAAGAGAAAACCCATTGTGGAATAGGTGATGCTGACATTTGCTTCCCTCATTTCTAACTCTATTGTTTAAACAATAGAATAGCCGTTTTATTCTACCCGATTTATAGAAAATGTGTGTAGCAATTGACTTATTTGTTCAGAATATCAACGATTTTTTGGTGATATTCATAGCGAGAGTCAATTACCCGTAAAGCATCTTGGGCAATATTTTTAGCGCGCTGAGGATCAAATGGCTCATAAACGCTAGCATAACGATAATAGATTTGGTCTTTGATTTGGTTTTCACGCAATACATAACCATAATCATTATTTCCTCGTTGATAATCGCCATGTTTGATATAAAGATCGGCAATATCCATTAAGACACGGTTTTGTTGATCAACAAGGTCATCGAACTGCGCAACTACTGCATAGATGAATCCTTCATAGTATTTAACGTCGTTATATTGCCATCCTGGAAGAATCGTATATGCCACAGTCATGAAACGATCAACTAATACTTTTAAATCAGCTGGGATCGTTTTTTCGCATTCAGCAAGCGTTGAAATTCCGTTTCGTTGTGCGAATACGAGGACTTTACGAACATCGTCCATTAAATCATTGTAGATCGCAGCATCATTGAGGCCATCGTTAATTAACATGCGATCAACATCTTTGATAATCTTTTTGGCAAGCATTACATTATCTTGCGCTTTATTTGGCAGTGTTTGAGCAACACGTTTACATAAGAATGGAATAACACCAAGGTCGAATCCATCTTTTTCAAATGTATACGTTTTGCCTTCTTCATTGACTTGGCCTAAATAAGTTTCGATTTGAACATCGATATCTAAGGCTGTTGCCAACTGATCTTTTAATGTATCAAGTGTCATGTCAACGCCTAATGCATTGAACATTTCAATTAATGTGTAATCATCAAGATCGTTATAGAATTTTTCACTATCTTGTGTGCATTGAGTAGTTCTTTCCATTGTTGAAACCACCTTTTTGCTTGCCAGGGCAATACGACTTGCCATTGCCGCTTTTGCTTGGACTGCTTGAATTACTTCTTCGAATGGAACACCAGGTACTTCTTCAATCATTTTCATAATTCGTGCACCAGCGTTCATTTCGTTGATAATCGCTTCCATTTCTACCTTGGCTGGGTTTTTCGCTTTTTTCACTTTTTTGCGAGTTGGTTTTTTATAACCTTTAGCAGCTAGTGCACCATCGGCTTTAGAACGAGCCGCTAAATTATTTTGTGCTGTATTTTCTCCTGCAGATTTTTGCGCTAAAGCAATTCGACTCGCCATTGCAAGGTCTACTTTTTTAACTGCCTTTTTTCTAGTTGTTCTAGGTTTTGTTGTTTTTGTTGTTTCTTTTTTAGGTTTGCAAGCTCTTCTTGTTTTTTTAGCCGGTTTTTCTTCCACAACTTCTACAGGGGATACAGTTTCTTTAACTGCTTTTGTTGCTAAAGCATGACGGCTTTCCATTGCTGCTGAAGCGATTCTTTCTGCTACAACTTTTGCATAATCTTTTCCACGAACTGTTGGCAATCCGTTATATACAATTTTTTTGTTGGCTTTTTTAGCTGTCGTTTTTGCCACTACTTTCTTGGCTGGTTTTCTTTCTGGTTTTGTATAGTTTTTAGCCGCGATTGCAGAATCTTTTAAAGAACGAGCAGTTAAATTAACTTGAGTATAATTATCTTCTGCAGATTTTCTGGCAAGTTCTGTACGACTAGCTAATGCAGCCACTTCAGTTGTGATTATTGGCGCTTTTTCAATGACTACTTGTGTCACTGCTTTTTTAGCCGTTGTTTTAGGGGCTTTTTTGGCAGCTGTTTTTTTCGCTGTCGTTTTCTTAACAGTTTTTGCTGCTCTTGTTTTAGCAGCAGTACTTTTTGTTGACATAAGGCAATCTCTCCTGACTAATCACCATAAGTATAACATTTTTTAACTCAGTGAATGTCTTGGATCAATAAAAAGTCAAATATCCATAAACGTTTTTAATTTCAACCGGGCATGTTTTAACTTTATTTTGAGATTGACGCATATACTGAAATCATACCAATAAAAAATATCATTGACATTTCATTTACTCGATTGAATCAATGATAAATATCGTTTCAAATCTCATCATGTGTCATTTGAAATCTGAATTATAGAAAGGATGAAAAATATACATATGTCTACAAATACTCCACCTGAAATCCCACAAACTGAACGTTCTCATAAACCCCTACGCAATTCCACAATGATCGGTATTGTCAGTGCCATTGGTATTTCTTCTGTTTTACTCAGTGGCGGGGCTGCTTATGCAGGTACAAAAATCGCTCAAGAACAAGCTTCCAACAATACCCCAATTGTTCAACAAGCTCCAAATAATGGCAGCACGAATGTAAATGTCACAACAATCGATGTATCCGATGTTGTCGAAAAACTTCGTCCCTCTGTTGTCGAAATTTCCACAGAATCTATTTCTTCTGGAAATTCAATCTTTGGTCAATATATCTCCCAAGGTGCTGGTTCTGGTGTCGTATATTCCCAAGATGGATATATCATCACAAATAACCATGTCATCGATGGAGCAAGTGTCATTAAGGTGAAAACACTAGATGGTACAGAATATACTGCAACATTAGTGGGAACAGATCCCCAAACTGATATTGCGATTATTAAAGTCGATGCGAATAACTTAGTCCCTGCTACTCTTGGTGATTCTGATGCCATTCGTGTTGGCCAAGCTGCCATTGCCATTGGAAACCCTCTTGGTTCGTTAGGCGGAAGCGTAACAACTGGTACAATTTCCGCTGTTGGTCGCGAAATTACAATTGATAACGAAACAATGACTCTTTTACAAACTGACGCTGCCATCAACCCAGGTAACTCAGGTGGTGGATTGTTCGATATTAACGGTCGCTTAGTCGGTATTGTAAATGCCAAAAATTCCAGCACTGAAATCGAAGGTTTAGGGTTTGCGATCCCTATTTCCGATGTCACTGGCGTTATTCAAGAATTGATCCAAAATGGTCGTGTCACTTCTCGTCCAGTATTGAATGTCACTTTGCAAAATATTGAAGACAACAACATCTATGGTGATACTGATATTGAACCTGGTGTTTATGTCGTTCAAGTCATTGAAGGCGGAACAGCTGATCGTGCTGGCTTAAAAGTCGGGGATCGTGTCATTTCCTTTGATGGTAAAGAAATCACATCCGCTGCTGATGTTAAACAAGTTTTAAAACAACACGCCATTGGGGACCAAGTCGAAATTATAATCAATCGCGATGGCAAAGAAATGTCTCTTACCGTTGATTTACAAAATTACGATCTTCAATCCTCTGCCAAAAACATGAACGCAAGCATTTAGCATTCATTAAAACTGATTTCAAAAGCCAACGATTTTGATCATCTTCAAAGTCATTGGCTTTTTTCTTTTGCGTGAAAATCGACAAAAAAATGGGACATCTCCATAGGTTATGTAACTTTTCACTTAAAGATGATTTCTTATCGCGACAATCCCTATTTGAAAATTGATTATTTAAAGGAAAACTCTTACAAAAATTTTTTCATTATTTTTTCTCTTTTCAACAAAGTGAAAGCTAAACATGCAATAATAGAAAAAACAGGAGGAAATTTTTAAAATGTCTCAAGATAAGATTTCTAAAAGAAGACTCATGCTCGTTGGAACTGGGTTTGTAGGGATGTCCTTTGCCTATTCTTTACTGCATGAAAAAGGTATTGATGAACTTGTTCTCGTTGACGTGAACGAAGATAAAGCCCGTGGTGAAGCTATGGACTTAGCTGATGGTCTGGTTTACGCAGATACTAAAATGAAAGTTTATGCCGGTACATATGCGGATGCAGAATTCTGTAACATCGTCGTATTAACTGCTGGTGCTGCTCAAAGACCAGGTCAATCTCGCCTTGAACTTGTTAAAATCAATGCAAATATTACAAAAGGCGTTTGCGAACAGTTAAAAGCAAACAAATTCGATGGAATCCTTGTCGTTGCCAACAACCCAGTTGATATTATGACTTACGTTGCTTGGAAAGCTTCTGGATTACCAAAACAACACGTTATCGGTTCTGGTACTGTATTAGATACAGCTCGCTTACGTGTTGAGCTGTCTGACTTACTTGGATTTGCCCCATCCAATATCCATGCTTATATTCTTGGTGAACACGGGGACTCTTCCTTTGTCAGCTGGACAAATAGCTTTATTGGATGCAAATCATTACTTGAATACCTCGATGAAAACCAAATTGATTTAATGCAACTCCAAAACGTCTATATTGATGTTCGTGATAAAGCCTATAAAATTATCGATTTGAAAAAAGCAACTTACTATGGAATTGGTCTTGCATTAAAACGTATCGTTTCCGCTATTCTCAATAATGAACGTTGTATCCTTCCAGTATCTTCTTACCAAAATGGTGAATATACAAAATATGGTTACTTCATCAGTACACCAACAGTAGTTGGTAGTGATGGTGCAACTCAAATCTTGACTTTGCCATTAAACGAAAATGAACAAAACCGTTTTAACAACTCTTTCGATACGTTAGTTAAAACAATTAATGAAAACCTTGGCGATATTATCGATCTTGACTAATTGAAAAGTCGATCTCCCAAAACGCCTAGATCAAATCACATAAATTATCCCCCAAAAAGTTATGAGTGAAATCTTCTTCCTCATAACTTTTTTTATCGAATCGACAATACGATGATCGAAAGTTAAGTTGTTTTCCTATGAAAAAAGGAAGTAAACGAATGATTCGCCACTTCCTATATATGCATTCAATTTTTATTTATTGAGCAAGATCAAGGGGTTGATGATCCTTGGCCTTTTGAATTAATGTATCGACTTCTTCAACCGTATCGAATAAGACAACACAAGGTTTTTGATCAAAATAATCGATGCGATCTACATGATAATGTCCCGAAAACCAAATTTGATAATCAAGTTTTTGGCGCATACTTTCCAAAAATTCATGTTGATGAACACGATCATCAGAATAATTTGCCATATTGTGCTGATATTTATTTGCGAGTGGATGAGCACTAAATACATCATGACTCAAGACAATATCCACTTTCCAATCGTGGGCTTCCATCGTTTGTTGGGCGTGCAAAGCTTCTTCTTTTGAGAAGATTTCAACATTCCACCAGTTTTTTCCAGCTTGGCGGTGTTCTACATCATGACTGAATCCGCCACCAAGTGCCAACCAACTTTTTCCAGCGAATTCATAACGTTCACCACGCATTAACATAAATACGTTCGAACGAATTTGTCTTACTTTACCCTGATTCCATTCTACAACTGGGTAATGTTCTAAAACGTCAAAATTTTCATGATTTCCTTCAATAAAAACCGTTGTCCAAGGTAAGCTTTCAAACCAATTTAGCCAAAAACGATCTGAGCTTCCTCCATCCCAAACACAGCCAAAATCGCCACAAATCACAAGATAATCATCCCCTGTCATCGTTTGTCCAGGGATAAATTCGCGAGGATTTATTTTGTGGATATCAAATGCGCCGTGGATGTCACTTGTGATATATACCATTGTCAACCTCTTCCATTCGCATCAAATGCGATTGATTTAACTTTATATCAATTAAAAACGTTTGTCCGAGATATTTTATGTTTTATTCTTTTTTCCTTTTGATAAAGGGAATTTCATGAAAATGGATACGTTTCCACTTTCCATTTTAATCTTATAAGTAGATTCATTAGTCAACAAGCTTTTTTTCTTTTCCTTTGCTTGTTTCCATTATAAATTTTGTTGCTCAACTGGCCATAATAAAAATGCAGGAGAACAAACATAATTAATTTGTTCTTCTGCAAATTTAATCTTTCAATTATAGATAAATCAGCCAACCTTTGCGCTAACGAAAAATGAAGAAACCGTTTGCCGTCGGGATCAAAATTGTTTTTCTTTCGATCGTCACCAATATCTTCAAGTCCAACTCTTTTGTCTTCTTTTTTCGCGATTTACAAATTGAAAGCTTCTATTTATTTAGCTGCCGCTTTAGAGAAAGCTAAATAACCTGCACCAATCAATCCAGAATCTTCTGATAAAGTAGAGCGTCGAATATCCACGTATGGAGCTACTGGTGCGAACACTCTTGCCTTAACAAGTTCTTGAATATCTTCAGCAAATCCATTGATTTTCATTGCGACTGATCCACCTAAAATGATAATTTCTGGGTCGGTAATTGCAATGATCGTTGCGATCATATTGGCTAAATGTTCTTTCGCTTCAGCCATGATCTTTTGAGCCACTTCATTTCCTGCTACTGCAAGATCATTGACTTCTCCGGCATGCGCAACTTCAAGCCCCGCATTGCGTGCCCGTGTTGTGATCGCTGTGCCAGAGCTCACTGCTTCAATCGCACCTGGAACGAGGTTACCATGAGAAGGTCCGCCTGGCCAAACGATGCAATTGGCGATTTCATGAGCAAATCCATGCGCACCATTCACGATTTGTTTATGAATAACTTGTCCGGATCCTACGCCTGTGGAAATCGTTAAAAATTGAACGAATTCTTTGTCTTTTCCTTCACCAACAACGGCTTCAGCAAGGCCTGCTAAATTGGCATCGTTTTCCAAATAACATGGAAGACCTGTTAATTCAGAAATTGTTCCCGGAATGGGAAGTGTCCACCATTTTTCACCTAAATTAGGCGTGCGAAGAATGTATCCAGTTTCCAAATCCAATGGTCCAGGACAAGAAATACCAATTCCAACGAATTCTTTATTAAATGTTGATATGAGAGATGCAATTTTTTTGAGAGTCACATCTGGATCTTGAGCATCTGTTTTGAATTGTACACGCTCGATCAGATTTAAATCCTCATCAATCACTGCAACTCGAGTATTGGAGCCACCAATATCGATTCCAATGGAATACTTCATTTTTTTCCTCCTGTATGTAACGAGTAATACTAGCTTTAGTTTAACATGCCATAAAATATTATGTTCTATTTTTTTACAAAAACATGTTTAAACGTTTCACAAAAAACAATCATATCTGCTTTAACTTATCATCAGATTTATCTTTGTTCATCGGAAAAAGACGATAGTTAACCTACGTTTTATTCGTTCTTATTTATACTTCATAAATTGTATTCAGTTACATGGATCAAAATAAAAAGAGGTTTTAAAACTGAACGTAATTCTAACAGATCAGTTCAAACCTCTTTTTTATTCTAAAATTTATTCAACGCCAATGATAAAAGAATAAACAGGTTGTTTTCCTTCGTGAATTTCTACTTCAGCGTCGCTATTGTCTTCAATATAAGCAGCAAGTTCTTCTGCTTGTTCTTCCGTTGCATCTTCTCCATAGATTAATGTTACGAGTTCAGAATCTTCATCTAACATATCAGATAAAAGTTTTTTCGTTACATCCATCATATCGGGTTGTGCATCAACAATGGCTTTTCCTAAGATTCCCATATATTGACCTGCTTTAATGGGCAGACCCTCATATGTTGTATCTTTGATTGCGTAAGTGACTTCCCCACTCTTTACATTTTCAATTGCTGCTGTCATTTCTGATAAGTTATCTTCTAATTCAGCATCTGGATTGAACATAACACAAGCACTAATTCCTTGTGGAATTGTTTTCGCTGGTAATACGTGAACATCTTGATCTTCCATAACCGTTGCTGCTTGTTGCGCTGCCATAACGATATTGGAGTTATTTGGGAAGATGAAGATATGGTCACAATTCATTTTTTCAATTGCAGAAATAAAGTCTTCTGTTGATGGGTTCATTGTTTGGCCACCAGAGATGACTTCATCAACACGTAAATCTTTAAACATGTTGGCAATTCCATCACCAGCAGCAACACTAATCAAGCCATATTTCTTTCGTTCTGCTTTTGGTGCTGCTTTAACTTCAACAGCATCATTTTCTTTAGACAAGATTTCTTCATGTTGATCGGACATATTTTCGACTTTCAACTTCATGAAGCGACCTTGGCGTTTTCCCATTTTAATTGCAACAGCAGGCGTTAAGGTATGAACATGTACTTTAACGATATCTTCGTCTTGGACGCATACAATGGAGTTTCCAATCGTTGCGAGTTCTTCTTTAAAATTGTTTTCTGAGAAGTTTTTAGCGCCTTGTTCACTTAACTGTAAGATGAATTCAGTACAGAAACCAAATTCACCTTCACCTTCAATTTTAGCTTGGCTACTTGGTTCGCTTGAAGCTTTTGTCGCAGAAGCATCTAATTCAACAGGATTGCCTTCTAGTGCTTTGAGCATCCCATCAAAAATAGAAAGTAAACCAGCTCCACCTGAGTCAACAACGCCCACTTCTTTTAAAACAGGTAATAAATCTGGTGTCGTATCCAAAGAAATTTTGGATTCTTCCACCATTTTACGCATAACTTCGATACAGTCTGTGACTTCTTCAGTTGCGCAATATGCATAAGTATAATCAGCAGCTTCACGAACAACAGTTAAAATTGTTCCTTCCACTGGACGCATAACTGCTTTATACGCAACACGACTTCCATTGACTAGAGCGCTAGCAAACTGCATCGCATCCATGTCTTCTAAATCAGCAATCGCTTGATAGAATCCTCTAAAGATCTGGGATGTAATTACACCAGAGTTCCCACGAGCACCCATTAATAGTCCACGAGAAAGGACTTTGGCAATTGCCCCGACTGCTTCGTCATTTGTTTTTAAAGCCTCTTTTGCCCCATTCGTGAACGTCAAACACATGTTTGTTCCTGTATCTCCATCAGGTACAGGGAAAACGTTCAACGCATCAATTCTTGCCTGATCATTTGTCAGAGAATTCATGCCCGAACGAAGCATTTCTTTAAAGAGTTTCCCATTAATTCTTTCCATGAAGTGATCTCCTTATTCTACTGTGCGGACACCCTGAACAAAAATATTCACGGCATCAACTTTCACCTCGAGATTTTTCTCAATGGTATAGCGCACACGCTGTTGGCAAGCAAGCATCACTTCAGAAATGCGGATTCCTTGTAATGCCACAACATAAAGGTCAAGAATCAAAGAATTCCCGTCCTGGCGGACAATAACACCGCGAGAATAATTTTCTTTTCTTAATAATTCAGCCCAACCATCTCTTAACAGTTTTTGGCTAGCCATTCCAACGATTCCATAACATTCTGTAGCAGTACCACCCGCAAGATTAGCGACCGCTTCTAATGAAATATCGATAGTTCCATATTCGGTAGATTTTTGAATCGGCATATTTCCTCCAGTACGATCTTCAATGATCGATTTATCTTTGATTTAAATAGATTTTTTAACACATCAAAACTTTGCGCGCTTCGTGTCAATTGGATATTTGATGATGGTGGCGCAAATTGAAAATTCCGTAAAGACCACATCAAATAGACATAAAATGTCATTCAATATTATAAGCAATTTTCAATCAAAACAAAAACTCCTCTTACGATTATCTGTTACTATTCCATCATTCTTGAATATTTACTTTAAATGAAACGTTTTCAATGCAGATACCCAGGTTATTTATGGTTTGGTAAAATCACGGGATTTTGCTTTAAATATCGTTGATCGAATCAATATTCTTTTCATTTATAACGATCAAAATCCACTTTCACCGTTCATTTTCATCTACAAAAAAGCCTTCCTCCTAAACATCAACCTTTTTGAATAGGCATGATCTGGATGAAGACTTTAGATTTCTTTTGATCTTTTTATAAGAATATTTACTTATAAGCTAATATGGATAAAACGTATCCGTACTTGCGTCATAGGTATAGTAAATTCCTTCTGTTGTCGAATAAAACATCCCTGTTGAAGGTGAGTATTGAATTCCATCTACTGCTGAAGGTTGCCAATCGGCAATTGTGCTCAAATCCGCTGGTGGTTGCGGATGATTTAAATCCGCAATTGTTGGGGTTTGTTGCTCACTCTGTTCTGTATTCTGTTGAGTTGATTGTTCTTTTTCATCCTCTTTTGGGTATAGATCAGGGTTGATCACATGTTTTGGAATTTCACGGTTTTCTGCCCGTTCTTCCGGAGATAAATACATGTAAGAACAAGCAACTTTGTTGATGACGCCATTGATGCCATCAAATAGAAAACAGACATTTTCCCCTTGTAGATTATTGAGGACTTGTTGATAAGCGCTAATCATAAATAAGGAGTTAATCGATGTAAACACCGTATTTCCGTCCTGCAAAACAAGCTTCAACATATTTTTGTCGTAGCTTTCTTGCCAAGGTAATATTTCGGCGATTTTTTCAAAGATTTTGCGCGTTAACTTATCGGGATGGTCACTCACCTGCTTAGCAAGCGCATCAATTGTTTCTGTTGGCAAATCTGCCATTAAAGGAAAATGAACTAAAGATCGCAGTGCTGTTTCATTTTCGACTTTGATTCGTTCTCCCGTCGATGCAACTAAATAGTTCGCTCCATCTTCTTCATAGTAGCCAATAATCATCTTTTCATTGACGTTGATCGTGATATTTTGTCCATCTTTTACAACATCAGCTGATTCGATCAGTGGATTTTCCGATAATTGTTTTTCAATCTCACTTTCCGGAACACTAAATGTTCGTTTATTTACAGATAAATTGGCAATTTTAAAAATCTGTTGCGGAGTATAGTAATAATTTCCATTACAGATGAGTGCTGTTACTTTGGTATAAGGAGAAAATGCATAGACGCCTAGGCACACACACGCAAAAACGATAATCCCACAAGTTACCTTTTTCCAGGTTGCAAGAGGACGATACGCTTTAGGTTGCGAATGATCTTTGTTTCTACGCAATTTCTTCCGTTTCGCCATGCCAGTTTATCCTTTCTACTTCAGTAATCAAATGAATCCCATAACGATTCAATGCATCGTGTTGAATATTGCGAATCAAACGATCCACATCCCGTGCTGTTGCATTTCCTTCATTGACAATAAAATTGGAATGGATTGGGCTAACCATTGCTCCCCCAATTGATTTTCCGCGATAACCCAATTGATCCACGATCTGCCAGGCGTTATAGCCTTGTGGATTGCGGAACACTGATCCAGCGGACGGTTTCGACACTGGTTGAGTTGTTAATCGTCTTTGTTTACGACGATCCATTGTTTCTTGTATTTCTTTTTGGGGTTTATTTTCTAAATGAAAGCGAGCGGATAAAGCCACCCAATCTTTATGTTTTTGAAAGTTAGAATGGCGATACGTAAAGTCTAATTCTTCATTGCGCATCGTCACAATTTCGCCATCCTTAAGCACAGTCACATCAATTAAAATGCTTGCTAGATCCGATAAATATGCACCGGCATTCATATAAATCCCGCCGCCAATACTTCCCGGAATCCCCGAAGCAAATTCGAGTCCAGATAAAGATCTTTTCATCGCTTCGATACTTAATGCGATAATTGAACATCCCGCTTGGCAAGAGAGGATGTTATCTTCAAAATGGAAGTTTTTAAAATATTTCTTTAGGGAAATGACTACCCCATGGAATGGGACATCATCAATCAAGACATTACTTCCATTGCCTAAAATCAACCAAGGAACATCTTCTTGATTCAATAATTGAATTAAATCGCACAATTCTTCTGTTCCGTAAGCTTCGACTAAAAAATCGGCAACTCCGCCAATTTTATAAGTCGTATGTTGTTTCATCGAAACTGCACAAGATGTTTCGCCAAATGGTTCAAGTTGAGCCTTTGTTAGCATAACTAAGCCTCACTTTGATGCCCGGCGATGATTTGTTCGCCCCATTCTACGATATCTTGCCCTGCGTTTCTTGTGCCAAGTTGATAAGCATTTTCTTTTAAAGACAATCGCTTTGCTTCATCCATAAAGCCAGTTTGAATCGCTTTGGCTAAAGAATTAGCATTGAGATCTTTTTCTTCTAACAATAATGCAGCACCACGATCCGAAAGATTTTTGGCGTTGTAGTACTGATGATTTTCCGTTACGTAAGGGCTCGGAATAATAATAGCCGGAACACCTAGAGCGGTCAGTTCAGCGAGTGTCGTTGCCCCAGCACGACAAATAATTCCATCTAACATGGCATAAATGCGCAATGCATCCACATAAGGGACAGTATGCACATTTTTAAATGCATCAAAAAGCGTTAAATCCCCATCGTTATCTTTGCCGCAGACATAGAGAATTTGTAAAGAAGGATCGACTTGACCAAGGGCATCTTTCATTAATTCATTGATCGATGAACTTCCTAAACTTCCCATCACGATCATAATCGTTTTCAATTTTGGATCTAAACCAAGCGATTTGAAGTATTCTTCATCTTTAACCACTCTTGCCGCTAAAGAAGCACGTGGATTTCCTAACTCCCGCACATTGCGTTTTGACTCTTTAAAAAACTGTGTCGCTTTTGCATAACAAGTTACAATCCCTTGGGCATAACGAGCGACAACTTGGTTTGCTTTTCCGACTACAGAGTTTTGTTCATGTAACATGACAGGAATATGTAAATCATGTGCAGCCATTGCCGCTGGTGCACAAACATATCCACCAAAACCAATCACCAGATCTGGTTGTTCCTGGCGTAAATATTTTTTAGCCTGTCCTTTCGCTTTAAACATCAACCAAACTACTTTGATTTTGTGAAACACATTTCCTGTTAATCCCATGGCATGAACAGGCAAAAATTTGTACCCTGCTTCCGGTACAATTTTGGATTCCATGCGGTTATCATTGCCGATAAAGATAATTTCAATATCGGGTTGTTTTTCTTTCCATATTTGAGCGAGGGCTAACGCTGGATAAATATGACCTCCAGTTCCCCCGGTTGCTATACATATCTTTTTCATAATTATCTTTTAAATTATAACATGCCAACTTATGCAATTTTTTCAATTCTTATTGTTGACACCATCAAAAAGCGATATTTATCGCTTAAATTTAGATTTTACTCTTTTTTCTTACAAAGCTATCATTTTTGATCATGATTTTTAAATTGCTTTTTAAAATACACAAAAAAAGGCGAAACCTCAAAAAATTGATTCGTTTCGCCAATCATCATTGACTTATTTCACTTCAGAAAGAGGAATAAGTTCATTCCATTCTTCTAAAGCACCCATTAATACATAACGCTGATTGGATTGGAAGCCATAAGTTAAATCACAAGTTGATAACGAAATAAAACGTTTTTCTTGTGTATCCATCTGACGAACATATTTAGATTCACTTTGAATCTGTTGGAGAACTTCATTTTGATAATCACCAAAATCTGTTGTGTAAATCATCCCCTCATCATCGCCACTATAGTAAACATATGCAGTAACACGATAGTTTTGGGTAGGTGTCATCAACCAGAAATAAGGATGAGTATCAAAAAATTCCTGATCGTTAAATTTTTCTAAATTTGTAAACATTCCCCCAATATCCGAAACAGAATGCCCATAAATAATCGAGTTATCGTCTAGGAATTGCGGATTTGCAGCTGTATCTAAGAAGATCGATCCCATATCGTTATATTCGCCTTGTAAAGTGTGATTTAAATAATAGGAGTTATCTTCACCTTGTACGATTGGATAAGAAATATCTGTTCCTGGAATCGCAATCCAAGCGACCACTTGCGAATTTTGCGCCTTAATTCCTTCCCAATCCATCGTGAAGTACTCTTCTTTTTCGGGAGTTTGGTCTTCTTCATTTGCTTGAATATATTGTTGAAGCGCTTCGTTTTCTTGTTTGATTTGATGATCTTGTTTCCAAATCCCATACAAATTCCACGCTGCATAACAAAAAACACAAATCGCAGCTAAACCAATCAAACGGTATAACCAAATCAAAAATGTGGAGCCCTTTTTCTTCGATTTGCGACTAGGATGATTTTGTTGAAACGGATCAAGATGATTCGTTGGATTTTGATCGTGATTTATTTTCTTTGCATGTCGAGGTTGCGGTTTTTCATATTGAGGACTGCAAAAGTCCGGTTCGTGTTGTTTTTTCGATTTCATAGAAGTATTGTACATGCTTTTAAGACGTTTCCAAACAAAACTCTAAATTTGAAAATCTTTGCTCAATAGAAAAAGAGGCTTAAGTTCATTCCATGTGAACTCAAACCTCTTTGCTTGATTAAGATCTTATCCTTTTGGCTCAGCTGGTTCCTGGATAATTGGACCTGCTAGATCCGTTCGTAGTGGTTTTGCATAATAAGCAATTCCTTCAAACTTCCAACCCGCTTTGATGCGTCCTTGTAAAGTAGACACTATGAAATAACTAAATATAGTTGTGTATTGGTAATGAATGGCTAGCCATTCATTACCAATTTTTTTGCTCGATTTTTTTCCAGAATTTCTGGATTCTCAAATTCGGTTGAATTGGATATTCTGCTGGATGATCCGTTTTGAATGCCTCTGCTCGCACTACGGCTGGTGTTTTTCCATGAAAACGTTCTTGTGGATATTCGTTCATATAAAATTCAATGGTCTCTGATACAGCTTGGATGCAACTCTCTATTGAATTGATTTCTGGGTGCAGAATAAAGAGTATGTCTTTTACAATTCCTTGAAATCCTTCCATACTTGCGTTGTCTATGCATCTTCCAACCCGAGACATAGATTGTTGAATCCCCATTTCTTCTAGCCAATGACAGAATACGGGACGCGTATATTGAAAACCTCTATCTGAATGGAATAGCTGGCATCCTCCTGGATTCTTCTCTAATGCTTCTCTTAATGTTTCATCAACAAGCACGGAATTGTTTTTCGTACTGACTTTCCATGATATAACGCTGCGATCATACAAATCTAAAATCGAAGAAAGATAAAGTTTTTGATTTGTTTTCGGTACTTTGATTTCAGTAATATCAGTTACCCATTTTTGATTCGGTGCAGTACTTTCGAAATCTCTATTCAAAATATTTTCTGCAGTTTGTCCAGGATTAGATTTTATCCAAGTATGTTTCTTTGGACGATAAACAGAAAGAAGATTCAATCTCGCCATGATCCGATACACTTTCTTGACACCTACTTCAATTCCATAGATGTCCTTCAGTTTTCTGGACATTTTTCTACATCCATATAAACGTTTCTTTTTCTTTGCGAGTTCTTGGATTTTTTCGATCAGCTCGATTTCATCTGGATTTGGTCCTTTTTCCTTGCGATGAAGCCATTTATAGTAAGCCGCACGACTAATACTTAAAATTTGGCACATTTCCCGAATCGGCCAATTTTTTTGAACGTGATATTGTTCGATCAGTTTATAGTCATGTTCTTTCCATTCTTGCATTATTTGATTTCGTTTGACTCGACTATATCGTTCCACCATCTCCTTTCTGTTGCTTCGGCTTTTTTTAAGAGTTCATTCTCCATTTCAAGATGACGATTAATCGCTTGTAGTCGTTTCAACTCTCTACGTAACTGTTCATTCTCATCGAGTTCTTCTTTAGGGACTCTTTTCCCTCGTCGATCCAGCAGACCTTCTTCACCTTGCTCGTTGAATTTGATAACCCAATCTCTGACTTGAGAATAGCTGCATTCAAAATGAGCAGCAGTTTCTTTATAGCTACAACCATGAGCGTAATACCATGCAACAATTTTGCGTCTTTCTTCTAAAGTTGTTTTCTTTCTAGGTGCCATGTATACCTCCGGCTGAGGAGTGTAATCCTTCAGTTCGTTCGTTTTTTTAGTATACTTCTTAACCCAGTTGAAAACGATCGAATCAGATGGAATTCCATGACGAGTAGCAAGGGTTTTTAACCCACCTTGCCCACTTAGATATTCTTGGCAAACAAGTTCTTTGAACTCTTTAGTGTATGAGCTATTAGATGGTCTGGCTTTAAATGCGTCGACGCCATTACATTTATATTGCCGAGCCCAAGTGAAAATTAAATTGCGCCCTGTCGCAGACATATTGAGGGCTGACGCAATAGATGAAGCAGACATCATATGGTTGAGGTATTGATGAACTGCCCAAAGTTTTTGTTCAGCAGTATATTTTGTTTTTCTAGACATAAAAAAGTTCCCTATCAATGAACATGATTTTTTGTATTTATCGTGTTCAATAGATTGGGAGCTTATCACATCTCGATTGAGTTATTTCGAGTGTCTACTAAAAGGGAACTTATCACTTTTTCTAGCTCATTTGCTTCTTTTTTATTTTCTGTAAAATGATGAGATCCAGTATTTGTATTTGGATTATACAGGCGATAAACCGGAATCGTTTGTTCACTTTGATTGAAAGAATTAAAAACGCTTCCTTCATCTTTCCAGCCTGCCAACTTCAAGTTTTCAATTTCCTTAAGATCATGCGTGTAGTGATGGTCACCAGCATTAGGATTATACAAGCGGTGGACACTCAACGAAGCATTGTTCTCGCTTAACCAGCGACTACTTTCAGCATTCCATCCGTTTTCAGATAGAACTTTGTATTCGTTTTTATCCGTGGTAAAAAGATGTTCCCCGGATTGCGGATGATACAGACGATAGACTGGTTTTTGATTGGTTACATAAACCGTTGCCGTAAAAGGAATTAATGGTAATGGAAATTCTTGACCAGGCCATTTTTGATGCAGCTTTCCAAGAGTTTCTTTTGAATAAGAAACTTCCCAGGAAAGGTTAATTTTACCTTCTTTTAAAGCTTTAAATTCATTTTGGTTGTTGAGATCAAGAACTGTTGGATCACTGTTCCAAATGTCGAGATCATATTCGATTGGAACACCATTCCAAATTTCTTTTTTACTTTCAATTTTTCCTGTCTCACCAATTGTCAAATACTCAACAAGTTCAAAATTTTCAATTTCTGGCGCAGGCATCGTATTTACATCCTGTGCATAAATTGGAAATCCCAATAAAGGTGTCAAAATTATAGACAGTGTAAGAACAATCTTAGTCATTTTTTTCATGCGCTGTACCCTGCGATCCCTTCATAAATCCATCCCATATTCAGAATTTCACACTTCTTTGTCTTTGCATATAAATTATATTATCAATAATTATAACCTCTAATAAATAATATAGTAGAAGCCATTTTGCTTTTGGATTTCTATTACAAACATTTGACTAAATCACCCTTAAATTTAACCACTTCATAGTAAAAAATAAATACAATCAAACTATTTGCGTCCAATCGAAAAAAGGATCATCCGAAAATGACCCTTTCCATTTCAATCATAAGTTTTATGTAAATCGCTTTACGAGTAAATTAACGATATTTATTTTGTTAATTTAGAAGCAGCTGCTTCGTCTACGATTACGATGCAGTCTGGGTGGTTTTGAAGTACAGAAGCTGGGCAATCTGTGCTCAGTGGTCCTTCGATCATCGCTTTTACTGCGTCTGCTTTGTCTTCACCATTAGCAATTAACAGAATTTTCTTCGCATCCATTACAGTTCCGATACCTTGAGAAATTGCGTGTGTTGGAACTTTGTTGATGTCGTTGTCGAAGAAACGTTTGTTTGCATCACGTGTGCTTTCAGTTAATTCAACGATATGTGTTCTTTCTTCAAATGGAGTACCTGGTTCGTTGAAACCGATGTGTCCATTACGTCCAATACCTAATAATTGAATATCAACACCTTTTACTGCATCATCATATTCTTTAGCAGCTTCAGCTGTGTTTCCGTAAGGAACATGAGTGTTTTCTGGTTTGATATCAACGTGGCTGAATAACTGTTCGTTCATGAATGTGTAGTAAGATTGTGGATCGTTACGATCGATGTCTACATATTCATCAAGGTTATAAGTCACGATATCTTTATAGGAAGTACCATTGTTTTTGTGGTCAGCTACCATTTCTGCATAAAGTCCAACTGGAGAGCTTCCTGTTGCAAGACCTAATACAACATCTTTTTTGCTGTCTAGGACTTCTTTCATGACTTTGAATGCTTCTTTAGACAATTCGTTATAGTCTTTTGTGATAATTAATTTCATGATTAATCTCCCTCTATTTATCCTCTTTATTATAGCTCAATATATTGCACAAATCGGTCATCAATCAAACATATCCTTTTCTTTTCCTAGAGTGGATATTTAGTTGATCTCCTTTTAGCTCTGAATGCTCAAAAAAACAATATGATCTTTGTTTTTCGCGTTGAAATGTTCCTGTTCATGAACAATTTTACGCTCTATTTCGTCAGTGGTTTATTTTTTTAACGATTTTAAAAGTTCGATCATCTGTAAAGCAACGATTTTTACAGTTTCTGCACTCATTAATTGGTCTTCAGCGTGCATTAAAAGAAGATTAACTTGTGTTGGTTCACCGCTTGCTTCTTTAGTGATTAATTCGCCATGAGCTGTGTGAGCTTTTACGAATTCTTCTTCACCTTCTTTAATTAATGCTTCTGCTTTTTCAATATCGCCTTTAATTGCAACTTCCATTGCTTCGATATAGTTGCTTCTTGCAGTTCCTACAGCTGCAATGATCTGAAAGCTGATTAATTCTAAACCGTCCATTTTAATTTCCTCCAATTCAATATTTGTATTATATCGTATTTTATATTTTGTATATGATTTAAATATTTTGAAAGTGCATTTCAATTCAACATTTTTACTCGGTAATCCCGGCTGCTCAATAAAAGTTATTCTTAGTTTTCTTTTAATGGAGCAGTACGTGTTTTCATGTAGTTATCGAGCCATTCTTGGCTAGCAAGTTCATGAACACATTTACCATCAATGTTTTTAACAAGATATACAGCTGGCTCTTCGTTTTCACGAGCAATCGCAAAGGAGAATCCTTCGATATTTGTTGCCACACCGTATTCACCTTTATTGTTCAACGCAACAACACTTAAGTCGCCAGCTTTACCACGTCTTTGTTTTAATTCAGCATCGAGTTTATTGACAGCGATTTCGCAAGCTTCTTGTGGGTGATATCCTTCTTTCATTAAACGGACGATTTCATAGGAAATGCATCCTTTCATTAAGTCTTCACCCAAACCAGTAGCACTTGCACCACCAACTTCAGAATCTGCATAGAAGCCACTACCAATAATTGGAGAGTCGCCAACACGACCTTTTTTCTTCATGAATAAACCACTTGTAGAAGTTCCTACAACGATTTTTCCAGCTTTATCTAATGAAACAACACCAACTGTGTCATGGCCAATATATGGACGAAGTTCTTGTTGTTGTTCTTTTACACGATTGCGATAGTGGATTTTAGCACGATCAGAAAGCATATTTTTTCTTTCGAATCCTTCTTTATGTGCAAATTTTTCTGCACCTTCAGCCACTAATAAGCAGTTTACAGATTCTTTAGATAAACGTTTTGCAATACTGATTGGATTTGCGAAGTCTTTAATTGCTGCAACTGCACCAACATCCATAGTATCGCCATCCATATAAGCGGCATCCAATTCAACTTCCATTTCTTCGTTTGGAAGTCCACCGTATCCTACAGATTTGTAATATGGAAAATCTTCGATGTCTTGAATTGCTTTTTCTAACGCATCTCCTGCAGAAGCGTTGTTTTCAAGCATTTCTCCACCAGCAGTAATTCCTTCAAGCGCCATTCGCCAAGTTGCAATCATTGCCCACATAGTCAATTCCTCCTATCTCCTTGTGACAATAAAGTCTTAGGTGTTTAGACAAGCAGACTGTATCAAAGTGTTTCCTAAATCGAGGAAATCAATCGTTTCACATCTAAAATCATTGAATGATCGTTTTGATCCTCCTGCTTTTTAGAAGAATCATTCATCATGCAAATCTGTTCGACATTACAAATTAGCATCATTTTAATTGTAGATAGAAAATTTAATCTCATTTGATTGTTCACATAGAAACGATCATCTGCTTTAAACACTCTTATTATAAAATTTATTCCGCAATTTTTATAGGTTACCTACTTCCTAGATTTAGGAAGATGAACAAATCGTCTAAAACGCACATTCTGTTCATCGGTTTTCTTTTTTTATTCTTGTTATTTGTAGGCCCATAAGAAAAAGGTGCTATCACATTATAGGACAGCACCTATTCAAATCGCTTTATTTCATTTTAAAGTTGATTTTAAACGATCAATTCTTAAAGCTTATTGATCTGTTTTTGACCAAGGTTCAATGTTTTGATCCATCTGGCATAAACGATAAAGTGTCCAAGCATAAACTTTTGCACAAGTCACTAAATCATCGATGTCCATCCATTCATTTGGTTGATGGGCAATTCCATTTTGTCCTGGAAAACTAGGTCCATATGGAATGATTGTTTGACAAACATGTGCATATGTTCCACCTGTTGTTGTTGTTGGTTGAACATATCCACCCATTGCTTCTGCATAAGCATCGCTAATAGTTTGAACTAACCAACAATCACGTTCATGTAATACAACTGGACTATTGGAAATCACTTCGACTTTCATATCTCCAGCTTTTGATTTGATTTTTGCGATCACTTCATCAATGTCGCAAGTTGGGTAGCTTAAAGAGAAACGGATACCTAAATCATCACCATCTTCAATCAGCTGTTTGCCACGGATAATCATTTCACCAAAGTGTTCATCTTTATAATTGATGCCTAAACGATCACCATTTGGTTTTGCATTCATAAAGTATTCGTTGATGAATGGAACAGCAACTTCTTTTTTGCCTGTTACTGCAATCACAGCACGTCCACGCTCACCATAAATTGCCGGGAATTTATTGTCTGGTGTAAATCCCATTAATGGCGCTTTTTCGTGTTCAAGATAGTAACGGCAATCTGCCATACCTGTTTCTTCGTTTGTACCGAAGATGACACGAATCGGGATATTTGGTTCGATGCCTAATTTTTTTAAAGCAAGCATACCATAGAACGCAGAGAATAAAGGTCCTTTATTATCTAGTGCGCCACGTCCCCAAATACGATTATCTGCAATTGTTGCTGAGAATGGAGGATAAATCCAGCCATCTCCTACTTCAACGACATCAAGATGTCCCATGACACCAATGTAGTTTTCCCCTTCACCAAATTGAGCGTAACCCATATAACCATCTACATTTTTTACACTCAATCCTTCACGTTTAGAAATTTCAAGTGCTTTGGTTAATGCATTGTTTACACCTTGACCAAATGGCATTCCTTCTTGAGGTTCACTGCGTTGTGAGTCGATTTGGACCATCTCGCAGATATCCTGAATCATCTGATCTTTTAATTCATCGATTTTTGCAAAAATTTTCTCTTTCATTTCGCATTCTCCTAGCTAATCAGTGTTTCAAAAGTTGCTTCATCCATTTCTTCGATAATTGCTGTCAGCAAATCCACGCAAGCTTCAACATCATCTTCATGAATCACTGATTGATTTGTATGCATGTAACGAATAGGAATCGATAATGTCATATTGACGATTCCTTCAAAACTTTTATGAATGTTACCTGAATCCGTTCCCCCATCTGCAAATACTGCATATTGGAATGGGATTCCCACTCTTTTACATACATTTTCAACATAACGAATGAGTGGACGAGATGCAATAGTATTCGAGTCAATCATTGAGAGAACAACCCCACCACCTAAACGGTTGCAGTTTTTGTTCATTGGCGTATCTCCAGCAAGAGTCGTATCGATCGCAAACGCCAAATCTGGATGCATCACGTCTGTTGCTGTACGCGCCCCTCTTAGCCCTGGTTCTTCTTGCGCAGTTGCCGCAAAGGACAAAGGCGCATGAGATTTATTTTTTAAACGTTCAAGAATATAAAGACCAACTGCGCAACTAACACGGTTGTCTAACGCTTTTCCGGCAATATATTTTGGGTTATTCATTCTACGCAATTCAGTGTCTGGTGCAACCATATCACCAATCTGAATGCCTAGATCTAAAGCTTCCTGGCGACTTGCTACACCTAAATCGAGATACACATCATTGATATCTACAGTTTTTGAACGAATTTCTTGTGGTAAGCCATGAGTAGCCATACTACCGATAAAGCCTTTAATTTCTTTTCCTTGTTGAGTCACAACTGTAAAGTTATGACCTAACAACATGTGCGACCACCAGCTACCTACTGGTGTTAATTTTAAGAATCCATTTTCATCAATGTCACGAACAAAGAAACCAACTTCGTCAGCATGTGTCGCAATCATAATTTTTGGACCTTTATTGTCGTAACATTTCGTTCCAATTACAGAACCTAATCCATCATGACGTACATCATCGACAAGGCCCTTCATTTTTTCTTCGATAATGCCACAAACGGTTTCCTCACAAGAAGAAATCCCTTTAGCATCCGAAAGACTTTTCAAAACGCTTAAATCAATCATAGTTCACACCATATCCAAATTCTTCAATTTTAGCGCTGTTCAACGATAAAATGTATTGCACTGTTTTTTCGACTAAATCATCGAAATCAGACAGACTTGCCATGACTCTAGGTCCGCCCATGTGATTCATTGCAACACCTAAAGAAAGTGAAGGTGTTCCTTTTAAAGTTTTGTGGATGAAGGATCCATCATTGCCATAAAAGCTAATTGATTTTTGGACAGCAAACTGATCTGTAAAATCATTCAACAGACGTTTTCCAGGTAACATTTGTTTATCGTAAACACCTACGCACATTCCATTACCACGTGTAATTTTTGGTGATGATTTAGCCGCATCAAATCCACATAAAACAAGCGCACTGTCAGGTTGAACTACATAAGTTGCTGTTTTTGTTCCACGCCATCCAACGATGGATTGCGCAATTCCTCCCATTGCCACATTGAAATCTAATTCATGTCCTTGGAGTCTTTCACTAATTTCGATAATAGCTTCTAACATCATACGAGTATTTAATTGTTTACCCATTACGACATCACTACCGAGTTGTTCACATTCACTTGCAAAAGAAACGAGATCGCCAATTGTAAATACGTTTTTCGCTTCTTCTAATGTCATACCCATATCTAATACGAGCATATCCATTTTGATCGCAGCGGATGGTTCTTCCATGAATCGTACTTTATTGCAAGCAACCACACCGGTGTATGCTTTATGATCTCTTGTATAAACTAAAACTTTTTGGTGAAGAAGACTTGCTGCAGAAATCCCTTCTAATGCTACAAATTTCAGTGTTCCATCACTTTCATAGTCACTAACCATGAGTCCGAGTTCATCTAAGCTCGTTGCAATCATCAATGTTTTTGCATTTGGATTGTTACTTTTTTTTACGCAGAATAATGATCCCAAACGATCTTTAACCCATTCGTCACCAACTAATCCATTTTTTAGAATTTCTTTAACATCATTTTCTTCACCACTTACGCCCATTGCTTGACATAAAGATGAAAGTCTTTCAAAACTGTTTTTTTCCATGAGTAGCCTTTCTAAAAAAGCCAACCTTTCGGCTGGCTTCTTTTTTTAATAGCAATATTTGTTTTTAACTTCTTCAAGTTTTTCTGGATGATTTACACTTGCATCAATCAATTCACAAAGATTTTCGATTGAGTTATTCAATCCAGTACCGCCTTTTTTAGGCATTTTTACGATCGGAGTTTTTGTACGATAAGTCTCAATAGTTGCCGAGTTTTCTTGTGACATCATCGCACAGGCTTTGATATCTGTATTTTCAAGAATCGATGTTGCACACATAGCGCACATTTCTGAGTATTCTGGAAAGTTGAAACCAGGACCACAAACTACAAAGTCTGGGCTTAGTTTTTTCGCCATCGCTGTCATTTTTTTCACTACTTCGTCTTGATGATCTTTGAAGTATTCTACTCCACAATAAAGTGTAGCAATGACAGTTCCTCCGATTTTATTGAAGTGAGGTGCTAACATCTCACCTGTTCCGATCATTCCTTTTTTAGCAGTTAATTCGCAATTTGGATTACTTTTTCCACCTGCTCCAGCAAGACCAGAATCAAAAATCAAAAGTAATTTCATGATTAATCAAATGATAAGTCGTCGAATGACAGATCATCGAGGTCATCCGTTTCATCAGCATGTAAGCTTTCTTCTTCCAAGTATTTTTTATCCAGCATTTTTAAGAATGGGTAGTAGATTAACATATCCATTACTAACTGAGCTAACTGGAATACAGATGCTACTAAGGAACCAGTTACTAACCAACCAGAGAACATGATAGGCATTGTCCATGGTAACTGAACACCTGAAGTAATTGGAAGAACTCCAATATTTGTTGCGATAGTTGCAGTAACTGTATTCAATACTGGAACTAAGATAAATGGCACAGCCATAATTGGGTTTAATACGATTGGTAAACCGAAGATAATTGGTTCGTTGATTCCGAAGATCGCAGCTGGTAAAGAAAGTCTTCCCAGTTGTTTAATACGCGCGGATTTACCTAAGAATGCCATCATGATAACAAGACCTAAAGTAGATCCTCCACCACCGTAGTTACAGAAGAAATCAGAGAATCCGGCAGTGAAGATATTAGTCATTTCAAGACCTGCTTTAGCAGCATCAAGGTTTTCCTGAGTTAATACTTTATGGATTGGGCCAAATACTGTATTTGTAACAGCTGGTCCGTTGATTCCGAAGAACCAGAATAATGTTGATAAGAATTGGTAAGTAACTTCGAATAAGTTGCTTCGTCCGATACCAACAAGTGGTGCTTGAAGTACTTCATAAATGAAGTTGTGTGCATATTCATAAGAAGTATTTTTGAAAATACCATGAATAATTGCGAAAGTTGTCATTGCAAACGCAGCAGGAATCAATGCAGCAAATGAATCCATAACTGCAGGTGGTACACCATCTGGAAGTTTAATGACTAATTTTCTCTTCATCGCCCATGAGAAAATCAGTACAGAAACGATCGCAGTGATCATACCCAAGAACATTCCAGCAGTACCTAAGTTACCAAAGCTGAAACCGCTGAATGCTTTACCAGCTTCATTTACATAATCTGGATGAGATTTAGGAGTAACGATCAAGAAGCATGTTAATGCAACAACTGCACCAGCAATTTTGTCTACGCCTTGTTCACGAGCGTAAGCATAACCGATACCCAAAACACCTGTTAATGCAACTACATCGAATGTAGAGGAAGTAACAGCTGATAAATATGCTTCCCATCCTTCACCAGCGAAGCTAGCGATAAATTCAGACCATCCATCAATTGGAAAGTTTGCAATCAGTAAGAAGATGGAACCTACGATTGTCATTGGAACGGTTACTAAGAAACCGTCACGGATAGCAGTTAACACCTTATTTTTAGAAAGGGTATCGGCAATAGGAGTTAACGCTTTTTCTAACTTGTCAAACATCTTTTATTTCCCTTCGTTTTCTTTCATTTTCTTAATTGCCATTTTGAGGACACGTTCACCATTCATTGCACCGTAGTCAGCGCTATCGATTACAAAGATTGGTTTTCCTAAATGACCATATTTTTCGACAACTTTACCGTACAGGTGTTTAACCTGAGGACCTAAGCAGATGCAGTCAGGATTAAACTCAGCGATAATTGTGTCCATTTTAGAGTCTGGAAATGCTTTTACTTCAAAAGGCAGTTTATGCTCATCGGCAACTTTTTGCATTTTACTTGCCAGTAGAGAAGTAGACATTCCCGCATTACAGAATAAGTAAACTCTACGCATTGTAATTTCCTCCTTGTTGATTAGAGTATATCAGATAAAACAAGTAAACGTTTTCAACTTTCTTCCTAATATGAGGAAATTTATAAAGCTCCGTTCCCAACTTCATGAATATCTTTGACGTAAGTTTTTGAAATCTTATCGTGCAAAGTTTGACTATGTGTTTTATCACGTAGTGACATGAGTAAGGAGATCACCGAAATAACTACGATCGGACCACTTAAGAGTAAATCCATCGTTCCCGTATCTAATGGTAAGAACTTTGTCAGCAACATTGTTTTAAATGCAGAAGTGAAGAAATAGAATGTTCCTTCCAATAATAGACATCCAACAACAAAGCGGAACAGCAATGTCTTCAATCCTACTTCTTGGTCGTTTAAGTCTACAACTTTCAACTGCATCACGTGTAGCATCAATGTTTGCCCCTTCCAAATTTTTGCAGGTACGTACACGTAATAGAATAAAAAGATTAGTGCAAGTATTCCAATAGTGATTAAGGATTGTGGGGTTGTCATATTTTCGAACCCGTATTGAACCTCAATCTTTCCTTGGTTGAAAAATCCATAACATAAGGAAATGGCAATATTGGCCAGTATTCCTGATAAATACCAGTCAAACCCAAAAGCGAAAAGACGCTTCACAAAGTAACCAGCTCTTGATTCATTTTTCTTTGCAGCTGCCTGCTTTGTTTTTCTTCCTTGTTTCATAAAATACCTCCATTCATATCTATCTTACTGAATCATCACAAGATATGAGCTTGAAGACGCTTCCTAATATTGGGAAACCGCTTACTAGATAAATTTAACATAGTCTTTTGCTTTCAAAAACAATTATTTTTGAATAATATAGACTATCTTTTAAATCCTAAACGCATAAAAACTAGTCATTTTCTTTTTATTTTTTCTATTTAACCGCGTTTTCAATCCTTATTTTTGTCTAATCGATGCTCTCCAACACTTTCTCACTTGCGCAAAAAAACACCCCCTTAAACCTCGTTTGGTTTAAAAAGGGGGTGTTTCGATTCAAAAAATAGATCTTAACTCAATTGCAAGATTAAAATTAGCGACCGATTGCAGCCATTAATCGTGCAACCAATTCTTCTTTAACCACATCATAATCATTAGCATGTTCACCAGCTAAATAAGAATAAGTCACTTTTTCTCCTGATGTAGTTGGGTCATTGTCATAACCTTTGCAAGAAGAATGGATTTGATGAATGCCAGTTTCTTGGATCATCTCCATTGCATTTGTTGCATTCATACCACTTCCCGCAAGGATTTCGATTTGATCACCAAAGAGTTCTTGCATCTTTTTAATCTGTTCTTTTCCTTGCATTGCTTTTTCTTCTTGGCCACTTGTCAAAACACGATCAGCTTTTAATTCTACTAAAATACGGAATGCTTCTTCAAAATCTGGAGTTACATCCACTGCACGGTGGAAAACTGCTTCCTTATTGTAGGAATGAATTAAATCGATCATTTCTTTAGTTGCTTCTACATCGATTGTTCCATCGGCATTTAAAAAACCAAATGCAATTCCATCCGCACCATTTTCTAAAAAGCTTTTTGCTTCAGCCATCATCACTTTTCGTTCAACTTCAGTGTAATGGAAACCGGCACCACGTGGACGAACCATGCAGATTACTTTTAAATCTGTATCTCTTTTAACTAAACGCAATGTTGCTTCCGTTGGAGATAAGCCACCTAAAGCTAAAGCACTATTTAATTCAACACGGTCAGCTTTTCCTCTTGCAGCAGCCAAACAATCTTCATAACTTCCTGCGCAAACTTCAATTTTGATATCTTTCATCTTCATTTCTCCTTATCTTTATGTTTTGAATTTGCGGATCGATTCGATCCATCTTTGATCTGATGATCTATTTTTTGGATATCGAGTACGTCTATGTATTAGTTTATTCTTCTAAAATCGCATGCATAAATGATTCGTAATTTTTTTGGCGTTTTAGTCTTGTAAAGCGAATTGGATCGGAAACCAATTGAATCCACCAATCAAAGAACACGCCTAATAAAGCATTATCACTTTGTTTAATTCCCAACAAAATAACAAATTCTACCGTGTATTCCCCCCACTTAATCGGTTGATCTAGAAATGCGATTGAAATCACAGATTCATTGACATCACAGTTTAAAGCATGAGGTAAGGCAAAGCCTACTTGGAAAGAGGTTGGTGCAAACTTTTCACGTTCTAGAATACTGTTGTAATAGTTGCTTGGCACAAGTCCATCTGTAACAAGCGGATCAATCATCTTGCGCAAAGCTTCCCCCGCACTTTTTGCAGGAAAATGATCATAGAAATATTCTTTTTTGATCAAATTTTTAATTCCATTAACGAAATCTTTCTTCCCTTTTTCTTTATCCATTTTATTTAGGCAACTAAAAATTTCCGCTTCATTTTCAGGGCTGTAGAAAATTGAAATATTAACCGTTGGAATATTTAATGAATGAGTTAATGGAATCGTCGTTAAAATCAAATCTGGATTCATGTCTTTGACCTTTTTTTCTTCAAATGTTTTTTCGATCCCAATAATATTAATCCGTTCTTCAAATTGATTACGAATTTTATCGATCACTAAAGAACTCAACGCTTGATCGTTTGGGAAAAACAACAAACAACGATAACGTTTTGTCATTGTGATTTTGTTATAACTTGCACCTAAATGCAAAGCAAGAAACCCAATTTCATCTTGCGAAATATTAATCCCTGTTGTTTGTTTAAGTGTCTCGCCCGCGCAAACAGCCATATCGAAAATCAGTGGGAATTTCCAGCGGATTTCATCTAAATAAACATTGGTGATCGATGTATTATTATTCATCCGTCCAACTAATGATTTCAGGTGTAAAGACAATCCACGAAGAAGTTCTTCATCTTCCTTCATATTCACACAAAAATGCAAATAAATAGATTGCAACATATCCAATGTCAATTGATCTAATTCAAACTTTTTACCATTATAGTCAATTGTATTATCTGTGAACTCTAATGCCTTTTTCCCCATCAACAACAAAGCCAATTGGCGTTTCTCATTTTTGTTCACTTTTAAAGGATATAATTTTGCAATCCGATCATATAAATCATTAGCCACCGCATATTCCACTGTCTTTTCAATTTCAGAGTCATCATTGGTTTCTTCAATTGTATGGAAAAGCATCATTCTTTTTAATGCCACACCGACGTGCATCAAGATCATAGGAACTTCCATTTCACGAACAGAAAAACCGTGTGCTTTCATACAAGAAGACATCAAATCTTTGCATCGATACAAATCAAATTCTGGGTAAAGCTTAGCAATGCAATCAATATTGAAGAAGTTTTCTTCCACTTCTTCCATTAACAAGCGTTTAAATAAACGCCGTTTTTCATATTCATCTCCAACTAATGAAACCCAACCTTTTTTATAGATTAAATCTAATCCATCATCTGGTAACATCCGCGTCCGAATCGTTTTCAAATCTTGCTCTACAGTATAAATACTTGCGCAAACTTGTTCGCAAAGTTCACTGATATGAGACTCACGAACAGAGAGTAGCTTTTTGAGTATGTAGTCGCATCGTTCTTTAGGGGTTTGTGGAATCCCGTTGGTATGAGTTTGCGTTAATGCCTTTTTTTCAATATGAAGTCTATACCCCATTTGATAGGAGGACTCAATCCAACCATCTTCCATCTGATTATTAATTGTTTCGATATCACTTCGAATCGTTCGTGTGGTCACGTGCATAACCAAAGCAATATCTTTCCCTTTGACCCAATCTTTTTTCTGGTCTAAAAAAGAGATGATCTTTTCTTGTCTCTCGTTCATAATCCATATCCTTTCTATATTGATTTTATCTTATTTGAATCTACAAGGTTACTTCAACACCCTAATTCCTAGAGATAGGAAACTAATGCGTACCTCTGAATATATAGGGTCTTCTATAATTGAATTAGGTGATAATCATGTTAAAGAAATTAATTGAACCGAACAAAATTCAAAATAAACAGATCCGATTAGTTTACTCTATCGTTTTAATTGTTTGTAGTTCCCTACTTCAAACATTTGTGATTCAAACCTTCATGAATCCGTGTAACTTATTGTCTAGTGGTTTTACCGGTCTAGCTTTATTGATCAATAAAATTTCCCAACTATTTGGCATGAATCTCTCAACATCATTCTTGATTCTCGCCTTAAATATTCCATGTGCTTTATTCTGTGCAAAACGAATCTCAAAGAGATTTACGTTACTATCCTGCATTCAGTTCTCATGCACATCTTTATTTTTGACCATTTTTAACTTTCAACCTGTATTTGATGACCTTTTATTAAACATCATCTTTGGTGGATTCTTATATGGTTTAGTTACTGTAATTGCCCTTAGAACGGATGGTTCAACAGGTGGAACTGACTTCATTGCTTTATTCATCTCTGACTTACTGCACAAAAGTATTTGGAATTACGTCTTCCTTTTTAACATGACTTTGATCATTATCTTTGGTGCTATGTTTGGTTGGAAATATGCAGGATATTCTATTCTGTTCCAATTCATCTCTACAAAGACGATCGATAACTTCTTTAATCGTTACGCTCAAGTTTTAATTGAAGTGACCACAACAAATAGTGAAGTAGTCGCTAAAAAATACCAAGAAGCTTTCCGTCACGGTATGAGTATCATCGAAGCCCAAGGAGCTTATGGACATCAAACTGTCCACTTATGCAAGACAGTCGTTTCTACATATGAAGCGCAAGAAGCCGTTCGCATTATCCTTAAGGCAGATCCAAACGCCCTAATTTACACTCATAAAATTGATAATTTCTACGGTAAGTTCTATCGTCGACCTATTGAATAATCGATTCAGTTAAATAGCATTTCGCAACTCATTCAAAAGTCAGCTCCTAACTAAGAAGCTGACTTTTTTAATTTCACATACGCTATATCCTATTCCTCATTAACAAATCGATCAATCAAAATATATTGAGTAAAGAAAGCTTGACCTGTACGTTGCGTACACCCTTATGATGTTTACATACCAAGGAGGTATTTGAATGCTATTAAACGATGTAATCAAAGAAGTAGGCATAACAAAACGTGCTGTTAAATACTACGAAGAAAAAGGCTTGTTGTCAGTAGATAAAGACGATAATGGGTATCGCAATTACACACACCAAGATATCGAGACTTTGAAAAAAATCACACTCTATCGAAAGCTCGGTATTAGTATCAAAGACATTCAATCTCTTTTGAAAAAAGATGACAAAAACAAACTTCTTTCCATTTATCAGGATAAACTACAAGAAAAGCTATTAAAAGATTCAGAACTCGAAGCACTTAAACAATATATTGAAAATGGGAATCTAGATCAAGCAAATGAGTTACTCGATTATCAAACCGTTGAACAGGCCATTGAAGCCTTGCTACCTGGTAAAGAATGGAGCGTTTATTTAAAAAGTCACTTTAGACCTTTTTTGAATATACGAATGTCCACGCCAGAACAAAAACAAGCTCTGCAAAACATATTAGAATATTGTGATGAAACTGAATTGAAAATCCCCTTTATTGTAGATCTTGGCATAAAAATGGCTGGTGGAGCTATAGCGGAAAAAAGAACTGCCGATGAGATGATTGCTCAATATCGAGACATGAGTGAGAACGATTATGAAAAACTAAAACAGAAGGTATTATCGGGTGCCAAACTAAAATCTGGCATTATGAAATACCATCCGATCTATGTTGCTCAAAGAAAAATGATGAAGGAGCTTCAAAACAAAGGTTATAACGATATATTTATTCCTAACATGATGGTGCTATCGCCAAAATATGCCGAATACAAACGTGTTTTGGACGCCATAAACGATAGAATTTGTCGTGAGTTAGGGTTGCACTATGATTCCAATTTTAACCTTGTCCTTAAAGATCAATAATCAATTCTTATAAAGCACTCTTCCATCATTTAAATTTTGATCTACTAGAAAGAATCACTTTTTTAATTAAAGTAATTTAGCTCTTCTCTTTTTCTTTATTCGAACCCAAAAATGTGTATTGATTAAAATGCACATTTTTTGTTCGATGATTTTATCCGATTTTTAGCTACTTATCTTTTCTGAATTCTCTCTTTGTACTTAACAACATAATTTCAAATAAAACATCACACGTAAGCTTAACTATGTCGTTTCTCTTTTAAAAAAATCTAGAAGTGCATATTCTCAACAAACCTAAAAAAAACGCCCTCTTGCGAGGACGTTTAATTTTTCCATTCCTAGAATAACATTGCAGTTGCAGCTTCTGGAACTGAAGTTAACCAAGGTACTGGTACTAGTGGATCGTATCCAGATCCGAGCAGACCGAATACACCAGCAACGATACCGATTACAAGCAGTAAGAAGATACATTTGATTGGTGTCCAACCTTTTTTAAGGAGAACATACATCAATAATGTGAATAATAATGGAAGTAAGCATGGCAGGATTGTATCCAGGTATTTTTGAAGAACAATTGGGCTTTCACCGTTTTCAAATACGATACCTGTAGTAGTACCACCACCGTAGTTAGCTGTTAAAGCACCAACGATGAATACACCAAGGATAGAAGCAGCACGTGTGAATTCTTTTGCGTTAGCAGTCATCATGTTAACAGCTTCAAGACCTAAGTTGTAAGACCAGTACATTAATACATAACGTAATACCATTTCGACACCAAACGCGATAACGAAGTACATGATTGGACCCATGATATTACCAGAAATTGCCATACCGCAAGTCATACCTGCGACGATTGGAATTAATGTGAACCAGAACAATGCGTCACCGATACCACCTAATGGAGCAGCAGTGGAAATACGTACGGCACGAATTGTTGGGATTTCCATTTTGTTTTGTTCCATGGAAAGAACAAGACCCATAACGAATGTAACGATGAATGGGTGAGTGTTTAAGAAGTCCAAGTTATGAGCCATGGACATAGCTAAGTCATCTTTGTTTTTGTGAACCGCTTTTAAACCTGGAAGCATACACCATAACCAACCGATTGCTTGCATACGTTCGTAGTTGAAGCAAATCTGAAGGTTACAAGAACGCCAGATCATTTTATTCAGCACTTTTTTATCTACTTTTGGTGCTGGAGTGCGGTCATTGTAGAACTGCATATCTTGCAGGTTTAATTGAGTATTATTAGATGCCATCAGAGAAGTCCTCCGTAGCTGCGTTAGCAGAAACTTGTTTAATAGCTACAGCTGTGAAGTAGTTGCTTAATGCGATACCGATACCGATGAAAGCAACGATGATCAAAGCTGCACCACTTAAGTTAGGTGTATTACCAACGATAAGAGCAATGGCAAATCCCATTAAGAAATAGCCCCACATATCGTTAGCAAGCATAATTTTAAGCAATACGCCGAATCCGACGAAACGCATCATTTTACCAGCTTCACCAAGGCCAGCCATGAACCATGCAGCGTTTTCAGATAAGGATTGCATTGCAGCTTGAATAGAAGAACCAGCTACGTAAGCAACAACTGCGATTACAGCAAATAAGCTACCAAGTAAGAGTACGTCAGCGATAACTGATTTTCTTACACCACTGTCATCACCTTTAGAGCAAGTTTCATCACACCAAGAGTTGAAAGAAGATGCAATTGTAAACATGATTGTTACAACGTAAGTACCAAATACGGAGAAGATAACTGCTGCACCAAGTGCGGAGTCGATATCCATACCAGTTTTAACTGCGAAAATCATGGCTACAACTTCACCAACTACAACGTTAGCAGGTTGAGCACCACCTACAGGCATTGAACCGATCATCATAAGTTCATATGTACCACCAAGAACTAAACCAGTGTTTAAATCACCAAGAATAGCACCGATAATTGGACAAGCACACATTGGACGGTAGATGATTTCTGTCAATGAGAATTGGTCAATCGCAAAGATAAATGTAACGATGGCCAACAAAATGACTTCAAACATTTCTTTAGTCTCCTTTTTTTCTAGACAAGTCTTAGAGAGATTATGAGAATAACTTGTCTACACTTTCTTTACCAGTATTTGGAGTACGTTGAATTTCTAACGTAACGCCAAGTTCCTGGAGCTTTTTGAAGCAAGCAACATCATCATCGTCTACAGCAACGGAAGTAGCAACTTGGCGTTTACCTTCAGCCATGTGCATATTACCGATGTTTAAGACGTCAATAGGAACTCCACCCTCAACCAATCTCAAAGCATCTTGAGGAGTTTCTAAGATCAGGAAAATTTTCTGAGCTGGACTAGCTTTATCGATTACAGCAATCGTTTTATCAATAGAGAAATAACGAGTTTGTGCATAACCAGGAGCAGCCATATTCATGAGTCCCTGACGGAACTGATCCTTTGCAACAGCATCGTTTGCAACTAACAATAAGTTAGCACCAACAACACCAGCCCACTGAGTAGCAACCTGTCCATGAATTAAACGGTTGTCGATTCTTGTAGCAACAATATTAGGCATAAAATCAATCTCCTTTCTAATAAAGTCTTGCTTTTAAAGCGCTCTCTACGTTTATGATTATATCTGTTCTGTTGATGTTTCCGCTTACACAAATCACATTAATATTTGCATTTTTTAATATGTTTAGAAAAATAATTTCTAAATTCGATAAATTAAGCGGAATTTTTGTCAAAAATCCACTGTTTTTTCTCCGTATTCCTTAGTTTATGTGAAAATTTTGGGATTAATATCGAAATAAAACCATTTTTCACAACTATTTTGCTCATATTCAATCAAGAAAAATTTAACTTCTTAAAATCAGTAAATTTTTTCTTGATTTGAAAATACTAATATGTGCACTTCTTCTTTTAATTTCTGCCGAATTCTTAGATGTTTTTTTTATATGTCGTTAATTTCCGCCTTTTTAGGCTTCAAAAAGCGAGCTGAAGGGGGATGATTTTGTATTTTTGTTCTTTAAAATTTCAAAAGTGCCAATATATTGATTCTATTCCTTCTATGATTTTTTTATTTTACTTAAAATTCACTATTTATATTCTTTAAATTTACTAAATTATGTTACTTGTCATCCAGTTGATATTTCTCAATCGGAAATTTATGCAAGTTATATAATTTTTTAGTTTTTACTCATATAAATCACGTTTTACTTTGTGTTCTCTTGCAATTTTTCGTTTCTTTTGACGTATTTCTGGGTGTTTTTTCTTCAATATCCAATGTTTTTTGACTCTTGCTAGGATATAACTGTATCAAAATTAGTTATAAAAGCATCTATATTATTTATTTCATTTGCAATTTTTAAGACTAATTAAAATGTAAGTTATTATTTTGTGCAAATCCTTTACAACTTAGATTTCACTTTTTATACTTTTTAGTAAGAAAATTCAAAAACGGATTAATTTCTACATCAAATGGAGATATCCCTCGGAGGCCTTATGTTAAAACGAACAACACATTACGAATTTTCTCCATATGGAGCTGTTTACTACGAACTTCCTGAGTTGAAAACTCACATTCCAACAACGACCTACCATAAAGTGTCTAGTAAATTCAAAAACAAAAGTGTGTCGCAAGTCTATCATTGCTCTGCTCCAGTCTTTGTTGATTGCAAATCTGGAATTATCTTGATGGAAATTTCCAAAGATGGAAAAGAGTTTGAACGATTTGTCATTCATAGAATTGTTGAAATCAAAGCAGGAATGTATTTTGGTTTTATTTCTATTTCTAATGAATCAACACTTGAAGCTTATATTCCAGAGGAATCTCCTGTTGTTTGTCCACTTAACAACGAAATTACTTATCAACCGATCGAAACAAAGTTGCATATTGAAGAGATCTTGGCGACTTATTATCAAGTACGAAAAGGTTCTTACGTTTTCCCTGGCGAAGCCCATGAATATTACGAGCTAATCTACATTGATCATGGCTCTATTGAAACAAATATCGAAGACACTGAATATCCTTTAAGCAAATATGATTTGATGATCTATGCACCGGGTCAATTTCATAGTCATCACACTCGTGAAGATCAAAACTGTGCCTATTTAACTGTCGTGTTTAGAATGAATGATGCATTGCCTGAAACATTAACGAATCGTGTATTCCACTCGCGCAAAGACATTTATCAAGTTCTATGTCGCTTTATGAAAGCAGTTCAAGATGACAGTTATCTCAACCAAGAACTTGCAATTTTATATTTGAAAGAAATTATTATTCTTCTTCACCAGTTCGATCATAAAGAATCTGTTGATGCCGGTGCTAGCCCTATGCAGATTCACTATGAGCATACTTTGTTGAATGAAATTCTCGTATTCATTAACAACAATCTCTATTCTTCCTTTACTGTTGAAGATATTTGCACGAAGTTTTCCGTATCTCGATCTTCCTTGCAAAACTTATTTAGAAATAACTTACACATTTCTCCAAAACAGTACATTTCGAATCGAAAGCTCTCTCAAGCGAAACAATTGATTCAGCAACATACCTATACGATTTCAGAGATTAGTGACATGCTTGGCTTTACGAGTATTCACTACTTCTCTAGAAAATTCAAAACAGCCTATGGTCTTTCCCCTACTGATTATTCAAAGTCCATTAATCAGTAGGTGCGATTCCAATACCCACTCATTTTTATTCATCTTTGAAAACAGTCTTGTTGATGGCAAGGCTGTTTTCTTTTTCTGTTTTATCGCATGCAAAAAAAGAAGAAGTGGCATTTGCCAATCTTCTTCTTTTTTCATGACCATATTTATGATTTGGTGAATATTATTTATGGAGTGGACTAGATTCCATCAGAGAAATCATCATTTTCTTCTTCAACTGGAGCTTGGAACACGAATTTTTGAACTTGATCTTTACCTACTGTAAGAGCTTGTTCTGCTAATTGATGAACATCTTCCATGAATTGACGAACCATATTAATTTCGACTAACATACCTAAGTTTGTACCAGCGACAACTTCAACACCACGAGCATATCCGAGTTCAACAGCAGTTTTGAAAGGTGAACCACCTGCTAAATCAGAAAGAACGATAATAGATTCGCAATCACTCATGTCATCCATTGCTTTTTGTAAGTTTGCAGAAAGAGTTTCAACGGAATCAGAAACTTCAAAATCTACAGCTGCGTAATGTTCAGCAGGTCCTGCAATAACGTTTAATGCTTCAGTTAAGCCACTTGCAAAGTGACCGTGACCAGTAACGATTAATCCGATCATTTGTTTTCCTCCTATGCTTCGTATGGGTAAATTGTAACACCTTGAACAACACGGTTTACTTCACCTGTTGGACATGGGTTATCTGGTGTGCTACCCATTGCGATTGATTTGTATAAAGCTAATACTTGAGCAAATACGATGTAATCGAATGCTAAATACATATTTTCTCTTGGTGCTTCAAGATCGAAGGATACATAGTAATCTACTAATTCTTCGATATCTGCATATTTACGAGCTGCAACAGCAACTAATTTGTTTCCTTTTCTTTGACCAGACATTTCTTTGATTAAGTCATATTCATATTGTCTTTGATATTCGTCATCAGAAATGTAAACAATTGTTAATGTTGTATCGTTGATTACAGATTTTGGTCCGTGACGGAAACCAAGTGGTGAATCGAATACTGTATCTACGCGACCTGCTGTTAATTCGCAAAGTTTTAAGCGAGATTCTTGTGCAATACCTTTTAATACGTTTGCGCCAAGGTAAACAATACGGTTGAAGTCGTATTCTTTAACGATTTTATCAGCTGCAACATAGCCTTCATCGATAAAACGTTGACCTGCTGTGATTGCATCTTCTAATTGAGCTTCAACTTCTGGTAAACGATCTAAGTTGAAGCAAAGCATAGCTGCTAACATCATGTTTGAGAAAGAACTTGTCATTGCGAAGCTCTTATCGTGTGTTTCTGGTGTTAAGTTAATTGCTAATGCATGTGGGTGAGTAGCTACTGCTTTAGCTAAAGCACCTTCGTTGTTGCAAGTGATGAATAAGTGGTATGCATTTTCTTTGCATACTACATCAACTACTTGAACAGCACCAACGCTTTCTGGAGAGTTTCCAGAACGGCCGAAGCTAACTAATAATGTTTTGTGGTTTGGGTTCAAATATTGTGCTGGAGTTTGAACTAAATCAGTAGATGCATAAGATTTAGCACGGAATCCTGTGCAAGTGTTAATAAATGAGAAAAGTGCATTTCCCACGAATTCACTAGTTCCTGCACCAGTGAAGATGATTTCCAGATTTTCATCCGCAAGTAGTGGATCGATGAAAGATTTTAATTCACCTTTCATTTCGTTAATCTGGTTAATTGTTTTTTTCCAAGTTGTTGGCTGCTGCGCAATTTCTCTAGCAGTCCAAGTCCCGTTGCATGCTTGATAGAATGCATCATCATGTCCAAAAATCATGAAATTTAATCTCCTTTTCTTTTGATGATTTTATTATAACTTTATTTGTCCTTTTGCGAATATTTAATTTTTTTCTTTACCGATTTTTACAAATTGAAAATTATATTGTTTCTCTATGTTAAGCGATAGTGTTGATCACTTTAAATGTATTGCTAATTTATGCAATGCTTTGCCCTAAATATCGTCAATATCATCGATATTTTGTGATTTTTGTCGCAAGGCGGTTATAATACTTCAATGTAAGACATGCGTTTTTTAACCATGATGGAAGGATGTTTTTTTATGAGTCAAAACAATCGTAGCAAACCTACACGAGTTGCCGTTGCTGAACCGGGTCAACCTACAGGAAAGAATCTGTATTTCGATAACAAGAAACGTATGATTTACGTTTCTCCTTATCTTCACGAAGCTTTGTATTTACCAAAATACGAATACAAAAAGTTCAATCGTTTTCAATCTCGTTATGTCATTTGTGCAGCAACATTTATGATTCTCGGTCCAGCACTTTCTAGTTGGTTTGAATTACCACTATGGATTGCTTTTGTGATTGCCTTACTTGCCCTTGCTGGATTTGAATATAGCTTTTATCGATTCCAAAAGGGACTAACTGTTGTCAAAAACTTTGATAAAGAATCGGCAATTTCCACAGTTGATCAAATGATTACTTCTGAATCTCGCCAAAAAGCTTATATCAAAATCGTTTTATACATTTTGCTTGGGGTTTTATTAGTCTTCAATGCTTATGATCAACACTATAGCCAAGTGATTATCACCATTTGCTGGATCGCTTTAGTCGGATGCTTGTATATGGCTTTTACATTAATCCGTATGCTTCTGCGTGCTCCAAAAGAAGATCAAAACTAATCTAGTCATATTTATACATTTTTAAATCATCATTCAATGTTCAAAAAAGCTCGGTTGCTAACCGAGCTTTTCCCATTTTAACAGTATTGGACCGTGATTTATTCCATCGTTTCAATGGAATAAGCACAAGTAAATGTTTCTTGTGGATGTAAGATCATTGTATTTTCGCGTTGATCAAATGGAACTTCTACTTTTTCAAAATCAGTATGACCAAACCATGGTTCAATACAAATAAAGTTATTCTCTTTTCCTGCATTCCATAAAGCAACCATCGGGAATCCTTTGAAAGTTACCTTTAACCGAGGCTGATCCTTGTATTTTAAAACTGCTGTATCTGCGACAATTTTATCATACACAAGTGTTAAATAGTTTTTGATATCATCGTGTGATAATTTCCACTCATCCAAAGAAACAGGAACGCGTTTTACTGGAGATAAATCGGAGAAGAATAAAATTTGTTCAGCTTGTCCTTTTGGAAAAAATTCAATTGAAAAATCTTCAAAAGCTTCCCCTTCTTGACGTACTGTTTTAAATGCAGGGTGCAAACCAAATGAGAAAGGTAATGCTTCTTCTCCTGAATTTTTGATCGCATAATCAATACGTACCCCTTTTTCGATTAGTGTGTATTTTAATTCAAAGTGAAAATCGAATGGGTATTTCGAACGTGTTTCTTCAGTAGAGTCAAATGTATATAAAATGCTTTTGCCATCTTCACAAATCGATCCATTTAAATCTTCATAACGAATCAATCCATGATTTTTCATTTGATACGTTTTTCCTTTCCACTCATATTCCCCTTTTTTCCATGTGGAACCAACCATCGGGAATAAACTTGGGTTTCGCCCACTCCATCCTTCATCTGCTTGATAAAGCAGTTCTTGATTTATTTTCTTATCTAAAATCGAAAACATCTGTCCTGCTGGATTATCTGTTGTTAATGAAATTCGATCATTTTGAATCGTTAAACTCATGATTATCTCCCTCTTCTTGTTGCAAGCCATGTACTGACTCCGTTTTCGCTAACCTCGCCAATTACAAGATCTGCTGCATCTTTAACCGCTTGTTTGGCATTACCTACAGCAACGCCAAGATTTGCCGTTTTCAACATGCCGACATCATTCATCCCATCGCCGACACAAATGATATGGCGATAGCCTTTTTCTTTTCGAAAGCGATTAACCGTATCTTCTTTTGAAATACCTTTCGTGCGAATTTCAACGCAATCGGAATAACAAACGATTGAATCTTCTGGCAAAAGCTTTACAATCTCCTTTTGTTTTTGAACATCATTTGTCCAAATAATGACGTTGCAAGCTCGATCCCCATCCCATTTTTTAACGAATGGACAGTTCATATAGAGTTTACGCCAGTGATATCGCACTGAATCAGCAGGTGTTGAGTCAAAGTAGTTTCCATCTGGTCCGGAATAGCGCCAAATCAAATTATTGTTTTGACAATAATCGATAATCTTATGGATATCATCCCCCTCTAAAGGCGATGCGTAAAGCAGATTTTGATGATGATCATAAAGTTCTGCTCCTCCATCCAAAATCATCCCAGCATAAGGGTAACTTAAAAATTCTTGAGGGAGATGTACAATTTCAAAAGGCGAGCGGCTGCTCAACAAATAGATATCAAACCCCTCTTCTTTCAGGTAATCAAATTCTTGAAGAATATTCGGATCCAAACGGTGAAACTTGTTAAAATACAGCGTTCCATCTACATCAAAAAATATTGCTTTTTTCATCCAATAACTCCTTTAGTATTATTTTGTTTGAAGGTATCATCCTATTTTTATTTCAGTCGCTTTTTATTCTAACGGTTTTATGGATAAAAGCCCAATCTAAAAAATGGTAAAGCAAAATCTGCCTTACCATTTTTCGACGATTGTATAAAGAACAGTTCAACTCAAACTGAACTAATTTCCTTGATGGAAATTTTGTAACAGTTTTGCGCGTTGTGGACCTTTCAATTTTTTGATTGCTTTAGCTTCAATCTGACGAATACGTTCACGAGTGACATTAAATTTTTTACCAATTTCTTCCAAAGTCCAAGTGCGGCCATTGTCTAAACCAAAACGCAAACGAATTACGTTCTCTTCACGTTCTGTTAATGTGGAGAGTACTTCTTCAATCGTTTCTTTTAATAATTGGTTATGCGTATATTCTTCTGGAGTCAATGTCGATTTATCTTCAATAAAGTCTCCTAAGAAAGTATCATTTTCATCCCCCACTGGCGTTTCCATAGATACTGGGTCTAATGCAGAACGTTGGATTTCAGTAACTTTTTCTGCAGTCATATCTTCCATTTTTTCTGCAATTTCTTCTGGAATTGGGTCACGTCCTAAATCTTGAACAAGAAGACGTTGGATTCTTGTCATTTTGTTGATGGTTTCAACCATGTGGACAGGGATACGGATCGTTCTTGCTTGGTCGGCAATCGCACGAGTGATCGCCTGTCGAATCCACCAAGTCGCATAGGTTGAAAATTTAAACCCTTTTGTATAGTCAAATTTTTCAACAGCTTTAATCAGACCAATATTTCCTTCTTGGATTAAGTCTAAGAATAATAAACCACGCCCTACATATTTCTTTGCAATAGATACAACAAGACGTAAGTTAGAGTCAATCAAAATTTGTTTCGCATCCATGTCACCTGCTTCAATTCGTTTTGCAACTTCAACTTCTTGGGCAGGAGTTAAAAGAGGGATCGCCCCAATTTCTTTTAAGTATGCTTTTACAGGATCACTTGTTTTTCCGCTTGTTGATTCCGCAAACGCTTTTTCTAAACGTGCTAATTCTTTTTCTCGATCTTCAAGTTCATCATCGAGATCATCTGCTAAATCATCATCAAGATCATCATCAAGATCTTCGTCTAATAAGTCATCTTCATCTGATTCTGGTGGATTGATACCATTTTCACTACACCATTCAATCAGTTCAGTCGTTTGTGCTTCATCAAGATGAAGCTTTTCGAGTGCGTCACTGAATTCTTTAATATCTAAACGAATTCCGCTATCTCGCGATGCTTCCAAGACGAGTTTAATATCATCGACTGATTCAAATTTCAGTTTTTTTTCGCTTTTCTTTCCAGCCATTCAAATCTCCCTTTCAAATGCTGATCTCTTTTTTCTCTTCGATCGCTAACCACATGGGCTAGTTTGCTTTGTCTAATCCACAAAACGCTTTGATTTCATCGAGTTTTGCAAGTGTTTCATCGTAACCGAGTTGAAACCATGGTTTTAATTTTTCAGGGTCTGTTGTATAACGCGTAATCCCCATATCTTTTTGTGGACGCAACACGAGTGCTTTTCCTTCGCTTTCCAGCTGATCAATTAAATCCCATTGTTCTTGATAATGAACGTGGCGATTTTTCAAATTGTCGACAATCACTGGATCTTTATAGATTAACTTTGCTAGCCATAACTGCCATTTTGGTGCAGGTTTACGGCGGTAGCCTTTTTCCTTCGTTGACATCACGACAATTTTTTCACAGCCATGAGCAAGTGCTTGCTTGACAGAAATCATATCGACTAAACCAGCATCAAAGTACTTCTGCCCATTCCAATGATACGGTTTAGCTAATAATAGTAATGCACAGCTCGCTTTAATTAATGTCATGTCTTGATCGACATAATCTTTCGTAAAATACTCAACAGCATTGGTATTCATATTATAAACACCAATTTCCATTTCCGTTTGCGATTGTTTAAATGATTCAAAATCTAAAGGTGCATGTGCTTCAATATAACGATTTGTTGCTTCTAGACCAAAAAGTCCGCCTTCTTTAAATAAAGGAATCAAACCAATGGATCCTTTTTGGGCAGGTGCGTTGATCGATGTGATGGTCAAGCGATCTACTTGTCGCGCTACATAAGCTAACAAAACTTCAGATCCAGACGAAATCCCAACACTGTATGGAAAATAAATCTGATGTTCTAAAAAGCATTTTAAAGCTCCTGCTGTATAGGCGATTTTTGTCCCGCCGCCTTCAACGACTAATCCTACATTACGCACGAATAACTCCTTCTTCTTGGGCAGCTTTAGCAACTGCTTTAGAAACAACGTCTTTTACACGTGGATCTAAAGCATCAACGATGACATAATCATCGGTTAATTCTTCTTCTGTAATTAATGAAGCGAGTGCCTCACTAGCAGCAAGCTTCATAGATTCGGTGATTCGAGTGGCTTTAGCATCTAAAACACCTCTAAATAACGCTGGGAAAATCAATACATTATTGATCTGGTTTGGAAAATCGCTACGTCCACAACCAACTACGCGTGCTCCCGCTTTTTTAGCAAGTTCCGGACTAATTTCTGGAATTGGGTTTGCCATCGCAAAGACGATTGCATCTTGGTTCATCGAAGCGATCATTTCTTCATCTACTAATCCACCTTTGGATACCCCGATAAAAATATCAGCATTTTTCAAAGCTGTTTTCAGCGTTCCTGTTTCACCATTTGGATTGAGGCGTAAAGCCAATTCTTTTTGCATCTCATTGGCAGCATTCTCTGGTGTGATCATTCCTTGCAAATCGCATTGACGAATATTTTTAAACCCATAATCCGCCAATAACTTCGCAATTGCGCAACCTGCAGCTCCCGCACCTGAAAAGACAACTTTGGCCTCTTCTTTTGTTTTATGCGTTAGTTTTAATGCGTTAATTAAAGCTGCTAGAACAACACAAGCTGTACCGTGCTGATCATCATGGAACACAGGAATATTCATTCTTTCCTGTAATTTATGTTCAACTTCAAAACATTTTGGCGCCGCAATATCTTCTAAGTTAATGCCACCAAAAGAAGGTTCCATGGCTGCAATTGCATCAACGATTTGGTCAACTTCTTGGACATTTAACACGATCGGAATCGCATTAACGCCCCCAAGTTCTTTGAATAAAACACATTTACCTTCCATGACTGGTAAGCCAGCTAGGCCACCAATATTTCCTAAACCTAATACAGCAGAGCCATCCGACACGACTGCAATTAAATTAGAACGTCCAGTATAGGTAAAACTCGTTTCAGGATCTTTAGCAATTTCTAAACATGGAGCAGCAACGCCCGGGGTATAGGCAACGGCTAAATCAGAAGCCGTTTTGAGTACAGGTTTGGAAACAATATCGATTTTACCTTGCCATTTCGCATGTGCATCTAAAGCGAGTTTAGCGTAATCCATCTTATTCCCCTTTCAAAATCTGGCAAACGACGTCAACCATTTTTTCCATTTTTTGAACGGAAGCAAATTCAAAACGACCGTGGTAGTTTCCTCCACCTGTTCCTAAGTTTGGCGTATTTAAACCACGTTGAGTTAACATTGCACCATCTGTTCCCCCACGAATTGGTAAGCTTCTTGGTGTGATGCCGCATGCTTGTAAAGCTGCTTTTGCTCGATTGACTGATTCAAAATCACCCTGCATGTAGTCTTTCATGTTTAAATACTGCTCACGTAGAGTCACTTGACAACAATCTGGATGTAGGCTGTTTAAATACTGTGCAAGATCTAACAGCAATTGTTTTTTATGTTCAAATAAATCATGATCATGATCACGAACGATATAGCTTAATGTAGCGTGTTCGCATTCACCATGCATTTCAAGTAAATGGATAAATCCTTCACGACCACAAGTGTGTTCTGGTTTTGCCCATTGTGGAAGCATAGACGCATAAGTCACTGCAAGGCCTGCCGCATTGATCATTTTATCTTTTGCTTCACCTGGGTGAATGGATGCGCCGGTAAAGGTAACTTCTGCCATTGCCGCATTGAAAGTTTCATAATCAACACAATCAATTTCAGCGCCATCTAATGTGTATGCAAAATCTGCTGGGAATTTAGTTAAATCGAAGTTTTCTACACCTCGTCCAACTTCTTCGTCCGGTGTAAAGGCAATCCAAATCTGGCCATGGGGAATTTGTTCTTTTAAAACTTTTTCTAAAGTAGCCATAATAATCGCAATACCTGCTTTATCGTCCGCACCTAAAAGTGTTGTTCCATCGGTAACGATCACATCATCACCGATTACTGCTTTTAAAGCTGGAAATTGTTCAGGATTCATTGAGAACTGTTCGTTTAAAACGATGTCATCTCCCGAATAGTTTTTCACAATTCTTGGTTTGACATCTTTTCCGCTCATTTCACCTGCAGTGTCCATATGGGCGATTAAGCCAATGGCTTTTTCGTTTTCTTTTCCTGCTGTTGGGGCAATAGATGCATACACGATACCATAAGGATCAAGTGTTGCATTTTCAATTCCTAATTCATTGAGTTCTTTCACTAATTCTTGGGCAAGAATCAACTGCTTTTGCGTGGATGGAGCAGTTGTTGAATGTTCATCGGATTGCGTATCAAATGATACATAGTGTAAAAATTTATCGACTACGCTCACTTTGAATTCTCCTTTTCTATATTTCGTAAACTTAACGTGTTTGTTTTGCATTTATGTGCTTATGTTCTTGGTTTGCTCTGATGAATAACTATCATTCTCGATTGCCGTTTTTTCTATAGATAAAAAGGGCGCATTTCTAGAGCTAACATACTTTTCATTATAATCAAGTTTTATTTTTCATGTGAAAAGAACACCCGAAATTGGTGAATTTTTTCAATTCTGTCCTATTCATAGCTTAATCAAGGACAAACTATTGCGCTTGCAAAACAATTTGCGGCTCTCACATTTTTATTTTTCGTGAAAAAAACCTTCAGTGCTTCGAAAGATTGTCCTTTCGATTTCACTGAAGGTTTGTATATTAACGTAATGCCGCTCCAAGGCCTGGAACAATTTGTTTTTTACGAGAAACGTATTTCTTTTCTTCAAATCCTTTAATTGCTTCTTCAACACGGAATGATTCTGGTCCTGCGGCAAGGAAGCGTGAGCCATTTCCTTCCACATTCGTAAAGGCGATCACCCATAAATTTACGCCAAGCTTTCGACACTCATCGGCCATATAGGATTTAAAATCATCCGCAATTTGATCCACATCTTGATAATCAAAGACAAAGACTTGGCTAATGCTTGTCTTAATTCCTGACAAATCAAATTCTTTACAATCTTGATATAAGATCGATTTAAAATCTTTTTCCCGAATCGTTGCCGTATTGCGGAAAAGGTCTTCTGCCATTTGCGAAGCATCTAATCCATATTCTTCTTCAATGCGAGCAGCAATGAAACGATCAGTTTGTGTACAAGTTGGCGACTTAAAGTTCATCGTATCGCTAATCATCGCATACAAGATCAGTTGTGCGATTTTTTCACCCATCTTAATGCCATATTCTTGATACATCATGGCAATAATTGTATTTACTGAGCCAACGATCATATTTCTAAAGACAATTGGACGGTTTGTTTCAATATCACCAATACGGTGATGGTCTACGATTTCTAAAATTTCCCCTTGATCGCGATCATCAATCGACTGTTTCGATTCGTTGTGATCGACGAGAATGAATTTTTTCGGTTTAGCTTTCAATAAGTGGTAGCGGGCAACTGAACCGATAATTTTCTTTCCTTCGACAACTGGATAAGAAGAATGACGCGTACGCAACATTTTGCGTTCGACATCTTCAATATATTCCGTTGGATGGAATTCAATTGCTTCATGGCGTGGGGTCATAATAAATTCAACTGGAATGGCGCGATAAATCATTTGAATGATTTTCATCAAGTTATAAGGTGTACTAATTAAAGTAACCCCCATTGCTTTGGCCATTTCAAAAATATAATCATTCGGTACAAAGTTTTCGGCAATGATGATCACGGCCGCACCTCTGGCCATCGACTTGATCATGTCATCTTCATGATCATTTAACACCATGATGGCACCCGTCAAATCACGTTCCATCATCTTTTTATCGGAGATTCGTACATCACCGCTTTTTTTACGATCTCCTCGATACAAGATTTTTCCGTGAACAACATCACGTAGATTTTCTTCTGGTGTATCTTTCAATAAATTACGCGTGATATTTAAATCCTGCATTTGGACTTTAGAAATATCAGCTAATGTGACCATTCCAATAAAATCACCATTATCGTCCAAGACATAAATCGTTTTTGTGTTATTGTCTAGCATCAAATCCCAACCATAACGTAATGTATCGAGGCGATTGATTAAAATAGCTTCATCAATTTCAATTTCTTCTAATGCATTTTTTGCGGTCGTCAGGCGCACAGGTGTTGGAACGCCTACTTTTTTAAGAATGTATTTTGTTTCCGGGTTCAAATGTCCAAGTCTTGCTGGAACAACGTTTTCACCAAGTTTTTGTTTCAATGCAGCAAGCGTAATCGCTCCACACACTGAATCTGTATCAGGCCGTTTATGGCCGATGACATAGATAGGCTGATTCATGTTTCCTCTCAATATTATTCTTGTTAAATTATCCTCTACGGAATTGCTGATTTAAGTATATCATGACAATCCATCCCGTAAATTGCAGTAAAAAACGATTCGGCGAAAGTCATTTTTTAATGGAGGTCAGCTCACTCCAGTGACTAAAAAAAAGCCAGGTTTAACCTAGCTTGATGTTCAAATGGTGCCGATACGCGGAATTGAACCACGAGTTCATCCTTACCATGGACGTGTATTACCATTATACTATATCGGCAATTGGGCTATGTGTTTTGCTTGATTACTATAAAATATTTCCCCTACTATTGCAACAAACAAATCATTTTTCACAAAAAGCCCTATTTCTTGAACTAGTATACAAAATGGGCACTGTTACTCTTGGTTCTTTTCGATCATTTTTGCACTTTGCACGATCGGAAAATAAGCATTCACCCAGTTTTCGACAAGTCCCATCGGTAAGCCAATCACATTCGTAAAAGATCCCTCGATTTGATCCACAAAATCCACTTCTTGAATGCCATAACTTCCCGCTTTATCTAAAGGTGAGCCACTTGCGACATAATGTTCGATTTCATCATCGGATAAATTTCGAAAATGAACTTTGGTCGTCACTACTGCTTCTTGCATTTGTGGTTGAACCCCTTCGGGTGCAATTAAGACGACTGCCGTTTTGACTTCATGCCAATGATCAGATAGCTTATGCAAAGTTTGCCTAGCTTCTTCTAAACTTTTAGGTTTTCCTAAAATTCGTTGTTGATCGACTACAATCGTATCAGCACCAAGTACCCATTGCTTAGAGTGGCGATCGGCAATTTCTTTTGCTTTTGTTTTAGCAATGTGTAAAACAGCTGTGTCTACATCCGCATCAATCCAAACTTCATTTGCACATGAAGGGATACATTCAAATGTTTCTTGACCAATGAGTTGTCCTAATAATTGCTTTCGGCGTGGCGATTGACTCGCAAGAACGAATGGTTTCATATACATTTCCTTTCCCTATATATAATAAGATGTTGTTTTTTAGCTTTTGATATCATTAAAAATGATTCTTTTCTTTTTTTTTATTTTTTCAATGACAACGATAATGTCACAAGTGAGTTTATTCTTAGACATGTCCACAAAAACTTAGCCCCCTAGTTTTTTGTGGACACCCGCCTGTGGAAAAGACGCTGCTGTTTGCATAACGCTAGATGTCTTTTCCTTTTTCTTTGTTCAAAACTTATTAATCTCTTCAATTCATTTCAATTTTGTGCCCTAAAAGATAAAAAAGCATCTATACAAGATGCCTTTTTTAATTTCAATTCAATGATCTCTTTTTCTTTTAAACAATCCCTATTTTTTCTTTTATTGCTTGTTCTTCATGCTTGGATTAAATCCTTTTTATATCTAGTCGATCTTTTTGGATTTTAGTCAACACGTATAAAACCAACGCCAGCCCACCAAACGAAAGAATGAATCGCAAAGCGATTTGTAACACCATCGTACTAAACATTTGTTCCGGACAAATCACAATCATAAAATCAGTGGCAGGATTTAATAACCAATCCGAATTTCCTGGAAATACGATCGTATGAAACCACGTCCAAAACCCGGTAAAGTCAATGAACCACCAAAAACCAAAGAAAACCAAAAGGATTGTGATCGCAATCAATCCGTTTTTAAATCCAAGCATCAAATCGAATAATGCTTGTTTGCGATTGATCACAACAAGAACCACAACACTTAACAAAACCAATCCCCATGCAACTTGCATGACGAGTTTCGCCTTAAACCATAAATTGCGAACATCTTTCATATGACGGATTTCTTTCGTATTGAAAGTTGGTTGTTTCTTGGAGCGCCATGTGATTTCTCCATTTAAATCATCACGTTTTCCTTCTACATAATCCACCATCATAAAGATGGACTCTTCTAAATCTTCTTGCGAAATATTTTCGACTTGGGCAAGGTTGAGTTTAGCATACAATGACGTATAAAAGCTGTGATTAAACACCACAGCTTGAACACTCGATAAGATCATCGCAACGATGATCGATAAACCAAAGATTAAGGAAAACGTGTTTCGAATTGCGTTTTTCATTATTCGATACTGATCAAGGAACAGCTTGCTACGCGATCGAGTCGACGTAATAAAGCGATGAGATCTTCAATATTTCCAGGGAGTTCTGTAACATCTAAAGTCAAAACGACGTTGGAAATGTCATTAATTGGAATCGTTTGGTTAATCGCAAGAATATTACAGTTGAGTTGGGCAATTCGCGTCAAAATCATCGAAAGAACGCCTTTTTCATCATGAATAACTAAAGTAATGATCGCTTTGCGACTTTGGTTATCTGCTTCAAAAGGAAAAATACTGTCCTTATATTTATAGAACGTTCCTCGAGAAATTCCGACCTTCTTAACGGCTTCACAAATTCTACGTGCTTGACCAGTCCGTAAAAGATTTTGAGCCTCTACTACTTTTTCAATCACTTCAGGCAAAATATCTGAGCGAACTAAATAATACTTATCCATATATAACCTCCGCACCCGTATTGCAAACATTCAACACTCGACAGTCTAATCGCGAATTAAACGATTCAATTATTGCTTGAATCGTATTTAATTTTGTTAGATCTTGACTGATCAAAGCCATGGTTGATCCAGAACCAGAGATCCAAAATGGAACTCCATATTGATCTGCTAGATCACGAATCTTTTGATAATCGGCAATTAACTTTGCACGATACGGTTCGTGAATAAAATCGTGGCAGACTTCTTTGAGTAATTCTTCTTGTTCATGTACCCATGCATATTCAAATAACATAGCATGAGACACTTGTTGAACAACTTCATTTCGCTCTAATGTTGTCGGTAAAACTTTTCTTGCTTCCTGGGTGCTCACTTCATAATTCGGAATTACAACGAGTGCTTTCCAACCTCCTGCAGGAAATTTAACTTTAATCAAATGATCATGATGATTTGCACAAACAATCAATCCTCCAAATAATGCCGGTGCGACATTATCGGGATGACCTTCAATTTGACAAGCGACTTCTAATTTTTGTTCATCGCTCAAATGCAAATTCATCAACGCATCTGCACCAAGAACTCCCGCAACAATGCATTGACTAGAAGAACCTAATCCTCTAGCAAACGGGATATCCGAATCAATATGAATATGAACTTTTTTCGGATCAACTTTAGCATATTCACACGTTTTTAAGTAGGAACTCAGCACCAAATTATCTTGCGTACAATATTGTGCCGGACATCCTGTAATGAGATGTTCATCGGCCTGTTCAAAGTAAATTTTCGACTTCCAATCTAAAGCTAGACCTAAACAATCAAAACCAATCGAACAATTGGCACTTGTTGCTGGCGCTAAAACTGTAATCATGCAAAGATCTCCAATGCACTTTGTTCAACCACTTCTTTCATGCCCTTTGGACTAACAACTTGACGATGTCGAATTGGTGCTTGTTGTAGTGCTTTTAGTTTTGCCGGAATAGGATCGACATTCATTGTGGATAAAGTTTTCATTGCACACCAAGCATCTGCTTCCTGTCCTCCTAAAGCAGCTAAAACATCTTGTGTAAATTTATAAGGAGAAGCTGTAGCTAAAGCGATAATTGGCTCTTGTCCTTTTTTATCTTTTGCGAGTGCATATGCAGCAGCGGAATGAGGATCTAAAACATATCCTGTTTCTTGATAAACCTTGGCAATTGTTGTTTTAAGTTGGTCATCATCATAATACCCCCCTTCAAATTTATTTTGGATCATCTCTTTGGTTTGATCATCTAAAGTATAGAACCCTTCTTTAGCTAATTGTTCCATCCAACCCGCTACTTTTTGGCAATCTTGATTGGATGCATAGTAGAGTAAACGTTCCAAATTGGAGGAGATCAAAATATCCATACTTGGTGAAATCGTTTGAATAAACGGACGACGACGATCGTACGTTCCAGTATTTAAAAAATCAGTTAAGACATTATTGGCATTACTTGCGACATAAAATTTTTTAACCGGTAATCCCAGCAAGTTTGCATAATAACCCGCTAACACGTCCCCAAAATTTCCGGTTGGCACACTAAAGGAGACTTCATCACCAATTTTAATTTGTTGTTTGTTTACCAATTGGCGGTATGCATCAAAATAGTAAACGATTTGGGGAATCAATCGTCCGATATTAATCGAGTTTGCACTCGATAAAACAATGTTTTCTTTGGCTAATTTTTGTTTTAATTGTTCGTCAAGGAAGAGTTGTTTAACCATGCTTTGGGCATCATCAAAGTTTCCTTCAACCCCAAAAACACGCACGTTTTGTCCAGTTTGCGTTGCCATTTGGCGATATTGCACATCTGATACTTTCCCATCGGGATAGAACACGCAAATTCCGGTTTGTGCAACATCTTCAAACCCGCTCATCGCAGCTTTTCCCGTATCTCCACTTGTTGCCGTTAAAATCAAAGCTTTTTTATCGCTATCTTTTAACGCTTTGGATAAAAACCAAGGCAGAATACTTAGCGCCACATCTTTAAATGCACTTGTTGGTCCTCTAAATAATTCTAAAACCTCAACATCGCCAACTGTTTCAAGCGGTGTGATCGTATCGGGCTTTGTCCGTTCGAAACTTCTTGTATACGCATTTTGAACACAATCTGCAATCTCGTCTTGTTCATAGCCAGATAACATCAAATTAAATATCGTATTGGCAATTTGTTGATAGTCCATTTGGCAAATTTTTTCCAAATCTAATTGCGTCTTGGCGAGTTCTGGCCAGACAAATAAACCACCATCTTCGCAAATTCCTTGCAAAATTGCCTGTTTAGCATTTATATGAACGGCATTTTGCCGAGTTGATTGATAATAAGCTCTCATAATTTTCACTCCTTGAAAATACACATGCTCTATGATACAATGTTCAAGCTTTAAATACAAGTGTTTTTACTATAGACACATTTTTGTTAAAAAGCACAAATTTTATCACAAATTCAAATTTCTTGACAAAGAGATCTAAATCTCTAAATAACCTGCAAAAAGGAGAGTTTTTATGAACTGTGTTCTTTTAGGCTATGGAACAGTCGGAAAAGAGATTGAACGTTTATGTCAATCTTTAGATGACTTAAATATCCAACACGTCTTTGTCCGTCCCTCAAAAGTGAATCTTCCTTACTTCACTGACCAGGGGAAAACGATTGTAAGCGCAAAGCAAACTGACATCGTCTTTGAATGTCTTAATGGTTTAGAACCTGCCAACACATTAATTCAAATCGCATTACGTCATGGAAAACACGTCATTTCATCCAACAAAGCCGTGATCAGTAAATATTTAAATACTTATCTTGAATTAACAAAAAATTATGGTGGAAGTATTCAAATCGAAGCGACTGTTGGTGGAGGAATTCCCATTATCGATGCCATTTTAAAACTCGGTTTAGCCGAACCACTTACCCAAGTTGAAGGCATTTTAAATGGAACATCTAACTACATTTTGACAAGTATGGAACAAAATGGAGTTTCTTTTGCCAACGCTCTTTCTAATGCGCAATCTCTTGGCTTTGCCGAGGCCGATCCTACTAATGATGTCGAAGGCATTGATGTATATTACAAGTCTTTGATTTTAGCGAGCTTATTAACCCATGCTTCTATTACTGATTTACCGAAACCGTTTGGCATTTCCAATATCGACAAAATCGATATTGAACTCGCAAAATCGGCAAATCGCACCATTCGCCATGTCGCAACGCTCAAAAATGTAAACGGAAAACACTCGGCTTTAATTGCACCTATTTTCCTGTCCAACGATTCATTTTTTGCGAGCGTTCAACAAAACTATAATGCCCAACTTGTTTATGGACCTTCTTTTGAAAAGCTAGGCTACTATGGTCAAGGTGCCGGTGGCAGTGCAACTGCCCAAGCTTTAGTTGCCAATGCCTTAGATGTCGTGCAAGGCCGTATTCGTAAAATCGAATTGAATCGTCATTCCGATTTTGACGCTTCTTTAATTTGCAAAGATTGGATTGTCCGCACCACAAATGATATCGATTTACGTCAATTTAAACATTTAGAAAAGGCAACGCATCTTTTCCCTGATCCAGAGCTCAATCAAGCGTTAGCAAATTTAGATACAGAAATTAGGAAGATGTATTGGTTTATTCCAAACAAGAGCCAAGAAGAAATTAGCGTGATCAATAAACAAGATAAAAAAGCAATGATTGGAGTGTATCAAGCAAAATGACTTTAAAAGTAACAAAATTTGGTGGCTCATCCGTTTCACAAGCGAGCCAATTTAAAAAAGTAAAAGATATTGTGCTATCTGATCCCGACCGTCGGTTTGTCGTCGTGTCTGCACCTGGTAAACGATTTAGTTCCGATTCCAAAATTACTGACCTTCTCTATTTATTAGATGCGCACCGCCAATATCATGTCGATGCCTCCAACGTATTTGATTTGATCAAAGCTCGTTTTGTCGAAATTAAAGAAACACTTCATTTAAAATATCCTGTTGAAAAGGAATTAGATGCTTTATATCAAAACCTTTCTTCCCTTTCCCAAAATGAAATCGTTTCGCGCGGTGAATATTTCTGTGCCAAGTTAATGGCTGAATATTTAGGATTTCCTTTTTTAGATGCCGCAGATGTCATTCGCGTTAACCACGATAAAACAATTGACTGGGATGCCACAAAAGCCCGCTTAAAAACTGCGATGAATCAATATGATCATTTCGTCTTCCCCGGATTCTATGGCTTATCCAACAACGGAAAAATCATGGTATTCTCCCGCGGTGGAGGCGATATTACGGGTTCGATTTTAGCTAACATTATTGAAGCTGATGTTTATGAAAACTGGACAGACGTTTCCGGATTTTTAATGGCCGATCCCCGAATCGTTAAAAATCCCGAACCGATCACCCATATTACTTACTCTGAATTACGCGAACTGTCTTATATGGGTGCCTCTGTTCTCCATGAAGAGGCTGTCTTCCCTGTAAAAGAAAGCAACATTCCAATTCACATCTTGAATACAAATGCGCCAAACGATCAAGGAACGATCATTCAAGAGCGCAACAAAGTTCAACGAAAATATCCAATTACCGGATTAGCGGGAAAACCTGGCTTTTTATCAATCTATGTTTATAAAAAACATATGTCGAATGAAGTTGGTTATATGCGCAAAGTTCTTTCTGTTCTAGAACGCTTTAATGTATCTATTGAACACATTCCTTCCGGTATCGATTCCTTTACCGCAATCGTTGCTCGTAATGAAGTTGAAGATGGCTTGTATGAAATTTTGCATGCGATTAAGCAAGCTGTCCAACCGGATGAACTCAAAGTTCTCGACAATATCGCTTTAGTGTCTACTGTAGGAAACTCCATGTCTCATCAACCAGGTATGGCCGGTCGCCTGTTCGAGGCGTTAGGACGAGAAGGAATTAGTATTGTGATGATTGCCCAAGACTCTAATGAAATCAACATTACAGTAGGGGTCGATGAAAAAGATCTCGCCCGCACGATTCAATGCATCTATGCAGAATTCGTTCAACCCTCTAATGTAGATGTCCAAATTTACGAAACTGCTCCATCAAAAGGAAAATCGCTGATCTAAATAGATTAGATCAAAAAATTGAAGAAAGAAGGAATATTATGAAGACTATTGCAATCGCTGGGGCTACTGGTGCAGTAGGCAGACAAATGCTCGAATGTCTTAAAGAACAAAAGATCGAAGGAAATATCAAACTTTTAGCTTCTGCTCGTTCAGCCGGTAAAGAAATTGATGGCTATATCGTAGAAGAGTTGAATGAACAATCTTTTCAAGGTGTGGATTATGTTTTAGGCGCTTGTGAAAATGACATCACCAAAATGTGGATGCCTTGGGCGCAACAAGCTGGATGTGTTGTCATCGACAACTCCTCTGCTTATCGTTTAGATGACAACGTTCCTCTAGTGATTCCCGAAATCAACGCCCAAGATATCGCAAATCATCACGGAATTATTGCCAATCCAAACTGCTCCACAATCATTGCTTTGATGGCTTTACATGATCTTAACGATCTCTACCATATTGAAAATGTCGTTTGTACAACTTTCCAAGCCGTTTCTGGCGCTGGTGTGAAAGGCATTCGTGATTTAGAACGCGAATTAGCTGACGAACATGCCCAACCTGAAGCATTTGCCTATCCAATCGCATTTAATGTCATCCCCCAAATTGGAGGCTTTGATGAATTTGGCATCACTTCTGAAGAATGGAAAATGCAAAATGAAGGGCGTAAAATTCTCCACTCCCCAAATTTAAATGTGAATTGCACTTGTGTGCGCGTTCCCGTATGGCGCTCTCACTCAGAATCGATTCTCGTCAAAACAACTCAACCTGTAGATCTCGATGAATTAAAAGAAAGATTATCGCATTCCAAAGGTGTTGTGTTACGCGATGATCCAAAACATAACATTTATCCAATGCCAATCGACACGACAAATCAAGATGACGTCTTTGTAGGGCGTTTGCGTTATGATCTTGCTGATCCAGAAAAGAAAACAATTGGTCTTTTCTGCTGCGGAGATCAAATCCGTAAAGGGGCCGCAAGCAATGCCGTGCAAATTCTTGCGGAATTAATCCAACTCGAAAAGTAATTAGAACGCAAAAGACGGTGAACGCCGTCTTTTTGTTTGGTTTAATCTCGATTCTCTTGCTTTTTTCACTCTTTAGCCGCCTGCAAAACGAGTAAAAAACTACCAAAACACTGATGTATTTGAGCGCATTTTTTCGAGTCCATTTTTGCAAATAAAAAGGAATCAAAATACGGCATTAAGGCAGTGAAGTTCAAACTTTAAAGGTATAATGAACAAGTATCCATCAAGATCCTTAATTTTGATGTAAACTAATATCCCCCATCACACATATACATTTAATTACTCAATATTAATCCAACAAGAACCGATCGCATTTTCAATTTGTTTCTTGTTGGAACGTTTATGATAGAAGGACGATTTATGACAACTAAAAATGAACAAAACGATTTAACAAAAGAAAACAATTCGTCCAACCAAGCGCCCTCCCCTTCTCATACAGTTCAAAAAATAAACAAAGAGAAGCACGCTGCTCATAAAAAGGTGAAGTTCAGTTCAAAAACAGTCGGAGTAGGTGTACTTGTTGTTGCTTTATCCATCACTGGCGTTTTTTTCTTTAAAAATCGCAACAAACAGTCTACTTATGCCCAAGGCATCGCCTATTTAGAAGAATTACAAAACCGCGATGAAGCCGCCATTTCAGCAAAAATCAGTGAACGTGATCGCCAAGAACGCCTTCAAGAAATTGCAGAAGGTATTGGCTCAGATGATTCACGCCTATGGGCGCTATTTCGCGATTCTGTAATTTTAGGTGACTCGCGCGCTGTCGGCTTTAAAGAATATGGTTATTTGCCTGAAAACGTCTGTTTAGCAAGGATCGGTGATTCCATTTTAGCTTTACCACAAGTAACCCAAGCTGCGGCCGCTTCTAAACCAGAAGTGATCTATCTTAGTTATGGAGCCAATGATTTAGTTATGGATATTGGTGCGGATCGTGGAGAAGACGGCTATGGCTTAGTTTATGAAGAATACATCAAACAAATTCTTGCATTAACCCCAAATTCCAAAATTGTCGTCAACGGCATCATTGCGCCTCGTGCGGGAACGATGACGAACTACACAGAAAATGGTCGACTCGAAGCCATTAATGCTCAAATCCAACGCATGTGCGAACGCAACAATTGGATTTATGTGGATAACACCGTTCTCGATGACAATGGTAATGCGCCCATCTATGAACCTGATGGCTTGCACTTTCCTGCCTCATTCTATCCGCAATGGGGACGACACATGATCACAGCCTATTATAATGCGATCAATACTGTTCCTACCCCTTAGCTGGAATTGTTGAATCGAAATCAAATTTAAAATTCAAAATGGAGTTAAATTATGAAGTTAAATCAAACAATGTGCCGGCTTATTAAAGGAGCATTAGTGGTATGTTTACTTGTCTTTTGGGCTCCTTCATTTTTCAATCAAAAAATTTCTTCCACGACAACTTTTAGCAAAGTAGAAGAAAAAGTTATTGGTGCAATTGATGCCACAAACTACCCTCGCCAAAGCACCCAAAAAATTCGCCGGCTTTTAAATATTGATACCAATGATGTCATCAATATCGGTTTATATCGATCAAACGATGCTCTTTCACCAAACGAAATCGTTTTGATCGAATTCGATCCTGCCAATGGGCAGAAAATCGAAGAGATACTAAACGCTCGTCAACAATCGCAATTTGACATTTATTCTGGGTATGCCCCAGAAGCAGCTGCAGCTGTTGAAAAAGGTTGGATCGATGTTGAAGAGAATTACGCCATTTTCTATGTTGGCCAAGAAACCGAGCAAGTTAAAAACGCATTTATTTCTGCGTTGAAAGGAGCCTAATCATGCAATTTACCGATTTCTCCTTTCTCTTTGGGTTTTTCCCCCTTGTTTATCTAATTTACCGCTTTGGCATTATCCGTTTACACAATACCAAAGCCGAAAATACTTATTTATTGATTGTCTCGCTCTTGTTCTATGCTTGGGGATCCATCCATTCTTTGATCTTGTTGATCATCGCCTTGTTGTTTAACTGGATCAGCGCCTATGAGCTCAGCTTATTGAATGAGAGTAAAGCAAATCCCAAAACAAAAAAACAAGCTCTCATTGGAACAATTGGAATCAACTTGTTGATTTTGTTCATGTATAAATATCTTGATCCATGGGTTGGGGGATTCTTCTCCTTATTTGGTGCAAATCAAATCATCCCAAAACTGGCCATGCCAATTGGATTATCCTTTTATCTATTCTCGTGCATGTCCTATGTTTTTGATGTTTATCGTGAAAAAGCAAAGCCTTGTTCTTTCGTTGATTTTGGTGTATTTGTTGCGTTCTTTGGCCGCGTCAATATGGGGCCAATCGGACATTATGCAAAGTTCGAACCGCAACTAAAAAGCCATCCTTTACGTTCCCACTTACAACGTGAAGGCGCTGCTTTATTCTTACAAGGATTCGCTTATAAGATTTTATTAGCCAATTCCTTTATGGAAGTGTTCAATGCACTTGCTGGCAATACAACTTGGTTAGGAAGCGTGTTACATGGATTTGCCTTCTTTTTCCAGTTATATTTTGACTTTGCCGGCTATTCTCGAATGGCACGTGGTTTAGCGGGAATTTTTGGTTTTGAAATTCCTGCCAACTTCGATCATCCTTATAGCACTTTATCCGTCCAAGATTTTTGGCGCCATTGGCATATTTCTTTAACGGATTGGTTTAGAGAATACGTTTATATTCCACTCGGTGGAAATCGCGTAAATCAAAAAAGATGGTTAATCAATGTCTTAATCGTTTGGCTATTCACTGGAATTTGGCATGGTGCGCAAGCCTCCTTTATTGTTTGGGGCTTATTACAAGCGGGAATGATTTTACTCGAACGCAAATTTTTGAACCGCTATTTAGAAAAACTCCCTAATTTCTTCCGTCATCTTTATTTAATTTTGATGACACTCATCTCTTGGACATTCTTTTCTAGTCCAACATTGAGTGAAGGCTTGGCGTGGATTGGTCGTTATTTCATGATCAACACAAGCGGACTCTACGATGCAACTGCATTGTTCTATGGCCAAACGTATTTCATTGTTTTTGTTCTAGGAATTTTGTGTTGCACTACGTTTATTCCACGACTGTCGACAAAACTCCATAAAAATCAACGCTCACTTCAACCTTTATTGGGCGTATTAGGATATGGTTTAGTATTTATCTTATGCCTTGCCATGTTGATCTCACAAACCTCACAAACTTTTATGTATGCCGTGTTCTAGAAAGGAAGAGATATTATGCAACAAAATAAAAAAACGCCAAATCGTTATCATCGTAATCTTCTCACCTTTTTAGTGACAATCACTGTGGCCTGGACTTCATTGAATCTCGTCATTCCCGATTCGACAAAATCCGCATTAGAGAATCGACCCCTAGCCCAAATGCCAAATATCACTTTAACTGGTGTTCTCAATGGCAAAGATCAAAAAGCATTTGAAGATGCGATGAGCGATCAATTTGTAGGTCGTAACCTTCTTTTTCGAATCAACTACACATGGCGCAAACTCATCGGTCAAAAACAAATTGATGACGTCTATTTAGGCAAAGATGCTCTGCTTCAAAAGCCAGCAAACCCGAACGATGCGATCATTCAACAAACTTTATCTTTGATCTCGCAACTCGAAGCAAGCACTGGAGTTTCCACATCGGTACTTGTCGCTCCCTCTGCAGCAAACATTCAGTCGTATAAACTTCCAGCTCATGTCGATGATCATGGCGAAAATGCGACTTTAGATTCCATTTATAGCCAACTTGCTCATCCAGCTGATCCCCGTGCTGTTTTTAAAGAAAAACAAAACGACTACCTTTACTACAAAACGGATCACCATTGGACAAGCCAAGGTGCGATGATCGGTGCCGAACATTTACTCAATTCTATGAGTATCACATTTAATCCTGAATGGTTTACCCCTTTACCTGTTGTAGAAGGATTCGAAGGAACACTAGCTTCAAAAACCGCCTCATATGGTTTATCTGACCAAATTGATGTCTATAAAGACAATCAAAATACTGAATATACTGTGACTTGGAACGATGGTCATCAATCGACTACGATTTATGATCGCGATGCCTTAAATCGAAAAGATAAATATGAAGTATTCCTCTCCCAAAACCAAGGATTGGTTCATATTTCAACCCTTGCTAATTCGCAAGAAAACTTATTATTACTCAAAGATAGTTACGCAAACTCGCTGATTCCGTTTTTAGTTCCTTACTTTAAAAACATCTATATCGTCGATCCTCGTTACTATTATGACAACTTGAACTATGTGCTTTCCTCTGGTCAAATTACTAAAATTGCGATGGTCTTCTCGTATAACAACTTTGTTTCAACGATTTCATTACGAGATATTTTAAAAAGTACGCTCGAACCAGAACAAGCGCAAAAAGCACAAGAAGAACAACCACAAGCTTAAATTGATTTCAAGCCATTCCCCAATTGGAATGGCTTTTTTAATGTTGTATTCCTGATACACTAAAAGTTACAAATCAAACTAAAGGAGATTTTATGTCCAGTTTAGAACACGTTACTCATCCATTTGCCCCAGAATATGATTCCGCAAGCCAAATTTTGATATTAGGATCATTCCCCTCTGTACAATCCCGTAAACAAAACTTTTATTATGCTCATCCGCAAAATCGCTTTTGGAAAGTGTTAGGCGAAATCTTTAATGAAGAAGTGGGTTCAACCGCAAAACAAAAGAAAGCTTTTTTAAAATCCCATCATATTGCATTATGGGATGTCATTGAGCAATGTTCCATTCACGGTTCATCTGATTCATCCATACGCGATGTCACGCCCACAAACCTTTCTTTCCTTCTCGAACAAAGTGAAATCACAACGATATTTTGCAACGGAAAAAAGGCGTTGCAGCTCTTTGATCGTTATCAAAAACCAAATGGACTACATGCGATTTATCTTCCTTCCTCTAGTCCTGCAAATGCTGCTTTTCGCTTAGACAAGCTCGTGGAAGTTTGGAAACCTCTTATTCTTGACGCACTAAAAAAAGAACATCGGAAATGATTGTAAAAATCATCAAATGCATCTTTCTATCATGTATAATGGAAATAGCAATAATTTAACGGAGGGATAACCATGTTAATTCAAAATGCCGCTTTAGCTGATGTCATTGCCGGAACTCTCCATAAAAAGCCGGAAGAGCTCAAAAAAGAAGATCTCCTTGAACTCATTCAATTAGATGCTTCTGATTTAGATATCGATACCCTTGAAGGCCTGGAGTATGCTGAGAACCTTGAAAAAATCAATGTTTCGAATAATGCACTTACCAACATCAGACCACTTAAAAATCTCATGAACTTAGTCAATGTCAATTTATCTGGAAACAGATTACGTGACATTGAACCACTAGACTCTCACTACAATCTTGAAATCCTTAACCTTTCTCGCAACAACTTGTATGTCATGGACCTATCAGCTGTCGCAAGTATGGTGAATTTAAAAGTATTGAACTTGAAGAAAGCAAAAATTGACTCTTTAAACTACGTTCAAAACTGTACGCAACTTGAAAATATTTGCGTAAATACCGAAAACGGCCCATTTAACTATTCTATTCTTGGCCGTTTGCCAAACTTAAAGATTTTAGATATGTCTGGAATGAGAAGATACTATATCGAAGATTTATCATTCTTAAACAACATTGAAGAACTGAATCTTTCGACAAACTTGTTATCGGACATCTCTCCACTTTCTGCAATGAAAAATTTACGTCGTCTCGATGTATCCAATAACCCTTATTTAGTCGATTATCATCCAATCAAAGATTTCCCTTCTTTGGAATATCTAAATCTCGACTTTAATAACGCTACTGATTTTGGTTTCTTTGAAGATTTACCAAAACTAAAATCAATCTCCATGGAACAAACCGGATTCTCCGACATGCGCAATTTAAACCACATTAAAGATCTACAAGATCTCAATGTCTCCAAAAACGAAATTGCACATCTCGATGAATTCACTAACGTTAAAAACCTACGCTCCTTTGATGCGCGTTTCTGCCAATTAACTGATATTGAGTTCTTGCGACATGCAGAAAAGCTAGAACGTTTAAATCTATTCACAAACCGCATTACATCGATTGAACCACTCGTTGAATGCAATAAATTAACAGAGTTGAATGTTGGACGTAATCAAATCCGTTCCATCGATTGCATAAAAGACATGAAAGATCTCAAAATTCTTTCTTTGGAAAACAACAACATTGCGGATCTATCTGCATTATCTGACCTTCATGAATTATGTATTGTCGACCTATACAACAACAACATTCGTGATCTAACCCCATTACAAGATTTAGAATTTATTTCTTATTTGCGCTTAGACCACAACATGATTCATGATTTACGTCCATTATCGAATTTGAAGTTCTTACGACAATTAACGCTCAAAGCAAACTACATCGAAGATGTATCTCCATTAAAAGATTTAGAATTGCTTGAAGCGTTACGTTTAGAAAACAACCCAATTATCGATACGAGTCCACTTGAAAAAATGGCATTCTACTCCAAATTCACGGACTAATCAAAACCATCTAACTCTATTACACCTATTGAAAATAAGGCTACCATTAAAACATTGACGATGCTTGGTTTATACCAAGCATCGCCTTTTTATTTTGCTTAAAAGAATCGAAAATAGTTTCTGTTCTGTTAGATAAGCTTTCCGTTAACAATTAAGATCAAATTTATACGGTCACACCTCATTAACGTAAAAAAAACTTCAAGCCAAATTGACTTGAAGTTTGCTTTCGAATGGTGAGGACGATGCGACTTGAACGCACACGAGCTAAGCTCACTACCCCCTCAAAGTAGCGTGTCTGCCATTCCACCACGTCCTCATATTTAGAAGTTGCCTATATAATATAACGCAAAATATAATCTTTGTAAAGTGCTTTTTTTCACTTTTTAAATTGACTATCTTTGCGATCACGGCTCTTTGTAAACCATTAATTATTCTAACACTTCCGGAAGTTTATTCAAGTCTAAATATGGTCAAGTCTAATTTTTTCCCACTATCCCAACTTTGCAACTCTTCAATAGCTAAATGATCATAATTGTCTCTATTTGGATTAAGCTAAATCTTCCCCATTTGAGGCGATCACTTTCTTATACCATTTAAACGAATCTTTTTTCTCGGGATGCAAGTCCCCCATTGCCATCATTATCGCGATCTACATAGATAAATCCATAACGTTTTTTTCATTTCACCAGAAGAGGCAGAGACTAAATCCATACAACCCTACATTGTGTATCCCATCAAGTCACGCCATCTTCAATTACTTCGCGCATTGCCTGAATATGATCTCTTAAATAATCAATGTGATAGATATCATGGAATTTAGTATCTTCACTGCACACATCGTTTGCATCTAATCCATTTTCAACGATTATTAATGGAATTTCATATCGTTCACAAACCATATTTAAATATGTGCGTAATCATGTTGAGTCAATTTGTCATCTCAATCACACTTTGTAAATAAGGATTTTTAATTCCTCCAAATATATTCCCGCGAGATGTTTCCGTCTATAAGCGAAATGACATCTTCCGATAGTCCAAGCAGAATTTTTGTTTTCCTGCTTTCTGACCTTCTTTTCTTTGTAAAATGCAATATAAGAACTACCAATTTGTGCAATTTAAAAATAACCAATTCAGGCAATGTTGGATAAAAAGAAATTAAAGTACAAACTCGATTTATACACTCTTTTCCTTCTATTCTTTTTCATTCAAATAGGAGAGGACTAATTCTTTTTGCGCGTCGGTCGTCGCAAGACGAATCGCATGCACCACAGTGCAAGACAAGGGAGAAATCTTTAGCGAATCTTGTCTGGAACAAAGACTATGCGAGTCTGGGGAAGGCGATCGATGTGACAAACAGACCAACGATCACAATTTTTCATAAGATTTCTTGAGATATATTAATCCATTATCTTTTCTGTAAAAAATTAAAAACATTTTTACAAAAGCATTGCGAAGTACTGAGTATGATGCATGGGTACATTTTTATGAAGACGACGCAAACTTTGAAAGGCTTTGGAATAAACCGCATGTTTATCTTCCAATTCTCAAAAAATTTAAGGGAGTCATATCCCCTGATTTTAGTGTTTATCGCGACATGCCTTTGGTAATGCAGTATTGGAATATCTATCGAAGCAGAGCGATAGCTCATTGGTTACAAGAAAATGGGGTGGCCGTGATTCCAAATATTCGCTTTGGAGATGAAAGAACTTATAAACTATCTTGTGCAGGAATAACAAAACATGGCGTTATAGCAGTAGGCTCGCATGGGTGTATGAAGCTAGTTGTAGAACGTGCTTATTTCCAAAGAGGACTTAATTATGTAATTGAAAGCTTGAAACCTTCAGCTCTTATTGTATATGGTGCAATGCCGCAAGAAGTTTTTGCTCCGTATCAGGAAATGGGAATTGAAATATTGCAATTCGATAGTGAATTTATGCAAAGCAGAAAGGCTGTGGATGCTTAATGGGGGCAGGTTTTCACGGAGGTTTTGGAAATACTCATGGAGCAACAAAAAATAAATTTCCTGTTAATGCACCAAAAGATGTGAGATATAGTAAAAAGAAAACAGAGGGGTATTTGCTAAATGTCAACCATCCAATTGGCGGATCCAAGGCTAAGTTTATGAAAGATGTTTTAGGTTACTCAAAAAACGACTCAAAATTGTTTCATAAAAATATAGTTGCTTCCCTTGTAGGTAAATCACCTACTAAAAGCGAAACAACACCATTCGGCATTAAACATACTTATCACACAAAAGTAATTGGTAAGTCTGGAAAATCCATTAATGCTAATGTAGTAGTTGTCATACAAAAAGATAAGAATAGAATTACGCATAAAATAGTAACGGTATATCCTGACAAGAAAGGAAAATAAGCTATGAAAGAACTAGATGTAGTAGAACTCATCAAAGAATTTAATGAACTTCCTGTTGGAACTCAAGGTGCAATCGTTTTAGAATATGATGGCACTTATTATGAAGTTGAATTCTTTGATTCAACTGGCGATACCTTAGGTGTCTATACCACACCATGCGATGTACTAGAACCTGTAGTTTATAACTAACACAAATCATTGTGAACATTATAAAAATGACACTTTAATATTTGTTGAGGTTTAGATAACCTTGGCCTTTAAATTTTCATGAGGTCATCCTAAACCTCGAAAGTTTTAAAGCGATTTTTACCAATGTCATTAAGTTAAGCTTTTGGAAATTTAGACCCCTGTAGATCGAAAAAATTCTTTTCGGTTTTAGGGGTCATTTTATATGCTCTCTTTTTCAAAAACGAATGTTTTTTTGCAGTTTAGGTATTGACAATTCACCTCAAGAGCGTCACTGCCACGCAGCCCATTATGTAAGTAAAGCGAAAAAGGAGTTTCTTATGTCTTCACCTAAATCAATTGGCAAAAAATATCATCAAATTTTCGACAACACCCTTTCAATGGTTGCATTCAAAAACGATTATCTTAATAACCAAGATTCTGATTTCTCCAGATTCGTATATTAACTAGAGATAACACTATAGAAATGATCTATCATTGTTAAAAACACGTCTATTCAAAGATTCATTCCTAATCTTTCAGATACCCAAAATCTATCCGTTAGTTCTTCTGCAATATCACAAGTAAAAGATAAAGCATCGCATGGTTTATCTTTTACTTTTACATAGATAGGATCCGAGAAATTCTATTCAAAAAGAAAATTACTAAAGATTTGGATAACCGAAAACGACAAAGGACGCAACCCGAGCAATCATATCGAGCATTTTTAGATTGACATCAATAGAAATCACTCAATTTATCTATGTCCCTATTTTACTTTTAGGCGATCACACACTTATTATGCACATTTTCAATAACGCGATTCCGACTTTAACGTTTGTATAGATCTAATTGCCTTCGATTTTTAGATGTTAAATCCGTTTTAAATCGATTCTTTTTCCTGATGTGTTGCATTTTGATCTGCGTTAGATAAATCTATTTTCATAGATCAATACGCTTTGAGATCATACGAATAAGATTTCATTATTGTGAGTTCATCTCATGAAAATAAACTTAAACGGACATTCAAAATCCAGTATTTTCAAAGCCCTTTTTAATAGATAAACGCCATATATAAAGACTTTATAAAAACTCGCTTTTTTTAGAATAGTTTGCGCACTGATGTTTGCCTAGAAGTGTTTTATCTTGACTCTGTGTTGCAAAAATCTATATAATTTGTGCATAGGATAGATTCAAGAACTGATTTTTACTGGATAGTCCATTCTTTCCAGGTTCGCATTGAAGTCAAAGAATTTTAATCAAAAATCTCCAATCTATTCAGGGAGGTAAAACATGAACACTGGAAAAGTGAAATGGTTTAACGCAGAAAAAGGCTTCGGATTCATTACTGGTGAAGACGGAAAAGATGTATTCGTACATTATTCTTCCATCAACCAAAAAGGATACCGTTCCTTAGACGAAGGTCAGACTGTTACTTACGATGTCGTTGAAGGCGATCGTGGAAAACAAGCTGCAAACGTTACACCTGTTGCTGAATAATTTCGATTTCAGATGAAGAAGTGCAAAGCACTTCTTTTTTTACCCTCACCAAAGATCAAGAAAAAAAGCAAGAAACACATGGATTCAATCGTTTCCATGCGCCTCTTGCTTTTTAAATTGTTTAGTCTTGATCGAAACTTCGATAATGAAGTTCCACTTTATCTTTCAATTGGCTTTGAATTTGGGCAAAAACTTGTCCAAACATCTTTTGATCGAATAAAACAACATCAATATAGGAATATGATTTTCCAATTGCTCCACCTATAACTTTTGCGCAATGTAATGGTGCAAGCAGTGCTTCGATTTGCGTGGCGAGTTTTTGACGCAATGCTGCATCTTCTTTGGAGTCAAACAAGTTAACGTAATAAATATAACCATATTCTCCACCTTTTGCTTTTAAATCGAGTTGGACATCACTTTTAGCCCCTAATGTTTCTTCAATCAATGGTGGGTTCACCGTAAAGATCATTTTCATATCTTTCCGTAAAGAGTCCGAAGCAAAGTCTTGATGAGGTTTAAATACCGTATAAATATCTAATGGATGCTTATATTCTGGCCATTTCTCGTTTTGAACTGTTTCCATGATGACATCATAGAGTTCGCATAAATTACACAAATTTGCATCTTTGATTGGTGCATCTAAAAAATCTGCACTTCCAATATAAGATTCCAGACAATTTTCTCCTACCGCAAGTTCGATTAAATAAATGGCCATTTCGCGTTTATATTCAGGATTATCAATTAAGGAAAAACCTGGACAATACACTTGCACTTCAAAGTTTTGCGCTTTGGGATTGATCGTATAAAAGGCGGTCATATCCATCAATGTATAAGCAACATCTTTAATCTGTAAAACAGCTTCGATCGCTTTTTGGGACAGAGGAGTCAATGTATCGTTGATCAGCCATGTCTTTTTAATGCTTGCTGGAGCGAGTTTTTTCATTTGTTGACAAATAAGTTGGCTTGTTTTATTTGGACCTGTATCAAACGTCAGTTCAGGTTGTTCAGGATCGTCTTCAATAAAAAAGTGAGCTCCACTTATCTCATTACATTCGGAATTTAGTGTATCTAAGATTTCCGTTAATTTTTCATAATTTTGATTGTTTAATGCGTCTAACAAGCCTTTTTGTTCTTGTTCAAAGTCTTTCCAGAACGCTTTAATATTGTCAATGACACTCATCGATAAACCTTCTTTCTTGGTTTTATTGTTGATCTAAATCGTTTTATTCTTCGCTACACCTTGGATAAATCAACACTCTTGTTTCCGTGATAATAACATCTAATCTTTGATCCCATTGTTCATGTATAAAACTTGCTTCTTGTTGATCAAAGGCAATGCCCACACGCAAACTCTGCGGATGGTTTTGTAGATAGCGATCGTAATAGCCTTTTCCATAACCTTTTCGATAGCCATCACAAAACGCCACTAAAGGCACGATAATCATACTGGGGATCACTTCTTGTTGGCCACTCTTTTCCCCTTTCGGTTCAAGAATACCAAATGCTCCTCTTTCTAATTGATCGAGTGGATAAAAGCGCATTACACTTTCGCTTTCCACTTTAGGCGCTGACCATTGAATTGCTTCAAATTCACTTTTAGACAAAAGTTTTGAATCACGATACACATAGTGTTGGTCGTTAGGTTGATCATATAATTGGAATCCACAATGATCTAAGACATCCACTTCTTCTAAAATCGGAAGATAAATTCCAATCGATGGATATCGTTTAAAAAAAGGCAGAAGCCCACAGGCAATTCGAAAATTTCTTTCTTGCTTGTTGGGAATCTGCTTTCTTTTTTGAATCCAATTTCTTCGATTCATCGTATCCATTGCGTTTTAGCCGATGGAATCCGACATATCCAGTTTTAATAACTGGTTTAATTCAACCGCATATTCCATAGGTAATTCGCGGGTAAATGGTTCTAAGAAGCCCATAACGATCATTTCTGTAGCTTGTGCTTCCGTTAAACCACGACTCATCAAATAGAACAGTTGTTCTTCTGAGATATTTGAAACTGTTGCCTCATGTTCAATCTGGCTTGTTTGATTGAGGTGACGGTTCAAAGGAATCGTATCAGAACGGGATTGTTTATCCAAGATTAGCGTATCACATTCAACTTTTGTTTTCGCGTGATCCGCATTTTTACCATGAATAACCCAACCACGGTAGTCTACTTCTCCACCTTTTCTCGCAACAGATTTGGAAATAATTGTTGAAGAAGTATGTGGTGCTAAATGAACCATTTTTGCGCCGGCGTCTTGAACTTGATCTTTTGAAGCGACGGCAATAGAGATCGTTGTCCCTTTCGCATATGGTCCAACAAGAAAACATGCTGGATATTTCATATTTAAGTGGGATCCGATGTTTCCATCAATCCATTCCATATGGCCATAATCTTCAACTCGAGCTCGTTTTGTTACGAGGTTGATAATATTGGTTGACCAGTTTTGAACAGTGGAATAACGACATCTCGCATTTTTATGAACGAAAATTTCAACAACTGCCGCATGTAAAGAATCTTTCGAATAAATCGGTGCAGTACATCCTTCAACATAATGAACGTCTGCCCCTTCATCGACGATAATGAGCGTACGTTCAAATTGACCTGCGGATTGCGAGTTAATTCTGAAATAAGATTGAAGTGGTTTTTCTAACTTCACGCCTTTTGGAACGTAGATGAAGCTTCCACCAGACCAAACAGCTGTATTGAGCGCTGCATATTTGTTGTCTGTATATGGAATGAGTTTTCCAAAATATTTTTGGAACAATTCTGGATGAAGACGTAACGCACTATCCGTGTCTAAGAAAATAACTCCTTTTTCTTCGACTTCTTCAAGCATGTTGTGATAAACAACTTCAGATTCATATTGCGTAGAGACCCCGGCTAAATATTTTTGTTCAGCTTCTGGGATCCCAAGTTTTTGGAATGTATTACGGATTGTTTCTGGGACTTCTTCCCAATCTTGTTCTTGGGTTTCACTTGGTTTGATGTAATAGGTAAATTCATCAAAATCAATATGGGATAAATCTGGTCCCCAATCTGGATTTTCTTGTTTTAAAAAGGAATGGTACGCATCTAAACGTCTTTGTAACATCCACTCTGGTTCTTTTTTAATTGCAGAGATCTCACGAATCGTCTGCTCCGTTAAACCTTTCTCTGTTTTAAAAACAGAAGTGTCTTCGTCATGGAATCCGTACTGGTAATCTTTTTCCTCTAAAACCTGTACTTGTGATTGTTCTTTTTCAGCCATTTCAAGCCTCCTGTTCTTTTGTCGTCTGTTCGCGATGAGCCTGCAACATTTCTTCTAATGCTTTCCAGCCGATCGTTGCACAACCAATGCGATTTGGTTGTTTTGCGACGCCTTCAAAAACGATCGCCTCGTCAACGAGTTCAGGATCAAAAGGACGACCATGGATCATATTGAAATAGTTTTGAATAATTGCTTCTGCTTGTTCCACTGTCTTATTTGCGACTAATTGCGTCAAAATAGAGGTAGAAGCAGTGGAGATTGTACAAGCTTGCCCGTCAAAGCGAACATCTTGAACAATTCCATCTTTAATTTTTGCTTGAACTGTAATGTCATCGATGCAGGAATCACTTGCCATATGTCTTTGGTCATATTCACCGTCATCTGTTTTAAGTTCTTTATTTTGTGGATAAGAATAGTTATCCATAATAATTTCCCGATAGTAAGATGGATCGATTGGCATATTTATCCCCTTTTCTAAAAAAAGATATCTAGGCACTTTTCGACTGTCGCATCTTTGATTGCATCGACAAGTCGGTCAATATCTTCAATCGTGTTATAAAAATAGATGCTTGCCCGGACTGTTCCTGGCACACCTAAAAATTCGCCCATTAATTTTGCACAATGCTGGCCAGAACGTACGGCAATTCCTTTATTGGATAAGTAACTTGCCATATCCTGTGGGAAAATCAATTGGCCTTTGTCATAGACATTAAATGTTACAATTCCGCCTTGCGCGTTTGGATTGTAAATTTTAATTTTGTCTTGAAGTTCTTCTTGTGCACGTTTTAAAAAGTATTGTTTTAATTCCCATTCATATTCATGAATGTTGTTTAATCCAATATTCATCAAATAGCGCATTGCTGTTGCCATTCCAAGAGCCCCTTCAATCGGTAATGTTCCTGATTCAAATTTTGTTGGCGTTTTTTTCAAAACTAATGAATCACAACTTCTCGCAAAGCGTGCATTACTTTCGCCACCGAAGAAAATTGGGCGTAATTGATCGAGTAACTCGAATTTTCCATACATGACACCAATTCCGCTTGGTCCACATAATTTATGGCTAGAGAAGCAGAAGAAATCGCAATCCATATCTTGAACATCGATAGCATGATGAGCAACTGCTTGCGCACCATCGACAACAAGATATGCGCCATGGTCATGTGCAATTTTGGCAATTTCTTTAATTGGTGCATTAAAACCTAAAACGTTAGAGACTTGCGCAAAAACAACCACTTTCGTGTTCGGATATTGAACAAATGCTTTTTCTACGTTTTCTGGAGTAATTCGTCCCTCTTGATCAACTTCGATGAAATTGACTGGAATATCTTTAGCCAAACCGGCTTGTTGCCAAGGCAATACGGAAGATGCATGCTCTGTTTCACATGTCAAAATTGCATCGCCTTGTTTTAAAAACTGGTTGGTAATCATTAAAGCAAGAAGGTTTAATCCTTCTGTTGTACCGGAAGTAAAAACGATTTCTTCCGTTTTTTTGGCATTGATAAATTCAGCGCTCGTTTTTCTTGCTGCATCCAGTGCATAGTCAACTTGCGCTGCCATTTCATAATCACCACGCTGGGCATTTGCACCAAGGTAAGTGTAATAACGAACCACTTCGTCAATAACACATTGTGGCTTTAGCGCTGTTGCACAACTATCCAAATAAACGAGAGGCAAACCGCTCATTTCTCTTTTTAAAATCGGAAAATCCGCACGTATTGCTTCAATATTTTCTTTAATATTCATACATGCCAACCCTTTCTTCCGTTTCTTGGGCGATTTTTGCCTTTAACTCTTCATCTTCAATCAATTCTAAGATCGGTTTGAAATATCCGACAGATAAAAGACCGATCGCTTGGCGCATTGTCAATCCACGAGAATTTAAATAATAGAGTTGCTCGGCATCAGGTTGGCCTACGCTTAAAGCATGGGAGGCTTTTACGTCATCCTCATCAATATAAAGAATTGGTAAAGTTACACACTGGTGATTGTTTCCCATTGTTAAAACACGAGTTTCTTGATGAGATTCAGATGCATGAGCACCTTTTACAATTCGGCCAGCTGCAACCATTTCATATTTTCCACCATCAAAAACAACCGCAAAGTTATGCATATTGCCGTATGTATGGCTAACATGGCTTGTAATATCCAAATTAGATTTTTTCTGACAATCGCAAAGGCAAAGCTGTGCAATCGAAAAATCCATATTTGCGCCTTGCTCATTCAAGTGTCCTTGTAATTCAAGATGACAAGGTTGGTTTTGTAAATCTAATAAGCCACACTCAAGATTTGCATCATGAGCAATGTTGGCTGTTACTTTCAATTGAAGGTCATGTGCCATGCTATTTTGAATGAATAATTTGACATGAGAAGACGATTTTGCTTCTAAATGTAGACTCATTTCTTTACTTGGCCCTTCAAGAAAGATCACGATTGAACCTGTTGCACGTTCGTTAAATGTTAAATTTAAATCTTGATCCATTGCCATTGTTTGGGCAAAACGGTTTTCATAGACTCTTTCCATAGAGCCTACTCAACTTTCTTTGCACCGCAAGTTTCAAGCAGAACGGGTTGTGGTTTTTCTTCTTTTCTTGCTTTGACATGGAATTCTTTTTCGATCCAGTCGTATCCTTGTGTATCTACTTTATGGATTAATTCTGGTCCACCAGATACGACGATTTTTCCATCCACAAGAATATGTGCATGCGTAACATTCAAGTAGTCTAAGAAACGAGCATAGTGGCTGACGACTACGCATCCCATATGTGTTTCTTCTCTTTCCGCATGAATCGCATTCGCAACAATACGTAATGCATCTACGTCAAGACCAGAGTCAATTTCATCGAGCATCGTGATGGATGGTTTTAATAACAACATCTGCACGATTTCGTTTCTTTTCTTTTCTCCACCAGAGAACCCAACGTTTAAAAAACGATGCGCTAAGTCTGGTTTCATTTCCAACTGTTGAATCGCATGATCCATTCCTTTAATAAATTTAAATAAGGACACTGGACGTTCTTGGCGAACGTTCATTGCACTTCTTAAAAAATCGGAGTTGGTCACACCAGGCACTTCGCTTGGATATTGCATACCCAAGAACAAACCTGCTCGGCTTCTTTCATCAACTGAAAGAGATAAAACATCTTGACCATCTAAAGTGATGGTTCCTTGTGTAACTGTATATTTAGGGTTTCCCATAATGGCTGCTAGTAATGTTGATTTACCATTACCATTTGGACCCATTAAGGCGTGTACTTCATCATCATGAATAGTCAAATCAACGCCACGAAGAATTTCTTTGTCTTCAACGCTGACATGTAAATCTTTGATTTCCAATGTTGACATTTCGCTACCTCTCTTTTTGTCTATTTCAATATACTCTATCGGCTCACTTTGTGCTCATTTGTAAGTCTGAATCGAGTGATATGCTTACTTTTATCATTTGCTTGTTCAAGGAATTCTTTATAAATAAGATGATTCCTTTTCATATATATAATAAGGTTAAGCTATCAAAAAATTTTACTCTATCCCCCGCAAAGATTGAACCTATCCGCTCAATTTTCTAGCATTTTAATTCATTTTCATATTCATTTAAGATCTGTAAGCTTAAGTAGAATCTGTTCAATCTAATCCTGATTAAAAAAGAGAAAACAACGATGCACGATCATCTCGTTCAATGCATTGCGTCTAAAAGTAAATTGAATCTTTAAGCAATATATAAGGTTGACGTCGAATTCGTCCACAAAAGATGCTTCTCTTTTTAAAATTGTTGCGGATTTTAAAGACTTTTTCGTCTTTGATCCAAAATACAATCAAAATCCATCTTTGAGCATTTTAATTCCTTGTTTGCAAGAGTATCACAATTATTATAATGATGGATAAATAAAGGCAATTGAAACAGCCATCAAGCTGTGAACATTGCATTTTATGTGCTCCTTCCTTATAATTATGACCGATTCTTTTGAACATCAGGCAGGACCTGCCTGCCTTTTATTATCTTTCGGATTACGTCAAAGAAAGGAAATTGCTGCTTCCGAAAGATTACGCAGCAAATGACATGGCAGAATTTTTTAGAAAATACTGGTTTGTTTCCGTTTTGTCTGTTCTCTTTATTGGTGTTTTAGTTTTCTTTGTTTCAGACATGAATAAAGATAGCGTGAAATCAAAACAAGTTGATGGTAAAGACGTCATTGCTTCTACAACTGTTGGAAACGTAACAAGTGACGATTTATTCAAACAAACAAAATCCACTGAAAGTTCCGTATTATTCAGTATGTACCGCAATGCTGTAACTGATCAAAGCATTGAAACAACGGATGAAATCAAAAAATCCGCAAAAGAAATGCAAGAAAGCTTCGAATTGGCAATCAAGTCCGATTCAACTGGAAAAACAAAAGCTTCCATTAACTCACAACTTGCTTCTTTTGGATTCTCAGGTGACTCTGCTCTATCTGACTATTGCTTAATCGCTTCTAAAATCCAAAAACTCGATGGTCAATTCATCAAAGATCACATTGCCCAATTAACTTCTTATATTCCAGAAAAAGCACGTACTGTTTCTGTAATCACTATGGAAGTTGAAAATGCAGATGAACTGACTGACGAACAAAAACAAAAACAAAAGGATATTCAAAACGCATTAGACGCTGGTCAAGCATTCTCTGATGTTGCTGTAAAATATTCTGAACAAAAAGATGCTTCCAAAACGAAGGGTTTTGTTGGCTATGTAGATGCTAACTCAACGAATTTAGATTCTTCTGTTCTTGAAGCTGTTAACGAACTGAAAAAAGGCGAAACAACAGATTGGATCTCTGTTTCCAATGGCGATAAATACACATTGTATAAAGCTTATGTTGAAGAAACAGATCCTGCTGCTCTTTTAGAAAACGAAGATTCAACGATCGTAACGACTTTAGTAAATAACATTATTTCTTCTGCAAATGGTTTAGAAACTTTAGTCATCTTAAACGCTTCTCAAGATTTAGAAATCTCTTATGCAAATGACAAAATTCAGGCTAGCGTTGAAGAATATATGGATTCTCAAATCGATCACTTAGATGAAAACTTAAAAGCGATCGCAAACGAAATTCGTGGAACAAAAGACGAAACAAAAGCTGGTTCCAGCACAGAAACTTCCACAGAAACAACAACTGAACAGGAGGGCGAATAAGATGAACATGAAAAAACCTCTAACCGCCTTACTGGCTGGCTTAATGCTCGTTGGTTGCTCTAGTAGCAATCAAACTTCCGTAACAGACGGAAATGAAACATTAATGACAATCGGCAATAAAACTTATACCGTTAACGATGAATATCGTTGCTTAAAAGGTTCTACTGCTGGTGCAAGTGGTGTAATCTTCCTTGCAAGTCAACCAATTTATGATGCGGAAGTTGGACGCACAGATGAAATCTTAAAAGAAGCAGAAAGTCGTTTAGAAGATTATTCTTCTAGTAGTGAAGATTTCGAAACACAAATCAAATCTTTAGGCTTTGCGGATAAACAAGATTACTTAGAACGCGCATTAATCCCAAGCGTTCAATCTTCTTTCTTATTTGAAAAATATTTAACAGATGCAAAAGACAGCATTATCGAAAAATACGATCCAGTATTAGTTTCCATCATTGAAACTGATTCTGAAGATAATGCGAACAAAGCTTTACAAGCATTAAAAGATGGCCAAGACGCTGGAAAAGTCAGTGCTCAATACGCATCTGAAGGTGCAACATATAAAGGTACTGAACAAATCGTTTTAGCAACAGATCAAACTTTACCTACAACATTATTGAATTCTATTTTAGATGCAGGTAAAGAAGGCGTTTTGGATCAAGTCTTCACAAACGACACATCAACAGATGACAAAACTTACTATGTTGCCAATGTCGTTTCTACAGACTACGACAAAAACTTACCTAAGATCAAAACACTATTCCAAGCGAACCAAACTGTTCAAACAGAAATGCAAATTTTCTATTTCAAAAAATATAACTTGGAAATCCATGATCAGGCTATTTATGATTACTACAAAGGCATGAATCCTGAATACCTTGTTGATCAACCTGAACTTTATGAAAAAGCACTCGAAAGTGCGAATTCAGAAAGCCAATCTAAATAACAACAAAACAAAAATGCTGTGAAGAAATAACCTAGTGAGTTTCTTCACAGCATTTTATTTTTCATGGATGACATAGATATCGCGCAAAACCATTTTATTTGTAAACAACCATCCTCACTATAGAGATTTCAAAATCTATGTTAAGTTTTTGTGCTATAATACAATCCGAAAAAAGACAGGGGAGCTTGTAGGGACAGGCTGAGAGGAAACATTTAGTTTCGACCCTTTTACCTGATGCGGATAATGCTGTCGTAGGAAGTCATACTCTAGAATTTTTACAGGAGACAACCGTGCCAGGTATCTCCTGTTTTTTATTCACTATCAAACATTGTAATGAAGCTAATCAAAAAGAAATATGAAATTGCGCCCCTCAAAGCGAAAAAATGGAATGATGCTTGTAATCTCAACAAAAGGAGCAGCAGTCTTCAAACTTTCCTTTTCTGTATTTTAATCAGTCCACTTATTTCATTACAATTCACTAAGTTTTGTCTTAGCCGTATTGCGTTTCATTTCTTTAAACACCTTGAAGCGCATCAGAAAGGAATGGTCATTCAAATGAAACAAACAAATGTAAGAAAGCTAGCGTTAACAGCTTTATTGATCGCTGTTGCGGTAGCGGGAAGTGTTATCTCATTTCCAATCTTTGCAAGTCGCTGTTCGCCTGTCCAACACATGGTCAATATTTTGTGTGCCGTTTTATTAGGACCAAGCTACGGTTTAGCTGCTGCATTTATCGCCTCATTACTTCGTAATTTATTAGCCTTAGGAAGTTTATTAGCATTTCCTGGCAGTATGTTTGGCGCTCTGCTTTGTGGTCTTGTCTATAAATACACAAAAAACATTTGGGCTACTTGTGCTGGTGAAGTATTTGGCACGGCTATTCTTGGCGGTTTAGCTGCATATCCTTTTGCGATTGCTTTTATGGGTAAAGCTGCTGGAGATGTTGCTTTTTATGCTTATGTAATCCCGTTCTTGGTCTCTACTGCAGTTGGTGCCTTATTATCAGCATTAATCATCACAACTCTACAGCGCTCTGGAATCTTAAGCAAAATTCAATCTAAATTAGGAAACTAATATGCAAAACTGCCTTGAAAACATAAAAAAGAAATCCCCACTCATTCATAACATAACCAACTATGTGACCGTCAATGATTGTGCCAATATCGTTCTAGCCAGTGGAGCTTCGCCAATCATGGCCTCTGATCCAAATGAAGTCGAAGAAATCACCTCGATTTGCGATGGGCTGAATATCAATATTGGCACCCTGAATAGCAGAAATGTTGAAGCGATGATCTTAGCCGGAAAAAGAGCAAATCAACTTGCACATCCTGTTGTTCTTGATCCAGTTGGTGTAGGAGCTTCCACATTTCGGACAAAAACAGCACTGCGCTTGTTGAATGAAGTGAAATTTACAGTGATCCGCGGCAATATCTCAGAGATCAAAACTCTTGCTGGCGTTTCGACCTTAACCCAAGGTGTTGATGCCAATATAACGGATCAAATCACAGAAGAAACATTAGATGATGCGCTTATTTTCGCAAAAAGCTTTGCAAAAAAAACGGGAGCGATCATCACAATTACTGGTGTAATCGATATTGTATGCAACGCTAAAAAAGCTTATGTCATTCGCAATGGACATTCTATGATGACAACAATTACGGGAGCCGGATGCCAACTTTCCGCTTTAACAGCGGCATATATTGCCGCCAATCCAGATCACGTTTTAGAAGCTGCTGCCGCTGCTGTTTGTGCCATGGGTCTTGCTGGTGAAATTGCTCATGACCGACTTAGCGAATTAGATGGCAATGCTTCGTATAGAAATTACATCATTGATGCCATTTATAACATGACACCAGAACAACTTGAAAAAGGAGCTAAATATGAAGTGCGATAAGAAAACAATGCTTTTATATGCAGTCACAGACAGAATGTGGACTGGCAAACAAACGCTTTACCAACAAGTAGAAGCCGCTCTTAAAGGCGGTGCCACTTGTGTTCAGCTTCGCGAAAAAGAATTAGATGATGAAGCCTTTTTGAAAGAAGCAATCGAGATCAAAGAGTTATGTCACAAATACAATGTGCCATTATTTATCAACGACAATGTGGATGTAGCCATCAAATGCAAAGCAGATGGCATCCATGTTGGACAAGAAGATATGGCTGCTGGAGCAGTTCGTTCTTTAGTTGGTGAAGATATGATGATTGGTGTTTCTGTCCATACAGTAGAACAAGCGCTTGAAGCCGTTAAAAATGGTGCCGATTGCCTTGGTGTTGGTGCAATGTTTACGACATCGACTAAACGCGTCTCTGGCTCGCTTCCAATGCAGACGCTTTTAGATATTTGTCACGCCGTCGATATTCCCGTCGTTGCGATCGGTGGTTTGAATAAAAGCAACATTGCCAAGCTATCTAAAACAGGAGTAGATGGCGTTGCTTTAGTCAGTGCAATTTTTTCCGCTGATGATATCGAAAACGAATGCCGCGAACTTTACCGTATCTCCGAAAATATGGTGAATGCATGAGCATCAAAGGGGCTATTTTCGATTTTGACGGAACGCTGTTCGACAGCATGAGTATTTGGGAAACCGTTGCTTCTGATTACCTCGCCTCTTTTGGATATAATCCTAAAAAAGATTTAAGCAAAACGCTAAAAACAATGAGCTTAATGCAATCGGCCGCGTATTTAAAAGAAAATTATGGTTTGCCCTTATCTGTGCCGGAAATTATCGATGGGGTAAATCAAATTGTCGAGGACTATTACTTTTATCATGTCATGCCAAAAGATCATGTCATCGCTTTGCTTACTGCCTTACAAAACAAAGGCATTAAAATGTGCATTGCAACAGCGCTGAATCTTGAGCAAGCAAAAGCTGCTTTAAAACGCTGTGATATGCTCCATTACTTTGATACCATTTTTACTTGCAACGAAGTCGGTCATGGTAAAGATGAGCCTTATATCTTTGAGCTTGCTTGCCAAGCGATGGGATTTGATCAAAGTGAAACCGCCGTATTTGAAGATGGTTATCATGGCGCAAAAACCGCAAAAGATGCCGGTTTTTATGTTGTTGGCGTATATGATCGTTACGAAAAACGTACCGCAGAATTAAAAGACCTTGCAGATGTATATCTTGACAGTTTCTTCAATGCGCAAAAACTGCTTCACATATAAAACGAAACAGCAAATTTAAAGGGACTATCTTAAGTTATTCAAATACAAAAGGAGAATTTCAAAATGGAAATGAAAACAGCTTTGACTATCGCCGGAAGTGATTGCAGCGGTGGTGCCGGTATTCAAGCAGATATTAAAACGATGACAATGAATGGCGTATATGCGATGAGTGCCATCACTGCCCTAACTGCTCAAAATACAACTGGGGTATCTAGCATATTAGAAGCAACAGCTGAATTTCTTGCTGATCAATTAGATATGATCTTTACCGATATTCGTCCCGATGCAATTAAAATCGGAATGGTCTCCAATTCAGAACTCATCAAAACAATCGTAGACAAACTAACTTTTTACAAGGCTGATAAAATTGTAGTCGATCCGGTTATGGTGGCAACATCTGGTGCTGACCTTATGCAAAGCGAAGCAGTCATGACGATGAAAAACTGCCTTTTGCCGATTGCCATTCTTGCAACACCAAATATTCCCGAAGCCGAAGTACTTAGTGGAATGAAGATCGAAAACGAAGACGACATGGTCCAAGCAGCAATTCACATCAATCAAACTTATGGTTGTGCAGTGCTTGTAAAAGGTGGCCACAATATCAATGATGCCAATGATCTTCTTTGTGCAGATGGAAAAATCAAATGGTTCTATGGCAAACGCATCGACAACCCAAACACACACGGAACAGGCTGTACGCTTTCAAGTGCAATTGCCGCAAACCTTGCCAAAGGATTCGATCTTGAAACATCAGTACAAAGAGCGAAAGACTATATTTCCAATGCCTTATCGGCACAACTTGATCTCGGCCAAGGTTCTGGACCAATGAATCACGCTTTTAACCTTACTGGAGAATATAAAAAGGCAGCTGATTCAAATCATGAACAAAAAGCTTCTTGATTACGCATGCAACACATTTGATCAATTGCTCTGTGTTTGTTTTATGCAACATTGGAAACTCAACTACATTTTTCCATACACAGATAAAAATGCTGTAAAGAATTGCTTCATGCATATCTTTACAGCATTTTGTTTTGTTAAAGAGATGTAGATTGTCTATTTAATTTAGAACATTCGCGCTCTAAACTTGCCCGTACTTCGAATTCTTCTTGATCTTGATAGCCGATAAACCAAATCATCGCAAGATCCTCATGATTAAATAAATAAACTTGTTTAGAATCAATCATTCCTTCTGGCCAACAAACCGCACTATAGTCATAGATCATTATAGTCATAGATCATTTGATTATTCGTTTCTTGTTGCAATCGCCCGACAATCATCACTCGCTTGGATCCTCCTTTGAGGGTCACGATTGTTCCTAATGGTAAAAAATCTTTCATTCAATTCACCTCTTTTCTTATTTTTAATAATCGACGCGAATTCTTAATCCACCTCCCGCAAACAGCGCCGCATTGGTTCCAATCTCCCAAGAACCTGGTTCATTAGAATAATGAACACCAGCTTCAACACTTCCTAGCGAACCTGATATGCCAATTGTTACTTTAATGTTGGCAAGTTCAATCGCTAAAACGCATTCTCCACGAACTGCCGCTGCTCCAACTTGGGCGCTAAGCACTTGTTTTTCGGGAGCGAGAACTGCTGTTGCATGGCCATAAACAGCGCCCACTTCAGCTGCTGTTCGAATACTCGTTTGAACCATTCCTAAGTTCACTCCACCCATTACACTTGCCGCTGCTATATGCGCATTTCCTTGTGCCTGTAAATTCAATTCAGGATAAAGTTTTTTATCTTTGAGTACCCGAAAACTCGCCTTACCCGATATATTTCCCTCGATTGCAGAAATTCCGGCCTGACCAAAAAACGGTCCAATACTCTTTGCACTTCCAACCAACATTCCCGTATAGGCAAGATTGGCTTTTGCGCCGAGCGCTTTCCCTTTTAATAGAGATGGAATTGATCCTGATGAATTCGTATTTACTGTCAATCCGGTATGCGATCCAACATAGATGTCTTGATTGAAAATGAGTCGATTTTCGTTATTCTCCACCATTGTGGAAAGTCGGCGAAAAAAGTTTTCAATCAGATGAATTTGGTTTTGAATTTGATGATCTCTTGCTTGTAAATTTGGATCTGAAAAAGATTGGGATTGTTGCAAGTTGGCGAGTGCATCGGCAATACGATTACATTGTTCGGTGTCGAGAATTATATTCATAAATTGCCTCGATCTGTTCAAAAATTAGTGAAAACACGCGACTAAATGCTTGTGATAAAGCGGTTTGTTCTTCCGGTTGTAAATTGCTTGGAATGCTTTGTTCAACACGGGATAAACTGGCGATAAGCTGGTTGTAATATGACGTACTCATACACCAGAACTAAGCGCCGTTTCATTTTCACGATAGGCCGTTGCGGTTTGTTGTAAGTAAACGATGTAGTTATTGACGACTTCAATATACTTACCAAAAGTAGGGGCAAGTTGTTCAAATTGTTGCAAAGCAGCATCACTTGCTGGTGATTGCCAATATGAATTCATCGAACGAATCTCTTGTTTGATCTGTTCAAACAAAGACTCCATTTGGGCTTTTTGATTCAGCACTTGAGTTGCAGTTGATTCGAGCGTTTCACTCGTAATAACAATTCCTTCCATGTCTAATTCCCTTTCCTTATCTAAAGTAGTTTGGCACTTGCCGTGCGATCGGCTTGTAGTTGTTCGTATGCATTGGCACTATGCAATAGTGCAGCGCCATATAGATCGATTGCTTGTTTCAATTGCAACATTTTGGGGCGCAAAGCTTCTAATTGAGTTAAAAACGCTTGGCTATCACTCCCTTGCCAGGCAGATTGAAGCTCATTCATTCGATTCAACATCTGATCCATAAAACCTTCGTATTCTTGGGCTTGTCGTTGAATCAAATTTCCTGTATTTCGTATTTCAATAAAATTCGCTTGTATTCTCATTTGTCTATTCTCCTATCGCTTGCAAAAGGATTAAGGTGGAATTTCGAGTTAGTTGGGATGATCAATAATTGATCTTCATCTACAACCCTTAACTGACTTAATGGAATATAAGGATTTAAAATCCCTTGTTCAGCTTTTGAATAAAACAGATATTCCACCTTTTGATCTCCTTTTGATTCCATTTGGTTTGAATCTTTGTCTTGAATCGACGAAAAATAATAGGTCGCTAGTTTGGTCAAACTGATATGTTTTGGATCCTCAATTTTAAAGATTTGATATCGTTTGCTCCCTAAAACTTTTAAAGAAATGATCATGTTTATTCGTCCATCTCCATTTCACAGACTTGAGCAAGTTGCAGTTCAAGCACCTTACCTTGGTGGATATAAATTGCTTGGCTATTCGTTTTTGTATGATATGGAAGATGAATTGCATAACTATACTGTTCTAATCCTTCCCCAATGAATAAAACATCGTATTTTTCCAACATTTGTCGCAACGCATTAGCCGGATCTTCTTGCTTGGCCAGATCGCATAATACAAATTGGCCTTGTTCAGGAAAAATCCCAAAGCTATATCGAGAATTTTCAAAATTTAAACGTTCAACTAGGCGAAATGCTAAGTCTTGAGCACTTTGTTGTTGCCAACAAATCACAAGTGAATTCATTCCTTTAAATACTGGCTTACCTAAAGTCATTTCAATCCCGATTAAGCCTTTAGCAAAATAGGTAATCGGCTGCTTGCAGTCGAGTTCTAGTACGATCGGTTGATAGTCATGACAGAAATTGGATGCATGAGACTTTGTTTTAAACTTTGGAATTTTGTTTCCCATAATCACGCGTATATATTGTTCTTTTTGAGCATTTGGCTCGAGTATGCGAAGTAGTGGGGCTTTTTCTACTGCTGCTATCTTCCCTTCAGAAATCAATGACAATTGATCTCGACTTTCTACTTCACCAATTAGACGATTGCTACAAAAGCGAAAGAGTTTTTCATCCCGAAACGAAATGTGCTTAAATGCGATCAAAACACTAAGTTGATGATTTTTCGACAATGCTTCGATCAATTCAAATGGGATCTGTTCATCCATCCGTATCAATACAAATGCTGGCTGTTCGAATTGGGCAAGTTGCCATAGTGAAGGTAAATTCAAATTTTGCCAAAGTCCTAAATGTTTCAATCCTAACTCATCGAGCAAAACAAGCTGTTCAAGCACTTTCTCATTTTGCTTTGTTTTAAAATGAGAATTTTGTATAGCTTGAATCATATCGATATTGCTTAAAGTCGGTAGAGGACTTTCAAAAAACAAAATGCTAAAGAGTTGGTCGATTTGTTGATCGCTTGCTAAACATAAATGCATTCGATTTTGGGGCACTTCATATTTTTCGAAATGATCGAGAAAATCTTCTTTTAAACCACTAAACTCATCTGGTACTTCCTTTAAATCTGGCGCTAAAAGCCATTGTTTTATTTCCTGGCGTTTTAAAATCAAATGCCGAATAGCGTCTTGCAAAGTTCGTTGTTCAAGGACTTGCCAATTATTTCGCCCATCCAATCTTTCTACTTTCGACGTTCCATCAAATGGTCGTTTAAGATAAAACATACGTCCCATCTTTTCGCTTTCGTCAGTCTGTAAAATGAATTCTCCACTCGCTTTGAGCATCGCTGCTTTTTCATGTCCTAACACTTCACGAGAATCCATCCGATCCAATACAGGAAAACAAAGACGACTCTTCGCATTGGCCCAAATTTGTTCATCGACAATTCCGGCCGGCTTTTGCGTAGACAAAATCAAATGAAAGCCAAGTGATCGACCGATCCGTGCCATTTGTTGAAGACTTTTCATAAACTCCGGACAACGACTTTTTAATTGACCGAATTCATCAACGACAACGATGATTTCACTAAACAGTTGATTCGTTTTAGGATTGAGTACTGCTTCTATTTCTGTTTGAACACCTGGGTTACATTTTAGAAATTGACTAATTGCATCTTGTCTTCTTTCTAATTCTTGATTTAATGCTTTTTCTAAACGCCATATTTGTTGAAAATCGAGATTCGTTAACACTGCTGCAGTATGGGGCAAATCCAAAAATGGGCTTAAAAACGATCCGCCTTTAAAATCAATCAGCACATACTGCAAAGATAAAGCGGAATTTTGCAAAGCTAATTGATATAAAATCGAACATAGTCCTTCACTTTTCCCACTCCCTGTTGCACCGGCCACAAGGGCATGCGGTCCTTCTTTTTTTAAATCCCAATACACGCCTGGACAAAGTTCGACACAAAGATTCACTTTTTTAAATTTCTGATTTCCTTGTTCTAGTTCTCGTCGATAACAACTCGGTATTTGTAGCGAGTGTTTTTGATCTTCTTGTCCTGTTAAATAACTTGTTTTACGCCACAAATTTTCTGGTGGCATGCTTATGGGAAATAAAGATTCAATCTTGTCATGATTTGTTTGTCTAATTTGTTCCTGATTCGCTAATTGAATATTTCTTTGTTGTTCTACGACTACTAATGTAGGGGAACTTTCATGTATTTCTTGGATATAAAGCAAAGTATCTTTGGGGTTGCATTTTGTTTCTGGCAACAGATGATCGGCTACAATCGTCCATTCAATTTGGGGATATTGGCTTTGTAGAGCAAAAAAGTCGATTTCATCACGAAAACAAAGTAATTGATGATTGAGCATTGAAGCGTTATGAATCAGTGCCAGCTTCTTTTTGGTGATCCACACAAATTTTCTTTGTTTTGTTTCGACCATCCAACACCACAACAAATACAGCCATAACACTTGTTCAATACGCCAATGTGTTAAATCATAAATACCGCCTTGTTCGATCATTGAAAAAGTCCAACAATCGAAAGGCTGGCTTGCCAATTGATCTAATGCTTTTTTAGAATTGCTCGTCGCGAATTGCCATGGGATATTGGGATATTGAAATGATCCAAAAATCGATTTTTGAATGCCTACTGGAAGTTTCCAATCGTCATGGCTAAGGCAGCCATGCATTGACCGATCAAAACTTTTAATCTTTTCACATACATCAATAAAGCTGTTATTGAGCTTTCGTCTTCTTTGCTCAACTGTCTTCACTTTTTGTTGAAGATAATCTAAGTATTCCTGCATCAATTCATTTTCATCTTTTTGTTGGAGTACTTTACGGCGATGGGATTGCCAACTATACCAGCCCACAAAAGCACTACCCGAAACTATAGCGCTCACTAATCCCGCTTGTAGTAATCCTTCTTGATTAGGATTGATCAAGAAATTTGATAAAACTGAGGCTAGTGAACTGATCACGATCATTCCAGCCGGAGAGCCCATCCGATTTGAATTGGACTTACGATTTTCTAAATATGGCTCAATTTCATATTTTTCTTGTCCAATAAAAGGCGAAAAAACGTAATCTCCTTTTTCATCCGCCACAAACATTTCCAAATTTCTTGTCGTAAATGTATGTTCTAGATTGATCCAGATACAATCTGCAAGAACATAAAACTCGTATGGCCAACAATAGATCCAATCGTCATCTTGAAGAACATAGTCTTGTTGTTCCATTCGTTTTCCATTGTGATACATCCATTGCAGATAACTTTTCGCTAGGTGAAAATTCGAATTATGCTTCAGCTGCCATTTACCCATCGAATCCCAACTCAGTTGAAATCCTCCATGTTTAATGCGTTGTTTCAATTTTCCAAGCTCACGGTCCTTACTTTCTTCAAGTTCATTGCCTTTGACGCAACAATATTGCCATTTGTGTTTAGTGATCCAATATTGATTGACACTCAAAACTTCATTGAGATTGATTTGATTTAAAGCTTGTAGACAATAATCATTTTCGACATATTGACCACTAAGTTGTTCGATCATTTCTTTTGGGCTAATTTTTTGAATTTCAAAAGGAGTGATCCAAACATACTCATCCACATACTTCTCCTTTGCGTTTATACACAAACAAGGCAATCATAAAAGCTACGCAAAGCGATGCTCCTGCAATAAGAATGGTATTCAAATGGCTAGTCGCTTTTGTAAAGATTTCTTGGCTAAATACCTCTTGACCATCTTTAAAAAGTTGAATGGTATTTGTTCCTGTTTTAGTCTCGATCGGTAAATATGCCTGACCAAGTTCATCTTTCTCCATGTCGACATCAGTTTTTTGACCATTAATTTGAACTTGATAATTTCCTGGTTCTTTATCGAGATACAAACGTAGATTTTCTCCACTTTGAATTTCCTTGTTATTCAACGGTTCAAATTTTCGATACAGTTGAATCTTTTGGTTTTGACTTTTACTTTGAGCAGTGAATTTACCTTGTTCATCCATTTGATAAACAACATCGACTTTCTTTCCTTGCTTGGTCGTACTTGTCGCAATCGCATTACCGACTTGAATCAAAGTCCAATATGCTTGTTGTTGTAAGTTATCGTTAAGAATTGTAGCTTTGATATCAAATGTTCCTGATTGTTCAGCTTTTGCCGCATCTTGAAATGAAGAATAAGTTTGTTTTGTATCATGCGAAATAATTTCTGTACTCAAGAGTGTTCCTTTACTGACAACAATTTGAACGTCAGCAAGATTTTGGGTAAACACTTTTTGTCCAGCCGTAAATGTTTTTTGATCGACAGAAAGTTTGATTTCACATTCTTCTGGCTTTACTGTCAAAACCTCATCATTTGAGTGAGTAAGACTATTGTTAGAATTGATTGGAATATCGATAACGACATCTTGTTTAGGTGGAGCTTGTATGGGACGTTGTGACAAACTTGGTGTCGATTCTATTGGTGCTTCTTGTTGAATCTGTGTATCGTTTGATCCTTCTTCTGGAAAAGGATTGCTTTGTTCGGGTGGGCTTTGTTGTGGATTTTCTAAAGGTTCTTCTAAAGGATCATCTGATTCATTTGCTGTACTTGAATCCATATTCACTCCACTTTGTGAAGTGTCTTGTTGTTCTAATGAAGAATCTAGCTCACTTGGCTCTTGCAAAGAACTCGATTGCGAATCTTGTTGTTCTTCTTTGTCCTCTAAAATCAAATCATTGAGCGATCCATCTTCTTGCGCCAAACAAAGAATTGACCATTTTCGAAGTACATTTCCTTGTGCATCAACTAGAGTTGCTTTGACAAGATCTGTATTGAATGAAATAGAAAGTTCATCTTGAGTGAGTTCGATTTTTCTCTTTTTTCCATCTTCTTCAATCCAAAGTGCTGCATCTTCAGGAAGCTGTTCAAACTTCAAATTCATTTCTTGTTTAGTCAAAATGACGGCACCAGAGTGAGTAAAGGGATGCGCAATATGATAGTCATCTTCTTGTTCTTGCTTTGATTGATCTTGTTCTGACTGCTCTTCTGTTTGATCTTGCGCAGATGATTCACAATCTTCTTTTGTTTCATCTTCTCTAGGGTGTGCTTGTTCTGAGCTCTTTTCACTTGCCGATGATTGCTCATCTTGATTTTCAATTTCACTCATTTGGGATTGATCTTTTGTGATACTCCCCTCTAAAACAGGAATATTCAATCTCCAAAATGGTTCTTGAATGATGTTGCTAATTAAAATTTCATTTTGCGTTTTTTCCTTATAGATATATGCCATAGGCGTATTAGCGTATTGCTGAATAAGACAAGTGTTGATCATATGGACACCTTCTTTCGTTATGCAATTTGCGTTTTCATAAACATCCCATATAACTCTGGAGCATGAACTTGAAGATCATTTGCGACTGCATCTGGAATTTGCCAAATCGATGCTTGTTGGCTTTGCAAAAATAAAATGTAATTCAACAAATGAACACAAAGCGTATTCGCTAATGGAACTTGTTGATCTAATTGTTGAATCAAAGGTTCTATTAACGCTTGTTCTACGACAATTTGATTGACGAACAAACATTCCAATAATCGCGAAAAATGTTGATCCCATTGTGGTTGATCTGCGATATTCAATAACAACCAACGAAGTGAGTCATCGCTTTGTTTTTGACAAAATACGCACAATTCAAATTCATATAATTGAAATTCAAAATTCGATTGCTTACTTCCTGGTGGTACGTGATCCAAAAGATATCCCGCCAAAGGAAGGTATGATTGTTCTAAAGTCTTTTTGGCATAAGATGTCCAAGTGTCTAAATCTAAAATTTGTTCGGGATCTTGAGCGAGTTTTTCATATATTTGGATGCACAAGTTATCTTGGGCACTTTGAACATCCTCATTTTCAATAGTGATTGAATTTGAAAGCGAATGCGTTGATTCAATCATTTGCGAATCCATAGATTGAATACTCTGCAGTTGATTCTTTTCACTTGAAGATTGTTGTAAATTGAACTGCTCTCTAAATAAAGAAGTCTTGAACACCAAAATCAAAATGACGATTAGCGCACAACTACAACCTAGCGCAATCCAAATTTGGTTTTGAATAAGCGAAATGTGCAGCAGTTTCTTCCATGTCATTACACTTGAAAAGCGTCTATGCACATGGGGTGCTTTTGCTTTTTTGAGCCATAAAGAACGGCCAACAAATTGCTCATATAATTTTGCTAAAGATATTTGATCTGAACGAATATCTAATGCCATTCCTTTTTGGGCTTCTAAAGGAAGTTCAATTTTCGAATCGATTAAGGGACGTAAACTTCCGATCAAAAGGCAATCTTTAAAATTAGTCAAATACACGGTTTCGTTTTGAATCAATACATCTTCCAATTGAATGCCCATATGTAAAAAGCCATTTTGATGAAGAATCTCCACTAAATCCAAAATTTGGATAAAGACTGCAATTCGTTGCTTTTTTGTCGGCTTTGTCCTGTTTATCCATTCACCAAGTTTTTGTCCAGATAAATATTCTTCGACTACTCCAAAGCGTGTTGCATTTTCAAATTGGTCTAAAATTCTTGGAAACCGATCGTTTTGAATTTGGGTAAGGACTTCGACTTCTCGTTTTAAGCGTAAATAATCTAAGTTTGTGCCATTGGCTTGGACAACTTTCATCACGACTTGAGTTGAATTCATGCTCGTGATCGTGGTCTGGATATGACTTGAAGTTCGAATGGCTCTAGCATTTGACGATTGGGGCATCATGGAAAATCGCTTCACAATTTCCAAATCGGATCATCATACCTTCACGCAAGCGCATCTTTCGAACGATCCGTTTGCCATTCAACCACGTTCCGTTGCATGATTTCATATCCTGGATATACCATCGGCCTTGATCGCTGCTTAACCTTGCATGTTGCAAAGAAAGTGAATCATCCGGTATATGTACTTGACATTGTTCAGAACGACCAGCCATACAGAGTGTGCCTTTCAAATAAAATGTTTTATTGTTCCAATCGATATGCGCGCATTCATTTTGTTTTGGTGGCAGAGTCTCCGTGACTTGATAATCCGATGTCGGTTCATGGATAAATGAATACGGAATAGCTTGTTGATCGGTGATTTGCGATGGCTCAGTTTGATCTTGCATATATGAATAACGTGTCTGTTGAGGGTTACTTTCAGCTCTAGTATTTACTTGTCGATTTTCACTTGGATTGGGGCGCTTCAATGCAACATCTTGAAGATTCATGTCCGAATCGGTTTGTTCATAATCTGGTTGAGCAAAGAAACCCGGTTGTTCTTGTTGCCCGTAATAATTTGATGCAACATTTTCGTAATATTGCCATTGCTGCCAATCATCTGATTGATCGTATCCGCTATATCTTTGATTCGCGTATGGATCAAAGTTATGACGAACAAATGACCTAGAATGATTCGGCATAATGTTGGGATTCGCTTGCATAGTCTGATTCCTCCTTTGCGCTTGTGTAGGATTTTCATTTTGGTTTGTTTCAAGAGGATGAGGTGAATACATATGCGTCTGATTTTTGCTGTTACCTTGGTTTGTTGCTGCATAATAGGATGAGTTTTGTTGGGCAAATTGATCATTGAGCACATAACCATAACCGTTTTGTTGTTGAATATTTTGTAGATTCAAATAACTTGGCTCCTTGTACAATGAATCAGTTTGCGTCTTAATGTCGGATCTTTGTTTTTGTCCGATTTGATCACTCGCAACTTCATACGGATTGATCTGCCCGATATTTCGAGAATCAAAAGCTTGGCCAAAATTGAGTGTTTCTGTATTCGAGGAAGCATTTGGAAAGTCAAAATGGAGATCTTGTAAATCCGCTCTTCCTTGATCGCGAATCAAACTGACTGCCGGACTTTTAGCCATTGAAGTTGGATCGTATCCCACAAATGATGACCTTGGCGATCGTGTGCTTTCGTGTTCATATCCGAAATCAAAGGGTCCTTTTTCCATAAAAGAAACAGGATTCGTCTCATACAATCTTTGATGTTGATTTTGATTCGTCAAACTAGAATCCAAACCTGCAAATGCCGGTTGAACAAGTGGTTTTTGTTGAGATGCACTTGGCTGATGATCAATGATTCGACTTTCAGCACTAACTTGTTTTACAAGCGGTTTTGGCAATTGAAATGTTGGGACTTGATGGCGTTTAGCAAAAAGCTTTTTCTTGGCGCTGATTTGATAGAGTTCTTCGAGATCGTGATAGATTTCTTCCATAGCACGTTTTTCTTTTCTCGCTTTCCACAACAAGCCAGATATTTCATAGTTGTCGCAAGGTAAATATTCGAGTAAATCTTGCCAAAACTCGTCGACATCTTGTTCTCGTTTCATCCAACAATCAAAAGACAATGGCGCTCTTAATAAATAGATTTGATCAGCTCGACTAGAAACAAGAATCGCATCAAGATCCAATAAAACCGGCTGATTTTTTAATGCCGTTCCGATTGCACGAACTAAATCATGGAGAAAGCAACACGCTTGTACTTTGCTCAAGTGAACTTGATCAAAGAAATCTGTTAAGCTCAACAAATCTCCTGTCTCATATTCAATCATTTGATGTTCTGGACTTTGCCGTACAGCTTCCATAAACAATGGATGGCTTGAATCAACAGTACTTAAAACTGAGAGATCAAAATCTTTATTCGATTTAACGCGAACAATAATCCGTCTATTTTGTAGCGTAAGCGTATAAGCATATTTCATTTCGCATTGTTTTTGAAAAGATCGATTCTCTTTTCTTCCCCTTTCTGCATCCATATCCTTTTACTTGCCGATCGAATCGAATGATCCAACCCTTGGATGCCCTCGTATCCTTTTATAGTTGTGATTCTTGAGTTTGTTCTCTATTTTTAAGTTTTTCAAAATTTGTCTTTCTTTAAATTGCATTGCTCTTCGATATGCAATGCAAACTTAAATATCAGGCAAAACAAAATAAAAAAGATTAGAATGAAATACTGGATGTATAAATCAAAAGATTCAAAACCAAAGACTTGCTGATAAGCCAAGAAAGATGGAGATCACCTAATGAAAAACACTGTTTTAGAATGCAACGCGAAAAAAAGATGGACCCTTCTTTTAGCAGTCTCCATCTTTATCTGTCTATATTCTGTTTACCTTTGTTTTGTCGTTGATCCTTTTGTCGACAATTTAACAGGCCTAGGTTATGTCCATCATCATTTTTTTCTTATGTTGTCTTACACGCTTTTGATCAGTTTTGACTCCATTTTTCTATCTAATCTTTTGTTCAAAAAATATTCCTTTCCTAATGCCAAACGTTATCAAATCGGTTTGATTGGTGGATGGGTATTGATGTGTATTGGGGTCTTGATTCCTTGGCAAGAAAAAACATCTTCTGCTCAACTAGACTTACATTCTCTGCTTTGTACAATTTCTTCTATCTTTATGAGTGGATTGTGGTTGCGATTATATACAAACCCATTTTCTTATGGAAAGTTCAAAACAATCATTTTCTTTGAACTCTTAGCGATTTTATGTGGAATTCTTTGGATTGCATTTTGCGGATCTATCTCATTGATGTCTGAAATCAGCTACGTTTGTTTAAACATTATTGTTTTGACATTTGCGCAATATCCAACAAACCATCAATAAAAAATAGGTTGGAACAACGAGGATTAAAGAAAATCTTAAAATCCTTTAAAGTTTGTTCCAACCTTTTCTTTTCATCACTGAACGCTCTTGATTTGATCGATTTCAATGCACAAAGATATGTCTAAGCTTTTGTCAAATCTTCATCACGAACCATAATATTCCAATTCGTTTTAAAAGAAATGGAATACTCGATAAATCGGATAATACATCCCCACTATCAAATATAATTTAACGAGATATCCAATCCAGTTCACACCAAATGAATCATTAGGCGTATAGGCTAAACCAATATTAAAGGTCGTAAACAAAATGCATAAGGTGATCACTTTTCCGATCATCGATCCTTTTGAAGATAACTTGAATTTTTGTTTTCGTCTTATGAGGATTATATCGAAAATAACCAATACGATCATTGCGATTCCAAGAACATAAAACAAAATTGAAACATTCGGATTGTTTTTGACATAATCGATATACAAGAGTCCTAAGAGTATCGCCCATGCAACGAACATAATTGTAAACACGTAGTGAATCTTCTTTTTGTTTTCGCTTGTCATTGTCAAAACCTCCTAGAAGATATTTCTTGCTTTTATTATATAGCGCATATTCGTTTTTATTAATCGTTATTTTGTTTTTTTCATCTAATTTTATATTAGCAATTCCGATTTTCTTTTCATCACTTCTATAGCAATTGAATCGAGTACACAATGGCATGTTTGTCTATTGTCTATCTCTTTTCAAACAAATAGTGGATGATGTAAAAAAAATCTCCAAGTCTAAATTTAGACAAGGAGATTTGGATTGGATTAAAACATTTGGTTATTCATGGGTTGATTCATTTCTTCTTGTTGATGTTCAAGAAGTGGACTGTTTTCGATCTTAGATAAATAGTTTTTCGCATTGTTCACAAAATACAATTTATTTCCTGTTTGTAATACTTTTTCGAAATACATTTTAGCCACGACGTAGTCTTCTTGAACAAATGAAATCAAGGCAATGTAGTAGGAACAATCAGATCGTTGTAGGTTAGAAACAGAACGTTTCAATAAGTTCAAATAATACTTTTTACAAGTATTAAAATCACCTTTCATCAAGCTAATTCTATTTTGAATTGCCCCGAGTTCTTCTGTTTTGATCATCATCATCATGGAACCTGTACCAGCACGAACGGATTCCATTTCGTTTTTCACTCGGTTCAATCCTTCTTCATCTTTTAACATGTAGTAGATATAACCCATTAAAGAATCATATGCCATAACATTAGTGACATTGGATTTAGGGAACTCAATTAATACTTGTTGAGCAAGCTCAGGCTCATTTAGATAAATCAAGCACTGCGCACATAATGCTCTATTTTTTAATTTATAGTGATTTCCTTTTTTTCCAAAATAAATCAATGCAGATAAGCATCCTTCTGGATTACATTCGTTGATCAAAATTGCTGAAATGTTATTCAAACTTGCTGCGCGAATTCTTTGTAAGTATTGAATTCCCATTACACAGAAGAAGACTAAGATCATCGAAATAATTAAGTTTTGGAAGAAGAATAATGCACAGAACTCAGCGATTAAACCAAGGACTAAAGCAAAGTTAATTTTCTTCACTGATGCTTTTGCTTCGTTGGCAATTGCTTCATACTTCGGATCGAGTTGATGATGTTCTAAGAAAGCTCGCACAATATCATCATCACCTTTGATATTGGCTTTAGCGAGATTTTTCTTTTCCGTCATTCTTAAAGAAACCCAACCATAAATATTCAAAACAAGTGTCACAGGAATCGCAAGAACGCCAATCATAATTGCATAATCAGGCATCATGATCGCAATTAAAGCAAACATAAGTAATAAGCCTGTATTGGCAACTGAGATCAAGCTGATAAGCAAAAAGACATTCAACAAACCCATAAATCCAATTCCACTCGAAACACCAATGATCCAGGGATTCGAAACAAAAATGGACATGACTTCATTCGGTAAAGTTCCTTCCATCATTTCCAAGAACATTTCATCGGAATTGAGGAAAAAAGTCATCGCAAATCCCGCAACAAACGCCAGGATTAAAGATAACAACTGACTTCGACATTTATATTTCCACATTCTCAGTACCTCTCTGCTTTATGTTAAAAATAACATTTAAGTTTAACTCTCGTTTTTTGAAACTTTCTTTATTATATGCAATGAAATCCGATAAAAAATGGAATATTCTGCATGATCATGTGAAATTATGGCATCTTAATTTCACATGATATAAATTCATCGAATGTTTCATTGAGTTATTTTAATTATGCCTAATCTCAGCACAAATTGGTATTTTTTGCCTAAGTTGATTCATCTCGATGAACAAGAGGAAACATGTCATCAAAAAATAGTGATTTATTCATGTTTGCTCAAACAAGAGAAACAAATTCTGTTGTGTGTTTAAGTACTAACGATTGATGATTTTCCCTTATTTTAATCTAAATTTCAACAATGAAGCTTAATCTATTGTTTTCGCACTCAAGATTTCTCTATCCAATGCACTTTTTATCTTTCCATTCCCTCTTAATTCTTTACTTGTCCACCTCATTTTTATAGATCTAATCAGAAGACATTAAAACTCAAAATTTTTTTAAATTTCTATTTGACTTAGTCCGCTGTTTTTTGTATTCTAAATAAGCACTGAATCGATGGAGTCGTGTCCGAGCGGTTTAAGGTGCAGTCTTGGAAAGGCTGTGTAGGCGAAAGCTTACCCAGGGTTCGAATCCCTGCGACTCCGCCATCTGAAAGCAAACCAATCTGTAAGTGATCTTCACTTCAGATTGGTTTTTTTATTGTATTTTCTTCGCATGACCTACCCCCAAGAAGAAATTTCAAAACAATTTGTTCATGAAACGTTCACATTTGCTAGAACATTTCTTACATTTCATCATCTTTTCGTTATAATATCTGTATTATGACTACCGGACAGAGAATTCGTGAAACACGATTAAAACGTAATAAAACAATGGTGGATCTCGCTCAAGCAATTGATGTCTCACCAACGACAATTTCAAAATACGAAGCAAATATGATCCACAACATCCCTCATGATAAACTCCATAAAATCGCAGATTATTTGGATGTTTCTTTTTATTATTTAATCGGGTTAGATGACGACGAAAATAAAGCACCATTAATTTTGACAGTCGACGAACAATTATTGATCGAAGACTACCGATCTTTGTCGCCTCAAGACCAGGAAACACTTCGCATTCTTTGTCAACGTTTATTGGCCGTTTCAAAGCAACCACAAGACATTATTCAATTGACACTATAAAGGCAGGATCAACTTTGACCCTGCCTTTTCTTTTCTCTACTTCTTATTCTTTGATTTGATCTACTGCTTCTTTGAGAACTTTTCCAATCGAATCATGAATCACTAAATTCGCCATATGATCTTTTGTTGTTTCATCGCGATTAATCAAAACGAGATGGCGTCCGCGAAAATAATCAATAAGGCCTGCTGCTGGATAAACAACTAAACTTGTCCCGCCAACGATTAAACAATCTGCTTGGGCAATCGCTTCAACTGCATTCCACAAAATATCATTGTCTAATCCTTCTTCATATAAAACGACGTCCGGTTTAATCACTGCCCCATCTTTTGGGCAACGCGGAATCCCATCTTCATCACGATTTGCAATCGTTTGATCTAAATCATAAAATGTCCCGCATTTCTGGCAATAGTTTCTCAAAACAGAACCATGAAGTTCATAAACCGTTTTGGATCCTGCTTTTTGATGTAAACCATCAATATTTTGGGTAATGATCGCTTTGAGTTTGCCCATGTTCTCTAATTCGACTAATGCTTTATGAGCATCATTGGGCAATGCTTTTAGATAAATCATTTCATTGAAATAAAACTCGTAAAATTGTTTTGGATAACGATCAAAGAATGTTCTTGATAACATCGTTTCCGCCGGATAAGGATAAGTGTGCTCTTTTTTCTCTCCATATAAGCCTGTTGGCGAACGGAAATCTGGAATATTACTTTCTGTCGAAACTCCTGCGCCACCAAAAAATACAATGTTATTCGATTCTTTAAGAATATCAGTTAATGTCATAATCCACCTCTAAAAAAACCAGGGATAAATCGGTATCCCTGGTATGTTTTATATCTTCATTTTTAGTCTTCTTTTTTGTGAATTTCAACATCAAATTTTTGATCTTTTACATCCACTTCGATATGCGCATCAGACATAATGCCTGCCTCAATCATCTTTTTGGCAATATCTGTTTCAAGATTACGCTGGATATAGCGTTTCATTGGACGTGCCCCAAAGACTGGGTCTACACCATTTTGAGAGATTTTGTCGTATGCTACATCGCTTAAATGTAACGTAATATCTTTTTGTTCAAGACGTTTAGCCAATTCGCGGATGAATTTATGGGCAATCTGGCCAAAGGCTTGTTCATCTAAGGCATTAAAGACAACAATTTCATCAATACGGTTAATGAATTCTGGACGGAAGTGGTTTTTTACTTCTTCCATGTACTTTTCATAAAGCACTTGTGGTTGCTTATTGTATTCAAATGCGTATTGGGCACCTAAATTAGATGTCAAAATGATAATTGTATTTTTGAAATCCACTGTGACACCTTTCGAATCTGTGATTCGGCCATCATCCAAAATTTGTAACAAGACGTTAAAAACATCAGGATGCGCTTTTTCAACTTCATCGAATAATACAATGGAATATGGATTTCGACGAACTGCTTCTGTTAACTGTCCACCTTCATCATATCCTACATATCCAGGAGGAGCTCCGATCAAACGAGCGACGCTGTGTTTCTCCATATATTCGGACATATCAATTCGGACGATATGACGTTCATCATCAAATAACTGTTGAGCTAACGTTTTAGCAACTTCTGTTTTACCAACACCGGTAGGTCCTAAAAATAAGAACGAACCAATTGGTCTATTTTCATCTTGAATTTGGGCTTTTGAACGTAAGATGGCATCAACAACCAAATCGATCGCATGATCTTGACCAACCACGCGTTTTTCCATCTCGTCTTTTAAACTCAATAATTTTTTACGTTCAGATTCGACGAGACGACTCACTTCAACTCCAGTCCAACGAGAAACGATTTTAGCGATCATTTCTTCATTCACTGTTTCTTGAATTAAAGCCTCATTGCCAAGACTTCCTTCTTGATGTTCGGCAATGCGTTTTTCTAATTCTGGAATCGTTCCATAGCGAAGTTTTGCGGCATCTTCATAACGCATTTCATTTTGCGCTGTTTCCAAATCTAATTTTGCTTTTTCTAAAGCTTGTTTGTCTTCTTTGGCTTTTTCAATAATCCGTTTTTCATCTTCCCATTTGGTATATAGTTCATCCCGTTTTTCTTGTAAAAGCCCCATTTCTTCTTCGATTTCACTACGGCGTTCTAATGTTTTCTTATCTTCTTCATCCATCAAAGATGTTTTTTCGATTTGAAGTAACATCAATTTACGTTGTAGTTCATCTAATTCTTGAGGCATCGATTCCATTTCAACTTTTAATGTTGCACAAGCTTCATCGACTAAGTCGATCGCTTTATCTGGTAAGAATCGATCGGTAATATAACGATCCGACAAAGTTGCTGCGGCAACGAGTGAATCATCGCTAATATGTACGCCATGATATGATTCGAAACGATCTTTTAAACCACGCAAAATAGAAATTGTATCTTCAACGTTTGGTTCTTTGACTTGAACTTGTTGGAAACGTCTTTCTAAAGCCGCATCCTTTTCAATATATTTACGATATTCATTAAACGTTGTTGCCCCAATCATGTGCAGTTCACCACGTGCCAACAATGGTTTTAGCAAGTTTGCAGCATCCATTGAGCCTTCCGTTTTTCCTGCTCCAACAAGGTTATGGATTTCATCAATAAATAAAATAATTTGGCCTTGGGATTGTTTTACTTCATCGAGAATTGCTTTTAGACGTTCTTCAAATTCACCACGGTATTTGGCACCGGCAATTAATGAACCCATATCGAGTTCAATTAGCTTTTTGTCTTTTAAAGATTCTGGCACATCATCTTTAAAGATTCGCCATGCCAAACCTTCGACTGCGGCTGTTTTCCCTACACCTGGTTCTCCAATTAAGACTGGGTTGTTTTTCGTTTTACGAGACAAAATTTGCATCATTCGCCGAATTTCATCATCACGACCGATAATTGGATCCACTTTACCTGAACGAACTTCTTCAACTAAATCACGTCCGTATTTCTTTAATGCTTCTAAGTTATCTTCGGCATTCGGTGAATCCATCTTGCGACCGCCACGTCGTTCAAGCTCTGCTTGGTAGCACTGTTGTTCTTTCAAATTAAAAATTTGAACAAGTTTTCGGGAAATATAAGACTGATTGAACATCAGTGCAATCCATAATGTTGCCACACTTAGATAAGTTTCATCATGCTCAGCTGCCCATTTTTCGGCAGTTTCAAATGACTTTTGAACTTCATTACTAAAATTCAGGTTTGCTGAATTTGACTTCACAATATTGGCTTCTTCTTGCGCAATGATTTGTAAAGCTTGTTTCTTGTCGACGTTGAGTCGATCAAATAAACCATTTAAGGTATCTTCTTTGAAAATTGCTTCAAGGATATCAATTGTATCCACGCTAGAATGTTGTTTAGATTTTGCTTCATTGAGCGCTTGGACAATGATGCGTTGAAGGTTTTCAGACATTTTATCAAATTCCATACTTCCCCTCCTTTATTTCCCGACATCATCATTATAGACTCTTGCAAGTTTGATGAATCATAGAATGCCTAATTATTTTTAGAATTTTGAATCATCTCCCTAATTTCATCAAAACACTCTAGTATCCAGATTTTTATGTAGATACAAATACAATTTAAGATAGATTTCATATTTATCCGATTTGTATTTGTTATTGTTTGATTAATATTCATTATTCCAATTTCGTTAAGTTTGTACTTTTTGATCTGTTTTATCGCAACTCGATGCAATTAAGTCAAAATAGCGTTTTCTTTTTCCGCACTTTTTATGCACACCATGCGTTTTAAACACTAAAAAAGCTTGTCAACAAATGAATGTTCACAAGCTCAAGATTTATTTTATTCCATTAAACGACGTTCGAAATTTCCTAACTCTGCTCTTCCCTTACTTACGATGAAATATGCTTGCGGATCATATGTTCTCACGATTCGTTTCACTGCTTTTACTTCATAACTGTTCATGACACAAAACAAAATTTCTTTACCACTGTTGGTGTACGCTCCATAGCCTTGCCATGCCGTAACACCACGATGTAAATCATGAAGAATATGTTCTTTTACTTCTTTTTTTGAAGTCACAATCAAACCATACATCACAATGTTTTGTAAGTGAACCTTATCTGAAATGAAATAGGTGATCACTAAAAACAAAGTAGAATACAAAGCGTTTGGCAAACCAAACATAAAGACTGCGGCAATTTCAACAAACACATTCACGATATAAGAAATTTTACCTACAGAAAAGCCTGGTTTCGTGTAGCTAAAATACATTCCTAAAATATCTAAACCACCCGCACTACCGGCTGCTTGTAAGCATAAGCCAATCCCGACTCCAGCAATGACAGCACCGATAATCACGCAAGATAGTTCATCATTTAAAATTGGTGTCTTAGGCACCGGCAATAGCGAAAGCAAAGCCGATTGAATCCCAAGCGATAATAAAGTCTTAAACACGAAATTTTTCGATAAACTGCGCCATGCCAAAATGAAGAGTGGGATATTAAATAGTACGTTGATTACCCCAGATAATGAAGCGCCATCTATAAGCGTATAGGAAATGATTTGGGCAATCCCAATCAATCCTCCGGTATTCAATTGCCAAGGAACAACGAAAAATGTGACCCCCATGGAGAACAATGTACTGCCTACGACCAATATCGTATATTGTCTAAGCGTATGTACGAACTCATTATTTTTATTCATTCATTCCTCCTGTAGCCATTACATGCGAATTCGGTTTAAGTCTTAATCCTTTTGGTAACTTATTTGTAATCCGTGATTGTGAACTTTTACCGAAGCCATAAGGAATCCCATTCAAACACAAGGCACGATATCCTTTTGGCGCATTAAGACTTAATTGTTGACCATGAAAGAAATCATCCATTTGTTCAATCGTTGTTTCTGTTTTGGTCAGTGCGTGTTTAGCTATTGTCTTACATAAATAGAAAGCATGTGCAGGTTCAAAGCGTCCTTTGAGCAATTCCCCCACGAAAACCCCTTGACGTAAAACTTTGCCTTTTTTTAATTTAATAAAAGGAGCATTCATGCCATACACGAATGTGCTGTCTTGATTTTTCTCTAAATAATAATGCGTAAATGCCTGATCAGTTTGTTCGTTTAAAAATGCTTGAATCGTTTTATCTAGTTTTTCTTCTTTGCAAAAGGTAAAAGAAGAAGTAGATTGCTCTTCACTTTTAATTTTTTCAAAACGGGCGGCAAAATGACCTTCTCCTCCATCCATTGGGAAAATGCGGCGAACTTTAGTGGCATCCATCCCCTCTGTTGGAATGCCTTCTCGTCCCCAAGTCACATCCATTGCGACTTGTTTTGCATCTTTAAATGTTTCTAATAGCCATGCTACATTCTCTTCATTTTCTTCTTTGGCATATGTACAAGTAGAATAGACTAAGCTTCCCCCAGGTTTTAAGGCAAGCCACGCTTGTTGTAAAATTTCTTTTTGTCTCGCTGCACAAAGCAAAACGTTGTCATAGGACCATTGCTCAATTGCGGCTTCATGCTTTTTCATCATTCCCTCACCTGAGCAAGGCGCATCGACCAAAATCTTGTCGAAACAATTTTTTAATTGCTTGCATAGTGTTGGGGAATCCATGTTTGTGACCATAAAATTTTCAGCACCCATACGTTCCATATTCGAAAGTAGAACCTGGGCACGCTTCGCATCGATTTCATTGGCAACTAAAAAGCCACCCTCTAAACGATCAAGAATTTGCGTACTCTTTGAACCCGGCGCTGCGCATAAATCCAATACGATATCATTCGGTTGGACATCCAATAATTCTACGGCCGAGCCAGCGGATGGTTCTTGTAAATAGAACAAGCCTTGTAAATGCGCATGATGGAGTCCGTATTGACCATGAATATACCAAGTATTGCGGGCAAATTTGGAAGGTTCTTCCAAGAAAGGTAATAATCCTTTGGTTATTTCGATCTCTTGTTTGCGAGGTGAAATTCTCAACCCCTGAAACAAAGGGGTCTCTAAGCTTTGGACATATTGATCGTATTCATTAACGAGTAATTGTTCCATGCGTTGTTTAAATAATGAATCCATATTTCTTACCTTTCTTTCGTTTGCTTGTTTTATGATAAAACATTCCCACAGATTATTCTTGTCTGCTTGCGGCAATTCACTTATTCTTCAGATTTCATGCTTTTTTCGATTCATTTTTTGTTTTTAAACAAAGTAAAAGAAGCAATCCATAAATTGAAATGCTTCTTTGATCAATCAATAAAGAATTCTAAGTTGAAAATCTCTTCACTATCAAGTGAATTCTCCTTTTAGAAAGCACCTAAATCAATTCCAAAAGAATAACGAAAAAAAACATAAAAAACAATGACTCTTTACTTACTTTGACATCATCAACAATTTATAGAACATGATTTAAAAACTTAAAAATAAAGTTCAGGTCGCAATTGGCAAGCGATCGCACTACAGGCTGCCGGCGTTGACCATCCTGTTCCAAATGAAAAATCTGCTCCTTGTTGGAAATAACTGACTGCTTCTTCAAAAGAGGTATGGATTGCGAATAATTCAATATGGGTATGAGGTCCTGTCGAATTTCCCGTATTTCCTGTATAGGCCAATATATCTCCTTGTTTGACCTGTTGACCGGCTCTCACCATAATCCGACTCGATAAATGACAAAAAGTCACACCATATAGCTGACCTTTGCTTTGACAAATCATGGCGATCGTATTGCCTCCTCCATAAGGCCAACCAACCCAGTTTCCTAAATATCCTCCGCCATCACCAACTGGATTTGCAGCATATAAAATCACTCCATTTGCGGGCGCATATAAAGGAGAATACATCCCTGCCGCAATGTCCATCCCCAAATGCAACCCACCATCAGGATAACTCCACGTTCCTGCTGAAATAGGGCCGGCAACTGGGCGCATAAGCATGCTACTATCCGTTTCGATTTCACCTTCAATTCCTTCTATCATTTCATTTCCAGATAAATCTGCCGGACATGCTCGAGAAAAACCAGGCCCTGCCCCTGGAGCACCATGAATCAGTTTTAACTCTCCTTTCGCAAGATATTCCAATGCTTCTTGAGGCGGTTGATCCATTTTTGGTTTTTCGTCAGCTCTTGCTTGTTGGAACAATTGGATTTGTTGATCTAAACGAGAATAAAAATTGATTTGACGATGCACTTCGACATCCCTATGTAAAAACCAATCGTATTCTTCTTGCCAATTTTCATGGCGAAAATTTACAATTGAATTCATTTTTTGTTCAAGTCGTTGGTCTCCTTGTTCTACTACAAGTAAACGTCTTTCGACATACTGGCGCAACTTTGCAAAATCTCGATCAATCTCTCCGTTATATTGTTCTGATTGTTGTGTATTCGCTAAATCGACCAAGAATTCACTCGTTTTTTCATTGGATACAGGGTACAGGTTTAAGCTGATCATCAGCATGATGAATATAAGTCTCATATCCTTTTATAGACATATATTCGAATAATGTTTCTAAACTCTAATCAAACATGTATTTTCTCTTTCTTTTAATTTGTAGTTTTGAATCGAAAGGTTATTTTTCACATGCATTCTTATTATTTCTTATTATTAAAAAAGTTCGAGTCCAACCATTACATTTTGGCTAGATTTTCTATAAAAAATATCATATTTGCAAAAAAACATTTTATTATTGCGAGCCGCCTGTTAAAGTTGAATTAGATAAAGAAAGCGCTTTCTTTACAAAAAAACTTAGCTTTAATATGTTTCAATATTTGATCTTTTTACTTAAAAACCACTGGCTTGCTTCACACTGATGCTTTGATAGATAACAAAAAAAGTGCAAAGTACGATTTTGTAAGCTTCACTTTAATCAAATAAAGTTTATGCCATTCAACAAACCGGTAAGAAATGATTTATCATTTGAATTCAAATATTTAGCGTCAGTGACTAAAGAAAGGAGAATTTCAATGAAAAAGATCCTAAATTATTTAATTTCGATTCTTATTTGTTTCTCTGGACTTAGTGCACCGATTCATGCTGCCACCAATGATTATCCAAATTCAAATTACGCAAAGCTTACAAATGATCAAAAAGAAATTCTAGACCACATGAAAGAATTAGATCCAACATTTGACATTTCAGGTGAATATGTGCAAGTAGAAAAGAAAATAGGACTCATATCTGTGCAGACATTTCAAACATATGGCGCCATCTCACTTTCAAACATGGCAATTTATATCTCTGTATCAAGAATCAACGATCCCGGTAAGGATACTTTCAAAGTCTCCGCTGTAGCTGAATGGTTAAATGTTCCAACTATACGAATCCAAGATGGTTTTGAAATTGCGTGGGCTGGCAATTTTGCCATCACTAGTCATAATGCAGTAACTTGCTACAAAGGTGTTGGGGTTTTATCTGGAAAAACATCGCTTATGCAATCGCAACCAAACACAGGATTAGGATATGCTGTTGAATGCAGTCACTATTATGGACAAGCTTTAGATTGGGTAAGAATCGATGCAACAATTTCTCAACTAGACAGCTCTGGGATCGCAAATATTTGCGCAACCTATTCTCACGCAACTGCAAACCTCGGAATTTCTGGAGTAAGTATATCTAAAACTCCTTCAATTTCATTCAGTTTTTATGGCACTAGCGACTCTATGTCAAAAATAACAAGCGTAAGCTACTAGGCTAGATTGGAACAAAAAATGGAAAAAGAGTTTATTTCTAAAAAAGTTCTTATGTGGGGATTTATTTTATTAATTCCATCATGCGTTCTGTGCCTGTTTCTAGGCTTTTTGGGTATAGGTGTAATTATTTTCATCGGGCTTATCTTTCACGCTGCTGTCATTTATCAAGCACTCGAAAACGCCCATCCTGAAAACAAAGACAATGATCCTGAAAGCTGATACTCGATCACTTGTATAATGACCTATAAAATCTTATCCCTTTTAGCAGATACTCAATGTAAACGAGCCGTCTCTAAAAGGGTTTTTTCATGCCTTAAAAAGCATTTAAATTGAATATCAAGCAAACATAAAAAAATCCGTACTTCAATGAATGAAATACGGAATCAGTTTCTAGTGGTGCCGACGATAGGACTTGAACCTACGACCTACGCGTTACGAGTGCGTTGCACTACCAACTGTGCTACGTCGGCGCTCAAATATAATAACACACTTTTGGTTCAAACCAATCATTCTCAATGATTTTTCGTTGTAACTCGATCTGAAGCTCTCATCTAAATAACAAAAAAGCCCCGATCCATAGACATGACTTTGGAAATTGGCCATGTTCAATAGATCAGGAGCTTTTAAATTTAGTTTTTATTTTATGATTTGAATTTATTGCAATTTTGCTTGTAAAGCTGCAATTTGTTCATTGTATTGTTGGAGAATTGCATCATTTTCTCCACTTTCCCCTTCTTCTTGTAAGAATTTCAAATAGTTATCGCGATCTTTCGTCAACGAATCAATTTGTGCTTGGATATCCGCGTTTGTTTGTACCGGTACCCCGCTTAAGCCAGCAGAAGTTTGATTATAAACTTCCACGAAGGTTAAACCTGTTCCTTCTTTAAATGCTTGATTCACTGTTTCTTTTTGATTCTCTTCCAACGCTTGGTAAACATCATAATAATCGACAACAGTATTTCGCTTTGTCCCATCTATCGTCTGCCAATTTCGTGCTAGATCTAACAATTCTTGAATTCTAGAATCTTGTTCTACCTCAATTGTCTTTTTATATTCTTCCAGCAGAGCGGTAAATGTTTTTCCTGTATGTTTCGGATTTGAGAAGTAGGTATTGATTTCATCTTTTTTCGCTAAAGGAAGTGAATTAAAATCTGCCTCTAAATTGACAATTTCTTTCTTTTGACGGTCTGACATCATCGGAAATTCATCCGCATAATTGACCAGTTTACGATAGGCATAAGCTTGATCAACATCTGTTGCATGTTGGGGATCATAGACTGTCACCTTCCATGCAAATGCTCCAAATAGTGTTGCGATCATAATACATCCGCAGAAAATCACCCAAAAAATTGGTCGTTTCCAAAGTTCTTTTTTGGTTTGCGGACGTGGTTCGGTCACTAAAAAATGGTCTAGACGATTGCTATTTTCATAGCGATTAGGGACAATTCCTTTGTAGTATTCTTCTTTGCCTTCGTTTTGGTGACCTTCTCTTTTTTCACCATTTTGTTCAAAATTTCTTTCTTCCTCTGCAATGGATACTTGGCCCCGCTCTTTTCGTAATTGATCCAGTGCATTTAACATCGATTGTTCTGCATTGCGTCGTTGAAAATCGGTGAGTGAACCTTCTAAAGATGATGATGTAAAATCTTCATCATCATCTGGAAACAACGTCAGTTCAGCACGTCGATCCAATAATTTTTGTGTATATTCATCAATATCATTATTGATTGGATGATCATTTTTTTCGCTTGCAATGGAATCGGTCTGATCTTGTCTTTCTTTATCGCTCATTCAAAATTGCTCCTCTTTATTCGCATCAAAATATAAAGCATATCGCAATTATTTTGTTCTATTTCTTTTATTGTACCAATAATTATCTGATTTTAATGTTAAAGCAAAAGATGATCAACTTTTAGTCTTACCTTGCACATATAAATAGCAGCCTGCACCAACCTTATCTTATAAATACAAGATCATTCATATCTAAGTCCAAGCTCAAATCACTCTTGGGATTGATTCGTCTTTTTTGAATCATGTAAAGGTAACCGCTTTCCCTTCTCTACCTTGTAGGGGGTTATGAACTTCGTTATAATTGTGATTATATAATGTGAAATCACAAGAATTTAGAAGAAAGGGAGCTAATCACTATGGATGACGAGTTACGTGAATACGAATTAATTCAACAAATTGCCGCCCCTATTCTCGAGCAGCTTCTTGAATTATCAGAACAAGCAGGGACTGAAGAAGTCAATATCCCTGTGGCGTTTTCCTTAAGCGCCGAATATTCCACCATTCCTTCTGACGGATCAATTGAATATGACTTAGATGATGAAGATTTTCTTTATCATAATGAAGAATTTCTAGCAAGTCTTAACGAATACATTCAAGCTCAAGTTGAGCAATGGAATCGTCCAACTGGCCTTCTTCAATAAATTGTTTTATAACGATCCATACGTCGTGAATTCAGTTAGCTGATTCATGGCGTTTTTTATTTGTAGGACTTTGAGTTTGTTTTCAATCCTATTTGTGAAGATCTCTTTGGGTAAGATACACATCTTTCACTGCACAACCTTTTGATTTATCGTCTTGGCGTTACGTTTGTCTTTTGGGCTTTGGTTTGTATAGCAACCTTACCCGTCATTTGGCCTTATATCAGGTTTCTGTTCGTAGGATCGACAGATTTGCTACACCGCTTCCTTCACCCCGGCCTTGTGGCCTTCGGCTTGCGGTTTGCTACACTTGGCGACAAATACCCGTGGCCGGACTTTCACCGACAAGATGTGTGTCATGCCCGACACGCCTTATAAAAAACTCTCAAACCAGCATCAGTCTGAGAGTTTTTAACGGTGACACTTATAAATGTGCTCAATTATATATAATCTTTTTTAGAATATTCGTTTAAATTCGGTGTTCTTGTGGTAAATAAAGTTTAAATGAACATTTTACTCACTTAAAGTTGCTTAACTTGGATAAAATTGCCGCTTATAAATCAGGTTTAAATTTCATTCCTAAAACGGTTCTCTATTCAAGAATTTTTTAGTTTGTCTGTATAAAAACCATATCCATACTACGAGCGGAATGATTGCCAAAACAAACAAGAATGGGCTCTTTTTCATTGTCGATATGAAAAACGGTAAATAACCCAACCCCATTAAATACTCAATGACTAGTACAACTAAGTTGATCATTCTATCTTTTGATTTCATTTTAAGATACCATACATGCAGTGAATCTCACTCCAGCTTCCACGCCTAATAGTGTTCCTAAACTAGCTCCTTTGCCCAAAGCGGCAAGCACAGCAGCTGTGGTCATGTCAATTTTCATGTCTTTAATGACTTTTCCTATACAGCGAACCACTTTTTGATGCCTTTCAGGATGTTCAGCGACATCTTTCCAATTACCATAATTGTAATCAGGCCAATCTACTTCTCTGGTCTCGATTACTGGATTTTCATGAGAAGATACCTCTTTTGCACTAATAGATAAAATACCTGTATTGTAGAAACTACCTAAACAAATACAAGTTGCTAATAAAGATGTGGTTAACTTTTTCATATTTTTTCTCCTTCTAATATTAATTCACACACCTCAATTAAACTAAATATCCTTTATACAATCCTATGCGCCTTATGTACGGAAAATCAGCTTCCTATAGCTTGTCTTTTTAATTCGTCATTGATCAGTTCAATTCCAGTTAAAGATTCCTTTAATTCACCATCCTCAATCACTAACATGGATGGAACACCTGACAATGTGTATCCAGAATCCTTGGTAAGATTTTTATCATTCTCTTTGATGAAGATATCTAGCTCTTTACATTGATCTCCATCTACAAAATAAATCTTCGGTTGATTGAATTTAACTGCATAATACTCAATTATTGAATCTAACATTTCACAAAACGGGCATTCAGCTGTAGTAAAATAAACATAATACATTCCTTCATCAACCTTAAAGACATCATTTTTGTCTTGTAATTTCAAGGTTTGGTCATCTTTTATTTGTCGAAAAATGCTCTGATCAACTACGAATTTATCCTGATCAATTTCTACTATTGACTCCTGATTCCCATTTAACAAAGTTTCGTCATTTACTTGACAACCACTCAATCCAATACTATTTAAGACTATAACGCTTATGATCATGGCTATTCTTTTCTTGCACATTTCTCTCACTTCTTTTCTTCACAATAACCATTTGTCTTCCATTAATTTCGATTGTCAAAAATTATAATTTTTTCTATTCATCGACTTAAGCTGTCTTGTTTCCCTTTGTTCATTATAATAATAACTCTCTATGTTAATTTTAACAATATACTTTTTAAAAAACACTATTTGTTTATTTAAGATTTTAAATCTATAATTCATTTAAAGAGGAGGAATTATTTATGTCTCTCAAACTGCTAACAAAAAAAGAAAATGAAGTGATGTCTATCCTGTGGCAGAGTGATAAACCTATGACAGCTCACATGATTGTTGAAACAGAACGATCATTAAACATCAATACTGTCCAACAGGTTCTTCAAAGATTATTAAAAATGAAATATATTCAAGTTGCAGAAATTAACTACTCAGGAACTGTATTGGCTCGTTTTTATGCACCCGCAATTTTGCAAGCGGATTATGTACAATTCTTATTCGGAGCTAAAAGTCCTTTTGAAATAGCTTCTAATTTAATTGAAGCAACACATGATGAACAAGAATTAGAAAAATTAGAACAGTTAATCCAAAAGAAAAAAAATTCGTAGAATAGGCCAATTTTATGATTTTATCTGTCTCATCTGTTTTTATTACGTTGGTCATCACCTTCTTGATGATCATCCTATTCTATTTGATTCTGTTCAATAAAAAACTAGTATATATTTTACGTTCAGACTTATTGATCATACTTTCTTTTATGATCATTCTCCGCTTACTTCTTCCTGTTGAATGGCCGTTTACTCTTACGATCCCATTCCCTTGGATTATGAACTCGCTCCAAGCTTTTCTTAATTATGAAATTTTTAGCCATTTCTCAGTGATATCATTATTGCTTATCATCTGGCTGTTTGGGAGCGCAATCCAAATATGTAAGTTCATCATTCAATTAAAAAAAATCAAAACTATTTTTGATCTATTAGAAAAAACAGCAATAAAAAATAAAGTTTCAGATTTTATCGATATTGATCCCCGTTTTAACTATCCTGTATGGATTGCAAACGGCATTTCGTTTCCAATGATATTGGGGTTCAAAAAAATTATCTTAATTCCAGAAATTAGGTTAGAAAAAAAAGAATTCACTCATATCATCCAACATGAACTTGAACATTTAAAACATAAAGACAACATCATCAAGCTTTTCTTAAATATTGTTTTGATTATTTACTGGTGGTTCCCCCCAATTTACTGGTTATGCAGCAAAATCCAACTTGTTCTTGAAATGCGCGTAGACAAAAAAGTAACTTATTACTTTTCTGAACAAGAAGTTGCAGACTATGCAGAAACATTATTAAAAGTCCAAAAAGCCATATCATCTAAAACAGAAACGTCCTTTGATGGAATTGGTATTTCTTCGATGTTTTATATAAATGATGGAACGAGCACTCTTTATTATCGAATAACATATTTATTGAACCAAACCTATAAGAAGAGCTCCAATATCTTGTTAATCTTGATTATTATCTCTTTGCCGCTGATCAGTAATTGTATTGTTTTAGAACCTTATCTAGAACCCCCGATCGAAACATATTCAACCACTCCTGCAAGTGACTTAGAAAACGGTTTTATCGTAAAACATCCTGATGGAAGCTACAGTATTTATATTAACGGTACAAAAATAACGACAATGAATCCCGATAATAAATTGCTGTCAAAATATCCCATCATTACCGAATAAAAGAGGCGAACTTATGAAAAAAACATTAATTTTAGTTTTAGTTTGTTTAGCTGCGATTTCCTCATTTAATGTTCAGCCAGTTTTTGCCGACGATAAAGCATTAATTAATTCTGATCAACCTACAGAAATCCAACCTAAAAAAGATATCTTAAAATGGATTCATACCACAATCAACGGCAAAAAATATAAACGGCTTTGGAATGCATCAAAAGGAGTCTGGATGACAAATTGGATTCTTGAGCAATGATTCATACGCATATCTAGGTTAAAATCCAATAAATTGACATCATTTATAAACCATATAACAAAAAGATCGAGAATATCCTTTATTTTGGGGATATTCTTTTCTTTATCTATGCACGTTTACCCAGTTTAAATAGGAAGAAAAATGAGAACCGAAATAGCATGTTTATTGTACTTTATAAATGACGCAATAGAATCATGACTTATGTGTTTTTCGTATTTTAAAAAGGACCAAAAAAGTGCCAATCGGATTTGAAATATGTTCCACCATGCTTGTGATGCTTCTTAGTAAAGACGGGCAAGAAAGGCGCTATCAATGATGAAGATTTTAAACTATAGATTTAGGAAAAATAAAAAAACTCTCAAACCGATAACAGTCTGAGAGTGATCTGCAAAATGGTGCGGGTGAAGGGACTCGAACCCCCACGGTGGAACCGCCAGATCCTAAGTCTGGTGCGTCTGCCAATTTCGCCACACCCGCGCGAACACTATTAAACCATCATTTATGAAAAAAGGCAAGAAATTATATCCTTAAAATGTCTAGATTTTCTCAAAATAAATATTTTGTCAGTTTTATCCATTGATTCACATATAATTCTTTTCGTTTTTCTTTTTTTAATCTCTTCTTTTCTTCATTCTTGTATAAGATCTTCAACGTACTCATGTTATGATAATCTCACTTCAAATAGAAAGAAGAGAGTATTTCATGATTCAGTCTAAAAAAACAATCGCAATCGTTGCGACTGGAGGAACGATTGCTGGTTCAGGTCGGATTGGGGAATCCGCTCAATATCAAGCTGGCACGTTGTCTGTAGTGTCCATTTTAGAAACAATCCCACAAATCAATAATCTTGCCGAACTTCAAGTTCATCCTTTTTGTTCTAAAGATTCCAATGACATTACCCATGACGATTTAATTCAGTTAAAGAATTTTGTTGAAGAAATTGAAAGAGATCCAAATGTTGATGGCATTGTGATTACCCATGGTACGGACACTTTAGAAGAAACAGCTTTCTTCTTAAACTTAACATTAAACGTTCATAAACCCGTCATTATGACTGGTGCTATGCGCCCAGCAACTGCCACGAGTGCTGATGGTCCAATGAATCTTTACCAATCCGTCGCATTAGCTGCCAATCCTAATGCGATTGATCTGGGAGTTCTTGTCGTCATTGGCGATACAATCTACTCTGGTCGTGATTTAACAAAGATCAATTCTATTAAAACTGATGCCTTTGAAGTTGCTGCTCCTGGTCCTGTAGGTTATATGCAAGACGATCAAGTCTATTTGATTCACAGTCCGTATCGTCGACATACTCATTACTCACAATTTGCACATTCAACGTATCCTTTTGATAAAAAAGTTGAAATATTCTATGTCCATCTCAATTGTGATCCTGATTTATTGCGCTATATGCTTGATCACTATGATGGCGTCGTTCTAGCCGGAACAGGTGCAGGGAACTATCCTAGCCAAATCAAAGAAGTCATCCAAAACTACCAAGGCGATTGTACAATCGTTCGTTCAAGTCGCTTACTTGAAGGAGCTGCTTTTGATTCCCCGATCTTTGATCCACTTCAAAAAACAATTCCTGCCCATCGTTTATCGGCGCATAAAGCGAGAATTTTATTGTTGTTAGGATTAAGTAATCATTGTTCAAAAGAGCAACTACGCCAATTGTATAAAGAATATTAATTCGCATCTCATTTTATAGAAATCTTCAAGAGTCTCTGTTCTGTTATTCAGGATAGAGACTTTTTGCTTGTTGGAGTGCTATAAATGGTTAAGAATCTTCACTCAAGAATCGTTTTATATTATTTCATTAAAATCACTATTCAAAAGCGCTTTTGTTGCGCTATTCTGTTGCATATAGATGCACATTGTTTAGCATTCATTTCTTTAGAACAGATTAGCCACTCAAAAAGGAGACATATTATGCCCGTTACTATTCGCGATGTTGCCGCTCGAGCACAAGTTTCACCCTCGACTGTATCCAGAACTATTCGCAACAGTCCCTCAATCTCCAAGCGTACGCAAGATCGCGTTCGCAAAGCAATGGCTGAATTAGGTTATGAGCCACCGGTCGTTGCAGAGGCTGTTGAACATCAAAAAGGACTTTCTATTTTAGGAGTGATCTTACCTCCATCTGACCATTCTGCATATGAAAACCCGTTCTTTTTAGAGGTCATTCGTGGAATTAGCCAATTTGCGAATATGCGTCATTGTTTAAGTGTCACCATCACCGGTAAAGATGATCCAGAAATTATTCATGCGATCAAAAACTTGGAAAAAGCTGATTTTGCTTGTTCCTTCATCGCTTTATTTGCTCGCAAAAACGATCCGGTTATCCAATATTTATATGATCAAGGCATCGACTATGTGCAAATTGGCCAACCGATTATTCATAAATCTGAAACCGTTTGTGTGGATAACGATAATATCCAAGCCGGCTATGATGCAACCGCTCATCTAGCTCATTTAGGTCATGAAAAGATCGCATTTGTTGGTGCTCCATCTTCGCAACTTTTTTCCGCAGCAAGAAGACGGGGGTATCGCATGTACCTAAGCGAACACAATCTACCAACAATTCCCGAACTCTCGTTTGAAATAGAACAAATAGAAGAAGCAATGGATCAAATCCGAAATCTTCTCGATCCATCAAATCCAGACCTACCTACCGCAATCGTTGTTAGTGATGATCTTTTTGGAATTATCGTTCGCCAAGTTTGCGCTGAACAAGGCATTTCCATTCCGGATGACTTGTCGATTATTTCCTTTAATAATTCCATTTTCTCGAAATTGAACTCGCCCTTTATCAGTTCAATTGATGTTAATGCTATTCAACTTGGCGTGGAAGCGGCCAGTCAAGCTTTAAACCACCTTGAAAACCCAAGATTGATGGCCTCTCGTACCCTTGTACCCTATCAAATCATCAATCGCGAAAGCTGTTGTCCACCTAAAGATAAAACAAACAAATAAAAATTAGAAAAAGCTCAAATCATCTTCTAGTCCATTTTGACTCATGTTGATGATTTGAGCTATCTTTTTATTGGATATCACGATACGTGATAAACTCAACACCACTCTTTTCAAGCTCTTCTTTTAGCTTAGTATCTCGCGCCATTTCTACTTCTAGCGTTCTTGGTTCTAATAGTGAGGAAGTTTTTATAAGATAGTCATCTAAATATCCCGGATGACAAATTAGGATCGGTATTTGTTGGCCAAAGTCTCTTGTTGCGATCTCTTTTAAAACTTGTTTGGGATCATAATCTGGTTTTGAAGATTCTAATAGAAGTGCAACTTCAGAATTTCGAAATTGAACTGCCCCAGTTAAACTCATAGAGAAATAATCACAATCATGTTGTTTTGCGACAATCTCCATCCCCTTAAAGAAATTCTCGCTCATTACCGCATGTCCTTCTAAATAATCCGGTTTTTGCCCAGTTAATTGTACAAAGCGTTGATATTGAGCTTCAATTTCTAACATCACTTCTTCCAAATTAACAAAGTCTTCTTTTGAATTTCGATAAGTTTTAGACGTTTTAAACTCGCCATTTTCTTGAACAAGACTAGGAATCAATTTTGGATCCGTTAACGGTTTACCTAAGCAAATATTTGTATGCAAACCTAAACACACATTCTTTCCAGCGATCAATTCTAACCCTTTTTGCGCTTCCGGCATATTGGCCATCACACCAACCGATTGAATGATTCCGCCTTCTAATGCATCTGCAATACCATAGTTCACTCCTTTTGAATAGCCTAGATCATCAGCACGAACTAAGATTTGTTTTTTCTTCATATCATTTCTCTTTCTATTTCAAAAACATTGCGATATCAGATCATAAATTCAATGGTTTGTTCATTCGCTTTCACAAGGACTTTTGCACCATAAGGTAAAGCAATACGCGGTGTAGCATGGCCAAAGTTTACATTATACAAAACCGGAAAATCATAATGACCGAATACCTCTAAATATATTTCTTTATATTCTTGATAATATCTTTCATCTTGAGGTTTACCAATCAAAACGCCTTTAAGTTTGTTGAATGCTCCCGTTCTTTCGATTGTTGTCAACATTTCCTTAACTAAAGCCGGTGCAGATTGATCTTCACATGTTTCTAAAAACATAACTTTACCTTGCCACTGTTCACAGCTTGGAAAGATAGAATAACGCTCAATAATTTCAACCTCATCTATTTTTTTCTGTTTAGACAGCATTTTATACATACTTTCTAAACAACCGCCTAAAAACTCACCAGAAAAAGTATCCTGCCCTTGTAAAAGTTTATATCCGTGTAACTCTAAATGACTTATTCGATTTGTCCCTACTGCACGTTTGGAAAAATCTGTTCTTTCCTCATACCAAACAGGGCTTGGTTTAATTTTCCATGTCGTATAATCAACAAAATATCGTTCAAATGTTTGCTTTGTATAAGGAAGCATTTCATCAGCAATTTCACCTAAATCAGTGATAAATGCCGGTCCATAAAACGTCTGCAAACCTAATTTATAAAACATAAAATGATTAATCGTTGTATCCGAAAAGCCAGTAAATAATTTAGGGTTCTGTTTAACACATTGAATAACGTTTCATCTTCCATTAAATAAGGAAGTAATCGATAAGTATCATTACCACCAATTGCGCAAATAATTGCCTGAATCGATGGATCTAAAAATGCCGCTTTTAAATCTTCTGCACGCTTTTGCGGATATCGATTTAAATAATCCAGTCCTTTTAAAGCATTTGGCATAAAAACTGGTTCTAACCCAAATTCTTTGAGTCGTCTTATCCCGATTTCAAGATTATGTGAACAACTCTTCTCACCTAACATCCCGCTCGATAAACTCACAATTGCAACTTTATCTCCTCTTTTTAAAGGATTTGGTTTTTGCATAAGCTTTCTCTTTTCTATATTTTTTTGCAAACGTAATTATTGATGTTTCAACAAAGCAATCGATTCGACACCTGTTGTATGCGGGAACATATCAACAGGTTGAATGGTCGGACAAGTATATCCTCGTCCATAAAATTCTTTCAGATCCCTTGCGAGCGTTCTTGGATTACAAGACACATAAACGATTCGCTTTGGATTTAAAGCGCAAATATCTTCAATTCCCTGTTTGGTCATTCCTTTGCGAGGCGGATCGACAAAAACAACATCTGCTTGATTTTGATTTTGATGTGCGAATTTCGTGGCATCCATACAGATAAATTCAGCATTTTCAATACCATTGCGCTTTTGATTATCTTTTGCGTTTTTAACCGCGTCTTCAACAATTTCTACCCCAATAACATGACCTGCTTGTTTTGCGGCAAGCAAACCGATTGTTCCTGTTCCAGAATAAAGTTCAATGACATGGTCTGTTTTTTCTAAATTAGCTAGTGACAAAGCATTTGAATAGAGAACCTCCATTTGGTCAGGATTGACTTGGAAGAAGCTTTTAAAATGAAGTTGGATTTCCAAGTTTAAACACTGTTCAATAATACAATCAGAACCATACAGGACTTGGTATTGGTCTCCTAAAATCACATTGTCAGCACGCTTATTTTCATTAAATATAACACTTTGGATTGATGGAAATTGATCAACAAGATCAACGGTGATTGCCTGCAAGTCAATATTTTTTTGACCGATAAAAACGACTTGTAAATTTCCCGTTTTTTTAGAATGACGAATGAAAAGGTGTCTTAAATTCTCGGCTTGTTGAAGTGATAAATGATTTAATACCCAATGATAAATGTCATTGATTTCTTTTGATTGAATTTTGCATTCCTGTATTGGAACAATTTGATTCGTTCTGGCTTTGTAGAAGCCTCCAACAACTTGTCCATTTTGAACACCAATAGGAAATTGAGCTTTATTTCGATAGTAATAAGGATCTTCCATCGCAAGAATCGGAAGCACTTCAATCTTTGCGCTCACCTTATTAAACAAATCCATTAATTGTTTATGCTTGTATGCGAGCTGAGAAGGATAATTCAAATGCATGAAGGCACATCCTCCACAACGTCCTGCTTGATCACATAAAGGTTGGACACGTTCATCAGACTGTTTAATTAATTTCATAACTCGCGCAATCGCATATGTCTTTTCCACTTTAATCACACGGACAAGCGCTTTTTCTTTGGGCAACAAATTAGAAACAAAAATTGTCATGCCCTGATAATGACCGATCCCAAAACCTTGATCACTAATGTCTGTAATCTCTAATTCAAATTCTTGATTTTTCTTCATTGATGCCTCCTGAATTTATTCTTAAATCAATGTAAACAACTTTTACGTTCACGTCAAATTTGTATTGAATGATCCTAGATCACCGAAAAAGTTAACTAAAATCTCAAACAAAATAACTAAATTCCATTCATTTTTCCAATAAAAAAACTGCCTTGATTAAGGCAGTTTTTTCTTTGTCCAGCGGCTTCCTATTTTCGCATTCACTATCGTCGGCGCTAGATGGCTTAACTTCTGAGTTCGAAATGGGATCAGGTGTGACCCATCCGCTATCGCCACTGTACTATTGAATTGTTCCATCGATCTTTCAAAAACGAAGACCAGTATTTACATAACTGTTACAGTTACCTTTTTTCTTATACTCTCGAATCTTAGATGAAGCTTTCGACCGATTAGTACTGGTCAACTCCATGAATCACTTCACTTCCATTCCCAGCCTATCACCTTATCGTCTTTAAGGGGTCTTATTTACCGCAGATCTTATCTTGGGGTTGGTTTCGCACTTAGATGCTTTCAGCGCTTATCCATTCCCTACTTAGCTACCCGGCTATGCCATTGGCATGACAACCGATGCACCAGTGGTAGGTCCATCCCGGTCCTCTCGTACTAAGGACAGCTCCCCTCAGATCTCCTTCGCCCACAACAGATAGGGACCGAACTGTCTCACGACGTTCTGAACCCAGCTCGCGTACCGCTTTAATGGGCGGACAGCCCAACCCTTGGAACCGAATCCAGCTCCAGGATGCGATGAGCCGACATCGAGGTGCCAAACCCCGCCGTCGATGTGAACTCTTGGGCGGGATCAGCCTGTTATCCCCAGGGTAGCTTTTATCCGTTGAGCGACGGCCCTTCCATTCGGCACCGCCGGATCACTAATCCCGACTTTCGTCCCTGCTCCACTTGTCGGTGTCGCAGTCAAGCGCGCTTCTGCATTTACACTCTTTGTCTGGTTTCCATCCAGACTGAACGCACCTTTGGGCGCCTCCGTTACTCTTTAGGAGGCGACCGCCCCAGTCAAACTGCCCACCTGGCACTGTCTGTGACTTTCGTCTACGTTAGGGGTTCAAATCATCAAGGGCGGTATCCCAACGGCGGCTCCTTAGAAACTAGCGTTCCTATCTCTTTGCCTCCCGCCTATCCTGTACATGATCATCCAAAACCCAATACCAGGCTGCAGTAAAGCTCCATGGGGTCTTTCCGTCTAGTTGCGGGTAACCTGCATTTTCACAGGTACTAAGATTTCACCGAGTCTGCTGCCGAGACAGCGCCCAAATCGTTTCACCTTTCGTGCGGGTCAGAACTTACCTGACAAGGAATTTCGCTACCTTAGGACCGTTATAGTTACGGCCGCCGTTCACTGGGGCTTCGGACCACTGCTTTGTCTTGCGACGAACAGATCCCCTTAACCTTCCAGCACCGGGCAGGTGTCACCCCATATACTTCGCCTTACGGCTTTGCATAGAGCTGTGTTTTAGTTAAACAGTCGCTTGGGCCTTTTCACTGCGGCTCTCTCGAGCGCCCCTTCTTGCGAACGTACGGGGCCATTTTGCCGAGTTCCTTGGCAACAGTTCTCTCGCTCACCTTCGTATTCTCTACGTGCCCACCTGTGTCGGTTTTGGTACGGGCCGCAATAAAGTTAACGCTAGAAGCTTTTCTTGAAAGCCGCTCCATGTGCTTCACTACTTTCCGAAGATTTCGTTTACCGTTCACGCTCTGTACATCTTGATCCGGATTTGCCTAGATCTGTACTGCTTCGCTTCGCCCCCAATCCATTAAGGGGGTCACACTTCCCGTCTTTGTCACTCCATCGCCTTTATCACGGGTACAGGAATCTTCGCCTGTTTTCCATCTGCTTCGCCTCTCGGCTATGCATTAGGTCCCGACTAACCCAGGGCGGACGAACCTTCCCCTGGAATCCTTGGGCTTTCGGTGTGCAGGATTCCCACCTGCATCTCGCTACTCACACCGGCATTCTCACTTCCATATCCTCCACAGACTCTCACGATCCTGCTTCGATGAATATGCAACGCTCCCCTACCACTTAATATCAAATTAAATCCGCGGCTTCGGCAGATGACTTAGCCCCGGTACATTTTCGGCGCAGAGCCACTCGACTAGTGAGCTATTACGCACTCTTTCAAGGATGGCTGCTTCTAAGCCAACCTCCTAGTTGTCCGTGCATCTCCACATCCTTTTCCACTGAGTCATCATTTTGGGGCCTTAGCCGGCGGTCTGGGCTGTTTCCCTCTTGAGCATGGACCTTATCACCCACGCTCTGACTGCCAACTATTGACTGACGGCATTCGCAGTTTGATTCCATTCAGTACCCCGGGATGGGGCCATCATGAATTCAGTGCTCTACCTCCGCCAGCTTTCCATTAACGCTAGCCCTAAAGCTATTTCGGGGAGAACCAGCTATCTCCGAGTTCGATTGGAATTTCTCCGCTAGCCACAGGTCATCCGCTAACTTTTCAACGGTAGTCGGTTCGGTCCTCCACAAAGTTTCACCTTTGCTTCAACCTGCCCATGGCTAGATCACCCGGTTTCGGGTCTACTTCTGTCTACTCTATTCGCCCTATTCAGACTCGCTTTCGCTTCGGCTTCGCATTTTCCTGCTTAACCTCGCATCCAAAAGTAACTCGCCGGTTCATTCTACAAAAGGCACGCCATCACCCTTTGACGGGCTCTGACTTCTTGTAGGCATACGGTTTCAGGTTCTCTTTCACTCCGCTTGCGCGGTTCTTTTCACCTTTCCCTCACGGTACTTCTTCACTATCGCTCACTCTTACTTATTTAGCCTTGGCGGATGGTCCCGCCTGCTTCCGACAAGATTTCTCGTGTCTCGTCGTACTCAGGAGACGCTAACGACTCAGTTCGCTTACCTATACGGGAATTTCACCCTCTTTGTCTGTGCTTTCCATCACATTCTAGTTCACTTACCTTTTGTATCTCGCGTTCCTACAACCCCGTATTTCTACGGTTTGGGCTCTTTCCCTTTCGCTCGCCGCTACTCGGAAAATCACTTTTGTTTTCTTTTCCTCCAGCTACTTAGATGTTTCAGTTCACCGGGTTGTTCTCCATACAAGTATGGATGACTGGACTTGACTCCAGCCGGGTTCCCCCATTCGGATATTCATGGATCGGCGCTTTTTTGACAGCTCCCCATGACTTTTCGCAGTCTAATACGTCCTTCTTCATTCAAGAGTGGCAAGGCATCCTCCGTACGCCCTTCCTTGCTTGATCTAATTTCAAAATATGCTTGTTTCGAGATTGTTTTTTACACTATAAGAACTGTTTACTGTTTTTCTGACTTGGTTTATCTTTTCTGATTACCTTCGTAATGTTTTCTACAACTTACGTCAGACCTTCTGTTATGTCTTATACTGATCATTCGTTTTTCAAAGATCGATGGTTGATGATCAAGGTCTCCCTCTCTCACCTTGGAAGATCACTCTTCCAAAACTCAATGACAAACTCACTTAACTCTTCCCTTGTACTTTCTCCTTAGAAAGGAGGTGATCCATCCCCACGTTCCCGTAGGGATACCTTGTTACGACTTAACCCCAGTCATCGGTCCCGCCTTCGACGATTCACTCCCTTACGGGTTATGCCATCGGCTTCGGGCGTTACCGGCTTCCATGGTTTGACGGGCGGTGTGTACAAGGCCCGGGAACGTATTCACCGCGGCATGCTGATCCGCGATTACTAGCGATTCCAACTTCATGAAGTCGAGTTGCAGACTTCAATCCGAACTGGGACATCTTTTCTCGGATTGGCTTGCCTTCACAGGTTCGCTTCCGTCTGTAGATGCCATTGTAGTACGTGTGTAGCCCAGGCCATAAGGGGCATGATGATTTGACGTCATCCCCGCCTTCCTCCGGTTTGTCACCGGCAGTCTGATGTGAGTCCTCAACTGAATGGTAGTAACACATCACGAGGGTTGCGCTCGTTGCCAGACTTAACTGAACATCTCACGACACGAGCTGACGACAACCATGCACCACCTGTCACCGAGATAACCTCTAACATATCTCTATGTCTTTGCTCGGGATGTCAAGGCCTGGTAAGGTTCTTCGCGTTGCTTCGAATTAAACCACATACTCCACCGCTTGTGCGGGCCCCCGTCAATTCCTTTGAGTTTCACACTTGCGTGCATACTCCCCAGGCGGAGGAGTCATTGCGTTAGCTTCGGCACCGAGGTACTACCCCCGACACCTGCTCCTCATCGTTTAGGGCGTGGACTACTAGGGTATCTAATCCTATTTGCTCCCCACGCTTTCGTGCCTGAGCGTCAGTTACAGGCCAGGCGGCCGCCTTCGCCACTGGTGTTCTTCCACATCTCTACGCATTTTACCGCTACACGTGGAGTTCCACCGCCCTCTCCTGTCCTCGAGCATACCAGTTTCCAAAGCCTGTACAGGTTGAGCCCGTACCTTTCACTTCAGACTTGATATGCCGCCTGCGCACCCTTTACGCCCAATCATTCCGGATAACGCTCGCCACCTACGTATTACCGCGGCTGCTGGCACGTAGTTAGCCGTGACTTTCTGGCGAGGTACCATCAAAAGAGAATCATTCCCTCTTCTCTTCCTTTTTCCCTCGCAACAGAGCTTTACGATCCGAAGACCTTCTTCACCCACGCGGCATTGCTCGTTCAGGCTTGCGCCCATTGACGAAAATTCCCTACTGCTGCCTCCCGTAGGAGTCTGGGCCGTGTCTCAGTCCCAGTGTGGCCGATCGCCCTCTCAGGCCGGCTATGCATCATCGCCTTGGTGAGCTGTTACCTCACCAACTAGCTAATGCACCGCAGATCCATCCATCCCCTAAGCCAAAGCTTATTTCAAAAATTTAAGATGCCTTAAATCTTCCTATGGGGTTTTAGACTTCGTTTCCAAAGCGTATCCCCCGGGTATGGGCAGGTTATCTACGTGTTACTCACCCGTTCGCCACTAGCTACCGAAGTAGCTCGTTCGACTTGCATGTATTAGGCATGCCGCCAGCGTTCATCCTGAGCCAGGATCAAACTCTCCATTTGATATTGACTCAAACGCATTTGCGTTTATTTATTTCGTGAAATGATATATTGAAGTATATTAAGTGTTTTTGTTCAGAATCGACGTTGTATAATTTTTATCGAATTTGAATTGTCTGTCATTGAGTTTTCAAAGAGCCATCTGTTTTCAACCGGCTACCCGGTCAAAAAGCTTGTTTACTATACCGCTTGAGATTTGGATTGTCAACTCGAAATTTGAATTTCTTTATTTCGTGTTGTTTTCCAAGTCTTTGTCGGGCCCTCACTTGCTTGCCGCTCGGTGAGTGCTCGACTATTCAACCACATATCCCATCTCTTTGCAAGCCTATTTTTAAAAAAAATTCACTTTTATTAGTGCTTGCTTTACCTATCGTGTTTTTTCGGATTATTTTTTTCAGATTTTATTCATACTGAATTATATACTTCTCATAAAGAGTTATTAATTCTTCGTTTTGATCTTTATTTTTTTGTTGATTTTTATCTTTTTCTTTATTTGTGGATCCCTCTTTTAAAAAAATAAACGATTTATACTTTCTCTATGATCTTTTCTCTGATATGACATCTTTCTAAGTTGTATTCAATAATCAATAACACCCATTCTCATTTATTTAGCAATAATCATCCATGAAGGCCATATAATAAAGATCACAATAGATTGGAGAAAGAATATGCATATGACTCAAATCGTATTTAGCCCTACGGGTGGAACACAAAAAGTCGTTGATATTTTAAGCAACGCTTGGAATGTTCCTTTCGCAACAATTGATTTAACTAATCCAACACTAGATTTTTCGACCTTCCATATTGATAGCGATGATCTTGTTATTCTTGCCGTTCCTTGCTATGCCGGACGTGTTCCTGCTTTAGCCGCAAAACGGATTGTACAAATTCAAGGTCATCATGCCCATTGTGTTTTAGTTTGTGTTTATGGTAATCGCGCCTATGACGATACGCTTATAGAATTATTTGATCTGGCAAATCAATGTCAGTTGAATGTCATCGGTGCGATTGCTTCAGTGGCTAAACACTCGATTATGACTCAGTTTGCGACCACTCGTCCTGACAAAAACGATGAAGAAGATCTCCAAAATTTTGTGCATCAAATTCAAGCAAAGCTAGACTCTAAGATCTCAGATTTATCGATCGAGTTCCTTCCTGGAAACCGTCCTTATAAACAAGCAGGCGGTGGAATGCTTCCAATTACAAGCGATGCCTGCCTGCAATGTGGACAATGTGCTAGCCTTTGTCCTGTTCAAGCTATCGATCCTACAAGACCCAATCAAACCGATCCACATCATTGCATTTCCTGCATGCGATGCGTTGTCAAATGTCCTGTTCAAGCACGTTCAATCAACCCTGAACAACTTGCTCAACTCATTGAAAGAGTCAAAGGTGTAATTTCTTCTCGGAAGGAAAACGAATTATTCCTATAAAGATAAAATATCAATTCATTAGATCAATTTAATATCCATTTAAGAGGTAAAAGTATATACTTATTACCTCTTTTTTTGTATGGTTTTTAACCCCATTTTTTTACTGATTTCCATGAGCAAGCGCGTTGACATTTTCTTCCCTAAAACTTAATATGTAGCAAGCTATTATATAGAGTGATATGTATAAAAAGCATTCTTTTTCTAGCTTATTCGATCCTTATTCCGCCTATTCATAAATGAATATCGCGGCATTTTTTCTTTATAAGTCTTTCCTATCATTTCATCATGTCGTGAATTTCTGTAAAAGAAAATAGGATCTCATTCAACCTTTTCATCCATTATTTATGTTCTCGTCTTTCATTTCGAGATTCATATTAATCGATGTTAAACATTGAAATAGAAAGGAGAGCTTATGGATTTATCAGCTCAACAAAATAAACCACATGTTAGTTTCCTTATTGGATCTTTACAGCACATCATCAGAACTAAAATCGACAATCAATTACGTGCTGAAGATTTAACTAAAACACAATTTGATGTCCTCGTTTTCTTACAATCCAATCGCCTAAAAAATCGAGAAATTATTCAAAAAGATTTACAAGCACATTTCAAAGTATCTAATCCCACTATTTCTTCATTGCTCGATCGGTTAGAAGCCAAAAATCTTATTCAGCGAGTTGTTTCTAAGAATGATCGTCGTATTCATAACATCGAACTCACTCAGTTAGGAATTGAGCAACTCGAAAATGTTCGCGTAATTATTGATAACGCTGAAGAAGCGATGTTAAAAGGCTTAAGCCATGAAGAAATTGAATCTGGAACGATGTTTTTACAGACCATCGTCAATAACTTACTTGAAAAGGAGGTTTTAGATTGTGATTTCCACTCTAGCCAAACAGATTAAAGGGTATAAAAAAGAGACAATTCTTACCCCCGTCTTCGTCAGCTTAGAAGTTTTCTTAGATATTTTGATTCCATTCTTTATGTCCAAAATGGTCGATGAAGGAATCACGCCCAGTAATATCGATATCGTCATTCGATATGGATCATTAATGTTAATCATCGCAATTCTTGCTTTATTTTGTGGTGCGATGTCCGGCCGATATGCCGCAATTGCCGCAGCCGGTTTTGGTAAAAACCTACGCGCTGCTGAATTTAAAAATATTCAAAACTTTTCGTTTATGAATATTGATGAGTATTCCACAGGTGGTTTAATTACCCGTTTAACGACAGATGTTAATAACGTTCAAAACTCGTTCCAAATGCTGATCCGTATTGCGGTCCGCTCTCCTTTGAACTTTATCATGGCATTATGCATGGTTTTCTATTTGAACTGGAAAATTGCTTGCTGGTTACTCGTCGTCCTTGTTTGCCTTGCTTTATCTATTGGTGTGTTAATTAAAAAAGCTGGCCCAGTTTTCAAAAAAATGTTCAAGATGTATGACAACTTAAACGAAGAAATCCAAGAAAACATTTCCGGTATTCGTCCAATTAAATCATTTGTTCGTGAAGACTATGTCATCGAACGCTTCAACAAACGTTCCCAAGACATTTACGACGTCAACCGTAAGGCTGAATTATTGATGATTCTCAACCAACCATTTGTTCAAATTGCAGTCTATTCCTGTATGTTGTTAATCTCATGGTTCGGTGCTCATTACATCGTTGATGGAACAATGGAAGTTGGTTATTTATTCTCGTTGTTCTCCTATGTGATGAACTTATTAATGTCTTTAATGATGTTCTCCATGATTTTAGTCATGTTAACCATGTCTACAGCAAGTGCTAATCGTATTGCCGAAGTCATCAATCAAGTTTCCTATCTTGAATCCCCTGAAAATGGTCAAACAACAGTTAAAGATGGCTCGATCGAGTTTGATCATGTTTATTTCAATTACACGCCACAAGTGGATGGTCACTACGTTTTACGGGACATTGATTTCTCGATTCCAACTGGTTCAACTTTAGGTATTTTAGGGGGAACTGGTTCCTCAAAAACTTCACTCGTTAGCTTAATTCCTCGTCTTTATGACGTTACAAGTGGTGAAGTTCGTGTTGGTGGTGTCAATGTTAAAGAATATGATTTAAAAACACTGCGCGATTCTGTTGCCATGGTTTTACAGAAAAACGTATTGTTCTCCGGAACAATCAAAGAAAACATGCGTTGGGGTGACGAACATGCAACCGATGAAGAAATCATGGAAGCTTGTCGTCTTGCGCAAGCAGATGAATTCATCCAACGTATGCCAGACCAATACGACACTTATATTGAACAAGGCGGCACTAACGTTTCCGGTGGTCAAAGACAACGGCTTTGTATTGCTCGTGCACTGCTGAAAAAGCCAAAAATCTTAATTTTGGATGACTCCACTTCCGCAGTTGATACAAAAACTGACTTTCTCATCCGCGAAGCATTCCGTACAAAAATTCCAGATACAACAAAAATTATTATTTCCCAACGAATTAGCTCCTTGCAGGATGCCGATCAAATCTTAGTTTTAGATAACGGTCACTTCAATGCAATGGGTACTCATGAAGAATTGCTCAAGTCCAACGAAATTTATCGCACAACTTGGCAAGCACAACAGAAAGGAGATGACACAGATGCCAACGCCTAATACTTCAAACAAAAAAGCAAAATTGAACCCAAACGGCCTAAAGCGCGTATTCAAAATGGTTTGGAATGATTATAAATGGTTAATTATCATCATCGCCATTTTGGTCTGTGTCAACTCATTCGCGAACGTTTATGGAAATGCCTTCCAACAACGTTTAATCGATGATTACATCACACCAATGCTTGCAACAAGCTCCAAAGATTTTTCCCCGTTATTATCAGCGATCATCCAAATGATCGTCATCTACGCCATTGGCGTTGTTGCTTCTTATGTTCTCAACAGATTGACTGTCAAAATTAGTTTAGGCACATTAAACAATGTCCGTGAAAGATTGTTCGCTCACATGCAAACATTACCCATCAAATACTTTGACACTCATCCTCACGGGGACATTATGTCCGTCTATACCAACGATACAGATACATTACGACAAACTATTTCTTCGTCGATACCACAAGTATTCTCCTCTTTAATTACGATTATTATGGTTATCATTTCCATGTTCTCGTTATCTTGGATCTTAGCGTTAATCACATTATCTTTCTCAATCCTGATGTTATTTATCGCGAAAAAGATCACGCACAAATCCGGAAAATATTTCCGTCAACAACAAAGGGAACTGGGTCATGTCAATGGATATATTGAAGAAATGATCGAAGGTTCTCGTGTAATCAAAGTCTTCTCCCATGAACAACAAGTGCAAGAAGATTTTGACAAAATCAACGATACACTTTGCCAAGCAAGCACAAAAGCAAATACATTTGCCAATATCTTAATGCCAATCTGCATGAACTTTGGCTATGTCTCTTATGTTGTATGTGCGATCGTCGGTAGTTACTTTGCGATTCATGGCATGTTTAATATGACAGTCGGAACAATTGCCGCAATGTTATCGTTAAACAAAGCATTCAACAACCCAATCACACAAATCTCTCAACAACTCAATGCGGTAATTATGTCCCAAGCTGGTGCTGCTCGTATTTTCGAAATTCTCGATGAACCATCTGAAAGTGATTCTGGCATCGTAACCTTAGTTCGCACTAAACTCGAAAATGATCAATGGGTAGAAACAAAAGATTATACTGGCCATTGGTGCTGGAAACACCCACGTTCTAACAATGGTTATGAACTTGTTCCTTTAAAAGGGGATGTCATCTTTGACGATGTTACATTTGGTTATAATGAAGACAAAACGGTTTTGCATGACATTAACCTCTATGCACATGCTGGACAAAAAGTAGCTTTAGTTGGGGCAACTGGTGCTGGAAAAACAACAATTACCAATTTGGTCAATCGTTTCTATGACATTCAAAAAGGAACGATCACTTATGATGGCATCAATATTGAACTGATCGAAAAACCTGACTTACGTCGTTCTTTAGGTGTCGTTTTACAAGATACGCAATTGTTCTCTGGAACGATTATGGATAACATCCGTTTTGGAAAACTTGATGCGACTGATGAAGAATGTATCGCAGCCGCAAAACTTGCTCGTGCCGACAGCTTCATCAACCATCTCGAAAATGGCTATAACACTTATATCCATGCCAATGGTGAATCTTTATCTCAAGGTCAGCGTCAGTTACTCGCTATTGCCCGGGCTGCCGTGGCCAATCCACCAGTATTGATTCTCGATGAAGCTACATCAAGTATCGATACGCGTACTGAACGACTCGTTCAAGAAGGAATGGATGAACTGATGAAAGGTCGTACTGTCTTTGTCATCGCCCACCGTTTATCCACGATTATGAACTCCGATGCGATTATGGTTTTAGATCAAGGTCGAATCATCGAACGTGGCAACCACGATTCCTTAATTGAAAAAAAAGGCATTTACTACCAGCTTTATACTGGTGCTCTAGAAATCGATTAATCTTGCGTCTAGTTTTTGCGCTCTATTCACAATGAGATAGAGCGCTTTTTTTATGTTTGTCTTGCACTTCTCTAGGTTTTCAAAAACAAAGCGCGCATTTCATACCACAACTAAATAGGAGGTATTACTATGTCGAGTACTTATCCATCATTAGAAAAATCAAATGTCGAAGATCTCCTTCAAGAGCTCATTCTAAATGTCGACGCGCTCACTTCATCCAAACAATATCGTGACTATTTAAAAGTTGCGACGCACTTTCCAACGTATTCGGTCCACAATTTATTATTGATCTTTAAACAATTTCCCCAAGCCACTTTTGTCGCTGGCTATGCTACATGGAAATCATTTGGACGGCATGTCAAAAAAGGCGAAAAAGGAATTAAAATTCTTGCGCCAATCACCCAAACACAAACAGTCATCGATGAAGTGACCCAACTTGCCACAAAAGAAACAACGGTTGGCTTTCGTCGGGTTTGTGTTTTTGACATCTCGCAAACAGAAGGGCGTCCTTTACCTAAGATCATGGAACCGAAAACTTTACATGGCGAATGCGATATTTTTGATGAAGCTAAAAACCGTTTAGAAACTGCCTTAGGTTATCGAATACAACCCGCAAAGCTAGAAGCAGGAGCAACTGGCAAATGTTCGTATGAATCCAAAACAATTTATATTCACGATACGTGTGATTCCCGTCAAGCTTTTAAGACGATGATACATGAATGTGCCCATGTCTTTTTACATGAAAAACTACGTTTACATACGCCAACTAATGATTTTGAAAAACTGCTTGCTAGCAAGCAATCCATTCGGGAAATGGAAGCAGAATCAGTAAGTTATATCGTATGTTCACGTATGGGCATTGATTGTTCTGAATACTCATTTCCCTACATTGCTTTATGGAAGAAAAAAGAATCGTTTCTCGTGCAATCACTTAAAAGAATCACCAATATTTCTTTAACGATGATTCAATTATTAGATGACTTAGCCAATACAGAAGCATCTATCCAAGATCGAGTTGAAACAAGTCAAAATCAACAACATACCCAAAATGTTATTCAGACACAAGAAAGCTTGCTCGATTCACTCATTCCTCCCCTTATTCCCTCTTCAACAATTCCAACAATTCGTTCTTAATCTCTTTCATTTTTCACAAAAAAAAGATCGCCGTAGCGATCTTTTTTATTACATATCCATCATTCGTTTGGAAAGATGGTTTAAAATTGGGCGAATAAAGAAACAGCCAATGACCATTACGCCTAAAGCGATCATCACCATCATTTTAGGTGTGATATTCAAAACAATAGGGACAATGACAATGACCATCTGCACGGCCATAAAGAACATCCCAATCAAAGAGTTCGTATTCTTTTTGATCGCTTCGTTTTCATCCATCCAATCTAACGACGGATGATAGCAATCCACCATCAAATTTAATACGTTTTCAAAAACTACAGAAGGAACGAAACCAACAATTAACCCTAACCACATGACCCAACTCACCTTGAGCCAGATAAATAATGGGACAACAAAGACAGCGGTATTAATCAGCGTAAAGATTGTTCCCACATAAACATAGGCTTTAAGATGCATCGTTAATGGCGTTGGCGCCGATAACATCCAGCGTAAACGATTTCGTCCTTGACGGCTAATTGCAGTTGCCGCAATCATATTAAAACTGGTAAATACCCATGCGCAACAAATACCAATCAAGGCCGCAAACCAAAATTCACCAATTTGAATACTATCAAGTACCAGTGGTAAGAGTTCTGAAATATTGATCGCAGAATCACTTGCTTTCGTGAAGGAAACATAAAAACTGACCATCATAATAATCGGTACTAAAAAACCGCTGAGCACATTATTCATCAAATAAGTCGGCGAACGAAGTAAGTTTTTAAATTCCGTCTTGATCAATACCGATAAAGTTGATGCATTTGACGCTCCTGTTGTCTTTGCTTTTTTCTTTTTAGCAACATGGATAGCAGCATTTTGCGCTATATCTAAATAAAGCGTTTTTGCGCACAACCAGAATAATCCAAAACATATTGCAAAGCTGACAATCACCAAAAGCGCATTCCACAAACTTGGATGGACAACTAAGTGATAACTCGCCCATGCTGGTGGAAAAAACTCGAGAGGAATATGCAGACTGCTAAACTGCGTCATATCATCAAAGTCCATCCGATTAATAGCAAGCATCAAAACGACAACACCAATAGAGACCACACCACCCACGATGAGCATAAAGCGATCTTTATCTCGAAAAAAAGGCATAAAGCGCATCAATATAATCTCGATCACACCAACGGCAACAATTGCGGCATATCCAACCGCAAAGAGACTCAATGTCATCAATATATATTGGGCAATGCCAAGTGTATTGCTGATCACTCCCGAGATGATAAAACAAGCCGCCACCAGGGCGATGACTGGAGTCATTCCATACGCAACGATCATTGTTTTTGCCCCAATGATTTGATTTGGTGTAAATGGCATGGCCAAATAGACTTTCAAATCATTCGAAAAATAGAAAATCGTCGGGATCATCATCACAACAAGAAAAGCCACGAATACGACTAACGTCGCAAATGCAGCAGAAATCGCCAACTCGATAAGCCCCGCACTCAGCAGTGTCGTAAACTGCATAATGGCTAATCCGCCATATACAGCAGCGACATAGATCATCAAAAATATCATCCCAACTTTTCTCAATGTTGGATGTTTGCCTTGTTGCAACATCCGCGTATTTTTCTTCATCATTGAAAAAAGCAATAATGTCCTGTTCATTTGTTAATCTCCTGTAAGAAGATTTCTTCTAAAGAAAGACCTTCATGACGATCCTTTAACTCTTCTAAAGAACCTTCATAAATAATTTGCCCTTTGTTGATCAATACGATTTTGTCACAAAGTTTTTCGGCTACTTCCAAGACGTGAGTGGAGAAAAATACAGTTTTTCCCATTTGCGCTTGCTTGCGCATTCTTTCTTTTAAAAGATAACTCGCATTTGGATCCAAACCTGTCATCGGTTCATCTAAAAACCAAATATCCGGTTGGGCGACTAGCGCACCAATGACAATGACTTTTTGACGCATCCCATGCGAATAACTATTAATCTGATCATCAAAAGCACTAACCAAATCAAACTCTTCTACAAGTTGTTGAATCCGCTCTTGAGCCACAGTTGGATCTACTTCATAAACCTTGGACATCAGTTCGCAATATTCACGTCCTGTTAAACGCAAAAAGAGATCTGGTGAATCAGGAACAACCACAAATTGTTTTTTGGCTTCTAAAGGATTTTTTTCTAAATCGATGCCGTTTAATAAAATTTGGCCACTATCCGGTCTAAGGACTCCCGTCATCATGTTAATGGTTGTCGTTTTCCCTGCCCCATTTGGGCCAATAAAGCCGGTGATGGATCCAGAAGGAATTTCTAGATTCATTTCTTGAACAGCAACTTTATCTCCAAAACGCTTCGTCACATTTTTTAATTCAATCATAAATGATCCTCCTTGTCGGGACGTTTTACTTCTGTCTTCAGTTTATGCCTTAGCCATTCAATTTGGTATTTTTTACATTTCAATCTTACAACAATGTAATCTATTCATTCCGTGTTCTTTTCGAAACTTATCTATTTTCAGTTGATTATAACTATCATATGAGAATATATAACACAGTTAAATTGTTTAATTTATCCTACTAAAAATCTCGAAGAACATTACTTATTTTTCTACGATCTATTTTTTAAGCACAAAGTATGGGACTCCCTTTAGATTTTGAACTTTGGTTTGCTTGACAACCTTACCCGCCATTTAACCTTATATCAGGTTTCTGTTCGCAGGCACGTCAGTTTTACTACATCACTTCCCTCACTCCTGCCTTACGGCTTTCAGCTTATACTTTGCTACACTTCGCGACAAATGCCCGTGATCAGATTTTCACCAACAAGATATGTGCTATGTCCGACACAACCTCAAAAGGCAGTAACTTAAGGTAAATTTCCTTAAGTTACTGCCTCGTCCAAGTTTTTATCACTATTCCATTGTTTCTACAAATATCTAGATCTTAAAATATTTATTCACTTCTTTTTATTTTTTTATAAAGATAATATTGAGAAAAACAACTAGCTATCACAGTTATATAAAGAATCAGTCTAAAGGTTTGTTCTGAAATTACATCTGGCCTTAATTTTATTAATAAATAAGCACCAATGACAATCAAAACAGAAATAACAAAAATGCCGATTCTTATTTTGGTATATCTAGAATCCATACGCTCGACAAGCTAGTGGATTCTCAGGGGAATTAGGAACACCGATAATTATTTTTTGATTGACAGCAGTATCTTTGACGTCCGCACCAATCGCTGTTCGATAAACATATCTGCGATACCATCTGTATTGTGCAATCATTGTGATGGTCAAAACGATTCGAATTAGTTTTTTCATTTTCCTCCTTTCCTCTATTTATTTGTAAAAACTTTCACTGAGTTTAATATGTTTTCTCAATATATTTTCAATTTCAATATAATCTTACATTTATGGTTCTACAACATTTTCAATCAATTAATCCAAAATCATTACCAGTTATATCTATTAGATATATTCAAAATTTCCGTTTCCTTTTGATTCTTGTAACAATTGATTTTCAAAGTTCTGGATCCTTCTGAAGCTTTTTGACACTGATTTCATTTTTTCTTAAAGAAATTTCTTTAGCGACGTCCAAAAATATAATCTCTATTTAGAATTTTTAGGCGTGAAATTATAAACTAAAACTAGACACACCTTTTAATAAGAACCCAATCTCTGGTCCCTTAATTCGTCATAGCCATGATATTGGAGAACGAATTAAAATATTCTCGTTTTATGGACACTTATTCGTATTGTCTTTTTCGAATTTCATTCGGTGAAATACTGTTCATGACAAATTCTTTAAAAAAATTCGCGATAATAGGTGTTTATCACCGATGTGCAACAAGCTGCATTTCGTTCTAATCCATATCTCATTTTACCAAGGGTAAGAATTGACGCGCTGATTTTTATGGATAAAAAAAGATGACCACCTATTTATCGAGGAGTCATCTATGTTTGTTTATTTATTCAACTACTTCTTCTGGAAGTGGTTCTTGAGCTTCTTCAGCCGGTGGCGTGTCTGTAGTGGCTTGTGGGGTTGATGTGCGAACTTGTTGTGCTAATTCCGCATTTCTAGGTTCTGTGATGATATCTGTCACTTTTTGACCAGCACCACTTTTAGACACTTTAATAAAACGCCAACCTTCTTGAGGATGTGTATCATCGACTAAATAGTTATAGGAGTCGATTTCTAAATCATAGTTTTTACCTTCAGCCGTATTGGTAAAGTAAGTTTCGATTGGTAAATGGTTGCTCACAATTTGATAAGCTTGATCCGCTGCCGCTTGTAATGTGGCATTGTCGGCACTATCGACCATATTTAAATGGATACGCAGTGTTGCCGATTTCAACGTCACTGTAGCTGTTTCCATGCCACCAATACTCATCAATTCTCCTTGAATACTGTTGATCTCTGTTTCTTGAATTTTAGGATTTAAATCTTGAGGATCAAATCGGTTACCCACAACTGGTTGATCACTTTCGCTTGCACTCGTCAACAAAACATAACCAACAACTACAACTGGAATAATTAAAATGATTAAAGTTAACCAAACTAACTTATGTCCTTGTTTTACTTTTTGTTTTTTTGGCTTGCTCACTTTTCGATTCGTTCGTTTTTCTGGCATATGCAGATAACCTCCATATTCTTGCACATTTATTTTAACCTTTTCGGTTCTTTTTTTATCGTTTCTGAAATTGTATTTTATCTTGTTTATCCAATATAGACAAGTACTAGACTTGCCTGACGTTGTTTTGCCATGTTTAGAATTGTCTTTATCTTTAGCCTTTTTTCTCGTACAGAATGATTCTATATCACTTTGCAAACGAGGGAAACGAACATTTTTGTTCATTAGAAAAGCTCCCTATTTGATCTAAACGGGAGCTTTTTATCTTGAATAAAATTCGTTTGAAATGATGAATTAGCGTTTTTTCAATTCTTCGACTAATAAACCATTTGCTTTTTTAGGGTTAGCTTGTCCTTTAGAGGCTTTCATCAATTGCCCCATTAAGAAACCTACTGCCCGGTTTTTACCATTTTTGTAATCTTCAATCGATTGTGGGTTCGCATCAAGAACTTCGTTAATCATTGCGATTAATGTCGAATCGTCAGAAACTTGCTGCATGCCTTTTTCTTGAATGACATCATCCGGTTTCTTTCCCGTCATGACTTCTTCGAACACTTCTTTGGCTTGTTTTCCAGAGATTGTTCCTTCTTCGATTAAGTTTACTAAACGAGCGATATCTGTTGCTTTACATGGATTTGTCGCAAACGTTTTATTGTTTTTATTTAACCAAGCAGAAAGATCCCCGATCACCCAGTTTGCCGCTTTTTTCGCTTCTTTAGTATCTTTCATTACCTCTTCAAAGAAGTCAGCCATATCACGATCATTGACCATAACAGAAGCATCGTATTCGTTTAATCCAAAAGTAGTCATGAAACGTTCTAATCTTTGTTCTGGCAATTCTTCTAAGTGATTTAAGATGGATTCAATCCATTGTTCATCTAATTGGATTGGGAAGATATTTGGTTCTGGGAAATATTTGTAGTCAACATTTCCTTCTTTTTTACGCATTAACACTGTTGTTTTAGAAGGTTCATCAAAACGACGAGTCGATTGAATGATTGGTTCATGCGCATCTAATAAAGCACTTTGGCGTTCGATTTCCGCTTGAACTGCTTTTTGCACATTGGCAATGGAGTTTAAGTTTTTGATTTCAACTTTTGTTCCTAATTTATTTGGATCATCGCTTAAAGAGATGTTGACATCACAACGCATTGATCCTTCTTCCATTTTGACATCGGATACATTGAGGTAGAACAACGTACGACGTAATGCTTCAACATAAGCCGCTGCTTCTTGAGCTGAATGCATATCTGGGCGAGAAACGATTTCAATCAATGGTGTTCCGGCACGGTTGAAGTCGATATAAGTTCCCGTATCTTTATGGAACTGTTTCGCTGTATCTTCTTCCATATGGATACGTTCGATACGAACTTGTTTTTCGCCTTCATCTGTTTTGATCACAACATAGCCATCACGTCCAATTGGGTGGAATTGTTGAGTGATCTGGAATCCTTTTGGTAAATCGGAGTAGTAGTAGTTTTTACGGTCAAATTTTACAAGTGGATCGATTGTGCAATGTAATCCTCCACATGCTTTAATCGCAAGGCGAACTGCTTCTTTATTGACACAAGGCAAAACACCTGGATGAGCTAAATCGATAACTGATGTTTTTGTATTGGCTAATGCCCCGAAGCTTGTTGGAGCTGCGGAGAACATTTTTGTTTTTGTTTTCAATTCGCAATGGATTTCGATCCCGATCGTTACTTGATAAGACATGCTGGTGCCTCCTTCCAATCGATGATTTGTTCTAAACCATAGGCAACATCAAACATGGTTTGTTCAGCAAATGGTTTAGCTGTGATATTAATTCCTAATGGTAATCCATTTTCTGCCAAACAAAGTGGCATTGTTAAAGATGGATAACCAGAGAAGTTGGCAAGTTGCATATGTTCGTTTTCAAAGCGATCTTCACCAAAACGTAAATCAGCACTTTCCTTCATCAATGGCGCAGTATCCATTGCTGCAGGTGTTAAAACGATATCTGCATCTTCAAACAATTTCGCATAAGCTTCCACAATTAAACGACGAATTTTTTGCGCTTTACGGAACATACGATCTTGGTTTTCTTCAAATAAAGAATAAGAACCAATTAAAAATCTTGCCCGAACATAACTAGAGAATCCCGCTGTACGAGAAGCAGTCATCACTTCATCTACGCTTTCGCCATTTTCGCGCATACCAAAACGTAAACCATCTAAGTTAGAGTGGTTTGCTGTTGCTTCCGCATTCGAAATCGTTTTATAAACAGGAGCAATCATGTTCAGCAGTTTGGTATCCATTTCAACTTCACTAATGATTGCACCACGGTCTTTGAGTTGTTTGACGAGTTGTTCAAAACGGTTTGCCAATGTTGGATTGCCAATGTTGGATTGACAATGTGATCCGCTATTGTTTTAAAGACAGCAATTTTCTTACCTTCTAAATTGCCATTGAGATTTTCTAAGTAGTTTTCAACTGGTAAGTTGGAGGATGTCATATCGTGATCATCACGTCCAGCTAATACTTCAAGTGCTTGTGCCGCATCAGAAATATTGGTTGTAAAGTAACCTACTGTATCTAAAGAAGAGCAATAAGGCACGATTCCATAGCGGGAAATGCGACCATAGGTTGGTTTAACCCCGATGACACCGCAATAGGCTGCTGGTTTACGAATGGAATCCCCTGTATCAGTTCCAATCGCCAGTGGTGTTGTCCCTGCTGCAGTTAAAGCAGCACTTCCTCCACTTGATCCACCCGTAATGTGGTCTTGGTTCCATGGGTTATAAGCAGGACCAATTAAAGCATTGCGGTTTGTTCCACCCATTCCCAATTCGTCCATACTTGCTTTTGCGACGATGACAGCACCTTGTTCTTTCATCTTTTTAACGATAGTTGCATCGTAAACAGGTACATAGTTTTCCAAAATTCTTGAGGATGCAGTTGTGCGAATGCCTTTTGTTGAAACGTTGTCTTTTAAAACAACAGGAACATTGGCGAATACCCCATCGTTGGTATTTTCTTCTGGAGATTCAACAATCGTAATGGCTGCATTTAATACCGGTTGTAATGTTTTGATTGCTTCAACAGATTGTTTTGGCGTTAATAGACTTTTCATTATTTCACCACCTTTGGTACATGGACATGACCCATGCGTACTTCTGGAGCGTTTTGTAATGCCTCTTCTTGGCTTAACACTTCATCTTCAACGTCTTCTCTTAAGAAAGTCGTTGGTGTTTCAAATGGATAGACCATCGGTTCTACACCTTCGGTGTCGATCGTTTCAAATAATTCCATCTGCTGTTCTACGGCTTCAAAATCTTTTTTAAGTTCTTCGACTTCTTCGTCACTTAATGAAAATTTTAAGTCGCTCGCTAGTTTGCGTAAGTATTCACTCGAAAACTTTTCCATTCTATTCCTTTCTTGGTCGATTCATCTCATCGATCCTATTGATCTTTGTTTTCAGTCTTGAGTCAGACTTTCCTCCAAAGAGATTTTAAACTTCTTAATAAACGGTGATCACTTCAACTTTCGTGCTATTTGCAGCACGTTTCATCAAAGCACATGTTTCATCGTTGTTTTTGATAATCACGGTATACTCGCAATCTTGCGATTCGAAAATATCCATACGCTCACGCACGTATTGAACAACAGCTAAAACTTCACCAACTGTTTTTCCATGCGCGTTAATCGTAATGTCTAATCGCTGTACCGAACCATTATGAACCTTTGCCTGGCCTACTGTATACGTTGTATCGGTTAAGATTGTTGCTACATCTTGGCGGAACGTTTCAAATTGATACGCCATATCCGCTTGCGCTTCCGTAAAGGTTGTGGAAGGTAAAAGATAATATTCTTCTGATACCACATCGGTACTACTGCGATGTTGGGTAAAATATTCAGTAAAAACATACCCACCTTTAGAGGAAATTTCTTCATTGGTATTGAGCTGATAAGCGGCAATTAAAATCGGAATATTTGGCGTAATTTCATTAAACCGTTCACGCATATACGAAACAATTTTAGATCCGGTTGCGTTTAAGTATTCATCCAATTTTTCTTGCGTGATCTCAATGCGATTGCCTTGGTCATCTTCTACTGCATCAGTCACGGCCAATCCAATCGAAATTCCTTTTAAATCGTTGTTTGTATAAAAATCAAGTTCATATAAGTCGACAACGAGAATTGGTCCTTTTACAACCCCATTTCCCGTATCGAATTCTTCATTGGCACTTGGATTTAAACCATTCGGGTTGCCATCACGAAGGGTTCCTAAAAGTCCTCTTGATCCATCCGAAGCATCGATTTCGTCATAATCTAAAAACGCATGGTTTTTGTAAGCCACTTCGTCTGGTGAAAAATAAGCTTTAGAAATATCCATCAAGCCTTTTTCCATTTGTGTACGAATATCAATATCGGCAATTAAACCAATGTGTTTTCCGCGTGTGTCGCTTGTTTCATATGGCAAGATAGCCGCATAGTCGCCTGGTTTTAAAGGTTGCGCTTTTTGAACACTATCCTCACACCCGACCAAAGTCAAACTTGTACAAATTGCCCCCATGGCAACGAACGTTTTGATCACTTTACTCGTCATGATGGATCTCCTTTAAAAAGCGCGCTTCATCCCAAATTGGAACATGATTCGCTTTCGCTTTTTCAAGTTTACTTCCCGCTTTTTCTCCAGCAATCAATAAATCGGTCTTTTTCGAGATCGAATTCGTTATTTTTGCGCCGAGTCGTTCGAGCGTTTCCGTCACTTCTTTTCTAGTCATCTGTTGTAACGTTCCCGTGACAACAACTGTTTTATTCGCAAAGAAAGAATCGGTTTGTTCTTCTTGATTGATTTGTGGTTGCTCCATATTTAAATGGAGTGCTTTTAAATTGGCTATTAATTGTTGGTTTTTATCTTGGCCAAAAAATTTCACAAGCGAAGTCGCCATTGAATGACCAATTGTATTAATCGACTGCAAGCGCATGACATTCGCTTGCATCAAAGCATCCATCGTTCCAAACTCATTCGCCAATAAGGCTGCTGCTTTTGCGCCAATTAAAGGAATACCTAAACCAAAAAGCAAGCGGCTTAATGGTTGTTGTTTGCTTTGTTCGATCGCTTCAAAAAGCTTATCTAAGCCTTTTTCTCCCCAACCTTTATGTTGAAGTAATTGTTCTCGTTTTTCATGCAAACAATAAATATCTTCAATCGAGTCTAAAAAGTGATGATCATGTAACCACTCGACTTTTTTATCCCCCATACCTTCAATATCCATCGCATTGCGACTGCAGAAATGAATCATACTTTCGACAATTTGGGCAGGACATTCTGGGTTAACGCAATAATAATCGGCTAGTTGCTCATCTTTGACCAATTCACAATGACAAATTGGACAAGTTGTTGGCCAGACAAAATCAACGACTGTATCATCTCGTTTTTCTGGTAAAGCGCGGACGACTTCTGGAATGATGTCTCCCGCTTTACGGATAATGACTTTGTCGTTAATTTTTAAATCATAACTTTCGATGCGGTCGCGATTGTGTAACGTGGCCGCACTGACTTTCGTTCCCGCTACTCGAACTGGTTCTAACACGGCATTCGGCGTAATTTTCCCCGTTCGTCCAACCGTTAGCGTAATATCAATCAATCGTGTTTCTACTTCTTCAGCCGGAAATTTATAGGCAATCGCATAGCGTGGTGCTTTTGCGGTTGTGCCTAATTGTTGTTGTTGATCAAATCGATTTAGCTTAATAACAATTCCATCAATTTCAAATGGCAGATCTGCTCGCTTTTGACTTGCTTGTTCAATAAATGACCAAATCTCATCAAAAGTTGAACAAAGTTTCCACGATGGATCCACGCGAAAATTCAGTTTTTGTAAAGATGTGAGTGCTTCTTGTTGTGAATGAATGCCATGTTCTTCGCCATTTTGGAAATAGTATAAGTACATATCCAAACGGCGTTTACGAGCGATGCTTGTATCGAGATTGCGAATCGTTCCCGCTGCCGCATTACGCGGATTGGCAAATAACGGTTGGTGATTTTCTTCTTGTAGAGCATTGAGCGCTTCAAAGCTCTTTTTAGGCATAATCACTTCCCCACGAACTTCAACATGACCGGGCATATCAATATGCATCGGAATGGTCGCAATTGTTCGTACGTTTTCGCTGACATCTTCTCCAACAAATCCATCGCCTCTTGTCACGGCGCGAACAAAATCGCCATCTTCATACATCAAGGCCATCGCTAAGCCATCATATTTGTATTCACAAGTGAATTTAGCATCAGGAAATTGTTTCCAAATGCGATCGACGAATTCTTGTAATTCTTCTTTATTGAACACATCCCCTAACGATAACATTTGTTGGGCATGCGTAACTTGTTCAAATCCATCTAACACCTTCCCGATAATCCGTTGTGTTGGTGAATTAGGATCATAAAGCTCTGGATGTTGTTGTTCCAAAGCTTGGAGTTCTTCCATCAGGCGGTCATATTCAGCATCCGAAACAGTTGGTTGATCCTCAATATAATACTGAGTGGCATATTGTGTTAATAAAGCACGTAGTTGTTCAATCCGTTGTTTGGACATGAGACACCTCTTTTCTTTTTTGTCACTAGTTTGGCAAATTCGTTTCAAAAGAATTTTAATCGAAATTATTTCAATTTCAAAAGTCTTTTGATTGCCAAAAGACCTATTGTTTATTGTACCAAAAAAACCAGGTGTTCTTATGAACAAACCTGGTTGAATATACAGTTTAACAAACAAGTGCGTACTTGCTTACTTGATTTGTGGTTTTACATTTTCATCAGCATCTTCCATCATGAAGGCCAACGATAAATTTCTTTGTAAAGCATAAATAGAGCAGTTGCCATTAAATAAATAAGCTACAGTTGAGCAAACAAAGAAGAAAGGGAAAAATTGAAATCCAAACACTTCCGCACCAACCATAATGGAAGCTAACCAAGTATTCGTTCCCGCTCCAAATACAGCCGCATAACCTAATGCCGCACCAAAAATAGCCGGTAAACCGAAGAATGGCGCAATGACTGCACCTAATGTTGCTCCGATCGTAAAGAGAGGCATAACCTCACCACCGATAAATCCGATCGATAAACATAAAGCTGTCAAAATGAATTTCAAGATGAAATCCCAAGCATATATTGTTTCACCATGGAATACCGCTTCAATTAAGCTTGCGCCCGATCCACTATAACGTCCATCCCATAATAACCACAATAATAGTCCTACACCAATTGCGCCTACTAGAATACGGACATAGTCATTTGGGAACACTTTTTCAAAGAAATGATGGGCAAAATGCATCGTCCGCGCAAATAGTGCGCCAACAAAACCAAAAATGATCCCCAATAATACGAGCTTCCAACCATAAGTGAATAATTCAAATTGCAAATCTAAGCCAAGAGTAAAAGACTCCGCATGTAAACCTAATAAAGCCGTTACTTTTGCGGCGGAAATTGATGCCATAACCACTGGTGCTAACGCTTTAAATTCAATCACACCACTGACGAAAATTTCCATCGCAAAGAAAATTGCCGTAAATGGCGTTCCAAACAATCCCGCAAATCCAGCAGCCATCCCTGTGAGCACAAAAATCGTTTTACGATTTTTTAATACTGGCAGTTTCCGCGTTAGCGTATTGGAGACTGTCGCACCAATTTGCATACCCACGCCTTCTTTTCCCACACTCGCACCAGCTAAATGAGATAACCAAGTTGCTAGTGCCATTAATGAAAGAGTGCGCTTTGGAATTGATGTTTCTTCACCACGTTCAATTTTAAACGCCAATGCCATGCCTTGTTTGGACTTTCCGCCAAAGTGATCAAATACATAAACGATCAATAAGCCAAAGATCGGTAAAGCCAAAAGCCATAATGTTCCACCATGACTGAGTCGAAGGTTGGTCACAATTTCGATCCCTTTTGCGAAAATAAATTCAAAGAAAGCAACAATGATACCGATGATTAAACCAATTCCCATATAGATGAGTGTTTCACCAAAAAATTGTGTTTTTGTGATATCGATATTTATGGCTTTCAAAATATTTTTTGATTTTTGATTCATTCCATCACCTTTTTCTTCACAAAGCCAGGGGCAATCCGCTTTTGGCCATAACCCTGCGAAAATTCAATCGTCAAAGCTGTTGGTGTGACATCTAATACAGTCCCTACACCAAATTTTGGATGTTCAACGAAGTCACCAGCTTTGATTTTGTCTTTTGTTTTCGTTGGTGCTATGCGGCGACTATTTAAAGTCTGCGCCCGGTTGTTATTTTTGCCACCATGAATCACACCGAGCGTTTTGCCTGATGCACTCGTTAAAACAAGATCATCTTTTTTAGGTGCTCTAACTTTACGTAGATCATCGCTTTGTAAAAGCGTTGATGAAGGCTCAGGTTTTCGCTCGATCCATTTTTCCGGAATTTCCACCACAAAACGCGAAGGTTTTGAGAACTCGCCCATTTGAAAAGAATAACCGCTGTTCCAGCTAATATAGAGCTTTTCTTGCGCACGTGTCATGGCCACATACATCAAGCGGCGCTCTTCTTCTAATGCCGATGATCCTCTTGTTTCAATTGATCGCAATGCGGGGAAAACTCCTTCATTGACACCAACAATAAAAACAACAGGTGCTTCTGTTCCTTTTGCGGCATGGACAGTCATTAAAGTTACACCATTCGCTTGGTTTTCTTTATTTGAATCACTTAATAACGAGATATTTTGTAAATACTCTTCGATCGTAAAATCTTGGGTATCGCTAATCGCTTCATGCAAATCGTTTTGGAGCTCTTTAATGTTATCCAAACGATCTTTTCCTTCTTGACCTAAGGCATTTAACATTAGACGATAACCGGTATCGTCTAAAATATCATCGATAATTTGATCGACTTCGCCTTGTTCAACATAATGGTTAAATTTTGTTTGTAGACTTTCGATCATCTCGACAAATTGAGTTGCTTTTTTTGCTTGTGCTTTCGTCAGCGAACTTGCATCTTTCAACACGGATAATACGTTGCAATCCCGCTCTTTAGCTAATAATTCCAAATCATGGATCATTTTATTGCCAATGCCGCGTTTGGGTTCATTAATAATTCGCTCTAAAGGAATATCTAAAGCGAGTTGTTTAGGATCTGTTGGATCAGGCTGCGTTAAAAGCTTGATATAAGCCAAAATATCTTTTACTTCTTTTCGCTCAAAAAAGCGGACACCGCCAATTAAACGATAAGGAATGCGATTCAAACGTAATACTTTTTCAAAAGAGCGTGACAAGTAGTTCGAGCGATAGAGAATCATATAGTCTTCCCATTTGCGCTTCGATTGTCCACGATCTTTGCGTAATGTTTCAATGACTTTCCAAGCTTCAGATTCTAAATCGTCTGCGGCAAAAAAATCAAGTAAAGTTGTACTTTCTTTATCACTAAATAGACTTTTCTCAATACGATTGCGATTATTTGCGATTAATGCGTTGCTCGCTTCAAGAATTGGCTGCAAAGAGCGGTAGTTCTGATCGAGAATGACTGTCTTGGTATTGGGGAAGTCTTTTTCAAAATTCATAATGATGTTAATCGAAGCCCCACGCCAAGAATAAATCGTCTGGTCCGGATCTCCGACTACCGTTAGTATTGCATCATCACGTGTGATAAGACGGATGATGTCATATTGAATGGGGTCAACGTCTTGAAACTCATCGACATGAATGTAGTCGAGGCGGTTTTGCCATTTCGTTCGTACTTGTTCATGTTCTGCTAAAAGTTTATGCGCCTGCAACAGCAAATCGTCAAAGTCCATCGCACGCATTTCATCTAAACGTCGTAAATATTCTTTTGCCGCAAAAACAACTTGCGAATCCATTTCTTGCTCGGGAATGTCGAGAATATCGTCTTTGTATTTTGGTAAGCGGCGCGCCGCTTCTTGCTTGCGAATATTGGAAATTTCCTCCATTGCTAAAGCGAGAGGATGATCTTTTAAGTTAATTTCATTTTCTTTATAAATTCTGCGCAACAATGATTTTTGATCATCGGTATCTAAAATTTCAAAATTGCGAGGAAAGCCTGCCGCTGAAGCATCTTCACGCAAAATGCGGACGCATAATGAGTGAATCGTTGAAATCCGTACTCTTGCAGCATCCATTTCGCCCATTTGTTTTGTCAGACGATTTTTCATTTCCCACGTCGCTTTATTGGTAAAGGTAATCGCCATAATTTTGCTTGGATAAACACCTAACTCGTTAATCAAGTATTCGATTCGTGCCATTAACACACGCGTTTTTCCACTTCCCGCACCCGCAACAATCCGTACATGTTGGTCAACACATGTCGCGGCTTCTTTTTGCGATTGATTCAAAGAATTTAATAATGGTTCCATCGGTTTATCCTTTCTTATTTTCAATATGAAAATCGTATTCAATATTCAATTTATTCACCTGTTTGGGCGAATATTTTTTGGCTCTTGTCATCTTAACACAAAGCAATTTTTTTGCGATGGAATTCCTTTTGAACATCCGTTACACACCAACCTTCATCCGCTTTCATTTAAAAAAACCACCCAAGACTCGTTGGGTGGTCAAAATCATTAAGCGTGGTAAAAGCCCGATTGTAAAATGCATTGGCGCAAATAGTCCATTTGCGCTAAGTCTTGTGCTAATGAATGAATGTACAGATAACGTTCATCTTCACGAATAATAGCATCGATATAATCAATACCCTCTTCAAAATATTCATCCATCCAAACGATCGTTTGATCATCTCGGACAATTGGTTCTCTTTCTAATAGCTCATCGACATTGGTCAAAATATCTGGTTGTAAAGAAGCTTGAATGAGCCAACTCCACTCCCCTTCATCTTGATAAGGCGCACTTAAGAACAGCGATTGACAAATTGGATCGTAGTTTCTTTGTGCACTTCCTAATGCAACAATTCGGGCATCTTCAAAAATATGATGCACATCTTTGTTGCGATAAGGAACGATTTCTTCGTCCATTGCGATCGCCCCTTTTAACTTGCTTTCGCGATGAAGAAGTTCACAAATTTCCTGATACGTATTTAAAGGTAAAGGTAAAAGCGGATTTAAACGATAAGCGGCTTCGATATCCTCCGCAATTGTCTCTGCGACTTTGGCGCTGACTTCATCCATATGCGAATACTTTCCATAATAATCTTTCGCAATTAAAGTCAGTGCACTATTTAAATAGAACTGGCCATCACGATCCCAATCATTCCAAACATAGAAACGATCCATTAAATGTTTAATATTTGTCGTTTGGAAATCCGTTAAATCCATCACGCCGGTTGCCGTATTAATTTTGCCTTGTTGTGCTTGTGGCAAGTAATACGTTTCATCGAACATATAGTTTTTTTCACTAAATCCTGGTCGATCTAAAATCAGTTTTCGAACATATTCGAGTTCTTCTTCATATTTGGTAATGAGGCGATCAAAGTCTTCATCTTTGTTGTACTCCGTATCATCAAAAAACTCGTATTCGCCTTCTACTTCTTCTTGTAAATCTTCAAAAAAGTCAACCACAAAAGCATGGAAGCCCGGTCCACCATGACGGGTATTCGCAGCTAAGATCAAATCTTTTTCGTCTTCTTGAGCGACGATTTTTCCTTGTGGGCAAACGAGAATTTCAACCGCATGACCACGATCTTCGATTTGGACGCCTTCTCTTTGCGACAATGCGCCTAATGTTTGATAAATCTCATCCATCTGATCCGGATTGCGATCTTTACATATTAATTGAACAAACATATTATCAACCCTTTCTGTTTTTATGAGAGTTTTATTTTCATCTGTATTCGATCCATCTAATAGAATAGCGCATTTCCTATTTTCTTTTCCAATTGTTTGAAAATCAAATGTTCTCTAGTAGAATCAAAACAGTTGTTTACACATGCTATAATTCATAGAATCAATAAACAACAAATAGAGGTGAAGTTATGAATCAAGTTGCATCCGATTGGAAAGATTATGAAGTACTCGATGCTGGGGGTAAAGAAAAGTTAGAACGTTGGAACGATATTATTTTGCGTCGTCCTGATCCCGTAGCACTTTGGCCAATTGATGATGAATCCAATTGGAAATTGGCACATGCGATTTATCATCGTTCAAATAAAGGTGGCGGACAATGGGAATTCAAAACGAAAATCAAAGACTATTGGACGATCTCCTATAAAGATTTGCGTTTTAAAATTTCGCCAACTGGATTTAAGCATACTGGATTATTCCCTGAACAAGCTGCAAACTGGGATTTCATTATGAATACAATTCAAAATGCTAAAAAAGAAAATCCAAATCGCCAAATTCGTATCTTAAATCTTTTTGCCTATACTGGTGGAGCGACAATGGCTGCTGCAAAAGCTGGAGCGGATGAAGTCGTGCATCTCGATGCGTCAAAAGGCATTAACGCTTGGGCAAAAGAAAACATGGAACTCAATCATCTTCAAAACAAAAAGATTCGCTTTTTAGTCGATGATGTGATGAAATTTTTGGCTCGTGAAAAACGCCGTGGCCGTACCTATGATGGCATTATTATGGACCCACCTTCTTATGGTCGTGGTCCGAATGGCGAAGTTTGGAAACTAGAAGATAATATTTATGACCTTCTCGTTGAAGCAAGTGAATTATTATCTGATCAATCTTTGTTTTTCTTAGTCAATTTATATACAACTGGTTTCCCATTGACTACTTTACGTCAAACATTAGAACGTACTGTTGCCCGTAAGCATAAAGGCTTTGTTGAAGTAGGAGAAACACTTTTACCGATCACTAAAGGCAATTCTTATTTACCTTGCGGATCCTTTGGCCGTTGGACAAGCTTTGATCCCCAACGCGACTAAACTGAATAATTGACAAAAGCCTCGATACAAGATCGAGGTTTTCTTTTTCTAAAAAAAATGGCTCTATGGAAAATCGTGTGGGATTATCTATAAATCAAGCTGATCGATAACGACTCATGTCAATTAATTTCAAGAAGAAATATTCGTCATCTCGAAAACCATAAGACATTCTTCGAACCGTTTTGATTCTATTATTGATCCCTTCTATTTTGCCATTAGACAAGTGTAGAATCGCATGACTAATCAATCCATTCCAGTGTTTGAGGATTAAGTTAGAGAACCATTGAAAATGTTCATTCTTTGTCGCATTGCAGATTTCTACAATATGCGTAAGATGATTTGCCATTGTATTTTCGTCACTTGTCGCATAGGCCTCTTTTAGTTCTTCTTTAATGAGATCTATGGCGAAAAACAGCTCGTTCTCTTTCAATAGTTGTTTATATTTCTTCATTAACCCGCCTTTGCGAATTTTGGGTTCTTTTCGAAATAGGACATGACCAGAATCAAGAAGAGTTCCTTGACTCGCTAGCGCATCCTTCCTTTCAAGTGTTTCTGGAGAGGATAGAAGAATATATCGGGTTTGTTTTAATGAACGAGCTTTCCCGACATTACCTTCTTCGATTAAGCGGCGCTGCTCGTCTTTTCTGACCATAGAAATGACCTTGTCATTAAAGTTTTTGATCAAATGAAAACGATCATACACAACCTGGATCCATGGACACTTTTCATGGAATGCCGAGTAGAAATAGGCATTCATATCACAGCTCACTGCTTTAACGTGACGCATCCAGTTGTATCCTACATGGTTGATAAAATCATATACAATCTGTTTTTTCTTTCCAAAAGCGATCCATAGAATGTGTCCTGTATCCAGATCGATAATGTGAGTGGCATATTGATGATGGTTATGAAGTTTAAATTCATCAATGCCTAGATAACGCGAATACTCGATAGGTTTCTTGAGTTTGCGATGAGATCCATCTTCTGTCGTGTAGAACTTTGAAAGACGATCTTTATCAATCGCTTTTACAGTATGCGGATCTACTCCACAGATCTGTGCGATCTTTTTAAGCGATAAATCATGTCGTTCAAGATGATAGGTGATCTGTTTATAAAGATCAGTGGTCATTCTGTGATTGGGGCATTCATAAGGGATCTGTTGCACATGGGTTTTATGGCATTTTGGACATTTGAATCGAGTAACCTTCACAAAAATTCTGCAAGTTGAATTTCCCTTGGATTCATGCTTGAGTACTCGAGTGATTTGACCATGAACATGCATAGTTGTTTTGCAACAAGGACAAACAGAATCTTCTGGAGTAATGAATTGTTCACCATAGATATGATAAAAAAGTTGTCCGGAATCGCTGACGATTAGATCAGTTGTTTGATTGATGAATCCAGTCAGTGATTCAGGATAAACAATAGCTCCAGGAATAGTTTGACTGATGGTCACAGAACAGTTAGTATGCATATGAGATCTCCTTAAGTTGTTTTGTGGTTATTACAATTTTAAAGAGATCTCTTTTCTTTTGTGAAAAAAGAGATTAATTTTTTTAATCCAAAAGACAAATCCCACACAGTTTTACTTAGAACCAAAAAAATCCTTATCGAAAGTCGGGGTCTTCGATAAGGATTTTAAGATTCGGGGTTAGTTTAAATTTTTAATCGATGACTATTCAGCAGGAACTGCAAAAGCACCAAATTCATCGTTGATGAATTTTTTGATTTCATCGGATTTCAATACTTCGACTAATGTTTTAATTGCTTCATCATCTTTTCTGTCTTCACGAACAGCGATAATGTTTTGGTAAGTTTTTGCCGCTTCAGAGTCAGCTGCTTCTGTTACTAAAAGGTCTTCAGTTACTTCAGAAGTTAAAGCATAGTTTCCGTTTAAAACACCGAAATCGATATCTGGAAGTTTAGAAGCAACTTGGTCAGCAGCAATTTCAACGATTTCTAAGTTCTTTGGATTTTCTTCGATATCATGGATTGTTGCAGTTGCGATATTTACATCATCTGCTAAAGTGATCCATCCTTGTGCTTCTAATAAGAATAATGCACGTGCTTCGTTCGTTGCATCGTTTGGAATTGCGATTTGCGCACCATCAGCGATTTCATCTACGCTTTCATGTTTTTGAGAATAAATGCCAAGTGGTTCGTAGTGAATTGCACCTGCAGAAACTAAGTAGCCATCTACACCTTCAGTGTAATTGCTGTCAGCATTGTAACTTTCTAAGTATGGGAAGTGTTGGAAATAGTTTGCATCTAAGGAACCATCAGAAGTAGATGGGTTGATGTTTGGGTAATCAGAGAATTCAACAACTTCTAATGTGTATCCTTTTTCAGCCAATAAATCTTTAGCTTTTTCAAGGATTACACCGTGTGGGCTTGTTGTTGCCCCAACAGTGATTGTTTTATCTGCTTTTGCAGAAGAATCTGCTGTACTAGAAGCAGTATTGTTGGAGCTAGAGCATCCAACAAGGCCGGCAGATAATACTGCAGCAGCCACCAATGTGTTCAATTTTTTCATTTTCGTTTTCCTCCAAAAGTGTTTCATTTTTATTTAATCCTCAAATGATATTCAGGATTAAAATCTAAATTCAGTTCGATCTTTTCGATCATCAACGTTCACATCTTAATGTGTCGTCTTTTTAACAAGCCAGTCACCAACCATTTGAATAATAGAAATAATGACGAGCAATAAGAATAAAACAACATAAGTAATGTCGTTCATACGTCTTTGCCATCCAAAGCGAATTGCCAAGTCACCCAGACCACCAGCACCAACTGTACCGACAATGGCGATTTGACCAATGACTGCGATTAACACAATTGTCATACCGCGAATCATGCCTGGGATATTTTGTTTTAAGTAAACGTGGCGAACAATTTGCCAAGGACTCATCCCCATGGAAATGCTCGCTTCGACAATTCCTTCTGGAATTTCTTCCATTGCCGATTCCATCTGTCTTGCGACAAATGGGACTGTTCCAACAATTAATGGAACAAAAGCCATCTTAATTCCAATCGTCGTATGGAAAATCCAACGGGTTGGATCCGAGAGCATCGGAATCAAGATCACAAATGGAATTGCTCTAAATAAGTTAATGAATTTGTCTAAGATGAAGAAGATTGTTTTATTTGGACAAATCCCCTCTGGTTTTGTGACAACGACAATAATGGCCAAAGGTAAGCCGATCAATAGTGATATCACACCCGTCACAAACAACATGATCAAGGTGTCAACAATGGCTTGTGGGAACAAGTTTGAATATTCAATGACGTTAGGGATCCAATTAGTCAATGTGTCCACGCTTAATCACCTCCACTCTAATTCCATCTTGTTTAAAGCAAGCGATGGAATTGCGAATATCATCATCAGACCCTTTTAATACGCAGATCAATGTTCCGATTGGGGATTCTTGAAGGATTTCGATATTTCCGTAAATAATCGAGCAGTCGACATTAAATTTACGAGAAATCTCAGAAATCATCGGGTGCGATGTATTCGTTTGGTCATATTGAAGACGAACAAGTTGTTCGTTTTCTTTCAGTTGCGTAATTGGATGTTGTTGTTCAATTAACTCATCAATTTTGTTGGCATTACTTGCGGTAGAAATAAATTCTTTTGTCATCTTTTCTTGTGGATGAGAGAAAATATCAACGATGTCCCCTTCTTCCACCACGCGACCTGCATCCATAATGGCGACGCGATCACAAATTTCTTTCACGACAAACATTTCGTGAGTAATCATGACAACCGTGATTCCTCTTTCTTTATTGATTCGTTTGATCAACTTTAAGATTGTTTGCGTTGTTTGTGGGTCAAGTGCTGAAGTTGCTTCATCACACAACAATACTTTTGGATCGTTCACTAACGCTCGAGCAATCGATACGCGTTGTTTTTGTCCACCAGATAACTGACTTGGATAAGAATCTTTTCGTTCGACTAAATCAATCAGTTCTAATAAATTCATGACTTTCGCATCGATTTCATCTTTTGGTGTTTTTTCCATTCGTAAAGAAAGTGCGATGTTCTCATAAATCGTTAATGCGGGAAGTAAGTTGAAGTGTTGGAAAATCATTCCAATTTTCTTGCGTGATTTTCTCAGTTCTACTGGACTTGCTTGTGTAAGATCTTGACCATCGAAAATAACTTTTCCTTCATCTGGTCTTTCTAATAAATTCATGCAACGGACAAGTGTGGATTTTCCTGCTCCAGAAAATCCGATGATGCCATAAATCATTCCTTCTTTGACATGGATTGAAACATCTTTTACAGCTTGGACATCTCCGTCTTTCGTTTTAAATGTTTTGGTTACATGCTCTAACTGAATCAAAGCATTTGCCTCCTTGCTCAATAAAATAAAAAAAAGCTCTCATCACTTAGGACGAAAGCTATAAACTCCGTGTTACCACCTAAATTTACAGTGTTGTCACCAACAACTGCCTCATCAAGTACATTCATACTCTAACGCTGTAACGGGCGTTCCCGTCATGTCTAACTATCGATCATGCAGCTCCAAGACCATGTTCGCCAACCTTTTGTCGTTTCTTCACACCAACCAGAAACTCTCTTTGCACATTGGATTGGGTACTCTTCTTTTCATCACCAATTTGTGGTTCTACTTTATCATTTCATTTCTAAACATCAAGTCCTTTTTTGAAAATAAAACATTTTTCTTTCAGAAAATTTAGAAAAGCGTACAAAAAAACGCACATTTTTCAGTTCATGTGCGATTTAGTGGTCAAATCATTCTGATTTAGTAGAAAAAACTATGCGTTTCAGATTGGTGTTTATCCCATTTTTCCGATTTAATCTTATTTTTGGCCGTGGAAAATGATCAATATCACGCTATTTTCGATTCAAAACAACAAATATTTATTCTTTTTCGTTTTCCAAAATGAAAAATTTAGACTCAAAAATTGCCGTTTAGTTATAAATATGGAATTTTACTGCCGAGCAATTTTTGGAATGTAAACAATTCGCCTGCATAATTGAATCACATACAAGTTCGCTAAATTTCAATGAGGATTCGACATCTTTACATAACAAGTCTTGTTTATCGATCGCTAAAGAAGAATATTCACTACGGAGCGATTTGAGTTCATGATAATAATCTTGAATATATTGAATCGCCGTATCATATTGTCCAGTCAATGTATAATGGAGAGCGCGCATCATTTTTGCACGCAAGTTTCTTGCTGCACTACAAAGGTAAAATAACTTCATTTTTTCTGGACTATTCGGCATTTCACAGACTTCCTTCCTCTTTTTCGTAGGTCGAAAAACGGTATTGATTACTCTTTTTCTTATTTTCGTTACAAGTTTAGCAAGTCACAAAAAGTCTTCAAAGTTAAATACACGAAAAATTGATAGAAAATTAATACTAAATAAAGATGCTTAATTTTGCATAAAGATCACATAAATACGCACTCAAATCCTGCAAAATTGCTAAAATTTTCACAGTTTCCACTTGTTTTTTATCGATCAAATTCAAACCGATCCATCCACCTTAAAACTTCTTCTTTTGTTCGAATCTATTTCATTTCCTGATTTTACAAGGATTTTAAGCGTATTTTGAATTTCCTTCCTTTATTTGCGTTAGAATAAGAAATAGCGAATTTACTTATATTTCAAAATCGATAATAGACTCTTTTGATTTTGATTCATGAATAGAGGGAGTTTTTCATGAAATTCAACTTCTCACGTTTTTTCAAAAAAGATGCAAAAGGCCAAGCTCTTCCCCAAAAAGATCTTGTGATTACAATCCATGGCTTTGGATTTAAAACGATGCATGAATTTGATCCACTTGCTGAATATTTAGAAAAAGAAGGATTTGAGGTCTGGCAATTTTCTTACTTTAATCCAAATGATCCTGATGATACCGATATTTCCCAATGGATGCGCCGTTGTGAAACAAGAATTCAACAAGCAATTGCACAACGCCGAACCATTCACCTTGTCGGCTTTTCAATGGGTGGTATTATCGCTAGCCATCTAGCCAGTATTTATTCCATTGAAGATTTATTACTGGCTGCTCCAGCATTTTATCCATTTGATTTTAACCAAGTGTCTCGAGTTGCCAAAAATAAAATCATGCCCAAAAGCGACAATGCCGCTCCATCAATGAGTGGTGAACATACCAAAGGTTTTGTCAGTGTGGTTCAAAACTTTCGTAACGATATACTGAAAGTCAAATGTCCAATCTTCATTCTTCATGGAACTGGTGACGAAGTCGTTCAATATAAATCCTCACGCAAAATATTCAATCAAATTCCAAACAAAGAAAAAGCCTTAGTCTTCTTACATCATGCTAAGCATCGTTTCTTGTATGATGGTCCTTATCAAAGTCTTGCTTTTTCTCTTATTCGTGACTATTTCCGTCATGAAATCAAGCCACAAATTTATCAAGATGATGACATCGATAATGAGGATGATCATTAATTCGATCGTCATTTTCATTCTCAATCCATCAAAAAAGCCAAACCGAAGGAAATCTCCTTTTGTTTGGCTTTTTCTATTGAATCAACATTAGCGTTTTTCTTGGATCATCGAAATTTTTAAATCGAGTAATTTTTCCGTTAAATCCACGTAGTACTCTTGTGGGTTAGTAAAACGTTTAATTTCATCCCAAAGTGTTTCTAATTCACGAGCACAGTAGTCACGAACCCCCACTAAGGATGGCATGTTGTAAACCAATTTTCCTTTTTCGAAAATTGGGACTAAAAGTTCACGTATTTCAAATGTTCCTGCTTCAAGTGTTTTAGATTTCCATTTACTCATTGGATGGTAAATCGTCAAATCCTGATCTTCACGAATTTCTTCTTCACTTAATGCGATTAAATCCGCAATTGCTTTGCCATCTTCATTATTATAAATTCGATACAGTCTTTTATCGCCTGGATTGGTGATCTTTTCTTCATTTTCCGAAATTTTAATTTTCGGAACCATAACACCGTTTTCTTCTAAAGCTGCCAGTTTATATACACCGCCAAAAACAGGGGCATTTTTAGAAACGATCATATTTTCTCCGACACCATAAGAATCGATTTTAGCGCCCTGGCGGTCAACTAAAGATTCGATTAAGTATTCGTCTAAAGAGTTCGATACAACAATGGAGCAATCTTGCATCCCTTCTTGATCTAAACGATGACGAATTTTTTTCGATAAGTAGGCCATATCACCCGAGTCAATACGAACCCCTTTTAAGCGATACCCATTTGGTTCGAGATATTCTTTAGCCACACGAATCGCATTTTCTAATCCGGATTTCAATGTGTTGTATGTATCAATTAAGACAGTACAAGAATTTGGATATGTTTTTGCATATTCTAAGAACGCCTCATATTCTGTTGGGAAACTTTGAACAAATGAATGCGCCATTGTTCCTAATACGGGAATAGATGACTGCATCCCTGCTTCCGTTGTTGCAGTTCCTGCTACACCTGCAATATAAGCAGCTCGTGCCCCTTGAATAGCAGAGTCAAAGTTATGCGCACGACGTGCACCAAATTCCATGACTGCTTTTCCTTTTGCGGCTTGCACAATTCGTCTCGCTTTTGTCGCAATTAAAGTTTGGTGGTTGATCGCAAGTAATAATGCTGTTTCAACTAATTGGGCCTCGATCAAAGGTGCTCTGACTTTAATCAATGGTTCATAAGGGAAAACGGGTGTTCCTTCTGGAATTGCCCAAATATCTCCAGTGAAACGGACATTCGATAAATATTCAAGGAATTCATCTGTAAATCGATTTAAACTTCTTAAATATTCGATTTGTTCGTGAGTAAACGATAAATCTTGAATATATTCAACAACCTGATTTAATCCCGCAAAAATCGCAAATCCGCCATTATCGGGGTTTCGACGATAAAACAAGTCGAATACAACTTCCTCTTCTTTGTGATCATTGAAATAGACCTGGCTCATCGTCAGTTCATAAAAATCCATGACCAAAGATAAATTTCTTCCATCTTTCATGTTTTTTATCCCTTCATCAAGCAGAATTACACATCTGCTTTCTCAAAAAATTTGAATATTTTTATTATTATAATCATTCAAGTTCATGAAACGCTTAAAACCATAAAATTCTAGGTACTTTTCTATAAAAAAGTTCTCTAACAAAAATGATACCGCTATTTTTATCGTTCTTGATCATCCTATAACCTGTACAAAAGATGATTTTCATTTCATACATCGCATTTGTTTAAACCTCAAAAAAAGCCACACGAATCATATCGTATGGCTTACATAGATTTACAAAATTGTAGATTGAACATTTAAGTTATGAGATCAATAGGGATTAATCGTCTAAGATTTCTCCTGTTTCCAGATCGATATTATCGAAATCTTCTTCAATCGCATCATTTAATGCTAATTCTTCTTGATTTTGAATATCGTCGTGATCAATATCATCACTCAAATTCGAGCTACGAATTAATGCTTGAACTTTTTGTTCGATTTCACTACGTAAAGCTTCGTTATTTTTCAAATATTCTTTAGATGCTTCTTTACCTTGACCAATCTTATCTCCTTGATAAGAATACCAGGATCCAGATTTCTTGATGACATCATAATCTACAGCTAAATCGATCAATTCAGAAAGAGCAGACAATCCTTGTCCATAAGTGATTTCCAAAGTACATTTGCGGAATGGGGCTGCAACTTTATTCTTCACGATTTTAACGTTTACTTTGTTTCCGACAATTTCTGTTCCATTTTTAATCACTTCAGATTTACGGATTTCGATACGTACAGAAGAATAGAATTTTAATGCATAGCCACCTGGTGTAGTTTCTGGGTTTCCATACATCACACCGACTTTCAAACGTAATTGGTTGATGAAAATCGCTGTACAATCGTTTTGATTCATCATCCCGGAAAGTTTACGCATCGCTTTAGACATCATACGTGCCTGTGCCCCGACTTGCATTTCGCCCATTTCGCCATCCAATTCAGCTTGTGGAACTAATGCGGCAACGGAGTCAACAACAACTAAATCCACTGCACCACTTTCAATTAACATCAACATGATGTTTAATGCCTGTTCTCCAGAATCTGGCTGGGACAAAATTAATTCATCGATATTTACTCCTAAGTGTTTCGCATATACTGGATCAATTGCGTTTTCTGCGTCAATAAATGCAGCACGGCCACCACGTTTTTGAACTTCTGCAATTGCATGTAATGCTAATGTTGTTTTACCAGAAGATTCAGGTCCATAAATCTCGATAATTCTTCCTTTAGGATATCCACCAATCCCGAGTGCTTTATCTAAAAGTAAGGAGCCAGATGGGATCGGTTCAACATCAACTGCTGCACGATCCCCAAGTTTCATGATTGACCCTTTACCATATTCTTTTTCAATATCTTTAATAACGCCTGCTAAAAGCTCGTCTTTAGATTTTACTTTCTCAACTTTCTTTGTTGCCATATTGATTACCCCCTAATTACTGCTTGTCTTTACGATAAATGTATTTCTGACATTATTATTGTCACTTAAAAATAAATAAATATATTTTTTATTTTTTCGCATTTCATTTCTGATGCTTAATTATTGACCGAAAGCAAACCTTTTGTCTATCTATTTTTTTACAAAATACGCATTTTCACATTTTAGATGTGCATATTTTGTGCATGAACTATTCACTATTTCGCATGTTCTAAATCGTGAATCAATTCTTGAATCATTTGATTTACGGCATAGCCGCGTAAATGATTGCGCTCAAGATCGACTTGATATTCAAAAAATTTTGTTTGTTCTTTTGTCGCGATGGCACAATAAAATAATCCTGCCGGCTTTCCTTCCATAGAGGATGGTCCGGCATTTCCGGTAAACGACACACTATAATCACTGTTTGTCAGCTTTCTTGTTTGGCTAGCCATCGCCATTGCGCATTCTTTTGAAACCACACCTTTTTGTTGGATTAAATCCAAGTCCACATGTGCTAATATCGTTTTCATTTCCGTAAAATAAGTCACAAATCCTCCCTTTAATACCCAAGAAGCGCCTGGTATTGAAGCGAGCGTTGCGCTAAATAATCCTGCAGTAAAACTCTCGCAGCTAGAAATGGTGACTTGTTTTTTCTTGGCAAGTTCAATGAGATTTTGTGCTTGATCAAAATCAATATTGTATTCAACTTCTTTATTCATCATCTGTTCTAATCTCTTTCTTCATTCTTTCACTCAAAGAAAAGCCATTCGAATTCGATGAAAAGATCGATATTCAAATGGCTTATTTACTTTCTTTATATTTTACATTGTTTCTAAAACGTAATCTTTAAGTTTATCGAAATAAACCCAACCGGAATATACACTGACGCAAGCTGCTGCCCAAAGTGCAATTTCACTAATTGGCAAATTCAAATAAACAAATGGCCAGTTATGAAGTAACAACATGATGATTGCGACCATCTGTAAAACAGTTTTAAGTTTTCCAGAAAAACCTGCAGAAACAACTTCACCCTGACTTGCTGCAGATAAACGCAATCCATCCACAATTAAGTCACGAGCAATCATAATTAATACAGGAATAATAGATGCTTCATGGTTAAAGCACAATAAAATCAACGTTGTATTGACTAACATTTTGTCGGCAATTGGATCCAAAAATTTTCCGAAAGAGGTAATCAGATTTCTTTTTCGTGCGATTTGGCCATCTAACATATCTGTCAAGGAAGCAACGGTAAAGAGAATTAAAACTAAAATGTTGCGTAATCCTAAGTTTGCTTCTTGCGATACGATTCCTGCATCTGCAGGAATACATAAATAAACAGCCCATAAAATAGGAACCATCACCATACGTAATACGGTGAGCTTATTTGGTAAATTCATTTTTTCATTTGTTCATCCCCCATTAATAACCCGCTTCAGGCAAAATCGGATTGCCATTTGCATCAATTGGATAATAATCCTGTCCATCAGTTGTTAAGCCATCTGATCCACCATAAATCGGTTCTTCATAAAGCGGCTCTTCGTATGTCGGATCTGTATATGCGGGGTCTTGATATGTTGGATCTACATAACTTGGATCTTCGTAGTATGAAGGGTCGTTTACCGGTTCTTCAACTGGTTCTTCATATTGTGACTCATATTCGCTAGTCGGTTGTTCTTGACTAACAGATTGTGATTCACCTTGTGTCGCAGGAATTCCATCATGAACCACTTCAAATTGAATCGTTAACATTCCAGTTGAATTGATGGTCAGACAGTTTTCCGGAATCATATATCCACCAATGCTCATCGCTGGTGTTTTCGTTGAACCAGAAATAGTGACTTGTAATACGCCGTCCCCTTCTGCTTTCAGATCATAAGAAATCAATTGATCAGAAGTTGCAGAATAAGCTGGATTATCATTCCAATAAATGGTGACGCTTTGTTGTCCATTTGGTGTAATTACAATTGGCACAGTTGTCGTTGTTGGCAAGAATCCGCTTAGACGATAACGACTATTTCCTAAAGCCGTTAATCCTAGCGCTCCTTGTTGGTTGTTTGCACTTTCTCCTCGTTTTCGATTTTGGAGATCTTCCGCTAAACGTTGGGTTGTTTCTTCTTGGTTTTTCAACTCTTGTTCTCTAGCCAAGCGTTCTGCTTCTAATGAAGCATTCGCACGACTGCGCGAGACATAACCAATAATCGCAAACAACGTAATCAAGCAAACTGCACTCACCAAAATCAAACGAGAAAGCTTGTTTTGATTTCCCCAACTCATGTAACGCGAAAGTTTGGATGCGCTACTTTTCATATTGGTCTGGTTGCGACGTTTTTTAGAAGCTCGTGATGCTTGTTTCGATGGTTTGGCCGATGGCATCGATTGAATCATCTTAACCTGAGCTTGTTGTAAAGCCTGATCGCGCGCTGATGCATAAGCCATCACATCTGCATCTACAGCGTCCTTAATATATTCCCAATTCACACCAATTGCATCGCAATAGCCATGAATGAAATAGCGAACATATGAAAAGTCATCGGAGAAAATATCAAGATTGTGTTCTTCGATGGCACGGATATATTCAGGTCGAAGTCTTGTTTGCGTAGAAATATCTTGGATCGATAAGTTCAAATCCAGTCGTCTTTGTTTGAGTATTTGATAATATTGCATAATTTACTTTTCCCTTGAAAAAGAATTATAACATTCAAACATCATAACAAAAAGGGTGCTCAAACCGTAAAAGTATCGTATATTTAACAAATATAGCTGGTTATCTTTGGTTTTCATCTTTCTTGTTTTTGAGATCATCCAAAATGATGTACTTTTTTTGATCTTTGTATATATAAACATTTTCTTTTTTTTTTCTGTAACCAAATCGAACGTTTTAGAAAAAAGCGCACAAAATCCCTGACGTTTTTGAAAAAATAAAATAGTAAAATTCTAGAAGGCTACTTGTGCCAGTTGTTCTGGCATGAGAGTTATTCCAAAATTTTCAAGCTTCTTTAAAGTTGATACTAACTTATTTTTGTGATTTTTCTTTTCAAAGTAATCTGAGCCTAAATCTTCATATCTCTCATTCTTTTTGAGTAGTTGCCAAATGATTTGTAATATTGCGTGTGCAACTGCAACAATAGCTCTTTTCCTTCCTCTATGTGAGGCAATCCGTTTATACATTTCTCCAAAGTAAGAATCTTTTTTCAACACAGCTGAGTGAGCACAGACAACTAAAGTACTTCTTAAGAGTTTATTTCCCTTGTTTGTTCTTCCATTCTTTCGTTTCCCAGCGCTTTCATGATTTCCAGGACATAGTCCACCCCATGAACACAAAGCTCCGCTTGTTGGAAAGCGCGACATATCTGTTCCAATGATTGAAACGATCGTTTGTGCACTCGTATCTGAAATACCAGGGATGTCTTTGATTAATTCAACTGCGTTTTCTTCTTCTTCGTTTAGATGATTTGAAATGTCGTCATTCAGTTCTTTGATGTGCGCTTCAAGTTCTGAAATATGAGTTCGAATCACTTTGATCATCTTTGCCTGAATTGGGCTGATACAACCTTGCATATCTTTGATCAATTGTTTTTTAGGTGCTTTTAATCGTTTGGAAATCAACTTTTCTGCAAGAAGTCGTTCATAAGCTTCGTCGTCAAAAATTTCGCCAGAAACAATATAGTCAAGAAGAGCTTTTCCACTCTTACCATTAATATCGGATATTGTCCCAGATAGTTTGATATTCGCTCCTTCTAACATTTTCTGAAGTCGATTCTTTTCAGCACCTAAATCAACGATCAATGATTTTCTGTATCTACATAGTTCGCGAAGTTCTCTTTGACGTCTATTTGGAATAAAACTCGGTTTAAGAAGTCCATTCATTAACAGATCAGAAATCCATTCAGCATCTTTTACATCTGTTTTTCGTCCAGGAACTTGTTTCATGTGTTGAGCATTGACAACCATTGGGTTTAAATCATAGCCTTCAAGAATATTAAAAACAGGCTTCCAATATGAAGCTGTACTTTCCATCGCTACAGCTTCGCATTGATTGGCTGTTAACCAATCCACAAGATCAAGAAGATCTTGAGTTGATGCACCAAAAGAACGAATTTCAGTAGATTGTTTCGTTCTCAAACAAGCAACCAAAATCTTTTTGTGAACATCGATACCACAACAAACCGCATATAGTCTTTCCATAATTACCTCCAAAAATAGAAAAGCGGCCGATCTTCTGCGAATTAATATTTTTTTCTACGTTCTCGAGCAGGGCGAATTATTCGTTCTGTTTCGAAACAGTCAGTGGTGCATACAGAAGATCTTCTATCAATTTTTTTTGCGAGATCAAATCTCAAAAAAGCAACGATCTCTTCCGCTAATTTCAGTATAGCAAGAGAAAAAAGACCGAGTGATCAAATTCACTCGGTTACATCAGGAGTGGTAGAGCCCGACTGTATGGTTATTTTTTATGTTTTGGCTTACATTTTTATATCAATGAATATTCATATTGCTAAATTGTATCTTCCACAAAACAAAAAGGGGCAACAAAGCTGATTTCATCGCCCCTTCAAAATCATATTTTTATTTTTGAATTAAATTTCATCTTCCAAATTCAATTCCATGATGTTCCATTTTTCACCGCCGTGTACAGATTTTGCGACACCACGATTTGTAAATCCTAATTTTTCATAGAAAGGAATGTATTGGTCTTTGCAGTTTAAAATAATGCCTTTTCGAGAATCATTAACGCAATCTTTGATTGCTTCTTTCATCAAAATTGAAGCATAGCCTCTTTGTCTGAATTGTGGATCTGTTTCAACGCCAAAAAGCATCTGCCAATCCCCACTTTCATCATGCAATGTCGCATCTGTATAGAAAGCATCTAACAATTCTATTTCGTTGCTGACCATTCCATTGACCATGCTGACTAGTTCGCCATCTCGCCAGAGCAACCAGAAATGGTTTGGATAAACTTCTAATCTTTGTTTTAAACTTTCTCGATCTGCTGCCTCAGCTGGACTAAAACAAAGAGATTCTAATTTCGCAATTTTCTCTAAATCACTCAATTTTGCATTTCTAATTTCAAGCATAGCTGTTTCCTCCTGGCGTCCTTGCCAATCCAATCCATTATAGCAAAACCGAATCAATATACATCAATTCCTCTCGGTTTGCTCATTTATCACAATGATTGTTTCATTTTTGATCTAAAGCTGCTTTTTCTTGGCTTCACATACGTAATGAAAAGCGTTTTGGCGCTGTTGTTCAATATCTTGTGGACTCAGTTTGCGAATCACTTTTCCGGGTACACCCACGACTAATGAACCCGCTTCAATTGTTTTATGTTCGGGAATTAGCGTTCCCGCACCGACTAAACAACCTTTTTGTAAATGGGCTCCATTTAATACAATTGCCCCCATTCCAATTAAACAATCGTCTTCAATCATTGCTCCATGGATAATTGCGCCATGACCAATCGTAACATGTTGGCCAATATGAATTGGATAATTCGCATCCGTATGCAGAATACATCCATCTTGAATATTTGTTGCATGGCCAATCGTAATTGGTTCGCTTTCTGTTCGAACTACCGCATTATGCCAAACGGATGTGTCCCTACCAAATCGAACATCCCCCTCAATCACTACGTTTTTTCCTTGATACATAGGTTTATTTGACCACTTATCGTTTTGATCTTGATCTGCCCAATTCATATTCATTCATCCTTTCTATCGATTATGTCTGGTTCAATTTTGATATTACGAAATTCTAGCAATTTACGCAGTCAATTTGCGCAATCGTTTTGAACTTGTCCTGCCCAATTCAAAATTCACACCTCAAACGTCCAGACAAAAATAAAAAGACAGATTGCACAAAGATGAGTGATCTGTCTTTTACATCGTTATATTTCTATTTTATCCAATATTTGTAGATTCCATAATTTCTTCAAGAGCGAACAGACAACGATCGTTCACGTGTTGGTCTTGTTCATACGAAGAATTGCTTTGTTCTTCACTTGTCGTATCTTCTTGATCACTTTCATTGATCATCGATTGTTGTGAATCTTCTAGAGAATCCGTAATTCCTTCAGTCTCTGAATATTCATCCGGCAATTCATTTTCGACATATGCATTATCGACGACTGTAATATTCACTAAGTGGTTGGAATATGAATCAATAATTGTTCCATATACCGTTCCATGTTTTGAAGGAAGAATATAGTAATACTCATTTTCTGAACCTTCAATCGAATAGTACAAGCCATTTTTTTGTAAACTGGATTGCGTTTCACTCTTCGTATAGGATCCAGCATCAATTGGCGAAGAAGTAAATGTGATCGTTAAATTGTCTTCCGTTTTAATTTCAAATAATAACTGATCTGTATCTTCTGAATAATCGTAGACATAATCCACATACTCTGGAAATTCAATGACCAAATCCGTTCCGGGAATATATAACAAGCGTTCGGATAAATCGGCAAACTCTGATGTTTCTTCACTGTATGAAGTCACCATTTCTTGCATAACGCGACTCGTTTGCATATGGCCAATAAAAATACTCATAACAGAAAGAGCAACGATCGCCATCATCACGACAATGACAATAATCACAATAACGACTGGAAATAATTTTTGATCTGCTTTTTGAACTTGTTGTGGTTTTGTTTCTTGAGGGATAGGGGGGATTAGTGATGAATTACATCTTAGACAATAGCGAATTCCCGATGGATTATCGTAATTACATTTTGGACATTTCATGTATTTTCCTCCCTTTGATTACATGATACCCAACACTTACGTTAGATTTTTGTAACAAATTCTTAATATTGAGTAAACATTCGTGAAAAAAGAGCGTTTTTTATTCAATCTGTCTGATTTCTCTCTATAAATTATCTGATCCGAGTCAATTCCTGGCATAATTCTTCTATTTTTTGAGCAGAATGCTGATCAATTTCACTTTTCAGTACAAAATGAAAGGAAATTGTTTAAGCTCGCTCACTTCCCCCCTGTTACGAATTCGATTTTTGTTAAAATACTTTTTAGAAGTGGATTGTTCACGATCCATTTCTTTTTCATTCGAGCAGGAGGAAATGATCATGAGTGGATTTTTTGGAGCTGCTTTAAAAGAAGATTGTGTCTTAGATTTGTTTTTCGGTACTGACTACCATTCACATTTAGGAACACGCCGTGCAGGTCTTTGTACACATGGTGAAAACGGTTTTTCCCGTTCTATTCACGATATTACTAACTCCCCATTCCGTACAAAATTCGATGGTGAATTAGACCAATTTTCCGGTAATTTAGGTATCGGCTGTATTTCTGACTACGAAGCACAACCTTTATTAGTTCGTAGCAAATTTGGTTCTTTTGCGATCACTACAGTTGGTCGTATTAACAACTTAAAAGAACTTGAACACCTTTGTTTCCAAAATGGAATGAACTATTTCTATGAAATGACAACAGGTGAAATTAATCCAACAGAAGTTGCTGCTGCGATTATTTGTTTAAAAGATTCCATTGTTGAAGGGATTGAATATTTACAGTCCTTGATTGATGGGTCGCTCTCTATTTTATTGTTAACTGAACACAGCGTTATTGCAGCACGAGACAAATATGGACGTACGCCTATTGTCGTTGGTGAAAAAATGGATGGATCTGGTTATTGTTGTGCATTCGAAAGCCATTCTTTTATCAACTTAGGTTATAAAAACTACAAGGAATTAGGTCCTTCCGAAATTGTTGAGCTGACTAGCGATGCGGTTACGGTTTTAAAACCGGCTACAGAAGAGATGAAAATCTGTTCTTTCCTTTGGGTTTACTATGGATACCCAACATCGACTTACGAAGGCGTTAACGTTGAATTGATGCGTAACAACTGCGGTAAGTTATTAGCACAACGCGATAACCTTTTAAAAGATCACGTAGATTGCGTTGCTGGGGTTCCAGATTCAGGTATCGCCCATGCGATTGGTTACGCAAATGAGACTCATTTACCTTATGCACGTCCATTTATTAAATACACACCAACTTGGCCTCGTTCATTCATGCCAACTAGCCAAAAACAGCGTAATCGTATTGCTTCAATGAAGCTGATCCCAGTTCATGAAATGATTGAAGATCGTCGCTTGTTATTAATCGATGACTCAATCGTTCGTGGTACACAGCTTGGTAAAACAACAAAATTCCTTTACGATTCTGGAGCTAAGGAAGTCCATGTTCGTCCTGCATGTCCACCTATTGTATACGGCTGCAAATATTTGAACTTCTCCCGCTCTTCATCTGAGTTAGATTTAATCACTCGTCGTGTCATTCAAGAATTAGAAGGTGGCGAACCTTCTGCAGAAGTATTGGCTGAATACACAAACCCAGATAGCGAACGCTATGCCAATATGCTTGAAGCAATTCGTCAACGTTCCAACTTTACAAGCCTGCGTTACCATCGTCTTGACGACTTGGTAAAATCAATCGGCTTGCCAAAATGCAAACTTTGCACATATTGTTTCGATGGTATTGAATAACATTCTCTATACCTTCAAAAGTCCCAAATATTTGGGACTTTTTTTAAAAACGCCCTTTTCTTGTAAGGGATTTCGAACATCTTGTTTTGATCTAAAAAGAAAAGAGTTTTATCTTCTTCATCAAAAGAGGTTAAAGATAAAATAGAAATCGATATAATCCTTATCAATGTTCAAGCAACAATTTTTGTTTACCCAATGAAAACTTTAGATTCTTGCTTGTTTATATTTTGTAGATAAATCGAAAAGACATTTTCAATTTCTTTTTTAATGATTTTTCAAAATAGAAAGTGAGATTTATTATGAACGTTCGCCATACAACCGCTCAAGACATTCCTGTCCTTTTAGACATCTTTGAACATGCCCGTCGCTTCATGAAAGAAACAGGAAATCCTCATCAATGGAACGATAATCGTCCAAATCAATCTTTGATCTACAATGACATTATTCTAGGCCAATCTTATATTGTTGAAGATCAAGGGGAAATTCTTGGTGTCTTCTCTTTGATTTTTGGTGATGATCCTACCTACGATTTAATTGAAAATGGTCATTGGCGCAATCATGAACCTTATGCGACGATTCATCGTATCGCCTCCACACACAAAAGACATGGCTTTTTTAAAGAGCTGATCCGCTTTTGTTTCCAACAATGCCAAAACGTAAGAATTGATACGCATCCTGATAATCAAATTATGCAAAAACTCATTTTACGTTATGGATTCACCTATTGCGGCATAATTTATACAGATGATGGTACGCAACGTTTAGCCTATCAAATCACTCCTGAAGATATGCAAGCGATGCAAAACGTCCGATCTCACACTGATTCGCAAAACTCTTCTTTTTCCAATCCTATCTTATAAAAAGAAAACACGATCGAGAACATGGCCCAATGGACCTTGTTATGCAGATCGTGTTTTTTGATTTCTTTTTAATTCAACAATTTAGTTATCTGAACGGCTGTAGCTATTTTGCATGAGGCAAGAGCTTGTAAATAAAACTTCATTGAGTAATCGATCCGTATATTTTTGCACAAGATCAACAATCTTCTGATTTTGTGCATTACAGAATTCAATGGCATCGCAATTGGATTGGAAAGATTTTTCTCCTTCATTGATCACTTGTCGACAAGCAGATTCTAATGCTTCTTGGTATCTTTCTACACTAACAATCGTCGTGTCATGATGAGGATCGGCGATTGCACCGATGAGGCGATTTGCCCAATAGAAGTTATTCGTATTCACTTGTAAAGTTGTATTGCCAATATATTCAGGCACTTTCGTGCAGTTGGTATAAATTGGCACTAATGCATTGTAAACGTTGGATGCAAAAGCAATCCATTGAATACAGCTTACTTCACGAGGAACATCATTGCGAAGTTCTGCTACACCTAAAAAGCTCGTGCGATTTACACCAATGGAACGGTAGATGTTGGCTTGCGCCGATTTGGAGTAAACACTATATGGTGTTCCTTGATAAGTGGAAGATTGAACATATTTCACATCTTCAACCGTGATCAAATGATCTGGTTGACGACACCAAGGTAAAACATCACTTTCTGGTCCTGTTAACAAACCATCGTTTGTCCAAGTTGGATCTTGGCGGTTGAAGTAGCGTTGACCATACCAAACACGTGGCGTGTTATAGATGTGATCAGAATCGGAATGACTTCCAAAAGCGAGGCGTGCATTAAATTGACCTTTGGATAAATTCAAATGATTCTGATTGATAAATTCAACAATATCGGCACTGGCCATAAATTCTTTCTGTTCGCCTGTTGCATCGTCTAAATCAAATTCATCTAATGAGAATTGGTTTGCGATCACTGTATAACAATCATCTGGTAATTTACGAGCGATCCAGTGATGGCCACCGACCGTTTCTAAATACCAAACTTCATCATGATCCGCAAAAGCGATTCCGTTATTTTCATATGTACCGTATTGTTCCAATAACATTCCTAATCGTTTGACTCCTTCGCGAGCCGAATGGATATAAGGTAAAACAAGAACGACGATATCTTCTTCCCCAATACCTCCAATTTGTTCTGAAGTTGTATCAGTTGCTTCTTGGTAAACCACTAAAGGGTCAGCGGCTAAAACACGCTGATTTGTGGTTAATGTTTCTGTTGCAGTCATTGCGACATTTGCACTATTGATTCCCGCTGCTGCCCAAATTCCCTTTGCTTCTGGGTTTACATTTGGAACAGCGGTATAACGCATAGGATCATCAGGAAGTGCAATTGTGCAATGCGAAATCACCGAATGATATTCGCGAGGTTGTTCATTTGGTTCAACAACTTTAAATTTTTTCACCGCAAAAGATCCGGTAGGATTGTCATCATTTCGTGAAATCATTGTTGAGCCATTATAAGTTGCTTTTTTACCAACAAGAATTGTTGTACAAGCCATATTTTTCTCCTCCTTTACTCTAATCTTTGGATTGTTTCCTCTCTTCTATTTGCAAAACAATCTTCCTTATTCATTCTATTCTTGTTTGATCCAGAATGCTCATAATTAGGCTTTCAGCACTGAAAAAACATATTTCACATCTATTCTTTTAACAAATAATCTTTACTGTCCGATTTCCTCGTTTTAAAAGAAAGCTGAATAATGAAATTCGTCATTTCTATGGTCCTCCTATAAAAAAACAAACCCATATTTGCATGATGAAAATGGTCATGCTGAGTATTATTGAAGATCAATAAATTCATAAATGAAAACGCTAAGGAAACAAAAGGTATTTGATAAATTTCAGGCAATTTCACATCATAAATTCCACAATGAATCGTTAAGATTTCACTTGTTTTTTATTGTTTTTCTCATATCGAATAAAACTGGAAAAAGATCTTTAAACAAGGGAAGATCTAACTTTCTGTATGCGCTTTTAATCCATTTTGTTTCCATCTCGTTTCTTTTTCATTTTATGATTTTAAGCGCTTTCGCAAAAAAAACATTTCACATCTTATTAGACATGTGTTTCATCTATCTTACATTCTTTCATCATTCATTTTTTTCTTTAATCTAGTTACTTATTCGTTTGAATAATCAAAAAATCGAAAGACCGAATTAAACATGTTGAATGGTCTTTTTTCTCCCCTTTTTTTGTGATAAATATATTGTGTTAAAAATGCATGTAGAGTTTTAACACAGAGTTATAGAGTTATACCCAAATGAAAGGACACTATAGAAATGAAAAAAATCTACGAAGGAAAAACTAAAGACGTTTACAGCCTCGATAACGGAAACGTAATGTTGAAGTTTAAAGACGACTGCACAGGAAAAGATGGAGTATTTGATCCAGGTGAAAACGCTGTCGGATTAACTATTGAAGGAATCGGAAAAGCAAACCTTGAAACATCTATCCACTATTTTGAATTACTCAAAAAAGCAGGAATCAAAACTCACTATGTAAGTGCTAATTTAGAAGATGCTACTATGGAAGTTTTACCTGCAACAGTATTTGGACACGGACTTGAAGTCATCTGCCGTTTAGTTGCGACAGGAAGCTTTATTCGTAGATATGGAGAATATATCCAAGATGGTACTGTTCTTGAAGGTGGATATGTTGAATGCACATTCAAAAATGATGAATTAGGTGATCCACTTGTAACTGGTGAAGGTCTTGCTGCTTTAGGCATCATGACTCCAGAAATGTTCGAAAGCATGAAAGAACAGACTTTAAAAATCACTAAAATCGTTGCTGATGATTTAAAATCTATCGGTCTTGATTTATGGGATATCAAATTCGAATTTGGTTATAACAATGACGAAGTTATCCTGATTGACGAAATCGCTTCTGGAAACATGCGTGTTTACAAAGACGGTAAAATCGTTGATCCAGTTGAATTAACAAAAATTATCAACAATCGCTAATTAATCTTCATAAAAACAACAGGGGCCAAAGGGCCCCTTTTTTTGAACTGTTTCCATACATTAATACTAAAAAAAGAGATAAACTTGCTCAATAAAGCAAATCTATCTCTCACATACCAAACAGAATATCATTAGGCAATTTTCAATTTTTATGAATCAAAACCGACGATCAGTACCGATCGATCTTGCAAATTACTATCTATTTGCATATCTTCTTTACAAATAGATTCTTTCATATGTTCATGTCTGTTGATTCATATTTTTTCAAATCCTTAATCACTTTTACAATTCTAGGAATGTCTAATATCATATATTTTTAAGCAAGCAAAATATCCTGCAATATTCAAAATAACAGCTAGCATCCCTCCATAAAATAACCACTGATAAAGAGAAATGGACAACAACTGTTCAACCCCAACTGCAAAATTTAGGATAAGAAAACCTATAACAAAAAAACTCAATATCACCACATACATAATGGTGCCTTTCTTATTTCCTAACATCATAAAACCTGCATTGTTTATTGGTAACATGATCAATGTGAAAATTGCACTTTCAACTAGAATGAGTAATCCATCGTTAAAATCCAAAAATTTATATCCATACACAGCAGTCAATACAATGGGAATAGAGAGCGTGAATAAGCATACAAAAGAGAAAATATAAGTCTCTAAAAGTTTAGTGACCACTATTTTTTTCTTCGAAATTGGATATGTCAATATAATCTGATCAAACTTAGACAACTCATCTCTTTCGATTGAATATTGCAACGGTGAAACACTAATCATTGGGATTGTTAAACAAACTAAAAGCATAACAATATACTTACTCGGCATTGCAAAAAACAAGACAAAGTAAGTTAAAAAACCAAAAAAACAATTGATTAGATTCTTTCTGTTGCAGAAAGCTTGATAAAAATCCTTTAACATTATGCCTAGCATAATTCGACTCCTTTCTCAGAATAAAACAGCATCATTTCTTCGATAGTTGGTCTTATAATTTCTAAATCTTCAAAAACATTTTGAATTGACGTGCGATTTTTAACCAAAATCGTATAGCTATATGATTCTTTTTTAATCCCCACAACATCATCATGATCCAATGAATCTAATAATTCTTTTCCCGCATGAATAATGCCATAATCTTCTCTTAATTCTTCATATGGCTTCATAAACATCAATTTTCCATTATGAATATAGACAATATAATCAGAGATCTTATCTAAATCGCTAGTTATATGAGATGAAATCAATACCGAATGATTTTCATCCTCGGTATACTTGCGAATAATGGATAATATTTCGTCACGAGCTATTGGATCTAGTCCACTTGTTGCCTCATCTAAAACCAGTAATTTTGCACCATGACTAAAGGCAATCGCAAACTCCAGTTTCATTTTCATTCCTCGAGAAAACTTTTTGATTTTCTTTTTCAAAGGTAGCTGAAATTGCGTTAAATATTCTAAAAACATCTTTTGATCCCAGTTAGAATAGACTTTACTTAACATCTTTCCTATAAACTTAGGCGAAAACTCTTCATCATAGTGCGTCTGATCAAATATCACCGCAATATCTTTCTTAATATTTATTTCATCTGTTTTTAGATCTAATCCAAATATTTTAAGCTCATCAGACGAACTTTTAATAACTCCTAAAAGAGAACGAATGAGCGTTGATTTGCCAGCACCATTTTCGCCAATCAATCCCACAACACTTCCTCTAGATATATTTAAAGTTATATTTTCTAAACGAAAATCATCATATATTTTATTCAGATTTTTTATTTCAATTACGTTTTCCATGTCAGTTTTCCTCATATACCAAATGAAGTAATTCTTCTATTTCTTCTTTAGTTATTCCGGTTTGTTTAGCCAATATGCATATTTCTTCCATTTGTTTTTCAATTCTGCGCAGATTTTCTTCGCGAATAAAATCTTTGTTCTGTTCTGATACAAATGCTCCCTTTGCAGGAATAACATGAATAAATCCATCCTTAGATAATTCATCGTAAGCTCTTTGTGTTGTGATAATGCTAACGTGTAAATCTTTTGCTAACTTTCTCATTGAAGGTAACGGGTCGTTAGCTTTCAATTCTCCGTTCATAATCATTTCTTTTATTTGAAGAACTATCTGCTCATAAATCGGCTTCGAACTTGAATTACTAAGTATTATTTCCATCGTTTCACCTCGTAATCTTATATACTGTATATATATTACATGTACAGTATATGCCACCCTGTTAATACTGTCAATATATAGTATGTACAGTATAGGCAGATGAAAAGTCCAGCTTAATAACTGGACCTCTTTTGACATCACTTTAAAAATCCTAATTCAACAAAGCTGGCACGCCCATCATAATATGATCACTGATCGCTATTTGTTGCTGATTCCAACATTTCGTCATAATTGGATAATTCATAGGTATGATAGACATTAGAGATACATGCTTTTTGGTTATTTTCAACAATATAGTAGCCAACAATCCCTGGCTCTGTTGCTTCCGTAACAATATCAGCAGAATGAGAATCGATTTTATCGACAGAAACTAATTTCTCTGACAAGACACCGAACTCAATATTAGTAATGTCCTTATTATCTAATGTAATGCGGTTCACAAACTCATTTAAATCCGAATCTGTGAGCGGAATAAATGTTTCAGAAGCATGAATAGAGCGAGGCACAATCTCTTCAGTATTAAAATTATGATTTGTAATATTTTTGATTACATAATTCTCTCCATTAATAGCCACGTTTAAATCAAATAACGCTTCCCCTGGTGGGGTATTTAAATAAAAACTAATAGTGTATATCGTATTGTCATTTGCTGTAATTGACTTTATGGATGTTCGTTTAATTGACACTTTCTCATTTGATATTCCGATATTACATTCAATTCCCTCCTCATTTTTAGATTTTTCTACATATCTTAGTTCAAAAAACAGATCGCTAGAATTAGAACAAGTATGAATCGAAGGAGTTTCGAAATAAGGCTTTACGTGGTTTTCACTTTTATTATCATTTCTATTATTGGTGTGATCCCACAGCAGATAAACAAGCAAGCATGACATAAGTAAAACTGCTATTGAGATTAAACTCTTTTTCTTCATAACTTCACCTCCTATTTATAGATTATCATTATTTTTGTAGATCTATATATTTTTTTGTATAAAAGGTAATTAGGCAATAACTAAATTAGAAAGGAGAAACAATATGAAAAAACGCGAATCATTATTGCTTAGTTTATCTACTTCCACATTGATCGTTACAGGTATGATAAATGCACCAATCCATGCATCAAATCCTAAAAGCACTCCTCAAGTATGCGAGGTCATAGACTGTAATCCAACCAATTCATTCAGATCTACTGGAGTCAGTAAAGCAGGTATTAGTTATGGTTCCTTTGTCGAAGTAGCATCGAACAGGACAGGTGCATCAAAAAACGGCGAAACATTATCAGCTTCAAAATCTCTAACTTATTCAAATAGTGTAAGTGATACCGTAACATCTGCATATGCCACTATTTCATCTGCTGTTGGCTTTAATGCTACTGCTTCTTCGACCATGACAGCAAGTTACTCTCTTCCCTTAAACAAAGGGCAACGAGGTGCAATTTATGCGAGACCAAAGTATCAAATATATAATGTGAAATTACAAAGATATTGGTCTGGAACAGTGGGTTGTAACTTTTGGAAAGACGCTGGAACTGCCACAGTTAAGCAGTTCATCGGATTTGACTATTCAACTAAAGTTTGGTGAAATCATTTTCCAAATCGAACATCCCAAGAAATATCAGGTATTTTTAACGGCTTTTTCAATTATTTAACACGCAATCCGAAAGGTGACTTCTACCCTTTCGGATTTTTTTGACCCATACAGAATTAAGACTCTATGAAAAATCGTGTGGAATCATCTATAAATCAAACTTGTCTACAATGATTTATATGGATCAATTCCAATTCGATTCCAAAACAGTTTTCCCTTGTGCTAAAAATCTATAACAAAAAAATCCAGCAAATTTGCCTTTTGAAAAGACATTTGCTGGATGTTCATTATGAAGCTCGATTAGAAACACCCTGTTAAATTGGGAGCTTTATTTCATTTCTTCTATATTTTGTATTCTATTTTTTCGATTTTCGTCTAGAGAGTAAAACTGCTGTCTCCACATGAGCAGTTTGTGAGAAGAAATCAAATGGTTGAACACGTTTGATTTCATATGCTCGTTGTAAATCTTTTAAATCTTTTCCTAATGTAGCTGGATTACAAGAAACATAAATTAATGATTCTGGTAACGATTTTAAAATAGAATCTTTCATTTTTTTGTTTAATCCACTACGTGGCGGATCGACAATTAATGTATCAATACTTTGCTTGGCGATCAGTTTTTCCATTTCCTCACCTGCATCACCACAAATAAAAGATACATTGTCTTTTCCATTCAATTTTGCATTCGTATTGGCATTGTCAACAGCATCCGCAATATATTCAATTCCAACTACTTGATCGGCATGGTCAGCCACAAATAAAGAAATTGCACCAACACCTGAATAAGCTTCCACTAAGAAATGTGAATGTTCAGGAATCCATGTCGCAATTGTCTGATACAAGGCAATCGCTTGTTTGGTATTCAGTTGGAAGAATGATTTAGGAAGTAAATTCAACTGATAATCAGCAAGTTTTAAACTCAATTGCTCTTGTCCGCCTAAATGTGTCACCGTTTTTCCAAAGAGTTCATAATCGGCAACGTCTTCATCTTTGATTGATTGCCAAACAGAAACAACATCTTCAAGCGCTAAAATCTGATCCACTAATTCCTGAGGGATATTCATCTGACCGCTCACAAATGTAACGTGAACTTGTTCATCAAATTCTTTTAAAACAAGAGCAAGTAATCCTGGTTGTTTTGCATTTGCTGCAACGGGTAAGTCGTATTGCGCAAAAATATCCATCAATTCAATACGCACTTTTTCAAGTTTTTTAGAATGAATCAAGCAACGATCCACCGCCACAAACTCATTGCTGCCTTTTTTGTACATTCCTGTGCAAATTTTTCCGTTCACATGACCAAACGGAAGCTTGCAGGCATTGCGATAACCGAGTGGTTCTGGGTTTTTAATGATTGGCTCAACTTTGCCCTCATAATTGGCATATTTACGTAGCGCTTCTTTCAGCACTTGTTCTTTCATGCGAACTTGGCCTTTATAATCCACATGAATGATCGAACAACCGCCACAACTTTCCCACTTTGGACAAATGGGATGCATACGACGACGAGGTGAAGGTTCAATGACTTCTTTTACCTCAGCATTTGAATATTTAGGTAAATCTTCAACAATTTCAATGTCGACAACTTCTCCTGGAATTGCATGGTCGACAAAGATTGTCTTCTTATGTGAATAGGCAATCCCTTCACCATTGATCCCCCATTTTTTAATTTTTGTTTTCATCTATTTTCCTCCAGGTACTGATCACAAAATGAAATGTGATCGCAAGACCTTGTTGATTGGCTTGCAGTTTTTCGATCGCTTCTTTTGGCGTTTTATAAAAATATGGTGTCATTTTCAACAAAGCCATGACATCTTGGACATGATGCACCTGCGAAATTTCTTGTTGTTCAACGAGCTCAAATCCCTCTAATGGTTTTAAAGGCGGGTTATAACGAACATTTTCATAAAGTTGTTCTTTGAGTTCAACATGATGCATCTTGCCTGGTGTTACCGTTACAAGATAGCCTGTTGGCTTTAACACCCGAGCTGCTTCCTTAGTTGGAATCGGTGTAAAAATGGATGTCAACAAATCCATTTCTTGACCTTCAAAAGGCAAGTCATAAATACTGCCCACGATATATTGTGTATGTTTATCGATTTTAGAGGCATGCGTGATGGCAGGTACGCTTAAATCGATTCCATAAGCAGACTTTGCATATTGCGATAAATCTTTTGTGTAATAGCCTTGTCCACAACCTAAATCTAAATAACATTTCGGTTGATGTTTAGACATTAATTTTTGAAGTTCATCTTTTAGAAATGCGTAATAACCACTTTCTAAAAACTCACTTCGCGCTTGGACCATCAGCTTATTGTCACCAGAAGCTTTTTGTTTCCGTGATAAATTCACATACCCTGATTTGGCACGATCGAAAGTATGCTTATTTTTACATTGATATGATTTCCCTTCTAAAGTTAAGGGTTCATGACAAATTGGACAATTCATGAGTTTATTGTACTGTTCTTTTCTTTTCCTTTTTAAAAAAGTCTGAACAAAGCTAAAGATGTTCAGACTGGATAAAATCTATGATTTAGAATAAATCTTCTTCTTCGTTTTTCACTTCATCTTTGAAGCTAATTCGAACCATTTCTGCCATATTGATGCAATCGTCAACCATTTCTTGCCAATCCCATCTTGCTTCATAGGCTTCACATTTTTCTTTTCTTGGTTTTGTGACTGGCGCTTTAGGCGTAAAGATTGTACAGCAATCTTCAAATGGCAAAATGGACGTTTCATATGTTCCGATATGACGGGCGATGTCGATAATTTCGACTTTGTCCATACAAACAACTGGACGAATCATTGGCATATTGGTTACTGCATTAATACAGTTCATACTTTCCAATGTTTGGGAAGCAACTTGGCCTACACTTTCGCCTGTTCCGATTGCTAGGCAATGACGTTTTTGCGCTAAACCATCAGCAATGCGCATCATCATCCGACGCATCAAAGTGATCGCATAACTTTCTGGAGCATGCTGATAGATCGCTAATTGTAATGTCGTAAATGGTACAACATGAACAACGAGATCCCCTTGATAAGGAGCGATGAGTCTAGCTAATTGGAAGACTTTATCACGGGCTTCAGCACTTGTATATGGTGGAGCAGCAAAGTGAATCGCTTCTAAATGAATTCCACGTTTCATCATTAAATAAGCGGCAACAGGTGAGTCGATTCCACCGGAAAGAAGAACCATTGCTCTTCCGCCAACACCGACTGGAAAACCACCAGCACCTTCAATTTTTTCCGTCATCACATAAATTGCATCTGCACGAACTTCAATTAAAATTGTCACTTCAGGATGATGAACGTTAACTTTCCAATCACTGTTTTTTAAGATTTGCGTCGCAACTGCACGGTTAATCGCATCAGAATTCAATTCAAATGATTTATCATGACGTCTTGCTTTGACTTTGAATGTATGTGGAGTACTTAAATCGATCGCTTGATTAATGGAATCTAAAACAGCTTCCATTGTTGGTTCCACTTTCATTGCTGGTGAGAAAGAGGAAATTCCAAACACTTTGGCGATGACTTCACAAACCGCATCACAATCTTCTTGATGAAGATAAACATACATCCGGTCATATTGCGCTTCAAATTCAAGTGTGGGAAATCCTTTCAACGCTTTTTTGAGATTATCGGATAAACGATGAATAAAGTTTTTACGGTTTTTTCCTTTTAAGGACAATTCCCCGTATCGAATCAAAATGTGATCATAGCGGTAATCCATATGCGGCAATAATCTCCTTTACTGTATCAATAAATTGATCGGCTTCTTTTAATGTATTTTGGTTAGAAAAAGATAATCGAATATTATGCGTTGCTTCCTTTTGTGTGCATCCCATATTGATTAAAACAGGATTCGGACCAGCATGTTTCGATTCACATGTACTAATTGCAGATACGCAAATTCCTCTTTCATCTAACGCATTTTGTAAAACTTGGCTTGTCATCTGATCAAAACATACGCAAAGAATTGAATCAGCACCATCTTTTGGGGAAAGGACTTTTGCTCCTTCAATTTCTTGTAAGCGAGTAATCAAATGATCCTTAATTGTTTTGATTTTCTTTTGTGTTGCTTCTTGTTCTTGTAAGGCAAGGCGAATCGTTTTTGCTAGGGCAATATGCGTTGGCGCATTTTCTGTTCCCCCACGCAACCCTTGTTCTTGTTGACCTCCAAAAAGTAATGGTTGTAATTCAATATTGAATTTTTTATACAACAAGGCCGAGCCTTTTACGCCATGAATTTTATGCGCAGACATGGTCATCATATCGAGTTTATCCATCGGAATATCGATTTTTCCAAAGCTTTGCGTACAATCGCCATGGAAGACACAAGTTGGGTTTTGATGCACAACATCACTAATCGCACTTAAATCATTAATTGCGCCCATTTCATTCGAAACATGAATCAGACTGACTAAAATTGTGTCATCTGTCATCGCTTTAGCAACATCTTGAGCATGGATTTGACCATCTTCATGAATTGGCAAATAGATCACTTCAAAGCCCATTTGCTCTAAAAACTTCATTGCCGATTGGTTCGAGGAATGCTCAGCATTGGAAGTAATAATCCGTTTTCCTCGTTTTGTGTTGGCTAGTGCATAGCCCACAATTGCCATCGAATTGGATTCAGAAGCACAAGAAGTAAAGATAATTTCATCTTTACGCACATGAAGCATGTTGGCAATTCTTAAGCGACTTTCATCTAATAAATGCGATGTTTTGCGTCCAAGAGCATGTAAGGAATCCGGGTTTCCATATTCTTGGAGTAATTTAACAAAAAGAGCAGCAACTTCCGGATGGACCGGTGTGGTTGCTGCATTATCGAAATAGATCATCCAATTAAACCTGGTTCATAACCGCAGGATCTTTGCGGGCAATCAACTTCTCATAAATTCCCGGATGAAGTGTTTCGATTGCCTGGATCGCGATTTTGAGCGCACGAGTGTATTCACCATTTTGGAAACAGATTTCAGCTTTTGTTAAATCGGAATCCAAAGCTGGATAAGAAGAACGGAAACGGTTGCCAAAGACAATTGCGTTTTCAACCATCACCGCTACACCAACAAGGTTTGTAGCATTGGAATACAGCTTATAAATGAAATCAATTGCTTCTTGGAGGTTTTCGTTGAGTTCATTTACATCCAAAGGAGATTTTTCCAAAATTGCTTGAACATTGGCAATTTTCTTTTCCCCTTCTTCTAAATCCTCATTAAAGGAAGCAGAAATCGCTGGTAATTGGCGCATGCTTGTATTCAAACGCACTTCATTTAAAATCAGCTGTAATTTAATCAGCTGTTTACGAGCACGTGAATCATCGCTGCTTGCACCGACTAACAATTCCTTCATATCGCTAACTTCTTTACCAAAGTCTTCGATTTTTAATGAGAAGTTACGATAACCGTCCATCAATTCAACACTGAAATATTCGCTCGTTTTGAGCTGTTCTTGAATTTCATCTTTTTGTTTTTTCAAGACTTCCATCTGTTCTCTTGCTTTCGCAAAACGTTTTGTCCAATCTTCTAAACCAAAACGATCTTTGATTGAAGCATAGAGACGAGTAATTTCGTTTAATTCTCGTTCTACATCATCTACGACGTTAAAGTTGCTTTCTAAATTGGATTGAATTTGATGGAATGCGGATTGTTCAAGAGTAATGTCGTCTTGCAAAGCCAAAATCTGATCTGTAATGGCATCGATTTGTGGCGCTGCTTGTTCTAAATCACCGCTATCGAGATGATTTAAAGCTGTGTCTAGAGCGTTTTGAATCGCATCTAGTTTATCGTCGACATTGAGATATGAAGGGTCAATCTTATCTTCTTCAAAGTTTGCGATTAACTGTTTCACTTGTTCAATTCCCGCTGGAATATCTACTTTTGCACGTTGGTATAAAGATGGATATTCTTTGCAGTAAGAATCGAACAGTTTGCATTGTTCATCTAATTGATCGATGATTTCTTTAGCAAGGTTAAACTGTGATTGTTCAATTTGAGATTCCAAATCGGCCTGCATTGATTTCAAGTTGTTGAGTCGTTCTTCAATGAAGCTTTGGCCACCCAATAAACTTTCACGAACTTGCTCGTATTGTTTTTCTTGTGCAGCAACTTGCTCAATCACTTTATCCGCTTTTGTTTTCACTTCTGTTTCGCGAGATAAAATCTGATCTAATGATTGTTCAACAATATTGATTCGCTCTTCTGTGTCATACAGAACCGCTTCAACTTCATCCATTGCGCGTAATGCTTTTTTATATTTGTGACGTGAAAAATAATCAAAAGCTTTTTCGTAAAGATTTTCGCATGTATTGACCGACTCAATACAGATTTCGTATTTTGGACGGATATCTCCCACGCGTTCTTGTAAATCTTCATTCGCTTTGGCAATTGCTTCCGCTTTTAAGAATTTATCTTGTAAGTGATTGGAACGAATTGCTTCGACATCCATTTCAAGTTGGGCAAGATTTTTGGCCACTCGACCTTTTTTCGTCATTCTCGAAACAACAGAAATTAAAATTAAGATCAAAATGGCAATTGCTATATAAACCATTACCTCTAAAGGAACGTGATTTATGACATATTGATAGGCACTATTGCACCATCCAGCAAACTGGCTCCATGCATTTTCCATTGCAGCTCCCCCTTCGCATTCAGATTAGATTATAACAAACGACTTTCTCTTTGCACATGAGGAAAATTGTTCATGTGCAAAAACGCATCGGATTTTGCCATTATAGCAAATTGATGAATCGAATTGAAAACGCTAAATATAAATATTCTAAACTCAACGATCCTCATCGTTCCAAACGATTGATTCAAAAATGACTATCACCAAATTTATAAGGAATTATCCATCCATATAAAAAGGCGAGAAACTAAATAAGATCTTTTTGTAGGAAGTTCTTATTCTATGTTTCTCGCTCAATTTTTGATCATTATCATATAATCAGCTTAGATCAACAGAGATAGGTCTATCGATCTCCTCATTTAGATTGATCCATTCATAAATTGCGTATTTTTGTTCGCTATTTTAAATAACAGTAGTTTCTATATATTTTTTGATCATCAAAAAATTATCGAAATATGATTCATACCTGTAAAGTGTCTTATTCACTAGCTTTTTTCTTCAACTGATCGTATTCCTCACAAGTAATCACTACATATTCCTCGGCTCGTTTTTTCCATCGCTTATAGTCAAAAAACATCCAAACTGCAAATACGATACAGAGTAAGGTTGCGAGTTCAAAACGAAGTTTTAAATAAAACACAAGTGGACCCACAATTGCCGTGATACCATACATCCCAATTAGCCTGTTCACTCTTTCTATTGGATTAAGTTTCTTCATAAAGATCTTCCTTTCATTGATATGCAAACGATGAACGCCAAACAAATTTGATAAACTTTCTGAACTCAATGATTCTCGATATTTAAAAAACCTAATTGTTCTATATTGATTTGATCAGCAATAGATTCTCATCAAAACGAACATTTATATTTCCATTGCTGATCAAAGTACTAAATGAGTCATTGGCATCACGTCCTTTGATACGTAATTGATCATAAAAGCGATCCATCTAACTTTATATATCTCATGGACCATAGGAATATTAGATATATCTAACAAGTAAAAAAGGATAGATCACGATAGTCTTATACGTACGTAACATACTCATTATTATTTTTAAATCGCTAAATCTAACCCTACGTTTTATGTCACAAATATTCATTACATCCGTATCTTTACTTAAAGAATAAGTCTATCGTTTTTTTTCTGTAACCAAATCGAACGTTTTAGAAAAAAGCGCACAAAATCCCTGACGTTTTTGAAAAAATAAAATAGTAAAATTCTAGAAGGCTACTTGTGCCAGTTGTTCTGGCATGAGAGTTATTCCAAAATTTTCAAGCTTCTTTAAAGTTGATACTAACTTATTTTTGTGATTTTTCTTTTCAAAGTAATCTGAGCCTAAATCTTCATATCTCTCATTCTTTTTGAGTAGTTGCCAAATGATTTGTAATATTGCGTGTGCCAACTGCAACAATAGCCTCTTTTCCTTTCCTCTATGTGAGGCAATCCGTTTAATACATTTCTCCAAAGTAAGAATCTTTTTTCAACACAGCTGAGTGAGCACAGACAACTAAAGTACTTCTTAAGAGTTTATTTCCCTTGTTTGTTCTTCCATTCTTTCGTTTCCCAGCGCTTTCATGATTTCCAGGACATAGTCCACCCCATGAACACAAAGCTCCGCTTGTTGGAAAGCGCGGACATATCTGTTTCCAATGATTGAAACGATCGTTTGGTGCACTCGTATCTGAAAATACCAGGGATGTCTTTGATTAATTCAACTGCGTTTTCTTCTTCTTCGTTTAGATGATTTGAAATGTCGTCATTCAGTTCTTTGATGTGCGCTTCAAGTTCTGAAATATGAGTTCGAATCACTTTGATCATCTTTGCCTGAATTGGGCTGATACAACCTTGCATATCTTTGATCAATTGTTTTTTAGGTGCTTTTAATCGTTTGGAAATCAACTTTTCTGCAAGAAGTCGTTCATAAGCTTCGTCGTCAAAAATTTCGCCAGAAACAATATAGTCAAGAAGAGCTTTTCCACTCTTACCATTAATATCGGATATTGTCCCCAGATAGTTTGATATTCGCTCCTTCTAACATTTTCTGAAGTCGATTCTTTTCAGCACCTAAATCAACGATCAATGATTTTCTGTATCTACATAGTTCGCGAAGTTCTCTTTGACGTCTATTTGGAATAAAACTCGGTTTAAGAAGTCCATTCATTAACAGATCAGAAATCCATTCAGCATCTTTTACATCTGTTTTTCGTCCAGGAACTTGTTTCATGTGTTGAGCATTGACAACCATTGGGTTTTAAATCATAGCCTTCAAGAATATTAAAAACAGGCTTCCAATATGAAGCTGTACTTTCCATCGCTACAGCTTCGCATTGATTGGCTGTTAACCAATCCACAAGATCAAGAAGATCTTGAGTTGATGCACCAAAAAGAACGAATTTCAGTAGATTGTTTCGTTCTCAAACAAGCAACCAAAATCTTTTTGTGAACATCGATACCACAACAAACCGCATATAGTCTTTCCATAATTACCTCCAAAAATAGAAAAGCGGCCGATCTTCTGCGAATTAATATTTTTTTCTACGTTCTCGAGCAGGGCGAATTATTCGTTCTGTTTCGAAACAGTCAGTGGTGCATACAGAAGATCTTCTATCAATTTTTTTTGCGAGATCAAATCTCAAAAAAGCAACGATCTCTTCCGCTAATTTCAGTATAGCAAGAGAAAAAAGACCGAGTGATCAAATTCACTCGGTTACATCAGGAGTGGTAGAGCCCGACTGTATGGTTATTTTTTTTGCAATACAATTTATTTAACAAATCAAAAGCAGTTATCAAAAATTTGTGATGAATTTGAATATTTAACGTGTATAAGTTCAATCTACAAAAAAATCCCTTTTAGTGACATCTAGAATGTCGACTAAAAGGGAAATGATTACAGTATTGGATTGATCTATTCTTAATTGACCAATTCTGTTTTATTCAAGAACGAACAAATTAGAATGCTTTTTTACCGCGAGTGTAAGTCATGATGACATCGTAGTTATCCGCAAGAACAACTAAGTCAGCATCTTTACCAGCTTGGATAGATCCTTTACGATCTTCGAATCCTAAGTAGCTTGCAGGGTTGATTGTGCAAGAGTTAATCGCACTTAACCAAGGTACACCTGCTTTTTCTACTAAGATTTCTAATCCTCTATTTACGTTTAATGTACTTCCTGCAAGTGAACCAGCATCTAAATGAGCGGATCCATCAGGCATTAAAGTAATCATCTGTCCACCAAATGGAACGCGTGTTCCAACTGGTAAAGATTTAACCATTAAAGAGTCAGTGATCATAATTGCATGGTGAGGACCTTTTGCTTGGTAGAAATCATAGATTGCTTCGTAAGTGGAGTGGTTTCCATCACAGATCAATTCACCATAAACGTCATTGAAACGTAATGCTGCACCAACTAATCCTGGATCACGGTGGTGGAATTTAGTCATACCGTTGTAGACGTGAGTCATACCCATGGCACCATTGGCAACACCCATTAATGCTTGTTGGTAAGTTGCAGAAGAGTGACCTTGGCTGACACGAACACCATGGTCTACGCAGAAATGAGTTAAAGCGTAGTCTTTATCATGTTCTGTTGCCATTGTGATGACACGAATTAAATGATCACTTGCTTCCCAATAACGTTTGAATTGTTCTACGTCAGCTGGTACGCAATATTGTTCTGGTTGAGCTCCTTTATAAACTTGGTCTAAATAAGGACCTTCAAAGTGAATTCCAAGGATTTCTGCCCCTTCATATCCGTCACGGACAACTTTTGCGACGTTTTTAACTGCATTCGTTAATACTTCTTCAGATTGTGTAATTGTAGTTGGCAAAATACCAGTTACACCTTCTTTAACGATGTTTTTCATCCAATTGCGTAAGCCATCTTCAGTTGCATCGTTCGTATCCCAACCATAAGCACCATGTGTATGGATATCTAAGAACCCTGGGACAACTCTTTCATTGCCATAATCTTCGTCTGGTGTTTTTGTGCCATATGGAAGAATTGCTTTAATTTTTTCGCCTTCAGTTTCGATTTGACAAGGCATCCATGTGTCAACGACCCAAACGCGTTTACTTTGAATAATCATTGTTCGACTCTCCATTTTCTATCTTGTTACTCAACTTGATTGCATTCACGTTCTTGACGAACCAGCGAATTAAAATCAAGTTTTACAAGAGAACTATATTTATTATAATCGTCAAAAATGGGAATTATAACTCGAACGCTATCTTTTTGAGTTTTGACAAATAGTTTTTTAAAAAGCTACCTTCTGCTCTACTTTTTTTCACAAATTTCTTTTAGGTTCTCCTAATTGAATTGCGCAGGATTTCAATAAACCCGATCTCAATGAGTACTTGGTTGTGCATACTTTTCCACATATTTTCTCAAAAAATCACTTCGCGTAGTTTCTGAATCAGAATCGAATTATCCAATCTATTTTTTATCCCATTCCACTTGTCATTTTGTGTATTGTATTCGCTGATTCATCATGCTTTTTCTTGCTCAATTTCATCAAAAATCCCCTTAAAGTATCGAATAAAATCGTAATTGATAGTTTTAAAAAAATCATTTGTATTTGAGCCATATCTTTGTTATAGTAATTCGGCATGAATAATTAACAGCATACAAAGTCATAGCTAAGGCGAAATAGCTTAAGAGATGCGAGTAACAGTAAGCTGGCTGAAGAAAACATCGTCTATTTCACCCGCAATGAAGATTTGTATCCCGTTATTGTTTTTGTTCGAAGACAATAGGAGGAAAACATTTATGTCTAGAATCACAGGTTCAACTTGGAAAGTTTCCCGTCGTCTGAACTTCTCTATTTCAGAAACAGGAAAAGAACTTGCAAGACGTCCATATGCTCCAGGTCAGCATGGTAAAACACGTCGTGTAAAATTAACTAACTACGGATTACAGAAACAAGAAAAACAAAGAATCCGTAACGTTTATCAGATCTCTGAAAAACAGTTCGCTAACTTATACAAAAAAGCTAACAAAAAAGCTGGTGCTACTGGTGAAAACTTCTTAGTTATGCTTGAAAGCCGTTTAGATAACATCGTTTATCGTATGGGCTTCGCAACTACTCGTCGTGCTGCTCGTCAGCTCGTTAACCACGGTCATATCCTTGTTGATGGTAAAAAAGTGGATATCCCTTCTTACGCATTAAAACCAGGTATGGTTGTAGAAGTTGCTGAAAAAGATAAAAACAAAGCTTTCATCAACGATGCAGTTGCTGCTGCTACATCTTTCGTTGACTTCGTTGAAGTAGACAAAGATGCTAAAAAAGGTAAATACGTTCGTTACCCAGAACGTGCTGAACTCTTCAAAGATCAGCCAATCAACGAACTTCTTATCGTTGAGTACTACAACAGATAAGAATTCGAATTCGTCATCTCGACGATCAAGCGAAACCTTCCTTTATGGATGGCTTCGCTTTTTTTATTTTGGCCAAACAAAATGCCTGTCTGGAAGAAACAGGCATTTGTACAATCTGGTTTGATCAATTTAATGGAGATATTCAACATTTTCAGCAATTAAAGAATAGTTATGATACGTTCTTCCTTCCTTTTCCACAATATTCGTTTGGATTCTTCCACGAACACTCATCCAGCCATCAATTTGGCCAGTCGCCACAAGTGTTTCTGCGGCACCACGCCATAATTGCACAACGATTTGGTCAAATTCATATTGCCCTTGTGCATTAGGAAATGGTCGTTGAACTTGTAAATTCAGATCACATCGTTTCCAACCATTTTTACTCCGCTCAATTTCTGGGATTTCCATAATTTTTCCGATAACAAAAAATTGATTCATGTGACCTGCCCCCTTATTTTGCCTTTATTATTTTGATGATTTCTTTATTTATTCCTTTGTTTATTTGTTTCTTTCAATCCTAGTGTTGCCAGATTCCTATCGATTCATTTTGGATTGGATATGAAAAAATGCGTCAAACCTGCTGATTGTAGTTACACATGTACTTAATTCGATCATCCTCCTTTTTTATGAAGCTTTAGCTCGTGTTCTTAGTATAGGAAGAGTCTATCTTGATGCCAAATTCACGATCGAATGATAAAACGCAAAAAAACGCAGATTATCATAGAGTTTTCCATGATAAAATGCGTTTTTTCTTCAGTTATCATCAAATAGGACCATTTATAAAAAGATCTATTCAATTCTAATCATTTGCTTCATCTTGATTTAAAGACTCAAGTGGCAAAATCGTCGTTGTGCTCATTTGTTCCATATTCAAGTTTTGAATAAATGCATTCACATCTTCTAAATGGATACTTTCAAGTACATTCAGGTCTTCCAATGGATCGTAGCCTTTAAAATATCCTCCGACACTTTGTGAAGCCAATGTTTCAAATCGTTCACACAAGCGGATACTTGATGCTTTTTCGCGAATGAGTAAGCTTTCAAACACTTCTTTTGAAATCGGTGTTTTCGCCTTTAATTCTTCTTTGACGACTTGAATAAACCGATCTGGGTCATTCGTTTGCGCATAAATCAAAATATAGCCGTGATCTTTGGCTAAATCCGCTTCTGCACCACATAATCCGCCAATGAGATGAGAATCAATCCAGTTTTGAAATTCAGGGTTCATCGATTCAAAGCGACTATTTAACCATAAATTCATCATATAATCATCACGAACGTAATGCCATGCATCCTCGGCATGAACATCGAGTTTAACCCCCACACATGTATACGGCAAATCAATGTCCATATGCAGCGTTTTACTTTGTTGCAATACTTCGCAAGGCTCACTTGGTAAAATTCGTTTTGCTAAGTGTTGAACTTTTGATGGATAGTTTTCTTCTTGTTGTTCGATAAAATCAAACAAATCATCTAAATCGTGCCCGGTAACGCCGACAAGGACAAGTTGGGCTGGATCATACCAGGTCTGATAAAACTGTTCTAAATCTTCAACACTAATTTTGGAAATATCTTCTGGCGTTCCTAAAATCTCTTCCCGCATTGGATGATTATGATACATGCTTTTAAATGTTTCAATTAACAAGCGAGATTCAGGTTCTTGATCATATTGTGAATATTCACTCAAAATAATACCCCGTTCTTTTTCGACCGTTTCTGGGGTGATTTCTAACGTTTGGACAAAATCGATTAATAGTTTTAGCGGTTCATATGGACTTGCATTGGTCCAAACAAAATAAGATGTTTCATCATAACCCGTTGCCGCATTGGTCTTTGCTTGCGCTTGGGCAAGCGCATAAGTAACATCTTGGCCATTTAAGCGAAACATTTGATGCTCCAAATAATGCGCACAACCATGCGGATGACTCACAATTTGATCGCCAATTTGATCCGTGATGTTAATTCCTCCTGCTGGAATTCCTAACATGAATAGCGATTTCGCAAATCCTTCTTTTTGAATCAAAATGACATGCATTCCATTTTTAAGCGTTCGTTGTTCACGTCGAAGGGGTAATTGAATTTTCATTTTACTCTCCCTCCTTTTGCACCAATTGTGCACTTGCCGCAAGTTTTAAACGACTTGCCACACGCGCTAAATCTTCTTTCGTCACAGATTGAATATTCTCCATAATTTGATCTACACCGATTTGCCGGGCCAAAATTTCATTGAGGAATTGTTGTTCCATCATGCTTGTTGGTGAATCTTTTTGTCCCGCCATCCCATCGCAAATTTCCATTTTGACGCTTTCTAATGTTTCTTCATCATAGTTTTGCATGACGACATCAGCGATCACTTCTTGAATGAGGCGCTTGACATCAGGTAGATGTTTACGATCAGTTCCTGTTGAAATTACTAACGCTCCATCAAAGCGAATTAAATTCGTGTTAATCGAATAGCAGTAGCTGTGCTGTTCACGAATAATTTCAAACAATAGCGAAACAGAGCTTGCTCCAAGCAAGCCATTTAGCACCAATAAAGCAAAATAATCTTCGTGTTGAGGTAAAACTCCTGTTTCGTAAATTTGAACGAGAGAGCTTTGTGAAATCTCCCTTTCTAACGTTGTTTCTGCAAAAGGTTCACTCACGAGTGCTTGCCATTTTGCCATTAATGGTTTGCCTGGATATTGAGTTTCTAACATGTCTGTGATTGCTTGCCCAAATTTACCAACCATTAATGTCTGGCATGGTAAGTTTTTCAACATTTGATAGCAAGATTGAACATCTGCTAATTCGATTCCATCAAGATCTTCCAAATAGCCTTGCATACTGATGGATAAGTGATTTCCTTTTCCAGCAATTTTAAGGGCTTCGCGAAGGGCTCGTGAATCTGGATCTTGATCGAGATAAATCAAGCGGTTTTTCAAAAGATATTTCGCTTCTTGTAAAAATTGTTCTGTTAAAAGAGGATGATTTAATGATTGATCAAGTAAAGTTAAAATTTCTTGTTCGTAATGGTCATCTTGAACTAAATCAGCCCGAATATAACTTATGCGGCATTCAATCATGAGTTTTTCGCCATAGCCCATAATGCCATAGCCAATTCTTGCTCCATATGCATGTGCATCGGCTGCTGCTTTGGATTGGCGCGTATTAAATTTTTCTGTTCGTGCCGATAAAAGCGCACATAACAAATTCCATGCTGTTATTGTTTTTCGATCTAAATCAGTAAACCAACGAACACTGATTGTATTTTCGATAAATTTCTCTGTTTTGATTACTTTCATAAATTGCTCTATTCCAACTTGAATGATCTTCACTTGAATGGATCGTTTTCTTCATTCAAATGATCGATCTTTTCATTTTTGTTCGATCTAGCCTAGATCAAACAACAGTAAAACATATATTAACATGCTTATTCAAAATTGCATGACTGAAACCTAGATCTTGCCTATGCAACTATTCTTTTTCACATCTGTTCTTTAGGAAATTCTCGCTTTCTTTAAAGAGACTTCCTTCCCATTTCGAAAAAAAAAAGAGGCGTAAGCCTCTTTCTGAAATCAATTTTATAAGATTAACGAACGTGAATATAGCCGATTAACGCTGCAGAGCAGTTTACGGAGAACATTTCTGTTGTATATCCGTTCCATCCGCCGTGTACAGCCATACCATTTCCTGCGTAAATTGCTACGTGACCACTGTAGATGATGATGTCGCCTGGAACTGGATTGCTTGTCCAATCACCAAGAGCAGCATAGTTTTCTGGCCAACCGTGGAAGCTAATTCCAACAGCAGCAAGAGAGTTTGTTACTAACATTGTGCAGTCTTGGCTCATTCCAAGCTGTGCAACAGCTGCTGCATAGATAGCAGAAGCTTTGTCAGTATTCACAACAGGTTCTTCTACTACTGGCTGATCAACTACTGGTTGATCAACTACAGGTTCATCAACGATTGGTTGATCGACAACTGGTTGATCTACGACTGGTTCATCAACTACTGGTTGATCGAAGATTTCTTCTTGAACCACTGGTTCTTCATATACAGGTTCTTCTACGATTGGTTCTTCATATACTGGTTCTTCTGCAACTGGTTGTTCAACTACAGGAGCAGGTGCTGGTTCTGGTGTTGGAGCAGATTCTGCTGCAGGCGCTGGTTCTGGTGCAGGTGCTTCTGAAACCAAGCCAGATTCATCAACGATCATGCCATCGAACTGGGCATTTGTCATTAATGTTCCGTCTTCATTGAAGGCATATGTTTGTCCTTCAATTTCTTTTAATGGTTCAGTGTTTAAGGAGCCATCCGCATTGTAATAAGTTTTAGCTCCATTTTCCATCTGCCAACCTTGTTTAACCATGCCTTGGTCGTCAGTGTAGTAAGTTGTTCCTTCAACTTCAAAGTTACCGATCACTGTACGTCCGTTTTCATCAAAGAAATAACGTGCACCATCGATATCCCTCCAAGTGGATTTCACTGGATTTCCATTTTCGTCGAAGTAGTATTTATTACCTTCTTCATTAATCCAAGCATTTGCAACTTTGAACCCTTTTTCATTATGGTATGTTCCATCTTCATTCCATCCAGAATCGAGACAACCTGTGTCCTGGAAGTTATAAGTGGTTCCTTGAATTTCGGATTTTCCAGTTACTGCTTGACCGCCATTATCAAAATAATAAGTTTTATTGTCTACATTTTGCCAGCCATACTGCATATCACCATTTTGATTAAAGTAGTATGTCTGCCCGTCGATTTGAGTCAGGCCTTTAGCTTTTTGGTGATTATCTAAAACGTAGTAGCTAACTTCACCTTCAGTATGCCAACCTGGTTGAACTTCATATGCATGAACGGTAGAAATTACCGGACCAGCAGCGCATAAACATAACGTAATCGCTAGGAGTTTACTGTGTTTTTCTACAAAATTCATTTCATTCTCCTCTCTTTATCGAACACTGATAAATTACCACAAGAGTGTATTTCGCGCAAAATTCCCAATAAAAATCTTTCGAATTTCTTAAGAATTTCTAAGTATCGCTATTCGTTCAAGTCCTTTATTTAAAGTGTAAATCAAATCTTTTTGGGAATTTATGTGAGATAAGGTGTTTTTTCCGTTTTTTCTCGCCATGAATTCTTTATAAATCAATTCGATTTACATCATTTTTATCAACTTATTTTATGATAAAAACAATCTTCTAAGATAAAGAAATTTGCGATGAGATCTAGAATCTAATCTTAAAACAATAATTATCATCATTTTAAGATTAGGTTCCCTTTGAACTAAGCCGAGTTTGTCTAAAAATAAACTCAACGTTGCCATTTTACAGACTTTCAAACAATAGTCTACCCATATGCAAAAATTGTAAGATCCCAAAACCCTTAAGAATTTCTTAATAATTCGCATTTTTACTTTATTTATCGGTGTATTCTGTATTTTATGTGATTTTAAAGGAATTTTGAGATTTTATGCGAAAAACATACTTTTTTTAAGTGCGATACTTTTCAAGACTTGATCTTTGCTTCTATAAGAAAAGCGATAGAGTTCTTCTTTTTCTATCGCTTTTCGTTTCTTCATTTTGTTTTAGTCTTGTTTTGCCGCTTCTAAAGCGATCTTGTCTTGCAGTTCTTGTCGAATTTGTTCGAGGTATTCAGGGCCTTTTAAATACTCGTCATGACTTAATCCTGGATAGTTTTGTTGGCGTAATGCCTCATACACCATGATTGCTGCACAATTGGAAAGGTTTAAAGAACGTGCATCTTCTTTCATTGGAAGGCGCATGCAATGTTCTAAGTGCTCAATTAAAATTTCTTTTTTAATCCCAGTACTTTCTTTTCCTAAGACAAAGAAATAGTCATGAGATACATCTGAATAATCAAATTCTGCTGGAGCACGGTGTCCATAACGTGTTAAAAAATACATCGTATCTTTTGTTGCATTCGGATTTTTCGCTAAGAAATCTTCCCAGTTTTTGTATGTGTGAATATCGGTTGATCGAACATAGTCCATTCCCGCCCGTTTTAATGATTTATCATCTACGCGAAAGCCAAGTGGTTCAATTAAATGTAATGTCGATCCGGTCGCCATGCATGTGCGGATAATATTTCCAGTATTGCCTGGAATTTCTGGTTCATATAAGACAACGTGGTTCATTGTTGTAAATCCCAATCTTTCTTTAACATTTCTAATGCTTGTCCACGATGTGAATAAGCATTTTTCATTTCGGCAGGCACATTAGCACTTGTCGTTTTAAATGGTGGAAAATAGAAAATTGGATCATAACCAAATCCATTCTCCCCTTCAATTTTATCGTGGATAAAACCTTCCATATTGGCACGATAGACGTGTTCTGTACCATCTGCTTCAATCCAGGCGATTGCACAAGCGAAACGTGCGCTACGCTCATCTCCTGTTTTATCCTTGATCGCATCAAGAATTGCTTGGTTTTTAATCGTATAGCTTGTATCTTCGCCCATAAAACGTGCGGAGTAAATTCCTGGTGCTTTATCTAAAGCGTCTACTTCTAATCCTGAATCGTCCGCCATGACCGCTTCATGCACGATTTGATGCAAAGCTCTCGCTTTGATCAGTGCATTTTCTTCAAATGTTGTTCCATCTTCAACGATGATGGGTTCTTGGTCCAAATCTTTGAGGGTTTTGATTTGAACATTTTCACCAAGCATCTTCGCAAACTCTTCTGTTTTATGCGGGTTTCCCGTCGCAATCCAAACTGTTTTCATATGTTTGTCCTTTTCTATCCTTAATCGCAATGAAGTGTATTTTTTATGTCTATATTTACTTCTCTTCATCGATTTGTTTTGAATGATCACTTGTGATCTTATCGCAATGTGTCCAAAATCGAAATTCTTATGCGAAAACAATAGCCATTTTCCCTCTGTTTTCACGTGTTGAACAAGCTTGTTTTTCCCTGTTCTTTTGTGATGTTCTTACCTTGTTATATATATAAGGAAATGCATCATTTATTTTTCTGATGACAAATAAGTAAATTTAGGATGCAAATCTTTCCTTAAAGTTAAAAAAATGAACTATCCGGACAATTCAGATAGTTCATTTTTCGTAATCATTGATTCAACGCCTTGTTTATTGAACGATCATTCCTTCTGGAATTTCAATGCCAAATAAGCTTAAGAAGTCAGCAATTTCTGTTTCAACTTCGCTAGCTTTAACCATATGCAAGTTTTGTTGTTGCCATGTTGCCGCTGCAATTTTTGCATTAGGAACCCCTAATTGGTCCACTTTTGCTTCAACATCCGCTTCAATCGTTTCTGGTGTCGCACTTTCAAGATATGTATGCATAGCATCTAATTCATCTTGATACTTTGCTGCTTGATCTTTTTTCACAAAGAGTGCCGCTTGTGGGTATCCTTTGTGTTCACTTTCGAAAGACTCGCTCCAAAGTGCTTGCAAGTCAGCAACTAAAGATAATTCTGTGCCGTTTTCTTTAGCTTTTGCAACTGCACCTGCTGCAGCTGGTTGAGCTAAAAGAGCACTATCTGCTTTTTGAGAGAGTAATGCTGCGGAAGCTTCCACAACCGAAGGATAGTATTCAATTGTGGCTTGCATGTCTGGATATAAGGAATTAAAAACCATTCCCGGAACTGCTTTTTCTCCAAATGCCGCAATTGTTTTTCCGGCTTCATTCCAATTTTCATCCTGTGAAACAATATATAAATTTCCCCAAGTTAAAACGGAATCTAATTGATAAGCTTGTGATTCTTTCCAAGTTTTTACGCCTAAGTTAATTGGAGCGACGATCAAATCATATTCGCTATCTGCTTTCGACAGTTCGCTAACTAATAGATCTTGACCCTCTACATATTCCACTTCGGCTAGATCCCCTAATCCTAGTGTTGCGAGTGCTGGAGCACCTGCTGGCGCTAACACTTTGATTGGTTCACTACTTACTTCACTTAAAGCTTGGGCACTTGACGTTGTTTGGGCTGTAGAACAAGCTGCTAAAGTCAGGGCAACAAGGAGGCTCGCTCCCCATTTTAATCCATGACGAATAGACATTTATCATCAACCTCTTGTTTGAATTTATCTAATGCCACATTTAAATCTAATGTCTGAGCGTCTTTGCTGCCAGATTTACGAATTGTAACTGTATTGTTTTCAATATCTCGATCCCCGACAACGATTTGATATGGGATTTTATTGATCTGTGCTTCACGAACACGATAGCCAAGTTTTTCATTGCGATCATCGAGCGTTACACGCATACCGAGTGCTTCTAATTGATCTGCAACTTTTTTCGCATATTCATAGTGTTTTTCTTGGTGAACTGGAATGACAACGAATTGTCTTGGCGCTAACCATAATGGGAAGTGACCTGCAAAGTGTTCAATCAAGATACCGATGAAACGTTCGATCGAACCATAAACAACACGGTGTAACATTAATGGAGTTTTCTTTGATCCGTCTTGGTCAACATAAGTGCAATTGAAACGTTCTGGTAAGTTCATATCCAACTGGATCGTTCCACATTGCCAATCACGTCCTAAAGAGTCTTTGATATGAATATCTAATTTTGGTCCGTAGAATGCCCCATCTCCTGGGTTTACGACATAGTCTTTACCTGCTGCATGGCATGCATCAGCAAGCGCTTTTTCGGAACGATCCCAGATTTCTTCTGTTCCGATGTAGTCTTTTTCTGGACGAGTAGATAATTCGATCGTATAAGGTAAACCAAATACGCTGTAGATTTTATCGATTAAAGTTAATACGCCTTTTACTTCAGATTCGATTTGATCTGGAGTGACGAAAATATGCGCATCGTCTTGTGTAAATGTACGAACACGGAATAATCCATTTAAAGCACCAGACGCTTCGTGACGGTGTACTTGTCCAAGTTCACCAACACGTAATGGTAAGTCTTTATAAGAATGCAGATCGTTGTTATATACGAGTAATGCACCAGGGCAGTTCATTGGTTTAATCGCAAAGTCACGATCATCTACTTTTGTTGTATACATGTTGTTCTGGTAATGATCCCAGTGTCCAGAACGTTCCCAAAGTTCTCTAGACATGATAATTGGTGTCTTGATGAACTTGTAGTTTGCTTTAGCATGAACGTCATACCAGAAGTCTTCTAAAAGATTTCTTAAAATCATGCCATCTGGTAAGAAAATTGGCATACCTGGAGCATATTCAGAAATTGTGAACAAGTTCATTTCACGACCCAATTTTTTGTGGTCACGTTTTTTTGCTTCTTCTAATGCTTCTAAATAGCCATCTAAATCTTCTTTTGTATCAAAGGCGATTCCATATACACGTTGTAAAACTTTGTTGTTTTTATCACCTTTCCAGTAAGCACCAGAATGTTTCAGTAATTTAACGTTTTTCAGTTGTTTTACAGATTCTACGTGTGGTCCACGACATAAGTCAGTGAAATCACCTTGAGAATATACAGTAATGGATCCATCTTCTAATCCTTCGATTAAATCTTCTTTATATGGATCGTCTTGGAACATTTCGCGCGCTTCTTCTTTAGATACTTCGCGGCGAACAATTCTCTTGCCATCTTTAGCAAGTTTTTTCATTTCTTTTTCAATCTTCACTAAGTCTTCATCAGTTAAATTGACATCGCCAAGATCCATATCGTAGTAGAACCCATCCGCAATAACAGGTCCAACCCAGAATTTAGCTTGTGGGTATAAATGTTTTACAGCTTGCGCCATTAAGTGAGCCGCTGAATGGTTCAGCATCGATAAGTGTTCATCTTCTAAAATATTAACGAGTTCCATTGTCCTCATCCTTTCTGATTTGATTATTGATATTTGTGTTGAAAACACAAAAAAACGACAGAATCCCTAAGGACGCCTGTCGTGCGCGGTACCACCTTATTTCAAGAAATCTCTTCTCTATAAATATATAGACCTCGATTTCTTGCTCTTTGAATGCTTTAACGCAGCAATACGGCACACCTTTTCAGGGGCGATTCCAAGGGAGTAACGTTTAGATTTTTCAAAGGGCTCGCATCACCCGCCCTTCTTTCTGAATCCAAATTCCAAACGCCATGTCCTTTTCAACATCTTTGATCCAATTATAGTCAACACAATTCTAGCTTGTCAAAATTGAGCCTCTAAAAAACGAACAATTTTTGTTCTTTGATCTAATTTTCGACATTTCATTTTTGAATTCAAATTCTTTGTTTAGCGTTTGATTCGTTTTCCAGATTTGATTTAGTCATTCAAGATGATTAGACTGGTTTTATGACTATTATTGAAAATATTGCCCAATCACTTTCTTTAAAAACAAGCCAAATCCAAATTGTTTTGGACATGTTTGAAGAAGGGGCCACCATTCCATTTATTGCCCGTTATCGCAAAGAACAAACCGGCAACTTAGATGAAGATCAACTTCGTTCCATTGAACAAACATGGAAATATCAAAACGCTTTGCAAGATCGTAAAGCATCAATCCTGCAAATTTTAGAAGAGAAAAAACTTCTCACTCATGAACTCAAGCAAGCGATCGATGAATCACAAACTCTTGCCAATCTAGAAGAAGTGTATCGACCTTATAAAGAAAAACGAAAAACAAAAGCGACAGAAGCAATCGCTAAAGGTTTTGGTCCACTTGCTGATCAAATCTGGGAACAAAAATACGATCCTGCTCAGTTAGCAGATACCCCATCGCTTGAACAAGCCGGCTACATTTTGGCTGAAAAAATTAGCGATCGGGCGGATTTAAGAAAAATGGTTCGCGAATATATCGAGAAAAACGAATCGATCACAAGTATGAAAAAGAAAGATGCCCAAGATCCACAAGGCATTTATCAAAACTATTATGAATTTTCCAACACGCTGACTCGCTTACCGAGCCATAGAGTTTTAGCTCTTGATCGTGCGGAAAAAGAAAAAATCTTAACCGTGTCCATTACGAGTGATGTCGACACTTTACAAGCGTTACTCCAAAAGAAACTATTAAAACCCTCTTCCCCATCTCGTGCTTATTTAGAAGCAGTCATTCGTGATGCTTTAGTGCGTTTAATGCTTCCTAGCATCAAACGCGAAATCCGTTCCGAATTACGGGAAAAAGCGCATGAACATGCCATTAAAGGATTTGCGGCAAACTTATCCCACTTGTTAATGGCCCGTCCTTTAAAAGGCCAAGTGTTATTATCTTGGGACCCTGGCTATGTTAATGGTTGTAAACTTGCGATGTTATCCGCAAATGGTGCTGTTTTAGATACAACTGTTGTTTTCCCTTTCCGTTTTATGGGGAAAAATGATGAAGTCAATCAAGAATCGCGCGACTATCTAGAAGCCGTTAAAGTTACAAAACAATGGATTCGCCAATACCATCCAACAATTGTCGTCATCGGCAATGGTACTGCAAGTCGTGAGTCAGAAGATTTGATCGCCAACTTACTTGAAGACTATCCTGACATTTCTTATTTAATTGGATCGGAAGCAGGCGCTTCGGTTTATTCTGCTAGTGAACTAGCTAAAGAAGAATTTCCTGACTTACCCGTTGAAAAACGTTCTGCTATCTCGATTGGCCGACGGGTACAAGATCCACTCTCTGAACTCGTTAAAATTGATCCTCAATCTTTAGGGATTGGAGAATATCAGCACGACGTACCACAAAAACAACTCCGAGAAACGCTCGATTTTGCGACTGATAAAGCCGTTAACCAAGTAGGTGTAAATATCAACACTGCATCACCATCGTTATTGCGCCACGTTTCTGGTTTGAAAAAGCCCCAGATCAACAAAATTGTTAAAGCGCGAGACACTCATCCTTTCACCAATCGTTTGCAACTGGAAAAATTATTATCTGCTCAAACTTACCAACAAAGTATTGGGTTCTTACGCATTCTCAATGGTGAAAACCCACTCGATAACACCGGCATTCACCCGGAAAGCTATGAATTGACCAATCGCTTATTACAAGAAGTGCATTTATCATTAAGTGATCTTCATACCCAAAGTTTTAAAGATGCACTTGCCAAACTTGATGCCAAAGCATTGGCAAAAACTTTAGAGAGTGATCTATATACAATCACCGATATTATTCAAGAACTTCACTCTCCTGGACTTGACCCTCGTGACAAAATGGATGCACCTATTTTGAAAAAAGGCATCTTGAAAATTGAAGACTTAACTGAAGGAATGGAATTACAAGGAACAATTCGCAATGTCACTAGTTTTGGTGCCTTTGTCGATATTGGATTACATGAAGATGGCTTAGTCCACATCTCACGTTTATGTAATCATTTTGTCAGCGATCCAAATGAAGTCGTTCATACCGGACAAATCGTGACCGTGTATGTCGTGGATACCGATGTTGCTCGCAAACGTATTTCCTTAACGATGATCGACCCTTCCGCTCCCGTTCCAGAGCGAAAACCGCATAATCGCAAAGGAAAACATCCCCAGAAAAACAATCGAATCAATCGTAGGGATCGCTAATTCATGTCGCAAAAAGATCTTTGCCTCAAGTAAAGATCTTTTTTTCTGCATTTCGACTTTCCTACTCCCAAAAAAAGGATCTTCATCCATGACGAAGATCCTCTTTAATTTTATTCATGTGCATGATTAATGTGTTTCTGTTTTAAATTTGGATACATTTAAAACGCGAATTGCATTGAGAATACAGAGAACAGAGACACCAACATCCGCAAAGACTGCTCCCCACATATTCACAAAACCAAAGGCGCCTAAAATTAACATACCGACTTTAATCACAAGGGCAAAGACGATATTTTCTTTGGCGATATGAAGCGTCTTTTGCGAAATTTTCATTGCAGTCACAAGGGCTGAAAGTTTATCTTCCATCAAGACGATATCAGCCGCTTCAATTGCCGCATCGCTTCCTAAACCGCCCATTGCGATACCAACATCAGCTCTTGTTAATACTGGTGCATCATTAATCCCATCGCCGACATAAACGACTGCCCCTTGATGCTCGCTATCTAAAATTTGTTCGAGACATTCAACTTTTTGTTCAGGTAAAAGTTGTGCATGTACTTCATCAATTCCCGCTTGTTTAGCGACCGCTTGAGCAACGCTCTGACTATCACCAGTCAACATCACAAACTTGTTGACGCCTTCTTTTCTCAGGTTAGCGAAAACTTCTTTGGCTTCAGCTTTTGGCTGGTCAGCCACTTCAATCATCCCTGCATATTGACCATCAATAGCCACGTGGACCATTGTTCCCAGTCCCGTTCCTTGTATAAGATTTGCTTCATCAATGCCAAGAGAAACCATAAGTTTTTGGTTTCCTGCCGCAACACTTTGGCCATCGACTTGGGCAATCAAACCTTTTCCGGCAATTTCTTGCACATCTTGAACTCCAGTTTTAGGATCTGCAAGTTGTGCTTTTCGCAAAATACTCGATGCGATTGGGTGTGTTGAATATGATTCTGCTTTGGCAACAAGTGTTAATAACGCTTCTTCGCTCATGTTCAACGCTGTGATTTTGCTCACTTCAAATGTTCCATGCGTCAGTGTTCCCGTTTTATCGAACACCATCGTTTTAACTTCTGATAAATCTTGTAAATAAGTACTTCCTTTAACGAGTACACCGCATTTAGAAGCACCACCGATTCCTCCAAAGAATGCTAATGGTACAGAAATGACGAGAGCGCATGGGCAGGAAATAACAAGGAATTCCAGCGCTCGATAAATCCAAGTTGACCATTGTCCATCAAATAAGGATGGAACAATCGCTAAGGCAATTGCTGAATAAACAACGATTGGTGTATAGACAGCCGCAAATTTTGTGATGAATTGTTCCGAACGACTCTTTTTATCCGTTGCATTTTCAACCATTTCTAAAATTCTGGCAACTGTCGAATTTTCATATGGACGACTTACTTCAACACGAAGCACACCTGTTTCGTTAATACATCCTGAAATCACTTCTTGTCCTGGACGTACTGAACGAGGTACACTTTCTCCGGTTAAAGCCGACGTATCCATGGAGCTTGTTCCACTTAAAATCACACCATCTAGCGGAACTCGTTCCCCTGGTTTGATGACAATAATGTCGCCTGTTTTGACTTCTTCAGGATCAACTTCTTCAATTGATCCTTCTTTTTCTAGATTGGCATATTCTGGACGAATATCCATTAAGGCTGCAATGTTCTTTCTTGAACGATCTAATGCATAAGATTGGAACCATTCTCCAACCTGATAGAACAACATAACCGCAACTGCTTCTGAATATTCTTGTAAACAAAACGCTCCGATCGAAGCGACTGCCATCAAGAAGTTTTCATCCATGAAGTCTTTATTTCGAATATTCATGACTGTTCGTTTCAAAACATCACTTGCAATATACAGATAAATCAACAAATAAAGACCGGCGAGGACAAGTGGTGGATAAGTGATCCACAAACTAGAGATCGTCACGCCAAAATAACAAGCGGCACTAATTAAAATTCGTTTCAGGTTTTTCTTTTGTTTTTTTGTCATAGTTTGCCGATCCATTAAATATGAATAACAATGTCGTCATCAATTTTTTTCATTTTTTCAGCAATTTCATGAATAATTTTGTCTTGAGCGTCTGCTTCTGCTTCAATGACTAATTTTTGAGTCATCACGTTAACTGAGCAGCTTTCTACTCCTTCTGTTGCTAATGCGCATTTTTCTAATTTGCCTGCGCAAACTGGGCAATCTACTTCAATTTCATATGTCTTTTTCATCTTGGTTCTCCTTTTATAGTTGAATGCTCGTTCAACTGTTTACATCTTGATTATACATCTTTCGAACAGTTGCGCAACCATTCAACTGTTATTTTTACAATTTTTTTCTCGATCGTTGCGTGCAACTCGATTTACTTACTCAATTGTCTTTTTTCAATAAAATACGATGAGTAGTTGACAAATTTGATAGAATAAAAAAATGGTGAATGTTAGATTCAATCTACATTTTGATCCAAAATTCTCTAAAATCATTTCATTTCTCAATGCATCTCGAATTGAATTGCTTTTTACTCTATTCGCTTTTGCTGATAAAACAGAATCAGAAAGGATAATTTCATGAATCCAAATGAAAAGGCTTCTTCCAATACAACTTCTTATGCTTATGAAATTTGGGATCAACAAGCCTATAACCTGGCCAAGTCTCATACTCCCGAAGTTGAAACCATTGATCAACTTGCCAATTTTTATAAAATCATGGCCGATCCAACCCGTTTAAAAATATTGATCGCTTTAGAAAGTGGCGAGCTTTGTGTTACGGATATCGCATTGCTCGTCAACATGTCCCGTTCGGCTGTTTCCCACCAGCTACGATCCCTTAAATCCGCTAAACTTGTTCGTTCTAGAAAAGATGGCAAAGGTGTGTTTTATACATTAGATGACGAACACATTCATTCCATCATTAACGTTGCCCTCACCCATATTAAAGAATAAGAGCTACCACATCGTTTTATGCGGTAGCTCTTTTTTATCGATTTATTTTATGGGATATTTTTTATTTCACAGTTACAGTTGTGATATGTGGATTAGCCCCTTCATACCAGTATAAGAAACCTTCGCAATCGATCACATCGCCGACTTTGAGTTCTTTTACTGCTTTATATACATCTGTTTCTGTTCCTGTTAAATAAGATTCAACAACGAAAGTATAAGTTTTGTCATCTTTTGTGACATTGAAGTAAAGGTCATTTCCTTCTTCTCCAGAACCATCATAGTTATATAAGAAAGCTTCTTCAGATCCTTCTTGTGCTGGAGCAACTGTTAAATCTTTGAATTGAACGAATTCGTTTTGGTGTTTAATCAGTTCTTCTTCATTTGCGAGTAAGTCTGTTACATCCGTTGCTGTTGCAGTCCATTTTTCGCCTTCAACAACTTCAACTTCTGCACCTTCTGCAATTTCAACTTCGCCAGACCATTCTGTTTTGAAGCCTTTAACTTTAATTTTTGTACCTTCTGTTAATTGTTCATAGAGATCTTCACTTACAGCAGCATTGTAGATGAAGTAAGCACCATCACCATCTTGTGCATAGATTGTTGCTTTGTCTTCCCACCAAGACTGTTTTGCTTGAACATATGCTTCAATTGTAACTTCTGATTCTAATTCAGCATCCATGTATTCCTGATAAGTCATTACACCTTCAGATTTTGCACTTGGATTTGCTGCAGTTTCAGTTGTTGCTGCACCAGAACCATCTGCTGCTGGTGCATTATTGGAGCATCCAGCTAAGGCCATGCCTGCACAAAGAACAAGAGCAGTTAAGGCATTCTTTTTCATATTTCCTCCTACGTGATCGCTTAATCACTATCTTATCCCTTATCGGGTCGATATCTTTAGTTTACTTTGTTTTTTTCTAAAAGGTTCAAAAAAATCATATTCGTCCTAATATTGGACTATTTTGTTTATCGGTTGGCTTCAAACCCTCAATTCTGTTCATTATTCCATGGCTCACCGATTTATTTTATGAAGATTTTCGCTTTTGAATGTACTTGCGTCCATAAAACAATGCGATCAAAACCCATGTACAACCAAGAATCGTCAAAAACCATCGAGAGGACGAAGGAAGTGGTCCTAACTCTTTAGACGTTTCGATTGTTTGACTGAGTTGGTCTAAGCGATAGAGAGATGTAACTTTATCATATAGTTCATCTAGATAAGCATCATCAACCGTTTGTTTTCGACGCGTCGAACGAACAACATCTTCAATTAACTCTCCAGCCGCATTTCGTAATGACGCTGAGCCATTAAATACCGGCGTGGTAAACGTATGATCTAAGTTATTTAACAACAGTTTTGTTGCTTGGATTTTGACATCGTAGTGTTCAAGATCGTCTTTTCCTTCATCTTGTAAATATTGTTGATAAATCGGATCATCAAGTGCTTGTTTGGTTACAGGTAAATATCCTTCCGTTTGGGAATACGGAATTTGGACTTCATTACTCATTAAGTATTGAACAAATAACCAAGAAGCTAATACTTCTTGTGGGTTCTCTTTACCAAACACTGCCATGGATGGACCTTGGGAGATCATTTGAATATTGTTGAGATCTGCTTGGGGTACGGGGCGAACAATTGTTTCAAACTCAGTAAAGTCTTCTTCACTAATATCAGAAAGTGGTGCATGCGCTCCCATCCACGTTGCTCCTGCAGTCGAGTCTACCGCAAAAATAGTTTGTGAAGCATTCAATAAGTTGGCTGGATAACCAGAAACCTTAAATGTCGAAAAAGCACCCATCTGGGTTTCTGCAGTAATCGTTTTTAAATATTCGCGAGTCGTATCATTGAATAAATCAATATTTCCTTGTTCATCACTATAACCGGCATTCGATTGGGCTAAATATTGAATCATCATGTTATCTGTTGATTTATAGATGAAAGGAATCAATGTTTTTTGGTTGTTCACTTGATAGATTCCATCGGCTTGTTTTGTATTAATCGCCGCATTACAAACTTCCCAAATCCAGTCCCAAGTTACAATTTCCGGAATGTCATAACCAAGATTGTCGACGAGTTTAGCGTTAATATACAACGCTTCGGTTGAACGCATAAAAGGCATCGCATATTGCGTATCACCAATTACGCCTTCTTGCACAAATGATTCAACGAGTTCATCTTGATTTGGCCCATCAAACTTTAACTCCGTCCCGCCTAATCCATACTTCTCATCTTTCATTAATTCATCTAATCCCACCACAATGCCGTCTTGTTGAATATAAGAGGCAATGTGATCAGGATAGGTGATCGCAATATTCGGTGTAGTATGCGTCGCAATGTTGGTAATCACATCGTTATAGATTTTCCCATAGTCGGTATAGAGCTTCATATTGACAGTTACATTTGGATATAACTTTTCAAAGTTAGTGATCGCTTGTTTATAAACTGCCGTTTGATTTTTATTTGTATCATTTTTCGCCCAAAACGTAATTTCGATTGGAGTTGTCGTATCGAACTGTTCGGGTATAGAAAAAGAAACTTTTGTTTTCGCACCATGACAACCACTCAAAACAAGTGCAAAACAAAGCGAAATGGTGATCGCTATGCGAGCAAATAAACTGCGCTTCATCCTTTTGTCCCCCCTCGAACAACACCAGACATAATTTTATGGCGATTGAGTAAGAACAAGATAATGAGCGGAATACTAATAATGACGACCGCTGCCATCATCGCCGGGATATTGGCCCGTCCAAACCCACTTTCACGAATTTGTTGGATTCCATTGGAAACGAGATAGTACTTTGAATCATCTGTAATCAAACTTGGCCAAATATAGCTATTCCAGCATTCAATGACTTTTAAAATCGTAATCGTCACGACAGTTGGGCGACACATTGGCACCATGACTTTCCATAAATACTTCCAATCTGAAGAGCCATCAATCTTTGCGGCATAATATAAAGAATCAGGGATTTGCGCAAAGTTTTCTTTCAATAAATAAATATAGAAGACAGATGTAACAGAGGGCAAAATCAAGCCTAAAAACGTGTTTCTCAAATTCAATTCCGTAATCGTTTGGAAATTGGTGATGACCACTAATTCATTCGGGATCATCATCAATGCTAAAAATCCCGTAAAGACAATGTTTTTCCCTGGGAAATCTAAACGGGCAAATCCATATGCAGCAAGAATCGAGACGACGACCATTAAAGCCGTTGTAATCATCGTAAAGATGACCGTATTGAACAAATAGCGACCGAGATCAACTTCTGTGAAGGCATAAATATAGTTTTCAAACGTTGGATTCGCACAGAATAGTTGCGGTGTATATTCGGCATTATAAGCGCTATATCCTTTAACAGACGTTAGCACCATCCAGTAAAAAGGAAACAGGACCATAATTGCCCACAAGACTAATAAAAGCCAAGTGATTGGTTTTCTTTTTTTCATCCCACTATCCTCCTAACTGTAATGCGTATATTTTTTCGAAACCATTAAGTTAATCACTGTAATGGTTAAGACAATCGCAAATAATAAAATCGCCGCAGCCGATGCATAGGATGGATAACCACCTCCATCGCGATACAACATATCAAAGACATATCCAACAAGAGTATTCATACCCGCTGAATTCAAATTCGTTCCAAAAAGGGCAACCGCATCAGAGTACGCTTTAAATGCGCCTATAAAACCAGTAATGATTAAATAGAAAACAGATGGTGAAATCAAAGGTAATGTAATTTTATAGAACGTACGCCACGAACTTGTTCCATCAATTTTTGCAGCGTCGTAATACATCGGATTCACACTCGCTAAGGCACTTGTCAAAATTAAAATTTTAAACGGCATAACGACCCAAATCGTATAGAAACAAAGGACAAACATTTTTGCCCAATAAGGTCCATCAATAAAATCCACAGGACTCAAGCCAACCCAGCCCATGACCATATTCACAAAACCGACTGAATATGGAGTTTGTTTAAACAGCACCATAAATACCATTCCTACCGCTAACGTATTGGTGACGTAAGGTAAAAAATAAATCGTTTGAAAAAGTGAACGCAACTTTTCGATTCGCATCAATAAAAATGCGATGGCTAACGATAATCCTGTAGAAATAGGAACTGTAATCACAACAAGTAAAACCGTATTGATCAAAGCTTGCGTAAAATACGGATCACGTAAAACATATTGATAGTTATATAACCCAATCCCTGCATATTGCTGGCTTGCAGAACTATATCCTTCTTCGAGCGAGTAAATAAACACATCGATTAACGGATAAATCAAGAAGACCGCTAAAAAGAGGAATGCCGGCAAAAGATACAGTAGGCCTCTGTATTTTTTCATTCCAAATCCCTACTTTCTGCAATCGCCGACAGTGCATAACGCAGTCTTTGCCCATCATTCACATCAAACAGGAATACTTTATGTGGCTTCAAATCAAAAACAGCTTGGTTATCTTGTAGTAAATGTAAATGTTCTGTCGATAGAATCGAACGAACAAAAGGAGCTTGGCACGCTGTGTTTTTGGAAAGAACACTCATATCGCGTCCCATTACTTCTGTGCGCACAAATTCATTATGTAAATGACCATTTTCTTTAAGGATATATCCTTCCGGTCGAACGCCAATCACGACGTTTTGATCCTGCTTTTGATCCACATCCAAAACTGCATCATTTCCAATCCATAATTTTCCTTGTTCGATACGTCCGTCATATAACGTAATGGGTGGCGTTCCTAAAAATTGCGCCACAAACTGGTTAGCTGGATCATCATAAACATTTTGCGGAGAATCGATTTGTTGAAGAACACCATCTTTCATCACTACGATCAAATCCGAAATACTCATTGCTTCATCTTGGTCATGCGTAACAAATACAGTTGTAATGCCTGTTTTTTGTTGAATACGACGAATCTCTTCACGCGTTTGCAGACGAAGTCTTGCATCCAAGTTAGATAGTGGCTCATCCAATAACAATACGCGAGGCAATTTGACTAACGCTCGCGCAATCGCAACTCGCTGTTGTTGTCCACCAGAAAGCTCACCAGGCTTTCGATCTAACAAACCTTCAATTTTAACGAGCTTTGCGGCTTCTTCTACTCTCTCCTTCATTTGATTTGGATCCAACTTTTGATCCCCTTTTAAATTTTCGAGCGGAAAACGAATATTTTGTTCAACACTCATATGTGGATACAGCGCATAGTTTTGGAAAACCATTCCTACTCCACGTTCTTCAGGTGGTAAACACGTTACCTCTTTATCCCCAAAGAAAATCTTTCCTGCACTCGGTTTTAATAACCCACTAATCATATTCAGTGTTGTACTCTTCCCACACCCTGATGGTCCAAGTAACCCCACTAATTTTCCATCCGGAATCACAAAGTTAAAGTCATCAACCGCAACAACTTCTTTGTTTTTATTTTTTCGCCCTTTACCAGGAAAAACCTTGGTTAAATGTTGCAATCCTATTTCCATAAAATCCTCTCAATTTTCAAAAGCTCTGATTCATACCAATCAGCTTTCTTTATATCTTTGTTTATATTCTAAACCACATATTAAAAATCAAAACATTTCTATCCATTTCTCTTTTAAAATACGCATTACACCAAGGCAAAGAGAAACTTTGTAAACCCATGATGAAACGCCCTTATTAATAAGTTATATCATCTTATTTTGATGATATTTTGTTTTTAAAAAATGTGTATTACAAAAGCCATCGATCAAAACAATAAATCCGTCACCAAAAGAAAAGATAATTGAACGTCCAAATTTTAATGAGATTAACTTTCTTCGGATGAAGATTTCTCCAACTCAGTTCTAATCATCAATTGATCAAAAACAACTCATTTTGACTAAAAAAGATAAAGGCGTAACAAAAACAACTTTTTTTATCTACTATAGTCCGTTCAAAACAAAAATATTGTTACAATGGTGTCATGACAGGCATCTTTTTTGAAGAACTAATCGCCCCATTTCCATCATATGCACAGGGCGTAGATTATATTGAAAACGAAGTGGCCAAAGGTCGCTTAGTCCCGATTAAAAGCTCTGGACTCAACGGCAAAAGGCCCGCTTTGTATCAGCGTTATCGCAAGGTCAAGCAAAAAAAAGATATGGCCCCTTTAGTTGCCAAAGCGGACCGACTAATTGAGCCTCCCCTTTCTGCAGCGTTTTATAAAAAGCATCCAGCGCAGTTTAGCAAAGATGAATCCATGATCGTGGATCTACAACACTGGCTGTCGATCCATGAAGACCCACCCGAAGAAGTCTCGTGTAACGAACGCAGTTTTGAAATCTTTGGCCAAGAAAAAATTCTTGCACAACATGGAGATAGACTTTGTCGTAACCTGGCACTCAATCCCAAGCGTCTAGCCTACTACCAGACATACGAGCCACTAGCGATCTACTCACGAAATGATGAGCCCGGGCCACTTCTGATCGTCGAAAACCTAGATCCTTTCATTTCCATAAGACGCCTTCTCATAACACAGACGTCCATTCTCGGTTTTGACCTGCAAAGCATAGCCTATGGAGGCGGATATCGGATCGAAAGCTATTTTATGGATCTGCTTTTATTCGGTTCCCCTGCGTTACTCAACTCGATCGATCCAGTCTATTACTGGGGCGATCTGGACTACGAGGGGATTCGGATCTTTGAATCGTTTGCAGCAAGGTACCCAGAAGTCCGCATTATTCCTTGGCTCCCAGGCTATGCGGCAATGCTTGAGGCGAAACGAAAATTTGATATCGAAAAGAAAACAATGCCACAATATAAAGAAAAGCAGGAACCAACAACAGGTGAGTATTTCTTTGCCTTTTTTGATTCCGAATTTACAAGCACAGTTCGTGAGCTATGGAATAAGGGACAGTATATCCCCCAAGAAATTCTCAACCATACCCAATACAAATCTTGCTGATCAGATGTTAAATCTCTTTAGCCTGTTAATGCATTTCCATCCACGCACCTCGTTTTATGAAATTTATCTGACAGATAAGAATGTCAGGCAACACTGCAAAAATGGAATCCCGCTATTCTCTATAAAAGACTATTTCGAAGACTTCATTTTCTCATTGAACTACAGAACTCACCGGCTAAGACTAACAGACTTACAGTATATATTAAATGAATTTAATGCTTGACAAACCAGACCACCTGTCCCTCTATTCAAGCTTTTCGCTTCGGAGACTAGGCCACTGATGAGGAGAAACTATGCAAAGTGAATTTTATACTGACCTTCAGAAACGAATGTATCCAATCGCGTTATTTGGACAGCTGTTTTCGATGCTCAAAACCAAAGGCCGAACACTGGAAAGCTTTGGTTTTGAACGCCTCGATGAACAGATACTGCTCTTTTTTATGGTCCTACGTTTCATCATGGAGCGGACACTAGCCAGCGAAACATGCTTAATTGAAGACATTTCCATGTGCATTTTAGAGGGTAACCGTGAGCTGTTTCACAAACAACTTGACCTGGAACAATGTCATCGGCTAGCCGATCTGATGGTGTCTAGCATCCTGTGCAACCAGGGTATTCCCTTCAGTTTTAACCCAATCGAAAACGACGACCGCTGGAAAGTCCGTCTCAACTACCTGATTTCAGAAATCATCTATCAAAATGGCATCCCAAAAGCATCCTACAAAATGAGCGATGACGGTTTCCACTTGATGCTTTCAACTTTAGAGATGGAAGAAAACATGCAGTTACAGTTTCGCGATCTAGTCTTCGAACTGCAAATGAAAGCCGGCAACTACCCACGCGCCCTCGATGAAATCCGCCAGATTTTTCAGCTACTCAAAATCCAGGAAGTCGAAATTCAAAACAAATCTTTGTTAGCAAAAACCAACGCCGCGATGCTTGATCGCAAAAACTATCTAGAACTAAGCCAGAACACCTACAAGTTGATGGCTGATAGCCGAGAAAAATTCCAAACATACCGTAAAAATGTCACTAAGCTTACTGAAGAACTTCATCATGCCATTCAATCTGGCGCTTTTTCTGATCAAGACAGTAAGAACCTGACCGCACTTAATTCGATCAGTGGCTATCTGTCTCGCTCAATTCTTGCCCATGCCCGTATTTTGGAAGCTATTAATTCATTTTCAGCCCTATTCGATGAACAATTGCGCTTTCAGATGCGCCAGAGCTTCTACGAGCGACGTCCCTTCCGGCAAGTTATCTGGCAGAAAATCATGGATACGCCACGATCTTTAGAAAATCTGGATAGTCTGCTCCACCCTTTATTTTTCAAAGCTCCACCTAAGCAGCTTTCCCTAATCCAAGCCTTCCAGTACCAACCACTCCGAGTGAACCTTGACGACGGTTCGATTGAAGAGATCAACTCGGACTTTGATTTAGAAGAGTACGAACGTCAAAAGCAGGAAAAAGAAGATTATGTTCGTCGTATGAATCAGAAAGTCGAAGACGCCTTGATGAAGCTTGTCAAAGCACCAGACCATTTTCTGCCATTGGATGAGTGCTTCGATCTAGACCAGTTTGAATCCGTCGACCAAGCACGAGAATTGTTAGCTAGTCTAGCCTCCTTGACCACACTTGACCTGGAGCATTTATATGGATCGCGAAATGAAATTATCCTGGAAGAACAGACCACATTCTCCTTACCACTAGCAATTCTTGGCGCTATGGAAAGTCAGCTTGAATTGCAGGAATATGTAAATTTCCAGATTCAGAAGCAAGACCGCCGCATTTATTGCACTATTCCTGACGGTGAACTGGAGACAGTTATCTCCTTGGATGGCTTATTGTTGCATTTAGAAAGGAAGTTGCTTGTATGATCAATGAAATTCTTTATCAGCTTTTAAAGGAGAGACAGCTATTGGCAGTCGATCCGATGTATGTCTGGCTGATGTCCGGTACGGACCATCTCGATCAACTCGAATCAGCTGCAGCAGCTTTTGAATGCCGGCTGACTCAGACAAAAGACTGCCTGTACCTATTTCCAAGCCAAGACAACCAGTTTCTCGGCTACTCCAAAGCAGACCTAAAAGCCGTTTTGATTAAATCAAACCAAAACGATGTCCACTATTACCTATCCATGTTCGCTCTACTCGTGCTGCTCGATATGTTTTATTCCACTGAGTATGGTGGTGGTCGTGTCAGAACGTTTTTAACTTTAGCCGAATGGATGAATCGCTATTCTGATGCATTAAACAGCGGTCTAGACAACACGGACAACCCTGGAAATATCCCATATGAACGAATGGTTGATACTTACAACAACCTACTCTCCGATATGGAGCATCGCAACTCCTCCAACAACAAAGCCCATATTTTTATGACTTTGATCAAATTCTTAGAAAAACAAAAACTCATTCAGTACCTACCGGAGGATGACCAAATATATCTAACCCCACGCATTGATGCATTGATGCATGTCATTTTGTCCAGCGATGAACAACTCACCATTCTGGACTCTATCAATATAGAAAGAGATGGTGATTCTAATGCCTCTACTCAATAAAGTTCGCTTTGTTCACTTGGAGTACAACTATGGTCGCAATGTGATTTCGGACAAGATCCTTGAAATCGATGGCATCAGCACACTACTCAAGATGGAAAACGGTGGCGGAAAATCAGTGATGACCCAGATGCTTCTAGCACCCTATATTCCAACACGATTACGCAACTTTCCCAAGCGCCCGTTTGCGGATTATTTCCGGGATACAAAACCGGCCTTTATTGTCCAGGAATGGCTCAAAGATGCTGGAGCCGGCAAGTTTTGCATCGGCCTTATGGCCAGCCGCAAGATCAATCCAGATCTGGATAGTCAAGAAAAGATCAACTTGTATACCTGGATTGCTGAATACGACAAAGACGTCGAATTTTCGTTGGACAACCTAGAGCTGGTTGACTTGCAAACCAATGGTCGACGAGCTTACAAATCCTTCCAAAGTTCGAAAACAATGCTGGAAAACTTTGCTAAATCCAATCCAAATCGCTTTGCTCTTTACAATCTAACCAATTCTAGCTCCCGACAAGTCTATCTCTCCAAACTAGAAGAACTTGGCATTGATCAAGGCGAATGGATTCAGATGCGCCAGTTCAACCTGGAAGAATCTGGTCTAGCAAAATTCTGCGAAACCTACGATACTGAAATCAAGCTGCTTCGAGAAGTATTGATTCCAGCAGCCGCAGCCAAAATTGACAAAGAGACCAACATGGAAGAAGTCAACCATGTGGCACACTTTCAGGCGATGACCACCGAATTTGTCGAGCTGCAGGCCAAAAATAAAGAGAACCTGAAATCATTAGGCGAATTGATGGAATTTCAGGGCAAACTCAATAACTTTTTCACTCAGTCTTTGAGTCTTCGTGACGAATATATCGATCTTAAAGCAACTGGAGATCAGATTGATGCCTTTGCTAGAGGTATTTCCAATGCCCTAACCTCATTTTCTAGAGAAGATGAGACTCTAGACGCCCTAATCATTCAAGCAAAAAAAGATCTAGCTCATCTCGAATATGAAAAACTGTCCAAAGAATGGTATAGCTACGACACAAAACATCAAACACTCCAGGGTGAGTCCGAGAAAATCGCCAGTGAGATCAAACGAATCCAAGATGAAACAGCAGCTCTCGAACATTATCAAGGACAGTTAGCCTGTGCCGATAAATACCAGAAGATCATCGAGTACGAATCCGCCTATCAGGAATATAGTGAAAAGGCCAAAAGTGCCCAACTTCCTCATGAAGAAATCACCAAAAAGCGAGATAGCTATGGCAGCAAACTGTACGCTTTGTACTCCATGCAGCTAGAAGAAGAAACTAAACAAGTTGAAACGTCTGAAGTCCAGAAAAACGAGTTGCTAAGTGAGCAGAAGGAACTAACAAATAAGCAGAAAACGCTCAATCAATCCGTCAATACCCTCACCTCTGAACATGCTGTATACCAATCTAAAATCGACGTTTTTTTCAATGAAGAAAACAACTTTTTAGAAAAAAATAATCTGGAAATAACCCATTCACTAAGTTGGACAGATGATTATAAACTGTATGATGCCATCACGAAGCAACTTGAACAAAACGCTAACAATGCAAAAGCAAGCTATGAAGTCTTACAAGAGCAAATTGTCAAGCTAAAATTGCAAAAAAACAACTTGAATCAACAGATCCAACAAAATGAACTAGACGAGTTGACTCTGGATAACCAAATTATTGTCACTAAAGAAAAACTGACCGCCGCTAGAAAGGCTCTGAAAAACCGGAAGCAACTCTCCTTAAAACTAGGCGTTGAACCGAACAAGCTTTGGGATGCGAATTTGATGGACCATCGCTATCAGTCTCAGATTGCCCTCCATGAAGCTCATGAAGAACAAGCGATGAGCGATATTACACGCTGCAAAAACGAACTTGAAAACATGCAGACCGGAACCAGCCTGAGTCTATCAAACGAAATGAAAGATGTCTTTGCCAAGCTTGGTGTTGATTACATCACTGGTGCAATGTGGCTACGCCAGTCGCCAATGCCCCCAAAGAAAAAAGAAAAACTGGTACAGGAGTATCCCTATTTCCCATACGCACTGATCATGGATGAAGAACAAAGTGCCAAAATTCTAGAAGAATTCTCCACACGCAATCTGTATGCCAGCGAACCAATTTTCTTATGCAGTCGTGAGGTACTTTCCAATCCGTCCAAAATTGACTTTGGACATTTAAGTACTTACCTGCACTTTAATACCAACCTGATCTTCCCTTCTAAACTAGAAGAAATGAGTAAGATCCTACAGGACAAAAAGATTGGATATGAAACCCTTCTTAGTACCTATCGCAGGACTAAAAAAGAGCTGGAAGAAGACTGGAATATCGTTAAAACTGAAGGTCTAAGCCAAGAAGAACTTGAGCGGCTGGAAACCGAATACGATATTCTACAACAAAACAAAGAGGATCTGATCGAAGCCCAAGCAAACCTTACCTTCCAACTTGAGCAATGCCGAAAAATCATTAATGATCTGATGATGAAAAGCGACGATGCCAAGACTTTCTGGAATGATGAAAATGTACTCCTTGATGGATGGAAAACTATATGTACAAAATTTAAACAGGCTACAAAAGACTTTGAACTTCAAATCCAAACGCGCGCCAAGCTTACCCAGACGCTATCCGATCTGGACAATACGGACAAAATGCTTCTAGGGATGCTAAATCGCCTAATGGAAGCGGATCGTCTTCTTCAAAATGCGAAACAAGCCAAAATAAATACCTTCAATCAGGTCGGCGCCTTTGAATACTTCAAAGACTTCGAACCAGCCAAAGGAACAATAAATGAACTTCGTGCGCGCTTTGATTCACTGAGTGCAGAGCTACAAAGTTCGGAATATGGGATTTACGTTGCCGAGAGAGATAAAGCCCAATCTAAGCTAAAGGCTGCCAAAGAGCAGCTCAAAATACAAGAAAAACGTTACGGTTTCCAGGAAGAAGACTGGAATAACATTCCCTATTCTTTTGAAGCCGAACAAGAAACATATGATCAGATTAAAGCAAACAAAAAAAAGATCGATCATCTAACCCAGAAAAACCTAAAGCTGGAAAAAGATATTTCAAAATTAGAAGGGCAAATCGAGACCCTCGAAAACCATATGGAAGAAACCTGTGGCACTCGCGTTCCGCTTGAAGCCAAAGAATGTCGTCAGGGAGATCTAGGTAGTCTAATTCAGAAAGCCAAAGAAGACCAAGATACTTTGACGATTTCCAAGGATGAGTTAAAAACCAAGACCACACACTTTGAACAAGTTCTTGGCTCCGTCCGGGCAGAAGCTAACGAAGTCTCCTCGCTAACCCGCTTTGTGCAAATTCCTACCGATGAAACTGACAATATCGTTCATTTCGAAGCAATTGACGTGCAAAAGTGGACTACAGAAAAACTCGACAACGAGCATACCGCCTTAATAACTTCCAGCCATCACCGGCAAAGTACTGCTCAAAAAATGAATAATGATCTGAGTCTTGCGATTACTAAAGTCAAAGAAGAATATCGCAAAAAAATGGCTATCTGTTTCCAACTGTTAGAATCTATTCTACCGTTGCTCGTAAACCCGTATGCGCTTCCTGATGAGCTTAAGCTAAAGCAAAAACTCTTACAAAACTTAATCGACAAAACCGAAGAAGACCTAAAACTGCTTAAAGACAACCGCCATGCACTGATTAACACTCTAATGGACTATATGTCCTTGCTGCATCAAAACCTCAAAGCCATCGATCAGGATACGACCATTGAGATTGGTAATGTTACTCGCAAAATGCTGTCCATCGAAGTAAAAGAATGGGATGAGATAGAACCAGGAGTAAAAGGCAAGATGGAAGAATACCTCGATCAGTTGCTTGTCGCTATCGAAAAAAATCCAGAAAACCAGATCCCTCTCATTAAGCAGAACATCTACGCCCCAGCTCTCTATGAAAATTTGATCGGTATTGTCAACATCCCAATCCGTTTATACAAAATAGAAGAAAACAACCAAGTTAAAATTGCTTGGCACGAAGCTGGTAAACTGTCGGGTGCCGAAGGCTTCTTATGTGCTTTTGTAGTTGTCAGTGCCCTACTCAACTTCCAACGCAAAGACCACTTCTCTGCTATCTATGGCAAACGAAGCGGACATGTTCTGCTACTAGACAACCCATTTGCTTACGTGCAGTCCGGCCATATTATTCAGGCACTAGTGAACCTTTGTAAAGTCACAAATACTCAGCTAGTTGCCTTCTCCAATGTTGGCAACGCAGAAGTACTAAATGCCTTCAAAAATATATATACCCTGCGCCTGATTACCAACTTCGATGAAAAAAATCATCTAGATGTGGTCCATACCCGAGTACCACAAGAACATCAAAACAGTTCTGTCGAACCCGTTCAGATTCGGATTTATGACAGAAACGAACAGCTCAGCCTATTCAAAAACGAGGAGAATGAATAAAGTCAATCCTTAAGTAAATTGAAATCGGTAATTGGACGAATTCTGATTCGTCTTCATGCTAAAGTTAAGCGCACCAATATTGCTATTTAAAATGTGTCACTGTCGGTACATCTTTTTACACTCCTTCGATTATTTCGAAAATCCCAGAAACTAAATATTCCGGAACTTGATGAATTCATTTATCGTAGTTCCGGATTTTTTAGAAACTGTATGTTATTCCATACACTATCGTCAACTTTGGATAGATTAACTTAACTATTTAGAGATGCCTGGCAGCGACTCTCATGGAGTTTTAAACATTTTTGTAAATAAACTAATCAAGTAGAAATTCATGTCCCGTTATCCACTTAAGTAAACAAAATGAGGAGACGATTTCGAAAATAAGCATGAATGAAACATATTGATTCTCTCAATCTTTTTAGAAATATGATTTACGTAAAATTATTTTTCTTTTTAACGAACTAAAAGTAAAAAAACCTCACTCAATAGTGAGGCGATCGTGTACATTTAGAGAGCCTAAGGAGTAACGTACTTACTATACGCTTAAGATCTACTTACTTTACTCAGGTCTTATCTCTACGTACAGTATACACATGAATAATTCCTAAACAAATATTTCACTTAGAAAAACTTATCCGTTTCTCCTTTGCGATCCGGAAAGTAAGCTATCGAAAAAAAATTTTTGTCCAATGTTTGAAGGACATTTTCGATCATTTCGCGATGTTCCTGGCTCATAAAGGCAGTATTAGCGATTAAATCGGCAATTTGAATAGAATATTCATGAGCAGAATTTCTATATTCAACCGTAAAAGAGAAATTTTTAAAAACAAAGCATGTTGATAGATAACTTTGAAGATCGTTCAATTCACAGCTCTTAACACTCCGGTTATCGCAGAACACATGAAATATAATTGATTCGTTTGATTCATCAACCAAAGGTAAGATCACATCATCAAACAATACTTTGACACCATAATTATAAAATATATTCTCCCCTTCGATCGCTTTGCACAAATTTTTCTTATCAAAAACTATCCCAATGCCACGAAAATCATTATTTTGTTGGAGTACATCAAACAATGCTATTTTTTGAGTTTCATCCATTTTACATGCCTTTAATTCATCGTCTGGATTCATACCATATGTTTCTTTAATTTTTTTATTGGCACGTTTATATGAAGACTTTATTTTTTGCAGAGCTTCCTTGCCGCAACAAAAGCCACCTATTGCATAGTACCGATTTCGAGAGTTTTTATGGATATTACCTGATTCATCAAGATAGACCATGATATGTTTTCCCTGACCATTATTTTGAGTCATGATATCTCTCCAATCATTTTATTTATATCATTTAATTCAAATAATACATCATAGGCGTTCTTATTAAAATCAGTTCTCCGCTTTACAAAACGGTATAATCAATCTCATAATTTTTTCAATAAAAAAACTGCCTTGATCAAGGCAGTTTTTCTTTGTCCAGCGGCTTCCTATTTTCGCATTCACTATCGTCGGCGCTAGATGGCTTAACTTCTGAGTTCGAAATGGGATCAGGTGTGACCCATCCGCTATCGCCACTGTACTATTGAATTGTTCCATCGATCTTTCAAAAACGAAGACCAGTATTTACATAACTGTTACAGTTACCTTTTTTCTTATACTCTCGAATCTTAGATGAAGCTTTCGACCGATTAGTACTGGTCAACTCCATGAATCACTTCACTTCCATTCCCAGCCTATCACCTTATCGTCTTTAAGGGGTCTTATTTACCGCAGATCTTATCTTGGGGTTGGTTTCGCACTTAGATGCTTTCAGCGCTTATCCATTCCCTACTTAGCTACCCGGCTATGCCATTGGCATGACAACCGATGCACCAGTGGTAGGTCCATCCCGGTCCTCTCGTACTAAGGACAGCTCCCCTCAGATCTCCTTCGCCCACAACAGATAGGGACCGAACTGTCTCACGACGTTCTGAACCCAGCTCGCGTACCGCTTTAATGGGCGGACAGCCCAACCCTTGGAACCGAATCCAGCTCCAGGATGCGATGAGCCGACATCGAGGTGCCAAACCCCGCCGTCGATGTGAACTCTTGGGCGGGATCAGCCTGTTATCCCCAGGGTAGCTTTTATCCGTTGAGCGACGGCCCTTCCATTCGGCACCGCCGGATCACTAATCCCGACTTTCGTCCCTGCTCCACTTGTCGGTGTCGCAGTCAAGCGCGCTTCTGCATTTACACTCTTTGTCTGGTTTCCATCCAGACTGAACGCACCTTTGGGCGCCTCCGTTACTCTTTAGGAGGCGACCGCCCCAGTCAAACTGCCCACCTGGCACTGTCTGTGACTTTCGTCTACGTTAGGGGTTCAAATCATCAAGGGCGGTATCCCAACGGCGGCTCCTTAGAAACTAGCGTTCCTATCTCTTTGCCTCCCGCCTATCCTGTACATGATCATCCAAAACCCAATACCAGGCTGCAGTAAAGCTCCATGGGGTCTTTCCGTCTAGTTGCGGGTAACCTGCATTTTCACAGGTACTAAGATTTCACCGAGTCTGCTGCCGAGACAGCGCCCAAATCGTTTCACCTTTCGTGCGGGTCAGAACTTACCTGACAAGGAATTTCGCTACCTTAGGACCGTTATAGTTACGGCCGCCGTTCACTGGGGCTTCGGACCACTGCTTTGTCTTGCGACGAACAGATCCCCTTAACCTTCCAGCACCGGGCAGGTGTCACCCCATATACTTCGCCTTACGGCTTTGCATAGAGCTGTGTTTTAGTTAAACAGTCGCTTGGGCCTTTTCACTGCGGCTCTCTCGAGCGCCCCTTCTTGCGAACGTACGGGGCCATTTTGCCGAGTTCCTTGGCAACAGTTCTCTCGCTCACCTTCGTATTCTCTACGTGCCCACCTGTGTCGGTTTTGGTACGGGCCGCAATAAAGTTAACGCTAGAAGCTTTTCTTGAAAGCCGCTCCATGTGCTTCACTACTTTCCGAAGATTTCGTTTACCGTTCACGCTCTGTACATCTTGATCCGGATTTGCCTAGATCTGTACTGCTTCGCTTCGCCCCCAATCCATTAAGGGGGTCACACTTCCCGTCTTTGTCACTCCATCGCCTTTATCACGGGTACAGGAATCTTCGCCTGTTTTCCATCTGCTTCGCCTCTCGGCTATGCATTAGGTCCCGACTAACCCAGGGCGGACGAACCTTCCCCTGGAATCCTTGGGCTTTCGGTGTGCAGGATTCCCACCTGCATCTCGCTACTCACACCGGCATTCTCACTTCCATATCCTCCACAGACTCTCACGATCCTGCTTCGATGAATATGCAACGCTCCCCTACCACTTAATATCAAATTAAATCCGCGGCTTCGGCAGATGACTTAGCCCCGGTACATTTTCGGCGCAGAGCCACTCGACTAGTGAGCTATTACGCACTCTTTCAAGGATGGCTGCTTCTAAGCCAACCTCCTAGTTGTCCGTGCATCTCCACATCCTTTTCCACTGAGTCATCATTTTGGGGCCTTAGCCGGCGGTCTGGGCTGTTTCCCTCTTGAGCATGGACCTTATCACCCACGCTCTGACTGCCAACTATTGACTGACGGCATTCGCAGTTTGATTCCATTCAGTACCCCGGGATGGGGCCATCATGAATTCAGTGCTCTACCTCCGCCAGCTTTCCATTAACGCTAGCCCTAAAGCTATTTCGGGGAGAACCAGCTATCTCCGAGTTCGATTGGAATTTCTCCGCTAGCCACAGGTCATCCGCTAACTTTTCAACGGTAGTCGGTTCGGTCCTCCACAAAGTTTCACCTTTGCTTCAACCTGCCCATGGCTAGATCACCCGGTTTCGGGTCTACTTCTGTCTACTCTATTCGCCCTATTCAGACTCGCTTTCGCTTCGGCTTCGCATTTTCCTGCTTAACCTCGCATCCAAAAGTAACTCGCCGGTTCATTCTACAAAAGGCACGCCATCACCCTTTGACGGGCTCTGACTTCTTGTAGGCATACGGTTTCAGGTTCTCTTTCACTCCGCTTGCGCGGTTCTTTTCACCTTTCCCTCACGGTACTTCTTCACTATCGCTCACTCTTACTTATTTAGCCTTGGCGGATGGTCCCGCCTGCTTCCGACAAGATTTCTCGTGTCTCGTCGTACTCAGGAGACGCTAACGACTCGGTTCGCTTACCTATACGGGAATTTCACCCTCTTTGTCTGTGCTTTCCATCACATTCTAGTTCACTTACCTTTTGTATCTCGCGTTCCTACAACCCCGTATTTCTACGGTTTGGGCTCTTTCCCTTTCGCTCGCCGCTACTCGGAAAATCACTTTTGTTTTCTTTTCCTCCAGCTACTTAGATGTTTCAGTTCACCGGGTTGTTCTCCATACAAGTATGGATGACTGGACTTGACTCCAGCCGGGTTCCCCCATTCGGATATTCATGGATCGGCGCTTTTTTGACAGCTCCCCATGACTTTTCGCAGTCTAATACGTCCTTCTTCATTCAAGAGTGGCAAGGCATCCTCCGTACGCCCTTCCTTGCTTGATCTAATTTCAAAATATGCTTGTTTCGAGATTGTTTTTTACACTATAAGAACTGTTTACTGTTTTTCTGACTTGGTTTATCTTTTCTGATTACCTTCGTAATGTTTTCTACAACTTACGTCAGACCTTCTGTTATGTCTTATACTGATCATTCGTTTTTCAAAGATCGATGGTTGATGATCAAGGCCTCCCTCTCTCACCTTGGAAGATCGCTCTTCCAAAACTCAATGACAAACTCACTTAACTCTTCCCTTGTACTTTCTCCTTAGAAAGGAGGTGATCCATCCCCACGTTCCCGTAGGGATACCTTGTTACGACTTAACCCCAGTCATCGGTCCCGCCTTCGACGACTCACTCCCTTACGGGTTATGCCATCGGCTTCGGGCGTTACCGGCTTCCATGGTTTGACGGGCGGTGTGTACAAGGCCCGGGAACGTATTCACCGCGGCATGCTGATCCGCGATTACTAGCGATTCCAACTTCATGAAGTCGAGTTGCAGACTTCAATCCGAACTGGGACATCTTTTCTCGGATTGGCTTGCCTTCACAGGTTCGCTTCCGTCTGTAGATGCCATTGTAGTACGTGTGTAGCCCAGGCCATAAGGGGCATGATGATTTGACGTCATCCCCGCCTTCCTCCGGTTTGTCACCGGCAGTCTGATGTGAGTCCTCAACTGAATGGTAGTAACACATCACGAGGGTTGCGCTCGTTGCCAGACTTAACTGAACATCTCACGACACGAGCTGACGACAACCATGCACCACCTGTCACCGAGATAACCTCTAACATATCTCTATGTCTTTGCTCGGGATGTCAAGGCCTGGTAAGGTTCTTCGCGTTGCTTCGAATTAAACCACATACTCCACCGCTTGTGCGGGCCCCCGTCAATTCCTTTGAGTTTCACACTTGCGTGCATACTCCCCAGGCGGAGGAGTCATTGCGTTAGCTTCGGCACCGAGGTACTACCCCCGACACCTGCTCCTCATCGTTTAGGGCGTGGACTACTAGGGTATCTAATCCTATTTGCTCCCCACGCTTTCGTGCCTGAGCGTCAGTTACAGGCCAGGCGGCCGCCTTCGCCACTGGTGTTCTTCCACATCTCTACGCATTTTACCGCTACACGTGGAGTTCCACCGCCCTCTCCTGTCCTCGAGCATACCAGTTTCCAAAGCCTGTACAGGTTGAGCCCGTACCTTTCACTTCAGACTTGATATGCCGCCTGCGCACCCTTTACGCCCAATCATTCCGGATAACGCTCGCCACCTACGTATTACCGCGGCTGCTGGCACGTAGTTAGCCGTGACTTTCTGGCGAGGTACCATCAAAAGAGAATCATTCCCTCTTCTCTTCCTTTTTCCCTCGCAACAGAGCTTTACGATCCGAAGACCTTCTTCACCCACGCGGCATTGCTCGTTCAGGCTTGCGCCCATTGACGAAAATTCCCTACTGCTGCCTCCCGTAGGAGTCTGGGCCGTGTCTCAGTCCCAGTGTGGCCGATCGCCCTCTCAGGCCGGCTATGCATCATCGCCTTGGTGAGCTGTTACCTCACCAACTAGCTAATGCACCGCAGATCCATCCATCCCCTAAGCCAAAGCTTATTTCAAAAATTTAAGATGCCTTAAATCTTCCTATGGGGTTTTAGACTTCGTTTCCAAAGCGTATCCCCCGGGTATGGGCAGGTTATCTACGTGTTACTCACCCGTTCGCCACTAGCTACCGAAGTAGCTCGTTCGACTTGCATGTATTAGGCATGCCGCCAGCGTTCATCCTGAGCCAGGATCAAACTCTCCATTTGATATTGACTCAAACGCATTTGCGTTTATTTATTTCGTGAAATGATATATTGAAGTATATTAAGTGTTTTTGTTCAGAATCGACGTTGTATAATTTTTATCGAATTTGAATTGTCTGTCATTGAGTTTTCAAAGAGCCATCTGTTTTCAACCGGCTACCCGGTCAAAAAGCTTGTTTACTATACCGCTTGAGATTTGGATTGTCAACTCGAAATTTGAATTTCTTTATTTCGTGTTGTTTTCCAAGTCTTTGTCGGTGCCCTCACTTGCTTGCCGCTCGGTGAGTGCTCGACTATTCAACCACATATCCCATCTCTTTGCAAGCATATTTTTTAAAAAAATTTCACTTTTTTTTGCATATTTCATCACCATAATTTGATTGACTTATACTGAGTAGAATGTATCCGTTTTCTATATCAATTCCACGAAAAAACGAGTTAATCCTTGACCTGTTTTTTCTCTTTTTTAGATCTTGTTGCAACTTCTTTTCTTCCGTTTTTAAAAAAAAGAATTCTTTATACAAAGAATTCCTCTATGTTTTTCGATTCAAAATTTTTTCCATTAAACATTTCTAGCGTTTTAAATCCGATTTGTTTTGCCAGATCTAAACAAATTTGCATGCCATAATCTAAATATTCTTTATCATGACAATCTGTATTGATTAAAATTTTTCCATTTGCTTCATAGATCAACTTCAAAAGTTCAATACTTGGATAAGGGGAATTGCGATATTCTCTTGCCATTGCTCCTGAATTCATTTCAAAAATCTTACCTGCTTTGACTAACTGTTCTATCGCGATTTTCGCATAGCTTAAAATCTTAGGATCATCAAAGCAATAATACGTTTGGTCCTCATTATATTTCGCAATCAGATCTAAATGACCAATAATTTGGATATTGGGATTTTGCGCTTGCCTTTCAATTGCTAAATAATAATCTTTGGCCAAAGCATTGATATCGTTTTGATATCCTTCTTTCAGCATTTCATCAAATTGTTCTTGTGAGTAATCGATCGGATAAATTTTCCCATTGTGCTCAAGGTAATGAACGCTGCCAATCACATAATCAAAATCTTCGACATTTTCAATTGGCGCCATGCTATCTTCTTCAATTCCTAAATATATTTTTAATCCATTCGGTGCTTGTTGTTGGGCCTGTCGGACGTCTTGTATGTATTGCTTTGTTTTTTCTGGCGTCATAGAGCTATCGTCTTTTGCATAATAACCATGTCCAGAAAAGCCTAAGATCGTAAATCCTCGTTCTTGTGCTTTTTGTACAATTTCATCAATTGCATATTTACCATCATCATATTGAGAATGGGTATGTAAATTTTGTTTGATCATGATGCTATTCCTCATCTTTTTTAATGTATACCCTAATTTATTCTGTTGATTTGTCCTAGAGAAAAAGTTCTGAAATTGCCATCCAAATCAGAACTTTTCATTGCATCTTTAATTTTTAGAGCTCAAATCCTTTTTCTTTCGCTAACGCATTTCTTTGTTGTTTGGCAACTTCTAAGATCTTAGCGACTTTTAAGGAGTGTTCTTTGCAAGATTGATACATCTCTTCGTTATGTTGATCAATTGCATCTGCGAAGTCTTTGAATTCATAACTCATATGCAAGCCTTGATCGATTGAAATTTGTTCAACGTTTGAAGTTTGGTTTTCTTGTAATGGCGGAATAAACTCTACATCTTGCATACGACCAGTCGAACCATTCGAAATTTTAAATGTTCCTGATTCTCCTTGAATATAGCCTAAGTAGTCGGAAGAACTATCTTTAGATCCAATACAAGTTATGTTTTTATCTTCATATAACAACATTAATGTGCCTGATGTATCGATCCCATTCCATCCTAGCAAAGGATAATAATGAATTTCTTTTGGTTGGCCAAATAATCCTACCGCCAAATGGATATTGTAAATATTGATATCTAATAGTGCGCCTCCATCCATCTTTGGATCAAAGACATTTTCAACTGTATGCTCCATGTATTTTGCATAGCGTCTTGAGTATTGAGAGAAGTTAAATAGGCACTGGCGAACTTTTCCCGCTTTATTCAAATGTTCTTTCAGTAATTTGTAGTTTGCTGTATGAACATTCGTGATCGCTTCAAAAATCATCACTCCATTTTCTTGGGCAATTTGAAACAATTCTTCTGTTTGTTCTAAATTTGGTGTAAATGGTTTTTCGAGAATGACATTTTTCTTTGCTAAAAGTGCTTTTTTAGCTTGTGGATAATGTAGAGAATTGGGAGAAGCAATATAAATTGTATCGATATTAGGATCTGCAAACATTTGATCTAAATCGTCATATGCGCATTTTACATTGTGTTTTTGCGCGAATGCTTTCGCTTTTTCCATTGTTCGCGAATAGACTGCTAATGTTTCGATATTCTCTATTTCAGCGAAAGATTGATATGCCAAATCTACAATTGATCCACTTCCAATTGTTGCAAGTTTCATCCGACTCTTCCTCCTTATTTTGATTGTTTTCTACTTCTTATTTAATCACGTTTCATCCGCTTTACCTATAAAAAACAACCAGGCTAGCGCATGTTGATCATGCCCATTCCTGGTTGTTTTCTATTGATTTGATCTATTTACCGTTTATGCATATGTTTGCATTCCGGATCTATATTTTCTTCTTGTTTATTTTCTTTGATGGAATCACGCATTTTTCGGGAGTTATTCCAATGCGCTACATTAATTGCCTTGGCGCGTTTCGATGGTTTCTTTTCTTCCACTTCCCGATAAATTCTAAACGCCACACCATCTTCGGTATTCATACCTTGCACTTTGTATTCATTGGCGGCAACGACTTTTGATACGATAGAAAGACCTAAGCCGAATTTTCCACCTTCACCCATAATGAATGGTTTAAATAAAGAATCGATTCTGCTTTCATCCATTTTTGGGCCATCGTTTGAAATACAAAGTTCATTTTCATGCACTTCGATTTTGATATACGTTTTTGCATAACGGAAGGCGTTTTGAAGGATGTTTTCGATACAAACCCGCCAAGATTCAAACAAGCCATCAAAATAAACTTCTTCTACGTCCGTAATCAATTGAATTTCTGGGCGAATGACTTTGGCGTTTAAAACAACTTCTTCTACGACGTCTTTCATGTTGGTTGTAACGCCTTCTGAATCCGAAGACACTAAGTATTCCACACGGTTCATATATAAAAGGGAGTGTACTTTGTCTTCAAGACGTTTGGCATTATCCAAAATGACATCAACACTACTTTCCAAATCACCATATGGATAGATTCCATCTTTAATGGATTCAGAATATGACTTAATTGTTGCAATTGGCGTTTTTAAGTCATGCGAAATGTTATGAATCATTTCTTCTTTTGCTTTTTCTTGTTTAGCAAGTTCCGCTGTTAAGGTCTGCAGTTCTTTGGCCACATCCCCAATTTCATCATCTCGACAAATATATAAATCGACATCTTTGCCCTCTTTAATTTGCGCAATATACGATTTGATCTGATTCAATGGGCGAATGATTTGGAATACCCAAAGCAACAAGATGATCAACAACATAAAGAAGACGATCACAATTACATAAATCGTCGAATCCATCAAGGTTGATCGGAGTTGTTGGGCATAGGCATCATCTGTATAGGAAACAAGAACAGCATCCATACCTTCAACGGTAATCGGGGTAAATCGACAATAATACATGTGACTATTAAAGGACACTTCTTTTTGTTCCGTTGGTCGATCCTGTTCAAGCATCTCTCTTGCTTCTGTAATGACACCATCAACAATCATCCCTTTTGGTGGATTGTGAATATCAGATGCACAAACAATATCGGCACCTTGTTTAGTCACAACAGCTGTTGAGATTTTGCGATCGATCGTTAAATAACCAAACAATTCGCGATCATGTATAGGGCTTTTCCCCACTTCTAAAGCACTAACGATTGGCTTTTGTTTTTCCTCAAGTGTCGTATAGATTTGTTGCGAAATTGTTTCGTTAATATTTCCTGAGAGGAAAAAACTAAAAAACAACATTAAAAACACAACCATCATCAAGATCAAAACCATGATCTGCTGAGTCAGGGTCAGTTTTTTAAATGTGTTTTGTAAAGGCATTTTCATAATCTACCCCAAACGATAGCCATAACCATAGATTGTATGGATATTGAGTTTTGGCAGTTTTTTACGCAAACGACGTAATGTGTCATCGACAACACGGTCGCTACCAAAGTAGTTTTCATCCCAAACAATTTCTAAAATCTTTTCACGAGAGAACGCAAATCCTTTATTTTTGATAAACATCATCAATAAGTCGAATTCTTTTGTCGTCAATTCGATTTCTTCTTGATCAGAATAAACTTTACGTTGTTCCTCATCGAGTTCATAACCATCAATAAAGATTCGATTATTCGTATCTTTATAAGCCCGTTTAATTAAATTGTTGACGCGTAAAACGAGTTCTTTTGGTGAAAATGGTTTTGTGATGTAATCATCGCAACCTTTTTCCAAGCCGATAATTCGGTCAAATTCTTTATCTCGCGCTGACATAAAGATAATTGGCGTATCGGCATTGCTTTGCCGAATTTCCTCTAATAAGTCAAAACCAGATTTATCATCGAGCATGATATCTAAAATCCAAAGATGAACATCATCTTGGGTGTGTACACTTGCTTCTTCGTAGGTATAATACGAATTTACATCGTATCCTTCTTTACGAAGATATTGAGCAACTAAATTGTTAATGTCTTTTTCATCTTCAACGATATTAATGATTCGTTTCATTGGAAATCTCCTTTGTGTCTTCCTTACTTCCAGGCATGAAAGCCACTATTCTAGTAGAGTTGTAAGTTCACTTCATTCACTTTCCTTTTTATTATATCGAATAAAATTAAAGCTAAACGAATACTTATGACATAAACACTACATTAAATTGTTAGTGATTGAATTCTGCTTTCTTTAAGCAGCATATCCTTTTTTATAAATTAAGTCGGTAACCATGTGAACACAGTCTTCACAAAGTCTTTGCGTCGCTGCTTCTACCATAACGCGAATTAATGGTTCTGTTCCACTCGGACGAACGAGAATACGTCCTTCTTCCCCTAAAAATTGGGCCACTTCATCAATTTTAGCTTGGATGTCTTCATCGTGTAACACAATGTTTTTATCTTTAACTTGTACATTTTCTAATAGTTGTGGATAAATGTATAAACCATTCGCCAATTCTTCGAGAGATTTTCCAGTTTCCTTCATTACATGCAACAAGCGCAATGCACTAAATAATCCATCTCCTGTCACTTCATCTTTGTAGAAAATAATATGACCAGATTGTTCTCCACCAAGGCTATAGTCATGTTTCATCATTTCTTCTAAAACATATTTATCGCCGACTGGGGTTTGGATATAATCGATGTTATTTTTTTGGAACGCTTTATATAAGCCTAAGTTTGCCATAACTGTAGTCACAACGATGTTTTGATTCAGTTTATTTTGTTCATGCATATGGAGACCTAAAATATAAAGAATATAATCCCCGTTGATTAATCGTCCTTTTGCATCAACGGCAATTAAACGATCGGCATCCCCATCAAACGCCAATCCAATATCGCATTGATTTTCAATGACGAAACGTTGTAACCCTTCTGGGTGCGTTGATCCTGCTTTTAAGTTAATGTTGACTCCATTTGGGCTAGCATTAATCGCATCGACGGTTGCCCCTAAGGCATCTAATGTTTCTACTGCTGTTGAACAAGCAGAACCATTGGCCAAGTCAACAGCAATATGCATACCGCTTAAATCCATCGAATTTGTTTTCTTCAACCATGAAATATAAAGCTCAAGTCCTGTTTCCCAGTCAAAATATTCCCCAACTCTTTCTCCAGTTGCGAGTTCGATCTGACTTTTTCCATCGATGTAGTCTTCGATCTGTAACAAAATATCTTCTGGCATTTTAATGCCTTCGTGATTGAAAATTTTAATTCCGTTATCATAGAACGGGTTATGTGATGCAGAAACCATGATTCCGCAATCAAAGTCTTCTTCGCTAACTAAATATGAAATTGCCGGCGTCGGACAAATCCCTAACAAGTACACATTTGCACCTGTGCTGACTGCACCAGCTGCTAAACCCAGTTCAAACATGGATCCGGATAAACGTGTATCGCGGCCAATTAAAATTTTGGCATGTGTCTTAGACTTTGAATAATACCAACCTAGCCATTGGCCAATACGCACAGCCATATCTAAAGTAAGTTGTTCGTTTGCACGACCTCTTACTCCATCCGTTCCAAAATATTTTCCCATTTTGTAAATCTCCTTTTAAATAAAATAAGCGCCTGTCTGGATGATCCATCGAGGCGCTAGTGATTCAAACCATCTATCATTTCATCATTCTTAAACGTACGAAGAATAATGGTTGCCTCGTCAAATATAAAATTATCTGTTTCAACAACCTTATTGTACTGGAAACGTTGTATTTCCAATAATCATTTTCTTTTTCGCACCGAAATGAATTGAAGAATCCTTATTTTGATTCTGTGATTGAAGATTTTGGTTTGTCTGTCTCTTTATTGTTATCTTTACTTGTTGATTCGTGATTGTTTTGCACCAGCGTCACTGTCGCAGTGACCGTTTCTGGTGAAATAGAAACATTCACTTGTTTTCCCGATCCATCATAAGCAACGAGTGGAACTTCCGCTACAAATTCGCCTTCATAACTCGATGTATCCACGATTGCCCGAATTGAACGAATTGAATTGAGCTTGTCGCGTGTCGCCCGAACGGTAACTGAGCGTGACGATAAAGCTGGCTCATTGTAGGCATTCGGTGATTGCCCATTCCCGACAATTAAATCTGGCGATATAAAGAATGTCTTTGTATATTTTTTGGCCAATGTTGCTTGTACAGTTTCCGGATTCACTTTTACCGTAAGCCCGGTCGGTAATCCTGATACTTCAAGTGTGACATCACTTGTTCCTTCTGAAAGTTGTCGTAAATCAGCGGTAATCGAAGCCGAGTTTTGCGTACGAACAAGTTGAATGTCAGCCGTATCTCCTTCGATGGTGATGTCTGCGACACTTGGCACGCCGGTCACTTCAAAGGCATTGGTATCGACAAATACCTCTACTGGAATATTGGGCATATTCAATGTCACTGAATCGTTTTTAAAAAGTCTACCTTGCAAATCGCTATAGTTAATGGAAATACACATAGCTAGCGCAAAGATAAAAGAGAATAGCAAAGAAAGTCGATTATCATAAATAATTCGATCAAATAGTTTTGAAATTCGCCCTAAAAGAGAACGAACGATCAAGCCTAATGATTGAAATAATTTTCCGAAAAAACCATGGGGTTTAGTATCCACGACCTTCACCTCCACTCTTCTTCTTTTTTTTGTTTGAATCTTGTTTTTTCTGAATTCGTGAGCTGCTACCTAATGCTGAATCAGGTAATAAGTTCAACACCGATAAAGGTCTAATTCGATCATCCTTCTTTTCTTCCTTGTTCCGACTTCCTCTTGCAAATGAATTGGATAAAGAACGAGCGGAATCTAATACTGGTTGGAAGACTGAAGATCTATTTTCAGTTGGTTGGATTAATCGACTCGCTAAATAACGATATAAACTTTCTGGTGTATATTGCGTCAAAGTTCCTTTTTGGGCGATCGAAATATTGCCTGTTTCTTCGGATACGATCAAAGTAATCGAATCACTCACTTCAGAAATCCCGACCGCAGCACGATGTCGTGCTCCATATTTCGATGGCAAATCTTTTGCGGTAGATGGATAGTATGCCGCAGCACAAGCGATTTTATCGCCAACAATAATAACCGCCCCATCATGCATTGGCGTTCCGTATTGGAAAATCGTCTCTAATAGTTCCGCTGTAACATCCGAATCCATTTTGATTCCTGTTTTGGCATATTCTTCTAGAGACTGTCCCATCTGCAAGGAAATCAAAGCTCCCGTTTTTGTTTTTGCCATGTCACTGACTGCTTTCACGAGCTCTTCGACCATTTTTTTCATTCGCTCAACTGGTAAATTCGGTACAAAGTTCGCATTTGTTTTTCCGACTTGTTCAAGAATCGATCGGATTTCCGGTTGTAAAACGATTAAAATCACGATAATTCCCCATCGCAAGAAGAAATCCAATAAATAACCAATCGTCTTTAATTGGAATACATCAATTAATGCTTTAAACAGCAATAATGCTAAAATTCCTTTTACGATTTGAATCGTTCGGCTGTTATCACGAACAAGGCGAACACCAGTGTAAACCAGCGCAGTTAATATAGAAACGTCAAGAACCAAACGTAAAAGCAGGATAATATCCTGAAAATCCATACAATCCCTTCTTTCTGTTTGATGACTTGATTCATATATTCAATCTAGCGACTCATTGCAAATGCGATGTAGTCTGCCACACTATCATACTCATAATGAGCAGCCTCTTTGACATTAGTATGTGCCATAGAAACTGCTGCAGAGTTTTCGCATGCTTCTAACATCGGTACATCATTATGAGAATCCCCGATGCAATATACATCATCATCATTTACACTTGCATAAGCACTAATAAAATCAATTCCCGTTGCTTTATCGACTCCTTTTGGCACGATATCGACAACGAAATTATTGGCAAACGCAGTCACGATCTCACCAAAATGAGCGTTTAAGTTTTTTGCGAGTTCTACTGTCGATTCAGGGGTTGTACAAGAGTACACAATTTGGGCAAAGCGTCCAGAATCCATAATTTCTTCTTCTGTCCAGTCTGGTTGTAGATTTGCATAGCGATGTTCTTCTAAATTTGGATGAACTTCTACTTTGTGACGATTTACACCATCATTAACGGTATAAGAAACAACGTCAGGCATCTCGTGGGAAACATACATCAAGTCGATTGCCATAATATTATCTAAAGTTGTTTCTAATAAGATTTCGCCTTTGTCATCAAAAACCATTCCGCCATTATTCGTTACTAAATAGTCTACTTGAATATTGTTTTCTTCTAATTCACGCGTGATGGATTGTTTTGATCTGCCGGTTACAATCGCAAATAAATTTCCTGCTTTTCTCCATTCTTGGATTGCTTTTACATCTTTTTCTTGAACAGAATCACCAAATTTTAATGTTCCGTCATAATCTGTAGCAAGTAGCTTCATAAGGTCCTCTTTCTATTATCTTTTGCAGTTAATTAGATAGTTATTTCTAGTCCATGATACCATAGAAATCCGCTGATTTGATAAATAAAACCAATTCTATCCCCGTGTAAAATCCTCCCTTTTTTTGTCTTTTTTTCATCACCTTAAAGACGTGATTTCCATACTCATTTTGCCTTGAAAACAAAAGGTTAAACCGATCTTTTTAATCTATATTTGATCGATTAAAATAAAAACAATACAGAATCAAACCGCATTTTATGTACTGATCCATCGCTTTAAAATCCAGCTAAGGAGGTCATTCAAATGAGCCAAAAAGAAAGAATGGAAAAAGGAGTTTGGTATGATGCAAACTTTGATTTAGAGTTATCCAAGCTTCGTGACAAAGCAGAAGATCTTTGTTTTCAATTCAACCAGATTAAGCCAAGCCAAAAGCGCTCTCGACAAGCAATCTTGAATAAACTCTTCTCTCATGTAGGTCAAGACGTGACCATACTTAGTCCCATATATGCGGACTATGGATATCGAACAAGTATTGGCAAGGGTACCTTTATTAACCACGATGCCTACTTTATGGATGGTGGAAAAATCACAATCGGTCGTCATTGTTTTATCGGCCCGCGTTGTGGTCTCTATACTGCAAACCATCCTTTGATCTATCAAGAGCGAAACCAAGGCTACGAAATCGCTTTACCCATCGTGATCGAAGACAATGTTTGGATCGGTGGCGATGTCACGATATTACCGGGCGTGACAATTGGTGAAGGCAGTGTAATTGGTGCTAAAAGTTTAGTGAACAAAGATATCCCTGCTCATGTCGTTGCTGTTGGCAACCCTTGTCGCATTCTGCGTAAAATCACAAAAGACGATAGCATCCGTGATCTTTGTGAACTCTAAGGCATTTTTTAGGCGGATTTTTCTTTTAAATCACCATTCCTAAAGCAAAGACTTACAAATCTCGATCAATGCCTGCTATATTGACAACGAGGTATCTGCTAATGAAATTTAAAGATCTGAAAGATTATCATGCCTACTATGTCATGACAGTTGTTTTCCTTGTCTCCTGCTTCATTTTTAAAAGCATGGTGTTCTTCCCTCTTGGCTGTTGCTTTTTATGTATTGGCGTTGCCAAACAATTAGTCGATGAAGGAAAACTTCCGGGACGAAAAGGAAACACATCATCAAACAACGATGATTCCAAAAAATCATAAAAATTGCGGCAGCATCCTTTTGGGGCACTGCCGCTTATTTTTATGCAAATGATTCAATCAAAATCGTATTTTTCTTTAAAAAACTTTTCTATTCATCGTCGTCAGATTGTTCAATCAAACTATCGGATTGTTTATACATCACTCTATTCATTTTTAAAGGTGTATTCGTTGCCCCTTCGACTTTGCGTACTTTTAAACCTAATTTTTTCTTTTGTGCACGCGATAACGGAACACGCATGGAATGATTCAGTTCCACTTCATCTTTATAAATTCCTGTTAAATATTTACTATTGACCAAATACGAAATATGCACACGCATAAATCCATATTTTGCGAATTCTTCTTCTAAATCTGCCAAATACAAACGGCCATGGAATTCCCCTTTGCGAGTATGGAAATGAACAAATTTTCCCACTTTTTCCAAATAGTAAATGTCTTCGATCGGAATATCGATTTTCACCCCTTGGAAACTGAGCGGATAACATTCTTTTTGCCGCATCTGTTCTTTGAGCTGACTTTCGATATAAATCATATCTTGTTTTAAATTATATTTTGAGATGTAGAGTACTCGACGGCGGTGCTCCGTGGCCTGTTTATGCGCTGGATCTTGGCATAAATAGACAAACAAAGCTGAAGGATTATCGTGCACAAAAACACTTTCCAAACGTGGCGTCTGGAACATTTCATCAAAGAAAAAGATTTGATACTCTTCTTCTTTCATCGCTTTGGCAAGTAATGATGCTTTATAAAAGTGTCTAAACGTCCAGTCAATATTATTAAAAAAGCCTGCGAGCTGAAAAACGATCTCTTTGGTTTCTTTTTCATGTTCAAGAATTGCGATTTTAACCATGAAACCCCTTCCTCTCTTAAAAGAAATGAATGTATTGACTCTATCTTAATCTATTTTAATTACTTTCCGAAACATTCATGGTTCTTTTTCGCAAAGAAAAAAAGAGAAGCTAAATCACTTCTCTTCGAATTCTTGCTCCTAATGCCGTTAGTTTTTCGACAAGTTTGTCATAACCACGGTCAATATGCTTAATTTCATGGATTTCTGTTACCCCATCAGCCATTAAGCCGGCGATGACTAATGCAGCTCCACAACGTAAATCCGTTGCTGTTACTGATGCACCATGTAATGGTGTTGGCCCACTAATATAAGCCGTTGCACCTTTGACAAAAGTGTTCGCTCCCATTTGATTTAATTCTGCACAGTGTTTAAAACGTTCGACATAAATTTGTTCTGTCACGCTCGAGCAACCATCTGTCTTCGTCAATAAAGCCGTGAATGGTTGTTGCACATCTGTTGCAAATCCTGGGTAAGCTTTTGTGGTAATGTCTGTTGGTTTCAACAATTTATCTGGCTCATTACCGAAAACATGAATCGTATCCCCTTCACGAGTTAAGTTAATGCCGATTTCTTCTAATTTAGAAGTGATCGCCTCTAAGTGTTGTGGGATGACATTCGTGATTTTCATATCATCTGCCATTGCTGCAGCAATCAAGATATATGTCGCTGCTTCAATACGGTCCGGAATAATTTCATGAACACAGCCTTTCAGCTCTTCGACACCATCGATGACTAAAGTACTCGTTCCCATACCATGAATGCGGGCACCCATTTTATTTAAGAGTGTCGCAATATCGATGATTTCTGGTTCACGAGCTGCGTTATCGATGATTGTCCGTCCTTTAGCATAAACGGCTGCCATCATGATGTTGATTGTTGCCCCAACAGAAGAAATATCCAAGAAAATACGTGCCCCTTTTAAGCCGTCTTTTGGTGCTTGTAATAAAGTACAATCTCCTGGATAGCTAATTTTTGCGCCAAGTGCTTCAAACCCTTTGATATGTAAGTCAATTGGACGAGGTCCTAAATAACATCCACCTGGGCTTTTGATCATGCATTTTCCATATTTTCCTAAAAGAGCACCCATGAAATAGTAGGAAGCACGCAGCTTTTGCACCGCATCCCCTAATAATGGAACATCCATCATTTCGGATGGATCGATCACTAGCGTTTCTTCATCCACGCGTGTGACTTTTACGCCAAGCTCTTCTAATAGTTCAATCAATGCCTCAACATCAGAGATTTGTGGTACCCCATAAATCGTTACTTTTTCTGTTCCTAAAACAGCAGCAGGAATTAATGCAACTGTCGAGTTCTTACTTCCGGAAATCCGAACTGTTCCGTTTAAGCGAACGCCACCTTCAATTTTTATGACTTCTTCCATGTTCGTTTCTCCTCTCGAAAATACGTCTTTTCTAATTTTCATTCAAAAATCCTTGTGATTAACACATTAACAAGTTCTTGTTGATTATTCTTGAAGACGTACGAAAAAAATTATACAGAATTTCATCTAAGTGTAAAGCAAGATCCTTGTAAACAATTCCTTACCTATCCTGTATTTCATACTTGTCAAATAGCGAATATTCCGTTTTAAATTTTTCGTTCTAATACGGGTGTTTTTCCGGCACTGACCACATCCCCTTCAAGGACTCGATAATCCTCGATTCTTTTGAGATTTGTGATGACCATGCAGACTGTCATATCCGCATTCACGCTCTCTAAAAAATGACGATTGATTGTAATCAATGGCATTCCAGGTTTTACTTTTGTTCCTTCCGTTGCCCGCGCTTCAAACGCCTTTTCTCCATATTGTGCTGTATTAAAGCCAATATGAATCAAGACCATATCTCCTTGTTCCGTTTCAATACCGATGGCTTGTCGATTATAAGCAAGCATTGTGATCGTTCCATTACATGGCGCCACAATCACATCATCCTCGGGAACAATCGCTACTCCTTCGCCATATAAGCGAGAAGCGAATACCGGATCTGCGACCGCCCCTAGCGGCATTAGCTTTCCATCTATACATGCCAATAACTTTTTATCCGAAACTCTTTTTTCTTTTCGTTTTATCATAGGCTTCATGATTCTTTTTCCTTTAGATGATCGTCCATCCATTTCGTAATTTCTTCAAGACGCCGCATGCGATGAACAGGTTTTCCACTTCGTGAAAGTTCATGATTTTCACCATGGAATACGATCATTTTAGCTTCAACGCCTTGATCGATTAAGCCATTTAACATTTGATAACCTTGTTCAATTGGTGTGCGATAATCTTCATCCGAATGAATGAATAAAGTCGGCGTTTCGGCTTGATCTACATATTTAAGTGGCGAATGCTTCCAGAGTGTTTCAATATCCTCTAGACCAGCCTGCATTTGATCGCGAACAAAATCAGGACCAATATCGCTTGTTCCCCACAATGAAATCCAGTTTGAAATACAACGTTGACTCGCTGCCGCTTTAAATCGGGACGTATGTGTAATGATCCAGTTGGTCATATAGCCGCCATAACTTCCCCCCGTCACGCCTAATCGATTCGGATCGATTTGTTTGACTTCTGCTAAAACTGCATCAGTAAAAGCCATCAGATCTTGGTAATCTTCATATCCATAGTGGCCACGGATATCTGCATATTCATTTCCTTGGCCATCAGAGCCAAATGGATTACAGAAGAATACGAAATAACCATGTGATGTCCAAACTTGCATTTCATGGAAAAACACACGCCCATAAGCCATTTTCGGTCCGCCATGAATATTTAAAATTGCGGGATATGTTTTTTGGGGATCAAAGTCTTTTGGATAAAGTACCCATCCACATTGTTGAGTATTGAATGATCCGGTATAGAACACCGGTTTTGTGGTTGCGACATAACAATCTTTTAAAAATGGATTGAAATTTGATAATTGGATAATTTCACCATTTTTGTATTGATAAAGTTGTGGCAGTTGATCTGGTCTCGCGCCGATAAAATAGAGCGTATCTTTGGCAATACTAAATGTTTCAATCGTGCCATTCCATTCCAATACTTGTAATAATCGATTTTCATCCCAGCAGAACAAGTTATTATGATCCACGATTGTCGTTGTAAAATACAGACAATCTTTATCCATACAAACAGAATTGCCGGCAATGATCTGGCAATCGCCTACAACACTATTTCCTAAGTTTTCTTGCCAATCCATTTTCAAGTCGACACTTTGGTATTTAAAGTCGAGATAGTAAAGACTCGGATTGGAGTTTAGACCAATTGGCTTTCCATTCTCAGCAAAGAGATATAAGCCATTTTCTGTGGCTTGTAAGTTAAAAATGGACAAATCCGTTTTCACAAGACAACTTGTTTTTTGTAGCTTTGTGTTGAAAACACAAATTTCATCCGCATGTAATTTTTCTTTTTTTCCCGTATCAGCATATCCCCAATAATAAATGCAATGGTCATGTACGACTGCCCCACGAATATGCAATTGCGAATTTTCTATCTCTTGGAATGTATTCGATTCTAAATCATAGGTTGCTAAAGCAATACGTTGGCCACTGACAAATCCTTTGTCATTTTCATACCAAGGCGATTCATCAAGCACTTCATAATCATTAGCTAGATCGTGATCATCTACTGCTTTTTGAATATAACTAAGGGCCATGCAATTCTCATCGACAAAACCTAAGATCGATACACCTGATCGATCGATTGTCGCTTTGCATAACGCTTCGCCACCTTTTAGATACATACGATAAAGTTGGCTTTGACCATTTTCTTCCCTGACAAACCAAATCGTATTTTTGTCTTCAAACACATAGGATCTCACGTTCTTCCGATCCGTGATTTGATAGATTTTTCCCTCACGGCATAACATCAAGTCGTAAGTGTAATCATTATTTTTTTGATCTGCATGACCTTTGACAAACAATACATTTTTGCCTCTTGCTTGCAGATTGCCATAAAAATCCATCTCTAAAAGATCTCTTATTTCAACAGGCTTCATAAAACAAATCCCCTTTATCCATTTGAAATCATCTTGCTATTCATCAAAAGATACAAGACAACATGATCAAACTAGCTCACTCAATTGAGGTTATTTTTGAGTACTTTATTTTATAGTTTACAACAGTTCTTCATGAAATGCCCTGCTTTTTCCATGATCCTCATTTTGCTTGGATCGTTTCTTTTTACAGTATCTATAAACAAAACATAGACTATGATTTTTTATATAAAACGATAGGAAACAAACTTCAATTATGGTAAAAAAATGATAAGAGCATAATTTTAATTTTTTGAATGGCATGAAATACAATCAGAGGATAATCAATGGAAAACTTGAACAAACAAAACTATCCATTCGTCAATGAATTTGAAATGAATGAACAAATCATGAATGAAATAGCATTAGGAATTTGGAATCAAAGAAAAACAAATAATAAGATCCCTTTATTCCTTTATTTAGTCATCGCAATCGCTCCCTTTATTTATGGAGTGTTGTCTGGAAAAACAGAATACACACTACTTTCAGCAATTCTTATTTTTATTGGTTTCTTTGTCCTACTTGCCTATCTTGTCATATCTGCGCTCAGAAACAAGAAAAAATGGCTAGTCAAAATCCATCAAACCCTGGAAAAACAAGGAAATGAAATACCCTTTTGTGTTTGTATTGGAGAAGAGATTGCCTATCGTTTTAATGGGACAACTAAGTCCATTTCGTATCATGACGTAGATCAATTGTTGTATATGGATATGTTCCTTGTTTTAATCTTGAAAAACGGAATTGTGCTTCCGCTATGGAAGTTTGGCTTTCAAAAAGGAAACTGGGAAGAATTGATTCCCTATATAAAACAGATGATCTATTAGACATATAAACTCGTAACAAGAATATGAATCGTATTTTTTTCGTAATCCATATTTGACTAGAACACACACAAAAAAGAGATGGCGAACCATCTCTTTTTTTGTCATAAATGATGAATATTAAAAATAATAACTAAGCTTTGTGAGCAGAGCCAAGGAATGTTTCAACGTAGTCTTCTACAAGAGCTTGGATTGCATCAGCACCTGGTTTAAGAAGTTTACGTGGGTCCCAACCTTTGTTAGCAAGGTCTTTACCAGCTTCAACATATTTACGAGTTGCATCAGCAAATACGAGTTGGCATTCAGTATTGATGTTTACTTTAGAAACACCAAGAGCGATAGCTTCTTTAACCATTTCCTGAGGAATACCGGAACCACCGTGTAATACAAGTGGTTTACCTTCAGTAACTTCTTGGATTTTGCCTAATACTTCAAAGTTAAGACCTTTCCAATCAGCTGGGTATTTACCGTGGATGTTACCGATACCTGCTGCTAAGAAGTCTACACCAAGATCAGAGATCTGTTTGCATTCAGCTGGGTCAGCAACTTCACCGTTGGATACAACACCGTCTTCTTCACCACCGATGCCACCAACTTCACATTCGATAGAGATACCTTTAGAGTGAGCAAGTTCGATCAGTTCTTTAGATTTAGCGATGTTTTCTTCGATTGGATAGTGAGATCCGTCGAACATAACAGATGTGAATCCAGCTTCGATTGCTTTTTTAGCACCTTCGTAAGAACCGTGGTCAAGGTGGATTGCTACTGGTACAGTAATGTTGTTGAATTCCATGATGTTTTTAACCATGTCAACAGCATTTTTGTAACCGCACATGTATTTAGCAGCACCTTCGGATACACCGAGGATAACTGGGGACTGTTTTGCTTCACAGCCAAGCAGAATGGCTTTAATCCATTCCATGTTGTTGATATTGAAGGCACCAATTGCGTAGTGACCTTCGTGAGCTTTGTTAATCATTTCTGTTGCAGATACTAACATGACTCAAATTCCTCCTTGTTATTAACATTTCTAGTTTATCCTACTCGATAGCGATTTTAAAGGATTATGTACTGATCTCTTTCATTTTATGACAGAATAAAATCAACATTTCATCATCTTTATCTATTTAAATCAAATCTGTTTTCATTAATAAAAAAAACTTTTAAGACAAGATGAAACTTCAATACAACTTCTTCCTTCTACTTGTGAATTTTTTAAGAAAACAATTTCTTTTTCTCATTCAATGTTTAGTCTTACTTTTTCTTCCCCCTTTGATCCACCTAAAAAAAATAACCATACAGTCGGGCTCTACCACTCCTGATGTAACCGAGTGAATTTGATCACTCGGTCTTTTTTCTCTTGCTATACTGAAATTAGCGGAAGAGATCGTTGCTTTTTTGAGATTTGATCTCGCAAAAAAAATTGATAGAAGATCTTCTGTATGCACCACTGACTGTTTCGAAACAGAACGAATAATTCGCCCTGCTCGAGAACGTAGAAAAAAATATTAATTCGCAGAAGATCGGCCGCTTTTCTATTTTTGGAGGTAATTATGGAAAGACTATATGCGGTTTGTTGTGGTATCGATGTTCACAAAAAGATTTTGGTTGCTTGTTTGAGAACGAAACAATCTACTGAAATTCGTTCTTTTGGTGCATCAACTCAAGATCTTCTTGATCTTGTGGATTGGTTAACAGCCAATCAATGCGAAGCTGTAGCGATGGAAAGTACAGCTTCATATTGGAAGCCTGTTTTTAATATTCTTGAAGGCTATGATTTAAACCCAATGGTTGTCAATGCTCAACACATGAAACAAGTTCCTGGACGAAAAACAGATGTAAAAGATGCTGAATGGATTTCTGATCTGTTAATGAATGGACTTCTTAAACCGAGTTTTATTCCAAATAGACGTCAAAGAGAACTTCGCGAACTATGTAGATACAGAAAATCATTGATCGTTGATTTAGGTGCTGAAAAGAATCGACTTCAGAAAATGTTAGAAGGAGCGAATATCAAACTATCTGGGACAATATCCGATATTAATGGTAAGAGTGGAAAAGCTCTTCTTGACTATATTGTTTCTGGCGAAATTTTTGACGACGAAGCTTATGAACGACTTCTTGCAGAAAAGTTGATTTCCAAACGATTAAAAGCACCTAAAAAACAATTGATCAAAGATATGCAAGGTTGTATCAGCCCAATTCAGGCAAAGATGATCAAAGTGATTCGAACTCATATTTCAGAACTTGAAGCGCACATCAAAGAACTGAATGACGACATTTCAAATCATCTAAACGAAGAAGAAGAAAACGCAGTTGAATTAATCAAAGACATCCCTGGTATTTCAGATACGAGTGCACAAACGATCGTTTCAATCATTGGAACAGATATGTCGCGCTTTCCAACAAGCGGAGCTTTGTGTTCATGGGGTGGACTATGTCCTGGAAATCATGAAAGCGCTGGGAAACGAAAGAATGGAAGAACAAACAAGGGAAATAAACTCTTAAGAAGTACTTTAGTTGTCTGTGCTCACTCAGCTGTGTTGAAAAAAGATTCTTACTTTGGAGAAATGTATAAACGGATTGCCTCACATAGAGGAAGGAAAAGAGCTATTGTTGCAGTTGCACACGCAATATTACAAATCATTTGGCAACTACTCAAAAAGAATGAGAGATATGAAGATTTAGGCTCAGATTACTTTGAAAAGAAAAATCACAAAAATAAGTTAGTATCAACTTTAAAGAAGCTTGAAAATTTTGGAATAACTCTCATGCCAGAACAACTGGCACAAGTAGCCTTCTAGAATTTTACTATTTTATTTTTTCAAAAACGTCAGGGATTTTGTGCGCTTTTTTCTAAAACGTTCGATTTGGTTACAGAAAAAAAGAGAACATCCCGGAAAAAGAACATTCTCTTTATAAATTTAGACTTTAAAGTTGACTTGCACTTGGCGATTGTCGGCGGCTGACTCCTGTTAATTCCACCGTTTGGGCGAGCGTTGTGACACGATCGATTAATCGTTTGGCCGCTACGCCACCAAGTGCCGATCCCTCGAATACCGAATAAATTGCCTCGAGTTCACTAATATTTACGTTGCTCGCAAAGTATGTTTTTCGATGATTATTCATTCGTTCATCTAAAACAGGGAACAAAATATCATCACGTGACCAACGAGAAACCGATTCGCTGCCAAAATCATCAAGGAACAACACATCTGCTAAACGCATTCGTGTCAGTGTTTTTTGATAAAATTCATTGTCTTTTAAATTTTCTTTCAGCTCACTAATGAGTAAAGGGACACGTACATAAACAATTCGTTTTCCCTGTTTTGCTAAAGCGTTAGCCAAAGCCATCATTAATGTTGATTTCCCTGTTCCCGGTTGCCCATAGAATAAACATCCATGTGGCATATTAATAGACGCAACTGCTTGCGCATAAGCGACTAAATATGCTTTTGATTCTTGCGCTAGCGTTGGCGAAAGAGCTTCAAAAGAAACAAGATAGTCTTGATTTTGCATATGCGAGAAAGTGAAATTTTCTTTGTGCGCTAATTGATCATTGAGTAGGCGCTGATAGCGGCATGGAATATATTCTTCATTGATGAAATTTTGATCGTCCACACTTAAATGACACGCATTCCCTTTTACTTTCGAAACACAAAAGTTCAATCCTTGGCATGATTGACACTGTTTAATCGTTTTTAACCAACGATCAAATACACCAGAGCGCTGTTCAAGAATTTGCGCATCCAGATTATTTTTCTTTAAAAAATCCAGAACCTGAGGATCTTGTTGGAGCTGTTTGACGAGATGATCGTGATAAGCTTGGGCATTTTCATCAAGTTCGAGTTTAAAATCAATCGGTTCCATGGCTAGATCCTCCTTTTAACAATTCTTCTTGTAGAGCGAGAATTTTTGCGACATCCTCATCTGTTCCTTTTTCCGATTCTTTAACCTCATACCATTTAGGTAATGTAATTGATTCCGGAATTGTATTTCGTGATGAATATTTACGTTTTGATATTTTCTTCGGTGCTTTTGAGAAAAACTCTAACGCTTCATCCCGGGTTTTGATATTGTTTCGCGCCACATTATTGGCAATCGTATTGACAATTGGAACAATCAGCTGACCTTGATTTGTTTCCATTGCATAATCCAAAATTGTATTGATCAGTTCATTTGAGAATTCGTATTGGCGAATTAATTCATCGATCATCTTACGCTCGCTTGGCAATACTTTGGCATTGCCCTTTTGACGTGCTTGTAAAAAATGAACAGGTTTTTGCGAATAATCACTTGGATCGGCTTGTTGCGGTTTTTCAATTTTGGTGGTTGTTGCTAATTGGCTTGTTAAATGGTCAAAGTCAATCCAAGTTCGCCCATCTCGTAAACTTCTCGATAACTTCACACGCATATCTGCTGCAGAAACCCCATAGACATTTGCGAGATAAGCAATACGATTTAAGTTTTCTGGCGTTCTTAAGCGCGCTGGAAATAAACGTTCGGCGTTATCCAGGAATGTTTTCCAATCAAAATCATAGTCTTGTGGCTGATCCCAACGCGGTGTCAGTGATTGCAACATTTTTTCCGCATCGCTCGTCCACGACTCTTCAAGTGCTTTAGTTGAGAGTACCTGACTAATTTCTTGAAGATGATCATTTTCTTCAATTTTAGGTTGAATGAGTTCAACTAAGTTTCCAAACTGTTCTTCACCAATTTTATTGAATAAAGCTCGAGCGAATACTGCATGTTCTAAAAACTGTTGACCTGTCAATGGCGCGCACAGTTGCAACTTACAGATTTCTGCTTCTTGGTTTTGGAATGTTCGAAGTAAGTTATATTGTTCCAGCCGGATTCGAACCATATGTAAAACCGAATTAGAGCAATTCATCCATTGTCTAAGTTCACTCAAACTGACATCGTTTCGATAAAGAGCAACAGATTGCAGAATGAAATAAAACTGTAACGCTTCTGGTCCGATTAATGGTCGATATAACAAAGAAAGATCTGACCACCACGTTGCGGATATATTCGACGCTTGTACAAGTTGCATCGCCTGGCTTGTGCGATATAATTCTTGATTTTCAATGACACTGGTCACGTTAGCCATATTCCCCCTCCAATCTATTGTTTTATAAAATCAAACTATTCACCTATTTTTTGATGTCATTTTGTAGCTGATATAAGTGGTTTTCGATTTGTTTTTGTAAAGCTGGTAAATCTTGGTCGTTATGCAAAACAACATGGGATTGTTGAGCCTTCTTTTGTGGTGAATATTGTAAAGCTAAACGTCGTTTAGCCTCTGTAGGGTTGATCTTTCGTCCTTGTTCTAAACGTTGTAATGCCGTTTGATCTTCGCAAACCACCGTCCAAACTTGATCGAAATGATCTTGTAAATCACATTCAAACAATAAAGGCACTTCAACGGCACAAAGAGCATTTTGTTGTTTCATCCATTCATCCATTTTTTGAATGATTAACGGTTGCAGAATTGCTTCCATTTTTTGACGGATTTGGGCATCTTCAAACATCGCATCCGCCATCGCTTGTTTATCGATATCACCATTAGGATCCCCATAAAATAAGTTTGCTTGTTTTAAAGCATACCAACCTTCGTGATCTTTTTGTAACAATTCGCGATTAATCCCATCGCAATCAATCGTTGGAATATATTGCGCCAGAATTTGTCTCGCAGCACTTTTTCCCGATCCCATCGACCCCGTAATTCCTAAGGTTCGAATCTTTTTTTGGTTTTGTTGTTCCATAGTTCATTCCTTTATTGGATTGTTTTTGCGGCTTCTTTTCTTTTTTAACTTTTGACAATGGGGGCAGAAGTAGGTTGTTCGCCCATTGATTTTTTGATGCTCAATTTCATGACCACAAATCGGGCAGTTTCCTTTTTGACCATGTACTTGTAATTGGTTTTGAAAACTTCCCGTATGATTAGATCCATAAGAAAAACTCAAAATCGTTGTTCCACCCGCTTCAATTGCGTGCATGAGAATGGACCTTGTGGCCTCGATGATATTTTGCATATCTTTTTTCGACAAGTCACAAGGCATGCAATATGGAGACAACCTGGTCGCAAAGAGAATTTCATCGGCATAGATATTCCCAATTCCCGCTATTACACTTTGATCTAACAAAAAAGTCTTTAACGGAATGGTTCTTTGACTAGCCTTTTTGAGTAAATCTTGCGCACAAAGTGTTGGGTCCAATACATCTTTGCCCACTTTTGATAAAGGTTTAAGATGATGCAAATCATCTTGTTGCGGCCATAATGACATGCGCCCAAATTTTCGCGTATCTTTATAACAAACTATGCGTCCATCTTCTAAAACAAACTGGGCATGAATATGTTTTCGATCCCGTACTTGGTCGAGTTGTTCAAATTCTTCACGACTAGAAACGATCAAAAACTTTCCTTCCATACGCAAATGACTCACAAACGTATAATCATCCAATTCTAAAATGATATATTTGCCTAATCGTTTAAATTGTCGAAAATGTTGGCCTTGAATTTGTTGGCAAAAATTTTGTGCAGGCATATTGTCGATCAAAGGTGGATAAGTAACAATCGCTTGCACAATTTGTTGGTTTGCTAAGTGTCGTTGCAAATATTGAACGACATGATGAACTTCTGGTGCCTCTGGCATTATTTCGCCTCGTACCAATCGCTACCTACACCAAGTGAGGCTTTAAGTGGCACTTTCAATTCCATCGTTGATTCCATTTCATCAATCACAAGCTGTTTCATTTGTTCGAGTTCATCGTCAGGAACTAAGAAAATCAGTTCGTCATGGATTTGTAAAATCATTTGCGACTTCAATTGTTTTTCTTTCATCGCTTTGTTCACTTTCAACATTGCCGCTTTGATCAAGTCAGCTGCTGAACCTTGAATTGGCGCATTCATCGCTGCTCGTTTTCCAAATTCACGGGTCATGAAGTTTTTATCCCGGATTTCAGGAATTTCGCGGCGACGATGCATCATCGTTTCTACATATCCATGTTCTTTACAGAATTCAATCAAGCCATCCATGTAGTGATGAATGTTTGGATAGTTTTCAAAGTAAGAATTGATAAATTCTTTCGCTTCATAGCGTGAAATGCCTAACTCTTGCGATAATCCAAATTCAGTTTGTCCATAAATCACCGCAAAGTTAACCGTCTTCGCAATACGGCGTTGATCTTCATCCACTTCAATTGGAGGAACATTGAAAATCGCCGACGCTGTTTGTTTATGAATATCCACATCGTTTTGGAATGCTTCAATCATGACTTGTTCATCCGCCATATGGGCTAACATACGTAATTCAATTTGTGAGTAATCGGCCGAAATAAAAGAATAACCTTCCGGCGCTTGGAACGCTTTACGAATTTCTTTTCCTTCCGCACTCTTTACCGAAATATTTTGTAAGTTAGGCTCTGATGAGGATAATCGGCCTGTTGTCGTCACGGTTTGATTGAACGTTGTAAAAATTTTGCCTTCATGAATATAACGTTGTAGACCGGTGACATAAGTACCAATGATTTTGGAATATTTGCGATATTCCATAATTTCATCGATGATCGGATGTTGACCTTGTAATTTTTCTAAGACTTCAACACTTGTCGAGCGTTTTTTCCCAGCTTTTAATCCGAGTTCATCAAAGAGAACAACACCAAGTTGTTTTGGTGATCCAACATTGAACGAATGACCGGCATATTCATAAATCTTCTGTTCGATTTCTTCGATGCGACGTTGGTACTCTTGGCCAATTTCCAACAATTTTTGTTCATTGATTTGAATTCCACAACATTCCATTTCATATAAAAGGCGAGTCAGTGGTAATTCAATTTTTTCATAAAGATCAAGAATATTTTGTTCTTGCATTTGTTGGCGCAATTGTTCTTCTTTACCTTGCAATCCTAAAACCCATTTTCCATAAATAGGCAATGCTCTTTCTACTGTGAAACCACCTTGCTTTTTAAGCGTAAGTTCGTGTAAAGAACTCGGTAATTCAATATCTAAGGCCGCAATTTGGTCTTCAATTTTAGTTGCTTGCGAATGAAGCAAGAAAACTTCTAGTTGTAAGTCATTCGCAAAATTAGCCAATGGTAGACCATGGCGATCGAGTAAATGAAGCGTTTCTTTAATCGACCAAGTGACTAATGTATGATCATTTGTCAACAGGTCAATAAATGCCTGGTCTTCTTTCGCTTTTTCTAATGGTAAATAAAACGCTTGATTATCCTGTACATACAAAAAGCCATATAGTTCTTGTTCTAAAAAAGGATCCAAAGAAGCAAGAGGAAGCAACACCAATTGGCTATTGGCTTGGCCAGTAAAATGATCCACATATTGAATCGTGTTGGCATCATTTTTTTCTAATTCTTCGCTTGTTTCTTCATCCCTATTGTCATCCATATCCGCATGAATGAGTTTTTTTCTTGTCGCCGCTTCTTGATTGAAACGCTCTACTAAGCTTTTCATTTCATATTTACGATAGAAATCGGCAAGTTCACTCGGAATTTCTGATAAAGAAAGATCTTCTACTTGGATCGGTAAATCCATTTGCGTAAAAATCGTAGCTAAATCTTTGGACAAGAATGCCATCTCTTTGCCTTCTTCCAAATATTCTTTGCGCTTTCCTTTCAGTTCATCAATATGGTCATAAACCCCTTCAACACTGCCATAGTCGTACAATAATTTCAGGGCTGTTTTTTCTCCAATGTGTGCCACTCCCGGAATATTATCCGAAGGGTCACCCATCAATCCTTTTAAATCGATAATTTGTTTTGGACTCAATCCATATTTTTCTTGGATTGCCGCTTCGTCCATCGTATCAAAGCTGGCTAGTCCCTTTTTCATCAAAATAACTTGTGTCGTTGGATCAACCAACTGTAACAAGTCTTTGTCACTTGTCAAAATCGTTGTTTGATAATCCGGATTACTTTTGGCCATGGAGCCGATAATATCATCTGCTTCATATCCTTCTTGTTCATAACGACAAATATTTGCTGTATCTAAATATTCGCGAACGATTGGAAATTGAACGATGAGCTCTTCATCTAATGATTTACGTGTTCCTTTATACCCCGCCATTTTATCGTGGCGGAACGTTTTTTTGCCCGCATCCCATGCGACCATCATCGCATCGGGACGAACCATGGAAATTGCTTTATTGATTAACGAAATAAAGCCATAAACCGCATTGGTTGGAATTCCTGATGATGTGGACATCGGGTTTGTATAAATTGTGGAGTAATAAGTTCGAAATAAAACGGAGTTCCCGTCAATAAGAAGTAGTTTTTTCATAGATATACCTCGGTGTCATTTTAGCATGGATTGTGCCATGTTTTGATGGGATCTCCAATCCCCTCGATTCACAATCACAATCCATTGAAAAAGCCGGATCGATCCGGCTTTTCACTTTATTCATGTTATCGAAATCTTCGTTTGCGATTATCCGTTTGTGGATGATTCATGCTTGCTGCTAACTCTCTTTTAGGATGACGATGACCACGCTGACTCTTTTTGATCACTCGACTTTGGAACAAATAGAAATAGTCCATCACGATATCAATATAAGTCATCATAATCACGACTAAACCACCCACCAATAAAGTAAGTAATTCTACATGATAAAACCAGGAAACAAACGAAACGGTTGTTTGCCCAATAAGCTTTTGGAATAAAAATGGGAATAAGTCGGCGCAAAAAATCAAGCTAATATAAATCATGCAAGCTGATTCTATAGAGCGCGCTTTATTTTGATAAACCCCTGCTGCAAGTGCAATAAGCGGATAAAAAAGAAAGCTAAATGGGAATGTTGAAGTAAAAAACATATCCCGAACAATTCCCGCCATTGCCCCGATCAAAAATCGGTTCATCATTGGTTTATCGCGAACAAAGACCAATAATCCCGTCAAATAAAAATGCCAAGCAATTGAAAAATGCGTATAGGTAAAATCAATTGGCGTTAAATAAGAAAAGATGGAATCGAGCATGGCTAGCCCGAAAAATCCAAAGATGATGCCAAAGTTCTTTTTCATGGTGCTGGTGTTCCTTGGGAGAAGATGTTGACGTAAGTGAAACCACTAATATCTTCGACTGGGCTGACATATACAGTAGAAACAACCGCATCATCATTCATAATTGTTCCTGTTACTGTTCCCACCATCAACCCTGAAGCATACGTGCCACCTTTTCCACTCGTTGCCACTTTTTGTCCAGGTAAGACAACTGCCTCATGGTCAAACAAACGAATTTCATAACGGTTTTGATCCGCATCATAACCATGGAAGACACCTTCTACAGTAGAGCCATCATCCATTGAAATTTGCACTGCAAAGCTATTTGGTAAATCATTGCTTGTTAATAAAGTTACTTGGGATGTGGTCGTTTCAACGGAACTTACCATTCCGACTAGTCCATTTGCAGAACATACAGCCATACCCACTTCAACCCCGGAAGTCGATCCGGCTGATACTGTAATCGTTTGATTCCATGTTTGGCCTGGACGAGAAAGCACTTGGCAAGAGATCTGCGTGGATTCTGGTAATGCATTTTTCATTTCCAATAAACCTTGTAACTCGAGATTACGGTTATGTTCTTGAGCATACAGCGTCTGATAAGAGCGCTGATTAGCAAGTTGTTCATTAAGATAAATATTGTCTTGATAAGAGTGCCACAGATTGGAAAAATCATCTAAAGCATGACTAATCGATACTGCCGGTGAATCAAATAATCCATACTTTACATAGGTCCATGCGCTATAACCAAGATCAGAGATCGAATTTTGTCGTAATGAAAGCATCAAGCTTCCTAGCAGGAAAAAGAATCCAATAAACAGGATGAGAGTTTTCTGCAATTTAGTGAATCGGCGTCGCATCTTCTTCCTCCTTCATACACGTCTTTTATTGTCGCAAAACAAATCTTTCCTTTAAGTATTCTATTCTAAACGAAAAGTTTGCACATTTTTCATACTCATTGTCTTTTTATTATACCGATCACTCACGCACAAGCCAATTCTTTGTCTTTTTCTTACAGTTTTCACATTTTAATCGTAGTTGGATCTTTACTTACATCAACATCGCATGGGCCGCAAAGCTAAACGAAGAGTCTTTGCACACAATAATATGATCCGTTACATTCATCTGAAAAAGCTTTGCGATCTCAATGAATTGATGCGTGCTTTGAATATCATCCCGGCTTGGCGTCGGATCATTTGAAGGATGATTATGAACAAAGACGATGGACACGGCATTGGCTAAACAAGCTTCACGAAATACATCGCGCGGATGGATCAATGCACAATTCGTCGTACCGATATGGATGACCTTATGACGAATGACTTCTCCTTTCGAATTTAAAAAGAGTGCCGCAAAGCGCTCTTGACTTTCCCTTCCATATTCGGCCCGAAACCATTGAATAACATCTTCTTGACAACGTATGGACGTTTTCACTAATGTTTTCGCTTTTAAAGCGCGCATCGCGAGTGCTAACGCTGCTTGAATCAACAACGCTCGCGCTTGACCTATTCCTTCGATCGCCATCAAATCTGCCATGTCAAGGGTAGCGAGTTGCGAAAGATCTTTACTTTTTTCTAGAACTTTTTCGGCAATCTTCCATGCATCTTGTTTTTTCGTTCCTGATCCAATGAGTAAACATAACAATTCTTGATCTGTTAAAGTTTCCATTCCATAGCGAATAGCTTTTTCACGGGGACGCTGATTTTTATCTTTTTCTTTGATTTTCATATCCTTTTATAGGCTTATTTCTCGTTTTTATTCCCCATTTCAAAAAGACTTTTCAAAAAGAACGAAAAAATTTATTTTTTTGCTTGTCCTTCCCAACTTATCATGCTATTATTCTTTGGCAAGTCAGCAATGACTCATCCTTGGAGAAGTACTCAAGTGGTTGAAGAGGCGCCCCTGCTAAGGGTGTAGGTCGGGAAACTGGCGCGAGAGTTCAAATCTCTCCTTCTCCGCCATCATGGTCCAATGGCGCAATTGGTTAGCGTACCTCCCTGTCACGGAGGGGGTTGCGGGTTCGAGTCCCGTTTGGACCGCCACTATGCAGATGTAGTTCAATGGTAGAACACGACCTTGCCATGGTTGATACGGGAGTTCGATTCTCCTCATCTGCTCCATTTTTTAAAAAATCCGACTTACTATTTATTATAAATTGATATGGTCCAATGGCGCAATTGGTTAGCGTACCTCCCTGTCACGGAGGGGGTTGCGGGTTCGAGTCCCGTTTGGACCGCCATCATGCAGATGTAGTTCAATGGTAGAACACGACCTTGCCATGGTTGATACGGGAGTTCGATTCTCCTCATCTGCTCCATTTTTGTTAAATCACGGACGAACGTCCGTTTTATTATGCACGGTCCAATGGCGCAATTGGTTAGCGTACCTCCCTGTCACGGAGGGGGTTGCGGGTTCGAGTCCCGTTTGGACCGCCATTTTTTTATTCTGCGGATGTAGTTCAATGGTAGAACACGACCTTGCCATGGTTGATACGGGAGTTCGATTCTCCTCATCCGCTCCATTTAACATTCCAACGGACATAACGTCCGTTTTTTTATTTTCTCAATTTCTAACTCACTTACCATATAAAATAAAAGCTATACCTCAATGAGTATTCTTCTCTCATTTGGTATAGCTTGATCTTCTTATTCGAACGATGCAGCACTTTCTTCTTGAGTTAGATTTTTTTGATCATCCATTTCTTGGCGATTCTTTTCTAATTTCAATTGTGCTTTGATCTCTTTTTTCGCTTCCTTCAATTCTTTTTTGCACTCTTTTTCGGAGTTTTGTCCTTGTACACCTCTAGTTTGATTGAGCACCAAACGATCGCCATGCGATTGAATAATTGTTCCGCGTTGTCGTGACTTTAATTCATTAATTCGCTCAATAATATGTGGTTCGATTAAATCAGATTGTTCTAAATCAAAATCCGCAAAGAATTCTTTGGCCAAGCGAATAAAATCCAGAATTTCCTGGCGGGATTCCCCGGCGCGAATGACCACACAATAAGAGTTTGGATAAATGGCATACGTTAAATCGAGTTTATCCAATTGTTCTGGATCGATCATTTCCTCACTCGTTACCCCAATTCCTTGTCCTTCTAAAATCGCATGAATTAAATCTTCTGGCGTTCTTTTTTGCATTGTAAATACACTAGAACGAATATTGCATGCCATAAATGGATCAAAGAAGAAGTTCTGACCATTTTGACGCATCAAAATGAGTAAGTTTTCATCTTCTAAACGATTGGGGTGAATCACTTTTTCCAATGCCAACGGATGATCTTTTTTAAAGATAAAACAAATGTTGTAACGGAACAGCGGCTCAATCCACAAATCAACTGCTCGTTCATCAAATGTGTTTTGTAGACCAAAACATACATCTATTTTTTGTTCAAATAAGCTTTCTAACATCTGTTTTGGGCTTTTCTTTTGATAGGTAAAGTTTGTGGAAGGATAGAGTTGTTTATAACGGCTAGCCAGTTCGATTACCTTCTGATTATCCCGTATTCCGCTAAATCCAATCGCAATTCGCGGAACAGGAGTAAAGTTCATCTCCTCCATCAAGTCCATCACCATTTCTTGCAATCTTGTACATCCGTGATAAAACTTTTCCCCTAATCTTGTGAGATGGTAATGGTTTTGATATTCACTGACCAACTGACATTTCAGATCATTTTCTAGAGATTGAACCATCGCCAAAGCTTGATCAACATCTAGATCAATTATTTTCGCTGCTTCATCCAAAGACCCACTTTTTGCGAGTTCAATGAATAGAAGAATTCGAGTTTCTAACATATATTTCCTCCACTATCCACATTGTATCAACTGTTACTCAAATCCCATAAAAAATCCCCTTTTCATGAGAACTCGTTTTCGCTTATGCGAGTACCTATAAAAAGGGAACCGTTATTCAATTGATCTTTTGGACTCGATCGTCCGCAGTTCTGTCAACTTGTGTAAGTTTAATTGTTATTCAAACATATTTTGAATCGCTCGATTAACGATCAATCGTTCCTCTTCGCTCATTTCCCGTTCTCCAGCTTGATGACCCTCTACCGTTCCTTGATGTGCCATCGTCACTTTACCATCTTGAACGCGAACAATTAATGGTACATATAAAGTGAGTACGCCTTCGTTATTTTCCGACATATAATTGCCAAGATAAGGCACAATCCGTTCTTTCTGTTCATCTGTGTATAAACGCTGTCGTTGAGCATCGCGCGTTTGCACATAGAAAACTTCACCACCATTTTTAGCGGCTACATCGCTTAAAATCGGAACAACATCTTGGCACCATGGGCAATCATAGAAGCCAAAATAGAGAACTCCACTTTTGCCTTCTTGAAAAAAAGAAATAGCCGATTCAAAATCCATTGGCGTAAAGGTCGCTAATGCTGCATCTAGTTGACTCAAATCTCCACTTTCACTTTGATTTGCGCATGAAGTTGTAACTTCACAAGCAAAAGCTTGCCCACTTTGCGTTGAGCCATTCTCACTCATTTGTGATGAAGTCAAATTCGATTGCGTACATCCACAAAGTATTAAAGACAAAGCACATCCGCCAACAAATATATGTGAAAAGAATTTTCGTTGATTCATTCGTCTTTTTCCTTTAAAGCCTTCTCTAGGCTTCTTTAAGTTGTTGACGCTTCTTTTCGTACATCATTTTCGCTGGTTTATATAGCAATTTATAAACCGGAATATCAAATTCACCAATATATTCATGAATCATCGGTGCAAAATTATCCTTGAAATGGGTCAAGCCATCATCCAAAGTTCCTTCAACTCCACCCATGCTGAATTCTTCTACGCCATGATCAAATGCCCATTGGAAGTTTTCTAAATACGTTTTGTATTGAGGCATAAAACGACGGAATCTTTCGTCCATGCCAGCATATAACATTTCGCAAGTGCGACCATAGCGAATCGTTAAAACCCCAGCAATCGGACGCGATTCATCACTCCCCACAGCATCAATGACTTCTTGAACGTTATGAATATCTTTCAAAACAGATGCTTTTTGTTCTTCTAGCGTGAAACGCTTTTTCTTTTGGTTTTCTGGAAGTTGGGCAAGTTGCTCTTCTAAGGTTGAAAGTCTTTGATTACATTCATCCATGATTAATTTAAGATTGCACTTTGCTAGCATGATAATTGAGTCGTTTGGATAAGCCGTAATCAAATGTGCAAAATATTCACGATTCCGCAAAGAAACATGTTTGCGTGATTCAGTCATTTCGACAAGACGTGCAAAGTCATCTAACAATTCTTCTTGCCCACTCACAATTTCAATATGGCGTTTATCTGCCTCTTTAATCAGCTTTTTCGTCTTTTTCGGCATAGCCGCAAATAAATCTTCCGGTTTGTTTAAAATCGACGCAAAACGGGCTTGAATGCTTTGATTGAGCGTCATCGTAAAACCTTGGTGAATCGCCCCGGCTTGTTCGATTTTAGACACATATTTTTCATTGCCATTGCGTGGTCTATCGGTATCACTTGATGGATAAACACCCACTTCAATACAAGGATCCATTTTAATAAATAAGCAATGGTGACGTTTCCCTTCTTTTCTGAGCTGTTGAAAAAAGAAAGTTACTAATTCTTGATCATCATAATCCATAATCGGACCACGAGGGATATAAAACATCGTAAAGCCAAGTGGTAATTGTTTGATTAAAACAAGCGCAACGCCAGCAAGCTGGCCATCTTTATATACACCGGTATGCATAGATCCCCAGTTTGATTTGATCTTGGACCAATTATAGGATTGCAATAAATTGCATAGCGCATGATTGCTCGCAAAAGTATCAAATTCTTGTTGGGAAATTTCGTTTTTAAATATGAACTGTGACATCAGGATTTATCCCCTTTCCAGTTATCTCTGCCATTATACAATCTCAAGGTATAATAAAAAAACCGAACAACTTAGAACAACTAAGAAGTTCGGGTACTTATCAAAAATGGGGCGGCTGACGCGGTTCGAACGCGCGAATGACGGAGCCACAATCCGTTGAGTTAACCACTTCTCCACAACCGCCATATTTGATGCCTCATTAATATACTAAGTATTCAAGAAAGTGTCAAACATTTTTTAAATTTTTTTAAATTTTTTTATAAGCCTTTTTTGTGGATCAATTCACGCGTTGAGCTTCCCTATATTATTATCGATAAGTGCGATGTTTTGAATTTATTTTTACTATTTTAAGCCTAATCATTTTTTAAAACTATCCAACCATTAGTAGAGATTCTCTTTCCTTTTTCCATTATTGTTCAAAATAAAAGAGGTGCCGACTTACTACAAGCACCCTTTGCTTGAGTTAGTCAGCACCTTTTCAAGATCGAATCATATTAACAAAGATCTAATTTTTTTAAAATATCATAAAGAATCTTTAGTCCTGTACCGGTAATAGCCATTCTTAAAATCGGCACTAGAAACGTGTTAATCTGCGTAGTATAAATGACTATGTATTTTTCAAGAATTGTTTCTTCCGGATCAAAGTAATGGAAACCATTTCCAAAAAGAATGCCCATCCAAATTACAGACCACAAAAAATAAATGACAATCAATACCACAAACGCAATGAAGTATTTGTTTTTAATCGAGAAAAATTTTTTCATATTTACACCGTAATTTCTAAAGAAGAATACAGATGCTAAAATTGCATGCTTTCTTCATGAATTGCAAAAGTATTCTCCTATCTAATTATTTAAACAATACTAATCAAAAATTTGCGCTTTATTTTCACAATGCACACCTTTGAACGATTTTGGCAGTCTATAATACTTTCCCCTCAAAGCCATTCACTGCCTGTTCAAATGGCTAGAGGAAATGTATCAGATATTTTCTGTACCTCATCTAACATTTCTCCTCACTTATTTTATATAGTGTCTTCTATATTTAGAGAATATCATTAAACAAGAGTGTTAGCAACGCTAATGTAATTTTTTTCAATATGATTTGTAATCGTTTTCAAATATCAAATCATTTTCAAACACTTTCATTTCCGTTGAGTTAAATCAATTAATCTTTTTCCACTTTGATTAACCACGACAAATAAAAAGCTCTAGCGTTATGCATTTTCGCATTTCACTAAAGCTTATTTTTAGATTCATTGAATAAAATCGAAAGAATTAACCTTTTAACATGGTCAACGTAACAACAACAATCGTTAAAAGAATTCCACAACCAACAATCGCAATGACTTTCGAATTAGAAGGAACTGTCTGTTCGCTTGGTGCAACAAGTCCTGATAAACGCAATGCATTAGCAATTGGTTTATAGACAAGTAATAACAAAATTGTATTGATCGAACATTTCAAGAAGTTAAATAATGCAAGCATTGGTAACATTGCGATAACCGCCTGTTGATCCATTCCAAAATAAATTGGATCCATTACATAGTTCCAAGCCAACATTACGATGTTTTGAACGACGATCCCCGTTAACAAGCCATAGAACGCTCCGTTTTTCGAGTGCATCTTTTTATAAACAAAAGCTGCTGTACAAATAAAAGCACAACTCGAAAGAACGTTCATTGCCCAGTCAATGATGTTTCCGCCGCGAAAAGCAAGTTCAATTCCACTAGAGATTGCGGAAACAACAAACGCACTCGCTGGACCAAATAAAAAGCCCGCAATTCCGATCACAATATCTTTAGGATCATAAGTAAAAAAAGGAATCGAGGGAATCAGAGGAATCCTCATCAATAATGTCAGTACAACTGCTAAAGCACTGAACAGCGCAAGGATTGCCATTTTCTTTGTGGATAATTTTTTCATAAGTGCACCTCCAATCACAAAGAAAGTTGCTTTTAAGCCTACTTCTTGGAATTTTTCCATGGTGAAAAAAGTGCACAAAAAAAGTTCTTCTTTCATCCAGACTTTAACTGTTGCTACCGGAGTTGCACCGGTTCGGCCCGAAGGTTCGCGGAGTATACCGCCAGTAGGGAATTTCACCCTGCCCTGAAGAGGTTTAATTGCTAAACTATTATAACGCAATTCTCACGTTCTTCCTAAAATTTTGAATTATGAATTCATTTATTTACAAATATTCACGATTCAATTCGATTTTTTTATTTCTCATCTAACTGAATCGCTTTTCTGAATATTTAAATAATCAAATAATTGTGCGAGTACTCGATTCATATCACTTACGCCCAAATCATACATTTCTTGTAATTTATCGGGATCCTTTTCCACTCTTTTCATTTTGACCAATCGTGAAGGACGAATCACAAAAATCTTTCCTTCTTGTTCTAATTGTTCTATGAGATCGAGTTGCTTATTGTAAGCTATATACCGATTGTTGATCGTGTCCACTAAATTAGGATATTGATGATAAAAAAGTCGAGGAACAAGCGTATTCGTTTTCGTTTTGCGATAATTTTCCGGTCGAGTTAAAACCAAAACGATTTTGTCACACCCCATACTCATCATTTTTTCAATCGGAATGCTATCGGCAATACCGCCATCAAGATATTGATTTCCTTGAACACAAATAGGCTTTGAGACAAATGGCATCGAACCAGAAGCCCGTAAATACTCTAATTGATCCGGATTTTTTAAATCATCCATCAAAATATATTCTGCTTGGCCAGATTCCATATTGGTGACAACGGCATAAAAGTTTTCTTTACTTTTGCTATACGTTTCAAAATCAACGGGATCGAGTTCATTCACCAATTTATTGAAACAAAAATCTTTATTCATGATATTGCCGGTTGTAAGCAATGAATAAAAACCCATATATTCTTTATTCGTAATATATTTTTTGTTGTAGCGTAGCACTCGTCCAATTTGTTTGGATTTATAATTCATCCCAAAAAGTGCTCCTGCCGAAACACCCATAATCTCATCAAATTCAATATGATGTTTTAAAAGCACATCCATCACGCCGGCAGTATATAAGCCGCGCATTGCGCCACCTTCTAGCAATAAACCGCTTGTCATGCTTTCCCTCCTCGTGTTTTTTTCTTGATGATCTGTTCGATTATATTCCTTTATTTTGCCACTTTTTAAACGTCTTTAGGCATGAAATGAACGAACTTCTGTTTTCTTGTCAAAACCAAATCGTAAATTCTTTTTTACAATTGCTCTGATCCAAACAAAAACCACCTGAGCTATCGATGGTCGATCTTCTTCAGGTGGTTTTGTATTATTGATTGTCGTTTGGATTTTTGTGGATATAGCGTACTTCTAATTCCAAGTCTGCATCACATTTCTCTTTGACTACTTTTTGCACATGCGATACAAGTTCTAAAAAGTCTTTACAAGTCGCATTGCCATCATTAATCAAAAAGCCAGCATGTTTTGTCGACACCATTGCATCGCCAACCGCAAAACCTTGTAAGCCACATTCTTGAATCATCGCTGAGGCATAACCATTTACTGGACGTTTGAATGTTGATCCCGCTGATGCTTTTTCCATTGGTTGTTTGGCGTGGCGTTTCAAATAAAGATCCAAGAGCTTTTCGCCTGCTTCTTTGAGTGTTGTTTTGTGTAATTTTAAATCCGCATACACGACAACTCCAAAGTGATCTGTAAACCAAGAATGGCGATATCCTAACTCTAATTGATCAGCTGTCGCATATTGAAGCAATCCATCTTCATCGATGTAACCTACTCCTGATAAAACATCGACCATTTCTCCATTGTAGGCACCAGCGTTCATAATCACCGCTCCGCCAATCGTCCCTGGAATTCCACTCGCAAATTCAAATCCGCCAAGTTCGTGTCCTGCAAGCCATAAAGCGAGTTCCCCGTTTTCTACACCTGCAAAAGCTCGAATTGTTGTGTCATCGATAAATTCAATTTGGTTCAATGCTTTTGAAACGTGCAACACTGATCCATCATATCCTTCATCTTCGAATAACATATTGGAGCCATTGCCCAAAACGACAAGTGGCCAATTGTTTTCTTTATGTTCTTTCACAATTTGCGAAATTTCTAAAACTGTTTCAGGTTCATAAAAACGTTTAGCAGGCCCACCAATTTTTAATGTTGTATATTCCTTCAATAATACATTCTCGTAATAATTCATAGTTCAACTTCTTCCTTTATTTAACGATCTGTTACCGTACTGTTCATTTGCTTATCGTGTATATCATCACAAATTTTTTGGCAAAGATCAAAACAATCAGCTTTAACCTTGAAAGAGGAAACTCCATTATTGAGCGCGCATTGATCTTGCGATCAGTTACAACACGCTCTAAAACGAATCGAATCTCTATGAACTCAAAGTTTGGCAAACATAAAAAAGAGAAGCACTCTAAATCTAATTCAAAGTTCTTCTCTTTAAACTCAACCTTTTGATTTTGAAATAGAACGATCCAGAAAACATTTTAATCACATGCTTTCCAGAAACCGATCAGTTGTTTTTTAGCTTCTGCGTTTTTATAAATTTCATCGGATTCAACTTATTTTGCATCTATAGTGGAGATCCCAAGTGTGACCTCCTCTAATACGTCTAGAAGCATTCTTACCGTATCTAGAGAAGTTAGCATGGTGATGTTGTTTTGTGCTGCACATTGACGAATAGCGATGCCATCGCCAAAATGCTTACCTGAAAGAATGGCACGGGTATTAATTACATAACTTACATAACCGGCACGAATCGAATCCAAAACTTCTTCGCTTCCTTCGCTAGGTTTATGGCGAATGCGTGTTCGAATTCCGTTAGCCTTCAAAAATTCACCAGTCAACGTAGTTGCTTCGATATTAAAGCCCATATTGTAGAATCGACGAATCAAAGGCAAAGTTTCTTCTTTATCTTCATCCGCAACGCTAACAACAACCGTCCCATAATTGCGAAGGGTAAGACCCGATGCTGTCATCGCCTTATAAACCGCACGATGCAGTTTTTTGTCATATCCGATCGCTTCACCGGTAGACTTCATTTCAGGGGACAAATAGGCATCCATTCCGTGAAGTTTTGAAAAAGAGAATACTGGAGCTTTTACATAGAAGCGTTCCTTTTCTTTTGGATAAACCTCATCGATTCCTTGTTCCGGCAAGGACATCCCCAAGTTACATCGTGTCGCAATGTCCGCAAGTCTATACCCTGTAGCCTTCGACAAAAACGGAACAGTTCTCGAAGAGCGTGGGTTCACCTCGATAATAAACACATCATCATGTTCATCGACAATAAACTGAATATTGAACAAACCAATAATTCCAATGCCGAGTCCGAGCTTTTCTGTATAGTCAAGAATGGTATTTTTCACCTTATTTGAAAGGCTATAGGGCGGATACACGCTGATGGAGTCCCCAGAATGTACCCCTGTTCTTTCCACAAGTTCCATAATGCCCGGGACAAACACACGTTTGCCATCACAGATGGCATCGACCTCAACTTCTTTACCACGGATGTATTTATCCACTAATACCGGCTTGTCTTCATTAATTTCCTCAGCAGTTTTAAGATAGTTGCGCAATGCTTCTTCTTTGGCAACGATCTGCATTGCTCTGCCTCCAAGGACAAAGCTTGGACGAACTAGCACGGGGTAACCGATTTTTTGGGCAGCTTTGATTCCCTTTTCGATACTCGTGACTGCTTGACCTTTAGGTTGCGGAATATTTAAGGCAGCGAGCAACTTTTCAAAAGCATCACGATTTTCCGCCCGCTCAATCGCATCGCAACCGGTGCCAATGATCTTAACTCCTCGCTGACTCAAAGGTTCAGCCAAGTTGATGGCAGTTTGACCACCGAGCGTTGCAATGACCCCAATGGGTTGTTCCATCTCGACGATATTCATCACATCTTCCACGCATAGCGGTTCAAAATAAAGCTTGTCAGAACATGTATAATCAGTAGAAACAGTTTCCGGGTTGTTATTGATGATAATTGCTTCATAGCCTGATGCCTTAATGGTCTGTACTGCGCGAACAGTGGAATAGTCAAACTCAACACCTTGGCCAATGCGAATTGGTCCTGAGCCAAGAACGATGACTTTCTGTTTATTGGAAATCATCGACTCGTTTTCATCCTCATAAGTGGAATAGAAATACGGAATATAGCTTTCAAATTCAGAAGCGCACGTATCAATCATCTTATAAACCGGAAGAATATGATTATCTTTTCTTAATGCAAATACATCGCTTTGCGACATATTCCAAAACTGAGCGATAATCTCATCGGAAAAACCCATTTTCTTTGCTCGACGAAGTACTTGAAGATTGCCCGGATGATCTTGGATCTCTTTTTCTTCCTCTATAATGTTTCGTAATTTACGCAAGAAGAAGCGATCGATCGCAGTGGCTTGAGCAATACGATCCACGCTAGTTTTCAATCGCAAAAGTTGGGCAATGGCATAGATACGATCATCAGTACCGATCTGGATATAATCAAGCAGCTCATCCTTGCTCATATTGTCAAATTTTGCATGATACAAATGACAAAGTCCTATTTCCAAAGACCGTATTGCTTTTAAAAGACTTTCCTCAACTGTTCTTCCAATGCTCATCACTTCGCCGGTAGCTTTCATCTGTGTCGAAAGAGCATTACTCGCCTCTACAAATTTATCAAATGGGAAGCGTGGCATTTTGGTCACCACATAGTCAAGAGTCGGCTCAAAACAAGCTGGTGTATTGGCGATATGAATTTCATCAAGCGTCATCCCCACCCCAATCTTTGCAGATACACGAGCTATAGGATAACCACTTGCTTTAGAAGCTAGTGCTGAGGATCGCGAAACTCGCGGATTAACCTCAATGAGATAATACTGAAAAGAGTTCGGATCAAGGGCGAATTGCACATTGCATCCACCTTCGATTTGAAGGGCGCGAATGATTTTGAGCGCACTGTCACGAAGCATCTGATACTCTTTATTGGTTAGTGTCTGTGATGGACAAACGACAATTGAATCGCCAGTATGGATACCAACAGGATCGAGATTTTCCATATTACAAATAGTAATTGCGGTATCGTTGCTATCTCGCATCACTTCATATTCAATTTCTTTATAACCTTTAATACTCTTTTCAATCAAAACTTGATCGACTGGAGAGAGTGAAAGGGCATTTTTCATCAGCGGCAAAAATTCCGCCTCATTGTCAGCAAAACCACCGCCTGTACCGCCAAGTGTAAATGCCGGACGAAGCACAACCGGATAGCCTATCTTTTGCGCAACAGCTAATCCCTCTTCTACTGAACTTGCAATATCGGAAGAAAGTACAGGTTCGCCTAATTCTTCACAAAGTTCTTTGAACAATTCTCGATCTTCAGCTCGTTCGATGGAGTCGCTTTTGGTTCCGAGAAGTTCCACACGACATTCAGCAAGAATTCCTTTCTTTTCAAGCTGCATTGCAAGATTCAAACCCGTCTGACCGCCAATGCCGGGTAATATGGCATCTGGTCGCTCATAGCGAATGATCTTGGCAATGTATTCCAATGTCAACGGCTCCATATATACCTTATCGGCAATAGAGGTATCCGTCATAATCGTTGCCGGGTTTGAGTTACAAAGAACAACTTCATACCCTTCTTCTTTTAAGGCAAGACAAGCCTGCGTCCCTGCATAATCAAATTCGGCTGCCTGACCGATTACGATTGGACCAGAACCAATAACAAGCACTTTTTTAATATCTGTTCTTTTCGGCATTGTTTTATTCCCCCATCATTTCGATAAATCGGTCAAAGAGATAGGCACTATCCTGTGGACCGGGCGCACTTTCAGGGTGATATTGCACACTGAATACTTTATCTTTCGCGCATTTCACACCCTCAATCGTGTGGTCGAGCAGATTGATATGGGTAATCGTTAAATCCGTATCCTTCAAACTGTTAACATCTACTGCATAGGAGTGATTTTGTGAGGTGATTTCAATTTTATTGTTTTCTAAATTTCGTACTGGATGATTTCCCCCTCGGTGTCCAAATTTCAGCTTGTATGTTTTTGCCCCATAAGCTAGAGAAATGATTTGATGACCTAGGCAAATCCCGAAAATTGGGCATTGGCCAATCAAATCTTTAATCGTTTGAATCGTCTCAGGAACATCTACTGGATCTCCCGGACCATTGGAAATGAACACGCCATCAGGATCCAGTGCCATAATCGCCTTGGCTGGCGTACTCCACGGAACAATCGTCACTTTGCAGCCTTTTTGATTCAGGGAACGTACAATATTCATTTTCATGCCACAATCAATCGCAACAACATGATATTGAGGATTTTCAATGTTTGAAATCATGATTTTTTTACAACTCACACGGGATACTGCATCAGTGGGGATGTCGATAGATTTCAGAATGCTGAGTCCCTTTTCCAAAGGGGTAGAAATATCGGTGATCAGCATCTTGCGAGAACCAAAGTCGCGAATAGAACGAGTCAGTTTTCTCGTATCAATTCCATAAATCCCCGGAATCCCAAATTTTTCCATGATCTTGGACAGTGTTGCCGTGCTTCTGAAGTTGGAGGGTTCATCATTATATTCGCGCACGATCAGTGCCCCTAGAGTTGGTGTATCTCGCTCATAGTCATCATCCGCCATCCCATAGTTGCCAATCAACGGATAGGTCATTACAACTGCTTGGTCAGTATAGGAGGGATCAGATAGAATTTCCTGATAACCGACCATAGAGGTATTGAAGACAATTTCACACACTTTTTCCTGTTTAGCCCCAAAGCCATAACCATAATATTCTTGCCCATCCTCTAAAATTATTTTTCTATTCAAATCCTTTACCATCACTATCCCTCTTCCTGTCGGATAAACGTATTTCAAATCGATCCTTTCGAGTATCTGTTGGCACTTTTGTTGGATAATGACCATCAAAGCAAGCACTACAAAAATGCTTCGTGCCACAAAGTTCACTTAGATGTTCGATTGGCAAATAGCCAAGCGAATCTGCACCAATTATTTTTGCGATTTCTGAAACGGTATGGTGGCAGGCAATCAAGTTTTCCTCTGAATCAATATCCGTTCCGTAATAACAAGGATGCAAAAAAGGTGGCGAGGAAATTCGTACGTGGACTTCCGTTGCTCCAGCCTCGCGAAGTAGCTTTACAACACGGCCCATCGTCGTTCCGCGAACGATTGAATCATCCACCAAAACCACTCGTTTCCCTTTTACACTTTCCTCGACAGCGGCCAGCTTAATTTTCACCCCATCCAGTCGTGCGCCTTGTCCTGGAGAAATGAAGGTTCTGCCAATATATTTGTTTTTGATCAAACCAATACCATATGGAATCCCAGATTCCTCACTGAAACCAAGCGCCGCATCAAGTCCCGAATCCGGAGCACCGATAACAACATCCGCTTTTGCAGGATGGACCTTTGCGAGAATTTTCCCTGCTTGAAGGCGAGAAGCATGGACGGAAATGCCATCAATAACAGAATCGGGACGCGCAAAATAAATGTACTCAAACGCACAAATCTTTTTATCTTTTTTATTGCAATGCTCACGGCGGGATACCACACCATTTTTACTGAAGATCAAGATTTCCCCCGGCTCTACATCCCGTATAAACTCAGCGCCAACTGCTTTAATCGCACAACTTTCAGAGGCAATTACATATATCCCGTCATGCGTCTTGCCATAACACAAAGGCCGAAAACCATACGGGTCTCTTGCACAAATTAACTTTTGAGCAGACATCAACACTAAAGAATAAGCCCCCTCAATTGTATTCATAGCTTGACTGAGAGCATCCTCAATTGACGGTGTTTTCAGTCTTTCTTTGGTGATAATATAGGCAATTGTTTCAGTATCACTCGTAGTATGAAAAATCGCTCCCGAAAGTTCCAACTCACTTCTAAGCTTTGCGGCATTGCTAAGATTGCCATTGTGCGCTAGCGCCATTCTGCCTTTTTGATGATTCACTTCAATCGGTTGGCAGTTATTTCGATTGGTCGCCCCAGTTGTTCCATAACGAGCATGACCGATAGCCATTGTCCCTTTGGGCAGTCGAGATAATACCTCTGCTGAAAAGACATCACTGACAAGCCCTAAGTCTTTATGGGAAACAAATACGCCATCATCATTCACCACGATGCCACAACTTTCCTGACCTCTATGTTGAAGTGCATACAATCCATAATAAGAAATGCTGGCAACATCACAGATTTCTGGGGCAATAACGCCAAATACGCCACATTCTTCGTGAAGACTCATGATTTACCTCCGCATTTCCGTTCAAATGCCGCCCCGATAAATCCTTTAAACAAAGGATGAGCTTTATTCGGTCTGCTTTTAAATTCTGGATGGAACTGTACACCAACATGGAAAGGTCTTTCACTCAGCTCCACTGTTTCAACTAATCTTCCGTCAGGTGAAAGTCCGCTAAGTGTCAATCCTGCTTTTTCAAAAGCCTCACGGAAATTGTTGTTCAATTCATAACGGTGTCTGTGGCGTTCACTAATATTTAGCGTTCCATAACAACGTTCCATTGTTGTTTTTTCTTGAATATGGCAAGGATAAGCGCCCAAGCGTAATGTTCCACCTTTGTCGATATCGTTGCTCTGTCCAGGCATAAAGTCGATGACTTTATGTTTGCATAGTTCATCAAATTCCCCTGAGTTTGCATCCTTGATTCCTAAAACATTTCTTGCATATTCGATCACTGCAATCTGCATACCTAGGCAGATTCCAAAATAAGGAATACTCTTTTCTCTAGCATATTTTGCAGCTAAGATCATCCCTTCAATTCCACGGTTACCAAATCCACCTGGTACAAGAATCCCGTCAAGTTTAGCTAACACTTCATCGACATTTTCAACCGTAATCTCTTCCGAATCTATCCAATGAATTCGAATATGTGTGTTGTGATAATATCCTGCATGACGAAGTGCTTCTGCAACCGACAAGTAAGCATCATGCAATCCTACATATTTTCCAACTAGACCAATATCCACATAATGCGGTCTTGCCTTGATCCGCTTTACCATTGCTGTCCATTCTTCAAGATCCGGATCGGGCGTTTTTAAACCCAGCTCTCGGCACACAATAGAAGAAAAGTTTGATTTTTCTAGCATCAATGGTGCTTCATAAAGGTTTGGTAAAGTTATATTCTCGATTACACAGTCTGGCTTCACATTGCAAAACATTGAAATCTTTTTAAATATGGATTCTTCTAATGGCTCATCACAACGCAACATCAAAATATTGGGATTGATTCCCATCCCTTGTAGTTCTTTTACGGAATGTTGCGTCGGTTTTGATTTATGTTCATCCGATCCTTTTAGATATGGAACTAATGTCACATGGATAAAAAGGCTATTTTCTTTCCCCACCTCAAGCGAGATTTGGCGTGCTGCTTCAATAAATGGTTGTGATTCAATATCACCGATTGTTCCACCTATTTCAGTAATCACCACATCGGCATTTGTTTTTCTTCCTAATCTGTAAACAAATTCTTTTATTTCATTAGTAATATGAGGAATAACCTGCACGGTTGATCCAAGATATTCACCACGACGCTCCTTATTCAGTACATTCCAATAAACCTTACCGGTGGTGAGGTTGGAATATTTGTTGAGGTTTTCATCAATGAAACGTTCATAATGTCCGAGATCCAAGTCAGTTTCGGCACCATCCTCTGTCACATATACTTCACCATGTTGATAAGGGCTCATCGTCCCCGGATCAACATTGATATAGGGATCTAATTTCTGAGCCGCGACCCTTAAACCACGGGCTTTTAACAATCTTCCTAACGAGGCAGCGGTAATTCCTTTACCAAGACCGGATACAACGCCTCCTGTAACAAATATATATTTCGTCATTCTGCTTTTCCTCAACTGGTCACTCCACTGTGACCGACTTTGCTAAATTTTTCGGTTTGTCGATATCACAACCGTTTTCTTTGGCCATGTAGTATGCAAGCAGCTGCAACGGAATGATTTCTACTGTTGCCATGAAAACAGTCTCTACTTTTGGTACATAAGCCATATCATCGACCAATGATACAATTTATCGATTATCCTTAAAGGGAACATCAAACACTTATGCCCCTCTTGTTTTTACCTCTACGATATTGTTCATCGTTTTTTTTCCATAATGTCTTCGTTGCAACAAAGGGCAATCACTGGTTGATGCTCCTCGATCAAAGCAATCGTTCCGTGCTTCAATTCACCCGCATCATTCATTCGTTAAATATGTTCGTTCAAACGCTTCATCACTTCTGCATACGCGTCTTCCACACCACCTAGATCACGACGAAATCTGTCTTTGTCTAATTTTTCGCCCGTTTTACGATCCCAAAGTCGGCAAGTGTCTGGGCTAATCTCATCAGCAAGCACGATTGTTCCATCTAAAAGTTTTCCAAACTCTAATTTGAAATCCACTAAAATAACCCCGCATTCTGCCCAAAATGCTTTTAATTGTTCATTGATGGCAAAGGCATATTTCTTGATTGTTTCGATTTCTTCTTGAGTTGCGAGTTTCATTGCGATTGCGTGATATTCATTCATCAATGGGTCGCCGAGTTCATCATTTTTATATGAAAATTCGATCGTTGGCGTTTCAAATACAAATCCTTCGTCCACCCCATAACGTTTGGAAAAAGAGCCCGCAGCGATGTTTCGAATAATGACTTCAAGGGGAATAATTGAAACTTTCTTGACTAGCGTTTCGCGCTCACTTAATTCCTCAACAAAATGCGTAGGAATTCCCGCCTTTTCAAGTTTTTGCATCAGCAGATTACTCATCCGATTGTTGATCACCCCTTTGCCGACAATCGTTCCTTTCTTGAGGCCATTAAATGCCGTCGCATCGTCCTTGTAGGAAACGATGAGTAATTCTGGTGCATCGGTCGCAAAAACTTTTTTTGCTTTTCCTTCATAAAGTTGCTCTTTTTTAGTCATGTGTGTCCCTCCGATTACTCTTTTCACTTCAAAAAACAAAAAAGGGCCTGATGTTTTAATGCATCAACATTAAAGACACCATTGCCCTTATATGAAATTTAGTGATTGACAAAAAAAAGAGACAAAGACACTTCGAGTATAGAACCCAAGACGCCTTTGCCTTTTACTCAGAAAGTAAAATCTACTTTGCTCTCTTTGTCAACCACTTGGTAAAACGTTTTAAAAAAAGTTTAAGATTCGAATTTATTTCCCACTATCCCCATAATTTGAAAGCGCACGAGCAGAAGGATCATTGACGTTGCAACCTTTCCAGGACTTGTTTGGCATCCAAAAGTCAACAATCATTTCCGCTTGACCTGGATAGTATTTTTCAAAAATTTCGCGATAGAGCAGTGATTCTTTCGTGAATGGTGTGGCATGCGTATATTTTTTACACGCAATTTCAAATTCTCGATCTGAAAATTTTTGATTGGCATATTCTTTGAGATAGTCCACCATAGAATGTCCCACTGCGTCAGAAAAAGCAGCTTTTTCTCGCCATAAAATTTCATCGGGAAGATAGCCGCTTTCTTCAAATGCTTTGCGAAGCAAATATTTACCCTTGCCATATTGATTCATCTTCATTTTGGGATCAAGCGCCATGACGTATTTTACAAAATCAAGATCACCGAAAGGTACTCTAGCTTCAAGTGAGTTTGCAGAAATACAACGATCTGCGCGAAGTACATCATACATATGAAGCTCACGGACACGCTTTTGGGCTTCTTCTTGAAATGCTTTGGCCGATGGAGCAAAGTCAGTATATTTATACCCAAACAATTCATCTGAAATTTCCCCAGTCAAAAGCACACGGATGTCACTCTGCTCATGAATTGCTTTGCAGATGAGATACATCCCCATACTGGCGCGGATCGTCGTAATATCAAAGGTACCTAATATATAAATCAATTCATCCAATGTATTGATAACTTCATCAGGGGTCATATAGATTTCCGTATGATCGCTACCGATATAGTCAGCAACTTGTTTGGCATATTTCAAATCGATAGCATCTTCGCTCATTCCAATCGCAAAGGTTTTTATCGGTGTTTGACTTTTTAAAGCAGCAATCGCGCAAACCAAAGAAGAATCTAAGCCCCCTGAAAGTAAAAAACCTACTTTAGCATCAGCAACAAGGCGTTTTTCTACGCCAGCCACCAATTTTTTACGAATCAATGTACATGCAGTTTCAAGATCATCATGGCAAACTGCATCTACCTTGGCTATATCGCAATAGCAGATAAACTTTCCATCTTTGTAGTAATGACCAGGAGGAAAAGGCAGAATCTGATCAGTAAGTCCAATAAGGTTTTTGGCCTCACTAGCAAACAAAATCACTGACTGATCGTCATAACCATAATATAACGGACGAATTCCGATTGGATCGCGAGCAGCAATATACTCTCCTGTTTTTCCGTCATAAATAATGCAAACAAACTCTGCATCGAGCATAGCGAAAATATCTGTGCCATATTCAAAGTACATCGGGAGCAGGATTTCACAATCCGAATCACTTTTAAATGTATAACCTTTCTGTTTCAGTATTTCCTTCTGTTTTTCAAAACCATATAGCTCACCATTACAAACAACATAACTGCCATCCAGTTCAAATGGCTGCATCCCCGAAGGGGTCATTCCCATAATAGCAAGACGGTGAAACCCGAGAAGGCCATTGCCCGTATCAATAATTCGACTGTCATCTGGTCCTCGTGATTCAGTTCGGGCAAAACCTTTCTGCAAATTGGCACTACCACCGCAATAACCCATAATAGAACACATGGAAAATTCCTCCATAAAATAAATTCAGCATCCTACAGGGCGATTGCTGTACTCGCGGTGCCACCTGCATTTGTTCTCATTTTCCAAGTCTCAATGAAGACTCTGTCAATTAACGTATGACGATACGGCGCACCTACTCAGAATTTTCTGTTCAGATTGCAGCTCGAAAAGTGTTATTCATGCAGGCTTGCTATACGACTTCCACCCTCTCGTACTCGCTATAAACAAGTGATCTACATGATTTGTCTTTTCTCAAACGCTTTTCCTATATTTTGTTATTTATTTTCGTCTTTCAATGGCATAAATCGAATCTATTTAACTCTTGAATTGTCTTGAAACGACATTCCTTTTTCTATTGCTATGATGGATCATTGTCTCTATTTATTTGACGCTAAATAAAATATCTGCATAAGTCGGCATCGGCCAATAGCGCTTTGCAGTAAGAGTTTCCGCTTCATCGCAAGGGATTCTTAATTTCCCCATCAAGCCAAGCACTTTATCACGAATCATAGCGGATTCTTCGATGATATTTTCTGCACGATTCAAAGAAATAATAGCCTGCTCCAACTCTTCGACCTGGATTGCAATCCGATCAGTCAATGCTGAAAGTTTTCTTACCAGTTCAGTTTCATAGCTGCAAGCAAGTGCACGATCAAGCTCTTTCTTTGTCGTTGCCGCCTTTGCTACATCAGCGCAATACGCTTCGATTGCCGGAGCGATCTGCGTCTTTGCCATATCAATCATTGTGTTTGCTTCAATCACAATCGTCTTGCAATAGTTCTCTAGCATAATTTCACATCTAGACTCAAGCTCTGCTTCGGTGAACACCCCATGAGAGGTGAGCATATCGACATTCTTTTGATCCAATAGATGCGGCATACAATCCGCAGTTGTGCGGTAGTTGATCAAGCCACGTTTTTCGGTTGCTTCTTGAATCCAACTTTCGTCATATCCATTCCCATTAAAGATGATGCGTTTGTGATCTTTGATTGTTTTACGAATCATCTCATGAAGAGCCGTTTCAAAATCTTCTACACCTTCCAATCGATCCGCGTAGATTTTTAAAGACTCGGCAACTGCACTGTTTAACATAATGTTTGCACAAGCGATGCTGTTAGAAGAACCGAGCATCCGGAACTCGAACTTATTACCTGTAAAAGCAAATGGAGATGTTCTGTTTCGGTCAGTCGTATCCCGATTAAACTTCGGCAGCACATCAACTCCAAGTTTCATTTGCGTCTTTACTATATCTTTATAAGGAGTATCCGTTTTGATCGCTTCCAAAACCGCATTTAACTCATCGCCCAAAAACATAGATACAACCGCAGGAGGTGCTTCGTTTGCGCCCAGACGATGATCGTTTCCCGCAGTCGCAACAGAAATACGAAGAAGATCTTGATAATCATCTACTGCTTTAATGACTGCGCACAAGAACAACAAGAACTGCGCATTTTCATAAGGTGTTGCACCCGGTGAAAGGAGGTTCTGACCCGTATCAGTCGCAATCGACCAGTTGTTGTGCTTGCCACTTCCGTTGACCCCGGCGAAAGGTTTTTCATGAAGCAAGCAAACAAGCCCATGCTTTCCGGCCACTTTTTGCATAATTTCCATCGTAAGCTGGTTGTGGTCGGTTGCAATATTGGTCGTCGTATAGATTGGCGCCAATTCATGTTGAGCTGGCGCAACTTCGTTGTGTTCCGTTTTGGCCAAGATTCCTAACTTCCAGAGTTCTTCATTCAGTTCTTCCATATACGCGGCAACTCTTGGCTTGATGACCCCAAAATAATGGTCATCCATTTCTTGTCCTTTTGGCGGCTTTGCCCCAAATAAAGTGCGACCAGTAAAACGAAGATCAGGTCGTTGATCATACATTTCCTTTGTGATTAGAAAATACTCTTGTTCGGGACCGACAGAGCTAGTCACTCGCTTTACACTCTCGTTGCCAAATAGTCTAAGAATCCGCAATGCCTGCTTATTAAGGGCCTCCATAGAACGCAACAGAGGTGTCTTTTTATCGAGCGCTTGTGCGCCATAGGCACAAAATGCGGTAGGAATACACAAAGTTTTCCCTTTAATAAACGCATAAGATGTTGGATCCCATGCAGTATACCCTCTTGCCTCAAAAGTAGCTCTTAGACCACCACTTGGGAAAGAAGAAGCATCTGGTTCACCTTTGATGAGTTCTTTTCCTGAAAACTCCATAATCACCCCACCATCAGGTGATGGAGTAATAAAACTATCATGTTTTTCGGCGGTGATCCCTGTAAGTGGCTGAAACCAATGCGTATAGTGTGTTGCTCCTTTAGCAACCGCCCAATCCTTCATTGCTGCAGCCACGGCATTAGCAACGCTGATATCTAGTTCTGTTCCTTGTTCAATCGTCTTTTTCAATGAGCCGTATACCTTAGCGGATAGCGTAGCTTTCATTACTCTGTCATCAAAAACCAAACTGCCAAAATAATCTGTTACCGTTGACATAATACATTCTCCTTTTCCTTGTTTTCCTAAATAGACAAAGGCGCCTTTAATGTAAAAACATTAAAGACGCCTTTGCCTTCTTTATCTGTACTTGTTTTTGGATTCCAAAAAGAAGAAGAACCTCTTTGAACACTCCGCCCAAAGACGTATCTGCTTTTATGCAAGCTTTTATATACCCACAAAAATAATTTGTCAAACATTTTCAGAAAACTTTTTCAAACAAATTTCAACGAAATTTAGAAACCCTCCTTATTCCCTTGATAAAACGAAGTTCATGGTGTAAGGTACCGAAAAAGAAAAAATGAGCAAAGGCGTTCATTTCAATACAGAACTGATTCTGTAGCGAGATGAGCGCCTTTTCTTATCTATTTTGAAAAGGAAAGGAATCCATATGAAAGTAGAAGGACAAGTACGAATCCCCTCCGGATGTACAATTGCGGCTGTTATTTCCAAAGAAGGAAAAAGGATGTCCGGCGATATTATTTACAACGCAATGAAACCTATGCATGACCGTTCCAATGGACTTGGTGGTGGTTTCAGTGGTTATGGCATTTATCCCGAATATAAAGATTTTTACGCATTACATCTGTTTTATGACTCCCGGGCAACACGAAAAAAATGTGAGGAATTTTTAAAAGATCGCTTTGAAATTGTAAAGAGTGAAAAGATTCCCACACGGACCATCCCTGAAATCAAAGATGAGCCGATTATTTGGAGATACTTTGTTGCTCCATTTAAATCCTTACTTGCTCGTTGCAACTTGATGAAAAAGAATTCGTCGCTCGAACGGTCATGAAGATCAACTCCGAATTGCAGGGGGCATATGTCTTTTCTAGTGGCAAGAATATGGGAACCTTCAAAGCCGTTGGTTATCCAGAAGATGTTGGGGTCTTTTATAAACTGGAGGAATACGAAGGTTATTGTTGGATTGCTCACGGTCGCTACCCGACGAATACTCCCGGATGGTGGGGTGGGGCTCACCCGTTTACCCTACTTGATTGGTCCATCGTCCATAATGGTGAAATTTCTTCCTATGATGCGAACCGCCGTTTTATTGAGATGTTCGGCTATAAATGTACCTTACAAACCGATACAGAAGTCATCACCTATATTATGGACTACCTGCTTCGCGTGCAGGGACTCACGCTCGATGAAGCGGCTAGCGTTGTTGCCGCCCCATTCTGGAGCACGATTGAAGACAAAACGAATTTAGCCGAAAAAGAAAAATATACTTTTCTACGAACTCTGTTTGCAAGCTTGCTCATCACCGGACCTTTTTCTATTGTCCTTGGCTTTGAGGGTGGACTGATGGCCTTGAACGATCGCTTAAAACTTCGTTCAATGGTGGTTGGCGAAAAAGAAGATAAAGTCTTTATCGCTAGCGAAGAAGCAGCGATTCGCACAATGGAACCTGATGCCCAAAACATTTGGGCTCCCGCCGGCGGTGAACCGGTAATTGTGAAGGTAAAGGAAGGTGCATTTTAAAATGAGTTTAGAATTTATCTACCCCGAATTTGAAGTGATCCGCAATACCGATCGCTGCATCACCTGCCGTATATGCGAAAGGCAATGTGCTAATGAGGTTCACATCTTAAACAAAGAAAAAGGGGTGATGGTGGCTGACGAAACCAAATGTATCAACTGTCAGCGTTGTGTATCATTCTGTCCGACTAGAGCGCTAAAAATCGTCAAGAGTGACTGTACTTTTCGCGAAAACGCCAATTGGCAGAGCAATACGATTAAAGAAATCTACAAACAGGCAAATAGCGGTGGTGTCCTCCTTTCATCTATGGGCAATCCCAATGAGTTGCCGGTATATTTAGATAAAATCCTGATCAATGCCTCACAGGTCACCAATCCCCCAATCGATCCTTTGCGTGAGCCTATGGAAACCCGCGTGTTCTTGGGGAAAAAGCCTGAAAAAATTGAGCGTGACAAAAATGGACAATTAAAATGCGAATTGCCTCCACAGATTGAACTATCTGTGCCCATCATGTTTTCTGCGATGAGTTATGGTTCCATCAGTTATAACGCTCACGCCGCCTTAGCCCGTGCCGCTACTGAACTTGGCATTCTCTATAATACCGGCGAAGGTGGTCTGCATGAAGATTTCTATGTATATGGTCCAAATACAATCGTTCAAGTTGCTTCTGGACGCTTCGGTGTTCATGAAGACTTTCTAAACGCCGGCGCTGCGATTGAAATCAAAATGGGACAAGGTGCAAAACCAGGAATTGGTGGTCATTTGCCAGGAGCAAAAATTGTTGGCGATGTTTCTCGTACCCGAATGATTCCTGAAGGATCAGATGCGATTTCTCCAGCTCCCCATCACGATATTTATTCGATCGAAGATCTTCGTCAACTTGTCTTCTCACTAAAAGAGGCAACAGAATATAAAAAACCTGTCATTGTAAAAGTCGCCGCCGTACATAATATTGCCGCTATTGCAAGCGGCATTGCCAGAAGTGGTGCGGATATTATCGCGATTGATGGCTTGCGTGGTGGTACAGGTGCAGCACCCACCCGTATCCGTGATAACGTCGGTATCCCTATTGAACTTGCTTTGGCAGCGGTCGATCAACGACTTCGTGATGAAGGGATCCGAAACAATGTGTCTCTTGTTGTTGGTGGCAGTATCCGCAATGCCGCTGATGTTGTGAAAATGATCGCTCTTGGAGCGGATGCTTGCTATATTGCAACGGCAGCCCTGCTTGCTCTGGGATGCCATCTTTGTCGCACCTGCCAAAGTGGCAAATGTAATTGGGGGATTGCAACACAAAGAGAGGATCTCGTTAAGCGTCTCAACCCTGATTTAGGCTGCAAACGTCTTGTCAATTTAATAACCGCCTGGCAACAAGAAATCAAAGAATTAATGGGCGGTATGGGCATCAACTCCATCGAGGCTCTTCGTGGAAACCGTCTGATGTTACGTGGCATCGGACTAACGAACAAAGAACTTGAGATTTTAGGCATTGCTCATGCCGGAGAATAAAGAAACAATTATGAGTAAATATTAAACTTAGCATTTTCGCATGAATCATTTAAATAACTTGTTGTACAACAATAGTTGCAACTCGGTTATTTTTAAGGTTGCGAAAACTCATTTTCTCCTAAAAATCATAAAACTTTATTGGAAAGTTGGTTTATATCATGTTATTGAATGTTAAAAATTTGGATTACAAAACTTTAAATGAAGCTTTGCGAAACAATACTAGCCCTATTACACTTGAGGAATGTTGCGGTCAACGGTTCATTGGCGCTGGTCTGTCGGATAAGAACATCACAATTCATGGCGTACCCGGTAATGCTTTAGGCGCTTATCTCAATGGATCGACCATTATCGTTCATGCAAACGCACAAGATGCCGTAGGAGATACGATGAATGAAGGGAAAATTATTATCCATGGCAATATCGGTGATGCTGCAGGCTATGCCATGCGGGGCGGAAAAATTTTTGTCAAAGGCAATGCCGGCTACCGTGCCGGCATCCATATGAAATCCTACAAAACAAAAGTCCCCGTTATGGTAATTGGCGGAAGTGCGGGAAGTTTTCTTGGCGAATATCAAGCAGGTGGTGTCATTATTGTTCTCGGCCTCGAAGAAAAAAATAAAAACATCATCGGATTCTTCCCTTGTACGGGAATGCATGGTGGAAAAATGTTTTTAAGAAGTGAATGTAAAGACGTGAAATTCCCTCGTCAAGTAACCGCTCGCTTAGCCAATGAATCGGATATGGAAGAATTGAAAACATATCTTATCGAATACTGTGATTTATTTGGTTACAATATAAACGAGGTGTTAGCTTCCCCCTTCACTGTCGTTACTCCTGACAGCAACAATCCTTACAAACAAATGTATGTAGAAAATTAAAGAAAGTAGGTAGGATCATATGAAGTGTTCAAAAGAAGAGGTAATCCAATACGTCCAAGAGGATGATGTAAAATTTATTCGTCTTACCTTTTGTGACGTCTTTGGAAAACAAAAAAATATCTCAATTATGCCTGAGGAGTTGCCTCGCGCTTTTGAATATGGGATTGCCTTTGACGCTTCGGCAATCGCAGGATTTGGCGATGAAATGTATTCTGATCTTTTACTCCATCCCGATCCCGAAACTCTGATGCTTTTACCGTGGAGACCTGAGCATGGTAAGGTTGTCCGGATGTTTACAAGCATCTCCTATCCTGACGGAAGACCGTTTGAATGTGATACTCGAAGTCTGCTAAAAAAAGCCGTAGAGGAAGCTAAAAAAGCCGGATACACTTTTGCCTTTGGTTCTGAGCAGGAGTTTTATCTTTTTGAGCTTGATGAAAAGAATAAACCAACAAAAATCCCTTACGATAATGCCGGTTACATGGATCTTGCTCCAGAAGATCGGGGTGAAAACATTCGTCGCGAAATCTGTCTTACTTTAGAACAAATGGGCATCCGCCCTGAAAGCTCCCATCATGAAGTTGGTCCTGGCCAAAATGAAATCGACTTTCGCTACTCGGATCCTTTAACGGCAGCGGATAACACAATGACCTTCCAGACCATTGTAAAAACAGTTGCTCATCATAACGGTGTTTTTGTAGATTTCAGTCCCAAACCTCTTGAGCACGAACCCGGCAACGGATTTCATATCAATATGTCTGTTCAACCAAGTGATCATTCGAAAAACTTGAGTTATATGATCGCCGGTATTCTCGATAAGGTTATAGATATGACTGCATTCCTGAATCCTACTGAAGATTCCTATAAGCGCTTTGGAATAGATAAAGCCCCGGGATACGTTTCTTGGTCTAGTGAAAACCGTTCTCAGCTCGTTCGCATTCCTGCGGCAGTTGGTGAATATCGTCGTGCCGAACTTCGTTCACCAGATCCGATGGCAAATCCGTATCTTGCCTTTACCTTAATTATTTATGCTGCATTATATGGACTTGAAAATAAACTTGACTTACCCAAAGTTGCCAATATTAACTTATACAAAGCAGATGCAAAAACTTTAGAAAATTTTAGAAAACTACCTTCAAGTTTATACGATGCTCGTAAGTCAGCGACAACTAGTGATTTCATTCAACAACACATCCCTGCAGCAATTTTAGATATCTACTGCAATAAATAAAGCTGAATAGCAGCCGAAAAGGAGGGAGCAACAATGAGTTTGAAAGAAAGAGTTTATAGCACTCTAATCGTTTCAGCGGCTGAAAGATTTAATCGTACACTCGTCGCTATGCTCCCCACTTCAAAATATTCACCAATTCATTTCGCATCCAATATCAGTGCTGCTAAGCGAGCACTCACCGAACGTTCTTTTGATTTTGTGATCATCAACTCACCACTCCCTGATGATGTCGGTACACGCTTTGCGATTGATTCAGCGAATTCAAAAGAGAGCGTTGTCCTTTTGATGGTTGGGGCGGAGCTTCAAGAAGAAATCTATGATAAAGTCGCTGAACACGGTGTTTTTGTGCTTTCAAAACCCATCTCAAAACAAACAATGGTCATCGCTCTTAGCTGGCTTTCAAGCGCACGAGAAAAAATCAGAAAAACCGAAAAGAAAACATTGTCCATTGAAGAAAAAATGCAAGAAATCCGTATCGTCAACCGTGCAAAATGGATCCTCATTCGCGAACTCAAATTTGATGAACCAGAGGCGCATCGTTACATAGAAAAACAAGCCATGGATCGATGCATTTCAAAACGAATTATTGCAGAAGAAATTATTAGAACCTATTCATAAATTTTTGATCGAGTAAATCTCTACTAAGACTTAATTTTAAAAACCGCCTTATATAAGGCGGTTTTCTTGTTTTTTGTTGATTTTCTAGTCTCTAATCAACTCGTGTCGGTGATTGATGCGTCAATCTTTTGGTTGTGTATTGGTAATCGACAGTCGGTTGATTGCTCTTTGTAATGCAAGTTCAGCCCGTCGCATATTGGTCTGCTCTGTCTGTTTTTCAATTCGTGTGCGTGCTCGCTTATAGGCAGCTTGTGCACGTGGAATATCAATTTCAGCTTTCCCTTCGATTGCATCGGTTAAAAGCGTCGCCTTGTTGGCATCGAAGTGTAAAATCCCACCTGAAATCGCATATTCTTCTTTAGTGTCATTCTTCATCGTTAATACTAAACGACAAGGCACTAAAGACATCACGATTGGCATGTGATTAGGCAAAAGCGTAAATTCACCCATCAAGCTTTTGGCATGGATACTTTTAACTGTATCATCCAAGTAATGCCCATTTGGCGTTACGATTTCGAGTTCGATCACTGAGCTTCTTCCTCAATTGCTTTCGCCTTTTCGACGGCTTCTTCAATTGATCCAACGAACATGAACGCTTGTTCTGGTAAATTGTCATATTCACCGGATAATAGCTTTTCAAAAGAATCAATCGTTGTTTCAAGTGATACATATTCTCCGGCAATACCCGAGAATACTTCAGCAACGTGGAAAGGTTGAGATAAGAAGTTACGAACACGTCTAGCACGGTTAACAATTTTCTTATCTTCTTCAGACAATTCATCCATACCTAAAATTGCAATGATATCTTGCAATTCATTGTATTTCTGCAGGATTTCTTGTACGCCACGCGCTACTTTGTAGTGACGATCACCAATGATTTGTGGATCTAACATACGAGAGCTAGATTCCAATGGATCTACGGCTGGGAAAATTCCTAGTGCCGCAATTGAACGGTCTAATACTGTTTTCGCATCCAAGTGAGAGAAAGTTGTCGCTGGAGCTGGGTCAGTTAAGTCATCGGCTGGTACATAAACCGCTTGAATGGAAGTAATAGAACCATCCTTTGTGGATGTAATTCTTTCCTGTAATTGCCCCATTTCCGTTGCTAATGTTGGCTGATAACCAACGGCTGAAGGAACACGTCCTAAAAGAGCGGATACTTCAGATCCCGCTTGGGTGAAACGGAAGATGTTATCAATAAATAACAATACGTCTTGATGGTCAACATCACGGAAATATTCCGCCATAGTTAACCCGGTTAATCCAACACGCATACGAGCTCCTGGAGATTCGTTCATCTGACCATAAACTAATACGGTTTTATCTAATACTCCAGAGTCTTTCATTTCGTGGTACATGTCGTTTCCTTCACGTGTACGTTCACCGACACCTACAACGACAGATTTACCACCATGTTCAGAAGCGATATTGTGGATCAACTCCTGAATTAATACAGTTTTGCCGACACCGGCACCACCAAACAGACCGATCTTACCGCCTCGAGCATATGGAGTTAATAAGTCGATGACTTTAATTCCTGTCTCTAAAATTGCGGAAGTTGTCGACTGTTCGTCAAATTTTGGTGCTGCACGGTGGATTGGCATATATTGTTTTGCGTCTACTGGTCCTAATTCATCGATAGGTTGACCTAAGACGTTAAACATACGGCCTAAAATTTCTTCTCCTACAGGTGCTTGAATTGGTTTACCTGTATCGATTGCGTCCATGCCACGGACTAAACCATCTGTTGATCCCATGGCAATACAACGTACTAAGTCGTTACCAATGCCCTGGGCAACTTCTACAGTCAGGCTTTGACCATCCGTAAGTGGGATTTGAATTGCGCATAAAAGATCAGGCAGTTTTCCGCTTTCAAATCGAATATCGACAACAGGTCCGACAATTTGAACGACTTTCCCGATGTTTTTTTCGACTGTAAGCGATGCTTCTTTGTTTTCCATCACAGATTCGCATCCTTTCTAGTTCAGAGCGTTGGCACCGCCAACGATTTCTGTAATTTCCTGAGTAATTGCACTCTGTCTTACTCGGTTGTATTCGAGGTTGAGTTTTTCTTCTAATTCTTGCGCATTGTCCGTCGCATTTTCCATAGCCAAACGACGGCTTGCTTGTTCACTCGTTTTACTTTCCATATATTTGGAATACAAAACGTTTTTGGTGATCATTGGAATTAGGCTGGCTAACATCACTGATTTTTCTGGTTCAAAAATCGTTTCTGCTCGCACTTTCGTTTCTTGAACTGATTCAGGTACTTTTGGTGGAAGCAGTGTTTCGATTTCTGGTTCAAACATCAATGTATTCACATAACGCGTATAAAGCACTTTGATCGCACCAATTTTATGCTCATCATAAAGCGTTAACGCTTGATCAATATAACTAGCAAGTTCTGGATATGCATCTTCTTCGCTCATATCGAGCAAAGTCTGCGTTAAATCGATATTGCGTGCTTTCGCCCAGTTATTGCCATGCGTTCCAATCATGACTACATAATCGTGAGGCTGCATTTCTTTTTCTAACACCTTAAACACGTTGGCATTATATGCCCCGCAAAGGCCCATATCACTTGTGATCACAAATAAATAACAAGGTTTATTCGGATCTTCATGCAACAAACGATTTCCTTGATCGGACCGAGCTAAAACCATAGCGAGCACCTCTTGGAGGCTTGTCGCATATTCACGGTTTTTCTCCATCGCATTGCGAATTTTATTCAGCTTTGAGCTTGCGACCATCTGCATTGCATTCGTGATTTTTTTAGTCGAAGCGACAGAAGCAATTCTGGTTTTTATGGCCTGCTTACTTGCAGCCATACTAGATTCCTGCCTTTACTTTATAGTCATCCAAAAATTGTTGCATGTAATCTTTGATTGTTGCAATCAATTCATCACTCAAAACACCCTCTTGATCGATTTGGGCAATGATTTCTGGATGTTCATTTTTGAAAAACAGTAACATTTTTTCTTCAAAGTCTTGAACCATTTCTACTGGGATTGATTTCAAGAATTTGTATTTTCCACTAAACAAAGCCAATACTTCTTCTGGCATTGATAATGGTGCGTATTGTTTTTGAACGAGCAATTGCGTCAAACGATAACCGTGATTTAAGACTTCAGCAGTTGCTGCATCTAAATCCGATCCGAATTTAGAGAATGCTTCCATTTCCGCAAACTGAGCGAGTTCAAGTTTTAAGGAACCTGAAACTTGCTTCATTGCTTTTACTTGGGCAGCAGAACCAACACGGGATACCGATAAACCAGAATCGACAGCAGGTCTTAAACCAGAGTTGAACATATCTGTTTTTAAGAAGATCTGTCCATCCGTGATGGAAATAACGTTTGTTGGAATATAAGCAGCGATATCACCTGCTTGCGTTTCGATAATTGGCAAAGCAGTCAGTGATCCACCACCATGATTTTCATTCAAACGAGCAGCTCGTTCGAGTAATCTGGAGTGTAAGTAGAATACGTCACCAGGATATGCTTCACGTCCTGGTGGTCGACGTAATAATAACGCCATTGCACGATAAGCTACGGCGTGCTTGGACAAGTCATCATAGACGATTAAAACGTCTTTACCTTGTTCCATCCATTCTTCCCCAATTGCACATCCTGAATAAGGGGCAATGTATTGTAATGGAGCTGCTTCGGATGCTGTGGAGACAACAACTGTTGTATAGTCCATCGCACCGAACTGTTTTAATTTTTCAACAATTTGTGCAACCGTTGACGCTTTTTGGCCAATGGCTACATAAATACAATTCACTCCTTGATCTTTTTGGTTGATGATTGTATCAATCGCGATCGCAGTTTTACCTGTTTGTCTATCACCAATGATCAACTCACGCTGACCACGACCAATTGGGATCATAGAGTCAATAATTTTTAAACCGGTTTGGAGAGGTACAGATACACTTTTTCTCGTCATTACACCAGGAGCAACACGTTCAACTGGACGAAGACGTGTACCTTCAATTGCTCCTTTGCCATCAATTGGCTGACCGAGAGCATTCACTACACGACCTAACATCGCATCGCCGACAGGTACTTCGACAACGTGACCCGTACGTGTAACTGTATCCCCCTCTTTGATATCGGGATCATTACTCATCAAAACAACGCCGACTTGGTCTTCTTCTAAGTTCATGACCATTCCATAAACGTCATGAGGGAAAAGAAGAAGTTCACTCATCATTGCGCTTTTCAGTCCATAAACGGTCGCAATCCCATCCCCAACACTGAGGACAGTTCCGCTTTCGTTCATTTCAATATCTTTATCTACATTTTGGATCTGTGCTTTGATCAGTTTTGAAATCTCTGCGGGATTTAAACTCATTCACATCACCTGTTTTTAGCTTTTCGTAAGCTGTTCTTTCATTTTTTCGAGCGCTTTTAAATAGCTCGCATCCAATATTGCATCTTCAGTTTGAATTTTCATTCCGGCAATAAGCGATGGATCAACGACACATTCGAGTTTCACTTTTCCATTGAGCTTATTTTCTAAAATTGTCGTCAGTTTAGCTTTCTGTTTTTCATCCAGTTCTATACTTGACGTAATTTTAACTGTTTGGATGTTTCGACTTTCATCAAGCAAATGCGCATAGTGATCGGCAATCTGCGGTAACTGTCCTGCCATATTTTGGCGACAAGCTACTTTTAAAAAGTCGATAAAGGAAGAATCCATTGAATCTTGGCAAGTTTCAATCAATATATTTTCCTTTGTTTTTCGATCCACACCGGGATGAGATAAGACAAGTCGCAATTGATCAACTTCTTCAAACATTTTTTTTAGCTCGTTTAAGTTTACAAGATATTGATCTTCTTGCTTATTGTCTTGTCCGATTGAAAGCAGTGCTTGGGCAAAAGGCAAGCTTTTATCTACCATTTACCTTCACCTGCCTGGTCAATCAATTTATCCAAAATATCTTTCTGCTTATTTGCATCAATTTCTGATTCAAGAATCTGACTCGCAGCTGTGATTGCGACATCACAAATCGCATCTTTCATTTCTTTTTGTGCTTTCAGCTTGTCACGTTCAATTTCTTCTTGCGCAGCGCGGGCAATATTTTCCGCCTGATTTTTTGCAGAATCGATGATTTCATTTTTTTGCGCTTGTGCATCGCGTTTTGCTTGCTCAATGATGGCATTCGCCTTTGATCCAGCACTTGCGATTTGTGCATCATATTGTTTCTTTTCTTCTAAAGCTTGTTCGCGCAAATGTTTGGAGGCATCGATATTCTCTTGAATAAGGGCCTGTCGTTTTGCGACAAAAGCTAAAAGTTTATCCCAGAAAAAATGCTTGCAGAATAAGACGATGATGAATGTTGAGATGCATACCAGCAAAACATCCTGCCAGGAAATTCGCAGATAGTTGTCAATATTAAAATCAATCATCTAATCTCACCATAATTCTAGCCTTTAACAAAGATCAGCATGATGGCAATAACTAAAGCGTAAATACCTGTTGTTTCGGCAAGGGCAATACCTAAAACCATGATAGATTGAATTTTGCTCGCTGCATCTGGGTTACGGCCAACTGCTTCAGCACCTTTACCAGCGGCAAAACCTTGACCAATACCAGGGCCTAAACCAGCGATCATGGCGATACCTGCACCAAGGACTGCCATACCTCTGACAAATTCTTCGTTAAACATAAATAAAATTTCTCCTTTTCATTAATGTTTCTTATGATAAACAACCGCTCATACAGATTGTTTATTCCAAAATTTGTGTTTTATTTCCAATAGATTTGGAATTCTCTTTGATTAAGAGTTTTATCCATTAATCTTCTTGTTGGGCAACTTGTTGTCCTAAGAAATACGTACCCAAAGTAAAGAAGATATACGTTTGAATCACACCAGAGAAAATATCCAAATACATATGGATAAATGGAGTGATCAATAAGCCAATATAGCCAATTGGAGCTACAGATTTAATAACGGTATAAATCAATAGCGAGATGATTGTTCCAGCGAGGATGTTTCCGAAAAGACGCATCGTCAACGAAATTGGTGTTGCCAATTCCCCGATGACATTCAATGGCGTTAATAACCACATTGGTTCCGTCAATTCTTTCAATCGAGCAATCAAGCCACTTTTCGTAATGCCATGGAATTGAATCATCAAAAAGAACATTAACGCGAGTGTTGCGTTAAATGAGATATTGGAGGTTGGGTTCTGGAATCCGACCAATCCAACGAGATTGGAAAGAAGCATGCCGATCATAATTGTGCCAAACATTGGCAAATAATGAGCAGTTGTCTCTTTCAAGTTACCTTTGATTACATAAAGACAAAGGTTATACAGCTCCTCGGACCAATAAACGATCCCTTTTGGGGCAACGGATGGGTCCGCATTCTCTATTTTTTTCCCTGCGATATAAGCAACAATAGCCATCAATACGCAGATCACCAGCCAGACCAGAATTGACTGGTGTAATTGAAATTCAAAGGAGCCGATATGGATTACAATTTGTGATACGTCACTCATCTTTAATCCTTTCGTTTATTAGGGTATACAACACAAGGCTGGCTTTTTGTGCCACTACCCCCAATAGCATGGTTATCAGCGAAAAACGAAGCCATGCACCTAATGCCAGGCTAACTGCATAAAATGCATAACGAAGAAAGTAGCCTGACCTGCCTTTCTTCTTTCCTTCCTGAATGGATTGCGATAAATTGCTCACCATATGACAGATCAATGAAAAACCACATAAAGCGATCAATGCACCCCAAAATAAACCCAGTAGTGCATTCATACGCGAGACACTAGGCCAAAATAATGCGATTAAAATTGCGCCTAAGACTACAATAACTGTGGTGTAGATCAAAGACTGTTTAAAAATTTGTTTCAGTCCCTTACTCATCAACAATAGCTCCAGTTTTTCATTTTCTAATCTTTGCGGATATCGCTTTTATGTTTATTGCGATGTATAAAGATTAAAAAGCTGCCAACTATGGCGTAAAGGGTAAAGGCGATGATCCAAAATGGGGTCATATTCGTCCAAGAATCAATCAAATATCCAATCCAAATACAAAATAACAAGTTTGCTAAAAGATAACCTGCAAATTTTGAGGGCGACATTATTTCGTTCCAAAGATACGGTCGCCGGCATCTCCTAAGCCAGGAACGATATAACCAGTTTCACTTAAATGGTCATCTAAAGCAGCGAGGTAAATATCGACATCTGGGTGATGTTTTTCAACGTTGTCTACACCTTCTTGGGCACCTACTAAACAAACTAATTTAATGTTTTTAGCCCCTTGTTTTTTGACCATATCAATTGCAGCAACGCTACTTCCACCAGTTGCCAACATTGGGTCTACGACAATAACATACGCATCCGCAATATTTTTTGGATATTTTTCAAAATATGTGTGTGGTTCTAACGTTTCTTCGTCTCTGAACAAACCTACGTGTGCTACTTTTGCGGTTGGAATTAAATTCATAATCCCTGCTGTCATGCCTAGACCTGCACGTAAAATTGGAACAACGATTACATCTTTTGCCAGCTTTGCTCCTGTCATTTTGCACATTGGTGTTTCCACCTCAACATCAACTAATGGTAAATCACGAGTGACCTCATATACCATCAAAGATCCAATTTCATCTAAGTTGTCACGAAAATCTTTCGTTGACGTGTTTTTATCACGCATAATTGTCAATTTATGACTAATCAGCGGATGATTAAATACGGTTAACATGAATGAATCACCTTCCTTTATCTATCTAATTATAACAAAGACAGCGTCCGGATTAATGCATAGCGCTTGCTTTCTGTACAGTTTTTCTGACTCTGTTTTAAAAGCAATCACAATGTTAGACTCAATATCTCCAAACAAAGGGCAAGCAATCAAATTTGCAAAGATGCGATGTATCACAACTCATCTTTTGTTTCAAAACATAGGATCATCCCCTTTTTTCAGCTCTTTATTTTCCCCGCAAAAATAGAGGAACAAACTGTTCTGACCGAGATATCATTTAAAAAAGTTAAGGCACCGTTTTCATCTCATTTTGCAAATAACACGCCGAATCAACATATAAAAAAGCGGACTTTGTTCACTCTTCAAAAATGATGAAGAACGAAGATCCGCCTTATTTTATTGAAACTAATCATTCAGTCTCGGTGATATCAATCAATTTATTTTTATGACTGGGAAGGAAGCATTTCATCCATTCGCAAATTACAATAACAAGTTTTCTCGTCGAGCGCTTCTACTTGCGCTTGCGCCCGATCTTTTTGCCCAAAACGAATGGGTTGCCACTGACTTGCCGCTTCGATCACCATCCGTTGATCGTCGATTCCACAAATTTGTAAACGTTGAGACAACGTTTCAAGTGCTAGTTCTGGTGTATTTGCTTCTTCAGACAAGTGCGCAAGTACAATACGTTTTGTTCTGGATGAAATAAAATGCGATAACAATCTTGCACTATCGGCATTACATAAGTGTCCGGTATCGCAAGCAATACGCGCTTTTAACCAATATGGGCGATCTGTTTGTTGCAACATTTCTAAATCGTGATTGCTTTCGAAAATATAGTAATCGGCATCACTTAACAAATCGAAATAATCGGCTTTGATATATCCCGTATCCGTGACATAGACGAGTTTTTCATTTTCATGATAAATGACAAAGCCCATACTTGGTCCAGAATCATGTGATGTTGGAAAAGCTTGAATGACTAAATCCCCAATACCAAACTGCGCTGGTGGTGTAATCATATGCAAATCCAAAGGTACTTCTTCGCGTTTGGAATTTTTAACTTGAAGTGGGCAGCATGTATAAATCGGTACACATTGAAACATCGCCAATTGGCGAATATGATCCGAATGTGAATGGGTAATCAACACGGCATCTAAATCGTCGACTTTGACATCAACATCTTTGAGGGAGTTTGTCATGTAGCGTTTTGTGCTCGGTCCACAATCGACTAACACTTTGGTCGTTGTTGTTTGAATTAAACAAGAATTTCCTTTGGATCCCGAACAAAACAAATTAATTTGCATAACGGTCTAACTCCCCTTCACTAATTTTAGAAGAGAACAAAGAACAATTCTTTTCAAAGACGAGTTCAATTTTTCCGGTTTCCCCATTACGGTGCTTTTTGAGCGAGAGATCGACAGTTTCGGTAGGATCATTGTCGTCTGGATCTTTGGCATAATACTTTTCACGATAAATAAACATAACGATATCGGCATCCTGCTCGATAGATCCAGATTCACGTAAGTCAGATAATTGTGGTTCATGGTCTGAACGTTCTTCAACTTTACGTGATAACTGAGACAAGGCAATAACTGGACATTCCATCTCTTTAGCCAAGATTTTCAAGTTACGTGAAATTTCCGAAACTTCTTGTTGACGAGAGTCCGAACGACCACCGCCAGAAATTAACTGCAAGTAGTCAATAACAATGAGTGAAAGTGATCCTTCTTGCGAACGTAGTTTTCGACATTTCGAAAAGATTTGTGAGACTTTAATCATCGAAGTATCATCAATGAAAATTTTTCGTTCACTTAAGATATTGCAAGCATCGTTTAAGTTATTGAGATCTTCAGGATCGAGTTTCCCGGAAACGAGTTTTGAACCATCAATTCGGCCAATCGAAGATAAAATACGTTTGACTAACGATGCCCCAGGCATTTCTAGTGAAAAAATTGCCACTGCCCCAGGGTTTCTTTGGGCAACTTGGCTTGCAAAGTTCAAGGCCAAGGCTGATTTCCCCATCGCTGGACGAGCCGCTAAAATAATCAAATCGCCAGGATGGAACCCATTTGTCATGCGGTCGAGTTCCGCATATCCCGTTCGTATGCCACTGATTCCTTTGGAAGTTCTCAACATTTCAAGTTCAGCTTTAACTTCAGCGACAATCTCACGAGAAGATTTAAAATCAGTTCCTCTTCTTTTGCGGGTAACATCCATAACTAGACGTTCAGCATCGTCTAAAATCGTGTCGATTTGTGCGTTAGAGGTTCCAGCTTGTTCAGCAATTTTATCGGACGTTTCAATTAAACGGCGTAATTGCGATTTATTTTGAATTGTTTCAATGTAGCTTGCAGCTGCTGCACCGGAGACTGCTGCATCCATTAATTGAGATAAATACTCTAGCCCACCGCTCGAAGATTCATCGCCATTTTCTGTTAAACGTTGCAAAATACGTTCAAAGTCAATCGCTTGACCTTCATCTGCAACTTCTAAAATTGCGTCATAAATTTTTTGGTGCGCTGGAACAAAAAACTCAGTCGCACTCAAATCCGCATCCCGACAAAGCGAGATGACTTCCGGAAAGACGAGGAGTGAACCGAGTAATGACTGCTCCATGCGTTGGGCATTTGGCAGTTCGCGAATCATTTAGGCCCCTTTAGCGCTAACATGCACGTTAATGGTGCCAATAATTTTACCTTTATAAAGATCGACTTTAACTTTTGTCGTTCCTAATGAAGCAACTGGAGTATCCATGATGATTTTACGTTTATCTACGTGTACTCCTTTTTGAGCTAAAGCTGCAACGATTTGTTTAGAAGAAATCTGACCAAATGTATTGCCGCCTTTTCCTGTATTCAATTGGAATTCAAGCGTCATTTCTTTGAGTTCTTCGGCAGTGATTTCAGCTTGTTTTTGATTTTCTAAATCTTGTAGACGTTCTTCTTCTTTACGTTGATCTAATTCACGAGAAGTAACTTTGTTGTAAGGTTCTGCAAGATTCTGTTTAATCAAGAAGTTTCTTCCATATCCATCTGAAACTTCTTTGACTTCATCTTTTTTTCCGACGTTACGAACGTCTTGTAGCAAAATGACTTTCATTTTATCCCTCCTGATCGAGTAAGTCTTTTAAAATCCGCTCTGCTTGGTTGCATGAAATATCATCACGCTCTAAAGCCGCAGCACTAAAATGACCTCCTCCATTCATTTTTTCCATAATCTTTTGAACATTCACTGTTCCATCGCTTCGCGCAGAAATGGCGGTAGCGCCATTATTTTCATTCACACCAATCGTGAACGCTGCTTGGCAACCTTTAAATTTTAACAGGCTATCCGAGATTTGCGAGAGCATTGTTCTCGATACTGAAACTGGTAACACATCAATCATATACTTATCACGGTAAATCTGAGCTGTTTCAATCAAAGCTGAACGCTTTTTGAAATCGGAATAGCTTTCTTTGAGCGCTTGTTCTGCCACTTGTGGATTTGCCCCCCAAGAGCGTAAAATACCGGCCGCCAAAAAAGTTCTCTCGGATGTATGTTGTTTAAATCGTCCTGTATCTACTAAAATTCCGAGATACATAATCGTTGCTTCCATTTCATAAATTGGAACAACAACAGGTGAAGTTTGTAAAAGTTCCGTTAAAAGTTCACAAGTACTCGAGGCTTGCGATTCAATATAGGATGTGAGCACGTTGTCTGGAAATGCTGGTGCACGACGGTGGTGGTCAATAATAATCGTTTGTACGCCCATTTCAACAAGACGCTTACCACTCGAGATTTGCGGATTAGAGTGGTCAACCATAATTAAAATATCTTTTTTCGGATCCAGCCGTTCAATCGCCTCATCTTCTGTAATGAAATGATGACGGGTTGTCATTTTTTCATTATAGTAATCCATCGTTTGTTGGAGTTGCGCATCACGAGGCACATTTTTTAAGACAATCGACACTTCTTTTTTGAGTGCTTTAGCCCAACTTGAAACTGCGATTGCCGCTCCCATCGCATCATAGTCCGTATTGACATGGCCTAAAACAAATACTTTTCCCCCATTGCGAACGGAGTCTTGAATACTTGATCCGACAATTCGAACGCGCACTTTCGATCCACTCGATGATTTTTCTGTATTTCCACCGATAAATTCATACGGTAAAATTCCATTTTTAATGACTGCTTGGTCCCCACCTCGTGATTGAATAATTTCCAAAGCATCATTGAGCGTGCGATCTAACTCTAAAAAGTCCGGCATATTTTCGACTAAGACAATCGACAGAGTAATGGCGATATCAAGTTTTGCGGAGATATCTTTGATCTGCTGCAAAATTTGGAAATCGTTTTTGCGGATTTTCGTTAAAATCTCATCATCCAACACAAGTAAATAGCGGTCTGAACGCATGCGACGAATGAAGATGCCGAATTCTTTTGCCCAAGCAATAATCGGCATTCGAATTTCGTTGTTGATTTCATTGATGACTTCTTCATCATCCATACTTTGATATTCATCATAGTTATCTAAACATAACAAGCCGACAACCGTTGAACCGTGCTTGATCTTACTTTCTAATTTAGACACTTTCGTAATATCACGAACAAACAAGACTTGGCTACCCTCTTTATGTGTAACTTCAAAAATCTGATCCTTGTATGTTCCAGTAATCGTATCAACATCTCCAAATAATTCGCGAATATTCGGTAAAAATGTCGTGAGCTTTTGATTGACTAAATCAATGCCTTGTTTTTGAAGATAGTCAGAAGTCCAAGTACAGATATATTCATCATCATAAGTAATAATGCCAATTTCTCCGAACTCTAATGCATCTTTGGCATCTTTTCCTAAAACGCGGCTGATGTCTAAATCCCTTTGAATTCCTTTACGACGAATAGAGATCAAAAAGCCAAAGAAAATCACATCCGTCAACAGCGTCATCGTCAGAAAAATCGCAAAGACCACCCATGCTTGGGCATAGGCTAAATAAACGATCATCGCAAATGCTACGACTTGTAATAACAGAAATGAAATTATCCAATGTTTAAACTGATTCATAATGATTCCTCATCTTGAAGAAAGCGCGCTTCATTAAATCCCAACCACCAACTGTCGCTTGTACGAAATGAACAACCGGGATAAATGTCGTAATCACAACAACAATCGCCAATATACGGGATTGCCGTTGTATCGCTTTTCTTTGTAAAATCATGCAACCGTTCCAGATGAAACCAATCAAACTGAAAAGAATTGCGAACAACAAAACATCTTTGATCCAAGATTGAACTTGTAGATCAAAAAGCAAAAGGAGTATCCATATAATTATCCCAAAAGTGAATACCCAAACACAACCTACAGGTACACGTCCAATTGATTTAAGTGGTCGCATTGCTTTATAAGGGACGATTTTGAAGGCAATTAAAATAGACATTAAAGCAATCGTAATCGTTTCTAGCAGTGCTTCAAATCCGGCAAGTAATACATAAAGTCCTTGCCAAGAGATAATCGGTTCAATCCACCGATAAAAACCTTTCATGCTCGCTGGGTCAAACCCGAATAAGTTAGCCAAAACGGTAATTTGTAATAAACTCGACACCATCAAAACGCCAAATGTAATCACTGTTGCTTTTGCCATCGAATATTGCTGATTCATACAATATCCAAAGCACCAACCGGCAAGTAGCATTGAAATAGCAATCACCCAAGTGGTCAGTGAAGACAAGATGAAGGTCAAAATCACCATGGCACATAAAGCACTTAACGATATTTTTTGATTTTCCTTTAATGCACAAATAAAGATCGGCAGGGCGAATATATATGGAAATGTTGTCTCAATCAACAAGCCGGTCAACACATCGAGTTCAACAAACATGCCATAAATCGCACAAATCAAACCTGCTTTAGCAATTGATTTTGTTTTCATAACATTAATCTTAGCAGTATGTGCCCTCTTATTCCATTGCGAAGAACGATCTCTTTGTCCAATTGATATCGTATTTATAAAGTCTCCATCATTGCAAACGTGAATAATATTTTTCTGTTCATCTTCTTTAAAATCAAAGGATCATAGCAAGATGTAACAAAAAATCAAATCTTAAAACTGTTCTGAATGGATCTAGGTTTGAACAAGCGAAAAAAAAAGACAGGTCAAAGACCCGTCCTTGAACTAGCATGAATTGAATTAGTCAATTACGTATGGTAATAAAGCCATCTGTCTAGCACGTTTGATAGCAGTAGCTAATTGTCTCTGATAACGAGCACGAGTGCCAGTTACGCGTCTAGGAATAATTTTTCCATTCGCGTTGATGAAGCGTTTTAATAATTCAACATCTTTATAGTCGATTTCTTTAATTTTATTTTTAGTGAAATAGCAAACTTTTTTGCGTCCCATGCGCTGTTTTTTGAAAGCCATGTCGGATCTCCTTTCTAAAATGGTAAATCATCTGATGAAATATCAAGTGTTTCAGAATCATCAAACAGACCGCTTGTGTCTGCTGATGAAGAGTTATCGAAACTAGAAGTAGGCATATCAACAGGCGTTGGTGCTGGATGTCCAAATCCAGTGTTTACGCTTTGTGCATAAGGATTGGCTTGGTAGCTATCCTGATATGCATTCTGTTGTGCGCCATACTGTTGATTTTGATAACCGGAATTTGGGTTAGAATAGTTTTGATTGAATCCGTTATTGTCATTAAATCCTTGAGATTTTCTAGTCTCTAAGAATGTAACAGAATCCGCAACAATGTCTGTTGTATATACACGTTGTTGTTGCTGGTTCATATAACTTCCGGTTTGGATTCTTCCTTCTACAGCAATTAAAGAACCTTTATGTAGGAAGCGAGCCATATTTTCTGCAGTTTTCCCAAATGCGACACAAGAAATAAAATCAGCTTCTGGGCCACCTGGCTGTTTGAATCGACGATCTACCGCAAGTGTAAAACGAATCACGCTGTTGCCATTGTTGGAACGGCGAAGTTCAAGATCTTTGGTTAATCTACCGATCAAGTCTACTCGGTTCATAATTCTGTCCTCTACTTCTCTTCTTCTGTTTTAATTACCATTGTGCGGATGACGCTATTGTTGATCCGGCAAAGACGCTGGAATTCTTCAATACCTTCGTTATTCGCTGTTAAGTTAACCACTACATAGCGGCCTTTTTTCATGTGATTGATTTCATAAGCGAATTCTTTTACGCCCCAGTTGTCAACTTTGTCGATAGAACCGCCGTTTTCTGTGATTGGTGCAGACAGTCTTTTTTCAAGAGCTGCATATTGTGCATCATCAAGAGATTCATTCACAATGATCATAGCTTCGTATTTTTTCATTTGAGTACACCTCCCTTTGGTCTAATGGCCTTGTTCTGTTTGAAAAAGATCAAGGCAGAGAGCAAGCTAGACTTGCCGAATAACTGTAACAAATATTCGCAAGAACTTCAACTCTCTTTTTCCAATTCTTTTGCAATCGCAAAGTATTTCTAAATACCTTATTTATCGCTTTATTTTCATATCGAACAAAGAACCCCAACAACATCCTATTCTTGCTTGGTGTCCGATAAAACAATCGAAAAAGTCCTCTGTTTACGTTTTACAAAAGCATCTTTTTCATCTTATTTGATTGTGTTCAATTTTGATTATTGGATTTTAATGGCGTTTTGATCGTTATAAACATCAACGTCATATCCGGCTGGATCGAACACTTGCACACAAAGTGTATTTAATCCCGTATGAATTCCCACTGCGCTGACTAAATCGATTACTCGCACTGAGCAATCTGGAAATTGCGCAGCAATTTTTTTCGCAAATTCCTTTGCCGCTTCTAATGAATCCACGTGCGCTACAGTAATATCGTCGCCCGCTTGCACGCCAACTTCTTTAAGATGTTCAATAATATGATCTTGCGCTTTTGTCATCGTTCGCACTTTTTCAAACACATCGACGCGTCCTGCTGTCGAGCGATCTAAATGTAAAAGCGGTTTAATTTTTAACATGCCGCCAAGCATTGCCGCTGCCGCCGTCAAACGTCCGCCCCGTTTCATGTGTTGCAAGTCATTACATAAAACGACTGTATTGGCATGCGCACAAATTTGATCAAGCGTTGCCATAATTTCTTCAATGGTTTTTCCTTGGTCATATAAGCGTTTGGCGATTTCTATGCAATGTGCTTCCACGACTGCAGTGCTGTAACAATCATAACCATAAAACTGTAAGCCTACTTGGCGTGCTGCGCTCTCCATCGCGTTGAGCGTTCCGGAAAGTCCGCTACAAATCGGTACACAGAACACGCCTTCATATCCTTCATTTTTTAATTCTTCAAATAAATCTTCGATCTTTCCTAAAGAAGGAAGTGATGTTTTCATCAAAACTTGATCATGTAAATTACGAATGATTTGACCATATGAAATGGTTTCGTTTTCTTCAAACGTTTCTTGATCGATGGTGATTTGCAAAGGAAGAGAGTAGATACCTCTTTCTTTCCAGAATTCTGCATTGAATCCTGTTCCACTATCTGTCACAAATGCTAGCTTCATCGTATTCAACTCCTTCAATTTTCTCGATAAACTGAATTCCAATTGAGCCTAATCCTGTATGGCACGCAATAACCGCAAACATATCTAAGACTGTAATATTGGTGTTTGGTGCACAAGCATGTAACAAATTATACGCCTTTTGCGAATTGGCATCTTCATTTCCGTTTAAAATAAAAAATTCATATTCCTTTCCGGATTGGATAGCCTTTTCAACTTGCTCAATTCCTTTCGCAAGGGCTTTATTAAAGGTGCGCACTTTATCAAAAGAGTCTACTTTTCCTCCTGTTGATTTAGCAACTTTCAAAACCGGTTTGATTTTTAATAACCCACCCAATTTGGCGGCTAACGGAGTCAAACGGCCCCCTGCTGCTAAATGGTCTAAGTTATCAACAATTAAATATCCTTCGCTCGTATCCACTGCTTTTTGTAAAAGAGCAATCACTTCTTGTGGGTCTTTTTGTTGATCCACTAATTGTTTAGCCGCAATCACTAAATAGCGTTGAATTGCTAATGTTGTCCCAATATCTAATGTATGTACATTTAATCCCACTCGTTTTGCGGTTGCTTGCACAACTTCATTGGTACTTGATAATCCTGAAGATATGTTCACCGCTACTAAATCGGTATATCCCTCTTTTTTATATTGTTCAAATAATTCTTCTTCTAAATAAAGTGGCGGTTGGCTTGTCGTCGGCATTTTTCCTTCTTGCAAAAGTCGATATAACGTTTGGGTATCGAGATCTACACCATCTAAATATTGTTGACTATCCACATTGACTTGTAAAGGTAAAAAACCAATCCCTAAATGCTCAGCTTGCGCTTGGCTTAATCCACATCCCGAATCAGTAACAACCTTAACTTTCATATCTTTCTTCCTTCTTTCGTATTTAATTGAAAATATCTCTTATATCTTTTTGATTATTATCTATAGTTCAAACGACCGATGTAATCGGTCGCTTTTATTGTGCCTATTTTTGTTTTGAAAAAACAAGAAAAGTGCCTCTGCGTTGCATGATTTACGCCAAAGGCGAAAAGTACAATTTTCATTGTTCATGTAAAGCAGATTCGTCCTTTTTCCTAGACTAAAGAGATTCGTTAAGTTTTTTCACCTGTTCATGTTAGCAAATCGAGATTATACGTCGTCTTTTGTCTTTGATTTAGAGCATTTGCATTTCGAGTTGATGATACTTTGATAAAATAAAAATGATTGTACTCGCTTACTATTTAGCTTTCTTTTTTAATTCTCTCAGCCTTAAAAATCAAAACTAGATCGAGCTAGTCAGTTTCAACTCTCTATACATGATTGTTTTATTCGAACAGAAAGGAATCCCCATGAGTTTTATTGAATTTAATAACGTTCGCAAAGACTATCAGATGGGTGAAGTGACAATTCACGCTTTAGATGGCGTTTCCTTTGACATTGAAGAAGGTGAATTTGTGATTATTGCTGGTGCGTCTGGCGCTGGTAAATCGACAATTTTAAACCTTTTAGGTGGAATGGATAAAGCCACAGCTGGAACGATTAAAGTTGGCGACAAAATCATCAGTGACTATACCGATAATGAGTTGACTTATTATCGTCGTGATGATGTCGGGTTCGTGTTCCAGTTCTACAATTTAATTCAAAACTTAACCGTTCTCGAAAACGTCGAACTCGCCTGTCAAATATCTAAAAACCCTTTGGATATTGAAGAGACTTTAGATGCCGTCGGATTAAGTGAACGTAAATCCAATTTCCCATCGCAGATTTCTGGTGGTGAACAACAACGAGTTGCCATAGCTCGTGCAATCGCAAAAAATCCGCGATTACTTCTTTGTGATGAACCAACTGGAGCATTGGATTATCAAACCGGTAAACAAGTTCTTCAAGTTTTGCAGAACATCTGCAAAAAAGAAAAAACAACCGTCATCGTCATTACCCACAACTTAGCTTTAACCCCAATTGGCGATAAGATCATCCGCGTTCGTTCCGGAAAAATCGATAGTATTACACTCAACGAACATCCACAAAGTGCTCAGGAGATTGAATACTAATGCCTCCTATTTTGATAAAAGATTTGATCGAAGAGATTAAACATTCACTTGGGCGCTATCTTTCCATATTGGCTATCGTCTCCTTAGGTGTCGCTTTCTTTGCCGGCATCAAGGCGAGTGCTCCAGATATGAAAAATACCGCCGATCTCTATTTCGATCGCTATAACCTCCAAGACATTCAAGTCTTCTCGACAATTGGATTAAATGAAGAAGACCTCGAAGCTTTACGCGAAGTCGAAGGAGTTGAAGAGGCACAAGGGCAGTTTTCAAACGACTATTTAACGAAAATCGATTCTCGAGAAATTGTCGTTAAACTGATGTCCTACTCTGCCGGACAATCGATCAATCAGCCCCGCTTAATCGAAGGCCGTATGCCAGAAAATGAAGACGAATGCTTGTTACAGGCAGATAGCGCATCGGGTCAAATGTTTGGTTCCTTCGACATTGGACAGACGATTGATTTATATTCTGGGACCGCAACGCCCATTGAAGACGATTTAAACCGACATACCTTTACCATTGTCGGAAAAGTAAACAGTCCAAACTACTTATCGTATGAACTAGGCACCTCCGCAATTGGTAGCGGAACAGTCAACACCTTTGTCTACGTCCCTGAAAGTGTGATCAAAGCCGACTACTATACTGAAATCGATGTCACCGTTGAAGGGGCAAAAGCGCTCGATTCCTACTCGAGTCGATACTTTGATCAAGTTGATCCTGTCGTCGCAAATATTGAAGAAATTGCTGACGGCCGCATTCAAGATACGCTCGATTCTTACTACGCTAAAATCGATGAAGAAGAAAAAAAAGCTAAGGAAAAACTTGATGATGCTCAATCTAAACTCGATGAAGCAAAAGAGAAACTCGACGAAGGACAAAAACAGCTCGATGAAGGGAAAAAGAAATTAGAAGAATCCAGAAAACAGCTGGATGAGGGTAAAAAGCAATATAACGATGGCGTCAAGCAACTCCAAGATGCGCGCAAGCAAGTCAATGATGGCTTAGAACAAGTCAACAATGGCATTGCCCAATTAGATGACGCTCGTCAAAAGCTTGGCGAATTAAAAGCTCAAAAAACAAAACTTGAAACGGCACTAGCCTCTTTAGACCAACTGCAAGTGACCGTTGATTCGATCGCAACGATGAATGACCAACTCTATGAGGTCAACAAACAGCTGATCGATCTCAAAGAAAACCATCCTAACAGTCCATTCATTGCAATCTTGACTGAAACTTCGATGAATCTGCAAAGCAAGATCAACCAAGCCGAAATCACCGTGAACGATACGCGAAACGAAATTTTGTTGCAAATTGGGGGATCTCGTGAAGCTGGACAAGAAAATCTTGCCAAGTTAAACGCAGCCATTTCGACAATCGAAAATTCCGAAACGCAATTGATGACGTTGTTGTTAAAACGGGAAACGTTGGAAAACACAAAGATCCAACTTGATCAAAATGCTAAAACATTAGAGCAATCTAAAAAGCAATTAGATGAAGGCGAACTCCAATACGCAAATGGCGTAGCTGAACTCACCACAAAAGAACAAGAATTCAACGATGGTAAAACAGAATATGAAACAAACCTCGCTGAATTTGAACGACAAAAACTGCAAGCGCAAAGCGATATAAAAAAAGCGCGTGAAAAGATCGAAGAAATGGGCGCTACTTGGCATGTTCTCGATCGTAACTCACACTATTCTTATCGCGACTATGAATCTTGTGCAGATCGTATGGATGGCATTTCATCCGTCTTCCCTGTGTTCTTCTTTCTCGTTGCTGCCCTTGTTTGTATGACAACCATGACTCGCATGGTCGACGAACAGCGTAACGAAATGGGAACACTCAAAGCGCTTGGTTACTCACGCTGGCAAATCAGTGCAAAGTATTTAATCTATGCCGGTTCTGCATCGATCATCGGTTCGATCATCGGATGTGTGCTAGGCATGTATATTTTCCCATTGATCATCTACAATGCATGGAACATCATGTATAACCTGGATGCCATCAAATTCCGTTTCCAACCTGGCTTAATGCTTATGGCCTCTGCTATGGTTACCCTCGTTGTGCTCGCCGCAACTTGGATTTCGATTTATAAGGAAATGCGGGAAGTGCCCGCACAACTCATGCGACCTAAAGCCGCAAAAGCAGGTAAGAGAATTTTGATCGAACGAATCCCGATGATTTGGTCTAAATTTAACTTCATGCAAAAAGTTACAATCCGCAACTTATTCCGTTACAAGAAGCGATTCTTTATGACCGTTATCGGCATTTCCGGCTGCTCCGCTTTATTAGTTGCGGGATTTGGTTTAAATGACTCAATTAGCGATATCGTTCCGCGACAGTTCAAAGAAGTCTACCACTACGATGCAACGTTGCGGACCGATCCAACTGTCGATCTTGATAAAGCAAACAACATCGCTCAAGAAGTTTCTTCTTATGATGGTGTCAATGATGCCTTTGCTCTAGAAACACTTGCCATTAGCGTGAACTATGATGATAAAGATGTCTCGGCAACGCTGAATATTATCCCTGATGATGATTCCTTTGCCGATTTCATGACATTCAATCCAGAAACGCGCGATTCTGCTAATACGCTCAGCAATGATGGAGCCCTCGTCCCGATCAAAACAGCCCAAAAGCTCAACATTAAAGTCGGCGATGAACTCACCTTTAAAACAAGCGAATATAATCGCACAGTCAAAATCAAAGTTGCCGGTATTTTCGAACAATATACTGGTCATGAAATCTTCATCACCGAAGAGACTTTTGAAAAAACAGGCATTAAAGAAACGCCAGTCTGCTCAATCTTATTGAAAAACGATCAGACTGATCCACAATTCGAAAACGATTTAGGATCGAAGATTATGAACAACAAAGACATTCGCTCTGTATCGTTCTATTCATCCGTGATTGAGAACTTTGAGAACATGATTTCATCGATCAAGATGATTGTCATCGTTCTCGTCTTATCCGCCGCCTTGCTCGCATTTGTTGTGTTATACAACTTATCTAACGTCAACATTTCCGAACGTATGCGCGAAATTGCGACGATTAAAGTTCTTGGTTTCAATGAAAAAGAAGTGAATGCCTACGTCAATCGCGAGACAATTATCCTAGCTTTAATCGGTAGCCTTACTGGCTTATTGTTAGGGATTTATCTGCACGATTTAATTATGGCGCTTGCTGAATTAGATACGATTCGCTTTGGCCGCACCATTTTTTGGCAATCCTATGCTTATTCCGTTGCCTTGACGATGATCTTCACGCTCATTGTCAACTGGATCATGAAATTCCGTCTGCGTAAAATCCAAATGGTTGAATCCTTAAAAGCAGTTGAATAATCACTAATCATTACCTAATATCAAACAATAAAATCCCTAAATCATAGAACCGGCCATCCGGGTTCTCGATTTAGGGATTTTTCTTTTTCTTTGTTAAAAGCAGATTATGCTTCTTTTTCTAATAAAATTCGATACGTTCGATCCATTCCCAAAGCGCCTAATGGAGCAGTGATCAAAATAGCCAAAACAGCAACAGATAAAACGATTTGACCACAAGGAAGGCCCATGGCCAAAGGTACAGAACCGATTGCCGCTTGCACTGTTGCTTTAGGCAAATAGGCAATGATGCAAAAGAGGCGTTCTTTCCCATTGAGTGGTGTCTTGATAAGACATAAGAACACCCCAATTGAACGGATGACTAAAGCGACAAAAATCATCAACACTGCTGTCAAACCGGCATTCAATGTATAGCGAATATCGATTGTCGCCCCTACTAGAACAAATAAAATCACTTCCGCAGCAATCCATAACTTGCCAAACTTATTTGATAGACGCGACGAGACAATGACTGGACTTTTAATTTTCAACACACAAGCCATGCTTACAATCGCCAATAGTCCAGAAACAGAAACAATTGGTTTTAACGCTGTTTCGATCGCCATAAGCGCAAAAGAAATAGCCAAAATTAAAATCACCTTCATCGTATTTCGAATGTAGTGCCCATGCGTATAAGCCATTTCAAAAAAGAGACTCAACAAATAACCCACAATTGCTCCTAAGGCAACACCAAGCACAATCGACACCGGTATATTCAAAAAATCACCCCAATTTGCTTGGCCACCTTGTGCCATCGATACAAACGATGAAAATAGGACAATGACATAAATGTCATCACAAGAAGCTCCTGCCAAAATCATCTGCGGGATACTTTTCTTTGTCCCATACTTTTCTTCCATCAACATGACCATTCGCGGAACAACGACAGCTGGCGAAACAGCAGCAAGAACGGCGCCCATCACTGCCGCATCGATTCGGTTTATTCCTAAAATCATCGGCGCAAAGATCACAAAAGCTAAAAGTTCAAATGTCGCTGGAACAAAAGCCATCATCACAGCTGGGCGTCCAACTTTTTTGAGATCGTTTAAATTTAATGAAAGTCCCGCCTTAATCAAAATCACAATTAAGGCCATTTGTCTTAGTTCGCCAGAAATCGATAAAATCGAATCTTGCAATAAATTCAACATATGTGGGCCAAGCAAAATACCGGTAAGCAACATCCCCACAATTCTTGGCAATTTCAATTTTTGGAAAATGGAGGCCATCGCAAATCCCACAAGAAAAATGAGTGCCAAAGATGTCAACATATAAATTTCCTCCTTAGAACGAAAAAAGCTGATGATTTTCCACGATTAAAACAATCGTAGAAGTCATCAGCTGAATTAGCGGTTTAGGTTTCCCTAGGGAGAACTTCATTCCCTGAAAAATTTATATCATGAATGCTCACATTTGTAAAACATTTATACATAGCCAAGAAAAAAGCACCCTGATGTGCAAAGACAAGGGTGCTTGGTTATTTGATTTTGTGATTTCAACTAAATAGTCACGATTTTCATCATGTTTGTTGATCCAGAACCTACTGGGTATCCAGCAACAACAAGGATGTTATCTCCACGACGTAATCCATTTTTTAATGCAATGTTACGAGCGAGTTGAACATCGTTTTGTTGAGTATTCTGCACGTCAGTTACTACTGGTAATACACCAAATACTGGAAGCAGGGAACGTTGAACTTTTTCGTCAAAAGTTACAGCGATAATTGGAGCTTTTGGACGGAATTTAGCCATACGTTTTGCAGTTAAACCAGATTGAGTGAATGCAACGATTGCTTTGATATCCATTGCTAAAGCAGTTTCAGCTGCAGAAATGGCGATGGAGTCAGACATGTTGCGGTTGCTAGAAGCAATACCGTCAGCAAGACGAGTTTTGTAGTCGATCATTGGTTCAATTGCATTCGCAATTTTTGTGAATGTACGAACTGCTTCAGCTGGGTAGCTTCCGGCTGCAGTTTCAGCAGAAGTCATGACAGCATCTGTACCATCCATAATGGCATTAGCAACGTCACTTGCTTCAGCACGTGTAGGTCTTGGGTTTCCTTGCATACTTTCGAGCATGTGAGTTGCAGTGATTACTGGTTTACCCATTTCGTTTGCGATACGGATCATTTGTTTTTGGTAAATTGGTACATATTCTAAAGATACGTTTACACCTAAGTCACCACGAGCAACCATGATTCCATCAGCTACTTCAAGAATGTCGCGTAAGTTATCGAAACCTTCTTGGTTTTCGATTTTAGCGATGATTTGGATATCGTCTTTACCTTCAGAAATTAAGATATCTTTAACTGCAAGAACGTCTTCTTTACGACGTACGAAAGATAATGCAACGTAGTCGATATCGTTCTGTGCACCGAAGCGTAAGTCAGATTCGTCTTTTTTAGAAAGGAATGGCATAGACAGGATAATTCCTGGTAAGTTACATCCTTTTTTAGATTTTAAGAAGTGTGGGTTTGCAACGATACCTTTAAAAGATTTACCAGCATCTACAGAAGTGATGTTAACACGCATTTTTCCGTCGTCCATCAAAATGTAGTCGCCAACTTTTACGTCGTTGAATACTTCAGGAACAACTACTGCGAAAGATTCACGAGTTCCTTTTAAAGTTGGGTCATTGACGATTGTTACTTCGTCACCTTTTTCAAATTGAACACCACCGTTTTCGAATTCGCCTAAACGAATTTCTGGTCCTTTAGTGTCCAACATAATTCCGATTGGTTTTTTAAGTTCTTTGGAAACTTCACGAATACGAGTGATTCGGTTTCCTTGTTCTACATAGTCACCATGGGAGAAGTTTAAACGACAGATGTTCATCCCTTCGTTGACTAACTTTACGATCATTTCTTTGTCTTCACTGGCTGGGCCAATCGTGCAGACAACTTTCGTTTTCTTGTCCATTTATTTCTTACCTCATTTTATTCAGTCAAATTTATATCAAGATTACAGGGCTTTTTTAAATCTTTTTTATCCAATTCGCTCAAATAAGTTTGTTAACGGTTTCTTTGATTCTGATGGTGTAACAAGTGCACGTTCAATTGGATATGAAGTGATTTTGTTGTTTCGAATCGCAACACATTGACCACCAATGCCTTGCATTAAAAGGTCAATGGCCTTTTCAGCCATTTGGCTCGCTAACATACGATCGAATGGGCATGGAGAACCACCACGTTGGATGTGACCGAGAACAGTTGCTCTGCCAGAGAAACCTGTATTCAAAGTAACTCTCTTCGCAAATTGATGAACGTCAGTGATCTTTTCGGAGATGATGACGATCGCGTGTTTTTTCTTTTTAATCTGGTCTAAATCACGAAGACGATCCAAAACATCTTGTTCGTCGAAGCCACTTTCACTCGTTACGATAATTTCCGCGCCACAAGCGATACCCGACCATAAAGCCAAATCTCCACAACGGTTTCCCATTACCTCAACAATTGAGCAACGGTGATGGGAGTTGGACGTATCTCTTAGCTTATCGACTGCATCAACAATCGTGTTTAGTGCCGTCATAAAGCCAATTGTATAGTCGGTACATGTGATGTCGTTATCGATTGTGCCTGGTAAACCGATGCAGTTAATGCCCATATGCGTCAGTTCCAAAGCGCCACGATAAGAACCATCTCCGCCAATCACAATTACAGCTTCAATTCCACGTTTTTGAAGTTGTTTAATCGCTTTTTTACGTACTTCTTCGTCTTTAAATTCAGGTAAACGAGCGGATCCAAGCACTGTCCCACCTCGAGTGAGAATTTCGCTAACTGATTCAGATGTTAAAGGTTCGATATAACCTTCAACCATTCCTTTATACCCGTTATAAATACCGAATACTTCTAGTCCGGCATTAATCCCAATTTTAGTGATCGCACGGACAGCGGCGTTCATCCCTGGAGAATCTCCACCGGAAGTCAAAACTCCAATTCTTTTGATCATCTTTTGCTTCCTCCAATTCTGGTCATTATTTTTGGTTTTTTAAAGCAATCATTTCGATTCGATCGATTGATCAAATGTGACACAAACAATCATTGTTATTTTATCACATTTCGTGGTTGCTCTATTTCCCCAATAAAAGAATTCGCCAAAAATTTATCAAGTTTAAACACTTAAGTCTGCTAAAAGATTTTCGCTATCTAAATCTGCTTTAACTTTGTCATAAGCTTGAATAATCACACCGTTTTCATCAATTAAATACGTTGTTCGAACTGTGCCAATGGCCTTCTTGCCGTACATCGTTTTTTCTTTTAGCACATCATACAAAGCAAGAACTTCACGTTCTGGATCTGCCAATAATGTAAAAGGCAAATCATATTTTGCTTTGAAGTTAGCATGTGATCGAACTGTATCTTTTGATACACCAATCACTTTCGCTCCTTTTTCGATGAACTGCGGATAATGGTCGCGATAGCTACAAGCTTGTGTTGTACATCCACTCGTATTGTCTTTTGGATAGAAGTACAATACGACTTTCTGATTACGAAAATCAGATAATGTAACAGGGTTGCCATCTTGGTCCATTAGCGTAAAATCTGGAGCTAGCGTTCCAATTTCTAACATAACTTCTCCTTTAATTCTCAACTCTTTTTTTTCGACTGACTCTTCTACAGAATCAGGTTCTGCCAGTATCTATTTTACTAAACCTTTGAGCCTTTTTACTCTATTTTTACTCTTTTTCATGCGAATCTTACTTTATTTTCGGATTCGTTTCCTGGTTTATGCCTGAAATCATACACATCCGCAAAATCACTCTTGATTGCCTTCCAAAATTCGCAGACCAAAAGTATTTTTCAATCTCTTTTTTAGATATTTTTCAATTGTTAAAATTCACCGTTTTTTCTTTTTAAATGCGATTTAAGCCCTTTCATCATTTGTTAAACGCTATCATTATCGTTTAAAAAAGATGTTATACTCATTCTAGGGTACATCTTGAAATCAAACATAATGCATAGAATATTTATTGTGAGATTTGTTTTAGGGGGCTATTCAACAACGCACAATTGATCTATGGCATGTGTTTTAATCATGCCCAATTGATCAACAAAGGAGAAAAAAAATGAAAAAATTAACGCCCCTACTTTTTGCACTTGGAATGTCTGCTTCACTCATCGCATGTTCCAATCACGAACCTTCCACACCTTCTAAAGGATCGTCTTCTTTATCACAAAAAGAACTTTCAGAAGCCAAAAGTACTTTTTCAGAAATCGTAGCTATTGATAATGAATATTGCTCAATCAAACTCACCGAATTAGATCCCGACAATATTTGGGGATACACCGTGAAAGCAGAACTAGAAAACAAATCAGCAGATAAAAACTACATGTTTTCTATTGAGAACGCTGCAATAAATGGTGTTAGTGCCAATCCATTATTTGCTACAGAAGTCGCACCCAGCAAAAAAGCATTGAAAGAGATCAACTTTGCCGATCATACTTTAAAGGAAAATGGAATTGGCGATTGTACTGATATCGAGATTACTTTCCGTGTTTATGACAACGACGATTGGGCAGCTGATCCTGTCGCAAAAGAAACCGTCCACATCTATCCTTACGGCGAAGAACAAGCAACGCATTTTGTTCGCAACAGTCAACCTAGTGATACTGTTTTAGTCGATAATGACCAAGTTAGCGTAATCGTTACCGGATATGATCCAGAAGGTACATTTGGATATACCGTAAATCTGTACTTTGTAAATAAAACCGATAAAAATATCATGTTTTCCGTCGACGATGCTGCCATCAATGGCTTTATGATCGACCCCTTCTATGCAAACTCCGTTCCGGCTGGAAAATCTGCATTTAGTTCTATGCATTGGTCTGATCGCTCTTTAGAAGAAAGTAAAATCAGTGATGTTGAACAAATTGAATTCACATTAACTGCATCTGATGAAGATGACTGGCTTGCTGAAGATCTCGTCAATCAAGCAATCACGCTAAAACCATAGTCATTTTCTAAATATTCTTTTACTTAACATGCTTTAGTCCCCATAGAAATTCGCACTTTTCTACATTGTGCTAACTCTTCTATGGAGACTTTTTATTTCCTACCCGATAGTTTCATTTTTTATCGGCATCATCCTTGCGCACCATCCCTTGTTATCGACAAAAAACCGACATACTCATCAATTCGAGCACGTCGGTTCTTGTTCTAACTTATTATTTATTTTCGATTACGCTTTTGCTAAAGCGATAAAATCATTCATACGTTCTTCTTCTTTTTCCTGAAGTTCGTTGAAAATTTCAGCTAATGCCTTTACATTGTTTGTTTCTAAGATTTTGTAGTAATCGTTTCGTAATTCTAAAGGCAAGCAGATTGGCGTTTTTCCGCCACTAATTAACATAGAGTTAACCAAAATACGACCTGTACGGCCATTTCCATCTGAGAATGGGTGAATATTTTCAAACTCGATATGCAACTTAGCGACATCTTCCATATCAAATCCTTTTTCAACAAGTTCATTGTATTCAGCAATAAACTTTTCTAAGAACATTTCGATTTCTTCTGGTCCAGGGAAAGTCTTACTTGATCCAGAAACAATAGCTGGATCTTCACGATAAGCACCACCAAATAAAATATTCTCGTTGATGAGATCGTTAATATTCATTAAATAAGCTTCTGTTAATGGCTCATGCTTATACACACGTTCCAACATTAATTTCATTGCTCTTTTATGGTTAATTGCTTGATGAATTTCTTTAGCATTTGCATTAATTGGACAATGGTTTGAATCAAAAACGAGCGCGTAAGTTTCGTTGCGAGTTAATGTACTTCCTTCGATCGCATTGGAGTTATAAATAGCGCGCGTAATAAAATCTTCCCGATAAGTTTGGTTTGTTTTTAATACTTCTCTAGCATCCATAATAATTCTCCTTAACTGGTGTTTTATATATTTAGATTATAGATGAATTTCTGTCTGACTGCTGAATTTAAGTCATTTTTTTCATGTCGAAAGTTATATTTTCATTCTTTCTTACATTCAAACGTGATTTCACCGTTCTTGAACACTAAAATAACGCATTTCTCATGGATCTCAACCTTAAATGCTCTATCTCTTTTTCTGCGTGACCTTTTTGGTTTACACCACGTGTTTTACAGATTTTCTATTTTTGTGAATCTGAATGAAATATATCCATTTATTTTTTAGGAAAATTAATTTTATGTTTAGAAATACCCTCTATGCTTAGAGCTGTTCGTGATGAACGTTTAGATTTCTTCACAATCCAAACGTTTAAGCGACTAAAATCACTAACACTAGAGAAACAATGTTAAACGCAAATATAAAGATTGTATAAAGATCATGACATCGATAAATAAAGCTTTTTTTCGCGATTTAAGATCTGTTTCCACTTTGGTATCACATCATTTCGCATAATGTTTTTGTTGCTTCTTAATACTGATAAAGATAAGATGAAGATGCAACAATAATTAAATTTGAATCGGGTATACATATAACCTCATTCATCAATTATCCCGCAAATTAAAACTTATGAAAGTTTTTGGAGGCATAAATTATATGAAAAACGCTATTTTGTTTTACACTTCACCGGGATGCGCAAGTTGCCGAAAAGCTAAAAAATGGCTTGAAGACAACCACATCAATTTTGTAGAAAAAAACATCTTCTCCAATTTACTTTCCGAAGCTGAAATTAAGTATTTACTTTCTCGTTGTGAAAATGGAACAGAAGATATTATCTCTACTCGTTCCAAAGCTTACGTCAACCTTAAAGAAAATCTTGACGAAATGTCGATCAACGAACTTACACGTTTTATTCAGCGTAACCCTTCCGTTTTAAAACGACCGATTATGTTATCGGAAAGAAATATGGTCATCGGCTATGATGATGATGAAATCACTGCAATGGTACCTGTTGCACGTCGTCATGAAGACTTTGATCAAATTGAACAATCAATCCTTACTCCTGAATTGAGCTTACGCGCATTCTAGCTCTCTTCTTTAAAACATAAGTAAAATAAGCAAAAAAGACTTCCACTCGATCAATCCTATTTATATGATCTAGGGAAGTCTTTTTACATTTATCATGTTTTTTCAACAAAAAAGACGCAGAGCTAATATCTACGCCTGTTTATCAAAAACGAACCTGAAGCAATTCTTGATATAAATAGTGGGTTCGAATATATGTCAATTGGTGGAGATGGCGAGACTCGAACTCGCGTCTAAGCAATGTCCCACGAGTCAACGTTTACAGCTTATTCTGTCAAATTTCCATTAGACTTGGACAGACGCAATTTCTAATGGTGTGGCTGTGAATTTTTCGTCCAGGTCAATCCAGCCCATTTACTGGCTTATCTTCTTTTCGCCGACGGCTTCAGACTAGAAGAAAGCGAACTCGTCTAAAGCGGCTGCAGACTGTATATTCGTCTATTAAGCAGCGAAGGCAACAGCACCGTTGTTAAAAGTGCGGCCAAAGTTAAATTTATTAGCGTTTATTTTTGAATGATGTTTAACGGAATCACCCGGCTGTGGTTGAGTCCAAACAATTACTCATCGAATGCCAAAAACATCCCCATGTTTGATCTACGGATCCATATTACCGAAGTCTTATCTTGAATACAAGATTTAAGCTCAGAGAGTTCCCCTAGATCAAAAAAAATTAATACCGTTCTTTCATTGCTTTACGAATTTCACGTTCAGCATCACGATTTTTTGCCGTTTCTCGTTTGTCGTGCAAATTTTTTCCTCGTGCAACAGCAATCTCTAATTTACATAAACCATGTGTCAAATATAAAGACACAGGAACGAGAGTCATTCCTTTTAAACGGACTTGTTGATCGAGTTTTAAAATTTCATTTTTATGCAAAAGTAAACGGCGATCGCGGTCTTCTTCATGATTAAAGCGGTTGCCGAATTCATAAGGTGAAATATGCATCCCTTTTACTAGGGCTTGGCCATTACGTATAGAGATGTAGGAATCTTTGAGTTGAACTTTTCCATTACGAACGCTTTTAATTTCTGTCCCTTTTAGTTCAATTCCGGCTTCATAGAAATCTAGCAATTCAAAGTCATGACGCGCTTTTCGATTTTCTGCGACGCGTTTTCGTCCTTTTGTGGTTGGAGCAGCCATATTTAACTTTCCTTTCTATTGTATTTGTATTCTCAATTATGCATGTCGAGATCCTTTATGTATCTTATTTTACATATAAGTCTATTTTACTACAGAGATTTGAAGCACTCTTCATTTTGACTCGATCCAAGTTTTAAATCGTTTGATTTGTGATACGATCCACCCCTCAAACATCAAGAAAAAAACGGGCATAAAAAGGAGTGTACGGTATTCCCTTTTATACCCTATGTATCGAAGAGTTCTGTTCTCTTCTGATGTGATGATGTCTATAACTGATGATCTCTACTAGTTGCGCCAGCTTAGGCATCTTTTTTCTCGCGTGGCACATACACCAGTTCGATATCATAACCGAGAGCTTCCATCATCTGAATGAAAGTTTTGTTGAGCAAGCCGTCTTTCTTCTTGATAATTCTGTTGACATACTGGGAAGTAGTTCCGATTTTTGCTCCTAAACGTTCCTGGGTAAATCCACCTTCGAGAATTTTAACTTTAATGTCGACTTCAATATTATTTTTGACCATAAAGTACATCTCTCCTCTTTTTTTATACTACCGACTACAATTAAAAAATCAACAATATAATTCAATAAGCCGATAAACTATGTATTTTTCATATCTTTCGACATATCTATGACATATTTCCTATTTTTTGTTCTTACCATTGAAATATATCCATTGGATAAGAAAAGAATCTTAATAAATTGATAATACTTTCTATTCACTATCAATTCATTTTTAAACATTATTCACTATTGTGACCATTTGATAGCACAAATCATTTTTGGTGGCGTATTCAACATTTCAAAGCGATTTCAAAAATATTTTTAGTTTAATTCACAAAAAATAGCCTCTATATGTCCTTCTTTCTGTGAATCAATCGCTTTTCAGCCCATAATTATCCCATACTATGTATTTTTTTGTTTCTTATTTAACCTCTCATGATCTCCTTTTTTCCTGAGACAAAAAAGTCAAAATCACCTTTCCATCGATAATTTTTCCTATACATTTAGTTTTGTTTGAATATGGACAAATCGTGCATAAACTATTTTTCTCTCATAAGAAAGCCGCATAAGAAAAAAGATGAAAAAAAGGCACACTTTCGTGCACCTTCATTACATTGCTTGGTATTGTTCTTTCTTCTCTTCTAATTCGAGCCAACGCATCTCCGCTTCATCAATTTGTTCTTGAAGTTCATCTCGTTCTTTTTCGATTTCAGCAAGTTTTGCGTATTCAGTCGTTTGTCCCATTTGCTCGTTGAGTTCGTCTCTATGTTTTTGCAAAGTTTCCATTTTCACGAGCAATTGTTCTAATTCCTTTTTCTCCATATAGGAAAGAGAAGGTCGTCTTGTTTTCGTTGTTGCTTTGGGTTTTACAGTCGTTGCTTCTAAATCTTTCTTTTCTTGTTCATGAGCATAAACCAAATCACTATAACCACCAGTATAGCGATGCCACTTACAATCCGCTTGCAATTCAAATACTTCATTAGCGATACGGTCAATGAAGTAGCGATCATGCGAAACAAACATCACAATGCCAGGAAAACTATCTAAATAATCTTCTAAAACTTCCATTGTTGTGATGTCTAAATCATTTCCCGGTTCATCTAGTAATAAAACATTGGGTGCTTCCATCAGCACTTTGACTAAATATAAACGTCTTCGCTCGCCACCAGATAAGCGTTCGATCGGTAAGTATTGCTTATTTTTATCGAACATGAATCGTTCTAACATAGCCGAAGCTGTAAGTGTTCCTTCAAGTGTTTCGACTTTGGACGCATTTTCTTCAATATAGTCAATCACTCGTTTAGACAAATCTTCAAAGGGCATAATCTGTCTAAAATAACCAATTTTAACAGTTTGTCCATATTCAAACTCACCCATGATTGGTTTTAGCATCCCCGCAACTAGATTCAAAAATGTTGATTTTCCAGTTCCATTTTCCCCCACAAACGCTAAACGGTCTGTGCGTTTGCATAAATAAGAGAAATCACTAAACAGAAAGTCTTGATCTGGATAAGCAAACGTAATATTGCGCCATTCTAATGTCTTTTTTCCTAAACGTTCCGCTGGAAAACGTAAATCCATCGTTTGATTTACTTTTTTTGTTCGCTCATTTCGTAATTGTTCAAAACGATCCAATCTTGATTTTGATTTGGTTGATCGTGCTTGCACACCCGCACGAACCCATTCGAGTTCTTTGCGATATAAGTTTTCCCTTTTCTTCGCTCTATTATCCTCATCCAATTCGCGTTGCGCTTTAGCTTGCAGATACGTTTCGAAAGATCCTTCGTGGGAATACAGTTTTCCATGGTCTAATTCTAAAATACGTGTACAAGCTCGCTCTAGAAAATAGCGATCGTGTGTAACGGTGATCACAGTTTGTTTAGATTTGTTTAACCAGTTTTCTAACCAGTTAATCATGTCAATATCCAAATGGTTTGTCGGTTCATCCAACAACAGTAAGTCTGCTCGATCTGCCAAAGCGAGCGCTAAAGCTAAACGTTTTTGTTGACCACCAGAAAGTGTTGAAATCTCTTGATTCATCTCATTTAAACCAAGACGCGTCAAAATTGATTTCAATTCATACTCTTCTCGTGGTTCTTTGAGTTTCGCATTTTGTGTCTTCATCTCGTCAATAATTGTCACTTGACTGAAATGAGGATTTTGTTCGAGAAGATGAACTTTCATTCCTTTTGTGCGAATGATTTTCCCTTGCGCTGGTTCGTGGTCAGCGAGCACTTTTAATAGTGTAGATTTTCCACAGCCATTCAATCCCACTAATCCAATCTTTTCGCCTTCTTTAGCATCTAATGAAACGTGATCCAACACTGGTCCCATTCCATAATTCAGATATAAATCGGCTGCTGAAAATAACATATTGATCACCTCTGCACAAGTATAACAAACTTACTTTAATTTCGTTTTGTTTGTGAATATCTCGCTTATACATTCCAAAGACATTTCTAAATCATGTATCACAAACTATGAACTTCTTATCGTTTTCTTTTAAAGCAACAAGCACACTAAAAAATCATCTTGAACTCGTCTATTCAAAACTCATTTTATGACAATTGCACTATTTATTTTGTTTTGATTGCCATGTTACCACAATAGAAAGGAGAATAAGCATGATACTATCCAGTATAAATTGGGTATTTTGACTCACAAGTCCTGTTACAGTCATGATATAAACTGCAAATACCCAAATAATCCCAATGACTACCGCAATAATTTGTATTCTATCCATTTTCTTGCCCTCACATTTATCGATTTGCCAAGTAGGAGAAGTTTAATCCTTGTTCCATGTTTTCTCCATAATCTAGAAAACAAGATTTACGACATTATCTTTTCTCTAACTGTCTCTTTTTGCTTCACCTTATTTTACAAAAATTGTAAAACAACCTTTTCGTAATTGTTACGGCTTGTGGATCCTTTTTAGCGTCTATGGAAACACCATAATAAAAAGCACGGGACATGATTGTCGCCATGCTTTTGTTTAAATTCAAATTTCAATTAACCGAAGATTAGTCGAATTTCTTAAAGCCATAGCCAAGACTTTCAAGACGTTCTTTAACTTCTTGGAGAGATTTTTTACCCAGGTTTTTAACGTGCATCATATCGTCTTCGCTCTTTTGCGTTAATTCTTCAACAGTTTGAATTCCAGCACGTTTTAGGCAGTTGTAAGAACGTACAGAAAGTTCAAGATCTTCAATCATCATAGCAGAAGTTTTTGTAACTTCTTTTGGTGCTGGAGGTTGAACAGTAAAGCTTTCCTCCAAATCCATTTGTGCAAATGGAACAATGCCATCCATAAAATCAATTAAGATTTGCGCTGCATTTGTGATTGCATCCATTGGTGTAATGGATCCGTTTGTTTGGATATCAAAAGTGACTTTGTCATATTTTGTATCATGTCCCAATAAAGTTGGTTCAGATTTGTAGTCTGCAGACTTAATTGGAGTAAATACGGCATCCATAACTACTGCATCTTCTGGAAGTTTATATTCTTGCGCAATTTCAGATGCGAGTTTATAACCGCTTCCTGTGGCAACAAATAAATCCATTTCCAGATTTTGTCCTTCTTTTAAATGACAGATCACTTGATCAGGATCTACAACCATTGTAGATTCTGGGCAAATAATATCTGCTGCTGTAATTGTGCAAGGACCGTTTGCTTTGGAAATATGTAAAGTAATGAGTCCTTCTTCTTCTGTATCGATTTGAATTGCTTTGGTATTCAATTTTACACGAACCACGTCTTCGACAAGTTGGTCGATGACAATGGAGTCTGGAGTAATACCATCAATCTTCCAACCAATCACAGCTGTCCCTGGAAGATCTGTTAATAATGTACGGCAGATGGCGTTACCAATTGTCGTTCCAAATCCTCTTGCGAGTGGTTCAAGTGTGAATGTGGCACGGGTATCTGTGCAATCAGGAAGCTGATTGAATGTTGCTCTGGAAAATACTTCCATATTGAAACCTCCTTAAATCAAGTGAATAATTTCAAAACCTTTATCGAGTTAGAATCTTCTATCGAATCTAACCGTATTTAAACTTATTTATATCTAAAAGTAATTCGACCGCGTGTTAAGTCATATGGAGAAATATCCACTCTGACTCTATCACCTGGGAGAATACGAATATGATGCATGCGGATTTTACCTGAAACGTGAGCTAGAATCTCATGTCCATTTTCAAGTTGTACTTTAAATGCGGCATTTGGAAGTGTGTCTGTTACCAAACCATCAAGTTCGATCATGTCCTGTTTTGCCATGTAGTCTCCAGTCCCTCCTTATTTTTTATTAAAAAGAGCATAAATAGCCATTTATCAATATATCTTGATTTTACGACCTTTGCAAATAAACTCACTTGAATTCGCTTAACATTCTAAAAAGAGACCAAAAAATGACAGTTTTCCTTTTAAAAAGAGCGGTTTTTGTCATTCAAGATACTTTGTGGTTTTGTTATTTTACCATTGATTTGTCAAAAACGAACTATTTTTTTCACAAATAATCCTATTGATGAAGCGTTGCGAGTAACAATTCCAAGCCTTTTGCCACCGTGCGGTCTGGGCGATCTGTTAAATACACAGGACAATCTGCAATGTTTTCAATCGTTTGCGCTAGCCCTTCGATTTTCATCGTACCCCCTGAAGCAACAATTCCTCTTTGGGCTAAATCTAAACGATAATGATCCGGAACTTCTTCTAAAAAGCTCATCACCCACGCCGATAAATCGCGTGCTAAAGGGGCGAGGATCGCTGCAATTTCATTTTGATGGATCATCCGTTCCCGTACCACTTGCGTCGAGACATCGATGCCTCTTACAAGCGTTGCTTTTGGTGTATTACTAATCCGGACCGTGCCAAAATTGCGAATCAGTTGATCGATGGTCGCTGGTGCGACTTCCATGTTTTCTTGATATAAAAACCAATCTTGTATGCGTTCTGTTGCTTGCGCCCCGTTATACACTCTTGAAGACCATCTTTGCTCAATCTTCCCATTACAAAACAACGCAATATCGCAATTAGAATAACCGACCGTTAATACACAACTTGCAACTGGCAAAAATAAATCCAAGCCACTGCCAATCGCTGCCATCCATATTTCCTGATCAAAATAAATCTCAAATGCACCCAATCCCATTAACGAGTCTTTTAAGCGATCAATTAAATTTTCATCTAACGAGGTTGGATAGGATACGATAATTTGCGTCTTTTGAAAAAATCTAAATAACCTAAATTCAAAACACAATTCGTTGAGGATCGCTTCTAAAACAGGAAAGTCCACTTGGCCATCTTGAATCGGCGCTTTGACCATGACATCCGGACTTTTCCCTTTTAAATCTAACGCTTGATTGCCAATTGCGAGAATTTCATCTTTTGCATTAAATGCCCCTAAAGCCGGTTCATCGAATACGAGCCCTTCTTTTTCAATCACTAACCGTAAAGAATGGGCTCCTATATCAATTCCCGCTCGAATCATGCTTTCACCTCCGTGTTTTTGCTTGATGTTTATTTGCTTTAGTTTTAGTATAACCAAAGTACAGGTATTTCATGAAAGAACTTTTAATCCATCACCCACTTCGTCTATTGGTTCTTCTACCTTCTTTACCTCATTTTCAAGCATTAAAGAAGTTAGACCTTTTACAAGACAACAGCGAATGGTTAAAGTCACTAAATATTCACATGGAATTCGCTGTTGATTGTGCAATCGAAGATCAAAACGCTTTGCAGCACTATTTTGATTTTCCCATCACAATCAATTCTCATCCGTATAACGAAATAGCCCAATCGTATGGTTGCATCCAATCCAAACCCGTTTTTGGAACAGGGCGTCAATACATTTGTCCCGCACTGCTTTTATTTGACCAAGATCTTCTTCTTACTCAAACACATCGGATCAACCCTTCTGCTCTCAAACATATTTTACAGGTTGCACTAAAAGTACAACATCAACATTTGCAAAAAAAACTTAAAAAGATGTTTGACACGTTCTAAGAGGCTTGTTATACTACAAAGGCAATCGCAAAAAAGCGAAGCAAAAACAGCTCATTGGAGTATAGCCAAGCGGTAAGGCACAGGACTTTGACTCCTGCATTTCCCTGGTTCGAATCCAGGTACTCCAGCCATTTGAAATTCAACCCTTACGTAAATACGTAAGGGTTTTTTCTTATTTCCAAGTGATCCTCTTCTCTTTTGCGAAAAAAGAGATTTAAATTTTTAATCCAAAAGACAAATCCCACACAGTTTTACTTAGAACCAAAATTCATACCAATAGAGCAAAAATGCCTGGTCACTCATCAAAAGAGAAACCAGACACAAGGCAAATAAACATTTTTGTGATTTGTTTAAAAAAGGAGCTAAAAGCCGTTTTAGATGCACAATCTTCTTAAATTCAATTTCACAATCAAATCCAAGAATTGCGACAACTTCTTTTTTTCTTTAGACCACGCGCTCAACTTAACGTTTAATCTTTCCTTTTTTGGCGCGCACAGAACGATCTAAAAGACTGTGTTCATTTTTAGCAGAACGAACGATATGTTCTTCATCTACTTTTGTTTCATTCATACGGAAGCTAAAACCAATAAAAAACAATAACCATAAGACCATGCCTACAATTAAAATTGGTAATGCCAACGAAGTCGGAATGATTTGCGCAATCCCTACCGCTTCAATTTGTGCCTTCGCGTTGTAGTAATACGTATATCCATTTAATAGCGCAATAACAAAACATAAATAAGGCATCATTTTGGAAATCGATTCAATTGATCGCACTTCTTTGTGATCATTTGCGAGAAATGCATCTTTTTGTTTGCGTGTCATTTTAGAAAAGACATCCGTGTTCTCTAAAATCTTCTTCTTGCGATCTACTGCTTTTTTCACTGTATAAACGCCTCCGCCAAATACAGCTAATGTTCCGATCGCATACCACCCAACATATGGGCACAACGTAAAGCAAACTAAGGATAACACGCCGATCCATAGCCAACTTCGAGATAGAAAAGTTTTCATAACTTGAATTTTATCAACACTTTCTAACTTGCTCAATCCAACAATAAAAACCAGATCAATTTCGCAACATAATTTCTTGCTTATTGACCTGGTTTTTCATTTTTATATCGAGTGTATCGAATCGTTTTGTAGATTCAAATGATATGTGTTGAATTATTTTGTCGCTTGTTTTGGTGAAACTTTATTCATCGGTTTTACAATCATAAACAAATAGAATGTAACCACGCCAATTGCAATAATCGTCCAAAGTCCGAACATTCCCGTCGCAAACCATGTCCAAAGCTGATACACAACTAATGAAATGGAATATGCATAGAACATTTGCCAACCAATCGCAAACGCTGTCCATTTATGAGAATTCATTTCTTTTGCTAGCGTTGAAATTGCACCCAAGCATGGTGCATCAAGTAAGTTAAACAACAAGAAAGACATTGCTGCCGCTGCACTTGGGAACATCACCCCTACCGCTTGCCATAATTGCGGATCCAATCCCGTATCGTCTGCGACATTAGCCAAAACACCAATAGTCGAAACAATCTGTTCTTTCGCAACAAAGCCTGATAATCCCGCAGCTGTTGCTTGCCAATTGCCCCAACCAAGAGGAGTAAAGATTGGAGCAATAAAACTTCCAATCGCAGCAAGTAAAGATTGATCTACTTCTTGAACTAAGCCAAATCCATCTGGACCAAAGCCATAGGACACCAAAGCCCATGTAATGACGCAACATACGAATAAAATTGTTCCCGCTTTTTTAAGGAAGTGCCAACATCTTTGCCAAGTTTGACGTAAGACGTTTTTCATCTTTGGTAAATGATAGGCTGGAAGTTCCATAATGAATGGCGAAGATTCTCCCGCAAACATTTTTGTATGTTTAAGCACTAACGCCGATAAAATAATGGCGATAATTCCAAAGACATAAGTGGCCCACGCAATCCACCAACCACCATCATTGCCAAAAATCGCTCCCGCAAATAACGAAATGACAGGCAGTTTTGCTCCGCAAGGCATCGATGTTGTAACAATCATCGTCATTCGCCGATCGCGTTCATCTTTAATTGTTCTTGCAGACATAATCCCCGGAACACCACAACCTGTGGAAACCATGAAAGAAATAAAGGATTTACCACTTAAACCGAAGCGTCTAAAAATGCGGTCCATAATAAACGCAATTCGACTCATGTAACCACAATCTTCCAAGAAGGATAAACAAAGGAAGATCATAGCCATCTGCGGAACGAACCCTAACGGCGCACCGATTCCGCCAATAATTCCATCAACGACTAATGAGATGACTTGATCAGATGCATGCACACTCTCTAAAAAGGCACGCATTCCTCCTTGACACCATTGGGCAATAAAGACATCATTCACCCAATCCGTCATATAAGTCCCGACTGTGGATAACGCCAAGTAATAAACTAAGCCCATAATAATCACAAATAGAGGTAAAGCTAACCAGCGGTTTGTGACAAAGTGGTCAATTTTATCCGATGTAGTCATGGCATGTTTATAAGGTTTTTCATACACACCACGCAAAATTTTAGCGACCCAATTATATCGCCCGTCCGTAATGATACTTTCGCTATCATCATCCAATTTCGTTTCCAACTGCTCACGAATTTTACTGATTTGACCACGAACAGAGTCTTCAAGACTCAATTCCGCAAACACTTTCTCATCATTTTCGAACGCTTTGATCGCATACCAACGTGCCTGTTCTTGAATGGGCAAGAGTTGTTCAATTTGATCAAGAGCAGATTCTACTTCTTCAGAAAACGTCGAAGGAATCGGTTTTTTATTTTCTAAAACTAAGCGGACAACCGCTTTAGACGCCGCTTCAATTCCATCATTATTGGCAGCAGACATCCCAAAGACCGGACAACCGAGACGTTTGGATAATTCTTGAAGGTCAATGCGCTCATTTTGTTTTTCAACGACATCCATCATGTTCAATGCCACAACAACCGGAATATCGAGTTCTAACAATTGGCTTGTTAAATATAAGTTTCTCTCGAGACTCGATGCGTCGACGATATTCAAAATCGCATTGGGTTTTTCATGGATTAAATAAGTACGAGTAACGACTTCTTCAGGGGTATAAGGAGAAAGTGAATAAATCCCAGGTAAATCTTGAATTACAATTTCTTTGTTCCCTTTTAGGCAACCTTCTTTTTTCTCGACAGTTACACCTGGCCAGTTTCCTACGTATTGATTGGATCCGGTTAGAACATTGAAAAGCGTTGTCTTTCCTGAGTTCGGATTTCCTGCTAATGCAATTCGAATCATGATCTCTTTCCCTTTCTCTCAATCATTTCCACTTCAATTGCTTCGCATTCTTGTTTACGAATTGTCAGTTCATAACCCCGCAAATTGATTTCCATAGGATCTCCTAATGGTGCAAGTTTACGAACGAGTAATTCGACACCTTTCGTAACGCCCATATCCATAATTCTGCGTTTTAATGCACCCTGACAATTGATCCGTGTTACTCTTGCTCGATCCCCAGGCTTTAATTCCTTCAACGTCATATTCAACATCATCCCTTCCCTTGTGTTTTTTAACTTATCTATTTAAACAAAAGACAGATAACATTTCAAAACACTTCATTTTGGTTGATCTCGTTTTTTAGCTTTTCTAATCTTTCTTAAAAGATTATAGGTTAGTGAATACTACCCAATTTAACACACAGAGTTTACTCTTGCTAACTTGATATTTCAATTGCAAAGTAGCATACACTAACTAGCAAATTCTAAATCTTGCTTATCTTTTCGATCAATTTGATGTAAGCACTCTCTTTTCTGTTTGCTAACATGCTCCAAAAAGGATAAAAAAGCCTTGAATTTAACGATTATTTCCTCGTCAAACCCAAGGCGTAACATTTGTTTTGAAGTGTATTTTATCCAACTTTATCTACGCTTCGATTTTTATTCTCTTTATTGATATCAGAGATCATTTTAAGCGTGACAACGAATGAGGTAATTCCCTCATCACAACTCACTTGAATGCGACCATGATGGCTATCCACAATACTTTTAGCAATCGCAAGCCCTAATCCATAACGTCCACTCGAACGATTGCGTGCTACATCGGCGCGATAGAAACGTTCAAAAATCCGCTCCCGATCTTCTGGCGGAATCGGTTTTCCACTATTGGATACTGAAAATTGAATATCTTTTCCTTTTTTGCTCGCTTTAACCATAATTTTGCCGTCTGAGTGTTCCATCGCATTATCCAACAAAATCGTAATGACTTGTTGCATCGCTGCGCTATTGGCCATACACATTAAATCAGGCTCAATGTCTTCTTCTAAAACAAGATTTTTTTCAAACATCGAAGCTTCCATAATCAAGCTTTGTTTTTCTAATAACCGACTCAAATTGACGCGTTCTAAAACAGGATCCGTTTGTTCAGATCGCGTTAAATCTAACAAATTCGTGATCAACGAATTCATACGTGTTGCTTCTTCTTCGATATTTTTGAGCCAATGCTCATCGTGATCTTGTTCCATCGCTTCTGCATTTGCCAAAATCACGGCCACCGGAGTTTTTAACTCATGACTCGCATCTGCAACGAATTGTTTTTGTTTTTCAAACATTTGTTGAATCGGGGCAATCATTGAATCCGCCGCTCGCCGACAAACAAAAAACAACAAAGTTTCAAATAAAGCCCCAAATGCAAGCATCCACGTCAAACTCGTCCATAAATGCGATTGCAAAACTTCCGTTGAAGCCACCACGATTGCTCGATCAGAGACATATGACCAGCTTAAATGGTCTCGATATAAGTTCCCGATATATTTTGTCGGCGGAATGAAATTATTCTCAATCCATTTACTTTTATAAATTGTTTCGCGAACCATTTCATCATGAACGACATCAGAGATATAAATCCGATAGATCTCTCCTTGCGCATCGAGCATCACCAAACAAATAGGCATCTCAGAAATAACCTCGAGATCATCTAAACTTGGCATTTGACCCTCAGTAGGGCTAAGCCATGGCCCATATTCAGTTGAACTGGCGATTCCTTGCGCTGTTTTAGAAACGATTGTTAATGTTTGTTGCATACGGTCATGCGCCGAGCGATAAGATTGGTAGCTAGCAAACCCGACGACAAGAACAATCAAAACCGTAAATAAGGAATAAAGTGAGACAAAAACTTTACGACGTAACTCACGCATCGTTTTTTACAACCTTATATCCCATTCCCCGTACGGATTTAATTTGGATATCACTGCCAATTAAACGCAGTTTCTTTCTTAAAAAAGATAAGTAAGCTTCAAGGTTGTTGGATTCAATTTCATTATCCCAACCCCAAACTTTGGAATAAATTTGATCACGTGACAAAATTTGCCCCGGATGATTCAAAAAGTATTCCATCAATGCATATTCTCTAAGCGATAATGCGATCGTTTCACCACTTTGTTTTGCGCCTAACATCCCACTGCTCATATCCAAAAAAGTATTTCCGAGTTCTAATCGTTCTTTTTGTAGAGCACTGCTTTTTTTCAACTGTAAATCAATACGCGCAATCAACTCTTCCATATGGAATGGTTTAGTCATGTAATCATCCGCCCCATTTTTAAGTCCATTTAACTTATCAGAAAGTTCCGAGCGAGCTGTCAACATAATCACCCGTGTTTCCGGGGCTAATGAACGGACTTCATCTAAAATTTCAAAACCATCCATTCCTGGCAGCATGACATCTAAAATGACTAAATCATAAATTCCACTACTTGCTTGTTGTGCCCCTTGAATTCCATCATGAACGACATCCACGCTATATGCATGAGCGCTTAGCGTTGCAGCAATGGCTTGGGCAAGATTTTTTTCATCTTCAACAATCAAAATTTTCATATCGATCCCATCCCTTTTACTCTACAGTGTCAAATTTCACATGACCGGCACAAGTCACAATCCATCCTTTGACGTTATCCCCAGAAATTGAACACTCTAAATTTTTATCCAATTTCGGTAACGGCATATCTTGGCTGACATAACCAATCGTCCACCCCTCATAGTAAAGTGGGTGACGAGTCAGTGGATAATTACGAATCCACTCAATATATTCTTCTAAACAAAATCCAGTTTCCAACATAATTAAGGCATGTGGAATTCCCACATAACGAAAGTGCCACTCTTCGCCACTGATCTTGGTGATTTCTTTTTTAGATTCTTTATATCGTTCCATAAATCCAGCACTTGCCGCTTGTTTACGAAACAAGCCACAAATTCCATGATCAGGAAATGATGGGCAAATCGGATCAATGTCATCTTGATTTAATGCTAAATCAATTGCCAATCCACATTCATGTTCACTACATCCTGGTTTTGCGACAAACTTCTCTGTATATTCTTGACCATTTTCCTCCAAAGAGTTTTGGTAAAGCTCAATTTGTTGTTGTTGTGTTCGATACCCATCAAAACAAACAATTTCACCCACGATCTCAAGACGATCAAACAATTCCATCAAAGCACGTGATGCCTGATCTTCTAATAAAACAGTATTTTGAGCAGGTCGCACTTCACTGAGCCGACTTGGCTGACTCTGGCAAGGATAATCTGGATTCACTAAAATCAAGTTTCCCTCATGAATTGACGGAAACTGCATATTCTTTTCGCTTATTAAATTACTTCTTTCCATATTCCACTCCTTTTCTGCCCTACTTTATATATCGTTCCATACAAGTTCAAAACAAAGATTAAAACAATCGATCAAATTCGTCATATTTCAAAAAAATCGATTCATATCGTGCAAATCGTAATTTTGTAGCAAGCAAAACAACACTCAAAAGCTTGCGATTTATTTCCTCCATTTTAAGGCTCAATAGGCGAATAAAAAAATTTTAATTTTTTTGAAATATTTACTTGCATTGCACAATGATTTCAGTTATTATGATCAGGCACTTAAGCGATGGAGGCTTAGCTCAGTTGGGAGAGCATCTGCCTTACAAGCAGAGGGTCAGCGGTTCGAGCCCGTTAGCCTCCACCATTCGCCGACTTAGCTCAATTGGTAGAGCAACTGACTTGTAATCAGTAGGTTGGGGGTTCAAGTCCTCTAGTCGGCACCATTTATGACTCGGTAGCTCAGTTGGTAGAGCACTTGACTTTTAATCAAGGGGTCCAGGGTTCGAATCCCTGCCGAGTCACCATCTTGTTAAACCCATGGAACAAACAAACGATCAATACACTTGTTCCATTCGTATATATTTGATCTTGCTGCTTATGCAGCCCGTCGGCTTGAGATTTCTCAAGTCTTTTTTTATTTTTTCCTGATCCAGCAATTTTATCTCGCAGACGAGAAAGAATACAAAATGCCTCTCACTCCCCTCTAATTCGCGATCGTTATTGTCCATAAAAAAATTTAAAAAAATATAAATTTCCTCTTGCATTTTAAAATCTATATGCGATAATAACCCTCGTTGTTAAGGCAAAAGGCAGTCAGATAAAAAAAGTTAAAAAAACATTTGCATCTGATACGACAATCCGCTATAATGACCTAGCACTTAAGCAATGGAGGCTTAGCTCAGTTGGGAGAGCATCTGCCTTACAAGCAGAGGGTCAGCGGTTCGAGCCCGTTAGCCTCCACCATTCGCCGACTTAGCTCAATTGGTAGAGCAACTGACTTGTAATCAGTAGGTTGGGGGTTCAAGTCCTCTAGTCGGCACCATTTATGACTCGGTAGCTCAGTTGGTAGAGCACTTGACTTTTAATCAAGGGGTCCAGGGTTCGAATCCCTGCCGAGTCACCATCTTGCAGGTGTAGTTCAATGGTAGAACTTCAGCCTTCCAAGCTGACTACGTGAGTTCGATTCTCATCACCTGCTCCATTGCATATTATACGATGACGCAAGTCATCGTTTTTTTATTCTTTTTTTCTAGATCTTCTCTTATCTTAATCCCTTTTTCAAAATAAATCGAATTCACAAGCTTTTTCTCCACCTTCTAATGATTTCATGCATTTTTCGTTTTTCCCATTTGGTCTTTGTTATAATGATGACATGTCAAAATATTCAAAAACGATTGCAACTTGCGCTTATATAGCCGCTAGTATTTGCTTACTTCTTTTTGCGATCAACCTTCAATCCATCTTTTTGTATGTCGGCATTGCATGTTTACTGATTGGCGTAATTTTACGTCGCGTATCTAGCTCGTCTTCCTCCTCTTCTTTTGAAGATCAAATCGAAGAAGCCGTTCGTACTACCGATGATCATTCATCCAATAAAAATCAATAATCCTCACACACAAAAAAGGACTCATCAAGATCTAAACTAAATCTTGTTTGAGTCCTTTTTATTGCTTATTGTTGTTCGGTTTTAGTCTTTGGCATGAAATAACTCAATAATGTCGTATTGGTTTCTTCATGCTCATTGCCATCGACATCCAAACCATCGCCCTCCATAATTTCCTGTTCATAGCAAACATTATGATAAGAGATTTGTTTGTTCAGCCATTCAAATCCAAACTCTTCACTTAACGTTGGAGCATCGGCATATAAACTTGTTCCCAAGCCTAAATGATCTCCTTCAATTTGGGCCCCTAAAGCCTCTACAGTGGTCGGAAAAATATCTAGTGTCGTGTAGCTTCGAGTTTTATTCAATATGTAGTCTGGCCCGTTAATCACGGTAAAATACGTCTTTCTTTGACAATCCAAACCCACCTCTTGATTGATCAATCCATCCATGGATAAATGATCTCCAGCTAAAACAATGACTGTATCTTGATAGAAATCTTGTTGTTGAATCCAGTGGACAAATTCGGCAATTCTTTGATCTGAGCACATAATCACATTTTCATATTGCTCATCAAACGTATCTGGGCAATCTTCACACAAATAGCCATCTTTAAAATGCGTATCTGCAGTTAACATCGTGAAGTTAAAAGGTTGATCTTGTTTAGCCAGTTCTGTGATTTCTTCTTTTGCAAACTCGATCAGTTTTGAATCTTCAAATCCCCACCATTCATGGTAGTCCTTAGGCAATTTTCCCGATTCATGAGCTTCATTTAAATCGAGAATTGTATAGTCCCCATGTTGGCGGAAATAATTAGCCCGCCCTGCATAGCTTGCTTCCGAACCACACATCAATGTGTTGGAATAACCTTGTTCTTTGAGCAAATCGCCAAGGCTAACCACATTCGGCATAAATAACATATCTTCATCAAATGAATGATTATATTTGGAGTTGGATACGCCAAGTGGGGTTCCACTTGTTTGGGCAACCATACCGGCAACCGTCCAACTTGTATTATTGGTCACTTGCCCGCCATTGATCATTAAAGAGTCGTTTTCACTAAAATCAACATTATCATTGGCCAACTGAGTCAGATGAGGAATCAAGTTTTGAACAAATTCACCACCGTGTTCTTTGTCGGCATACGTTGATTCCATCGATTCCAAATAGATATAGATTAGATTTTTCTTCTTTTTGGGAAACTGAACAAGGCTAGAATCGGTTTTCGTATAATGATCCTCGTAAAGTGTCGAAACAATATTTTGTTCTTCAAAATATTCATCGATTTTCAACGCCTTATATCCTTGTTTTACTTGATACACTAACGTTCCAGCTGTAATCACCGATGCGACTAAAGCTGCGCTATTTAAAGTCAAAACTGTATTTGAGAAGCGATATGACTTTTTCGCATGCTTTTCTTGAATGAACAAATGCAAGAAACAAGCATATAGAATCGTTGCAATAATAATCCAAATTAAATACGTCTGCGCAAATCCTTGCAGAATTTGCACAATCGTATTCGAAGCGCCTCCCATACCGACTTGCATCGTATATAAAAACTGGGAAAACGACTCAACTTGGATGACATTGGTAATGTAGTCAATCGCATACAAAAGAATACACACAAGCAAAAATAATATATATGCACACGTACCTGTCCAAATGGACAAGTGTTTTCTCCATCGTTTTTTCATAATGTCTTATTGTAGATCCCTTGATTTGAAATGGATAATTACATTTTTATCATCTTCGTTTTCTCAACAAAATATCTAATTTTGACCTGAGTCAAATCGCTTACAGACTTTTTGTTTGATCGCTAGATTTTGTTTGTCATCCACCATTTAATGTGTTCCATCATAAAATCTAATTCTTAAAAATACTTTAACTTTGATTGAATAATTCCTATCATTTTCCACAAAAACTGATTGTTCTATCTTTTATCTTTGCCTGATTTATACGATTAAAAAAATTGCGTAAGATTTGTGTTCAATTCAAATCTTACGCAATTGGATCTGTTCTATTTCTTATTTGACCAAAGCAATCACTTCAACTTCTGCAAGTACGCCTTTTGGTAAAGTTTTTACCGCCACGCAACTGCGTGCTGGTTTAGAAGTGAAGTATTTGCCATACACTTCGTTGAAAGTCGAAAAATCATTCATATCGGCTAAAAAACACGTTGTTTTAATCGCATGATCAAAATCACTGTTTGCACATTCTAAAACCGCTTTTAGGTTTTGCATAATGCGTTCTGTTTGTTCAGCAACTGTTGTTCCGACAACTTCGCCTGTTTTTGGGTCTAATGCGATTTGTCCAGAAGTAAACACAAATCCATTGACTGAAATCGCCTGGCTATAAGGGCCGATTGCCGCTGGCGCATTTGGCGTAGAAATTTTATTCATATTGTTCCTCATTTCTTTTTAATTTACTAATCGAGTAATGAAAATCCATTTTCTGCTAAAGCTTGATGGACTTCGCGAATATGATCGGCATCACGGGTTTCGATATTAATTCGCAATACGCAATCTGTGATGTTACTTCCTTCGCTTGCTTTATCATAGAATACACTGACAACATTCGCATTTAAAGATGCCAACAATTTGGACACTTTTGCTAATTGTCCCGGACGATCTTCTAATTGAATAGCGAGCGTATCACTTCGCCCAGCTTTTAATAAACCACGTTCGATGACTTTAGATAAGATCGTTACGTCAATATTCCCACCGGATAAAATACAAACGACATTTTTGCCTTCTACTGGGATTTTATCGTACATCACTGCCGCAACCGAAACGGCTCCTGCACCTTCTGTGATCAACTTTTGCGTTTCGATCAATTTTAAAATCGCACCTGCTACTTCATCATCTGTCACCGTTACAATTTGGTCTACGTATTGGCGACATAAATCAAATGTATGATCTCCCGGTTCTTTGACTTTAATTCCATCCGCAATCGTTTGCACGTGTTCTAGACAAGTGATTTGTTCATGCTCTAAAGAATTCAGCATACTCGGCGCCCCTGCGGATTGGACACCATACACTTTTACATCAGGACGTAGCGTTTTAATCGCATAGGCAACTCCGGAGATCAATCCTCCGCCACCAATCGGAACAACAACGGCATCCACATTATCTAATTGATCTAAAATTTCTAAACCAATTGTTCCTTGACCGGCAATGACTAATTCATCATTGAAAGGGTGAATAAATGTATAGCCTTTTTCGTCGCGTAAAGAGATTGCTTTGGCATACGCATCATCATAAACTCCAGGCACTAAAACCACTTCTGCACCATATGCTCTTGTCGCTTCGACTTTGGAAATCGGTGCGCCTTCTGGCAGACAAATGACTGCTGGGATATTACATTTTTGTGCCGCTAGAGCTACTCCTTGGGCATGATTTCCCGCCGAACAAGCAATAACGCCATGACGTTTTTCTTCCTCAGAGAGTTGTGAAATTTTATAAGAAGCACCACGGATTTTAAATGAACCCGTATGTTGTAAGTTTTCTGTTTTTAAATAGACGTTAACTCCCGATTTGATTTTAGGTGCTGGAATTAAGTCGGTTTGCCGAATAATGTCTTTTAAAACATATTTGGCGTGATAGATCGTTTCAAGTGAAAGCATCTTTTATTCTATTCCCCTTCCTTTGCTTGAATCATTTCATTTTCAATAAACTGACGGGCAATTCGAGGGGAACGTCCGCCTTGCGCAATCGCATAAGCACTTGCGCGCTGTTCAACTTGTTCATCTACATCCACTCCATATTCTTGCGCAATGTGATGAATTAAGTTGAGATATTCTTGAGCATTTGGTTTTTCAAAGAAAATGCATTGTCCAAATCGTTGCGACAAAGAAAGTGTTTCTTGCAGTGTGTCGCGCACATGCATGTCATCGCCCGTTCTTGCCGAGAAAGACTCTTTGACTAAATGACGTCGATTACTTGTCGCATAAATGACTGTATTCTCACTTCTAGCACTGACCGATCCTTCTAATACTGCCTTTAATTGGGCAAAAGAATCGTCATCTTCGCTAAAGGATAAATCATCGATATAAATCACGAACTTTAAAGGTTGTTTAGCGATCAAATCTAAAAGTTCAGGTAAGATCGGAATTCGATCTTTTCCCACCTCAATTAGGCGCAAACCTTTTTTAGCATAACGATTGGCGATTGCTTTAATCGAAGCTGATTTCCCTGTTCCAGCATCGCCATATAACAACAAATTGCTCGCCATTTTTCCTGCTAATAATCCTTCTGTATTCGCAATGATCGCTTGATGTTGGCTTTCATAGCCAAAAAGTTGATCCATTGTGATGGGATCGGGATGCACAACTGGAACTAATTCCAGATCAGTTGTGCGTTTTAAGCGAAACATGTGGTGTAAACCAAAAATTCCAATTCCCGTTTGATCCATCATCAACAAACGATTTAAATATCCGGCTTGGAAGTCAATCGCTTCAGCACTCCATAAATCCCGTCGAATGCCGAGTTGATCGGGCGTAATGGAACAAGCTTGAGAAATCGAATTCAGTTCGTCCATTGCGATATTCACCATTCTTTCTGGAATACTACCCGATTCAATATATGCATCAGAAAGACACGTCGGCATATTGTCGATTTGATCAAATACATAATCCGTCCAACTCACATAGCCTGCTTTATACAATAAGCCTGTGAAACGAGCTGCTTTTGCATAACAACTCGCTTCATCTGCTTTCAAGACATCAATAAAAGCTTTAAAGATGGGGTCTTCATTAAGACCCATGAAGACAATTAAGTTTTCCAAGCGATCAGCTAGCGTTTCACTCATGACAAGGTCGCTCCTTGATCTGCACCTGAAACAAGTTTGGAATAACGTTTAAGATAGCCTGTGACATCTTTCTTTTCTTTGATTGTCATTTCTGCTTTTCGTTTTTCAATTTCTTGTTCGTCCACTAATAATTCAATTGAATATTCAGGAATATTGATTGCGATTTGATCGCCATCTTTAACATAAGCAATTAATCCACCTTTTACTGCTTCTGGCGTAATATGGCCAATTGCTGCACCACGTGTTGCCCCAGAGAAGCGACCATCAGTAATCAAAGCGACATCTTTATCTAAGCCCATACCCGCAATAGCGGAAGTTGGACTTAACATTTCACGCATTCCCGGTCCACCTGCTGGTCCTTCATAACGGATTACAACAACGTCACCCGCTTTTACTTTGCCACCAAAAATTCCCGCAATTGCTTCTTCTTCAGAATCAAATACAATCGCCGGTCCGGTATGACACAACATTTCGCTAGCGACAGCTGAACGTTTTACGACGCAACCCTGTGGGGCGATGTTTCCTTTAAGTACTGCTAAGCCACCCGTTTTCGTAAACGGATTATTCAGTGGGCGGATGACTTCTGGATCTAGGTTAATCGCATTTTCGATATTTTCATGCAACGTTTTTCCCGTTACCGTCATCGTGCTGCCATCGATTAATCCCGCATCTTCTAATTCTTTAAGCACAGCATAAACGCCACCTGCTACATCGAGATCTTCCATATACGTTGGTCCCGCTGGTGCCAAATGGCATAGATTCGGTGTGCGTTCCGAGATATGATTGACTTCTTCTAAATCGATCGCAATCCCACATTCATGCGCAATAGCAGGTAAATGCAGCATCGAGTTCGTTGAACATCCTAGAGCCATATCCGCTGTAATCGCATTTTTAAAAGCCGCTTCGGTCATAATGTCGCGAGGACGGATATTTCGTTTAACGAGTTCCATCACTTGCATGCCGGCTTTTTTAGCCAATTCAATACGACGTGAATAAACTGCTGGAATTGTGCCGTTTCCTTTTAGGGCCATTCCTAACACTTCTGATAAACAGTTGTGAGAGTTTGCGGTATACATTCCCGAACATGACCCACAAGATGGGCAAGTGTTCAATTCATATTCGCGTAATTTTGCTTCATCGATTTTTCCGGCTTTATATGCTCCCACTGCTTCAAACATACTCGATAAAGATGTTTTATGATTATCAATTCGTCCCGCTAACATCGGTCCACCCGAAACGAAAATCGTTGGTAAATTCAAACGTGCTGCTGCCATTAATAAGCCAGGAACGTTTTTATCACAGTTTGGAATCATCACTAATGCATCAAAGGCATGCGCAAGAGCCATCGATTCAGTTGAATCCGCAATCAAGTCACGAGTAACTAAAGAATAACGCATTCCATTATGTCCCATCGCAATGCCATCACATACAGCAATCGCTGGAAAAACAATTGGTGTCCCACCAGCCATCGAAACGCCCATTTTAACCGCTTCGGTGATTTTGTCTAAATTCATATGGCCTGGAACGATTTCATTCCAGCTTGAAACGATGCCAACTAATGGGCGATCAATTTCTTCTTGAGTTAATCCTAATGCATGAAGAAGGCTTCGTTGGGGTGCCTTTTCCAACCCTTTTTTCATTTCATCACTTTTCATCATTCAATCCTCTTCTTGTTCATTGATGGATAGGTATACTCAAATTTTACCTTTCAGTTTTCTGTAACAATTATGTTTATTTTACAACATTGCCAGACCATCTTCTTTTCTTTCGGTTTTACAACTTGATCAACAAAGTCATTTTTAAAGCGAAAACCGCTAGTTTTAACAGATATAAACAGAAAAACTGCTAGCGATATCTAAGATATTCGATAGCAGTTTTTTCTTCACGTTCACTCGATATCGAAATGACATTTCATTTCGATCTTGATTTCGTTTAATTAGTTATTTACGAGTTTATCTTCGTCAGCCCAAGAATAAAGCTTGCGGATTTCCTCTCCAACTTTAGAGCTTGGATGTTCAGCAGCACGTTTTCTCATGGCTTTAAAGTGAGCTTGACCACCTGCTTCAGACATATCTAACAAGAAATCTTTGGCGAATGTTCCATCTTGGATATCTTTCAGAATTTTCTTCATTGCCAGTTTTGTATCGTCAGTAATGATTTTTTCGCCAGTGATGTAATCTCCATATTCAGCTGTGTTAGAAATGGAATAACGCATTCCTTCAAATCCAGACTGATAGATTAAGTCAACGATCAGTTTCATTTCATGAATACATTCAAAGTAGGCATTACGTGGATCATAGCCAGCCTCTACTAATGTTTCAAAACCAGCTTGCATCAATGCGCAAACTCCACCACAAAGAACGGCTTGTTCACCAAACAGGTCAGTTTCTGTTTCTGTACGGAAAGTTGTTTCTAATACCCCAGCGCGGCTAGCACCAATTCCAGCTGCATAAGCAAGGCCTAATTCCCATGCATCGCCAGTTGCATCTTGTTCAACTGCAATTAAGGATGGAACACCTTTTCCCACTTGATATTCGCTACGAACTGTATGACCTGGACCTTTTGGTGCAATCATGATGACGTTCACATCTTTTGGCGCAACGATTTGAGCAAAGTGGATATTGAAGCCATGCGCAAAAGCAATTGTTTTTCCAGCCGTTAAGTTTGGTTCGATTTCAGCACGATAAACGGCTTTTTGTTTTTCATCTGGAATTAAAACCATCACGATATCTGCAACTTTAGTCGCTTCACCAACGGATAATACTTCAAATCCTTGTTCTTTTGCTTTTTGAGCTGATTTACTTCCTGGATAAAGACCGATCACAACATCGCATCCTGAATCACGAAGGTTCAATGCATGGGCATGTCCTTGAGATCCATAACCGATGATGGCGATTTTTTTCCCATTTAAGCGATTTAAATCGCAGTCTTGTTCATAGAAGATTCTGTTTTCCATTTTCTGTTCTCCTTTTAAGGTATTCCTTATATTCCATTTTCTATCTAACAAAGCAGCTTCTCTTGTTTATCGTAAAACGATAGCAGCTTTGTTGACTTCCATTAAAGCGGATTCTTCGGGGACATCATCACTGAGATAATGACAACCTCTTTGTAAAGCAACGACACCTGTTCGGCTCATTTCTAAAATGCCATAAGGGGCAACAACCGTTAAAAAGGCATCGATTTTAGAAGACTCTCCCGTAATTTCAACACAGAGCGTATTCGGGGAGAAGTCGACAATCTTACAGCGGAATATATCTACTGCACTAACGATTTCCGGACGTGTTTCCGGTGTGTTTTTCAGTTTAATCAAAGCAAGTTCGCGGCTTACTCGATCTTCGGGAATCATTTCTTTGACGTGTTTGACGTTATAAAGCTTTCTTAACTGTTTGACACATTGCGAACGAATTTTCTCATCTCCATTGACGGAAATCGTGATTCGTGAATAGTTAGGGTCTTCCGTTGCACCAACGGTTAAAGAGTTAATATTGAAACCACGACGTGTAAATAAGCTAGAGACACGAGTCAATACACCCGCTGAGTTATCCACTAAACAAGCGATCTCAAAACGTTCCATCAGATTTCCTCCCGCAGGGTGATAATATCATCCATGCTGCCTCCAGGTGGAAGCATCGGTAATACAAATTCATCTGGGTCAATCGTTACATCAATCAAGACTGGACCGGACTTCGCCATTGCTTTAGCGACTTGTTCAGACAACTCATCTAGCGTATGAATCTTAAAGCCAGGTATACCAAACGCTTCGGCAATCTTCGCAAAATCGCTTTGGCGTTCTTGTAAATCAGTATTGGAATAGTGTTGATTATAAAACAGCGTTTGCCACTGCCGAACCATTCCTAATACACCATTGTTAAAGACGACGATCACGACTGGTGCCCCTGTTGTTTTTAATGTGGCTAGTTCGTTTAAGTTCATGCCAAAGCTACCATCACCAGTAAAGAGAATCGTTCTTTTTTTCGAACCAAACGCCGCACCAATCGCTGCGCCTAAACCAAATCCCATTGTTCCTAAACCACCAGAAGAAATGAATGTTCTTGGTTTTTGGAATGGATAAGATTGCGCGACCCACATTTGATGTTGTCCAACATCGGTTGCGATTGGGGTACTCTCTTCAGTATATTTAGCAATTTCATTAATTAATGCCTGTGGCGTTAAACGATGCGGTTGCAACATTTGATCCTGTTGAATTTGTTCTTGGCGTTTTAAATGTTCAACCCGCTCATGCCATTCGGTATGGTTTTGTTGATCCACTTGATCAATCAATCGCACCACTGCATCATGAATGTCTCCTGCCAATCCTAAATCAACCGTAATATTTTTATTCAGTTCTGCTGCGTCGATATCTAATTGTAAAATCTTCGCTTGTTTTGCATATTTACGAACATTTCCTGTTGCCCGATCGGAGAAACGACAACCAATTGAAATGATTAAGTCACATTCATTTTGGGCCATTGATGAGGCATAATGACCATGCATTCCCTGCATTCCTAAAAAGCGTTCACATGTTGTCGGGATGCAAGAAAGCCCCATTAAAGTCGAACCAATTGGTGCATCAATTTTATCTGCGAGTTGCATAATTTCTTCAGAAACTTCTGCCCCCAAAGATCCACCACCGATATAAATAAATGGTCGTTGCGCTTCATTGATCATTTTTACTGCTTTGCTCATTTGATATTCATTCACCGGTTTTTCTTGAGCTTTTTTTGCTTTTCCCAAAGGCTCATAGTCAATGACTGTTTGTTGAATATCTTTGGGCACATCGACTAAAACTGGACCTGGACGACCGGATCGAGCAATTTCAAAGGCGGTGTGCAAAATTGGCGCTAAGTCTTCTATCGTATGGACGATAAAATTGTGTTTTGTGACCGGTAAAGTGACTCCGGTAATATCGACTTCTTGGAATGAATCTCGACCAATTAGACTTGTCGATACGTTTCCTGTAATCGCAACTAAAGGGACTGAATCAAGATAAGCCGTTGCAATTCCCGTCACTAAGTTCGTCGCACCCGGACCAGATGTCGCAATAACAACACCCGTTTTCCCTGTAGCCCGAAAATATCCATCCGCAGCATGACATGCATGTTGTTCATGAGAACTTAATACATGGGTCAAACGGTCACGATATTCGTAGAGGGCATCATATAAATCGAGGACTTGACCACCTGGATATCCAAATACAGTATCGACATCTTGTTCTAACAGTGTCTCGATGATAATTTGTGCACCGTTCTTTTTCATATTAATCTTCCTTTTCAAAAATGATTATGCTTCTTATATCACAGCTAGAATTTGGCTTCAATCAATGTTCGAATATTTTTCATTAATTTTTCAATATCATTGCAGTTTGTTACATTTCTGATTGTTTTCTTTCTGTGAAATATTCTTCACTCGGTTTGCAAATCGAAAGATCTCTTTGCCTTTTTTCTATGAACAAGTTGGCAAAAGCCATAGAATATTCGCTATATGTTCTCGAAACAGCAAAATAATTCTTCAAAATTTTCACCATTCAAATTCACAAAGAACTAAATAATCTTGCTATTTTTTGTTTTTTTTCATGAATTGCATATTTTTTATTTTTATAACTTCATTTAAATGAAAATATTTCTAATTCACGTCTTGCTTGCACCTATAAAAAAAAGCCAGTGAAATGAATCTAGTCCATTTCTACTGGCTTATTTTTGAATTGAATTTATTCAGGAACAACTTCACCTTGTGGTGGTTCTGGTGTAGCCGGTGGCGTTTGTGGCACAGTTTGATCTGTTGGTGGCATCACTGGTGGTACTTCCTGATTTACTCCTGGATCAATTGGAGTTTCCGGAAGATTTGGCACTTCACTTCCTGCTCCTGGATCGATTGGGGGTTCTGTTCCCGCATTTGGATCTGTTGGCACTTCAGTTCCAGCGTTTGGATCTGTTGGCACTTCGCTACCTGCATTTGGATCTGCTGGAGTTTCTGGATTCACTGGCGCATAGCCTTGATCTGGCCAAGGTACCGTTGGTTGATAATATGGTGGAACAGCGGCTTGAATATTTTGGTTCGTTTGAACTTGTTCGTAAACCTCTTGTTCCTTTTGTTCTTCTGGTTCTTTATCTTCTGGTTTTGGTTTTGGATCTTCTTTTTTATCCGTAACTTCTGTTTGGTCACCACTCATAATGACCTTGTTGTAGTAGCTAGAATCCGCTACTAATTCGGCATTTAAACCAAGCTCACCCATTTTTTCGATTAAAGTATCGACATTTGAATATAAGCTTGTTCCTAAACCTAAACGATGTCCTTCAATTTGGATGCCTAAAGCTTCCATAATGGTTGGATATAAATCGAGTGTACAGAATTCTCTTGTTTTATTTAATGTATATTCTGGTCCATTTAAAACAATTGCATAAGCACGACGGTCATAATCTGCACCTGTCGTTTTTGCGACAGAACCATCCATACTATAGTGGTCACCACTAATCACAATTGTCGTATCTTCATAAAAGTCTTGTTTTTGAATCCAACGAACAAACTCAGTCACTTGTCGATCAGTACAAGCAACAACGTTTTCATATTGGCTATCAAATTCGTCTTTACAAAGATCACAAGGATATCCTTCTGGGAAATGCGTATCCGCTGTTAAAACAGTAAAGTTAAATGGTTCATTCTTTTTCGAAATTTGACCCAATTTCTTTTCTGCCCAACTAAAGAGTTTTTTATCTTCAAAACCCCACCATACGGAATATCCTTCTGGGATTGCTTTTTCTTTCATGGCCTGACGATGATCTAAAATTTCATAATCACCGTGTTGTTGATAATAGTTTCGACGTCCGGCAAAGGATGCATCGGATCCACACATGAAATAATTGGAATATCCATGATCTTCAAGGATATCGCCCATCGTAATTAAGTGTGGCATGAATTTATCTTTGTCGTTGAAGTTACGGTTAAAATCACCATTCCCAACATTTAATGGTACAGCAGCACTCATCGCAACTAAACCGGCAACTGTCCATCCGGAGTTTGCGGTTACGATTGCTCCATTGAGTTCTTTTGTTCCTGGTGCTGAAAAGTCTGTTCCTTCTTTAGCAAGTTGATATAATCCCGGGATTAAATCGTTGTCATATCCACCGCCATTTTCGTGAGAAGTATAGGAAGATTCCATCGATTCAATGACGATATGAATTAAATTTTTCTTCTTTTGTGGGAATTTGATATTGACTGAATCCGGTTCAATAAAGTTTTCATCGTAAATTGTTGATTCACGATTCACATTTTCTAAATAATCGCCAACCCCTAAGACTTGCCAACCTTGATAAAGTTGCGTTCCAAATAAACTTGTGACGATGACTGCCGCCCCGACAACAGAGCAATAGAAAACACGTTGCGTTTTTGTTTCTTTAAAGAAAGGGATTCCGGCTTTTTTTGCTTTTTGATTTTGAATACATAAATAAATGTAATAAGCAAAAATTGCTGTCCCAATAATTAACACGAGCCAATACGATTGGAAAAATCCGCTGATTGCTGAACCAATTGTTCCTTCAGCCCCCTCAGTTCCGGCTGTTAATGTATAAATGACCTGGGTAAAACTTGTAATTTGAATCGTGTCGGACAAATAGTGCACTCCATAAGCCGCGATACAAGTTAACCAGAAAACGATATAAATCAAAGTTCCAATTAAAATCCACATGTAAATCCCCTCCTCAATTTTGATTTCATCTATTTTCAACAGCGAATGCATTTGCATTCAAAGGTTCAATTCATTTCGGTTTTACGCTAAAAATACAAAGATTAAGAGCGCATAAAAAAAGGCTAATTTTCTTATACCGTTCCTTATGTTAGCAAAGACTTTATTTGAATCAAGCGATTTTTAAGGATATGTGAAAAGATTGTAAAATTTAAGAGTTCCCTAAGTTTGTCGTAAGAATTTTCATGTTGAATCTTCTATTTCATAGGCAAAAAAATGCGCCTGTTTCGATTACAGGCGCTTTGTTTCTACATTTTGTTTTCAGTAACTTCTACTTTTACTTTGCTTCCATCTGGCTCTACATCAAATGTGATCTTAGAAAAATGATCTAGACCATTACTTAAAATGTCGCGCACAGAATCGAAGACAACATCCTGACTTTTTTCAGTCGGAGTATCGTATTCAATAGAAGTAACGATGTGTTTTTTACCTTCAATTCCGGTAAGTTCTTTTAAAATTGGATTCATAAATTTGCCTCTGTCCAAAGTGTACCCCAAACTACACTTCAAATCAATTTCACTCGCAGTACACATTTAATTTCTATCCATCAATTTCCTCTAATGATGGCCAATCGCTTACAATTTTATTTTGATTTGCCGTTTATAGCTCAAAGAAAAAGCTTGGTTTCAGCCAAGCTTTCTTTCTCCATGATTATTCAACAACTTGTGTCCAATGATATGGATCTTCTAATTTTCCCCACTGAATGCCAGTCAATGTGTCATACAGTTTTTGAGTTAATTCTCCTGTTTTAAAATCGTTAATTTGGGTAGCTGTTCCTTTATAGTACAGCTCACCAATTGGTGAAATAACGGCAGCTGTTCCAGTTCCCCAAGCTTCTTGTAAACGGCCATCTTGCGCTGCCGCCATCAAATCATCAATCGCAAGATGTTCTTCACGGATTGTATATCCCCAATCAGATAACAAATGCAAAATTGAATCTCGTGTTACCCCAGGTAATACCGTTCCATCGATTGGCGCTGTCCAAACTTCGTTGTCGATTAAGAACATGACGTTCATACTTCCGACTTCTTCAACATATTTTTTGTGTACGCCATCGAGCCATAACACTTGGGTATAGCCTTTTTCTTCTGCTTTTTCTTGGGCTTTCAAACTTCCCGCATAGTTACCACCGCATTTTGTAAAACCAGTTCCACCTGGTGCCGCACGAATATAATCATCTTCAACCCAGATTTTTACTGGTGCCATTCCTTGTGGGTAATAAGCGCCTACTGGAGAAAGAATGATCATAAATTTATAGGAAACAGCCGGATGCACCCCGACTGCGCTTTCCGAGGCAAACATAAACGGACGAATATAGAGTGACTCTCCCTCATTTTGAGGGACCCAATCTTTTTCGACTTTAACCAATTCCCGAATCGCTTGCACGAAGAATTCTTCTGGAACTTGAGGCATTGATAAACGTTCATTAGAATTAGCGAAACGTTTGGCATTCTTTTCTGGACGGAATAATTGAATTTTATTGTCAGCTGTTCGATATGCCTTTAACCCTTCAAATGTTTCTTGCGCATAGTGTAGTACCATCGTTGCTGGATCTAATTCGATCGGTCCAAAAGGAATAATGCGCGCATCGTGGAAACCTCCTTGGTCAGCATCCCAATCGCACATAAACATATAATCTGTATAGTATTTACCAAATCCGAGAGGTCCTTGTGGTTTTTTCTTCAAGACCTGACGAGGTTCAAAACGAATTTCCATATTTTAAACTCCTTTGAATTTTTCTCTATTTTCTTTTTAACTTACACTTTTCAATATCCTCGTGCAATAAAACACGGCTGATTTAAACGGAACTCAATGAAAACTGTTGAAAACCTTACATTTTTAAGAAAGCGGAGTTTTTGTTTCAAACAACGAAAATAAAAATCGAGAAAAGAAGTTTTTCAATTTCCTTCTATTCTCGATCGTTTTTCTATACAAATTGCGAGTTTAGTTTTCTTTTTGTCCAAGTGCCATGCGAATTGGATCCAGCCATTTCTTTTTATGATAATACCAGGCAAAGAAAATGGACGATAGCGACCACGTTAATGGATAAACCCAATAAACAAATTGAATATTATTTAGTGGTGCTGTGATATACAAAAATGAAACACGGATAATGCACCAGAAGATAATCATCACATACATTGGAACTGCTGGTTTTCCCCCACCTCGACATACCGCACTAATCGCGTGTGAATAAGCCAATAAGCAATAAAACAAAGCGTTGTTGCGGGCTCGTCCTACACCATATGCGATTACATCTGGATTGCGATCAAACCAAGCAGTGAGTTGTGGCGCAAAGATAAAGAAAATAATTCCGATCAATTCCGCCATCAATACACAACACCATACGCCAAAGCGTGCTCCTTTTTGTGCTCGATCTATTTCTCGTGCCCCTAGGTTTTGTCCAACGAATGTCGAAATGGCTAAACTAAACGACATAATGGGCAAGAATGCAAATCCTTCAAGTTTGGAATAAGCTCCACAACCGGCCATTGCTAAAGAACCAAATTGGTTAATATTGGATTGAACGATGACGTTTGCCAACGAAATAATGGAGTTTTGTACACCTGTAGGAATCCCAAAACGAATGATTTCTTTTAATTCATCCCCATAAAAGCGAATCTTTTTCAATTCAATTCGATGACTTCCGTCTACTCGTAACAAAGTCCAAAACGCCAAAAGTGCTGAAAAAGCTTGGGCGATTACTGTAGCGATTGCAGCTCCGGCAACTCCCCAATTTAATACCGAAATAAAATATAAGTCGAGCACCACATTTAAAACAGAAGAAACAATCAAATAATAAAGTGGATGACGAGAGTCCCCAACCGCTCTTAAAATACCCGACAACATATTGTAAAGAACTAAGCCGGCAATTCCTGTGAAGTAAATTTCGAAATATTCATTACTCAAACTTAAAACTTCTGCCGGTGTATCCATCCAAACTAAAATCAATGGTGATAACCATCGTCCTAATACAGCAAGGACAATTGAAATCAAAATACCCGCCGCAACTGTCGTATGGATCGTTCTCGATAATTTATTATGTTGACCCGCTCCAAAACATTGCGAAATAACAACAGATGCCCCCATTGAAACACCGTTGAAAAAGCCAACCAAAAGTAGAATTAAATTCCCCGAAGAGGCTACCGCTGCTAAAGCGTGTGCTCCAAGAACGTTTCCTACAATGAGTGTGTCTACCGTGTTATACAACTGTTGAAATAATTGTCCTAAAAATATTGGAATCGCAAATGCGATCATTTGTTTAGCAATGGGACCTTTTGTCATCAACGTGACATCCGTATTGCGAAGCTTCATTTCCATGCTCTATTCTCCTCCCCTTTTTCTCTCTTATTCGACTTCTCATCTTAATTCCATTTAAATTTAAAATAAATTCTCTTTTGACAAAACGATAAATCTTGTCCGGATTCCACCATTTTTTAGTCAAAAAGATAAATATATTTGATTTACTTTTATTTTTATTTATTGTCATGCATTGGATAGATCCCATTTCCAATCTTGAATTACACCGTTTCGATTTCGCCTGCTTGAACTTTACAAAAACAGACATTTTTCAAGTAAGTATCTAAACAATGAACACAAAGGAAGGCTCTTACCTTAATCTTGTGGTATACTCTTTCAGTATTTTTCAAGATTTACATTACTTTCAGAAGGAGGTAGTCTTATGAAATTAACGATTCCAAAAAACTATGATCCTGTCTTAACAATTCGTGAGACACAACAAGCGATTAAATATATCCGTGATACATTCCAACATGAATTTGGAAAAGAAATGCACTTAGAACGTATTTCTGCGCCTTTATACGTTACAAAATCTTCCGGTTTAAACGATAACTTAAACGGAACCGAAACTCCTGTTCATTTTACGATGGCATCTATTGGCGATGAACAAATTGAAGTTGTTCACTCTCTGGCAAAATGGAAACGTAACGCATTAGGCGAATACGGATTTAAACCTGGTGAAGGTTTATATACCAACATGAACGCCATCCGCAAAGATGAAGAGCTCGATAACATTCACTCCTCTTATGTGGATCAATGGGACTGGGAAAAAGTCATCACAAAAGAAGAGAGAACGATCGAAACACTCAAAGCCCATGTTGAACAGATTTTCAAAGTAATCAAACACATGGAACACGAAGTTTGGTACAAATACCCACAAGCAGTCAACAAGCTTCCAGAAAGCATCACTTTTTTGACTTCTCAACAATTGTTAGATGAATACCCTGATTTAACAGCGAAAGAACGAGAAAACGCCGCTTGTAAAAAATATGGCGCAGTCTTTGTCATGCAGATCGGTGATCGTTTAAGCAATGGCGAAAAGCATGATGGTCGTTCCCCTGACTATGATGACTGGAAACTCAATGGAGATATCTTGTTCTGGTACGAACCACTGCAAGCTGCAATGGAAATTTCGAGTATGGGCATTCGTGTCGATGAAAACAGTCTCCATGAACAGCTCGTCAAAGAACATGCAACTGATCGTGAACAATTGCCTTTCCACAAGAAAATTTTAAATTGTGAATTACCTTACACCATTGGTGGCGGGATTGGACAATCTCGTCTATGTATGTTGTTGTTGAAAAAAGCGCATGTTGGTGAAGTTCAAGCTTCTTTATGGCCAGAGGATATGCGTAAAGCTTGTAAAGAAGCAAACATTCAACTGCTATAGCCAGTACTTATATTCACATCAAATTCAAACAAACAGATTCTCTTTACATTTGAGTCTTTCTACTCTTATGATAGAGAATCTTTTTTGTTGAATGATTCAAAATATTCCACCTATACCTCTAAGATCTTTGCATCTGTAAATTAGTCCCATGCATAAACATCATTTCATCTAAAATAAACCACAGCGTTTTTTTCACAAAAGATTGTTAAACTGTTTATAGAGAAGGTTTTACTACTCTAGAAAGGAGATATTATGAAAAAACGAAATGCTATTTTAATGGGATCAGCTGCTGTGATCCTGAGTGTTTCTGCTATGAGTATTGTGTTCTCTAAGTTGAAAACAAACCATAATTCCGTATCTGCAGAAAATTTCCAACAGAATCATGATAATTCCGCCGAAAAGCAAAAAGAAATCGTAGATACCCCGCCAGCAGCACAAGAAGATGCAAACAAAGAAAGATCCGGTTTTGCAGAAATTTTCCTTCAAAATGGCGAAAATTTAACTTCTGAACAAATCGAAATCCTCGAAAATATGCCTGAATTAGAAAAGAAATATTTAGAAGCCGGACTAAATGCTCCTGTGGATCCAAATTTTTAAAAAAGACTTTTCCCTATTCAGAAACATAAATAAACACCGCAAAAGCTTTCCACTCATCAAACAGATTAAAAAGACGATTATTGCTTTATGTTAAGCACATAATCGTCTTTTTTGTTTTATTAAAATCGCATTTCATACAAAGACAAAAGGAGCCCTCAATATGAAGAGCTCCTTGTTGATTGATAAATGGGTAGATACTAGCGTTTAGAATCTTTCAAAGAATCTAAGTGTTCTAATTGTTCAGCGAAACGTTCTGGATCATTTAAGATAGAATCATTTTCGAGAACAGACTGATCTTCAACTGTTTCTGGCATCAGAATATCTGGTGTTGTAGAACCAGTGGAGGCAACATTCGCAAACTGTTCAAAGCTTGTGTCATGATGCTGTTCGATCTGACGGGAACGACGTTTTGCACGTAAACGTTCAGCCATACGACGAACTTCTTCGTTTTGTTGACGATCGCCTTTGCATCCAGTACCTGCTGGAATTAATTTACCGATAATAACGTTTTCTTTCAGACCAATGAGGTGATCCACTTTACCTTTAATTGTTGCATCAGTAAGTACTTTCGTTGTTTCCTGGAAGGACGCAGCGGAAAGGAAGGAATCCGTTTCAACGGAAGATTTAGAAATACCCAACAGAATTGGTTGGAATGTAGCTGGTGTTTTTCCGTTCAATAATGCATTACGGTTGATTTGCGTAATGTTGTTGAGGGAAAGTTGTACACCAACATTTAGATCTGTGTCTCCTGGATCAGTGATGATTACTTTTTTCATCATCTGACGAATCATAACTTCCAAGTGTTTATCGGAAATTTCGATACCTTGAGATTGGTAAACCTTTTTAACTTCTTTAAGAATGTAGTTTTGTACTTGGTTAACACCAGCAACAGCAAGCAATTCTTTTGGATCCAATGGACCTTCAGTTAATGGTTGACCCGCTTCAATTTCCTGACCTACAGCAACCCATGGGCGCAGAGTCTGGTTGGCATTGATTTTGTGAGAAACAGATTCTGTTTCGTTTTTAATAATAACTTCTTGGCGCATTGTTCCATCAATACGTTTGATTGAAACAATTTCACCAGTGATTTGTGCGATAACCGCAACACCTTTTGGATGACGTGCTTCGAAAAGTTCTTCGACACGAGGAAGACCTTGAGTGATATCCCCACCGTCACCACCGGCTACCCCACCGGTATGGAACGTACGCATGGTCAGCTGAGTACCAGGTTCACCAATGGATTGCGCAGCCATTGTACCAACAGCTTCACCCACTTCGACAACCTTACCTGTTGCCATGTTTTTACCGTAACATTTTACGCAAATTCCGTTTGTGGATTTGCATGTAAATGGTGAACGAATATATAAGCCTGTTACACCAGCATCAACGATTTGTTTCGCAATCGCTTCTGTCATGTAAGTATCAGATTCGATAATCAATTCACCTGTTGTTGGATTCAGAACATCTTGTTTGGAATAACGTCCAACAAGGCGGTCATATAATCCTTCGATTACTGTGTTTGTTTTACGATCAACAAGATCTTCAACCCAGAAACCTTTATCTGTTCCGCAATCGTCTTCTTTAATGATGACATCTTGCGCAACGTCAACTAAACGACGAGTTAAGTAACCAGATTCAGCAGTTTTTAAGGCTGTATCGGTTAACCCTTTACGCACACCGTGCGTGGAAATAAAGAACTCGGATACGTTCAGACCTTCACGGAAGCAAGAGTAGATAGGAACCTCGATGATGGATGGTACATATTCACCAGCACGAGATTTACCTTTTGCCGGACGAGCCATCAGACCACGCATTCCGGCTAACTGAGTAAAGTTGGACGTATTACCACGGGCTCCAGAAGTCGCCATCATGTTGATTGGGTTTTTACGTGGTAAGTTTGCCATCAATTCTTCAACGATGTCATCTTTAACATCAGCCCATAATTTATTGAGGTGACGTTCCCATTCTTCCATCGTGAGCAGACCTTTTTGTTGTAAATGTTTCAATTGATCCGCTTTTTCACGACCTTCTTCGATATGCATTTCTTTGTTAGGGGCAACTTCGATGTCGGACAGTGCAACGGTAATTCCGGCAACTGTGGAATATTTAAATCCGAGGGATTTGATTTCGTCTAAGATTTCAGCAACATCATCAACTTTGTATCGTTTAAATACTTCGGCAATGACTTTACCTAAGTCTTTTTTCTTCACCGCATCAACTGTAGGCAGTTGGGCAATGAATTTTTTAACATCAGTACCTGGTTGAATGAAGTAACGGTCTGGTGTTTTTTCGAAGTTTTCTTTAGACACTTCGTTTAAGTATGGGAAATCACTTGGGAACATTCCGTTGAAAATGATTTTACCAACAGTTGTTGCCAGTAAATCATCAGCATGTTCTGGTCCAATTGATTCTTTGTTTAATCCGGATACTGGTAATGCGATACGAGAGTGTAAGTGCACTAATCCAGTTTTGTAAGCCAACATAACTTCATCGATATTGGCATATACTGTACCTTCCGCATTCGCATAACGTTCCCAAGTTTTGGCTTCTTTTTCAACGCCAGCTTGACGGTAACGTTCAGCTTCTTCAAGCAGTTCTTCTTTAGTTTCTTCCATTGTCAAATAGAAGTTACCCATAACCATGTCCTGACCAGGAGTAACGATAGGTTTACCGTCTTTTGGACCGAGGATGTTATGGCTACCTAACATCATAACTAATGCTTCGGCACGAGCTTCTTCAGATAATGGTACGTGAATCGCCATCTGGTCACCATCGAAGTCGGCGTTGAACGCTGTACATACAAGTGGGTGCAGACGCATTGCACGTCCTTCAACTAATTTTGGAATGAACGCCTGAATACCTAAACGGTGCAGTGTAGGGGCACGGTTCAGTAATACAGGATATCCTTCGATTACTTTTTCAACGATTGGCCAGATTTTTTCATCACGGGCTTCAATCATTTTTTCGGCTTGTTTTGCATTTGTGACAACTTCCGAATTCACCATTTCGTTAATTACGAATGGTTTGAATAAGTTGATTGCCATTTCACGTGGAATACCGCATTGATACATCTTTAAATCTGGTCCAACCGCGATTACGGAACGTCCAGAGAAGTCAACACGTTTACCTAACAAGTTCTGACGGAAACGTCCTTGTTTACCTTTTAAGGAGTGAGACAGTGATTTTAATGCACGTCCACCAGCACCAGTGATTGGTTTGGAACGACGTCCATTGTCGATCAAGGCATCAACAGCTTCCTGTAACATACGTTTTTCGTTTTGAACGATGATGTTTGGAGTACCAAGATCTAACAGTTTTTTCAAACGGTTATTACGTGTGATAACACGACGGTATAAGTCGTTCAAATCACTTGTCGCAAAACGTCCACCATCCAACTGTAACATTGGTCGTAAATCTGGTGGTATAACTGGAATATTTTGAAGAATCATCCATTCTGGCTTGTTGTCGGAATGGCGGAACGCATTGATTGTGTCCAAACGTTTGATCATTTTCTTACGTTTTTCACCAGTTGCTTTTTCCAATTGTTCTTCTACTGCTGCATATTCTTCATCTAAATTCACGTTCTGTAACAGTTCTAACACTGCTTCAGCACCAGTTTTTGCTTTAAATCCAAGAGGACCATAAGTAGCCTGGTTTTCACGGAATTCACGTTCAGAAAGAATCTGTTTGTAAGCCAATCCAGATTCCATTGGATCTGTAACAACATAGCTTACAAAGTATACAACTTCTTCCAATTGCTTTGGTGTTAAGTCAAGCAGTAATGCCATACGAGATGGAATACCACGTAAGTACCAAATATGTGCAACTGGAGCAGCAAGGTGGATGTGACCCATACGTTCACGGCGAACAGAACTCTTCGTGATTTCAACACCGCAACGTTCACATTTCACACCATTGAAATGTTTAATTTTTTTATATTTTCCACAAGCACATTCGTAGTCTTTTGTTGGACCGAAAATGCGTTCGCAGAATAAACCATCACGTTCAGCTTTCTGTGAACGGTAGTTGATCGTTTCAGGTTTGAGGACTTCCCCGTAAGACCATTTTTCAATGGTTTCCGGAGAAGCTAATTTAACCTGAATTGAGGAGAAATTATTGACTGACATTCGATTTATTCATCCTCCAATTCTTGTTCGTCTAGCTGATCGAGATTCACTGCAGCTTCGTCAAACTCATCGAGCATGTCGAATCCATCTGCAATATCCTCTGCATCAAGATCATTTTCTAAAACTGGTTCTTGATCGTTTGCTTCAAGACCATTTAAATCTTCACGAGCTGGCGCATCGTTTTTCGTAGAGAAGTTTAAAGATACTGGGTTGTTGTTGTCATCTAATAAAGTGACATCAATTGCTAAACCTTGTAACTCGTTGATCAATACGCGGAAGGATTCTGGAATTCCTGGTTCTGGAATATCTTTACCTTTCGTAATTGCTTCATAAGTTTCAATACGACCTTGGATATCGTCAGATTTGATTGTGAGGATTTCTTGAAGAGTATGAGATGCACCATATGCTTCAAGTGCCCAAACTTCCATTTCCCCAAATCTCTGACCACCGTTTTGCGCTTTACCACCTAATGGCTGTTGCGTAATTGTGGAGTATGGTCCAGTTGCACGAGCGTGCAATTTGTCGTCAACCATGTGAGCAAGTTTGATCATGTACATTACACCGACAGAAATACGTTCATCGAATGGCAGACCTGTTTGACCATCGTAAAGAACTTGTTTTCCATCAAATGTCATTTGTGCTTCTTTCATAACATCTGCCAAGTCTTCGTTGGATAAACCATCGAATACTGGCGTTGCGAATTTCTGATTCAACTTTTTCGCTGCATAGCCTAAGTGAATTTCCAGAATCTGTCCGATGTTCATACGAGAAGGTACCCCGAATGGGTTCAAGATGATGTCGATTGGACGTCCATCTTGCATGAATGGCATATCTTCTAATGGCAGAATCTTGGAGATGACACCTTTGTTACCGTGACGACCGGACATTTTGTCACCTTCAGAAATTTTACGTTTTTGCGCAATATAAACTTTAACGCGAGTATTTACTCCAGGTGGAAGGTCAGATCCATCGCCACGTTTGAATACTTTTGTGGAATGAACAATACCAGCACCACCATGAGGTACTTTCAAGGAGTTATCACGAACTTCACGTGATTTTTCACCGAAGATTGCTAACAACAGTTTTTCTTCTGGAGAAACTTCAGATTGTCCTTTTGGTGTAACTTTACCAACAAGGATATCGTTTTCGTGAACTTCAGAACCTTTTAAGATGACACCGTTTGCGTCCAATTTACGTAATGCACTTTCACTTACGTTTGGAATATCACGAGTGATTTCTTCAGGCCCGAGTTTTGTATCACGGCAGTCGATGTCGTATTCCTCTAAGTGAATAGAAGTATAAACGTCATCGCTAACCATACGTTCTGACATGATGATGGCATCTTCATAGTTGTAACCATACCAAGTCATGTAGGCGATTGTTACGTTTTGTCCTAACGCTAATTCCCCATTTTGCATAGATGGTCCATCGGCAAGGATATCGCCAGCTTCAACTTCTTCACCAACTTTAACGATTGGTTTTTGGTTGATGCATGTAGACGCATTGGAACGAGAGAATTTACGTAAGTGATAAGTATGTTCTTTACCGTCTTTATCTGTGTTGATAATACGTAAAGAGTCAACGTAAGTAATTGTTCCGTCTTCTTTTGCAACAATTCCGACACCGGAGTCACGAGCAATCTTATATTCGATACCTGTTCCAACGAATGGAGAATGTGGATTTAAAAGAGGTACAGCCTGACGTTGCATGTTGGCACCCATTAAGGCACGAGAAGCGTCATCGTTTTCCAAGAATGGAATACAAGCTGTCGCTACAGAGACGATCTGTTTTGGCGATACGTCGGCTAATTCTACTTCAGATTTATCTGCGATTACTGTATCCCCGTTTTTACGAGCAACGACACGATCGTTGATTAAACGACCATCACGAACTTCGTTGGCCTGTGCGATAACATAATCACTTTCTTCATCAGCAGATAAGTAGATCGCTTCTTCAGAAACTGTTCCGTCTGGGTTTACACGACGATATGGAGTTTGGATAAATCCATATTCGTTGATTTTTGCGTAAGTTGTTAAGTTTGAAATCAAACCGATGTTTGGTCCTTCAGGTGTTTCGATTGGACAGATTCTTCCGTAGTGAGAAGAGTGAACGTCACGAACTTCGAAGCCCGCACGGTCTCTTGTTAAACCACCTGGACCTAATGCAGAAATACGACGTTTGTTTGTCAATTCAGCAAGTGGGTTTTGTTGGTCCATGAACTGTGACAACTGAGAAGAAGAGAAGAACTCTTTAATTGCAGCAGTTAAAGGACGGATATTTGTTAATTTTTTAGGGTTGATCGTATCAGTTTCTTGGATGGACATTCTTTCTTTAACCACACGTTCCATACGGCTTAAACCGATACGGAATTGGTTTTGAATCAGTTCACCTACAGAACGAATACGACGGTTACCTAACATATCGATATCATCTGTATCGCCAACGCCTTCCATAACGTTTAGCGAATAAGCAAAGAATGCATAAATGTCAGAAATTGTCACTGTATGCATGTTCGCAAATGGATCGTTACCAGTAATGTGGCAAACGTTACCGTTTTGATCAAGAACATCGATTTCCTGAACAGCAGCTCCGACTAACCATGCATAAACTTCGCCTTGAGCCATACGAGACTTCAGATCGAATAAAGTTGCGGAATCTAAGCGTTCTGGGGAAACACCGATTTCATAACGAGCAGCAATTGTATCGAAATCTTCGTTTCTTAAATCAGCGCCGTTTGCTTTTGTCAAACGAGCTAATGTGTATAAACGTTGACCATAGTTCATGACTGCATCAAAGTTTTCTTCTGTTAATAAAACTGGTTTTGCAACCAATCCAGCATAAACTTTGATTTCTTGTTCAGCTTGTGCGAGCACGTTTACGTCTTGAGTAGTTAAAACTTGACCCAATTCGAAAACTTCTCCATCAACAACCACTTCATCCGCTAAGATACGGCCTACTAATCCTGTTTGGTAAGAAGTAGGAATTGTCACGATATCTGCTTCATGGAATTCTGGTTTGAATGGATATGGATTCATGTATACACCTTTAGAAAGTTCCTTTTGAAGTTCAATTCTTTCTTGGCGTGTTACATGTGTTCCTGCTGGCATGAACACTTCACCATTTGCACCGATAATGTCGTGAGCTAATGTGTTGTTCATTAAACGAGCATAAACATTTAATTTTTTGCCTAATTTATAACGTCCAGCTTTAGTTAAATCATAACGACGTGGATCGAAGAATTTAGCCTGCATCAACGTGATGGATCCGTCTAATGTTGGGATTTCATCGGAACGTTGGTTTTCATAGAAAGAAAGCAATGCTTCTTCTGTCGTTTTAACTTTGTCAGCTAACAGTGTGTTTTCAATATCTTCAGATTTTCCGAAGAAGGCGTTGAATAACATCAGATACTGATCCATGTATTCACGTTTACCTTCATCGATTGGCACATCATGAGGTTCTTTACCCATTGCCTTTAAGAATGTTTCTAAAGGTTCAGTATTGAATGTATCTTCTCCTTTTTCTAAAGAGAAAGACATTCCCAATGCTTTAAAGAAGATCGAAGAGAGGACTTTACGGCGACGATCGATTGATACGTTAATCGCGCGACCATTTGTGTTTTTCTTCTGTTCGGTCATGAACTCAAGCCATGTGCCTCGGCTTGGGATCAACTCACATGCATAATTTTGCCGACCGGTCTTATTATCGAAGCTTTCAGAGAAATAAGCTCCTGGAGAACGAACAATCTGAGAGACGATTACACGTTCAGCTCCATTGATAATAAAAGTACCAGTTTCTGTCATCAGCGGAAGTTCGCCTAAGAACACGGTGTCTTCTTTACGAAGTACTTCTCCGTTTTCATTGACAATTTCCAGCTCCATGTCAACATAAAGAGGCGCAGAATAGTTGCACTCCTTCTCCATGCATTCTTCAGCTGTGTATTTAGGTCCACCTTCACTTTGATTGCCATTTTTATCTTTGGCTTTTGTTGTTGCGAAGTGGTACCCTTTGTAATTCAATTTAATATTCTTGTTAAAGCTTTCGATAGGGAAGATCTCTTGAAAGACTTCCTCAATTCCTTTTTTGACAAACCAGTCATAGGAATTTGTTTGAATCTCTACTAGATTCGGAAGCTCCAATTTACCGGAGACCTTGGAATAGTCCCGTCTAAACGCTTTTTTTCCTTTCGGAACGATTTGGTATGGTCTATTTCCTTCCATGCGCACGATCCTTTCTTCAAAATTGAACAATAGCCATTTTTCGGCTATTATGCAATTTACTATAATATGATTTAGGGTCAACTTGCGCAACCATTCTGATATTTTTTAAGAAAATTTACGCTTAAAAGTGCGAATTTGTCTATTTTTCTTGACAAATCTTAAAACCATATTATTCCGATTTCACTTAAACTTCTGATTTTCTTGGGTTTCGCCCTTATTTTTATCCATTTGGCTGCTCATTCACTTTTAAAATTGCCCATTCATAAAGTAAAGAAAGGTCTTCAACTCTAGATTATGAATTGCTCGATTCATCTCTTGAATTGAAGACCCAATACATATTTTATTTTACATCTACTTCTACAAAATAACAGTTCAAATTTATTGAAAACGCTATTGATTTGCTCTTTATGCTCATCATGGCGTATTCTATGTTTTTTTGTATCCCCTTTTCCTTACTTTTCAAATTATCTCCCCTTTTTTTGAGCAAAAGAAAAAACAGATGAGACAATCTTCATCTGTTTTAATCTCTAGCCATATTGAATCTTCTAACTTTCTTTACGCTTGCTCATTAGAGTTTAGATCATCCATGATCTGAATCATTTCATCGACTACTTTTTCTGGAAGTTGTTCTTGTTGAAGCAAGCTGAACACAAGCATGACAAACTCACGATATTGTCCATCTTGCTCAAGACGCTTCGAGTTTACATTTTCCAAAAATTCAACGAGACGATTTCTCTTTTTGAAATATTGCTCTTCTGCCAATAAATCTTCTAATTCTTCTTTTAAAGTCATCTTAAGATTATTTGGCGTTTCTATTGCAGCAACGGGATGCGCTAATCCTTGTTGTTCAAAGTGATGAAACAACGGAATAATTTGTTCTCGTTCATCCTCAGTAAAATAAATAAACATTTCGTCATACATTTGCGTGGGCGACGCAAAGAACTCTAAATCCGAATTCGGGTCAATGAGCTGTCCTATTGTATAGTTCAACATCGAATCATTGACATGACGAATCGTTCTATCTTTTAAAAATTGTTTGGCGATTGCGACATAGGTGTCTTTATTTCCTCCATACAATAAAATCATTCTATTTTCCTCCTTGTTTTGTTCACGTAATACTTTCTTTCGTTCGCTTACCGAAAACAAAGTCATTCACTTTAATTTAAGCTTGAATCGATATGCTCATTTTATCTTGTTTATCATCAGAAAGCCTGCGAAGATTAAGCGAATAGACAAATTATCTTCTATAATGAATATGAATACGCAAATCATAGACAATTGCATTCAAAAAAGGAGTGGATTATGAATTTGGTCAAAAATCATTTCATCAAGAGTACTGTTATTTTATCCAGTGCTTTGATGTTTACTGGATGCCAAGCCAACAGCAATCACAGTGCGTTAACAGATTTATTTTTCTCCTCGTATAACCATTTGTGCGAAGCGGAAACATTATCGGTCAACGGAACAATTCGCTTGTCTGATCTCAGTTCAGATTTATATATCGCATTCAATCAATCGCCTGTCGAAGTTGCGATTACGACCGATTTACCTGAAGATCAACAAATCGAATTCTATATTTGCGATGGCAAGACATACTTGAATTTCTTTGGCACGAAATCACAATCTTTAGCTGCCAACATTGGCATTGAAGATTCTTCAGATTTCCATCTCCCTAATCCATTTTTAAATCTCAATCGCAAGGAACGGGATGCGATCTTTGAATCGATTACCAAAGAGGATGAAGAAAATGTTTACACTTATACGATTCGTCCGGTAATGATGGAAAAACTCATCGATGATTATGGTGCCGCAAATATTGAGCGTGCTGTGATCAAAACGAAAATTGTCAACGAGCAATTTCAATCGATCAATTTAGAAGTTAAAGGTGGTTTAGAAATTGGTAACTCCACCTCTCCTATCGATTTATCGCTTTCGCTTGACCCAATTCAAGTTGATGAGCCTGTTAACATCCATTTCCCCGCTGATTTAACAACTTGGTATGAAGGATAATCTATATGCAAACAATACGTGAACTTTTTAAAATAGGTCCCGGACCTTCTAGCTCGCACACTTTTGGCCCAATGCGAGCTGCACAAGACATTTTAGCCAGTGCCCCAGAAGCAAAAAGTTTTGAAATTACGCTTTATGGTTCTCTTGCTTTAACGGGTAAAGGCCACTTAACGGATGCGATCTTAAAAAAGACGCTGAAAGGTAAATTCGTTGAAATTATATTCGATTATAAAACACCTCAAGACCACCCGAATACAATGATCATCAAAGCCTTTAATCCTGATGGCTCTGTGATCACAAAAACTTATGTTTCCATCGGTGGTGGTAAACTCATGATCGATGGCCAACCTCCACAAAGTGCGGTTGATATTTATCCGCACACAACAATGGATGCGATCGATCAATATTGTCGTGAAAACTATTTAACTTATGATGAATACGTTAGTGAAGTAGAAGGCAAAGACATTGATGTCTACTTAGCAAAAATTTATAAAGCGATGATCGACTCAGTTAAAAAAGGTTTATCCAAAACAGGTCGTTTACCCGGCAAATTAAATTTGGATCGTGTAGCTTACGCTCTATATGAATCTGCCAATACTTGTCATAACGAGGCCGATCGCGATGCTTTACTTTTACAAAGCTATGCGTATGCTGCAAGTGAACAAAACGCCTCTGGCGGTACTGTTGTCACTGCTCCAACGATGGGTTCTAGTGGGGTATTACCTTCTTTGGTTTACCATTATTCCATCGATAAAAAGATCCCTAAAAAAGTCATCTTTAATGGCTTAAAAGTTGCCGGCCTTATCGGAAACTTAATCCAAGAAAATGCGACTATTTCTGGGGCAAAAGCTGGTTGCCAAGCCGAAGTCGGTGCTGCTTGTGCAATGGGTGCTGCTTTTTGCGCATGTTGCGATCGGATGAGTAACGAACAAATCGAATGTGCTGCCGAAATTGGGTTAGAACACCATTTAGGTTTAACTTGTGACCCAGTTATGGGTTACGTCATGATTCCTTGCATCGAACGAAATGCAGTTGCGACAACACGCGCCGTTGATGCCGCTCGTCTTGCAAAATATTTGCGAAACGTGAAGAAAAACCGTGTTTCCTTTGACATGGTTGTCAAAACGATGAACCTGACGGGTAAAAAATTGCCTATGGAGCTCAAAGAAACTTCATTAGACGGTTTAGCTGCCGTAGTCATGGAAAAAGAAAACAATAAATAAACATACGAAAGGCAAGGGTCTACTCCTTGCCTTTTTTTGGTTGAAACAATGAGAACTGATTTAAAAAAGCCCTTCTCTTTAGCTCTTTTGAAACATCCCTTTTCTCGCCGATTCAAGGCAATTTACCCCTGTAATTTCGGCCTCAATTCAATTGTTTTATCCGACAACTTACTTTAATATAAACTCAAAGAAACCCTTTCATTTTCAAATGAAAAAGGAGCACGATATGAATTATAAAATCTTAGGTGATTCAGATTGTCCCGTGTTACATATCCAACTTAAAAACCAAGAAAGTATTAAAATCGAACGCGGTTGTATGGCGTACTTATCCAATGTTGCAATGGAAGGCAAAATGAATTCCAACAAATCCGGAATTGGTGGCATGCTCGGTGCACTTGGACGCAGTATGACAAGTGGCGAAAGCTTTTTTATCACTTATGCGACCGGTTCAAGTGATGATAGTTTTATTGGAATTGCTCCAAGTACTCCAGGAAAAATTCAATGTCTTCAAGTCGGTGCTGGTCGTCAATATCGCATCAATACTGGTGCTTTTCTTGCTTGTGATCAAAATGTTGAATATGCCATGAAATCACAAGGATTAGAACGCGCTTTATTTGGTGGTACTGGTGGTTTATTTGTCATGGAAACGCAAGGTACAGGAGATATTTTCGTATCCGCTTTTGGCGATCTTTTAGCGATTAATGTTACGCCAGAAAAACCGATCACCGTCGATAATGAACACGTTGTCGCTTGGGATGCTTCTTTGCAATACAACATTCATGTAGCATCCGGTGAATTTGGTTTTAAAACGGGAGAAGGCTTCGTCAATGAATTCCATGGCAATGGCACAGTTCTAATTCAAACCAGAAATATTCACAGCTTAGCTAGTGCAATATAATCAAAGGAGAAATTTATGAATTATAAAATCTTAGGCGATTCAGATTGCCCAATGTTACATATCCAACTTAAAAACCAAGAAAGTATTAAAATCGAACGCGGTTGTATGGCGTACTTATCCAATGTTGCAATGGAAGGTAAAATGAATTCCAACAAATCTGGAATTGGTGGCATGCTCGGTGCGCTTGGACGCAGTATAACAAGTGGCGAAAGCTTTTTTATCACCCATGCAATCGGTTTAAGTGATGATAGTTTTATTGGAATTGCTCCAAGTACTCCAGGAAAAATCCAATGCCTAAAAGTAAGTCCTAATCGTCAATATCGCATCAATACTGGTGCTTTTCTTGCTTGTGATCAAAGTGTTGAATATGTCATGAAATCACAAGGATTAGAACGCGCTTTATTTGGTGGTACTGGTGGTTTATTTGTCATGGAAACGCAAGGTACAGGAGATATTTTCGTTTCTGCATTTGGTGATCTTTTAGCGATTAATGTTACGCCAGAAAAACCGATCACCGTCGATAATGAGCACGTTGTCGCTTGGGATGCTTCTTTGCAATACAACATTCATGTAGCATCCGGAGAATTTGGTTTTAAAACGGGAGAAGGCTTCGTCAATGAATTCCATGGCAATGGCACAGTTCTAATTCAAACTAGAAATATTCACAGCTTAGCTGATGCCGTTAGTCCTTTCCTTCCTTCTAATAGCTAAAACAAAAGGAGTCAAATCGACTCCTTTTTCTTTATGTCCCAAAATAAAAACTGTCAGATTGCTCCGGCAGTTTTAAATGGCAGATTGCGATTATTCAGCAATTGCTTGTCTTTGGTTTTTAGGTTTGATTTCGCCTGCTTTTGTTAAAGCATATTTTGTTAAAGATGGTCCTAATAATTCGTAAACCATAACACCTAATAAGACGATGTTACGAATTAAAGCACCTTCAGCACCCATACGTGCTGCAACTGTTGCTGCCATACCTAAAGCAACACCAGCTTGTGGGAACAATGTGATTCCCAGCCATTTTTGAACCATGGCAGGAGAATGGGCAATTTTAGAAGAAATTGCGGCACCAATGTATTTTCCGACACAACGAGTTGTGATGTAGATCAAACCAATGAGTAATACTGGAATGTTTCCGAATGTGAAGATGTTCAATTCTGCACCACTTAATACGAAGAATAATGTTAATAATGGAGCAGACCAACGGTCAGCACGATCCATTAAATCTTCACTGTGTTTGCAGCAGTTGCAGAATACAGTACCGAGCATCATATTCACTAATAAGGAAGATAATTCGAATTCAATTCCGAATACGTTAAATTCCATAGATGAAATTGTTACACCTAAAATGATGAAACCTACAATTAAAGAAATACGGTTACGGTTGGAATGGAAAATTCTTGCGACATGCGTTAATACCCATCCGATTAAAGCACCAATACCAATGGAGAACACGATTTCCAAAATAGGCCCACCAAATAATGTAACTACATCACTCGTTCCGCCAGAACTTAAGTTTGTCGCGATACCATAGCTTAATGCAAATAGAATTAATCCTACTGCATCGTCTAAGGCAACAACTGGTAATAAAGTAGAAGTGACATCTCCTTTAGCTTTATACTGACGGACAACCATCAAAGTTGCAGCTGGCGCCGTTGCCGCAGCAATTGCCCCTAAAATCAAAGCATCCGCAACTGTGATAACTTCTGGGAAAATAAGATGAACACCAAATAAAACAAGATCCACAAGTAATGTTGTGATGACTGCTTGTAAAACACCAATAATCACCGCTGCATGACCTGTTTTTCTTAATTGAGTAATTCTAAATTCGCTACCGATCGCAAATGCGATAAATCCGAGCGCAACATCATTGAATGGACTGAGGATTTCAACATCTTCAAACGTATGAAAGCCAAGTCCAGGAATTTTTAATAATCCTAAGCAGCAAGGGCCAAGAATTAAACCTGCAATCAAATATGCAGTTACGTCTGGCAAGTTCAATTTATTGCCTAAACGCGTCATTAAAAGACCAGCAACAATTGCTGTTCCAATGCCTAAAGCAAATTCCAAAACATTTCCTCCTAAGAAATCAGATAACTTCTTTTTCCTCTTTCTCTGAAATACAAAAGCATCTTTTTCTTAATACTCACGAGATTCTAGCGCGTTCTTTTAAAAATACAATTCAAATCTTTATCTTTTTTTTAGAAATTTCAAATTCCTTTTCTATCATTTAAATTTAGTCAGATAATGCCCAACAATGTAAACGCATTCCACTTTCTACGGGTTCAATCCCCATTCAAATCGGTTGTTTTTAAATCTCTTTGTTATGGAATATTGTAATAATCTGATTTGTAATGAATCTTTTTTGGTAATAAAAAAGTGAAGCCAAGTTTCATCATTTGACTTCACTTCATTTAAATTTTTTAAAGTTCTTCAATACTTAATACTTTAAAGCCTGCTGGTTCAAAAATTTCATTAATCCGTTTTGGATCAACAACACCTTTTGTTTTGATTAAAATTTGGGCGTCTGTCTCATTTAAATCATAGACGGATAGTGAGTTAATCGAAACATTTTCACTTGCGAATAAGCCCATGACTTTTTCTAGAATCCCGACACCTTCCGGAACACCTAATACGATACGAGAACCGCTCTTTTTCCAAGCAAGCATATCTAAAAAGGCTTTGAAGATATCATTTTGCGTCAAAATTCCAGTAACTTTATTTTGATCGTTTACGACTGGTAAGCATCCAATGTCATGTTTTAACAATTTTTCCGCTGCTTCTTCCATGAGTGCATTTTCGTTCACCGAAATTGGATGTTTGATCATCACCGTACGCACGTTTGTCTTCGATAACAAATAATTCAGTTCATAAATACTCAAACTTGTTGCTGAATTACTAGAAGCAATCATGCCTTCTGTAATTAAGCCAACAAGTTCATCATTGCTATCCACAACTGGTGTACGATGGATCTTGTTATATTTCATTAAATCGATGACTGCAGAAATCTTTTCGTCGGGAGCGACGGTAACTGGATTTTGCGTCATAAAATCAATAACACGAAACATATTAGCTCCTTAAGACCATTTTAATGATGAATGAACATGGTCGTTTATTTCTATCTAATTTTATTATCTGTCGTTTATACAACAGATGAAAGGTCAAATTCTTTATTTTTTGGCGCTTCCACCTAAATAAGCTTCTTGTACTTCTGTTGAATTAGCTAACTCTTTTGCCGGGCCTTCAAGTACAACTTTTCCAGTTTCTAATACATACGCATAATCAGCAATTGACAATGCCATACGAGCGTTTTGTTCAACCAACAAAATCGTCGTTCCACCTTTTTGAATATCAGAAATAATTGAGAAAATTTCTTTAACCAAAATAGGCGCTAACCCCATCGAAGGTTCATCTAACAACAACAAAGTTGGTCTAGCCATTAAAGCACGTCCCATCGCTAACATTTGTTGTTCTCCACCAGACAGTGTTGAGGCATCTTGGTTTTTACGTTTTTCCAAAATTGGGAAACGTTCATAGATTTTATTCAAGTCATCTTGAAGGTTCTTTTTATCTTTTCGTAAATACGCGCCCATCATCAAGTTTTCATATACAGAAAGACCTGGGAATACGTGACGTCCTTCAGGGACTTGAACTAGTCCATCCGCCACAATATGGGCTGCATTGGACTTGAAAATCGATTTATCTTTGAAGATGATTTCACCTTCTGTTTTTTTAACAATCCCACTGATGGCATGCATCAGGCTTGTTTTTCCGGCACCATTCGCACCGATTAATGTCACAATTTGACCGGGTTCAACCTTAATGGAGACGCCTTTTAAAGCTTCGATCACTCCATAGTGAACATGAAGGTCTTTTACTTCCAACAAGCTCATACTAGATCTCCTCTCCAAGGTAGGCCTTAATTACAAATTCATTGTTTTTGATTTCTTCTGGTGTGCCCGATGCGATCATCTGACCATAGTTCAATACAAAGATTCTTTCACAAAGTGTCATAACCAAAGACATATCGTGTTCAATCAAAACAACTGTCAAGTTGTATTTATCGCGCAGATGATAAATGAGTTTTGTCAGTTCATCTGTTTCTTGTGGGTTCATCCCCGCTGCTGGCTCATCTAAAAAGAGAATCACTGGATCCGTAGCCAAAGCGCGTGCGATTTCTAGGCGTCGTTGTTCCCCATAAGGTAAGTTTGTCGCTTTTTCAAAACGTTTGCGATACAAACCGACTTCTTGTAAATATTCACACGCTTTTTCTTCGATCCAACGTTCCGCATTATAAAACTTAGGGGTACGTAATAAAGCACTTGCAACGCCATAGCCGGCATTTTTGTGCATGGCCAGTTTTACGTTTTCCAAAACGGTCATGCTCTTGAACAGACGAATATTTTGGAATGTTCGTGCTAAGCCTAAAGACGTAATTTTATATGGCTTTAAGCCTCCGATTTGTTTTTTCTTTCCATCAATGGTCAATTCAATTAACCCTTCCGATGGTTCATAAACTCCGGTTAACAAGTTGAAGAACGTCGTTTTCCCCGCACCATTCGGTCCGATTAATCCAACTAATTCTCCTTTGTTGATCGTCATATTGATGTTGGAAACAGCCGCAAGACCACCAAAGTTTTTGGACAGATTTGAGACTTCAAGAATTGGTTCCATCTAGACAGCCTCCTTTTTCCGTTTCATTTTATTCAACAAACGATCCACAGAAAATTCCCAAGTACCTAAAATACCTTGTGGTCTGAAGATCATCATTAAAATCAAAGTTGCTCCATAGATAATCATACGAATATCTGTAAACTGCTGGAGATACATATTTAAAATACCCAATACAATTGCCGCAAGTACGGAAGCAGACATACTGCCCATCCCCCCAAATACGACGATGACGAGAATATCGATCGATTTGTTAAATGTAAATTGGTTCGGGTTCAATACGTAGAAGTAGTTCGCGAATAAGCTACCGGCCAAAGACGCTAAAATCGCTCCGATCACAAAAGCAATAACTTTATATTTAGTCGTATTGATTCCCATCGCTTCAGCAGCGATTTCATCATCATTAATCGCTATCGCTGCACGTCCAGGAACAGAGCGAACAAAGTTTGTGCAAATGATGATCGAAATCACAACTGCCAAGAATAAAATTGGCCAGGTTGTGAGTTGAGGAATTCCCGTTAATCCGGCTGCACCATTTGTGATTTTCATGTTTTGGATACAAATACGAATGATTTCAGAAAAACCTAATGTCGCAATCGCTAAGTAGTCTCCCCGTAAGCGTAATGTTGGAACCGAAACGATGATTGCAGCAATTGCTGAAATCACAAAGCCAAGAAGAATTCCAATAAATAATCCGCCATAAGTTGGGATATAACGAGTGACGATCCCAGCAACATACGCCCCAATTGCCATGAATCCGGCGTGTCCTAAAGAGAACTGACCACAAATTCCAACGATCAAGTTCAAAGACACAGCCAAAATAATATTGACGCAAATCGTAAAGAGAGTGGACTCATAATAGGAGTTGATCATTCCAGTTTGCATCAATAAAGTCAGTACCGCAAAAATAGAAAGGACAATCGCAGTCCAGATCATATTTGTACGGGTATACAGTTGTTTTGCCATGGACTACACCTTCTCTCTTTCATTTTTGCCAAAGAGCCCTGCTGGCTTCACGATCAATACAATAATCAAAATAATGTACACAATTGCATCACGGTATAAGGAAGAACCGTATGCAACGACCATTGTTTCGGCAACACCAATAAATAAGCCACCGACTAATGCCCCTGGAATCGATCCAATACCACCAAATACGGCCGCAACGAATGCTTTTAAACCTGGAACCATTCCCATCAATGGACTTGCTGAGTTGTAATATAAGCCAACTAACATACCCGCTGCACCAGCTAAAGCAGACCCGATTAAGAATGTGATGGAAATTGTGTTATCGACCGAAATACCCATCAATTTTGCACCATTTTCATCTGCCGAAACAGCACGCATTGCTCGCCCAATTTTTGTTTTATGAATAATGAATGTTAATAACACCATCAAAACGATTGTGACTGTAAAAATAACCATTTGGATATAGGAAATTTTAACAGCCCCAATTTGCCAAGAAATATCCGGCAACATTTTTGGGTACGTTTTTACTGATGTTCCCATAAAAAATTGCATCGTATATTCAATCACGTAACTAACCCCGATCGCTGTAATCAAAGCTGTGATTCGTGGTGCTTTACGCAAAGGTTTATAAGCGATTCTCTCAATCCCCACGCCTAATATTCCGCACACAATCATACAAACCAATAATGCTGGAATAAAACTCATTCCTAAATATGTGGTTACGAAAAATGCTGTATAAGCACCAATCATATAAATATCACCATGTGCAAAGTTGATCAGTTTGATGATGCCGTAAACCATCGTATAACCCAATGCGACTAACGCATAAATACTTCCCAATGACAGGCCGTTTACGACTTGTTGAAGAAATTGTGACATAGAATCTCCTTTCTAAAAAAAGGCAGGGGATCACCCCCTGCAGTTGTGTATGAAATTATTCAACTTTAACGCTTTCTACGTTGGATTGTACGCCATCAACAAGTTCTACAACGAGAACGTTCTTTTTTGGAGTATGTGTAGTTTGGTCAAAGCTGAAAGATCCCGTGATACCAGAGAATTCAATATTTTTGATTGCTTCATTTAAATCAGCGCCTGTTTTACCGCTTGTTTCTAAAGCTTGTAATAACAAGTTTGTTGCATCATAAGACAGCGCAGCGAACATACTTGGATCTTCACCATATTTTGCATTGTAATCGGCGATAAATCTCGTTAATTCTTCAGAAGGCTCAATTGCCGTATAAGCAGTTGTATAGAAGATATTATTTGCAGTTTCGGCACTAACTTGATCGATAAAGTCTTGAGAATCGAAACCATCAGCACCGATGATTGGTTTATCAATACCTTCCGCTTTAATTGCTTTTACGATTTGTGCAGCTTCATTGTAGTATCCAGCAACATAAATTCCATCGAAGTCTAAATCTTTGATTTTGGTAACAAAACTTGCGAAGTCTTTATCTCCAGATTGGTATTGTGTTTCATCGAGAACTTCACCACCAAGTTCAACGAATTTTTCTTTAAATGCAGCAGATACACCATTTCCGTAGTCAGATACTTCATTGATGATGGCAACTTTTTTAATTCCTAAAGTATTGAATGCATATTCTGCCATTCCTTTACCTTGGAAGCTATCTTCAAAGCATACACGCCATGCAAATTCGTAGGCACTACCATCTGGTTTTAATGTTGCTCCGACTTGCGTTGCGGATGGCGCTACAACTGGGACTTGTTTTGCAGTTGCAAAGTCAAACGTCGCAATAGAACAACCTGAAGTCGCTGGACCAACAACACCAGCTACTTGGTCTTGTTCAATTAATTTTGTTGTTGCTGTAACAGCTTCAGCAGGTTCACCTTTATTATCGATTTCAACGCCTTCAACTGTGAATGGTTTATCTTCACGAGCGTTGAATTGTTCAATAGCGATTGCTGCGCCATTTCTTTCTTTTGTTCCATAGTCAGCAGTTGGTCCAGAAAGTTCGAAGTTCAAACCAACTTTTACTGTATCTCCAAGATCCGCTCCACCAGTAGCAGCGTTTCCATTAGATGCAGGGGCATTTGAGCAGCCAGCAACCATTGCTGATGTCAAGCAAACAGCTGCGGCTGATTTCCAGATTTTTGTGTTCATTTCTTATTTCCTCTTTCTTAAGATGACACAAGTTTAACCACAATTTTCATGAATCTCAATTCCTATCGTGTAATTCTCATGAAAAATGACTTATTTTTCAGAAAAATAATGTAAATAACTTATATTTTTTCATTCCTCTTCTTCCCGACCTCTTTTATATCGGCGCTTTGTCTTTAATCTCTAGACAAAATCATTACGATTGATCATATTTTTTCAATTCACATGATCAATAAACAATATGATGTGATTTTTAGTTTTTCTCACTTCAAATTTGTTTTTCACCTACTCATCTCTTTTCCATCTTTCTTTTCTTTTGACAAAATAAAAAGTCTTCTCACTACACGTAATAAATCGTGTAATAGAGAAGACTGTAAAATTTTCGATCTTTTATTTAGAGAAACAAGCCAACAATTACTGTTGAAGCACTAGACATCCATCCAATTAAGGTGCTGCGCATCAGTGAAAGTGGATAAGATAAAAGACCACTGAAGATTAAAATAAAAATCGCAAAAGTTACCCATTGTGGTGGATTATTCACTCTATAGTAATCACGATCAGGTAAAAAAGCCCAGAAGATCCGTGAACCATCTAGTGGTGGAATTGGAAGTAAGTTAAAAATCCCAAATCCGGCAGAAACCACTGCTGTATTCGAGAGTAAGGATAAAATAAATGATCCGATCGTTGAATACGCAAAACTTCCCGATATGCTCGCAATTAAAGTAAAGAGAAAAACGCAAACAAAGGACAGAACAAAGTTTGCGATCGGACCTGCAAATGCCGTCCAAACCATACCAGATTTTGGGTCTTTGTAGTTATAAGGATTAATTGGAACTGGTTTTGCCCAACCAAAGCCGAAGAACATTAAACAAATAATGCCCAGCCAATCAATATGGGCGAGTGGATTTAATGAAATTCGTCCTCTTGCTTTTGCGGTTGAATCGCCTAGAAAATAAGCTGCCAAACCATGAGCCATTTCATGGATGGACATCGCTAAAACGACTGCGACAAGTTGGATGACAAGCATTTCAAAATTCAGTCGATACATACGTTCTCCCTTCATCATTATCTTTGAATCATTTAAAATTTGATTTTTTCTGTTTGAAAATGAATTCGATAGTATCAATTATAGCGAACTCTTCTTGCACACCACGTCAAAAATGCTCATTCTTCTTATTCATATTGAGAATGAACAATAATTTTTACATTCTGACAAAAAGAAACCTTCTGCTTATTGGATTTAAACAGAAGGTTATTCTCATTTCAAATTAAACGTTGAAACGGAAATGCATTACATCGCCATCTTGAACGACGTATTCTTTTCCTTCCAAACGCATTTTTCCTGCTTCTTTTACAGCTTGTTCTGTTTCTAAACGATCGATATCGTCAAACGCATACACTTCAGCACGAATAAATCCGCGTTTAAAATCAGTATGGATTACACCCGCACAATCAGGAGCTTTCATGCCGCGTTTAAATGTCCATGCACGACATTCATCCGTTCCTGCAGTTAAAAATGTACATAAATCCAAAGCGGTATAGGCGGTTTGAATCAGATGGTCTAAACCAGATTGTGGAAGACCCAAATCTTCTAAGAACACTTCTTTTTCTTCTGGTTCTAATCCTGATAATTCTTCTTCTAAACGCGCACAGATTGGCACGATTTGTGCGCCTTCTTTTTGAGCAAATTCGCTTAACTGTTGGAAATATTTATTTTCTTCTGGCGCCGCAAAGCCTTCGTCATCCATGTTTGCTACATAGATCACAGGTTTCATCGTCAACAAGTTGTATTGTTGAATCATAGCTCGCTCATCTTCGTTATATTCTAATGAACGGGCTGGGTTGCCTGCTTCTAAATGTGGCTTTAAGCGAGACAATAAAGCCATTTCTGTTTTTGCTGCTTTATCGCCACTTGTTGCTTTACGTTCTACTTTAGAAATACGATTGTCGACTGTTTGTAAATCAGCCAAAATCAATTCCAAATTAATTGTTTCCGCATCACGAATCGGATCGACAGAGTTTTCAACGTGTGTAATATTGGCATCATCAAAACAACGTACAACGTGGCAGATCGCATCTGTTGTTCGGATGTTTCCTAAAAATTGGTTTCCTAAGCCTTCCCCTTTAGATGCCCCTTTAACCAATCCGGCAATATCTGTGAATTCAAATGTTGTATAGATTGTTTTCTTTGGGTTAAAGAGCTCTGTAAGACGTTTAATTCGAGCATCTGGTACTTCTACGACTCCGACGTTTGGCTGAATCGTCGCAAATGGGTAGTTTGCGGCTTCAGCTTGTGAATTGGTAATCGCATTAAATAATGTCGATTTTCCGACGTTTGGTAAACCTACAATTCCTGCGGTTAATGACATGTCTAAAACTTCCTTTCTTTTTGAAAACTAACAAATATGTTTTCTCTTTATTTTGTGATGGACTTATTCAGGAACAGATCCATCGGCTTTTCGTACAATTTTTTTAATTCGTTTATCGAATTTAGAGCGCGGCATTAAAACGCTGCTTTGGCATCCTAAACACTTCACGCGAATGTCTGCGCCCATGCGAATAATCTTCCATTCTTTAGAAAGATGGCACGCATGTTCTTTTTTCATTTCGATAATATCGCCTAAATCATAATTTAAATCACTCATGCGATTCCCTCATGTTTTTTCCAAGCTTCAATTGTGTTATCCAAAAGCATGCAAACTGTCATTGGTCCAACTCCTTTTGGTACAGGTGTAATGATACTTGCCAAAGGTTCGACCGAATCAAAATCGACATCTCCTTTTAGTTTACCCTCTACGCGGTTAATGCCAACATCAATCACGACAGCTCCCGGGCGAACATAATCTGCTGTTACAAATCCAGCTTTGCCAATCGCAGCAATAAGGATATCTGCTTCTTTGCAGATTTCTTTGGCATTGACAGTTTTTGAATGAACAACAGTAACTGTCGCATTTTTTTGTTGTAAGAGCAATGCTAATGGTTTGCCCACTAAGCTTGAACGCCCCATTACCACCGCTTTTTTGCCGGTCAAATCATCGTATCCGGCTTCTTTTAAAATGGCCATTACCCCTTTTGCCGTACAAGGCAAAAATCCTGGGCGATCTAACAACAATGCGCCCGCATTCATTGGGTGTAAGCCATCGACATCTTTATCTGGAGAAACGGCAAGTAATGCGCGTTGTTCATTCAGTCCTTCAGGCAAAGGCAATTGCACGAGAATTCCATCAACATTGGGATTTTCGTTTTCTTCTTGAATCACTTTTTCTAGTTCTTCTTGACTAATATCGCCAGCAAGACGAATTGTGCGATTTTCCAGACCAATTTTATGGCATGCATTTGCTTTGGATTTGACATAAGACTGACTGGCTGGGTTATCCCCGACTAAAATGACGGAAAGGCAAGGGATTCTCTGATTTGAAGCTTTAATTTGCTCAATCGTTTCCTTCATGCCTTCATGAAGTTTTGCTGCTAATTCACTTCCATAAAGAATCATAAACATTTTCCTCTTTGTATTTATTAAAACTAATTGTCCTGTAATTTACCAATTAGAGTTCATCACTATCTAAAATAATCGTTACCGGACCATCGTTTAATAAATCAATCTTCATGTCCGCTTGGAAAATTCCTTTTTCGACATGAATTTCTTTTTCTAACAAATCATTGAACTGATCATAGAGCTTTGAAGCCGTTTCGGCATTTGCGGCAAGTCCATAACTTGGCCGATTGCCTTTTTTACAATTCGCATAAAGTGTGAATTGTGAAATCGATAAAACAGTTCCTTCAACATCAAGAACGGATCGATTCATAACACCTTGCTCATCATCAAAGATCCGCAGATTGACAATTTTACGAATCACTTTTTGCATCACGGCTTGATCATCTTCCGGTTTAAATCCAACAAATAAGCATAAGCCATTTTCGATTGCACCGGTAATTTTCCCATCTACTGTGCAACTTGCGTGTTTGACACGTTGTACGACAACTCGCATAACTTCCCTTTCTATTTTTATTCTACCGATTTTCAAATTCTGAAAATCTTCGTTCTTTTTTATTCTGTAGACATGACGAAACACGTCGTCTTTTCAAGTTAACCTATCTATTATAGCGATTTATGTTGGTGAACAAATCAATTTTTATTTTTCTGAAATGATCTCTGCAAATAAAGCGTTTTAAAGTTCGTCTTCCGATTCTAAAAGACAAATGCTCGTTGCGCACATTCCTTCCTGGCGTCCAATAAAGCCCATTTTTTCGCCTCGGGTTGCTTTAATGGAAACTTGATCAATGGAGCAACAAAGACAATCGGCAATGTTTTGTCTCATCGGCAAAATATAGGGAGCGAGCTTTGGTTTTTCCGCTAATACCGTCGCATCGATATTTCCAATACGATAATGACAATCTTTCATTTTACGATAGATATTTTCCAGCAAAATCATCGAATTAATTCCTTTATATGCTGGATCCGTATCTGGAAAATGTTTTCCTAAATCTCCTAATGCCAAAGCGCCTAAAATGCTCTCCCCAATTGCATGCACAAGCACATCCGCATCAGAATGCCCCACTAAACCTTTTGGTGCATCAATTTTGACTCCGCCTAAAATAAGAGGTCGTGATTCATCTAATTGGTGAATATCGACAGCTTGTCCAATTCGAAATTTCATTGATATCTCCCTTCCAAAAAAATGCGCCGCAAAACGGCGCATTCATTTTTCGTTGAATTCATATTCCAGTTTCCTAGCGATCAACTTGGATATAAGTATAGTCTTCGCAACCTAGGATTTTATCGCTTGCGATAACAGTTTGAGCTACACCATCGATTGTATAGTTCCCATGAACGGCTTGACCATTTCCAATATAAATGGCGATATGATCTTTACCATTTCCACCTTGGTTGTAATAGATTAAGTTTCCTGCTTGTGGATTATCCGTCGCAAATCCAAATGCAGATTCATATTGATTTGGCCATAAGCATTGCGCATCTTGTACTCCAGCATTGGACATTGCCATTTGGACTACTTCTGTACATTGCAAGCCATCTGTTACACCGACTAATTTCATTGCTTCTTGGGCAATGCGATCATTCAATTCTTGGTATGGGTTTGCACTTGGTACTCCTGGCCCTGGTTGTTCTGGTGTTGGTGCCATTGGCACTTCTGGAACAACTGGTTCTGCTGGCGCTTCTGGAGCGGGTTGTTCTGGAGTTGAAGGGACTTCTTGGGCAATTGGTGCTTGCGAATCACTTGGCAACTCAGAGAATGGAGCATCAACAACTGCATGATCATCAACTGTCAAATTTTCTTCTGGGACAATTGGTTGTTGTTGATTTTCATCTAATAGAACCTCAGGCGTTTCAGGTTGTGCAGGGACTTCTGGTTGTGCAGGAGCTTCTGGTTGAACGGTTTGTTGTACTGGTACTTCTACAGGTGCTGGTGCTGGTGCATTGACTACAGGTTCAACGTAGTTTGTAACGATTTGATTTTCGTCTGCTACTTGGATTGGTTCTGCTGGCGCCTGGACTGGTGCTTCAACAGTTTCGACTGGTGTTTCTACTGTAGCAACCGTTTCAAATTCCATAGAACTTGATTCATTAACTACTTCAAAATCAGACTGTTCACGCACGTCTTCATCAAAAGCCATTCCAGTAATTACACGAGGTAATTTTTGATCTGTCTGATCAATATAATGTTTTGTTTCCACTTCTTGGTTTGTAGAAGTTGGATCCAAAATTTGAATTGCGGATGCAACGAGGTCGGCACCTTCTTGTGAAGTTGTCATTGTATATACAGAAAAACCAGCCGCAACCGCAGATGCAGTCGTTAAAGCAACAGCAATTTTATTCCCGTCTTTTTCTAAAAAGTTCATAATTCGTTTCCTTTTTTCATCTTAAAGCTACTTTTCAACAAGAAAATTAGCCGGTCTATCAAAAAGCATTTTTCAAACCACCTAGATATCGTTTTTTTACGTTTTAAAAGAAAAGCGAATAATTTAGGCATATTAAGGCAGTCTTTCATTAACTAAGATACCTTGAAAAAAAACAATATGTCAACCTTCTTTTTCCTTTACCTATCGATCAAAAAAGAATTTTTCGCACCAATTTAGGTAGTGTGCGAAAACGATGATTATTCACTCTTATGAATTTACCACATTTTTACTTTATCTATCGATCATTTAGACTCTTTTAAACCCTTTTCTCGATTTGATTTCAAACAGGATGTACGTAAAATGAGCATTTAGAAAAATTTTATATTTTTTAAAGACACATTGATCAAAAAAGGTAGTTTTATCCTCATTCTTCTTATTTGCGATTCAAAAAAAAGCGCCAGCCAAAGCTGACGCAATTTGAATTCTCGTTAAAAAACTTATTTTGTTTTTTCGATAATTTCGATGAAGGAATCTTCTTTTAAAGAAGCACCACCAATTAAAGCACCATCGATATCTGGTTGAGCCATGTATTCAACGATGTTATTTGGTTTTACAGATCCACCGTACTGAATGCGAACTTTGTCAGCAGCATCAGCACCTGCGATGTCGCAAACTACATCACGAACGAGTTTGCAGCAGTTTTCTGCGATTTCAACGGAAGCGGATTTTCCAGTTCCGATTGCCCAGATTGGTTCGTATGCTAATACGATATTTGCATAGTCAGCAGCTGGGATGTCTGCTAAAGAACCTTTTAATTGAGCAGCTACAACATCAGCAGTTTTGCCGTTGTCATATTCTTCTTCAGTTTCACCAATGCAAAGGATTGGAGTGATTCCAGCAGCAAGTAATTTTTTAGCTTTTTTGTTTACTGTTTCATCAGTGTCACCGAACATTTGGCGTCTTTCGGAGTGACCGATAATGCAATATTTAACACCAAGTTCTACTAACATTGGAACAGATACTTCGCCAGTGAAAGCACCGCTATCTTCGAAGTGGCAGTTTTCAGCAGCAACGATTAAGTTTTTAGCACCGTCTAATGCAGTTCTTAAATCTGTGAAAGGAACACCAACACCGTAAAGACCTTTGTCGCTTGTTGCAACAGCATCTACTGTTTCAAAGAACGCTTTAGTTTCAGCGTTGTTTTTGTTCATTTTCCAGTTTCCGACAATAATTTGATTTCTCATGTCTTTAATACCTCTATCTTGCCGATTTTAAATCAGCTTATCTTATGCGAATTATTATTTAAGTATTCTACTTTAAAACTTAAGCTTCAGTGATGATTGCGATACCTGGTAATACTTTACCTTCCATGTATTCAAGAGAAGCTCCACCACCTGTAGAAATGTGGCTGAATTTATCTTCGAATCCAAGTTGGATAGCAGCTGCAGCACTGTCTCCACCACCGATTACTGTAACAGCATCTGGTAATTCAGAGATTGCTTCACATACAGCTAAAGTACCTTTAGCGAAGTTAGGCATTTCGAATACACCCATTGGGCCATTCCAAACAACTGTTTTAGCACCTTGTAAAGTTTCTTTGAACAGTTCAATAGATTTAGGACCGATATCAAGACCCATCCATCCTTCTGGAATGTCGCGGTCAACAACTTTTACTTCTGCATCGTTAGCGAATTTATCAGCAACAACATTGTCTACTGGCAGGATTAATTTATCTCCACCTTTAGCCATGATTGTTTTTGCAAGTTCGATTTTGTCTTCTTCAAGTAAGGAGTTACCAACTTCGTGACCCATAGCTTTCATGAATGTGTAAGCCATACCGCCACCAACGATAACTTTGTCTGCTTTATCAAGCATGTTTTCGATTACAGCGATTTTGTCAGATACTTTCGCTCCACCTAAGATTGCAACGAATGGGCTAACTGGTTCGTCTACTGCACGACCTAACATAGTGACTTCTTTTTCTACTAAGAAGCCAAGTGCGTTTTCTGGTAAGTTAGATGGGATACCTACTGTAGAAGCGTGAGCACGGTGAACAGAACCGAATGCGTCTTCTACGAACATATCACCGAGGCTTGCCCAGTATTGACCTAATTCAGGATCGTTTTTGCTTTCGCCTTTTTCATAACGAGTGTTCTGCATGAGCAGGATTTCGCCTGGCTGTAAAGCAGCAACCATTTCTTCTAATTCAGCGCCACGAGTAACTGGGCAGAATTTAACAGTTGCTTCAGGAAGAAGTTCCTGGAGTCTTGGTGCTACGATACCAAGATCGTTTTTAGCTTTGTCTTCTTCAGTTTTAACTTTTCCTAAGTGAGACATTAAAATAACTTTTGCACCGTTATCGACTAAATATTTCAATGTAGGTACAGCTGCTTTTACACGGTTGTCGTTTGTGATCTCGCTTCCTTTGTGAGGAACGTTTAAGTCAGCACGAACGATGACTTTTTTTCCTTTAACGTCGAGATCTTTGACAGTTTTCTTTGCCATGATGCTAATTCATCCTCCTTAATTGTGCGGGGCACATTTCTGATAACAGTATATCACTCGTATATCGGATTGTAATAACGTTTCCCTTCTGTAACTCATATTCGATTCAATTTGTTTTGTTTTTCACAAACTGTTCTTTTTGAGATCGTTTTCATAGTTTTATTATGTCCTTTATTAACCCACTACAAGTTTGTTTGTCTTTTTCAAAAATTTAGCTGGGATCGGTTGATCAAGCTGCCATGTAATATTCATCGGTTTACTTCCTTTGTGTTTGACGTAGTTCGCCAGGCCTAGATAAGTATAAGCTTGAGTACTGTTTGTCTTACGATCCACCTTTGCTTCACGAACAAATAACAACACTTTGCTCTTTCGCTCAATGTGATGAATATAACGCTGACCGGTTGCGGAACTTTCTGAAGTCGTACTTTGACTTTGCCAATGAAATAAACGTTCATTGATTGAATAGTCGTTATACATCGTTGTTGGTGAATAATCTTTATCCGATTTATTCAAAGTGACTAAAAACACATCCACTTGTTTATCGGGTAACCATTTGACACCTTCACGAACATTTTGTGGCTTCATAAAATCCATTGCGACTAACAATTGATCACGCGTATACGTACAATGCAAATCCAATGGGCAATCAAAACCCAAATCCACCGGTTCATCAATAAAATCAATCGTATCGAAACGGTATTGTAATAATTCGATTAGCTCTTGCAATAAAACTTTACTTTGCGACAAAGCATAAAGATGATCCAATACTTCTTCACTGTTCCAGTTTTCGATCGCTTTTCCCCAAATTGTGATATAGAACATCTGCATCATTCTCTTTTCGCAATCCGTTAGTGTCGCAAACTCCACTTTATTCAAATTCGGAAGAATTTTAAGGAGAAATAAAATCCAACGTCGCGAATCAATCAACGAAAATTTCGCAAATGCTTTTTCTAAAATTCCCTCTAATGGCTCTTCAAAATTGTCGATCACATCAGCGCGAGCACAAATGCGCGAGAATGTTGAGAACTTATAAATCATTTTAGGATCCAGGTGATAGTACTTTAAAAAATTAGTCAGTGTTAAATCCAATCCTGTATCTTCCTGATATGATCTCACCCGTGAGATCAATCCCGAAACATTTCCATAAGACGCTTTGATATTGTCTAAGATGTATTTTGTCGCTTTCTTTTCTAATTGGATGTAACAACCTTTTGGGACATTCACAAATCCATTTTTTATTTCTCGTTGCATACTGTTGGCCGTATTCGACAATAATGCCGTAAATTTGTCTTCGAAATTGTACTTTCGATTTGCCTGGCCAATAAAATCGAGCACAGTTAGACATTCTTTATTTTCTGCTAGACGCAAACCACGTCCAAGCTGTTGTAAGAAAATCGTTAGCGATTCTGTTGGTCTAAGGAAAAGAACGGTATTCACTTCCGGAATATCCACCCCTTCATTGTAAATATCTACTACGAATATAAAGCGAACTTCTCCTGAAACTAGCCGATTGGTTGCCATTCGTCTTTCTTCACTTGAAGATTGTCCACTCAAACACATTGCGGGAATTTGATGCGCATTGAAATAGTGACTCATGAATTTGGCGTGTTCAACGGTCACACAAAATCCAAGTCCTTTTACATCATCAATGTCTGTGACATATTTCAAAACAGAAGCAACAACATGATTAGCCCGCCGGTTTGCTTGTGCACTATAGGTATAGACTTGCTCTAGATCGCTTTTTTGATAACCGCCTGCTGTCCATTTCAAATCATTTAAGTCCACTGTGTCTGTGACCCCAAAATACTGAAATGGGCAAAGTAATTTCCGATCAATTGCTTCTGGCAAACGAATTTCAGCCGCTATACGTTGGTTGAAATAAGACAAAATACTTTTTCCATCCATACGTTCTGGTGTTGCTGTTAATCCTAATAAAATCGTAGGGTGATAATATCCCAAAAGTTTTTGGTAACTCGGTGCCGCAGCATGATGAAATTCATCGACAATGATGTAATCATAAAACGTTGCTTCGGTTTTCTCGGTAAAACTTTGTGAATTCAGTGTCTGAATCGAAATGAATAAATGATCTATATTCTCTGGTTTATAATTTCCAACAAACATCTCGCCAAAATTCGCATCTTTTAATACCGCTCGAAACGTATATAAACTTTGTTTAAGGATTTCTTCTCGATGGGCCACAAACAACAAGCGACAAGGCTGACCTGAATTCTTATGACAAAACCTCTTGTAATCTAAAGCCGAGATTACCGTTTTCCCTGTCCCTGTTGCCGCAACGACCAAATTTTTCATATATCCGCGCACAGTTCGTTCGGCTTCTAACTGATCTAAAATTTCTTGTTGATAAGCATAAGGTTGAATATCCAACGTATATTTGTAATCTTGATTCGTATCCAAATATTTTTCTGCTTTTAGCGCTTTTGCTAAACGTTCTTTTTGTCCTTCGTCATAACATTCAAATTCTTTGTCATTCCAGTAGTATTCAAAAGTCGCAGAAATTTTATCCATAATTTCTGGTAAATCCTGCTTAGTCACTTTCGTATTCCATTCCAATCCACTCGTTAAAGCGGCATTAGAAATATTCGATGAGCCAACATAAGCGGTTGAGAAGCCCGTGTCGCGATAAAACACATACGCTTTGGCATGAAGACGTGTGGATTTTGTATTATAACTAACTTTTATTTTGGTATGAGATAACTGACGCAATTCTTCGATTGCTTTAGCATCCGTTGCGCCCATATAGGAAGTCGTAATAATACGTAGTTCGCCACCATTTTGGGTAAATTCCTTTAACTCATCGATGATCAGGCGCAATCCCGTCCATTTAATAAAGGACACTAATATATCAATCCGATTTGCTGATGCAATTTCTTTTTTGAGCTCCATGAACATTTGCGGTTCATATTTTGCGCCCGTAAAAAGCGAGCTTTGCGCAATTGATGTTTCCGGACGTTCAAGACTATTGGCAGTTTGATTCACCACTAAACGAGGATCATTTTCTTTGAGAAGTGCAAACAATTGTTCTGCTCGCAAATCCACTTCAAAATCAACAAAATCTGCTTCTTGTGTTTCTTTTTGAATCAAGTTCACAATTTGATTTGTCAGTTCGATTTGTGAGGTTAAGTCATCTTTTTTCCCTTTGACTCGATCGAGTGCTTTTTGAAATACATTTGCTAAATATTGCGACAATATTTTGGAAGACTCCGCCTGATCAATTGGCGCAATGGCTTTTCGCGATTGCGGAATATGGTCGAGTTCATCGCTCAGAGCATGATTGATAACTTGTTCATATAAACCGGGCTTTAACATCAAAAACCTCCTACTCCCCGTCATCTTTTGACTTTCATTAAAGCAATAGAAAATCAAACTATATCGAATGGCGATTGTTAATTTCAAAAATAAAGATTGTCTTTATTATACCTGCTAGTATTCACTCCGTTTTCCTTTTTTATTCACATATGAAATATATATAGTCCAAAATCTTTCACTACTATTTCTAAGTATTAAAAAATCCATATCACTCAATTGATGTTCAAAGTGATATGGATTCATTTGATTTCTATTTATTTCACTTACGTTAAACAACCGGATTTCCATTAACGAAAATATGAAACCCATTTGTGGTGATATTCGTATTTGTTGCATTAGCATTGTTGAATTCACTAACATAAATGTTGTCGGTTAAGACGATTTGACTGGATTCGTCTAGGCTAAGTTTTACCTTTGGACAAGCTTGATTGGCATTGATCGAACCGGTGAAGATACTGGATTGCGTTAAATTCATGTTCACTTCACTATCTTGGTCCGCAACAAGTGGGCCTTGGAGTATTTGTTGAATACAGTTCAGATTCAATTTCCCCGCACTTACTTTTGCAAGTTGAGGAACTTGATAAATCGCATTATTGATCAATTCAATTTGTGCTCCGACATGATCAATCACAAAACAAAATGCATCATTAGACGCCGGCGAAGTCGTTGGCACGATCCATTCGTTATTGTTTAAATTCAAAACCGTCCAATCTTGTTTTTCACTTTGGTCTCGATTTTCCATCACGAATATTGCATGCTCATCCGTTTCAGCTTGCATTGCCCCCACCGTAAACTTCGAATCTGAAAGCGTAACATCTCCTCCAGATTTAATTTTAGCCAATACGGAACGATCAATTGTGGCATTGATATTGGACCCCTTCAATATTCCTTGGGCTAAAACAAGTGGTGAATCAAGGCCGAGCGTATTCGCATTTAGTGATTGTGCTTCAATAATGGCTGTCGATTGGGGAACAAAGATTGCTGAGGCATCACCTTGTGTCGAACTATAACCTTCTGTTACTTTCAATTGACCTTGATATCCCGCAAAATAGGCTGGCGAATGTAAAGCGTTTGTCAAAACATCCGATCCCGTTAAGGAAGCTGTCGCATTTAATCCATTCACGACTACCCCCGTATTGGCCAGTCCATTTGTTTCAATTCGCGTAGCGAGCACATTCAGTGTCGAACCCGGTGCGGCAACTAATGCTCCATTAACACCAAACAAAAGCGCATCTTCCAGCACTGTTGAATCTCCACTTTTTTGCAGAATCGAGGAATCGATTGTGATATGGGATCCCTCTAGGCCAAGAACACAACTTAGATCCGGTTGATTCGATTCAATGAGGTCTGTAATTGTTTGTTGATTTGCAATGGTTTGGATTCCTTTGGCCAGTTCAATATGGTTTTCTGCCGGTTTAATTGGAGGCAGTTCCGGAATTGGCGGTATATAGACTGAAGTCGAACTGACTTCTTGTTCACTTGCCTCGGTTGAATCGTTGATTGCTACACTTGGTGTTAAATCAGCATGGTGGGGCATTGCAGGTAAAGAACCAATCAGTCCGAGTGAAGCTAGACAAGAAAGCAAAGCCCCCGAGATTCCACTGCAAGCAAACACGGTTTGTCCTTTTTTGGTTTGCAATACTTCCTTAAATGTCTTGGCATTTTTTCGCGATAAATATATCCATGCAATTGCACACAATAATAAAGCCCCCAGTAAGGCGATCAAAAGATAATAACCCATCCCAATTTGGGGTGCACTTTCTGGGTTCAAGCGTTGGATCAATGTATGTTCTTCACTGGCGGATAATATCGTCAATCCTAAAAAATAAGTCAGAAGAATCACCGCCACATAACTTAAATAGTTTTTCGCTCTTCGGTCCATAAGTATTCCTCATATTCATACAACATCATTGTTGAAATTTGTCTCATTTAAAATCACAACTATTGTACAGCGCTCTGGACAATTTAGGGGCATTTTGCCTTTTACCTTATTTTATAAAACTCGTCAAATAAAAAGGCCTTCCCCATCGGCAACTGCAGCAGGAAGACCTGATCGATATCTATTTTGATCCCGTTCTATTTATGATAGCGGCGCCCCGCTTCAATCATAAATGATCGATAAATTTGTTCGAGAACTAAAACTCGACACATTAAATGAGTCATCGTCAAATCGGAAAGTTTCCATCGCCAATTCGCCCGTTTTACTAAATCGGCACTTGGGCCAAGTGAGCCCGCAATGACGAAGACTAAGGGTTTAGAGGTTCGCGTCCATTGGCTTCTTAACTTAGAAAATTCGATCGAATCGACCGTTTTGCCATGTAAATCCAAGAGAATCACAAAGTCATCCGGTTTGATTTTGTCTAAAACTCGAGCACCTTCAATCTCTTTGATTTTTTCCGCTTCTTTTTCTCGCTCTGAATGAGAATCGGGTTCATCTTTGAATTCAACAACTTCGATTTTATCAAAAGCAGAAAGACGTTTTTTATATTCATCTTCCCACTTGCGCAACGAGGAATCTTTATTTTTTCCGATACAAAATAACTTAATCAAAGACGGCCTCCGCTGGATAGTTTTGCGTTAAAGCAACAACTTCTTTTTTGATTTCTTGAGCATATTGTTCATCGTTTGCCCTGAGGACTTGAACAATCCAACGGGCGATTTGTTCAAATTCTTTTTCTTTTAAGCCGCGGCTTGTCATCGCAGCCGATCCAATACGAATCCCGGATGTGATAAATGGTTTTTGCGTATCGAATGGAATTGTATTTTTATTGACGGTGATGCCCGCTATATCTAATAAATGTTCTGCATCTTTTCCGGTCATGTTTAAAGATGAAAGTGTATCCAGCAACAACAAGTGATTATCGCTACCACCAGATACCATTTTGAATCCTTCTTGTTCAAAGACACGAACCATCGCTTGGATATTATCTAAAATCTGTTGAGCATAAACTTTAAATGCCGGTTGCATCGCTTCATATAGTGCAATTCCTTTTGCGGCAATCACGTGTTCCAATGGTCCACCTTGCATACCTGGGAAAGTTTGTGAATCTAATTGTTTCGCAAATTTTTCTTTACAAAGTACCATTCCCCCGCGTGGTCCGCGCAATGTTTTATGCGTTGTTGTCGTCACAAAATCGGCGTAAGGCACCGGATTTTGATGTAACCCAGCAGCAACAAGTCCCGCAATATGAGCCATATCAACCATGAGTAATGATCCGGATTTTTTTGCAATTTCCCCCAGACGCTTAAAGTCGATTTTTCTAGGATAAGCGGATGCTCCAGCAACGATGAGTTTAGGATGATGTTCTAGGGCTAGTTGTTCGAGTTTATCGTAATCGATGCGGCAAGTTTTAGGATCAACATTATAAGGAACGAAGTGATACGTACGCCCCGAAAAATTCAGGGGATGACCATGGGTTAAATGTCCGCCACTCGTTAAATCCATACCGAGTACCGTATCACCTGGTTCAAGTACAGTATTGTAAACAGACATATTGGCCTGGCTTCCTGAATGGGCTTGTACATTGGCATGTTCTGCACCAAAGAGTTCTTTCGCCCGTTGGCGAGTTAACTCTTCTGCTTGGTCGACATAAACACATCCACCATAGTAGCGTTTACCAGGATAACCTTCGGCATATTTATTCGTTAGAACGGATCCCTGAGCTTCGCGTACTTCACGAGAAACATAGTTTTCAGAAGCAATCAGTTCGATGTTATTTTTTTGGCGTTGCTCTTCACGGGCAATGATTTCAAACATTTCAAGATCTCGCATAATGAATATCCTCTCTTTGTTAAGTTTTACCTTAACAAATTCTTTGTGATTCTCACATACAACGCTTTGATTTATTCCGATTTAAAGAATCTGTGTCATCTTTTCAAGAATCTTTTATTTAGGCATACAAAAAACTCTGTTGACAACAAGGTCGAACAGAGTCTTTTTTGTCCTTATTGATTGAACTTAATTGAAGCATTTTCGAATGAAGTGAACAACAACTGTAATTGCTGCAGCGACTGCTGCAACAAGGGCAGTTACTTTCAAAACGCGAACGAGTTTTGATTGTTCATCATCATTTGGAAGATCATCGACGGTTACTTCAAAAGGAATTTCTTGTTGATTGACCATTTTCTTTGCGAAAAGTTTAAATGCATCTTCCGTATCCATGCCTAATTCATCGCAAAGATCTTGTAATTCAGTCAACAATTTTTCGTTCATTTCGAAACTTACATTCGTTTGTGCCATATGTACATCCTCGCTTTTATTGAATTTTATCATGAAAGCATTATCGAAAACACTTTCTCGCTCATGCTTTCACTTTTGCAAGATGTGTTTGTTTGACTAAACGCCGTACCAACAAACTCCTTCATTAATCCAGCCTGCACTATTTAAAACTTGCACTTCGTTTTGATCGGTTGTGTAGTTATGTGTTGCTTGTCCAACTGGTGCATTTGGGTTGTATTGACGGTATAAAGGGACACCACTTTGTGGAGCAGATAACCATCCTGGTTCTTCTTTCCAACCCATCGCAACTAATGTATTACATTCATTGCGATCCATTGTGTAGTGGTGAATTCCGCTATTTGGGTTATACAAACGATAAACTGGAGCGCCTGAATTTGGTGCATACCAACCAATTCCTTCTGGTTGCCAACCATTCGCTTCTAAGACGTTGACTTCATTGACATCGCCTGTGTAGAAGTGCTCACTGTTATTTGGGTTGTACATTCGATACATCGCTTGTGCACTTTCGTTTGTATCTGTGTTCGCATTATCGAGTAATGCTATAAATTCTGATACAGAATAAGTTCTATTGCCGTTTTGTCTCACATCAAATGTTTGTCCAAAAGCAGGCATTACATAGCCGTTATAGAAAGCATTGGAACATACCGCAAAACCTGTTGTTGTAAAATCAGGACGCAGTAAATTGCGGTAATGAATCCCTTGATAAGGTGCTTCATCCCAATACCACATGTCAAATGGGTTTCCTAACCCGGAATTACTTGCTGCGCCGATCGTTCCGCCTACAGCTAAACATTCATAAGGTGTGTAAAGATTGGAGTGAATAAGCGTATTTTTAGAGATGTTCGTTTGAACGATTGAAACAGCTACTAATACTGGATCAATTCTTAATTCTCCTGCGCCAGCCCAAGAACGGTACAAGTTACATTCGTCAACGTAACGTGCTGCTTGTTTAAGATAATCGAAATTTGTTGGTTCGCTAGGATCACTTAAATTGATATGACCTTCTGCTACTCCACGAGCAACGATTGCCGCAGCTTCTTGTTCGCCAATTCTTAAAAAGAAACCAATGATATTTGCATCATTTGCGCTATAGCCAGCTAAATAAGCATTTACCATGTCTTGTGATAAATACGTATTGGATTCATTGATATATGTTGGCTCTTCGAAACCTTCATCAACTACGATTGGTTCTGGTGTATTGGCCATGACACTCATATTCGATACTACAGGTGTTACAGTCAATGCGAATGCTAATAGCGTGCCTGCAATCGTTTTAGATAAATGTCTCATTTCGGTGCGCCCCCTTTGTGCGATCATTCGTAATTCTTAAGAAAAATACAAATGAGTTTTTTCATAATTTTAAGAAAACTGTTTCATGATTAAATTTATGCAGCCGCATTTTTTTACTGATTTATGACAAAAAAGAATAAAAAATGCATATTTTTGGCTTTAAATCCATATCTATACTTCAGCCTAAGTCTAATTCTTTCACGAACAAGTCGAATTATTCAAGTCTTTTTTTGAATCTCCCTTAAAAAAGGAAAAAACATGCAAAATTTTGAACAAATCAATTTTGCATGTTTTTTATACGTAGACATTAATCAGAATAAGGTCAGCTGATTTCCTTCATCTAGCCCCTCTAAAGCGCCTAATAGATCGAGGCGTTCAACGAGTGTTTTAGAAATCGAAGTTCGATTTAATAAGTCTTCTTTCGAAATAAAATGGCGTTCATTACGCGCTTTAACGATCGATTGAGCTACCGCTAAACCTAGTGAATCCACTGCTGTAAATGGCGGAATGATCGCATGATCATCATCCGGATCGAGTATAAACTCATTGGCTGCTGAGCGTTCAATCGAGAGATTCGAGAAATGATAGCCACGCATATACATTTCTTGACAAAGCTCTAACACATCATAGAGAGCCAGTTCTTTATTCTCGACTTTTCGAGTTGGGTCTTGCTTGGCCATGCGGATTTCATGCATCCGCTTTTGAATAGCCGCTAAACCACTTGTCATAACCGGTAGATCATAAGCATCACTACGAATCGAGAAAAATTGACAATAGTATGCTCGAGGCATATGTACTTTAAACCAAGCAATACGGATCGCCATCATAACGTAAGCGACCGCATGGGCTTTTGGGAACATGTATTTGATCTTTTTACAAGAATCGACATACCAAACCGGAACATGATTGTCTTCCATCATTTTTTCCCATTCTGGCTTTAACCCTTTCCCTTTACGAACACTTTCCATAATCGTAAAGCTGTCTTTTGAAGGTAAGCCATAACGGATTAAGTCAATCATAATGTCGTCACGACATCCAATGACTTCTCGTAAGTTACACGTTCCGTTATCGATTAAATCTTTTGCGTTATTTAACCAAACGTCTGTTCCATGCGATAAACCAGAAATAGAAACTAACTCCGCAAAAGTTGTTGGTTTCGTCAGTTCCAAAATCCCACGAACAAATGGCGTTCCAAACTCTGGAATTCCCGCTGCTCCTGTCGCTTCCGAATACGTTGTGGTATCGATTCCCAATGCTTTTGGCGATGAGAAAATCGACATTGTTTCTGGATCGTTCATTGGGATTTTCGTCACATCCACGCCGGTGATCCGCTCTAACATTTTCATCGCAGTTGGATCGACGTGCCCTAAAATATCAAACTTCAAAATGTTGTCATGAATTTGATGGAAGTCGAAGTGCGTTGTTTTCCATTCCGCATAGGGGTTATTGGCTGGATATTGCACAGGTGTAAAGTCATGGACATCCATATCTAGTGGCACAACGACAATACCGCCTGGGTGTTGGCCGGTCGTTCGTTTTACCCCCGCACACTCACTAGCGATGTCGCGACGTTTATATTCAGAGAATGGGTTGTTTTCTAATCCCATTTCTTCTTCATAACCTTTGACAAAGCCATACGCCGTCTTTTCTTGGACGGTACCAACAGTTCCCGCTCTAAAGACGTGATCTTCACCAAAGATTGTTTTAGTAAAGGCGTGGGCATTGGCTTGATATTCCCCTGAAAAGTTCAAGTCGATATCTGGAACTTTATCCCCATGGAAACCTAAGAATGTTTCGAATGGAATATCTTGTCCTTCCCCTTTTAATGGTGCACCACATTCCGGACAAAGTTTATCCGGCAAGTCAAAGCCCGAATGTACAGAACCATCATTGATCCATTCCAAATGATGACAATTTGGACAAATGTAATGTGGTGGCAAGGGGTTGACTTCGGTAATTCCCGACATCGTCGCAACAAAGGACGAACCAACCGATCCTCGCGAGCCGACCAAGTAGCCATCTTCATTACTCTTTTTCACCAATAAATGTGAAATGTAATAAACCACGTAGTATCCGGCACCAATAATCGCATCCAGCTCTTTTTTCAAACGTGCCGCAACAGGTTCTGGCAATGGATCTCCATATTGTTTCTTGGCGGTTTCGTAACAAATGTCACTGAGTTTTTGGTCAGATCCTTCCATTTCTGGTGGATATAACTTGTCTTTGACTGGGAAAAGCTCTTCTGTAAGTTCAGCAAGTTTTTTCGGATTATCAATGACGATTTCTTGGCGCGTTTCTTCATCGAGCCAAGAAAAAGCTTCTAACATTTCAGTCGTCGTTAAGAAATGTTGATCAGGAGAAGATGTCGTTTGGCGTAAACGCTCATCACGAATAAATAATGGATGACGTCCACCACCTGTTACTTTGGAATTGATATACACATCACGAACGCGACGATGGCGTAAGTCAACATAATGGCAATCCCCTGAGGCAATAACCGGGATATTCAACTTTTTCCCGGCATCGATAATAAATTGAAGAATTTGAGATAACTCTTTAACGGAAGAAATGCTTTGTCTAACGATTAAGTTTTGATACACCGGCAACGGCTGAACTTCTAAATAATCGTAGAACTTGGCCGCTTCTAACAATTCTTGTTCACTTCGCGTATGGGCTAATTCAAAGATTTCCCCATTTTGACAAGCAGAACCAAATAATAGATTTCCTTTGGCGTGATATTCCTCAAGAACAAAACGCGGGATAATCGGTTCGCCAGTCACGTTTGTCGCATTCGGGTTGTACTTTAAATACTTCGTATGAGATAAAGTCACTAGTTCAAATAACTCTTTTAATCCTTGTTTGTTTTTGGCAAAGACATTGATATGGCGACCTCGGTTTTTACGTAGTGCGCTAGAATGATCTAAATTTGCGACCGTTTCTAATGTTGCATCACTGCCCCACTCGCGCATCATATACATAAAGACACTGGATAAGACTTCCGCATCGTAGTCAGCACGGTGCGCCCCTTCGCCATCGTAATCCACCTCATAATGACGGCACACATTTCCTAATCGATAGCCCCGTAAATTGAGCATCGAATGGGCTGCTGGCAAGGTATCGATAACGGGGTTGGTAAATTCTGGTTTTCCTAAATCACGCGCGGCTGCATTGAGCATGCCGACGTCAAATGTCGCATTATGGGCAACTAAAATCGCATCGCCAATAAATTCGCGCAATTCATCAAAGACATCTTCAATCGGCAATGCTGCATCGACATCACTTTGTTGAATATGCGTCAATTCGGAAATATGCAACGGAATTTGGCGTTTAGGATTGATGAAGAGTTGCTTACGATCAAGAATTTCGCCTTCTTTTAATTTGACTGCCCCAAACTCGATAATACGATCTAAGCGATTCGATAATCCTGTGGTTTCCAAGTCAAAAACGACAAATTCTGCATCATCTAGTTTTTGATCGCGCACGTTATAGACAATGTTGTATTGATCATTCACCATTGTCATTTCACATCCATATAACATCTTGAATGGATGATTTGGATCTTTTTTCTTGAGCGCTTCAATTTTGTGTTGAGCAAGCGGGAAGGCTTGGACAACGTTATGGTCACAAAGACCAATCGCTGGCATATTCCAATCCCAGGCTTGTTGAATATAAGACTCAATTGAACAAACGCCATCCATTTCTGAGAACGTGGAATGAACGTGCCATTCAATTCGTTTTTCAATCGCTGTATCTTTTCGTTTCGGTTTACGCGTTAATTCCAACTTGCTGATCATTAATGTGATGTTCCGTTGGAATTTATCAAAGCTAACCGATCCGGACACTTTGACATAATCCCCCACGCGATATTCTTTCATTTGTTCAAGCGTGAAGTTCTTTTTATCAAACATCTTACAAAGCATCGCATCGTCATCATCTGACACATAAATTTCCATCAAGTGACGTCCATTGCGCAGCTCTTTAATTTCTAAAGCAAAGATTCGGCCTTCAATCTGGACATTTTGTAAACCATCTTGAAGCAAGCGAATCTCAATTGGTTCATATTTATTTCCCCCATAACCGGACCATGAATCTTTTTCGTGTTCGAAAGAGTTCACGCGTGCAGTTCGTTTAATATCAGGATTTTCTTTGACCACTGCGACAGGTTCAGGGATTCTTCCTGGATCTTCATATTCGCATTGAATATTCACATCAAATCCACATTGGGTCATTTGTCTTTCTAGAATTTGTACCGATTCTTGCATTTGATTCAAACAATCCATGCGCATTGTTTTATAGATCAATGTATTTGGTTCTTGAAAAGACGGTAACAACCCTTTAAAAGCTTCAAGGGCTGCTTGACTCATACAAATGCGGTTTAAATACGGTTCAAGCAAAGCTAAACCGAGTTGGATATTTTCATAGTGAAGATGGAGTTGAATATCCGTATGCAAAGCAAGACGAAGTTGCATGAGCGTGCGCTCATAGTCCGGTGCTAAAATCATCTCTTTGGCTTGTAAGTGCATTTCCAAATATTGGGATTTCGCATGATAAATCGGTTGTTCACAAAGGATGACTTCACTTAACGCTTCAATCAATGCATCATCCAGGCAGTCTTTTAATATTTCGACAATCCGGAGTTGGTTCATACGGCTAATTTTCTCATCGCTTCTTTGGCCGCTTTTTGTTCCGCTTTTTTCTTTGTTGTGCTTTCCCCTTGACCCATGCAAATTTCATCAAGGAAAACGCCCATCGTGAAAACCGGCGCATTTGAAGGTCCACTTTCTTTTAATAAACGATATTGAATTGTGCATTTATTATCGGTTTGCACATATTCTTGTAATTGCGTTTTATAGTCTGTGACATCTTCCGGTTTTTTTGCTGTGATCAGTGGCTTCATATATTCATCTAGAATTTTTTTCGCCGCTTGATAACCGAGATCTAAGTAAATCGCCCCAATACAAGCTTCAAAATGATCGGCCAAAATGGAAGGTCTTGAGCGCCCTCCACTTTTTTCTTCCCCGACCCCGAGGCGTAAAAACTCATACCATCCCATTTGTTGGTTTAATTTGGCAAGCGTACTTTCACAAACAGTTTGGGCACGAATAGTTGTCATTTTTCCTTCATGTAAAGCCGGCACTAAATTATAGAGCGCTGTTGCGGACCAAATTTGTAAAACAGCGTCCCCGACAAATTCCAAACGTTCGTTATCATCTAAATTCGATTGATGTTCATTGGCATAGGAGGAATGCGTACAAGCCTCATAATACAATTGAATATTATTCGGCTCGAAACCTTTCTCTTTGAGCCAGTCAATTAATGTTTTCATAGTTTTATCCTTCTTTTTGATTCGAAAGTTCTGGTTGTAAATCGGCAAAGACATTGGCAGGCACAAGATGCTCAATGCTCTGGTGATATTTTAAAAGTTCTCGAACATTGCTTGATGAAATCATGGCGTGTTCCGGTCTTCCGATTAAAAACATCGTGTCCATGCCTTGATCTAAACAAAGATTCAGCCAAGCATTGTTCGCTTCTGATGGAAAGTCTGTCTCATTTCGCATCGAACGAATGAGTACATCCCCTTGGAGTTGACGTGCTTTTTGCACAGTCAGTCCTTCGTTAATTTCAACTTTGACATGATCTAAATCGCGCACCATTTCTTCTAACCACGCTTTACGTTGTTCATTGGAAAACATGCCTGATTTTAAAGAGTTGGGGGAAACTAAAACGACAACTTCGTCAAATAGCTTCGCGCTTCTTAAAATGATATCTTCATGTCCTTTTGTAGGTGGATCAAAAGATCCTGCAAATATTCCTCTCATGATATATCTCCTCTATTGATTCGATTTTCCACAAAAGTTTTTATTTCAAATCGGGTTCAAACAAAAACTTTTGTAGAAAAGTTCGGTCTTGATCGTAATTGCGATAAAGACACGTTCGTATTTTAACCAAACTTACCCTTTATGGAAACGTCTAGACCAAATTGATGCTCAATTCAAGTTAAATCTAAAAGATAAAAGGTCTTCATCCAAGACAAGATTCAGTCCTTGTCCACATATGAAGACCTCATGTTTTATGGTTTGAATTTAACGTTTTACAGCTATTTCTTTCGTTTTCGGCCGCTGTTTCTTTTGTTTTTTCTCTCTTTTTGGATGAGGTGGTCGCTCATGAATATCATTTGTCGCAATGCGAATGGCACTGATTCTCGATTGGGCCATTCCCAATGCGATATTCACCGCAATCAATGCGGAACCACCGGCAGAAATCAACAATAACGGAACCCCAGTCATCGGAATCAGTGTGCTGACCCCTCCGACATTGATAATGAAGTGTGCAACAAAATAGGTTGCAACGCCACACAACAAGACTTTATCTTCTTGCTTGCTCGCTCTTAAAGCCCAATGGATTAAACGCCAGAAAATAATGCCATAGCCAACGACAACAATAGAAAGGCCGGCAATTCCTAACTCTTCAATAATAATGGCAAGAATATAGTCAGATTCTGATTGCGTTAAAAAGCCATATTTACGAACGGATGTTCCAAAGCCAGTTCCCTTTAATCCGCCATCAGCAATCGCATAGAGTGCATTGGCTGGTTGATAACCATCCCCATGGATATCTAGATAAGGATTTTTCATATTTTCGATACGCACTGCAATGTGTCGCATCAAACCCACATTTCCAAATAAATCGACAAAGATATCTGTTAAATAGCAACCCACTATAAATAAGATAAAGAGCATGCCCACTGTAATAACAAACCCTCTTTGCCATTTCTCTAGTGATGTATAAGAAGGAATTAAAACTCCAACTAAACCAATTAACATTGTGATCGCTAATGATCCAAAGTCTTTTTGCAGTCCGCCGACAAAAACCGTCGAAAAACACAACATGATGATGGGATAGCGGAAAACATAAGAAAACTTCCGTTTTTCTTTTGGCAAAAGATGGATCGAGCCCGCAGACAACGCTAAACACATAATAAGTAAAGGTTTTCCAAACTCTGAGGGTTGAATGGTAAATAGTGATCCAATTTGGATCCAAGCCCGTGATCCATTGATGTCAACCCCGATCACAAATGTCGCCACTAAGGCTGCAAAATAAAGCAACAACAAGGCGATTTGCCAAAAGCGGGCAATCCGATAGTTGAATAGTTTGGAAACAAAGTTCATCCCTACTCCCCAAGCGGCACACATAAAGACGACTTGTTTGATGAGGACAATTATTAATGATCTTGTACTCCCGACACTTACCCCCATGTTCGTTGACACGACCATGACGGTCCCAAAAACCATCAAAAGAAATGAAGTTAGGGTAATCCATGGATCACTTCCATATTTAGGAAGAATCCAATCTTTCATGCGAAATCGTCGCTGCTTTGTGGCTTGAACAACGGATTGTTGTTCAAGTTGCATTTCTTCCACAAGATACACCCCCTTCAAATTGTTTCTTATTTTAGCACAGATCTTCTTGAACATTTTTATCAAGAAGAGTCATCACAAAAAGCCAGTTTGAAAACCGGCAAAAAATCGCTAATATATATGAGCATTTGTTTTATTTTTGCACATAAATCACTCTATGATTGATCTATATAACCTTGCAAATCTCAATACAATATTAAAACTTGTTCTCTAGGATTTATCTAGAGATTTGATTTGATCAAAAAGAAAAGGAGAACTCTATGGTTTTATCCAATGATGATATTATTGTTGATTCCGATCCTCGCATGCGTTCACGCAGTGAAAATGTTGCCCTTCCTTTAAGTGAAGAAGATCGCGAATTGTTACTTGCTTTACACAGCTATGTCAAACGTAGCCAAGATGACGAGCTTTGCCAAACAGATAATCTTTCCCCAGCAGTTGGTTTAGCTGCTATTCAAGTTGGTGTCGCGAAAAAAATGATCGCCGTTGTTGTCGATGACGAAGATGGAGAATGCATTGAATTTGCTTTAGCGAATCCGCGCATCGTCAACAAATCCAAAACGAAAGCCACTTTAAGCACAGGTGAAGGATGCCTTTCTGTTCCGGAATTCCATCCTGGTCACGTTGCTCGCAGCAACCGCATTAAAGTGAAAGCTTATGATTTATTAACTGACCAAGAACTCACAATTGAAGCAGAAGGCTATTTAGCTATCGTTTTACAACATGAAATCGATCACCTTTCTGGTGTACTCTATTACGATCGCATCGATGAATCGATCATGCAGCTTAAAGATACTGTTGTGATCTAATTTAGATTTTCTATTGTTTTTAACCTAGGCGTTTCTTCATTCCAAATAAGAAGCGCTTTTCTTTTTCTATAAATGATGATCGATTGAGATCATCTTTGTTTTCTCCATGCTATTTCATGTTAGAATGAAGTGAATTCATTCGGAAATCATTTCTGAATCTAATGATCGTTTCGCTTTTGGATCAATTGATTCGTTCTACTCCTGACTCGAATTTCATTATTTTTCATCATAAATTGGAGTAGATGAGATCAAATATGTGTGTTTTGAATCATTCATTTTTTAAACCTAAACAATGACCACTATCCACACAAAGCCAAATCGCGTTCGATTTTCATCGCGAAATCCCCATACTCAATAAGAAAGGATGAAGCATTCCCTAAATGAATAACAATACATATCGCACTAATCCAAATCGTCAAAGTGCTTCCCATCGCCCACGAAGATATTATGCTTCCAATTCAAGACACAACACCCCTCACTCAAGAACAGATGTCCTCGATACGGACACTCAAATCTATGCTTTAGGTGGACTCGGTGAAGTCGGAAAAAACATGTACTGCTATGAACAAGGCAACGAAATTTTAATCGTCGATTGTGGTGTTTTATTTCCAGACACCGATTTATTAGGCGTTGACTATGTCATCCCTGATTATCATCACTTGATTCGTTGCAACTTCAAGCGCAAAATTCTCGTCATTACCCATGGTCACGAAGACCATATTGGCGGAATCCCATTTTTATTAAAACAAACAACGATTGATACGATTTATGCACCTCGCTTTGCGAAAGCTTTAATTGAAAAAAAGCTCTCCGAACATAAAGATGCACCAAAAGTAAACATCATCGAGATCAATGAAAATTCCGCGATTAAAACGAAATATTTTAATGTCGGCTTTTTCAATACGATCCACTCGATCCCAGACTCCCTTGGGGTTATGATTACAACCTCCAATGGTTCAATCGTCCATACCGGAGACTTCAAATTTGACTTAACTCCTATTGGACAAAATGCGGATTACCAAAAAATGGCTTATATCGGTGCCGTTAAACCGGATTTATTAATGGCAGATTCCACAAACTCTGGTGTTGAGGGCTTCTCTGTTTCTGAAAAAGAAGTTGCTCGCGAAATCTTCCATATTATGAACCGAGCTAAAGATCGCATTATCGTTGCGACATTCGCTTCTAACGTTTACCGTGTTGCGCAAATTATCGATGCTGCCGTGAAAACAGGACGCAAAGTTGCCGTCTTCGGTCGTTCCATGGAAAACGTTGTCGAAATCGGCCGTAAAATGGGTGTAATCAAAGTTCGGGATCAAGACTTATTGTCCCCAGATTTATTACGCTCTACTCCAGATGAAAAAGTGTGCCTATTATGTACCGGAAGCCAAGGGGAACCTTTAGCTGCCCTAAGCCGTATCGTCAATGGTACGCACCGCTACATCCACTTAAAACCAACGGATACTGTTGTCTTCTCCTCGAATCCAATTCCTGGAAACGATGTATCCGTCAATAAAATTGTCGATAAACTGTTCCGCTCTGGCGCAACTGTTTTAAACAAATCTGTCCTCACCAACTTGCACACTACTGGCCATGCCTCGAAGCAAGAACAAATGTTGATGTTACAGCTGATTAAACCAAAATACTTCATGCCCATTCATGGTGAACACAAAATGTTGATGCAACACCGACAAACGGCAATCGAAACCGGTATGCCTAAAGAAAACATCTTTGTTTGCGCCAATGGTGACGTGTTGTTATTACGTAATCACGAAGTCATCTTATCGAACTGGCGTTATCAAGGTGACGATATTTATGTCGATGGTAATGACATCTCTGGTCTTTCCACTGCTGTATTAAAAGACCGTCGCATTTTAGCGGACAATGGTATGGTTGCCGTCGTTGTGCCGATTGACTCTTCGACGAACTCTTTACTCTCAAGACCAGTCATTGTTTCACGCGGATTTGTTTTCCTAAAAGATTCGCAAGCTTTAATTAAAGAAGCAGAATTCATTGTGGCCAATGCCTTGCAAACAAAGATGAAAGAGAAAACGAAATTTGCAGATATTAAAAACTGCATTCGTTCTTCACTAGAACCTTTCCTCTTTAAAAAGACGCATCGTAACCCCATCGTTGTTCCGGTCATTCTAAACTCACGCAAAGCGATGGAAGAAATTGCTGCCCAACAGAAATTGAAGAATATGGCTCGAAATAACCCAAGGCATTTCAACAGACCAAATTCAAACAATTCGAATAACCCAAACAATTCGAATCATCAAAATTAACAACAAAGGGAGTGTCCACGCACTCCCTTTTCTCTTATCTTTATCCTGATCCCTCTTTCATGCATTGAAAAATGTGGTTTTTTTTAGATGCGCAATCTGTTCTTTCAAATCGGTTCGTTTTACGATTGATGGAAATGTTCTATAATCTAAATCACAGTTGCGCAGCAAAAAATATTTTCTTGCTGCAGAAAGGAGCTTCATCATGCGCATGTCTTTTTTTTCTAAATTGTTGGTGACGATTGCGGGATGTTTGACCACAATGATGTTACTGACTAACGTTGCGATGTATCGAGCTTTCTTTCATAATCCCAATCAAATCACCACTCGCTATGAACAAATTACTTCTTCCGCCATCCCGGATTCGATGGATCAAGTATCCATTGTCTTTTTAAGCGATATTGAATACGACCCCGCTTCCTTTAGCGATCAAAAAGCGAATGATTTATTTGAGCAAGTCAAAAAACTAAATCCGGATGTCTTATTGCTTGGTGGCGATTTATTTTCTTCTACTGCTGATCTAAGTGATTCGGTTCGCTCTAGAATGGTCAATTGGCTTTCTTCCATTGCTGCTCCTTTAGGAAAATTTGCGGTTTATGGCGAACAAGATCTTGTCTTTGAAAACCATCGCCTCATTGTTGAAGACGTTTTACGACAATCCCAAGTTGAATTGTTGAACAATTCTAGTGTCGTTCTCTCCAACAACAGCTTGCAAGGCGTTCGTTTAGGCGGATTCAATGTCAACGCTGATCCTAATGCACTACTCAATGCCTTTCAACCTGATCAATTCTGCATTTTGCTTTCCCATTATCCCGACCATTTCATTACCGCTAGTCAAAGTGGTTTAAGTGTCGATTATGCTTTAGCAGGACATGCTCATGGCACGCAAATTAACTGGCCCATTTACGGCGGTTATCAACAAATGGATGGAGCAAGCCGAATTGATCAAAACCATCGCCTGTCTTTAAATTTCCCTTATGAAATTTCTAATGGCATTGGTTGTGTCAACGTGAACGCTCGACTCAATTCTCCTTGTGAGATTTTATATCTAACCCTCAATCAAGGTTAAGCGAAAAAAAAGCGTCCTTGCGGACGCTTGATGTCATACAAATTTCATAAGCCATGTTTTGTTCTTGCAATCATGCAAGTGCAGCAATTTATCTATGCTTTCGCATCCATCCTCCACTTCATTTCGCTTTGGACGGTTCCCCTACCAAATTTGGGTTTCTCGCTTGAGGGGTTTACCTCGTTCCACCTTTTTCGTTTCCAAAAAAGCTACGTCACTGTGGCACTTTTAAAGATCTTTGCCATGGGTTACCCTTTAGGCATCGATTCAGCCGTACACCTTGCGGCGCCCCAGCCTTATTGATTGGACTGGCACAAACACTACAGTCATCGCAGACTGTGCGAGCATGGACTTTCCTCTAACATCAAGTGATGCCAGCAGCTGCATCCATTTATATGACAGATTTTTCTTTTGAAAAGATCTCAACTATTCTAGCGAAAAAAATGATTAATGGAAAGAGTTAAATACAGCTTCTTCTAAACGAGCAACACGTCTTGCGAGTTCTTCGATTGGATCTTTTGCTTCTTCTTGCGCATTTAAAGTCAAATCTTGTGGTTGTAATTCAACTGTATCTTGTTCGTCATATTCTTCTCTTGCTTCTTCTTTTAATGAACGAATTTCCACTGTTGCTCGTTCAAGTTTAACTTTTGCTTCTTGAAGGGCATTTCTTAATACATGAATTTGTTCGTTCAATGCAGAAGTTTCTTTCTTCAAGTTTGTGTTTTCCTCACTAAGTTCTTTGATTTTATGATCGCAACTTACTAGAGCACTGGAATATTTTTTAGTGTGTTCTTCAAAATCTTGATAATCTTCAATGACTTGGTCTAAAAAAGAATCGACTTCATCAGAGGAATAACCTCCTTGTTTGTCGATAGAAAATTCTTTGTAATAAATATCTTGGGCTGTTAATTGTGCTGGCATGATTACCTCCATCGCTTGCCTTGAATTATAACATCGCTCAATATTCTGTTCAATTCACGCAAAAGGAATGCTCCTTGGGATTTGGTTTTGAATGATTGAGTCCATTTTCATCTTGGATTGGTCTCAAGCAAACCATTTTGCTTGAAATCGTTACTATCTTATCTTGTTTCCCTTTCTCTGGCTAAAGAAAACAAAAATCCTTTCATTTCGATCGCTTTTTACACGATTCATCTTTATTTTTATTCCATCACCGACTTGGTATACATTTTTTTGCATGCTTTTTCAAACTTGTCCATTTCTATCCCTTCTAGAATGGATCAAAATTCTTAATTTGCGATTATTTCATAATTGTTCGTTAAAAATAACTTTATATAAAGTAAAATAAGGAGTACCTTTGATAAATAGGGATCTATTTGCGTAAAGCATGCTTCATTGAAAGGCTTTGGTCTTTTTTATATAATGAACAACGTGACAAACAGCATTCGATACCCTAATTCAATTCACCGCGCCACGATTCAAAGGGTGAGTGATAACCACTCTTCGCGCGGATCGAGTTTGGAAGAAGATCTCAATGCTTCCAATCTCTACTACAAAGAAAAACACCTCGCATTAATCTATAAAAAGCCAACTCCCATCCAAGTTGTGAAGGTTGACTATCCGCTTCGCGCCCGAGCTCGAATCACTGAGGCGTATTATCGAACCCCTTCAACAACCGACTATAACGGTTTGTATAAAGGGCACTATATCGATTTTGAAGCGAAACAAACCCAAAATCGCACTAGCCTGCCCAAAAGCATGATCCAAGATCATCAAATCAGCCATCTTAAAATGGTGAATGAGCAAGGCGGAATTGGATTTTTTATCATTCGCTTTACATCCCACAAAAAGACGTATTTGGCGGATGCGATGGAATTGATTCGAGAAATTAAGCATTCAACTTCTCACTCCATTCCTTATGCATGGTTTGAACAAAATGCCCTTCTTTTGCAAGAAGGAATTTATCCGCGCATCAACTACTTAAAAGCAGTTGATCAACGCTACTTGAAAGGAGAGTAACCGGTGAACAATACTAACACACCTAATGACCCCTCTACAGCGCCATCTGACAACACAAGTCAAGCGCCTAAAGCACCCCCACAACGGAAAAGGAAATCTTCAAGCAATCATCCTCGTGGTAAAAAGCCGCGTCGTAAACTTGATGGCTGGAATAAATTTGCGGTCACCATTCTCACTTTATTTTTAGTTGGATGTGTCTCTGTCTTCTTTGTTTTAGTCAACATCGTTAATGATCCAGAAGGCATGCGCTTTTCCAAAGATGGCTTATCCACGCTATCTAACTCGCGTATCTTCGATGAAAGCGGAAATATGATCTACGAGTTTGGTTCGGAAATTCGCGACGACGTTTCTTACGAGCAAATCCCACAAAACGTCATCGATGCTTTCCTTTCTATCGAAGACTCCCGTTACTTCACACATAACGGATTCGACTTACCTCGTTTTATTGCAGCTGCCATGACCAACTTAAGTTCCGGTAGTTTCTCGCAAGGTGGTTCCACACTGACGATGCAGATGATCGATAACGCTTTTACTAAAAACCAAGAAAGCAAGCTCATCTCGGAAAAAGGAAGCATCTCTAAAATCGAACAAGTCAAATTAAAAATCCAAGAAATCTACTTAGCCTTGATCGCTGAACAAACGATCAGCAAAGAAGATATTATGGAATACTACTTGAACCGCATTTGGTTTGGTTCTGGTGGAAACACAAGAGGGATTCAAAAAGCCGCTAAATACTACTTCAACAAAGATGTCAGCGCCTTAAACCTTGGCGAGTCTGCCTTCCTTGCCGGAAGTATCAACGCTCCTTTTACAAACAACCCTCTTAACAACATCCATGGTGTTGATGAACAAGCAAGTTCCATCGACCACTTAGCCGCCGGTCAAGAAAGACGTAACCAAACACTTGAGTTAATGCTCAAACACGGTTACATCACCGAAGAAGAATTCAACCTTGAAGCAAATGCTGATTTAGCTTTTGCGCTTGATTATCGCGAAACGATTTCGGTCGATCCAAACCAAGCCTACATTGACCAAACGATCAATGAAGTTCAAGAATTAACCGGCCAAGATCCAAGTATTATTCCAATGGACATCTACACTGCATTAAATGTCGGTGCGCAAAACGAGCTCGACAAAATCATGAAAGGTGAAGTTGTTCCATTCCCAAACGAAATGCTTGATGTTGGTACAGCGATCGTCAACAACTCCACTGGTGAAATTATCGCCGTTGGTCCAGGACGTCATTACCACTCAGATAGTGTTAAACAAGATAACTCCATCAATACACGTCAGCCAGGTTCGGCCATGAAACCTCTGTTATCCTATTCCTCAACATTCGATATTCTCGGTTGGGCAACGACGCACGTCGTAGACGATAAAGCTAAAGACTATTGGCATGCTGGTTCTGACTTACGAAACTCCGATGGCAAATACGATGGTCCAATGACCTTGTCTAAAGCACTCGGTGTATCGAAAAACACAACTGCAGCGCAAGCCATGATCGACCTTGTCGATTCAACAGGCTTAGATTATTGGATTAACTTCTGTAAAAACTTAGGTTTTGATACTGAAGTTGCTGAACGTTTCGTTCCTCAATACTGCATTGGTGGTGCCGATATGTATGCATCTCCAATCCAAATGGCTTCGGCTTATTCCATGTTTGCTAACCAAGGTACACGCATTAACGCTCACCGCGTTCGTCGTGTGATCCGTCGTTCTGACAATGCCGAAATCATGGGCAACTCCACATCTTATGAGTTAATCTCTCCAGCTGCTGCCTTCATGATGTCAACTTTACTGCGTGAAGTTGTTTATGGCGGCTACCAAAACTACAACGAAATTCTTGGAAGCCCATACTATACAGCGTACGGTAAATCCGGTACTTCCTCTTGGGAAGAAGAAGCCGTTCAATACGGTATCCCACCTGGGGTTATGAAAGATGAATGGTCTATGGGTTATACCAATACCTACACCATTTCCACATGGTCTGGTTATTTACCTGCTTACTTCATGCAAGGTTACTACATGACATGGACAGAACTGCAAGCCGCAACGGCTTTCCATATTAACCGTCACATGCTTGACTTCCTTGCTGAAGGTGGTAACTATGCTCCAATCGAACGACCAGAAGGTGTTTCCGATTATAACGGCGGATTCATCAAATCTGATTTCGCAGCTCGTGGTGATATCACTTCTGGTACACTAATTTCTTCTGAAGACTCCGATGAGAAAAAAGAAGAAGAAAACAAAAAAGCTTGTGAAGCTTCCGGCGGTACATTTGCCGATGGAACATGCACCTGCCCTGAAGGAACTGTACTAAATGGTAATGCTTGTGGTCCAAAAGATTCTACAACGGAAAATCCAAACGATTCTTCAACAGATCCAAATGCTCCAAGCACAAAACCAGATGATCCAATCATCAATCCAGAGGAACCAAATCCTCCAGTTGATCCAAACGTTCCAGTTGATCCAAACGCTCCAGTAGAACCGATCGTTCCGGAAGAACCCATTATTCCAGACAACGTTGCTCCTGAATCTGCCCAAGTCTTACAAGACGAAAACCAAGAAGAACATGCAGCAAGCGAAAACTTAACTTCTCTTGCCGATGAATATTCAAATTCATTGCCAACTATCGATGTCAATGATCTTCTTGTATTGGCCCCATCCGATTCAAGATTACGTGCTCTTAATCAAATGATCAGCTAATTTCAAACACGGCTTAATTTTAAGCCGTGTTTTTTTCTGTCCATTTTTCGAAAAAAAGCATCTATCCTCAAGATAGATGCCAAAAATATATAGCCCTGATGTTTTAGTCGGTAATAAAAGTACAGACCTCTTCTACTTTCTTTCTTAACGGCATTGGCGGCTTGATTGCTGGATAGCCTAAGGCAATGAGTGCAACAACTTCATATTTTTGCGGAATGTTGAATAACGCCTCAATTTCCCCTTCATTGCGAATCCCCATAATTAATGTTCCTAAGCCTTGATTGCAGGCTTCTAAACAAAGATTTTCTACAGCTAGACCTAAATCAAAATAACCCCAACCCTCTCCAATTGAGTTGGCATATTGATTGTCTGCGCCTAAACCACTCAGTCCTTTTTCCACACAAGCCACAATGATGCAAGGGGCATGTTCCACTTTTTGACGGTTTCCTTCCGGTAATCCACGCTCTTTTAACGCTTGTAACGTTTGTTTTTCACTAACGACATAAAACCGCCAACACTGTGAGTTTTTCCAGCTTGGGGCAAATGTCGTCGCTTGCATGATGGAATCAATCACTTTTGGATCAATAGATTGATCTTGATAAACCCGAATTGTTCGTCTTTCTTGAATAACTTTTGAAAAATCCATACGAGAATCCCTTCCTTCTTTTGGTTTGTTTTTCTTTATTGTAGAAAAAAAGTCCTCAAAGAGGACTTTCATTTTAATTCATCGATTAACGCATGATTGTATAAACAAGGAATACAACATAGATCGCAATCATGAAGATTCCTTTTGAACGTGTGATCTTTGGCGATTTCCAACATAAAGCGATAATTAAGATCGCTACAGCTAAAAGAACGGCGCAATCGATCATATTATAGACGCTAGCCGCTAATGGCATGATCGTTGCAGAAGCACCTAAGATGAATAAAATGTTCATGATGTTAGAACCAATCGCATTACCAATAGATAAGCCACTTTCGCCTTTTTTCGCCGCAACGATAGACGTTACTAATTCTGGTAATGAAGTTCCCACAGCAACAACAGTTAAACCAATTAAGTTTTCAGACATACCCAGTTGGAGAGCGATTGCTTTTGCAGCTTCAACTGTCACGTTTCCACCAAAGATAATGGCTACTGCTCCAACGACTAAAAACAGAACTAATTGCCAAACCGGACGTTTTGGGGCAACGCTAGGTTCTTCATCTGCTTTAGCATGACGAATTAACACCGTAATGTAAGCAGTGAGTAAAACCAATAAGATAATCCCCATCCAACGGTCTAGTGTACCTGTTAAAACTGCTGCCAATAATAAAATGGAGCATCCGATATTCACGGACATATCGCGTTTAATGACTGCTCGATCGACGATAAAAGGAGCAATCAAAGCAGAAGCACCAACAACAACTAATGTATTGAAGATATTGGATCCAACAATGTTTGAAATTGCCAGCTGGTTACTTCCGACCATAGAAGCAGTAATTGAAACTGCCGCTTCTGGAAGTGATGTTCCCAAAGCAACAATCGTTAAACCAATAATGGTCGAAGACACATTGAAGCGTCTAGCGATTCCTGAAGCCCCGTCTACGAAATAATCTGCACCTTTAATCAAAAGCGCAAACCCTACGAGTAACAAAATATAAGACATTTTGAAATTTCCTTCCCGATTTAGTTTGATAAAAGACCTAATGCTTGCAAGGCGTAAATTACACCTTCCTGACGATTTGATTTGGTGACATAACGTGCCTTGTTTTGCACGTATTGTTTTGCATTTCCCATCGCAAATGAATACTCGACAACTTCAAACATCGAACAATCATTTTCCCCATCGCCAAACACAACAACTTCGTCTTTTTTCCATCCTTCTTTTTCCATTAAAGCCAAAACGCCACTCCCTTTAGAAAAGCCTTTAGGCAATACTTCTAATTGACGCGGGGTGGTGCGATAAATAGAAAACTGATCCCCAAATTTTTGTTGAAGATCTTGGAATAAAAGTGCGAGCGGTTGCTCTTCTTGCATAATTTGCAGTTTATTAATGGGCAATGTGATTTCTTTAGCTGATTTGATGTAGTGGATATTCGGATAACCATCCCGAAAATCACATAACCAAGACCAAGGACCGGCAGTCCATGGAAAGTCTTCATCGACATTCATTGTTTTTCGTAATGCGATTTTCTTTTCCATCAGCTCCGGAGCAATATAACCAAACAAGCCATCATCAAACATCGCCTGCGTTTCCGCAGACTTTGTCGTTAAGTAATCGAAGATTTCTTGAATTTCTGCCAAAGACATCATGTGATATTTCGTCCGTTGATCTAAAGCAAGATCGTATAAGGCAACGCCATCGATCTCTAATAAATAACCATGATGTTCTTTCATATTCAATTGGTCGGCATAAGGCAACAAGCGAGTATAACTGCGCCCCGAAGCCAAAATAAGTTGAACTCCTTTTTCTTGTAGTTCAATCAACTTTGCTTGTGTATTGGGTGTAATGCGATTGTGTTCATCTAATAAAGTTCCATCCATATCCATCACTACCGCTTTAATAGGATGGGTTGGCTTTTGAATCCCTTGAAGTGGATCTTCGTGATCAATTTTTTCTTGCATATTCTTCTTGTTGTTCATGTTAACCTGAATCATCTTCCAAAGAAGAGTATACGATTTATCATTCGATGTGCTACCTTTATTGCCTATTAAACCAATTCCTTTTCTAATTATCATTTTTTACAGCATATTCAAAACAGTGGTAAGCCTTTTCAGTTTTAGGTGCTATTCGCTACGCAACTATTCTTCTTTGCGAACAGAGAACTTTTATTTCCCATTATTCCCATCAATTTTTGCTTTGAGGATTATATCCTAGATCTCATATGATAAGTTGCCCCTTTATACATGAATCGGTAAGGCAAAATTGGCGCCGCAAAAAATTTATAAAAAAAATGTAAAAAAGACTTGCACTAGGCGTATGTCCATGGTATTTTAATAAGGCATTCAGAAAGCGCCTGAATAGCTCAGTCGGTAGAGCATCCGGCTGTTAACCGGCAGGTCACAAGTTCGAGTCTTGTTTCAGGCGCCATTTTGTTTGTTTTAATTCATTTGGATGCCTGAATAGCTCAGTCGGTAGAGCATCCGGCTGTTAACCGGCAGGTCACAAGTTCGAGTCTTGTTTCAGGCGCCATTGACAATAATACTCTATCAAGAAGTTTTCAATAAACTTTGCGATAGAGTTTTTTTGTTTTTCTCTTTTCTTTAGTCCCTACCTTTTCAATTAAAAAGCGAACCCTCACAATTTAAAGATTCGGCTCACTTGATCTTGATGTATTTATTTTCGTTTTAAAGCTGCAGAAATATTCATAGAATCGCAATATTTAGCCATTGTACGCCACAAAATGAACAATCCATTTCTCACTCATGATCGAACAAATTTTTCATCACGAGAAGGTTTATTTTCCAATTCAATTCTAACTGCGATATAAAAAAGGCGTCTGCAGACGCCTCTTTTAATTCATGCTTTATTTATCTAATGGATATCCTGGCATTTTCACCACAGTATTCGAATTTTCCTTCAATTCTTTTTCTACGACCTCTTCATGCCAGTTTTCCTGTGGAATTTCTTCGATCGCAATGGAAATGCTGCTAGAAGGTGATCCCAGAACTTCCTTCATGCACTCTTCTAAAGACTTTGCCAACTGTTCTTTCTGCGCATCCGTACGTCCTGGATACATTTGTACTTTTAAATGCGGCATCTTTTTATCCCAATTGGAATCCATATTTTAATGGATCATCTTTATCGATTAAATATGTACTTACATCTGTAATATAGGCACTTCCAGTGATTTGTGGAACAATCGCCTTGAAATCACCAACTGTCGTTTCTTGGGCAATGCGACCAGTGAAATGAGAACCAATTACACTTTCTGTCACGATGCTGTCACCAACTTTTAATTTTCCCATATGGTGTAGTTTCACTAACATGCTACTTGTTCCTGTACCACAAGGAGAACGGTCACACTGTCCAGCACCAAAGATTACCGTATTACAAATATCGGCTCCTTCATGTGGACATTTTGTATAGAATTCACAATGGTCAACTACAGTAATATCCAACAATGGATGTTTTACTGGGAATGTTTCTTTGATCGTATCTAAGATCTTAACGCCAACTTTAGAAAACTTAGAGACATTCTGAGCCCCAATTTCAAAATCAAACTGACTTGCATCCACTAAAGCAAAGAAGTTACCCGCAAATACGATATCAACAACAATTTCTTTTCTATCAATTGTCAAAGGTAAATTTTCTTTATATACAAAACTTGGAACGTTTGTGATCGTTACTTCTGTCGCTTTTTTATTTTCCACTTTGACATGGGTACGAATAATTCCGGCAGGAGCATCCAACACAACATCTGTATATGGTTCTTTCATTTCCACAAGACCGGCTTCAACGCAAACTGTCGCCATTACATGCACATTTACTTCTGGTAATGCAACTTTGACACGAGATGCAAAATCTTCTGCCTTATCCGCAAAGATATCAAATACATAAATATCTTTAATCGGACGAATTTTGGATGCATATAAACACTGATAGAAGCCTTGCACACCCGTACCCACAACACCAAGTTTTGAAACATTTTCTGGAGTTGTATGTTTGATTCCACAAGAACCAACAGCCCCTGTTCGATATGCTGTCAATGTAGAACCATCCATCATGCACGCTACTTTTCCTGTTTCATTATCATTCAACATCATTAGACCTTGAATTGTAGGAACACCCTTCGCCGCATTTTCGCTAAATAAAGTCAAAAATTTTGTACCCTTCATTTCATCTGTAAAACAAGGCATATACAAATATGTTTCAGTATCACCTCGTGTCACAGTAATCCGATCAGGCTGTACAAAGTTCTTACTTTCATAAAGACGCATCGCTTCTTCAATGATGGATACGACTTCTTCATGTTTGACAACCATTTCGATGTCACTAGCACTTAAATAAATCATCGCGCTTTCCTTTCTAGTAGTTACCCTGCGTAACTAATACATCTTGTTAAGGTTTTAACAAGGCATAACCACATAGTCAACGCTTACAAACCCAAGCAAAATAAAAAGTCCAGGATTGTCTCCTGAACTAAAAAATATCGCGAACTTTTTCTTTCTCTTTTCCAAGCAATTGAATCGTCTTTTCATCCAACAATTCCAAAATTCGAGCCGTGTACGCATCGTGCTTGACATACTCTTTGGCCAAGAAGACCATCGGTGCAAAACACGTCGATACAGCACTCGCCCAATCTTTCGAATGAATCGTAGACAACATCATGTACGAATTATCCTTTACAACATTGATCCAGCGAGACTGCATTTCCTCCAATTTTTCATGTTCAAAATAATGCGGATAATATCGCTTTAAACCAATTTCATATTCATGATGCGGACTAAATAAAATCAAGACATACTTATCCATTCTTTGTTCCGCTTCCTGCAACAATTCCAACAATTCTTCATCTACATCTTCCAGCCATATTTGAATAAACAATTCATCTTTAGCGGAACGAACTAAATTTTTCACTTTTGCAAGAATATTCTCATAGCCTTCTAAATTCCAGATTTCATTGGATTCATGCACCGTTTGTTCTTCTTTACGAAGGACTCGCTGCAAGCTAGTTAGATCATTCATCGTTCCAGTTCGTAACGAATCAATAAAATCATCGACACCGATTGCGCTATATAAAGTTGGTTCACCACTGCTTCTTTGTACGATCCCTTTTTGATATAAGCTTTCTAAGACGTTATACACTTTTGAGCGCGGAACACCTGACATCTTACTGACTTCATAGCCTGTCGCCTTACCAATCTTTAATAATGTCGTATATACCTTTGTTTCATACTCTGTGAAGTTAAATTTCTTCATTAACGTCCATAAATTTTCCATGTAAAAACTCTATCACATTTCAACCCTTTTCCAAATAAACCTTAGCTTAGACCTTCGTTAATCAAACATGATTTTTGATCATCAAAAGACATATCCATCTTTTTTCTTTCCTCGATATTGGGGCATTAAAAAATCCGCTCCTTCCATTTGGGATTTGCGGATTTTTTGTTGATGAGGAAAAACTCATCCATTATGACTCATTATATAAAATCTCTATTCATCTTCTTCAAGAATATATGCATTGACAATTTTTCCGGTATATACCGTATGGTAGTCCCCCATAGAATAAAAGCGCTGTTTGATCTCTTCACTCATGCATTTGGGATCTTGATCTTGTTTGTAGATTACTTCACATTCAATCGTTAAAGGAAGTTCAAGAATCGCTGGCGCATCGACCTTTTCGCCTTTAATGGCATGTAAATCTAAATCTTTGAACTTATTCACCTCACGGCCTGATTTCGTTCCACAATAGCCGAGAATTTTACGTACATCTGCTCCTGGAAGTGGGACATTGATTGTAAATTGGGGATTCTTATCCAACAGTGTCTTTGTGAATCGACTTTCTCGAACATAGACGTTTAAAATTGGCATACTCCAATCCACACCAATCGTTCCCCATCCAATCGTCATCGTATCTAATACATCATTATAGCTTGTTGAGAGTAAACATCCTCCTTGTGGCAGACATTTCATAATATGTCCGGCATAGTCTTCAATAGATACTGGAACTCGTTTCATCACAATTCCTCTCTTTCTTAGTTTTATTATACTCATTTCGCTAATCACTTGTTGGAGCGTATTCACTTACCTAAGTATCAAATATTGAACAAATCGTTTTGCCTGAATTACAAACAAAAAAGGCGATCGCCGATGAAATCATCAAACTTCATCTTGCGATTGCCTTATTGTGATTGAAATCAATATCTAGCGATTACGAGCGATCACATTTCTCATCGTTTGAGCAATGTTTTCTTTTGTGAAACCGAAGTATTCAAATAATTGGCTTGATGGTGCGGAAGCGCCGAAGCTCTTCATGCCAACCATATCGCCATCGATTCCAACATAACGTCCCCAACCGAAGTCTTTAGATGCTTCTACAGAAACACGGTTACGAACAGATCTTGGAAGAATAGATTCACGATATTCTTCGGACTGCATTTCGAATAATTCCATACTTGGCATGGATACTACACGAACGTCAACGCCTTCTTCTTCAAGGACTGCTGCTGCTTGTAATGTTGGAGCAACTTCAGATCCAGATGCAATGAAGATCGCTTCAGGTGTTTCATTTTTAGAATCTTTAACAATATAAGCACCCTTCAATGCTTCTTTAGAAGATGTTGGGATTTGTTCTACGTTTTGACGAGTCAAAATTAAAGCAGTTGGACCTTCAGTACGGTCAAGAGCAAGTGTCCATCCCGCTGCAGTTTCTACTGCATCAGCAGGGCGGAATACAACGATGTTTGGTAAAGAACGATAAGAAGCTAAGTGTTCAATTGGTTCGTGAGTAGGACCATCTTCACCAACACCAATAGAGTCGTGTGTATAAACATAAACTACTGGTAAGTTCATCAAAGCAGCTAAACGCGCCATTGGTTTGGAGTAGTCGGAGAATACAAAGAATGTTCCCGCATATGGACGAAGTCCAGCTAAAGCCAAACCGTTACAAATTCCTGCCATCGCAAGTTCACGAACACCAAAGTGGATGTTGCGTCCATTGCGGTTTTCAGCAGTAAAGAAGTCTTCACCTTCCATAATTGTTTTGTTGGATGGACCTAAGTCAGCGGATCCACCAATTAAGTTAGGCATTACGTCTTTTAATTTATTCAGAATTCGACCAGAAGAAACACGTGTTGCTTCTGCTTTTTCTACTGGAGCAAATAAATCAAGGGCTTCAATTTTGTCCGCTGTTGGTTCTTTAACGAACATTGCACGATAAGCAGCTTCCACTTCTGGATACTGTTCTTTATATTGTGCATACATTTCTTCCCATTGTGCTTGTGCTTGTGCACCACGTTGTGCTTGTTCTTTGAAGTTTGCATAAACTTCTTCAGGAACATAGAAGAATTTATCTTCGTCCCAGCCTAAGTTTTTCTTCAGGGCTGCAACGTTTTCTACGCCAAGTGGTTCACCATGGCTGCTTGCTAAACCTTCTTTTGGAGAACCGTAACCGATTCTTGTTTTTACTGTAATGAAGGATGGTTTTTCATGATCTGCTTTTGCTTCTTCGATTGCTTGGCGAATTACATCTTGATCATTTCCATCTTCAATAAACCAAGTGTTGAATCCTAATGCTTCCATACGGCGGTTAACATCTTCGCCAAATGTTGGATGAGTATCGCCTTCGATAGTAATATCGTTGGAGTCATAAAGGATAATCATTTTATCCAGTTTTAAAGTTCCCGCTAAAGACAATGCTTCTTGGGAAATACCTTCCATTAAGTCTCCATCACCGACTTCAACGTATGTGTTATGGTCGACGATTGGGAATCCTGGGCGGTTAAATTTTTCTGCTAAGTAAGCTTCCGCAATTGCCATACCTACAGCTGCGGATAAACCAGACCCTAATGGTCCTGTTGTACATTCCACTCCATCAGTATGTCCATATTCAGGATGTCCTGGAGTTAATGAATCTAATTGGCGGAAGTTTTTAAGATCATCCATGCTGATCTTGTATCCAAATAAATGAAGTAAAGAATATAATCCAGCAGATCCGTGTCCACCTGAAAGGATGAAACGATCACGGTTTTCCCATTTTGGATCTTGTGGATTGTGATTGAGTTCATGAGTGTAGAGCTCATACATCATTGGTGCTGTTCCCAAAGGTGCGCCTGGGTGTCCAGATTTCGCTTTCTGAATTGTGTCAGCAGCGAGAATTCGTATTGCATTCACTGATAGTTGATCAATTTTCGTCATGTTATTTTCCTTAATCTTGCGGCTTTTTTGAGCCTTTTAATAGAATACCTTAAAAGTTTAAAAAGTCTAGATATTCACAAGTATGCTCATTTTTTCACAATTTCGCTTATTTATATTTTCGCTCATTCTTCATAAAACCAACAGATTTTACCTAAAAAAAAGCTAAGCGATACGCTAGGTATACCTCTAGCGCTATTATTTTGCCTATTATTGGCCTATTGGTCAAATGTTTACATCGTTTTCGGTTACTTTTCCTATGCGAAGTCCATCGTTTTCTCTTTATGTTAGAAAATGAAAATTTCTTCACTTTTCCCTCTTGCTTTCGCTTTATTTCATGTTTGCAAATCGTTTGGATTGCGATGATTCGATTTATGCCTTTTAACTCTTGGATCATCACGATTCACGCTTTTTCGTTGCACAAAAAAAGGGGGCTTTCCATTCCCTCTTCTTTATTATTCATGAGTTTAATTTTATTCTTCAACTAAATCTTCGTCCAATCTCCAGAACTGTTCGAGGAGTTCGCCAAAGCTTTTTTGTTTTTTCGATGTTTCTAGAGTTGGAACTTTTTCTTCATCAAGTAAAACCTTAACTTTCACATCTTCGATTTTTACTTCATTTAATTCTTTTGACATATTAGATCCTCCTTGTGTCATAGATTTTTGATCGATTGAGAAAATAGTAATATTCTTTAAATCTATGCTTGAAGTGTACTTCTTAAAATGAATTGTTTCATTTCTAAATTGTTAAATATTTACAAATATTTATACAATACATTCATACCAAATACGTAGATTTAACAACCTATTTCGTACTATTTCCTAGCCCCGAATTTGAAAACCAATGCGCTTTCATTGTACACTATTGAAAATAAAAGAAAAACAAACAGAATTTATTTTACATCGTTTTCACATTTTTCATCATTTCCATCCACGCCGGATAACCATTACGTCATTTCGTCTATTTGTAGTAAACAAAAAAAAGAAGAACAAAATTGGTCTCCCTTTTTTATTCTTCTTTTTTTGCTGTTTCACTTGGTTTATCACTTCTTTTTTTCGCTAGTTTTTTGGCCATCATGAGAATGTCGCCAATATTGGCTGTGGCATAGTCAGCTGAAGAAATCACACCCACTTCCATTCCCAATTTTTCTTGCACTTCTTCTTGATAATAACCGATCTGTGGCCCTAACAATACTGCATCCCCTTCGCTTGCTCCTGGATCATAATCAGCCGCACCAAATGTCTGAATGTCGACAACTTGCCCGTGTTCTTGCGCGTAGGTTTCTATTTTTTCAACAATCCAATCTGTTGATAGTCCACCTGTACAGATCAAAGATATTTTCATGATTGAACCCTTCTTTCCAATCTGTTGATTCCTATTATTATGTTGTTGTTGAACTTTTTATACGATGTACATTATTATTCATAACATTTTTTGGGCGAAGTTTCTTAAATAAATCTTCTTTTGTCTTTGATCTATGGTGATCTGCAAAACAAGCAATATAAAAAGGTCGAATTCGAACCTATTTCAAGTTCTACATTCGACCTCTATTCTTATTCTTTTATCCGATTAAGCCGCTTTCTTTAAGTAAAATTTCTACATCAGTTCCTTTTACTTTTTTCAGCAAGAGTTTGATTGCTTCTCTTTCTTTAAAAGATAATCCTACTTCTGTAATTGGCTTTTTATCGAGGGCATAATAGCTAGCACGTAAAAGTTCACGTACATCATATTTACTTCCCCAAACTTCTGGTACACCACGATCAATATCCAATAAAGTATAAACAGATTCCATACCTGTACGCATTGAATATTCAGTAGTGAAAATTGTATCGCGTGGTGTTTCCGCAAATTGACCGATGAACGCAAAGTTTACTGCACCATCTGGTACAACTTTTGGACGATCGGATTGTTTTCTTGGTTGGAAGAAGGCATTGATATAAGGCATGAAGCAAGTTGTTGTATTGCAGGCATTTTGTGCAAGATCATCAATTTCATCTGTTGGAATGCCGATGTGATATAACCATTCACGACAGATTTCTTCACCTGTGCAATCACGCATTGCTTTTTTCATATAGTTTCCTTCTTTATTTGTGCTCAAACCATACAACCAAATTAAAACCATGTTTTTATCTTGAGATTTGAATTGTGGTTGACGGTTGATTGTCCAAGAAAGATACCAGTTATCTGTGCTATCTTTAACGGTAACAATACCGCCAGTTGTCACTTTACCTGCCCGTGGATCACGTTTACAAACGTTCATAATGTGTTCAATGATTTCTTCATTAGAAGTAGCCACTGTAGCACTCATCCAGTTTGTTGCTTCTACATTGCTGCAGAATGCGTCTGGATTTCCATATTCTCCATGTTCAGCTTGAGCACAGATTGCTTTCCACATATCCCAAGATTCGCCATAACCATTTTTAACCGCTGATAAATCTGGAGCATGTTTCTGATCCCCGTAACAAGAAGTGTCTGTGCAGCATCCGTTAGTAATAAAGACAAGATCATCTTCAATTAAATCAATAGACTGTTCTTGACCATCTTTGACATAAATAATTTGTTTAGCAATTTTCTTATCTCCGACCGTTTCGATGATGACGTTTTTGACATCCATGCCATATTCAATACGAACACCATGACTTTCTAGATATTTAACTAAAGGGAGAATCATACTTTCGTATTGGTTATATTTTGTGAAACGTAATGCGGTAAAATCTGGTAATCCATCAATGTGGTGAACATAACGGCATAAGTAACGTTTCATTTCCAAAGCACTAGACCAACGTTGAAAGGCAAACATTGTCTGCCAATAGAGCCAGAAATTCGTTTTCCAGAAAGATTCTGGAAGGACATCGGAAATCTTTTTATTTTCCAAGTCTTTTTCTGGTGTTAAGAATAATTTCGATAAAGCCATTGCGGAGTCTTTATCCAATTCGAATTTTTTATCTGTATGGGCATCTTGACCACAATTTACAGTCGCACGACATAAGGAATAGTTTGGATCGTGTTTATTGAGCCAATAATATTCATCCAATACGGAAACACCTGGTGTTTCAATAGAAGGTACATCACGGAATGTATCCCACATAATTTCAAAGTGGTTATCCATTTCACGACCGCCACGCATGAAGAATCCTTTCGTTACATCTTTACGTCCGTCGCAACTTCCTCCGGCAAGTTCTAATTTTTCCAATAGATGGATATGTTCCCCTTTCATTTGTCCATCTCGAACAAGATAAAAGGCAGCGGTCAATCCAGCTAAACCTGTCCCGATAATATAAGCGGATTTTTTGTCTACATCCTTTGGTTTTTCTGGATGAGCAAATGATTCATAATTTCCTGCAGAGTAATACATATCACTAAAACCTCCTGTTTTTGTTTACGCCCTCATTATGTTCCGTTTCAAAAGAGGCACAATAAACAAAAAAAGCCCCATGACTAAATTTTTATCATGGAGCAATAAGGTGTAAAAAATTTTATCAAACTCTTCAAAATGATAAATTTAGAGTTTAAATCGCGAAAGAGCCGTTGAAATAGACCCTTTTATAACCTTAGAAAGATTATCTACGATTTGTTTAGGATCTTCGCGCATATCGTCTTTGATCCAATCAAGCATCAAGCCAATGAACATATAAGAATAAACTTTGGCAATAAACTGTTTATCTTCATCGCGCACAATTATCCCTGTAGCCTCTTCATTAATCACATCTAAAAGCAACTGATCCACAAGCGGTTGCAAGTATTTTTCTACTTGCTCGCGATGTACACAACGGCAAACATTCAAAATAAATGGCTTGTTTTCTTGTACCGCTTTAAAGATTTGCAAGAAACCTTGTTGCCAGGTATCGTAAGTTTTCTTTTCTTCTAATGCCCGTTTGGCATCTTCTAGGCATGACCATTCGACTAAATCATAGATATCTTTGAAGTGATAATAAAACGTCATGCGATTGATTCCGCAATCCTCGGTAATATCACCGACTGTAATTTTGGTTAATGGCTTTTTGAGCAACAAATTTTTAAGAGATTGCTCTAATGCTCGTTTTGTTACTTGGGACATTCAACTCACACCTTCTTCAACATTATATTCGTCTGCACCATAACACACCTCAATCTTTATTGCCATGAGAATGCAAACGCCTAGCCAACAGGCTATCTTGTTCGAAAAAAAGAGTTCAAACTAGTTGAACCCTTTTTCTATATTCTCACCATTTTTGTTGTTGTGCTTATAAAAGTTTTGATGCAATTCAATAAAGAATCCTTTTTTCCCCATCTTGTAATAGCGAAAGACAAGATACGTGATCAATAAGCCTCCAACAAATGCACATAACATATCCGTAATCGAGTCATGAACCCCTGTTGTATAGTGATTGATACAATCATTATTGAAGAAAATCAGCATGAAGTATTCATAGAATTCCCACAGTGCAGCAACAGCTAAATTGGCTGCATTGATAAATAAATACAAGATACAAACATCTTTTGGATCTTTAATCTTTTCTTCTTGCTTGATCCAACTAAACATCATCATTGCGACAACAGACATCAAGATGCCACTAAAAAAATGCACAATTTTATCAAAGAATGGAACAGTATATCCACCTAGGCAACTACCGATCAATGAAGCAAAATAGACGAATACAACATTCAAAATATACACTTCATTGGTTGCTTTTAATTTTAGAACTTTAAAGGCGATCGGTACGATCCAAGGGGTAAACATGGCGACAACGCTCATCCCTACTCCTTGCATATTCTTAATTTGAAAATTATAAACAAATGCCCCGATCAATGTGATGACATAAATCCAAATCGTGGCTTTCAACAATTTATCGTATTTGTGCTCCATTAAATCCCCCTGATTTAAATTATCTAATGTATATTAACGATCACAAATTCACTATGATGTTCGGTGCGAATCGCAAATCCCCAGCCAGAAACACCAGACGTATTGATGGCAGACATTTGATCCACTTGTTTTAAACCATAGTTCATTTCATTAATATTCAATAATTCGTATACATAGTATAGCGGAAAGATTTGTCCTGCATGCGTATGACCCGATAAATGTAGATCCACTTTATTTTGACTACATTCTGTTAAATTTTTAGGTTGATGATCCAAAACGATATTGTACGTTTTATCGTCTATAAAATATTCCGGCAGATCTATCCGGTTCTGTAAACTATAGTCTTTTCTACCGATAATGGAGACTTCATCATGGATGATAATTTGTTCATCATTTAAAACACGAATCCCATTGTTCTCAATCAACGATTCTAGTTGGTCACTGGCAATACGGTTATAAAACGAATGTTTCCCTGTGTCATGATTTCCATAAACATAAAACACTTGGGAAGTTTGACTCAATTGTCCGAGTGTTTCAAAGGTATCGATTCTTTCTTGTGGTGTCGTATGTTCATCAATGATATCGCCACACAACATCACAAAGTCAGGTTTTTCCTTGGCGATTCGTTTAACAAGAGAAGAAAGCTCTTCTTTATTTGTCGAGTTTGGATAATGCAAATCGGAAATCATCGCAATTTTGTAATCTTTAGATAAAGATTTTTGCGTATCAATCGTGTATTCCGTTTTCAGAATATGATTCATATTATACGAGCCATAACACATAAATAACATTGCAAGAACAAATGGAATCGGGATGCATAGAAAAAATCCTTTATAATTTGTTCGATCTGTTTTCATCAACTTTTTAAAACAAAATTCAAATAACAAAGTGAACACAACGAAATGTACTTCAAATATAAATAAGACACTATTCACTTTGAATGCCGGCAGTGAGAACAACATAGCAAGCAAAGTTTTAATTGTGCTATTTAAACTCGTTTGATTCAATTCATAAACAAAAAAGCTCAATAGACAGATAAAACTGATTGTGGAAGTGATCAAGGTGAACATAAAACCGACCTTCTTTCTATACACAGTATTTAAAAGAGGTCTAAACTATGATCGGCTATAGAACTAAACATTGTCTGAAAAAAATCTATCTTTATCCATTCACTTTTTCTGTTTTACCTACAACACTCAAAATTCACGCAGAATAAAAGCCGTCTTTTTCTTTACGATCAAGACGGCTTCATGTTTATTGTTCTGTTCTATTTTCTTTGCTCATTTCATTTTTAGGGAATGTGATCTTCACTTTAAATAAATCACAATCAATTGTGATCTTGAATGTTCCCCCTTGGGCTTCGGTAAAACTACGAGCGATCGCTAAACCTAATCCACTGCCTTGTTTGGAACGCGACTTATCCCCACGTACAAAGCGTTCTGTGATTTCTTCAGAAGTAAAATCCATCGCCACTTCGGAAATATTAGAGAATTCAATTTCGACTTGATCGGGCAATTCCGTCAATGTCAAATAAGCACGACTGCCTGGCAATGCATATTTATCAATATTCGTCAGCAAGTTTTCAAACACACGATATGTTTTATCACTATCTAGATTGAGTACCAGCTTTTCGGCATTCGATTTTTTGATGAAAGTGATGTCTTTAGACTCTAACATATCTTCATTTTCTAGATAAGCTTGATTAAGTAAGGAAACGATATCTAATTCTTGGATATTCAGATTGATATTGCCACTATCGACTTTGCTGATTTCAAATAAGTCTTCAATCAAGTTCTTCAGTCTATTCGTATACAAATTCAGTTGTTCTAGATAATAATGTTTATTTTCCAATGTAATGTCATCATCTTTCAATAACACGAGATAGTTTTTGATGCAAGTCAGTGGTGTTTTTAAATCATGCGAGACATTTGAAATCAATTCGGTTTTCATTTTTTCTGATTTCACTTTTTCTTGAATCGCCAATTCAAAGTTTTTGCTCAGTTGACTCAACTCTTTTTTGCTAGATTCAAATATACCGAAATCTTTTTCTGTGATCGTATCAAAATCTTCAGAAATGATATTTTGAATAGAATTTAAAAGAGTATTGTAGTTAGACTGTATTTCTTGCGTTTTCTTTTTGACATAAAAGAAAAGTATAAATGTATAGACAATCGCAAATACAATCGACAATGGAACGTTCCAGATTGCAATAAAGATGGTAATCGCTCCATTAATCAACACATACTTCATGATCGTTGTATTCATTGGTGATGTCAGTTCGATTTCTGAAATTAGATTTAGCTTCTCTTTGATATATGCAAAGAATTTTGACACCAATGTGTGATCTTTGATATAGCGGATTGGACCATAAGTGACGATGTACTTAATCAAGAATGCCCCGATGGCCACAACGAGTAAAGATAAATACCAAACAACAAAGTTGATCACCAACAACAATGGATTTGCATATCCAATTCCAAAGCTCGACAACAAATAGCTCAGTTGGCCATTAATCGTTGTTCCCGCTAGCACTAAGATTGCTAAAAAGGAGAAAGAGACAATACTCGTCCATGTGACTAAGTTGATTTCAAAACTCCATTCCTTCACGGTTTTAAAAGGGTTAGCTTGTTGCACATATCGAATTGGATAGAAAAGGATCAACAAAATCAAAAAAGCTGCGAATATGCAGTAAATTACCGCACTAAAGGCATTATAGTGTTCCCATGAATTTAAATAGCCCGATAATCCATCAAAAGACTGGATATCTTTTGAAAACATATAATAGATATCCACGTTCTTTGGTTTATTGACAGAGACATCATTTCCTAATGCTTCAGAGAATTGATCTTCATATTCAAATTGTGTATATCGATCGAATAACTCATCTGCTTCAAGGTCAGAAAACACAAGAGCAATCGGACCTTCTGTTGTGCAATACCCCTCTTTATCGTAATTAACATGGATTGTGTAGCCATAATCATCTAAGTTAAATGTGTTTGGATCATAATTCTCAATATTGGTCACAACTTGTTGGGTTTTCGTGTTTTTTGCAAGATAGAAAAAATCTTTATCCATATGCAAAAAACTTCTAATATCTTCTAATTGATTATTAAATTCACTTTTCAAATATTCCTTTTTCCCCTCATCAACTTCATCAGAGAATTGTAGAGGCGTATACGATGAATCGAGTTGCATCGTTAATCCTAAAGTTGTGTATTGGAATTCATCCGAAAAATAATATTCAATATCTTTAATTCGATCGATATCTCTTGTATTGGAATTATCATAAAAACTAATCGCCATAAAGCTCATGAGGGCTAAAATTGTTGTCAGTATGATTGTAAAAATATTATTTCTTTTCTTCATACTCTTTCTCACATTTTTTCGATCTTATATCCAATTCCCCATACAACTTTGATGTATTCCGGATTTTTAGGATCTTCTTCAATTTTTTTACGTAATCGGCGGATATGAACCATGATCGTATCGGTGTTCACCGCCATCTCTTTCCAAACACTTTCATAGATTTGTTCACTGGAGAACACTCTTCCAGGCTGACTCATAAATAATTCTAAAATCTGAAATTCTTTTAAAGTTAAATGTAATTCTTGATTGCGAATGGTCACTTGTTTTGTTTCTTTATTGAGAACCAAATCCCCCACTTGCAAGATTTCTTGATTAGCTTCTTCTTGATAACCTTGTTTTAATTTTAAAATTTGCGTATATCTTCTTAAGTTCGAATTCACTCGCGCAATTAATTCTAAAGGTTCAAATGGTTTGGTGATATAGTCATCCGCCCCAACATTTAAACCTTTGATTTTATCGATATCTTCCGATTTTGCGCTTAAGAAAATGACGGGCATATCATATTTTTCTCTTAGTTTTAATACCATCGTCATCCCATCCATAACAGGCATCATGATATCGACAACTGCTAAATGAATATCCGTATTTTGAATAATCTCTAAGCCTTCTACTCCGTTTTGGGCAGTAAAAACATGATAACCTTGGTTTTCCAAAAAAATCTTAATCGTTTCTCTAATCCCACTTTCGTCTTCAACAACTAAAATATTGTATTCCAACACATTCACGCCCCTTCATTTTTTCTATTCTCAATTACAAACTGATTGTTCTGCGATTTCAATCTTCAACTAAAACATTGTGCCAATTCTCATAATAATTTCTTTAATCCCCCATGAATAAGCGATTAAGGCTAAAGGTTTACAAGTTGCGATAATGAAAATAAATTTTTTAAGACTCATACTTGTCAAACCCGCAATCATACACAGAAGATCATCAGGAAATCCTGGAACTAAGATCGCAAACGAAAAGAATCGATCAAACTTTTTCCCTTTATCTAACCAGCCAATATATTGATCATATGTTTTTTGATCTGTGAATTTTAAGATGAAATCATGCCCATAGTGCTTCACCATGATAAAGGCAATAATAGACCCCATCATCGAGCCGGCATAATTTAAGACAAATCCCCAAAAAGGCCCAAACAAGATCACGCCAATTCCCGCAGTAATTCCACCTGGAATAATCGGGATGATCACTTGAATAATTTGAAGGGTTAAGAAAAATATCGGAGCTAAAATGCCAAAACTTTTAATCACAAGTTCTAGCTGATCAGGATTTGTTAAACAGCCATTCGAGATCAAATAGTACAGAAATAAAATCAAGAACGCTGTTCCACCGATCGTGATATATTTTGTTGATTTTGCTGCCATAAATATCCGCCTCTCTTTTCAATCGTTATATTAGAGGCGGATTATGAAATCCAACTACATATAAATCTGAACAAAGTTTGAACTTTATTCTTTCGTTTTTTTGATTTAAACATTACCCTTTGCTTCTATTTTACTTTGCAAATATGACTTACCCTTAATTTGAAGCAATATTTAAGGGATTGTTCGCAGGGTAAGGGAAAATAAAAAACAAACAACATCAGCATTGTTGCGATAAAAAAAGCCGAAAGCCTTTGATCTTTAGGCTTTCAGCATTGTTGGCTGGCGTCCATAAAAGGATTCGAACCTTCGACCTATCGCTTAGGAGGGCTCCAACCTATTGTCACTCTCTATCAATATGAGGTAAGGGAAAACCAAGTAGGACACTATATAAAACTGTTTGCGATTCAATTTGAGTTATTCTGAACACCCCTCTGTCAAGCTCTGAAAGTCAGCTGATTGTTTGCTTCAGCTAATAATCGGGGAATGGCTTGATATTACCATCGACATCTATTATATGACCACCATGCTTCGTACATTCGATCATGGTTAAACAGTATTCAATTCAACTTTCCTATCGTAAGTACAAGATATTTTCTTGTCTACAATTAATGTCCCGCATACGAGTTGGTTTGTCCATGCGTTTTTGACTGACAAATTTATAAGCTGCTTTTCATATTTTTAAACACGGACATAACCAGTAGATGGACCTGCACCAACTTTTACGATATACCCACTCTTAACCAGATTCGTCAAAGTCCTTTCCACGGTAATTTTGCTTATATCCGGACAAAGATCCATGATTTCTTTCTTTGTAATTTTGCCAACCTTGTTATCAATAACCGCTTTAATTCTATCAGGCTTAGAAAGACTCCGATGCTTCAAATGCTCTACACGGCTTTCGAATTCATTGTATGCTTTCAACATGATACCCAGATAATATTTAACAAAAGGCTCATAGCTGTTTTCGCCCTCATGCCAGCCAGTAGAACTTGCTTGAAGTGCTTCATAATATGTTTCTTTTGTCTTTTCAATCAGCATTTCCATACTGACATATTTTCCAACGATGTATCCCGCCTTATAAAAAAGCAGAGTGGTCAACAAACGGCTCATCCTACCATTTCCGTCATTGAAAGGATGGATGCACAGAAAGTCCAGAATGAACATGGGAATCAAAACCAGTTTGTCAATGCGGTCAGCTTCCCATGCTTCAAAGAAGCGAGCGCAAAGTTCTTCCATCGCTTCAGCAGTCTGAAATGCAGGAACTGGAATAAAACGTGCCTTCTGATGACCCTCGGCATCTGTTTCTGCAATTACATTATCGGAATTCTTATAACTTCCACCAGCAGATCCCTGTGAATAGGAGTACAGATCTCGATGTAACTGCAAAATAACGCTCGGTCTTGGATTGATATATTCATAACCTTCGTGAATTGCAGAAAGCACTTCACGATAACCAGCAATTTCCTGCTCAGATCGGTTGCGGGGGGCTGATTTTTGACTTACCAATTCTTCCAAACGCTTATCGCTTGTAAATATACCTTCGATTCGGTTGGATGCTCCCGTACTCTGAATCAATGCAACTTCTAAGAGTGTTTTCAATTCATCTACATTGGCTTCGAGAAATAATTCCTGTTTGCCTTTATGTTCATGGATGCTGCTAACCATCTGAACAATTTCAGGTGTTAACAACTTTGCAGGACTTACAACGAAATCAAAATTTCTCATAGGAATCTCCTTCATTTCAGATTTATCTCCATCATTCTATCGTCAAATGATGGAGATCTCAATAAATTTGATGGAGATAGAATATCCATATACGCAATAAATATCCTCATTTCATCCATATGTTATATCGTTTTATAAATCGTTTTTTTTCACTATTTTTCCGATGCTGTAAACTATATCCATAAAAAATCGATCTCTTTCGGTTTGGGGTCAGAATGCAAATCTAAAATGTAATTCGTCCATCCAAACGATTCTCCATTGTCTTTTAGAATAACGATACCAAAACCGTCGATATAATCTTCTTCGCTTTCGCGTCTTCATAAGTAATCATTCTATTCGTCCTTCATTATCTATCTTTAGGTCTAACCATAAAACGCATATTGTCGATAGGCATTACATAATCCGAATACTTCTCTTTTATTCGATCAATGGTTTCCGGAAAACAAAAAGCTGTAAAACCTTAAACGTAAAGTCTTACAGCATTGTTGGCTGGCGTCCATAAAAGGATTCGAACCTTCGACCTATCGCTTAGGAGGCGATCGCTCTATCCTGCTGAGCTATATGGACATCCATGATTGAGAATAAATAAAAAAATGGCGCGCCCGAGAGGACTCGAACCTCCAACCGCCAGAATCGGAATCTGTCACTCTATCCATTGAGCTACGGGCACACACGTAGAATTATTGTAGTTCATGCAGAGATCGAAATCAAGAATCATCTTTATCGGCCTTTTTTCAAAAACTCATTTTTTAAAATAGCAACTTAAGTATTGAAATTTGAAAAGCATGTCATGCCTGATTTATCCTCCTCTCGCTCTATAATGATGAAGAATTAAAAAATAATCATTCGAAAGGATATTGAATATGAAAACTGCAGTTATTGATGTTGGCGGTGGTATGCGTGGCATGTATGCCGCTGGTGTGTTTGATGCTTGTTTAATGGATGAAATCCAATTTGATATCGCAATTGGCATTAGTGCTGGCTCTGCTAATATTGCTAGTTATCTAGCCAACCAAATCGGCCGAAACTACATGTTCTATCGGGAATACTCGGCTCGTCCTGAATATATGTCTGTTCATAACTTCTTCAAAACAGGTTCTTTTGTCGATCTTGATTACATTTACAGTACGCTTTCCAATACGGATGGCGAATTCCCATTAGACTACGCAACGTTCAAAAAATCAAATACGCAAATGATCGTTGTGGCAACAAATGCGATCACTGGTAAACCGGCCTATTTTGATCGTCGTTGGTTAGAAGAAAACCAATACGATATCTTCAAAGCGAGCTGCTCCATTCCAGTGGTCAATAAACCGTATATGATTGCTGGTGTTCCGTTCTTTGATGGTGCTTTATCTGACACCATTCCTTTGGAAAAAGCATTAGAAATGGGCGCTGACAAAATCGTCATCGTTTTAACCAAACCTTCCGACGTCGATCGTAAACCGCTCAAGGATGCTACCCTAGCAGCCTTTATGAAACATTACCCACAAGCTGCTGAAGGTTTACGGACTCGTGCAGATCGATATAACCAAATCGTTGCCCAAGCTAAAGAAATGGAAAAAGAAGGTAAAGTTTTGATTGTTGCTCCTGCCGATACAATGGGCATCGACACCTTGGCTCGTGATTCAACAAACTTACATAAACTCTACTTGGAAGGATTCTTAGATGGTCAAAAGATCAAAACATTCTTACAAGAAACACCAACAGAATCCCAAAAATAAAACTCACTAAAAAAGGGAGAATAGATTCTTTTCGTTCTATTCTCCCTTTTCTTATTCTTTTATTGTTTTTAGATTAGTGAGCAAAGATAGAGGCTTTCACTTCTTCTGTTTTTTCTTTTCCCAGTACAGATTCCATGATCGCATACGCAAAATCAATTGAAGCATCGGCGGATCTACCCGTAATTAAATGACCATCCACAACGGCTCTTTGATCGATATATGTTCCACCAAAGTCTTCGTCCATAGATGTAAAACAAGTATAGTTTTTCCCTTTTAAAAGTCCCATGCGTCCAAGAATCGTTGGTGCTGCACAAATTGCCGCAAGCCATTTATTTGGATCATCATAGAACTGACGAATCACTTGTTTGACTTCTTCATTCGCTTCAATTTTTGGCCAATGACCACCACCTGGAACAATGAGAACATCAACATTTGAAAAATCATAGTCTTTAAATGGTGTTGCTGGTTTATAAGTCACACCAAATCTTCCTGTTACTTCATCGCCATTATGAGCGCTCACTAAATCGACTTCCATTCCGGCACGACGTAATAAAGCAATAGGTCCCATTGCTTCTAATTCTTCAAATCCTGTATCCATTACTACTGCAGCTTTTTTTGCCATATTTTCTCCTTTTTACGTTGAACTTAGATCAACGAATGATTTCTTTTCATTTCCATCTTCATTCTAACGCGATTTATATGCTTTTCAAAAACGGCGCCTAAAATCTCGATCTGCGCCATTGCCTGCTAATTTTTTTCGTTTGTCATTGTAAGATTTATTTGTTCAAATTCGTTCTATAATTTAGATAGTTCTATATTTTTAGATTGTTGGCCCAGATCAATCAGAAAGTCAGGCATCTTGAATCAAAATCACGGCATCGTGATCAATAATGAACTTAGAAAGTTGAGGAGATAGTATGAAACGTTTTTTATCCCCATCTAAAAAAGAGACACTTCTGATCGCATTGATGTATTTTCTCTTTGGATTAGTTTTATGCGTCTTTTCTGGAAGTATTTTAACCGCGACCATCCGCATGCTCGGCATTTTTGCTTGTGTATTTGGTGGTTATGAGCTTTTTACATATTTTAGCGCCAAAGATCAAGCCATCGGTCTTTCTGCCATGGTTGTTGGAATTCCAGCACTTGTTTTCGGGTTTCTATTGGCCGTGAATCCAAATTTATTGTTGAATATGTTTCCAATTTTGGCCGGGATCTTTATTTTGATCCAATCACTTTCTCAACTCCAAAAAGCATTCATCTTTAAACGCTCCGGCATTGCTTCTTGGGGCATGGATTTTGCGGTTGCGCTCGTCATGCTTGTGGCCGCAGTCTTCTTGATGTTTAGACCTTCAAGTGTGATTGACATGATTATGACCATTACTGGGTGGGTTTTAATTGTCGAATCAGTCATTTTGGTTTTCCAAGCATTCAACAAACATAACGATATCATTGACCTTTAATGATTCTCTAAAAAAGGCAGGTCGTGCTGACCTGCCTTTTTTATTCACTAAACAGTTTCGTTGATAAATAGCGATCGCCCGTATCAGGTAAAAGCGCAACGATCAGTTTCCCTTTGTTTTCTGGTCGTTTTGCGAGTTCTTTAGCCGCCGCAAACGCAGCTCCGGCAGAAATACCGACTAAAATTCCTTCTGTTTGGGCTAATTGACGCCCCGCTTGATAAGCTTGTTCATCTTCGATCGTTATAATTTCATCATAAATTTCTGTATCTAAAGTATTCGGGATAAAACCAGCACCGATTCCTTGAATGCCGTGTGCTCCTTTTTCTCGTCCAGAAAGCACCGCGGATGTAGCTGGTTCAACCGCAACGATTTGAATATTGGGGTTTTCTTCTTTCAAATATTTTCCCGTACCACTAATCGTTCCGCCAGTACCCACGCCAGATACAAAAATATCAACAGTTCCATCTGTATCATTCCAAATTTCAGGCCCCGTTGTCAGATAGTGCACTTCGGGATTGGCTTTGTTTTCGAATTGACCAGCAATGAACACATTTCCCAGTTCTTGGGCTAATTCATTAGCGCGTTCAATGGCCCCCGCCATGCCTTTAGCTCCTGGAGTCAGTTCTAATTTAGCACCAAATGCCTTGAGTAGATTTCTTCTTTCGATGGACATTGAATCTGGCATAACGATCACAACATCATAACCACGTCTTGCGGCGACCATGGCCAAGCCGATTCCGGTATTTCCAGAAGTTGCTTCGATAATTGTTGTTCCTTCTTTAATTAAGCCTTCTTGTTCTGCTTTTAAAATCATATTTAAAGCAACACGATCTTTTACACTTCCTCCTGGGTTTTTCGCTTCTAATTTCAAAGCAATGCGGGCTGGAAGTTGTTCTTGTTTTTCTATATTTTTCACTTCTACAAGTGGGGTATTTCCAATAAGCTCTAATACGCTAGAGTGGATTTTCATGGATGTTTCCTCCTTTGCGATATTTAACTGTTTTTATTGTACTGATACCGCCTAAATTCCGCCTTAAATTTGATCTGTTTTTTTCTTAGCTCATACGATAGTGCGCGATGATATTTGTTCTCTCTTCTAAAATATCTTGCTCATATCAATCTTGCCATGGTCCATTATGATGGATGATATAGGGCACGCCATTTTGATTGCGATGATCAGAAACAATTCCGATATGATCATTCATGATCACAATATCGCCACCCTGCCATTGTTCAATATCGTAAACATCTGTGGTTAGACTGATGGCACGATGTGAAAAATAAACATTTAAATTTCTGACGCGTCGAAAATCAATATTCTGATCCGGAATATCAATCGAATAACCATTAGGATTGGTTTGAAGATCTTCTTGGACTAAAACCATCAAATCATAACCTGCCGATTTAAGCGCATGACCCACAACATCTGTACATACGCCATATTCATCATTGGAGTAGCCCGTGTTGTAATACACACTTTTGTATTTCGGTTGAGTAGCAATGTAATCTAATGCACCTTGTAAAATATCTGTTTGATCATCGAGACCATCCCCATCGTAATCAATGGCGCTATGCACTTGAGCAATATTTCCGGCATAGCGATTGGGCAATCGCTTGGTCGAGGTATTTTGATAACGAAACAGGAGCAATAAAGCTATACAAAGAAGGACTACAAATATTAATTCCAAAACAATCACGATTTTCTTTTTTGTTCGCACCTTTTTCATCATCCTCACCTGTTTCCCTTTTTTTTATTAATGTATCATAAATAGAATTTCATAAAGAAGCGAAAAACAGGCTGTCCACAATTAGACAGCCTGTTTTTATCGATTTAAGAAATTTGTGATTTTAACCAAGCAAAGATGAACCCGTCTAGATTTCCATCTAAAACGCTTTGGGCTTGGCTTGTTTCGTAACCCGTTCTAGCATCTTTAACCATTGTGTAAGGGTGTAAGACGTAGGAACGAATTTGGCTTCCCCATTCATTGGCTTTTGTTTCACCTTTGAGTTGGGCAATTTTCTTTTGTTGTTCTTCAATCTCTTTTTGTAACAAACGAGATTTTAAGATATTGAGCGCTTCTTCACGGTTTTGAATCTGGCTTCTTCCGGATTGGCAAGTTGCCACAATTCCAGTTGGTTTATGCACCATACGGATTGCAGAGTCCGTTTTATTGATGTGCTGACCTCCCGCACCTGAAGCTCGTTTTGTTTCAATGAGTAAGTCTTCCGGTTTAATTTCAATTTCAATTTCATCATTGAATTGCGGCATCACTTCTACAGAGGAAAAAGAAGTATGACGTCTTGCCCCGGCATCAAATGGCGAAATTCGTACTAAACGATGAACACCTTTTTCGCCTTTTAAATAGCCGTATGCTTTTTCACCTTCGACTAAAATTGTTGCCGATTTGATTCCCGCTTCATCTCCATCTTGGTAGTCCAATACCGAGACTTTAAAGCCTTTCGATTGAGCGTAGCGCGTATACATACGATATAACATCGCCGTCCAGTCGCATGATTCTGTTCCTCCGGCACCCGGATGGAATTCCAAAATCGCATTGGAGTTATCGTATTCTCCAGATAAAAGTACCTTTACTTCGAAGTCAGCCATTTTTTCAACGGCTTCTTGGGCTTCTAAAGAAGCCATTTCAAGAAGTTCTTCATCCAGTTCGGCTTTGAGCGCTTCGGCGGTTTCATTTAAACCATCAAACATCTCTCTTAGTTCAGCATAGGTGCTGACGATATCTTTGAGAGAATTTTGCCGACGGATGATGTTTTGAGCTTTTTTCTGATCACTCCAAAACCCATCCGCTAACATCATTTGATCGTATTCTTTAATTTTTTCTTTCTTGCTTGGCAAGTCAAAGTGACTCACCTAGAGCGTCCAACTTCTCCAGGTGAGTAGAAAGAATCTGTTTAAGCTCGAACAGTTCCATTTTTTCTTGCCTCCACAGCAGATCTTGCTTCTTCAACTTTATTTTGTGGTTTTTCCTGACGGATGCGCACTTTTAATAAGTAAGAAGCAATTTCTCGATCGATTCGACGGTTCATATCTTCAAACATGTCAAATCCTTCTTGAACATATTGTTGAAGTGGGTTGTTTTGCGCATAAGAACGTAAGTAAATACCACTTCTCAATTTATCCATACGGTCGATATGTTCAATCCAGTTTCGGTCAATGTTACGTAATACAACGTTTTTCTCAAATGGTAAGAATTGTGCTTTTGCTAATTCGATTTCATGTTCGTAATCGTTCCAAACTTTTGTAGAAATGTATTCCTGCAGCTGTTTGTAGTCTTTACCTTCTAAATCACTTACATGAATCGCACGATCGCCAGTTAGACCAAGAATTTCCAAAGATTTAACTAATCCTGGTAAATCGATTTCGTTTTTACGGCTTTCTGTGATGTTAGCCTGTAAAGCTTGATCGATGACTTTTTCAAAAATCAATTTGACCATGTCATGCACGTTTTCACTTTCGAGGACTTTATTTCGTTGATCATAGATGATTTCACGTTGTCTTCTTAATACGTCATCATAGTCTAATAAGTTTTTACGCGTATCGAAGTTAAAACCTTCAACTTTTTTCTGAGCCATTGTGATGGAACGAGTCACTTGTTTCGATTCGATTTGTTGATCGCCAAGAGAAGAGAATAAGTTTTTGAGCTTATCTGTTCCGAAACGAACCATCAAATCATCTTCTAAAGAAACGTAGAATCTAGAGAATCCAGGATCTCCCTGACGTCCAGAACGACCACGTAACTGGTTATCAATACGACGGGATTCATGACGTTCAGAACCTAATACAGCAAGACCACCAAGTTCACGGCTTTCTTTCGTTAATTTGATGTCTGTACCACGTCCAGCCATGTTTGTCGCAATTGTAACAGCTTTTGGACGACCTGCTTTCGCAACGATTTCCGCTTCACGAGCATGGTTTTTCGCATTCAGAACTTCGTGTGGAATTCCTTCTGCTTTCAACATTTCGTGTAACAATTCGGATACTTCAACCGCAATTGTTCCGACTAAGACTGGTTGTCCTTTTTCATATAATTCTTTTACTTTACGAACAAGTGCTTTATATTTATCCACTTTACGGCCATAGATTTCATCTGGTAAATCTTGACGAGCAATTGGACGGTTTGTTGGAATGACAACAACGCGCATGTTGTATGTATTTAAGAATTCTTCTTCTTCAGTTTTGGCAGTACCTGTCATACCTGCTAATTTTTCATAAAGACGGAAGAAGTTTTGGTATGTGATTGTGGCCAATGTTGATGTTTCTTCTTTAATTGGCACGCATTCTTTGGCTTCAATAGCTTGGTGTAAACCATCAGAATATGCACGTCCTGGCATTGTACGTCCAGTGAACTGGTCAACGATGACGATTTCTTGTTCATCGCTAACAACATATTCAACGTCTTTCATCATGACGTAGTTTGCTTTTAAAGCTTGGTTGATATGGTGAACGAGCTGTGTGTTTTCCATATCATACAGGTTGGCTAAGTTGAAGAATTTTTCCCCTTTTTCCACACCTGTGTCAGTTAACATAACTTGACGTGTTTTTTCGTCGATGTCATAGTCACCAGAAACAATTTTCTGTTCTTTTGAATATTTATCATATTCGTATGTTGGCGCAGTTAATGTTTTAACAAAACGGTCCGCTGCAATATATAAGTTTGCAGTGTCTTTTTTACCTCCGGAAATAATCAATGGTGTACGAGATTCATCGATTAATACGGAGTCTACTTCGTCGACAATCGCAACGTGTAAACCACGTAAAACGCGATCTTTAACATCCGTAACCATGTTGTCACGTAAGTAGTCAAATCCAAGTTCGGAGTTTGTTGTGTAAGTAATGTCGCAAGCATATGCTTCACGTTTTTCTGCTGGGGATAATTCACGTTTGTTCACACCAACAGTTAAACCTAAGAAACGATAGATTTCCCCCATCCATGCTGCGTCACGTCCTGCTAAATATTCGTTGACTGTGATGACATGGACACCTTTACCCGTCAATGCGTTTAAATAAACGGCCATTGTCGCTGTTAAAGTTTTACCTTCACCTGTTTTCATTTCGGCAATGTCACCACGGTGCATTGCTGCAGAACCTTCAATCTGAACCTTGTATGGTTTTTCACCAATTACACGATAAGCTGCTTCACGAGCAGTCGCAAACGCTTCTGGTAATAAATCATCCAGAGTTTCGCCTTTAGCCAGACGTTCTCTGTATTCTTCTGTTTTATTTCTGAGTTGCTCATCAGTGAGCTTCTTCATTGCTTCATCGTAAGAAAGAACTTTATCTGCAGTTTTTTCTAATTGCTTGAGTTCTCGAGCTTCTTCTGAGAACATTCCTCCAAAAAGAGCCATTTAAATCTCCTCTCACTCATTTTTAGTAAATTTTATTTTAACATAGAGCAATCTTCTTTCCCTATGCCAAAGCTTGTTCTAATGCTTTCTATTCATTTTGTTTTCGGATTTTGGTTAAATCTCTACTTCCCCTTCATCCGCTTTTTTAAGTTTATCTTATTTTGAACGAATCTTCATTTGATCTTTTTGATACAGTATTTAACTTTTAAAATTATCAAACAAACTTAAACTTGTTTATTTTACAATTGTTTATGCATTCCGTAAAGGTAAAGGCCGCAAGCCTCTAATAAATACGCCTTGCTTATCGGCAAATTGGCACTTATCCTCCTCTTTTTTCAAATCCCTCTTCTGCTATGATCAAACTCAGTTATAAATCCCTATAACCAAATAAAAAGGTCTTTTGTCATCTGTTTTTAGATGAATAAAAGACCTGTTGTACATTCTTTTATGATTTGGATGAAGGAATGTTTTTTGCCACTAATGGTTTAGCGTTTGGATTGAGAATATTGGCTTCAATAAACTTTGCGACTCCATCTGTGAAATTAGAAGTCGTGATATATGAGCTCACTTCTTTTACGGCTTGATTGGCATTACTCATCGCAACCCCAATTGTTCCCGCAATCATTTCAACGTCATTGTTGTCATTGCCAAATGTGACCACTTCATCCAATTGGACACCATACTTTTGACAAACAGTTTTGATTCCCTCTAGTTTAGATAAATCGCGATTCACGAATTCAAATAAAAATGGACCAGAACGAAAAACACGAGCGGAAGTCAAAGTCTCTTTGCGATCCGATTTCCACCAGCGATTCAATGTCCAAGGCATTCCAACTGCCATAAATTTAAGGGCTGGTCGAATGAGTTCTTGAGGAGTTACTTGTTTCATTCCCAATTCATTACGTCCCCCCATCGCTTTGGTTAAAAAGTTAATCGCCGTTACAATCATGTCGTTTCCTTGATATTCACCAAATGTAAATTGATACCCTTGGCAAGCATCCATAATCGGTTGAATGTCTTCTGGTTTTAACTCTAATCGCGATTCAACAACTCCTGTTTTTGGGTCCCAAAACATTGCACCATTAAATCCCAAAACGAAATCAACATCGTTTTCGATTCCCCAAGTTTTCACTTTCTGTTGCAGTGCTAAAGCAGAACGACCTGAACAAATCCCAAATAAAATCCCCTGTTTGCGCAATTGGCGAATTGTTTTCTTTGTTCGTTTTGTGATGCGCTTGGGATCGAAGAGTAACGTTCCGTCCAAATCGCAAACTACCATTTTTACTTGTTGGCTCATCTACTTATCCTTTCCTATTTATACTGCTTAACTTACTTAAATATTCTTCAATCGCACCCATTTGCCCATCTTGTTCCATCTTCTGCAACAAAGCCAAGGCACGCTGATATAGTTTTTCGTATGCCGTTGGAATTGCCTTTTCGTTTTTAATTTCTTCTATACTCGAAAAGCCATCCCCTACCGGATATAAGACAAGTTCCGCTTTCATCTTCCATATTTTATGGGTAAAGACAAATTCATCTTGATCTAAATCAAAACGTTGAAAAACAGTTTGATCATCCATCATATTTCGATCACAAATTAGGCCATGCGAATCCGTCTTTTGTTTGTGAAGAAAGCTTGGAAAACTTTCATCAAATTCATACATTCCCGCAAGTAAGCCTTGATGCGCGCGTTGATTGAGATGAATCCACCATTGTCCATCTTTCCAACCTGCCACAATACAAACTATTTTTTCTTCTATTTTTTGTTCTAACTTCTTTTTAGCCACCGGCAAGACGCACGGATTTTCTTTGGTCGCACCAATACAAGAAGAGCGAATCGGGCAACTTGAACAACGAGCAACTTTAGGCGTACAAACTCTAGCGCCTAGTTCCATCATTGCTTGCGTAAAATCCGACATATATTGTTCTTCCGGTAGCTTTGTTTGTAAAAACGCATCCAGTTCCCGCTTATTTTTCGGATTGTTAAAGTCTTGCTCTAACCAATAATAACGAGAAGCGACACGAATGACATTTCCATCAATAGCCGTACAGCACTCATTATACGCAATAGATGCAATCGCACCCGCGGTATAATCGCCAATTCCGGGCAGTTTCTTCAATTCTTGTTTCGTTTTTGGCAATTGTCCTTCATATTGTTCAACACAAACGTTGGCTGCTTTTTTCATATTGCGAACTCTTGCATAATAACCTAAACCCTGCCACAGTTTAGTTAATTCTTCATCTTGGGCATTCGCTAGATCCGTGATCGTTTTATAACGAGCAACGAAGCGATTATAATAAGGAATCATCGCTTCAATTCTCGTCTGTTGCGACATAATCTCTGAAACCCAAATATGATAAGGATTCTTTTCATGACGAAAAGGTAAATCCCGTTTTTCTTTGTTATACCAATTTAATAGTCCTTGAATATCCATGGATTCCATTATAGAGAAGGCAAAACAAAGAAGAAAACTTTATATAAAAAATAATAGAAAGAGGTCGACTATGATTGTCTCTTTACTTCAACCCCTCGTCTTAGATTCCAAACAAAAAATTTTAGAACAAGTCCTTTCTCTGATCGAACTTGCCGCATTGCGCGATCATACCGATCTTGTTGTTCTTCCTGAACTTTGGAATACCCCTTTTATCAATGCAGAGATTTTAAAACACCAAGATGAATGGGATGACTATATTCATCCTCTCCAACAAATCGCAAAGTCATTTTCCATTTGGATCGTTGCTGGCACATTACCTCGTCAAGATAAAGGAAAAATTTATAATTCATGTGCAATCATCAATTCTGATGGTGAAATTGTCAGTATTGCCGATAAAACCCACTTATTAGAAGTTCATACATCAAAGCATACATATTATGAAAAAGATGTCTTCACACCCGGAAATCAACTCAAAACATTTTTAACCCCATGGGGAAGAATTGGGATTCTCATCTGCATGGATAATCGTTTTCCAGAAGCAGCCCGCACGATCGCAAAGGATTGCTTTATGATCGTTGCACCTTGCGGATTCAACGATAAAGTCGGTCCGATTCACTGGAATCCCTTATTTCAAGCTCGAGCCATGGAAAATCAAGTCTTCTATCTTGCGACCAATCCCGCAAAAAAATCTTATGCCACGTATACAAGCTATGGGCATTCACTCGTTGTCGGGCCAGATGGCAAGATTCTTGATCAATTAGATGAAAAACCAGGATTATTGACAATTGAAATTGATCCAAAACAAGTCGATCAAATCCGTAAACGTACCCCTTATTGGGATTTGCGCCGCACTGATTTATATTAATTCCATCTTCTCATATAAAAAGCCGATTATTTCTTTATCTAAAGAAAAATATCGGCTTTTTCATTTCTATTGTTCACCCTTATTTTTGAGGAATGGTCATTGTAACCACAAAGTATGCGTCTTGATCAATCTGAATCGTTCCATCCAACTCATGAATCAGTTTTTTCATTCTCACCAACCCAATTCCATGGTCAAAATCCGTCTTTTCTGTCTGCAAAGATTTGACTGAAGACAACGGATTGCGAATCGTTCCGATCACTTTTTCCTGATCTAGACGGAGTGTAATCGTGATCGTTTTAGATAAATCTTGATGGCGCTCAAGTTCATCAATCGCATTATCAATCGTAAGAAAAATTGCTTCGACAAATTCAGTCGGGATTTTATCGACATTCGAGTCGACCAAGATATCAAAATGGATTTTGGGATAGGAAGCAACCATCTGATTGAACAATCCATTCAAAACGATGTCTTGGCAATAATATTTAAATTCATTGACATTACACTCACCAATAAGCTCACTTAGATACCGATCTACTTCTTCATTGCGATTTTGGCGATTGAGCAATTGAATAATGCGCATATGGTCTTTTAAAGAATGGCGAATTTCACGAAGTTGATTCGTTTGATCTTCGATTTTGACATTGGCTTTGGCAATTGCTCGCTCAGTCGCTTGAAGTTCTACTTCTTTTTTCTGCAATTGTTCTTTATTGTTCAAAAATTGCACCGCAACAATCAAGATAAAACTATACAGCACAATCACTAAATAAAAGTAAATACTGTCGATTCCAATCGTATCGAAAATCTGAACACTCAAAACATTCAGCGTCATCATTCCTATCACGAGAAAAGAAATTTGACGATTAAAACCATTATGATTGAAGCGCATCATCCCCAAAAATTGAAGAGCGCTCACGAAAATAGAACAAGTCATCCCAAGTAGGGCATCCATTGGATTTCCTTCAACACTAAATAACGATGACGTCCATCCTCCAAATATACAACTTCCTAATAGCCATGAACTTTCAATCGTTGCTACATAGACTAAATGGCGCCAAAAGATTACACCTTTACTTTCTTTTCGCCTTAAATCACTAATCATCAACATATCCCAAAAGATCTGCATCAGCCATCCAATAAAAAAAGGATAAGAATGAATCGTCCATATAGACAAAGAAAACATCGCATTCATCAATACTCGAATCACGATCATCCAAAGTCGTCTTTCTTGGAATCGGCAAGCTTCTTTTAAAAGAAAATAGGTAGAAGTCGATTTTATGATCCAAGCCAATATCTGCACATAGCGAATCATCATCGTTTCACCTCTGTTTCAAATCGCCGACGATAACGACGACTAATATATACTTTTTTCCCATTTCGAAGTGTAATACAGTCTTTTTCTATCGATTGTATTTGATGAATATTGACTGCTTCCCCTTGATTGATCCAAACAAAGTGTTCTTCAAACCAAGGTTGACTGCTGTCTAATTTACCAGTTTTTGTCCGAAGTTCTCTTCCCTGCAAATCGGTAAACCAGATCACGCGATCAATGCGGTGACATGAACAAAGCAAGTCTGTTCGTACAGGAATCGATCTCTTATTTTGATCTTGAAGCCAGACAACAGGGATTCCAACAAGAATTTGTTTAGCTTGGAGTAATTTCTCTTTTAAAACCGAATCGTCTTCTCCTTTTTCCACAAATCCAAGTACATTTATGCCAAATGATTCTTTAATTCGTGTAAAACATACTGAATAAAACAAAATTGCTGGAATCTGTTTTCCATATTCATGCATAAATTGAATTCCATCTTTTGATCCTTCTAATTCGATATCGAGAATCGCTAGATCCGGGATAATCGGTAAGGTAGAAGGGACACAAGGATAAATCATCAAATTTGCGGAAGGAAAAACGTCCAAAACCATTCGAGTGATTTCTTGAGCATAGATTTTCTCATCTTCCAAAATTAATATATTCGGCATAATTTGTCTCCTTATTCAGGATTATGTCAAACAAAAAAACATGTTTCAATATTACATATCCGTTAAAATTTAACTTCATCCGTAACTATCGACCGAATGAGCATCGAAACCCACCGCTTCTACAAAAATCATATATAAATATGCGTGCAAATGCTTAGATCATATTGAAGAGAAGTCACTTACATCTCTCATATAACACTCAATCTTAAGGAGAAGGAGGGCTTTATAATGACCATGATTGAATCGCAAACATTAAAATCATTTCTTATTGTCGCTTTATGTTTTCCGATTGTTTTATGTGGCAGTCATTGGATCAATGTTCATTGTAATTTTGCATTTGCTGGTCCACTAACCGTCATCATTGGAATAGGACATTTCATTCTTTACCTGTACTTAGCGAACAAAATTCGTAAAGTACAGCTCGAGAACTATGCACAAACGAACACTTCCATGATTCACCTAAGCCGCCATAATTTGAATGAGTTAATTGTTTTAGGATTATTGACTCCATTCGTTCTGAGTTTTATTCATCGAATCTGCATGGAATATCAAAATCTGTGGATCGAAATCCTTTTTGGTATTGCTTATATCCTCATTTATTGGATATTCATTCTCGGATTTAAGTTGAAGGGGACGATTTAAAATATGAAAGCCTACAAATATTTTTAAAATGCCATACTCATTGTGGAATTTTTAGCTGTTTCCACTTGTCTATACTTTTGGATCATGAATGATTTTGATCATAATCTCTATGACTTTTGCAGTAAAACGATTGTCATCTGTCTTTGTTTTGATCTATCTTCTTTATTTTTTGAAAAGAAATTAACAAAACATCCAAATCCACGATGATTGAACATAAAATAATCAAAAGCCTGTAAATTGGGTTATTCCCTTACTACAGGCTTTTCTTATTGTGATCAGAGTTTCATAGACGTTAAAAAAACTGCCTCATATCAAGGCAGTTCTTCTTTGTCCAGCGGCTTCCTATTTTCGCATTCACTATCGTCGGCGCTAGATGGCTTAACTTCTGAGTTCGAAATGGGATCAGGTGTGACCCATCCGCTATCGCCACTGTACTATTGAATTGTTCCATCGATCTTTCAAAAACGAAGACCAGTATTTACATAACTCTTACAGTTACCTTTTTTCTTATACTCTCGAATCTTAGATGAAGCTTTCGACCGATTAGTACTGGTCAACTCCATGAATCACTTCACTTCCATTCCCAGCCTATCACCTTATCGTCTTTAAGGGGTCTTATTTACCGCAGATCTTATCTTGGGGTTGGTTTCGCACTTAGATGCTTTCAGCGCTTATCCATTCCCTACTTAGCTACCCGGCTATGCCATTGGCATGACAACCGATGCACCAGTGGTAGGTCCATCCCGGTCCTCTCGTACTAAGGACAGCTCCCCTCAGATCTCCTTCGCCCACAACAGATAGGGACCGAACTGTCTCACGACGTTCTGAACCCAGCTCGCGTACCGCTTTAATGGGCGGACAGCCCAACCCTTGGAACCGAATCCAGCTCCAGGATGCGATGAGCCGACATCGAGGTGCCAAACCCCGCCGTCGATGTGAACTCTTGGGCGGGATCAGCCTGTTATCCCCAGGGTAGCTTTTATCCGTTGAGCGACGGCCCTTCCATTCGGCACCGCCGGATCACTAATCCCGACTTTCGTCCCTGCTCCACTTGTCGGTGTCGCAGTCAAGCGCGCTTCTGCATTTACACTCTTTGTCTGGTTTCCATCCAGACTGAACGCACCTTTGGGCGCCTCCGTTACTCTTTAGGAGGCGACCGCCCCAGTCAAACTGCCCACCTGGCACTGTCTGTGACTTTCGTCTACGTTAGGGGTTCAAATCATCAAGGGCGGTATCCCAACGGCGGCTCCTTAGAAACTAGCGTTCCTATCTCTTTGCCTCCCGCCTATCCTGTACATGATCATCCAAAACCCAATACCAGGCTGCAGTAAAGCTCCATGGGGTCTTTCCGTCTAGTTGCGGGTAACCTGCATTTTCACAGGTACTAAGATTTCACCGAGTCTGCTGCCGAGACAGCGCCCAAATCGTTTCACCTTTCGTGCGGGTCAGAACTTACCTGACAAGGAATTTCGCTACCTTAGGACCGTTATAGTTACGGCCGCCGTTCACTGGGGCTTCGGACCACTGCTTTGTCTTGCGACGAACAGATCCCCTTAACCTTCCAGCACCGGGCAGGTGTCACCCCATATACTTCGCCTTACGGCTTTGCATAGAGCTGTGTTTTAGTTAAACAGTCGCTTGGGCCTTTTCACTGCGGCTCTCTCGAGCGCCCCTTCTTGCGAACGTACGGGGCCATTTTGCCGAGTTCCTTGGCAACAGTTCTCTCGCTCACCTTCGTATTCTCTACGTGCCCACCTGTGTCGGTTTTGGTACGGGCCGCAATAAAGTTAACGCTAGAAGCTTTTCTTGAAAGCCGCTCCATGTGCTTCACTACTTTCCGAAGATTTCGTTTACCGTTCACGCTCTGTACATCTTGATCCGGATTTGCCTAGATCTGTACTGCTTCGCTTCGCCCCCAATCCATTAAGGGGGTCACACTTCCCGTCTTTGTCACTCCATCGCCTTTATCACGGGTACAGGAATCTTCGCCTGTTTTCCATCTGCTTCGCCTCTCGGCTATGCATTAGGTCCCGACTAACCCAGGGCGGACGAACCTTCCCCTGGAATCCTTGGGCTTTCGGTGTGCAGGATTCCCACCTGCATCTCGCTACTCACACCGGCATTCTCACTTCCATATCCTCCACAGACTCTCACGATCCTGCTTCAATGAATATGCAACGCTCCCCTACCACTTAATATCTAATTAAATCCGCGGCTTCGGCAGATGACTTAGCCCCGGTACATTTTCGGCGCAGAGCCACTCGACTAGTGAGCTATTACGCACTCTTTCAAGGATGGCTGCTTCTAAGCCAACCTCCTAGTTGTCCGTGCATCTCCACATCCTTTTCCACTGAGTCATCATTTTGGGGCCTTAGCCGGCGGTCTGGGCTGTTTCCCTCTTGAGCATGGACCTTATCACCCACGCTCTGACTGCCAACTATTGACTGACGGCATTCGCAGTTTGATTCCATTCAGTACCCCGGGATGGGGCCATCATGAATTCAGTGCTCTACCTCCGCCAGCTTTCCATTAACGCTAGCCCTAAAGCTATTTCGGGGAGAACCAGCTATCTCCGAGTTCGATTGGAATTTCTCCGCTAGCCACAGGTCATCCGCTAACTTTTCAACGGTAGTCGGTTCGGTCCTCCACAAAGTTTCACCTTTGCTTCAACCTGCCCATGGCTAGATCACCCGGTTTCGGGTCTACTTCTGTCTACTCTATTCGCCCTATTCAGACTCGCTTTCGCTTCGGCTTCGCATTTTCCTGCTTAACCTCGCATCCAAAAGTAACTCGCCGGTTCATTCTACAAAAGGCACGCCATCACCCTTTGACGGGCTCTGACTTCTTGTAGGCATACGGTTTCAGGTTCTCTTTCACTCCGCTTGCGCGGTTCTTTTCACCTTTCCCTCACGGTACTTCTTCACTATCGCTCACTCTTACTTATTTAGCCTTGGCGGATGGTCCCGCCTGCTTCCGACAAGATTTCTCGTGTCTCGTCGTACTCAGGAGACGCTAACGACTCAGTTCGCTTACCTATACGGGAATTTCACCCTCTTTGTCTGTGCTTTCCATCACATTCTAGTTCACTTACCTTTTGTATCTCGCGTTCCTACAACCCCGTATTTCTACGGTTTGGGCTCTTTCCCTTTCGCTCGCCGCTACTCGGAAAATCACTTTTGTTTTCTTTTCCTCCAGCTACTTAGATGTTTCAGTTCACCGGGTTGTTCTCCATACAAGTATGGATGACTGGACTTGACTCCAGCCGGGTTCCCCCATTCGGATATTCATGGATCGGCGCTTTTTTGACAGCTCCCCATGACTTTTCGCAGTCTAATACGTCCTTCTTCATTCAAGAGTGGCAAGGCATCCTCCGTACGCCCTTCCTTGCTTGATCTAATTTCAAAATATGCTTGTTTCGAGATTGTTTTTTACACTATAAGAACTGTTTACTGTTTTTCTGACTTGGTTTATCTTTTCTGATTACCTTCGTAATGTTTTCTACAACTTACGTCAGACCTTCTGTTATGTCTTATACTGATCATTCGTTTTTCAAAGATCGATGGTTGATGATCAAGGTCTCCCTCTCTCACCTTGGAAGATCACTCTTCCAAAACTCAATGACAAACTCACTTAACTCTTCCCTTGTACTTTCTCCTTAGAAAGGAGGTGATCCATCCCCACGTTCCCGTAGGGATACCTTGTTACGACTTAACCCCAGTCATCGGTCCCGCCTTCGACGACTCACTCCCTTACGGGTTATGCCATCGGCTTCGGGCGTTACCGGCTTCCATGGTTTGACGGGCGGTGTGTACAAGGCCCGGGAACGTATTCACCGCGGCATGCTGATCCGCGATTACTAGCGATTCCAACTTCATGAAGTCGAGTTGCAGACTTCAATCCGAACTGGGACATCTTTTCTCGGATTGGCTTGCCTTCACAGGTTCGCTTCCGTCTGTAGATGCCATTGTAGTACGTGTGTAGCCCAGGCCATAAGGGGCATGATGATTTGACGTCATCCCCGCCTTCCTCCGGTTTGTCACCGGCAGTCTGATGTGAGTCCTCAACTGAATGGTAGTAACACATCACGAGGGTTGCGCTCGTTGCCAGACTTAACTGAACATCTCACGACACGAGCTGACGACAACCATGCACCACCTGTCACCGAGATAACCTCTAACATATCTCTATGTCTTCGCTCGGGATGTCAAGGCCTGGTAAGGTTCTTCGCGTTGCTTCGAATTAAACCACATACTCCACCGCTTGTGCGGGCCCCCGTCAATTCCTTTGAGTTTCACACTTGCGTGCATACTCCCCAGGCGGAGGAGTCATTGCGTTAGCTTCGGCACCGAGGTACTACCCCCGACACCTGCTCCTCATCGTTTAGGGCGTGGACTACTAGGGTATCTAATCCTATTTGCTCCCCACGCTTTCGTGCCTGAGCGTCAGTTACAGGCCAGGCGGCCGCCTTCGCCACTGGTGTTCTTCCACATCTCTACGCATTTTACCGCTACACGTGGAGTTCCACCGCCCTCTCCTGTCCTCGAGCATACCAGTTTCCAAAGCCTGTACAGGTTGAGCCCGTACCTTTCACTTCAGACTTGATATGCCGCCTGCGCACCCTTTACGCCCAATCATTCCGGATAACGCTCGCCACCTACGTATTACCGCGGCTGCTGGCACGTAGTTAGCCGTGACTTTCTGGCGAGGTACCATCAAAAGAGAATCATTCCCTCTTCTCTTCCTTTTTCCCTCGCAACAGAGCTTTACGATCCGAAGACCTTCTTCACCCACGCGGCATTGCTCGTTCAGGCTTGCGCCCATTGACGAAAATTCCCTACTGCTGCCTCCCGTAGGAGTCTGGGCCGTGTCTCAGTCCCAGTGTGGCCGATCGCCCTCTCAGGCCGGCTATGCATCATTGCCTTGGTGAGCTGTTACCTCACCAACTAGCTAATGCACCGCAGATCCATCCATCCCCTAAGCCAAAGCTTATTTCAAAAATTTAAGATGCCTTAAATCTTCCTATGGGGTTTTAGACTTCGTTTCCAAAGCGTATCCCCCGGGTATGGGCAGGTTATCTACGTGTTACTCACCCGTTCGCCACTAGCTACCGAAGTAGCTCGTTCGACTTGCATGTATTAGGCATGCCGCCAGCGTTCATCCTGAGCCAGGATCAAACTCTCCATTTGATATTGACTCAAACGCATTTGCGTTTATTTATTTCGTGAAATGATATATTGAAGTATATTAAGTGTTTTTGTTCAGAATCGACGTTGTATAATTTTTATCGAATTTGAATTGTCTGTCATTGAGTTTTCAAAGAGCCATCTGTTTTCAACCGGCTACCCGGTCAAAAAGCTTGTTTACTATACCGCTTGAGATTTGGATTGTCAACTCGAAATTTGAATTTCTTTATTTCGTGTTGTTTTCCAAGTCTTTGTCGGTGCCCTCATCGGCGTTGCCGCTCGGTGAGTGCTCGACTATTCAACCACATATCCCATCTCTTTGCAAGCCTATTTTTTAAAAAAATTTCACTTTTATTTGTGCTTGCTTTACCTATCGTGTTTTTTCGGATTATTTTTTTCAGATTTTATTCATACTGAATTATATACTTCTCATAAAGAGTTATTAATTCTTCGTTTTGATCTTTATTTTTCTTTTAATTTCTTTTCCATTTGCCATTAAACTACGGTTTCGATACTAAAATATAAATTGCATTCTCACGTTTGATTATTATTCTTAAACATTCTTTTATTGCTTTTCAGTTTTCGTTATTTAAATACCCTCTATAATATAGGAGTATGTCTTTTATCTACATAATGATGGAGTACACCTCAATCGTTCACAACATAAGATCAGAAAGGACAGTTATAAGATGAAGATCATTATTTCCCCTGCTAAAAAAATGTGCTTGAGTGAAGATCACGATTTTTCACTTACTCAACCAACCTTTCAATCTGAACATGATGAACTTCTAAGTCGCCTATTGAATAAAACAAAAGACGAACTTTTAGATCTCTATCATTGTTCTACAAAAACCTTAGAACCTGTTTGGCAAAATCTCCAACTCCAAAAAGATGGAATCACATTGCCTAAGTCTCCTGCACTACTTTGTTATGAAGGAATTGCATTTCAATATATGGCTCCTGGTGTTTTTTCAAACGATCAGTGGGATTATGTGAATGAGCATTTACGAATTTTAAGTGCGATGTATGGTGTCTTGCGTCCTTTAGACGGAATTGAACCTTATCGATTAGAGATGCAACAAAAGCTAGATGGTTCCCTCTACGAATTTTGGGGAAGCAAACTTGTCGAACAACTAAATGATGACACGATTATTAATTTAGCAAGTAAGGAGTACTCAAAAGCCATTTCTACTTATCAAAAACTCATTGACATTCGATTCTTTGAACTTGACCAAGGGAAATATAAAGAAAAAGGTGTCTATGCCAAAATGGCTAGAGGAGCAATGGTGCGCTGGCTAGCGCAAAATCAAATTGAAGACCCCCTTCAACTTCAACAATTTAACGAAATGAATTATCGATTTGATCCTGAATCCTCAAATGATCATTTGTATGTATTTGTGCGAAGGGAAGATGACCATGACTGATCATAATCTTTGGCTTGCCGATGACTGGCTTGAATTACAACGAGTCTGCGCTGGCTGCCAAGAACATTTAACCCAAGAAATCTTAAACATGAAATATGAGATCGAGCGAAATCGTCACCATACTGTTTTGCGGAATATATCCGGACGTTTAAAAACACTCGACAGCATTCAAAATAAGCTCGTCCGTTACGGATTTGAAGTTTCACCTCAATCCGCATGTGCCAATTTGCATGATATCGTCGGGATCCGCATTATTTGTTCATATCTTAAAGATATTGAAGATGTCGTCGAAGCTTTATCCAACTTACCCAAATTTGAAGTAACTGAAATCAAAGATTACATTGCGCACCCTAAACCTTCGGGTTATCGTTCATTGCACGTGATTGGGATTACCACGATCGAAGGTATTGGCATCCAATGTGAAATTCAACTGCGTACGACCGCAATGGATTCATGGGCCGCTTTAGAACACCAACTTCGCTATAAAAAAGAGCTTCCTGATTCTGCTTTCGTCAATCAAGAACTTTTAGAATGCGCCACACTGCTTGAACAAAGTGACATCAAAATGCAAGCGATTCACGACTATATCGAAATCCTTAACGGATGGTCTCGTTGCGATCACATTGATGAGGATCAATCTTCTCATCAAAAATGGGTCTCTATTCATGTTCCTGAACTAAAAGATCCAAAACAATAATTTGAATTAGAAAGATGAGGAATATTTATGCGTCAAATTGGAATTTGTGTTTATGGTGGAGCGTCCAATCATGTTGATGAAGTCTATTTAAAAACGGCTTATCAAATTGGCGAAGAAATCGCAAAAAGAAACTGGACATTAGTCAATGGTGCCGGTGATACCGGCATGATGGGCAACGCCATTAGAGGAGCTAAAGCCACAAATGGAAACACAATCGGGGTTGCACCTTTCTTTTTCCGTCAACCTGGCGTTCTTTATCAAGAAGGTGAAGAAACGCTTTATACAAGAACAATGCGTGAACGAAAAGCATTTATGGAATCTCTTTCGAGTGCTTTCATTACGACACCTGGCGGAATTGGAACATTAGAAGAATTTTATGAAATTTTAACGCTGAAACAACTCCAACAATTAGATCTTCCTTTGATCTTATTAAATACGAACCATTACTACGATGGACTACTGAAAATGATGCAAGGTATGACGCAAGCTGGTTTTATTGATCAATCCGTTTATGACTTATTCAAAGTCTGCCTCACTGTAGAAGAAGCTTTCGAATACCTTGATCAACAACTCCCTGTATCACCAACAAAATAATCTTTAGCGTGGCCCTTTTTCAGGTTGCCACGTTTTTTTATTTTCTCTAAGAGAATTCTTCAAAATAGAAAAAGGGTGGAGTTTTCTCCACCACAATTTCCAATTCATTGATCGCCTACAGTTTTTCTAATAATAAGTCCGTGATTTGATCACAATAGGCTTTTTTCATTCCTTCAGTATACATGTCCGCTGTTCGCCAACCTTCGTTAAGAACCGCTTCTGTGGCTTGTTCAATCGCACTTGCTTCTTTTTCTAATCCAAAAGAATAGCGAAGCATCATTGCTGCAGAAAGAATGCATGCCAAGGGGTTCACGATATTTTTGCCCGCAATATCTGGTGCTGAACCATGAATTGGTTCATATAATCCTCGTGTTCCTTCTCCTAAAGAAGAAGAAGGAATCATCCCAATGGAGCCTGTAATTTCACTCGCTTCATCAGAGAGGATATCGCCAAACATATTTTCCGTAACAATGACGTCGAACTGACTTGGATTTTTACAAATCTGCATCGCGCAGTTATCGACAAACATCACATCGAATTCGACTTCTGGATAATCTTTGGCCATCTCATATAAAACAGAGCGCCATAAACGCGATGTATCCAATACATTGGCTTTATCGACAAGTGTTAACTTCTTGTTTCGTTTCATCGCCGTTTCAAAACCAACTTTTCCAATACGACGAATTTCATTTTCATCATAAGGCATATAGTCGATCGCTTGACGAACCCCGGCAACTTCATTTGTTTCATGTTGGCCAAAATAAACACCACCAGTTAGTTCGCGAACAATCACAAAATCAATTCCTTGATCTGTGATTATTTTTTTTAGTGGCGAAGCGTCGGCGAGTTGTGGCCAAATTTTTGCCGGACGCAGATTTGAGAATAGCCCCATTCCTTTACGCAAGGCCAACAATCCTTTTTCAGGACGTTGATCTCCAGGCAATCCTTCCCATTTTGGTCCCCCGACAGCACCAAGTAATACAGCATCACAATTCAAACACTTTTCTAATTCATGATCCGGCAGCGGATTTCCATATCGATCAATGGCATCGCCACCCATCGCAACATCGACATATTCCCATTCATGTCCATATTTATGCGCAATTGCATCCAAGACTCTCAGGGTTTGAGCAACGATTTCCCGTGATGAACAATCACCACGAATGACTCCGATTTTCTTTTTCATTTCACTCCACCCTTTCTATCTGTCTTGCATTTGGCGCAAATATTTCATCCATCCACCACAACGAATAATGTCTTGAATAAATGCCGGGAATGGTTCTGCTTGCCAAGATTGACCGGTTGTTTTATCGCAAATCACCCCGGTTGTAAAATCAACTTCGACTTCATCTCCCGGTTGAATACCATCCACTGCTGCCTCACATTCTAAAATGGGCAGTCCGATATTAATTGCATTCCGATAGAAAATACGCGCAAATGATTTTGCGATTACGCAATGTATTCCGGACGTTTTAATTGCCAGTGGTGCGTGTTCTCGACTAGAACCACAACCAAAGTTCCATCCCGCAATCATCAAATCCCCTTCTTTAACGTTTTTCGCAAAGCTTTCATCGAGATCTTCCATGCAATGTTCGGCAAGAGCTTTCGCATCGGGGGTATTTAAATAACGAGCGGGAATAATGACATCTGTATCGACATTGTCCCCATAAACAAATGTTTTTCCTTTTGCTTCATTCATGTAAATTTCCCCCTTATTCAAATTCTCGTGGATCACTAATGTGTCCAGTCAGTGCGCTATAGGCTGCCGTATAAGGACTTGCTAAATAAACTTCCGACGTTTTATCTCCCATACGCCCAACAAAGTTGCGATTCGTCGTGGAAATACATCTTTCGTTCGGTGCCAAAATCCCCATATATCCACCTAAACACGGTCCACATGTTGGTGTCGATACTACTGCTCCCGCTTCAATAAAGGCCATTAAGTAGCCATTGGCAATACATTGTTTATAAATGTCCATCGTCGCTGGAATGATAATGCAACGAACGCCATCTTTTACATGGTTGCCTTTTAAAATGCGATATGTGGCATCCATATCTTCCATGCGCCCATTTGTACAACTTCCAATCACAACTTGATCAATTTCAATCTCTTGTGATTCCTTGGCCGGATGTGTGTTTTCTGGTAAATGGGGCCAAGAAACAACAGGTACGATTTGGCTCAAATCCATTTCGATGACTTGTTCATATACCGCATCTTCATCTGCTTGATAAATTTTTGGTTCGTTTGCCCCATGTGCTTTTAAAAATGCAAGAGTTTGTTCATCAACTGGAAAAATCCCATTTTTTGCGCCCGCTTCAATCGCCATATTACAAATGCAAAGACGATCATCCATACTTAATGCTTTAACCCCATCCCCAGTAAATTCTAAAGATTTGTATAAAGCACCATCGACGCCAATTTGTCCGATTAACGAGAGAATGACATCTTTACCCGAAACAAAATCGTTCAGTTGACCTGTCAATTTTACTTGGATCGCACTTGGCACTTTAAACCATGCTTTTCCCGTTGCCATTCCCGCTGCCATATCTGTTGATCCAACACCGGTTGAAAAAGCGCCTAATGCTCCATATGTGCAAGTGTGCGAATCCGCACCAATTAAACAATCCCCCGCAGTTACTCGTCCTTGTTCAGGTAACAAGGCATGTTCAATCCCCATTTTCCCGACATCATAGAAGTGGCTAATTTTATTTTCTTTACAAAACGAGCGACAAGTTGCTGATTGCTTGGCAGCTTTTATATCTTTATTCGGTACAAAGTGATCCAATACAACATTGATTTTTTCTGGATCGAAAACAGAATCAAATCCCGCTTTTTCAAATTCCGCGATTGCGACCGGTGTCGTAATATCGTTTCCTAATACACCATCTAAATCGGCAAGAATTAACTGTCCTGCTTTTACTTCATCTAAATGGGCATGTGCTGCCAGAATTTTTTGTGTCATCGTCATTGCCATAGTCTATTCCTCCATTGATTTTTTCTTTTTATGCTTGATTGCGATTATTAATGGCAGAAGTTAATGCCAAAATTGCGGAATATAAAATATCGGGATCGCTTCCTGCTCCCCAGGAACGACTACCGTCTGGCCATAACAAGCCGATATAACTTTGCGCAAGAGCATCTGAGCTTTTTCCTAAAGATTGATCAGTATATGTTTCCAAAGAATAATCTAAGTTCAATCCTGCTTTGATCGCATTATTGACGGCGTTCAAGCGTCCATTTCCAACGCCATACCATTCGTGTTCAACACCATCAACGAGCACTGTCACGATTGCTTTCAAAGTCTTGCTTTGGATAAAGTGCGCTTCTTTCATTTCGAGAATCGGACCTGTTTTATTTAAGTAAGTTGTTTTGAATACTTCTAAAATTTCTTCTGGTTTTAACTCAGCATGGCGATGATCCGAGACACTCTTGACGGTATAACCAAAGTGTTCGCGCATTTTAGCCGGCAGATCATAGCCATAACGATGTTCGAGAATATAACCAATGCCTCCTTTGCCGGATTGCGAATTCACCCGAATGACATCGGCATCATAAGTACGAGACAGATCATGCGGATCGATCGGTAAATATGGTACTGTCCAACGTCCTTGAGGATCGTCTTCTTTGCACTTCATGCCTTTAGCAATGGCATCTTGATGAGAACCAGAAAAAGCCGCAAAAACAAGTGAGCCGGCATAAGGTTGTCGTTCATGTACATGCATTCTTGTCGTTCTTTCATAAATTTCTACGATTTCTGGCATATTAGAAAAATCAAGTTTGGGATCGACGCCTAATACATATAGATTTAATGCTAATGTGATCGCATCTACATTGCCTGTGCGTTCTCCATTTCCAAATAAACAACATTCCACGCGTTGGGCACCTGCAAGCAAAGCTAATTCGGTATCCGCAACCCCAGTACCGCGATCATTATGAGGATGGGTGGATAAAATTACCGCATCCCGACGATGCAAATGATCTGAACAATACTCAATTTGGTTGGCATAAACATGGGGTAAGGACATTTCTACCGTAACCGGTAAGTTGATAATCATTGGGCGCTCCACTGTTGGTTCCATAATATCGATCACCGCATTACAAACGTCCAAGGCATAATCCGGTTCTGTTCCCGTAAATGATTCCGGTGAATATTCAAATAAGAAATTTCCTTCATATTCTTGAGAGAGTTGTTTAACTAAACGTGCTCCTTCAAGTGCGATTTCTTTGATTTCTTCTTTGGATTTTTTAAAGACTTGTTCGCGTTGGGCTTTCGATGTTGAATTATAAAAATGTACAACTGCTCGTGGTGCCCCTTGAATCGCATCGAAAGTTTTGCGAATAATATGTTCACGACATTGCGTCAATACTTGGATGGTCACATCATCAGGAATCAAATCTTGTTCGATTAATGTTCGCAAAAATTCATATTCCGTTTCTGAAGCTGCGGGAAAACCAACTTCGATTTCTTTAAATCCGATCTTCACTAACATATTGAAGAATTCGAGCTTTTCTTCCAAAGACATCGGTACGATTAAAGCTTGGTTGCCATCCCGCAAATCGACTGAACACCAAATGGGTGCATGTTCGGGATGATCTTTTTTCACCCAACGGTATTCGGATTTTTCTACCGGAAAATAACCGGGAGAATATTTGTTCGCATTCATCATATGATTTCCTCCTAAATATAAAAAAACGCCTCTTTGCATTTGGAATGCAAAGAGACGAATAAAATCCGCGGTACCACTCTTCTTGCCACAACCTTTGTGACCTCTCAACGCGATCTAACAATCGCACCATCTATAACGGGAATTCCCGGAAAGAACTACTGATTTCACTCTTTCAGCTCCAAGGGGAGTGCTCAAAGACATCATCCACAGTCTCGCATCACCCGACTGCTTTCTGAAGGAATTCACTGCTTTGATTGATCCTTGTCATTGCTTTTTAAACGTGTTTTCATTTTATTAACCCAAGAAAACATTATCAACAAAACAGAAATATTTTTCAGAAAATTTTTGAAATAAATATGAAAACTTGATTCAGCTTCGTCAATCGACCATTTTCATTCCGATATTTTTAGAAAGGATGCCCATTATGTATCTCAAATACGACATCACCGTCCAACAAGAAGTCAAAAAGAGTCGCTTTATTTGTTTATTAGCACGCGTCAAAACCCAAGAAGACTTGAAAGCGCTCATCGCCAAAGCAAAAAAAGAATATCCCCAAGCCACGCACTATTGCAGTGCAATGAAATCGGGATCCCTTTCGCACTCTAGCGATGATGGTGAACCAGCCGGAACAGCCGGTCGCCCCATGTTAGATGTACTCCTTAATCACGAAGCCGATCAACTTGGCGCAGTGGTTGTCCGCTATTTTGGCGGTACTTTACTTGGTAAAGGTGGACTCGTTCGTGCCTATTCAAGTAGTGTCGCCCTTGCTGTACAAGAAGCCTGCTTTTTTGAACCACGTACGCTTGGCTTTTATCAATTGGAAGCTGATTATTCGATCAGCGGAAAAGTCGAAGCTTTTTTGCGAACTCGTGAAGTAGAACAAATCCAAGTTGATTATGGTCAAAATGCGGTATTCACTTTTATGAGCCCAAACGATTTAAATGACGAACTCGCAAGTCGTTTTTCTGGACAAGTTCAAGCCATCTTACTTAAAGAATGTGTTCTCGAAAATGGAGACTAAAGAAAAGCAGAGTTTTGCCTATAAGCTTAACTCTGCTTTTAATTGATTAAACCGCTGCTTTAAATCATCCTCGAATTGTTCACTAGGATCCACACTCCATCTGGCAAGAAGATCGCCATCTTTAAGCGCTTCGTCAAATGGAGTATCGATACGCTGTTTATCGCTATGATGAGAAATCGCCTGACAGACTTGTTCAATTTCGCTCGCTTCAAATTGTTTCATGCCCTCTAGAATTTCTCGCGCAAGGTTGGCTCCTTTTTGAGCATGTTGAAATGGGGCGTTGTATGAAAATCGGGCAAGATCGTGTAATAGGGCGCTGATCTTTAATAATTCGAGATCTAAATGTCTTCTTTGTGCTAATAAAGTGACCCAGCCATCGACTAAATCTGTATGCCGCATTGCTTGGTAACGAAGTGGGGCATAGTAAATCTTTGAATATTCATCAAAAATAAATTGAGCGACAACTTCATAACGTTCAAAGTTCTGTTTCATCTCTTTTTCCTCTATCTCGATCGTTTTTTAATTTTTTCTTATTCCATGTCTGCCAAAAACATTTTTTGCCAATATAACATCTTTTTCTTTTCTGTTGATTATGATGAAGCATTTCTGTTGTTTTTAGAAAACTTCGTGACACAATAATCATAATCATCGTACATCTTCATCTTTTACAAGCTAGATTTACCGACTTCAATCGGCAGAAAAACGAGTTTTTGACATTGAGTTAGATTGATTGAAAACTTCACATAATCTTGCTGAATTGCTAACAAGGTGAAATGTTAGATTAAGAACATCGATAAACGAATTGAAATTTTACCGACTTCGTTTTCAAGGAGGTTTTCTATATGTGGATGATTCTATTGATGTTAGTGGGTTTATTCTTTTTATTCTTCCCATTACTTGGATTCTTTTTTCCATTTTTAATGCTTTTAATGCCGGTGTTCTTCATGTTCTCTAGACCTTCCGTGAAAGTCTACACACGAACATTTACACCTAATGATTTGAATTCTAATCGCTCTTCTACAAGTTCGAATATGAATTCCAGACAATCTTTACCCAATGTGATCGATGTTGATTACACCGAACGCGACATTTAATCTTGTATTGCCCCTTCAGTCTTCCGCACGCGGAAGGCTTTTTTCTTTATCCATCAAAAAAAATCCGCATCTTCCATACAATATGGAATTTGCGGATTTAAATCGTTAAAAGTTATGGATTAGCCTACAAGCGATGTGCCGACAAAAGCAATAATTGAAGTGAAGATCAAGAAGACGACACCATAAGGTAAAACCATTTTTAATAATTTAGAATCTTCTTTTAATCCTCCAACAGCTGATAATGCAATCGCAATGGATTGTGGGGATAACATTTTCCCAACACCTACACCAAGTCCGTTTAAGCCAACAATCCAAGACTGATTCAATTCGAGGGCTGTGGCCGCATTGGCTTGCACTTGTCCAAAGAGAACTCCAGAAGAAGTCCCACTTCCCGTAACAAATGTACCTAACATACCCAGCCATGGCGCAATAATAGGATATGCCCCTTGCATCACGGTAATCGCAAATGCAGTAATCGCATCAATCATGCCGGAATAAATCATAATTTTTGCGGCCGCAAGAACAGCCACCATAACAATAATGGAACCCTGCATTTGTTTGAGTGTCGCAATAAAGACATCTTTAAACTGTTTGAAGCTTGCTTTTTGAACAATCGCACCCAAAATTGCGGATAGGAAAATCCATACCCCTGGCGTATTGATCCAAGTAAATGTTGTTGGGGACATAAATGTCACAGTCGAAGCAAACTGAGCCAAGAAAGTATGAATTGGCAACACGAGTTTAGAGGTCGACAATAAGAAAATAAAAATGAAGATGAATGGGGCACAAGCCACCAATGCTTCTTTTAAAGTAAATTTTGCCGTTTGACCGGATGGGCCTTCCATCAAGTATTCTGGATTTGGTTTTACCGTTTTGGCTAATAAAATTGTAATTGCAAGTGAGCAAACAGATCCAATTACAACAACAAGTTCTGCTCCGACAAATTTAGAAACGATAAACATCGGAATCACAAAGCCTAGTCCGGAACCTAAACATAGCCAAACCATATCTTTTAATGCCTTGAAACTTTTTGTGGTCATTACAACAAGTAAGAAAGGAATAATCACAAAGAAGATTCCTGTTTGCATCACTTGGAATGTGGAAAGGTCAATTGAATTTGACATCCCCAATAAATTGACAACGGTAATCGTCGGAATTCCAATTGATCCCCAAGGTGTTGGGAACCCATTTGAAACCAAGCATACTAAGCAAGAGAACAATGGATCGAAACCCATTGCCATTAACATGCCGGCCGGGATAGCAATGGCAGTACCAAAACCAGCCATTCCTTCCATAAATCCACCAAAACACCAAGCCACTAAAATGACTAAGACGCGTTTATCAGCAGATACGCTTTTTAACATCGACTTAATGACATCCATGCCACCTGTCGAACACACTAAGTTATATGTAAATACAGCTGCAATGATCACCACAACAATTGGCCATAATGCCATTGTTGCTCCTTCTAATGCTGACATTCCAATGACTTCAATTGGTTGATGCCAGAAGAAGAAGGCTTCGAATGCAGCTAAAATCGCAGCGCCAATGGCCGCTTTCCACGCCGGTTGTTTGAAGCCCATCATGATGATGATCAACAAAATAATAGGACACAAAGCGAGGATAAAATTCAAAATTAACTCACTCATCTCTTTTCTCCATTTCGTTCGCTTTTTATTATAAAACGCAAATATTTTGCTTCACATTCTTTTTACATTTTTCGAAATGAATTTATGTTGACCCTTTCATTGTTATTCTTTTCACCATTTCTAAAGGCATTTTGGCACTTTGGATCAATTTTTCTATCGTTTTCTTCTTTCTCTTTCACCTTGATCTTTTTTATCTTTTTAATTATTTTCCAAAAGAGTTCAAAAAACATACACTTTTTTCTTTTGCTGATATTTTCCAATTCACCTACCTAAAATTTTTATCATTCTATTTTTCAAAATTTTGGGTGTTCCGCTCTCAAAACGCGCCATTTCCCTTTGAAATAGTGGGACAATCCCCCACTTTTTCAAGATTTCTGAATGCTATTGTCGTTCATGCCTTATTTATCGTTTTTTTTAGATTTTTAAAGTTTTTTTATTTTTCGCAATTCCCCATCAAACAGCGTGTTTTAAATTGAGCAAACCTCATTTTCGGGTTATAATGCACCTACAAAGTAGGTAATTGTGTCACGAAGTGGGGAGGTGATGACACATGTTCATGGGCGAATACACACATAACATTGACCGTAAAGGCCGTCTGATCATGCCGGCCAAATTTCGTGAAGAGCTTGGTGAACGTGTCTACATCACTCGCGGAATGGATGGCTGCTTAACGGTTTATCCTCTTCAAGAATGGACAAACCTCTATGCTAAATACTCTTCCCTCCCTTCGACTAATCCCGATGCACGAATGTTCATGCGTTTTTTCATGGCAAAAGCGACTGAAGTAGAAGTGGATGCGCAAGGACGCATCTTGATTCCTGCCAATTTAATGAAAGACGCTGCTTTAGAAAAAGAGTGTTACATCATTGGCATTGCAAATCGTGTGGAAATTTGGTCGAAAGACCGTTGGCTTACTTTACAGGAGGAAATGCTTCCTTCTTATGAGAAATTCGCGGAAAATTTAACGCCATTTCTCGAATAGTTCAGGAGTACTTATATGGAACACATCAGCGTCCTGTTACAGGAATCTATTGATATGTTAGACGTCAAACAAGATGGCATCTATGTCGACTGCACACTAGGTCGCGCTGGTCATTCTAGTGAAATTCTTAAACGTCTCGATCAAGGTCATCTCTATGCATTCGATTTAGACCAAACCGCAATTGATGAAAGTAGAAGTCGTTTAGAAGCCATTTCTGATCACTTCACTTTAATTCACGCTCCCTTTGAACAACTGAAAGAACAACTCGCAAAATATAACATTGACCACGTCGATGGCATCTTAATGGATCTTGGCGTGTCTTCTCCCCAATTCGATGATCCCGAACGTGGGTTTTCCTATCGTTTTGATGCCGATTTAGATATGAGAATGAATCAAAGCCAATCTTTAGATGCAAAAACGATCGTCAACACTTATTCCAAAGAAGAATTAATTCGAATTCTCCGTGAATATGGTGAAGAATCTTTTGCCCCTAAGATTGCTGCTCGTATTGTGCAAGCACGCTCCGAATCACCCATTCAAACAACCTTTGAATTGGTCGATGTCATTAAATCCGCACTTCCTGCTGCTGTTCTCAAGAAAAAGGGACACCCTGCTAAACAAACTTTCCAAGCACTACGCATGGAGGTTAATCAAGAACTTCCACAGCTCACATCTGTGCTCGAACAAGGCTTAGACTTATTAGCCCCTAATGGCAAAATGGCTGTGATCACGTTCCACTCTTTAGAAGACCGCATTGTTAAACAAGCATTTGCTGCCAAAGCACTTCCTAAAAAAGTTAATCGCCGTATGCCTGTTAACATCGATGAACAATTGCATTATCAACTCATCAATCGCAAACCTATTCTCGCTAGTGAAGATGAACTAGCCGTTAATATGCGTGCCCACAGCGCAAAATTGCGGGGAATTATGAGGATCGACAATGACTAAGCCAAATCAACATACAAATCCTAAAAAGAAAAAGAAGAAAATCTTCACCCCTCTACATGTGCTTTATTCCTTGTTGTTTCTTTCTGTTGTAGGCTACATCGGAGTTTGCTTACTGTTACGCTCTTATTCCGATAACCTTGCAAAAACAAACCAACAGCTCACATCAGATATCTCTACTTATTCTGCAAATGTTGATGAACTCAAAGATGAGATTTATCAACTCCAAGAAAAAAGTCGAGTCTTAGGGATGTTAGAAGGCCAAGTCAGCGAAAACTCAAATAACGTTTATTACTACGATAGTGAACAATAAAACGGGCAGTTGAAAAGAATCTTTTAGTTTTAAAGTTCTTTTTAACTGCTCGTTTTATCATGGTATATACTCTTGTTGGCCACTAAAAATAAGAGCCATAGATTTAAAAAAAATAGTTTCAACTGAAGATATAGAAAGGAGATCGGAATGCAAAAAAAGCGAAAAAACAAGAAACAAGTCGAACATTTAGATGTCCAACAACTCGATTTAATCCCTGGTGTCGATTATGAAGAGATCAACAAAAAACGAGCTCGCCACCGCTTACGCCAAGCGAAAAGTGCTGAAAACTGCACCTCCAACCGCCATATTTTCCAAGTGAGTGCCGTTTTAATCAGTTGTGCTGCACTTGCTTGTTGCACCCTCCTTTATACAATGGTTACCCAAAAGCATTTTTGGTCAGGAAACCTCGCCATTAATTCCATGATTCGCAACTCCGTTCAAGCTAGAACGATCAATGGCGTTCGAGGAGACATTCTCGATCGCTCCAATCAAGTTTTAGCAAGGCAAACGATCGCTTATACTTTAGCCGCAAACTTTGATACGCGAACTCCAGAAGAAAAAGCCGCAGAAGAGCGTTTAATCGAAGCACAACGGCAAAACGCACTCTATAAAGCCGAACTCAATGGTCGCACTGAACAAACAGAAGCAGCTTTAGCTGCCGCCGATGCTCAAAACACGGGAAGTTATGTCGAAGATCCCCAAGCATTTGCCGCTGCCATCAAGTCTGTTCTTGGCGATGCCGTCAACGAAGAGACACTTGTGCGCTTAATCGAGCGCGGACAAATGCAAGGCAAAAGCCAAATCGAGCTGGGGACTGGAACGAAACGAATTAGTCGTGAAGATAAAGAAAAACTCGAATCCATGAAAATTCCTGGCCTTTCTTTTATTGAAACAACAAAACGCGATTATCCGATTACCCCTCTATCCTCGAACTTAATCGGGTTTGCCGCCTATGATGACACTGCGCAAAACATCATTGGTAAACTTGGTTTAGAAAAATCCATGGAACTGTATCTTGGATCCGAAGATGGTCAAGAACAATATCGCGCCACTAATACGAACCAAGAATTACCGGGATCGCGAGAAATAATTACCGAAGCCGTCAATGGTGACCACGTCAAACTCACTTTAGATAGCTCTTTACAACAAACCGTCGAAGAACAAATGCGCTTTACGATGGAAGATTCCAAAGCATCCGCTGCTTGGACTTTAGTTATGGAAGTTGAAACGGGAAAAATTCTCGCTTGGGCTTCTTATCCAACTTACGATCAAAATAGCCATTTAGATATTCCTTCCTATATCGATAAAGTTTCGGAATATCCTTTAGAGCCTGGTTCAATTATTAAACCACTCTACTATGCGATGGCCATTGATGCCGGGGTTTATCCTTATAATCAAACGTATCGTGCAGGTGAATTTGCCTATACAGAAGATCCTCTTACCGGAAAAATTACCCGTGTTGCTTCACAATATGAAACCACCATCCCACCGATCCTTGACGCCTTAGGAAAAGACCATGGTGTGCTCACTTTTGAAGATGGTTTGGCTCTTTCTTCGAACATCGCACTTTGTGAATTGCTCACGAATCACTTAAATAAAGAAACCGTCAATCGCTATTTAGAAGAGTTCGATTTGTTCGAACAAACTGGGATTCCCTTCGTTAACGAACAAGTCGGAATCAAAAACACCACCTCGGCAACCGACTATTTATCTTCCGGGTTTGGTCAGGCTTCTTCCATGACGATTTTGGAATTATGCAAAGCTTATACCGCGATCTTCAATGATGGCATTATGATGCAACCTTATATTGTTGATTCCATTATCGATAGCTCCACAGAAGAAACGATCCAAAAAAATTCTCCACAAGCTGTCGGCACCCCTGTTTCTGCAGATACCGCGCATCAAGTTGTCGATTTAATGCGTCATGTCCTCGATCCAGGAATGACCGGGGATCGCTTTGCGATTGAAGGGATCGACATGGCTCTAAAAACAGGTACCGGGGAAATCTATAATGAAGATACGCATACGTATGATAAAGAAAACTATACGTCTTCCACTATTGCTGCCGCACCAGCGAATGATCCTAAAGTTCTCGTTTGTTACGGCATGCAAGGTCCGAACTACTTAAATTATTCGGCAGATCCTTTTAAAGAAATTATGAAAAGTGCCCTGCAAACGGTCAATGTCAATACGGGTACCGATCGCAGTGTCACTGAACAACATCAAGAATGGGTTTCTTCACCAATGCCTTCTTTAACGAGTCATTCTTTGAATTATGCCCAAGAAAGATTAGCCGGCACTAAAGTGAATACAATTATCATTGGCGATGGCGATACTGTGGTTGCTCAATTCCCTGATCCTTCCACAACAATCAACTCCAACGATAACGTCATGTTATTAACCAACGGTTCTACGCGCCAAATGCCGGATATGATCGGCTGGACAAGAAAAGATATCACCGCCTTTTGGAACTTAACCGGCATATCCATCTCTGCTGATGGCTATGGTCGAGTCCACTGGCAAAGTATCCCCGCCACAACGCCAATCCAAGAGGATACAGTGATTGAAGTCAAACTCGAATAAATTTCCAATGCCCTAAGCGATAGCCAATCGCCACTGGGCATTTTTTATATTCTTTTTCTTGGCACAAAAAAAGCAGAAGATTTTTATTCAAACAATTGATCTTCTGCTTTTTGTTGATTTTTAATCTTAGTCCTTGCTCAAATCGCTATTGGCCAATATTTTTGTCTTCACTTTTATTGGCATAATAGTGCGTGGTTTGAACGAGTTCATCCAGTCTTTCGTCAAGGGCATCGCCTTTTTCAAAACTTGAACTTTGATGAATGCGGATGAGTTCATCTACGATTTGGTTAATTTTATCGAGGACATCTTGTGAATCATGAACATAATGCGTCAAAATCTCAAGTCGAGCGGGCGTTGGTTCGGAGTTTCCAAATAATTCCACGGCCTTATTGGCATGTTCAACATTTTGTTCTAATACTTGATTCGCCTTTGTTAAAACATCGGTATAGCGGGCGATCGAAATCGTTGAATCCCCAAAATATTCTTGTAAAAGTTCTTCTACACTGTTGTAGCGTTCTTGCGCATCTTTTTGGATGTTCTCTAAATTCTTTAAAATGACTTTATATTTTTTATGTATTTTCGCTTTTGTTGATTTGGATTTAGGTGCCGGAGAAATTGTTTGTCTACTCACTCTAGGGGCCTGTTTTTCACTCGTATTGATTCCGCAAAAACCACCAAGCAAAGCGCCAAAAGAGAAAACAGTCGCCAAAATATAACAATACGGTACAATCGAGTTCTGCATGTAACCTACTCCAAAAGAGCCAATCATCATTAAAAACGAGAACAGAAATGTTCCTCCCGCCAAAATGAATAAAAAGATCCGATTCCATGTTGTTAATTCATATATACTTTTTTTGAAAAATCCAACTTTTCGTGTTCGTTGATTTCTAGAAGCCATAAAACATCCCTCATCCTCTATGCGATTGAAGTTTAAAATTTTTTATCCTTATTTTTACATTGAAAACTATTCACATTTTATCATTCTTTTTGATCTTCCTTAGACTTTTATAATTTTTTTATGGTTCTTACCGCTGTATTGCTTCTTTCTAATTTTTTATCAAAACGTTACATCATCCCTCTTGTCAAAAGACCTCCATAAAATCAAAAATTCATGATCAAAATGATTGAAATCCCCTGATTTTATTCCTCCATCATTTAGATTTGATAAAATCAAATTACATTCATTTTCACTTTGATTCCTCATTACATTTTGATGTAAACCTGATCTAGAACTTGGAGGTTTTTATGTCCGATTCCAATCATCAAATGCCACCTCAAATTCCCGAACTCCCTGATCTTCCTGAAATTCCTGAAGATGCCAAACAAGATCATTCTTTCTCTTCTTTGGAAACAAAGCCACAAAATCCCAGAAAAAAAACTTCAACAAAGAAAAAAGGCTTTAAACCCGGACAATGGTTATTGTGTTCTTGGTTAGCCATCTTGGTTAGTTTTGTGGGGATGATGTTTCTTCCCTCTTCTTCTTCTGGAGCAGAATATATTTCTTCTGATCATGACAAAGGACTTCCGTCTTGTGTTCGTGCCGAACCATTCCAAGTTTCCAAACCGACTGACAATACCGTTATGATCAATTTTCATCTTACTAAAGATGATCCGGCGATTTATGCCTCTCTTTTTATCGATGTAGAAATTACTGCCAATGAAGACTATGGAGAACTGTATAATTTTTCGCACATTGAACTCGGTTATGGCCAAGAAGACGCTTGGACGAGCGTGCTCTACACGTCTTCCCAACTTGAAGGTGTGGATGCTAAAGATATTCAAGTAGATGTCGATTATGAATCTTCCTATACAACAAGTCTTATGGATTATGATTACTATCTCGACGAAGGCGAAGATGCGACATACGAAAATATCCTTTGGCACTATTTGAAACGCCATCCTGAACAAAACCCACGAATCGAAGTGATTTCCGATGGCGTTGATCAACAAAATGGTGTTGTTCAATATCAAGTCAGCCTTGATTCTGATGGTGTATTTTACGGAAATGCCAATATTCTCTTTAAAAATAAAGGAGAAGTCGTATTTGCCGAAATGGTCGATCTCGATGCATCAACCAATCAGCATACTTTTGCTTATTCTGCCCCGATTCCTTTACCGGAATATGATGCCGTTGAAATTCAATACATACTTGAATAACCCATAATGAAAAAGGAACAAAGCGAGCGATTATCCTCGATTTGTTCCTTTTTTTCTACTTTATTATCCATTTATTTTAATGTCGCTTCTTTGCGCTGCGTTTCAAGAAATGTATAGATGTCTTCATAAACGAGTTGGCCATCTGTCTCATTTAAAATTTCATGACGCATCTTTTCGTATAATTTTCCTGCTACGTTTTGATATCCACGATCTTTTAAAAACTGTTGCATCTTCATAAATTGTTGAGCATTGCCAATCACCGGATCTTCTGCTCCTGCGACAAAGAAAATTGGCAATTGTGGATTTTTCAATGCCCAGCCTTTTTTTCGATAACAATCGATGACGAGCTGCAATAAATTGGCATAGCCATTCAAAGTAAAAGGTTTGCCACAAATTGGATCCGCATTGAAGCGATCTACATTGTCTTCATTGTAAGACAACCACCGATTTTTCTGTTCACCGGCAATCCCTTTATCAAACGAACCTTCCACAAGATTGGCGACAAATTTGGAAATGTAGCGATCTCCTTTGAATGCGCGAATGACATTGACTAACATTTTACCTGGTTTAGCTGCCGGATTTTTATACACTGCCCCTGATAACACTAAAGCTGAAATGCGATCATCATAAGATTGAATATATTTTCGAGCGACTAAAGTTCCCATTGAATGGGCAATTAAGAAAACAGGTACACCAGGGTATTCTTGGCGTAAATTTTCTTGAACCGCATTGAGATCCTCTACGATTGCATCGCCACTTTCATCATAGAAATAGCCCAAATCTTCAGGACATTGAATACTTTTTCCATGTCCGCGATGATCCGCACAGACAACGGCATATCCTTTACTTGCTAAATAGTTCATAAAGTCGCGATAGCGTTCTTTATGTTCTTGCATGCCGTGGGCGATTTGAACAATCCCCACCACTGTTCCATGATCCGGAAGGACTTCTAAAATATCTAATTCCAATCCATCACTCGGGGATTTCACTGTTTGGTTGCGTTCCATATTCATTCCTCTCGTCTATCTTTTTCTTTTTATTATTGTACGAATCTTTTCAAAAGTGTATGGTCTAGTGCCCATTAAAAATGGCACTAACTTTTTTACTAAATTATCCGTTAGACAATTGACGAATTCTCCCTTTTCGCCATCTGATTTTTTTCGCCTATTCTCTTTTTTTCTCTTCGGCCTCTTTCGAACATCATCATTTCGAGTTATATACAACGTATTTTTAGTTAAAATATAACTCCATATCTTGCGCTATAAATCAATTTGATTACATTGCTTCAATCATGAAGGCTCGCTGCTTTATATGGATTTTTGTGACATTGGTATGTAAGAATCCAACACGATCTACCCTTTTTAAAATTATCGACAGAAAAAAAGCAGACTCTTTATCTTGATTTGAGTCTGCTTGATCATTCAAGTTTTCAATCTCTTTCGTGTTTCGAATGATTCGAAACAGTGCCTGCTGGTTTTGGGTCTACAGTCAAGATGCTGACAAGCTGATAGAAGCGTTCGCGAGGAACTTCTTTATTTTCATGATTTGTTTTTAATTCGACTGCGATTTGATGCAGTTTATTCCAACGTTCTTGCTTTTGGCTTCGAACTTCCTCTGGTTCTTGATAGAGGGAATTCAAATCCGTTTCGGTTTTTCGTTTTGATTTGCAGTTAGAAGGTAGGCGAACTTCGATCTGGCAAATATAATTCAAGCGTGTTTCGTCGCTCATCTCATCGTTTGCTAAGATTTCATAGATTAACCCATCATCTACCGCATTATTATCCATGCAGGCACTGGCAAGTGAAGAAAGCTTATTTTCTAAATGAATTTGTAAATTGCGTGTATTCATACTCTTCACCTCCAGAATGCAAAACCAATTCAACTAGAGGAATCTCTAGTTTTACTGTAAGTTTACAACCTACATCAATGTTTTAAACAGTTCATTTTGTGTCCTATTTAAAGATTCAAATCCATTTAAAATGAATTCAAGGTTTTTTAATCGTTATTCTAAATCTCTGCTTTACACTTGTGAAAATATTGATTTTTCCACAAACGAATCGCTTTTGTTTTACTTATTTTTTAGTTTGTTGTTTCTCTTGTTTTTACTCCATTTTCTTTTTGAATTGCTTTTTGTTTCTTCAATTCGAGAGTGTTAATACTCGAATCATCCTTTAAGAGCCGATTTCTTTTGGAATGAAAGCATTCGTTTGATACTTGTTACATTCTTATTATTCGTGAATTCGCACTTTGATGGTAGGATATTGGCAAGTAAGGATGGATAAACAATGAGAATTATTTCTGGAGATGCTCGTGGCAAAATCATCGAAGCCCCACAAGGTTTAGATACCCGCCCTGTTACGGATAAGATTCGCCAAGCACTATTTAATATATGGCAGTTTGATATTCCGAATTGCGACTTTCTCGATCTCTTTTCTGGTTCCGGTTCAATGGGCCTAGAAGCAATGAGTCGCCATGCGCACTGTGTCATCATGGTTGAAAAAGGAAAAGAAGCCGCCAATGTCATTCGTCGTAACATCAAAGCATGCCATTTTGAAAATCGCAATATTCGCGTATTGGAACAAGATGTCTTCGTTGCGATTGAAGATTTAAAAAACAAAAAACAAACTTTCGATAAAATCTATCTCGATCCCCCTTATACTGTTGATTCAATTTTTATCCCTGTCATGGAAGCTTTAAGTGATGCTGCTTTGATCAAAGAGGATGGAGAAATTGTGATCCGAACCAAAAAAGAAAAAGAGATGCCGGATCAAATTGGCGTATTAGAAAAAGTCCGCACAAAAACTTGGGGAATTTCGACTGCCCATTTTTATCGTAAAATCGAAGTGAAATAAAAAAGCAATTTATTTTTACGTAGCGTTTAATGAGTTTCATTTTTGTGAAAAGTGCCTGAAAATCAAGGCGCTTTTTTCTTTTTTGCGCTTCTTTTTCATCTTCTTCTTACCGCTGAATTTTCGAAAGAAAATCGTCATAAACACGTGATTTTACTTGATGAATGCGATTGAATCGGCTAAGTTAGTAACAGGTACATCCCTTGTATTTTCACAATATGTCCCCATTATGCGCAAAGAAATAATTTCATATTTATATCATTAAAAACGGAGATCTTTATGCGTCACTACATTCGCAACGAAGAACTTTACACAACCTTAAACCAAATTTTAAATCAGCAAAATCCAGAACTTACGAACATCTATAAAAAAGTAATTCTTTATCGTTCGGCCATTAACTTTAAATCCAAAGAGAATGTGGAAGATATCTTATTACTGCCAACAAGAATCTTTTGTTCCTTTATGAACCTCTTGTTGATTCCAGTATTATGTCAACTGCTCATCCATCGGGTTTTCCCGCAAATTCTTGATTGGGCGGCCTACTCAATTTTAGCCTCAACTGCTTTTTTAGCCCTAGTTCAAGTTTGGATCTTCTTTTCAGCATTGATTAAATTTTCAATGTATAAAACCTATTTTATTGTTGATGAACTTTTTGCCCGTAAGATTTTAGTTGTTCAACAAATCCAGACAAAAAAAGCGGTGTAATTTGATTTTTATTTAAACATGAATCCCCTACTCACGAACAAAGAGTGGGGGATTTGTCTTTGATTTATAGGAAAGTGATGTTCATTCGATTTGTATTCCCCCGTTGTTGTTCGCTATAATAATAAAACAAAACAAGGTGATCAAATATGAAAACAACTACTGTTCTCGTCGTTGAAGACGATAATTCTATCCGTAATTTGATTGGGACAACCCTCAAATCTCATGACTATCAGTATTTGATGACCAGTGATGGAAAAAATGCAATTCTCGAAGCATCGACGCACAATCCAGATGTCATGTTTTTAGATTTAGGCTTACCGGACATCGATGGTGTTCAAATTATTCATAAAATTAGAAGCTGGTCGAATATGCCGATCATTGTTATTTCCGCACGGAGTGATGACGATGATAAGCTCGCCGCTTTAGACGCCGGTGCTGATGACTATTTAACAAAACCATTTTCGATTGTCGAATTACTCGCTCGCTTACGCGTTGTAGAACGACACTTATCTAATCAATCTTTACCTACAAACAATAATTCCATCTTTATCAATGGTCCTTTAAAAGTCGATTATGCGGCAGGTTGTGCACTGATCAATAATGAAGAACTGCATTTAACCCCTATTGAATTCAAACTGCTCACTTTGTTGTCTAAAAACGTCGGTCGTGTTTTAACGCATAACTACATCACACAAAAAATTTGGGGAACGAATTCGGATAATGATATTGCTTCCCTTCGCGTCTTTATGGCCACACTGCGTAAAAAGCTCGAATCAAAAAAGGGCTCTCCACAGTTTATCCAAACCCATATTGGGGTTGGATATCGCATGTTAAAAGTAGATTAACTAAAAAGCTGATTTTCTTTGATGAAATCAGCTTTTAGTTTTTCTAGCCAAGCAAAACTAAAAGCCATTTGTGATGATTTAAAATAAAATAACAGGTGAGGTGATCAAAATGAATGAAGTAATAAATTCAATACAAACAAGAAGATCGATTCGTCAGTTTAATGACAAACCGATTTCTAAAGAAGACTTAGAATTGATTGTCGATTGCGCCATTCACGCTCCAAGTGGAATGGGAAAAGACACCTGGTACTTTGCGGTTGTGACCAATCAAGATTTGATTAATGAATTGATTGATATTATGAAAGTTGAATTAAATAACAACGCGTATACGATGTATCATCCAACTGCATTAATTATCCCCGCCAACTTAAAGGATAATAGTCATGGCATGGAAGATAATGCTTGTGCTTTGGAAAATATCTTTCTTGCCAGTCATAGTTTAAATATCGGTTCAGTATGGATTAACCAATTAAGACATTATATGGATTCCAAAAACCTTCGCACATTTTTAGAAAAAGTAGGTATTGATGATTCCATGGTCGTTTATGGCATTGCCGCTTTAGGTTATTACGATACAAAACCTGTACCAAAAATTAGAAAAGGAAAATTCGCCTTTTTTGAATAAAAAGAAAAGAGCCCGCAGGCTCTTCTTTGGTTTTGTCCGTACAAAACCTCTCGATAGTTGTGGTATAAGGATAGTTAAAACGTAAGTTATGAACACATCAGAAGGTAGTAGAGATTAATATAATGAATACATGATCGTTTTTTAATGATAATAGATTGTCCTTATACCTATCGTACCCAAAACCCACGTCCCCCAACGTTGAGATTAAGTACATCGAAAGTATAGAAAACACTCATAGGCAAGTCAACCACCCTTTTTCGGTGTTTTCTATTTTCGCTAATTTTCCCTAAAAAAGAGAGCTACTCATTTTTTAAATGAGTAGCTACTTGTTTCATCATAAATTGTTGGGAATCGATAGTCCTCATTAGAATGTTTGGACAAATTGAGTAATGATCGCATCTTTTTCTTCTTCAATTGGCGAATCTGGTTCATGTTCATACACCCGCAAGCTTGGTGAACGGAATGTTTCACGAGTAATTGTAACATCGCGAGACCCTGTTAATTCAATATGAATCGACTTTGTGTAGCTTGCTGTGTCATTAGGCGTATTGACTCGTTCGCTGATTACTTTTACCGAACGAACGATTTCTCCAGTATTTGAAAATTCAATTTCATCGCCATCTGTATATTGTGGAATTTCATGAATTAAGCGTACCCGCAACTGTGGATATGCTTCTGGGGTTTCGATTGCTTGTTGGGTTCGGAAACAAGAATCAATTTTAATTCCTTTGTCTTTCGATAAAACCAAAATCGTTTCTACAGGCTTGCTGATCGAATCGTTTTTTACGGGAACAATGACTCGTTCTGCTTTGCGCCCAACTAAGTTTTCTAATAACTGCATTTCTTCTCCACTTAAAACCATTTCAATCTTCCTCTCTTAGCGGGCAACAGCCCCATTTATTCAATGTAAAAAGGATATCTTTCTTTTTACATTTTCATTGTAGAGGATCCATTTTATTGAAATCACAAACGGACCTAGTTGGATATTAAAATGGCTTATTCGGTTCTTTGCCCTTTTTAAAACAAAATCATTTGCGCGAAAACGTTTCATTTTTTCGCCCTGTTGACACTCTGAAACGTTTTAATCATTAGACATAGAAATCCCAACCAAAATACTCAATGATAATAAAAGAATGGAGGTTGTGATATGACAAACGTAACTGATGTTTATCTTCAAGCCCGCAAACAAGCGCTTGCTTGTGTAAACGAGAAGAAAAGATTAAACGAAGACCCTTATCTTCCCGTCCTCGATCATATTTTAAAAGACCAAACGATTATCAAAAAAGAATTTCATAGTCTACAAGAAATCCCCACTCATTCCATCATCGGGACGTGTCATGAAGGACGTACCCATTCTTTTGCGGCAAACTTTATGCCGTTATTAGAGACCAACACTGAATTTGCGAATAAATGGATGAACTTATATCAATACGCTTTAAGTGAAGGCCTTCATGATGCGATTACGGTTTATCTGTTTTTCGGTCATTATTTTGTTGAAGAAGGAAATAAACGCGTCTCGGTTACCCGCTTGTTGAATAACCCCTTAATTCAAGCAAACGTAATTGAATTGATTGTCGATTGCCAAAGTCTTGAGCAAAGTGATTTATATTCTGCCTATTTAAATTTTCGCCAAGCTAGTGGAATCACAACATTATTGATGTCTAAAGCGAAAAACTATGATCGATTATTGAAGCTGATTCTCAAAGACAATCAAGAAGAGCTAAATGATCATCAAAAAGAAGATCTCTCTTCTTTTTTCAAAACATTTGAAACAGTTTTATCCAAAATCGTCCTTGAACCGATTGCAGCAACCCCTGGCGATGCCTTTTTACTATTTTTAGAAGTCTATGGATATCCCGAAGGTCAAATCATTCCCGATACTGTAATCGAAAAAGAGTTAATGCGCATTTTGCCTACAATTAAAACTTATCCCCATTCTCCTAAAGCCGCTTTATTGACCAAAGCAGAAATTTCCGATCATAAATCGCTATTTGCGGCTTTTAAAGAACCCATTAAAGCCGTTTTAATTAGCCAAGGAGATCCGCAAACTTCCATTTGGACAGCTACTCATGAACAGGCTTTCCACAAAATGGCGAATGCTCTCCAAAACCAGGTTGCCATTCAATGTTATTCTGGCCATCAAAACGAAGAAATTATTCAAGCAATGGAAAACAGTATTGCATGGGGTGCACAAGTGATCTTCACTTCCCATCCTTTATTGTTACAAATCACGAATCGCTTTGCGGCCAAATATCCTAAAGTTCGCTTTTTGAATTGCTCCTTAAATCCCGAATCCACGGCCGTTCGCTCGTACTCTACGCGCGGCTATGAAATTATGTTTTTACAAGGACTCGCTGCTGGCGCTTTATCTCATTCTAGTCATATCGGATATATCGCAGATTATCCGATTTATGGTGCGATTGCCAATATTAATGCCTTTGCCCTTGGCGTCAAGATGGTCCGCCCCCACGCCAAAGTGTATTTAGATTGGTCAACTACAACGATGGCCACTAATCGTGAGTTTCCTATGGATATCGATATGATTTATATTGCCGGTCAAGAATTCGATCCTGCAATTCAAAAAGGAAAACGCTTTGGCTTATTCGATGTTCGGGCTTCAAAATTCTCTAATTTGTCGACGATCCAACAGAAATGGAGTATCTTCTATACCCAAATTATTCAATCGATTTTAAATCGGACTTATCGTTTTGATGAGGCTAAAGGATCCTCGATTAACTATTGGCTAGGCATCTCCAACGGTTTAATTGATGTCAGCTTTAGTCAAGAGTTACCTTTTGAAACAAAGCGAATGATTGAACTGATTAAAAATAATATTGCCCAAAACAATTTCAATATTTTTGAAGAAACAAATGCCCAAAGTCATCAAAAACCAGTTCCCGATTCCACGCCACTGTCGATGGAAGAAATTGCCACGATGAACTGGCTTGTTGATAATATCGTCGGAACGATTCCCACGGATATCCAACTGATTCCTTCTGCGGAAAAAGTTGTCCAAATCCATGGTTTAGATTCCATCGATCCCTTGCCTTTTCATGTCGCACAGGAGATGGATCATGAGCCAAAATAAATTACGAATTTTATTATTGAGTGATGTGATTGATCGTCGATATGATCAAAAATGGGATGAACATTGTTTTGATGGAATCGATTTAATCATCTCTTGTGGCGATCTTCCCGCAAGTTATTTGGAATTTATCGCCACAATGTTTCATGGCGATGTGTTATACGTTGCTGGTAACCACGATGAACGTTATCTTCAACATCCTCCGCAAGGTTGTATTGGTATCGATGACCAATTAATCAACTGGCATGGCCTGCGCATTTTAGGATTAGGCGGTGCCATGGGCTTTTCTTCTCACCCTTATCAGCTCACCGAAAAACAAATGAAAAAACGCGTCCATAAGTTATGGCTTTCCTTATATAAACAAAAAGGATTTGATATTCTCGTCACTCATGCCCCCGCAAAGGGATATCATGATGGTCAAGATTTATGTCATCAAGGCTTTGAAACATTCAAACAATTGATTCATCAATATCAACCGCGTTATTTCTTTCATGGACACGTCCATTTCACTTATGGTGATTTTCCCCGTCTTTATCAAATTGAAAACACCACGGCGATCAATGGCTATTCTAGCTATATTGTCGAAATCCCTGTAAACTCATCGAGCGATGACGATGCAAAATTTTATATTCGATAAAAAAACCAGAGCGTTTTTCTCCATTGGAGTGCTCTGGTTTTTCCATATTTATATTGTAGATTTATTTTGTAGAATCATCTTGTTCTTCTTCTGATTCAACAGGAGTTTCTTCTTTTTGATTGATCGATTCATCTACGTTTGTTTCTTGAACATCTAAATTGTCTTCTGTCAAAGTGTCCCGTTCATCATTGGATGGAACTTCATGTGGTGCTTCTTCAAATAAAGCCATTTGTTTGTTGAAAACAGCAGATGGATGATCGTCATCTGTTTGTGATGAGTCAGTTTCTTGTGCTTTTTGTTCAAACGCTTTTTGACGTTCTTTTTCCACTTTCATCATTTGCCGTTTTTTGCTTTCATCACGCACCCGCTCAATAAAGGAACGAGTAAAATCATTCGTGACTAAATCATCCATTTTCTCATTAGAAATCAGATAATAGATCAATCCAGCAATGCAAACTTCCATCAAAATAGCGATGATGTATACCCATAAATAAGACGTCAGTTTGTCGTACATAAAGCCAACTAAGCTGATCATCAATGCTGTAGTTAATGTGGATAAGAAGTTCAAGATCGCATAAACCGTCGAATAATAACGTTTATCCACACGGTTTGATACGATTAATGGTAACGATAATTCGTTTAGTGCAAAGGCACTACCGAACAAGAAGCAAAGTGGATAAAGTCCATTGCCAATGTGCATTAAAATCAAAATTGTAATGCCGATTGTGGCAATCAACGCCACGATATTCAATAATCCGGAAGCAAGAACCGGTTTAATGCGATCCGCTAACCAACCGGCTGTCAATTTGAATACTAAGTTTCCGATCATGCACCAGCTTAGCGCTGTTGCGCCAACGAGTGCGGATTTGCCAATGGAAGGGGCAAGCGAAGAATAATGCATCGGTAATGCAACTAAGAATGCCGAGAACACTGCGATCAGCGCAAAGCTAATTAATAGCTCGCGTGGTGCTTTTCTCTTATTATTGGATGGCGCTTCTTCTTGTCCATAAGCAACTTTTCCTGCTGTTGCCGGATGCAATGGCACACGCCAATATAAAGCTGGTGCCATAAAAACTAAAATCAATACCGCTTGAATTACAAATCCCATTCGCCAACCAAGCATTTCGACACTAAATGCCATCAAAGGTGAAAAGAGTGCGGTACTTAAAGCTGAAGCAGCCAGAACGATGGAAGTCGTCCAGTTTTTCTTTTGATCGAACCAGTTGTTGATTAAAGTTGTCGCCGGTACTAAACCAATCAAGGAAGCACCCACTCCTAATAAGCAACAAAATGCATAAACGAAGTAGCGGTTAAAGCTAAACGAAATAAAGAGTACAGCAGCACAACTTATTGTCGTTCCGATCAACAGCAATGTTTCTAGTTTTACTGCTCGCAATAAATAAGGAACACACAAAGCGGTTAAAGCCATGAAGACAAGCACAAAAGTTGTTGAACTTGAAGCTTGACCCAAAGAGATATTCAACCCATTTGCGAGCGGTTGATAGAAGACTCCACTTGAATAGAAACAAAGTCCGGTACTTGCTGCAACCATAAAACATGCAGTCAAAATGACTTTGAAATACTGGAGTTTTTCTTGTTTTTCCATAATATTCTCCTTCTTGTATCCATTATATGTTATTCATGAAACCATTTAGAACGTTTTGGCCAAATTCGAGTCAATAATCCCCACTTTTTGGACGTTAACTTGCTTATTTTGGTCGTTTAATTTGCAATTTCTCGTCTTTTTTCCAAAAATTTGGTCTTCTCTTTTTCTTTTTTCCTTTCCTAAACATCACAAAATATTGATTTTTCCTTTACTAAAAGAAAGACGGCATAACTTTCATCATGCCGTCTTTTTCAATTTACTTTTAAAAAATTAATTGACTGATATAAGCGACAACTGCCGCCATAATCGCAACTTGTAACATACTTGCTCCAAACCACGCACCAACAATTGCTACAAGCACACCCAACACACAAGCGACTGTCGACAAAGAAGAGGAAAACACCCCAGGAAAAGTCATCGCGCATAAAACAACATAGGGCACATAGTATAAAAACGATTGAAAGAATCGACTTTGAATTGGCTTCGAGAACAATGCCATAGGAATCATGCGAATAATATAAGTCACTACTGCCATCACGATGATCGCACTATACGTGTAAAGCGAATCCATTATTCTTCCTCACTTTCTAGATCATCATTTTGATTCGCATCTTCTCTAGGGAAACGCCAAGCCATAAACGCACTAATCACAACCGTAATCATAATCAACGTATAACCAGAAGACACTTGGCGAAATGCCGGAATTAAATTGAGTCCGACACTAACAAATGCCGTCAATAAAACACAATATAAAATCGGACGTTCTTTTCTTGCCACAGGAACAAAGATCGCAATAAACATCCCATACATTGCTAAGCCCAGGGCATTGACTAATTGATCCGGCAATGCTGAACTTGCACTTGCGCCCAATAAAGTTCCCAGTGTCCAACCTATAATTGGCGGGATCATCAAACCTAAAAACCAAACAAATTTCACAGCGCCTGTTTGTGATATTGCTACTGCATAAATTTCATCCGTGATGCCAAACGACATGATCAATCGTTTTTTAAGTGGCATCTTGTTTCCTGTTTTTTGCGCCAAAGAAATGGACATCAAAAAATAACGCGCATTAATCACAAGTTGGGTTAACACAAGTTCCACTAAAGAAGCTTGCGCACAAATCAAAGTCGTTCCCGAAAATTGGCCAGCACTTGTCAAATTGAGCAAGCTAGTCATCACCGCTTGCGTAACGGTCATACCTTGAACAATCGCCGCCATTCCATACGCTGCCGAAACCGCAAAGTAGCCTGAAGCAATCGGAATCGAGGCTTTCATTCCTTCAATAAATAATTGTTTCTTTTTCTCATTCATCGTTGCGGATTATAGCACGTTTAAAGCAAAATCATTTCAATTCTGTTTTCATCATCTTTATTTTTAAAAACTCTTGTGCAAAAAATCATGAATCCGAATCAGAAAAAGACCCTCTGCCATTTGGTTATTTTCTTTCTCATTTCTCCATATTTTATATGTCTTAGATTTTTCAAAACGATTTGTTTAGGCTAAACTGTTGAAGACGGAGGATCTGAATATGAAAATTACAGAACCAGCTTTAGTTGAGCTGAATAATATTTTATCCGCAAATGGCGCTGAAGGTCTTGAAGTCATCCTTCAAGAAGGCTGCTGCGGTGTAATGCCTACATTCCAACTCGTTCGCTTTGATGAAGGCGATCAACCAGAAGATATTCAAGGTGTAAAAATTTTAATGGAAGGTGATGCAAAAGACGTCGTTGAAAATGTCATCATCGATTTACAAGACGGTGAATTAATTGTCTTAAGCCAACGCGGCGGATGTTGCGGACATGGGCATCATCATGAACATGGCGATCACGAATGCTGCGGACATGGGCATCACCATGAAGATGGCGATCACGAATGCTGCGGACATGGGCATCACCATGAAGATGGCGATCACGAATGCTGCGGGCATGGGCATCACCACGAATAATCTGAATTCTTAAAAAATCAAAGCGGGTATTGCTCTTGGTTCTCCAAGTCAATTTCCCGCTTTTTCTTTCCTTATATTTATATGGTAAAACTAACTATTTTTGGTTTCCTTTTGACTATTCAATACGCAAGAATAATTCTTTTTTATTTCTTTTTGCTGCTTTTAAATTTTGTCTATCTTCAGTGATCATTTTCCTTAGGAATTGCTTTGAAAACTTTCACTCAGTTTCATTCGTTTCACATTCGTTACTCAATTTTTTTGCTTTCTGTTCATTCCAGTCAAACATTTTCGAAAATATATGTAACTTGCATTTCGATCAGAAAAATTGATTCGATCAACGTTTTAGATCTTTTGATTGTTTTATCATCTATTATAGATACATAAAAT
>NZ_KB913034.1:0-86644 GCF_000384195.1 Allobaculum stercoricanis DSM 13633 | reverse complement strand
CCAGTGTCCAACCTATAATTGGCGGGATCATCAAACCTAAAAACCAAACAAATTTCACAGCGCCTGTTTGTGATATTGCTACTGCATAAATTTCATCCGTGATGCCAAACGACATGATCAATCGTTTTTTAAGTGGCATCTTGTTTCCTGTTTTTTTGCGCCAAAGAAATGGACATCAAAAAATAACGCGCATTAATCACAAGTTGGGTTAACACAAGTTCCACTAAAGAAGCTTGCGCACAAATCAAAGTCGTTCCCGAAAAATTGGCCAGCACTTGTCAAATTGAGCAAGCTAGTCATCACCGCTTGCGTAACGGTCATACCTTGAACAATCGCCGCCATTCCATACGCTGCCGAAACCGCAAAGTAGCCTGAAGCAATCGGAATCGAGGCTTTCATTCCTTCAATAAATAATTGTTTCTTTTTCTCATTCATCGTTGCGGATTATAGCACGTTTAAAGCAAAATCATTTCAATTCTGTTTTCATCATCTTTATTTTTAAAAACTCTTGTGCAAAAAATCATGAATCCGAATCAGAAAAAGACCCTCTGCCATTTGGTTATTTTCTTTCTCATTTCTCCATATTTTATATGTCTTAGATTTTTCAAAACGATTTGTTTAGGCTAAACTGTTGAAGACGGAGGATCTGAATATGAAAATTACAGAACCAGCTTTAGTTGAGCTGAATAATATTTTATCCGCAAATGGCGCTGAAGGTCTTGAAGTCATCCTTCAAGAAGGCTGCTGCGGTGTAATGCCTACATTCCAACTCGTTCGCTTTGATGAAGGCGATCAACCAGAAGATATTCAAGGTGTAAAAATTTTAATGGAAGGTGATGCAAAAGACGTCGTTGAAAATGTCATCATCGATTTACAAGACGGTGAATTAATTGTCTTAAGCCAACGCGGCGGATGTTGCGGACATGGGCATCATCATGAACATGGCGATCACGAATGCTGCGGACATGGGCATCACCATGAAGATGGCGATCACGAATGCTGCGGACATGGGCATCACCATGAAGATGGCGATCACGAATGCTGCGGACATGGGCATCACCATGAAGATGGCGATCACGAATGCTGCGGACATGGGCATCACCATGAAGATGGCGATCACGAATGCTGCGGGCATGGGCATCACCACGAATAATCTGAATTCTTAAAAAATCAAAGCGGGTATTGCTCTTGGTTCTCCAAGTCAATTTCCCGCTTTTTCTTTCCTTATATTTATATGGTAAAACTAACTATTTTTGGTTTCCTTTTGACTATTCAATACGCAAGAATAATTCTTTTTTATTTCTTTTTGCTGCTTTTAAATTTTGTCTATCTTCAGTGATCATTTTCCTTAGGAATTGCTTTGAAAACTTTCACTCAGTTTCATTCGTTTCACATTCGTTACTCAATTTTTTTGCTTTCTGTTCATTCCAGTCAAACATTTTCGAAAATATATGTAACTTGCATTTCGATCAGAAAAATTGATTCGATCAACGTTTTAGATCTTTTGATTGTTTTATCATCTATTATAGATACATAAAATCAAGTCCTAATCCCAAATTTGTATACATTTTGAGAACAATAGGTCACAAATGTTAGAAATTCCGCCAAAAATCATCTTTATTCATCAAAAACGTATATTTTCAGCGGTAAAACACAGAAAAACTGTAAAAAAATGTAAATCTTTGAAAAACGTTTCATTTTGCATGATATACTTGCGCTTGTAATTTCGCGGTCAGCCTGCGTAGACAGGTCTACCGTTATTAGAGAGGATTAACAAATTAAAATGACTAGATATGTATTGAAACGAATATTACTCGCTATCGTCACTATCTGGGTTGTCGCTACTTTGACCTTCTTTTTGATGAACATGATCCCCGGTGGACCATTCTTATCTGAAAAAGCGATAAGCCCACAGGCTACAGCTGCTCTGGAAGCAAAATATGGCCTAGATAAATCACTATGGGAACAATACGTGACCTATATGAATGGTTTATTACACGGAGACTTCGGTCTTTCTTTGAAACAACGTGGTCGTACAGTTCTTGAAATTATTGTTACTAAATTCCCTGTATCCGCTAAGATCGGTGGAATGGCTGTTCTAATTTCTTTAGTTTTAGGAGTTTCCCTTGGTTGCATTGCTGCTCTACATCAAGGAAAATTCTGGGACCGTTTCATTTCTGTGTTTGCAACATTAGGAATTGCCGTTCCTGGATTCGTCGTTTGTACTTTATTGAGCTATGTCTTCGGTGCAAAACTGAAATTAGTTTCCACATTAGGGTTATCTGATTGGACATCGTACATTTTGCCGGTTACCGCAATCGCCTTCTATCCGACTTCATACATCATGCGTTTAATGCGCTCTAGTATGTTAGACGTATTAGGCCAAGACTATATGCGTACTGCAAAAGCTAAAGGTCTTTCTGGAACAAAACAGTTATTTAAACATGCGTTACGTAACGCCATCTTACCTGTTGTTACTTATGTCGGACCAATGCTTGCCTACACAATCGTCGGAAGCTTCGTTGTTGAAAAAATCTTCGTTATCCCAGGTCTTGGTGGTTCTTTCATCACTGCGATCAACGGACGTGACTACACATTAATCATGGGTACGACGATTTTCTTAGCAACTCTCGTTATCCTTATGACATTAGTTGTCGATATCCTTTATAAGATTATCGACCCACGTATTAAATACGATTAAAAACAGGAGGAAAGAAAATGGCTAAAAACCCAATTAGTTTTCAAATGGATTTGGATCCAGCAGATTTCCTACCTGCTACTGAAGAAGAAAAACAATCTCAAGTCATCATGCGTGATTCCATCAGTTTCTGGAAAGATGGATTCCGCCGCTTAAGAAAAAATAAAGTAGCAATGGTTTCACTTGCTGTGATCATCATCATCATGATCTTCGCGTTTATTGTTCCCCAGTTCTATCCATATTCTTATGATATGCAAATTAAAGGGGCAAACAACTTAGCGCCAATGCAGTTCTCAGCTGCAGAACAAGCAATCATCGATGCTGGGGGAAGTGTGTTCCCTCACTTCTTTGGTACTGACTCTATGGGTCGTGACTATGCGATCCGTATCATGGTTGGTACACAGATTTCTTTATTAGTCGGCTTAATCGCTACTGCCATCATCTTATGTATTGGCCCTCTTTATGGCGCAATTGCTGCTTATGCTGGGGGATGGGTTGACTTATTAATGATGCGTATTGTCGACATTATCTACACAATCCCTGATGTTTTATTAATCATCCTGCTTTCATTCGCGTTGGATGGACCGCTAAAAGCTTTAGCTACCGTTCCTGGATTCACCTGGATCCAAACCGTCGGAACGAACATGATTTCAATCTTTATCGTATTCGCATTGTTATATTGGGTTAACATGGCTCGTATGGTTCGAAGCCAAGTCTTAACGATCAAACAATCTGACTACGTAACTGCTGCTCGTGCTTTAGGTGTAAAAACATCTACAATTATCCGCAAACACTTAATGACAAACTGCATTGGTACATTAATTGTTTGTGCAACACTACAAATCCCATCTGCAATCTTTACAGAAAGTTTCCTTAGTTTCTTAGGTCTTGGGGTTGCTGTTCCACTTCCATCTCTTGGATCACTCGCAAGTGCTGGTTTGAATGGTCTTTATACTTATCCATACTTACTGTTCATCCCTGCTGCTGTTATTTCCTTAATCATCTTAAGCTTCAACTTGCTTGGTGATGGTTTACGTGACGCATTCGATCCAAAGATGAAGAAATAAATAAGGAGAGTCTATGTCTGAAGAATATTTAGTAAATATAGAACACGAAAAACTTTCCTTCTTTACCCCTGCTGGTGAAGTTAAGGCGTTGAACGATGTAAATATCCACCTTCGTCAAGGTGAAGTCCTTGGTATTGTTGGTGAATCCGGTTCCGGTAAATCCGTAACTGCTTATTCCTTGATCGGTTTAACTGCCGATCCAGGAAAACTGATCTCTGGTTCCCTATATTTTAATGGCCACCAAGTCGATCAAATGACTGAAAAAGAAATGCGTAAAATCCGTGGAAATGAAATTTCTATCATCTTCCAGGACCCAATGACTTCCTTAAACCCGGTTTATACAATCGGAAACCAAATTACAGAAGTTATTACGCTTCATACGAATAAAACAAAAGAAGAAGCCAAAGCTCGTGCCAAAGAACTTCTCGAGCTTGTTGGTATCAACGAACCTGAAAAACGTTTGAAACAATATCCTCATGAACTATCCGGTGGTATGCGCCAGAGAATCATGATTGCCATCGCACTCGCTTGCGAACCTAAATTACTGATCGCCGATGAACCAACGACTGCATTAGACGTTACAATTCAGGCGCAGATTTTAGAGTTAATGATGGAACTAAAAGACAAATTAGGAATGTCCATCATCATGATCACCCACGACCTAGGTGTCGTTGCTTCTATGTGTGATCACATTGCCGTTATGTATGCTGGTCGTATCGTTGAATACGGTACAACCGACCAAGTGTTCTATGAACCAAAACACATGTACACAAAAGGTTTAATCCGTTCTATCCCTCGTTTAGATACAGATGAACATCAACGTTTGATCCCAATCGAAGGAACGCCTGTTGATATGTTAAACCCACCTAAAGGTTGTCCTTTTGGTCCACGTTGTGAAGCATGTATGAAAATTTGTTTGAAACAAAACCCACCGATCACTGAATTTGATGATACGCACTACACATATTGCTGGCTCCAACAAAAAGAAGCCATGGAAAGATTAGCAGCCGATTCTTCGGCAAAAAGTAGCGGAGGAGGAGAAGCATGACTGAAAAAAACGAAGATTTTATCGTCGTCGAACACCTAAAGCAGTATTTCCCTGCTGGTGGTCACGGAAAAAACAAAAAATATGTTCAAGCTGTAGATGATGTCTCCTTCACGATCAAAAAAGGAGAAACACTTGGTTTAGTTGGGGAATCCGGATGTGGGAAAACCACAACCGGTCGTTCCTTACTTCGCCTTTATGAGCCAACTGGTGGCCGCTTTGTTTTCGATGGCGATGTCATTTTTGACGTCGAAAAGAAAGAATACGCCAACATGTTGCCTTATCGCAAACGCATGCAGATCGTATTCCAGGACCCATATGCTTCATTGGATCCTCGTATGACTGTCGGCGATATCGTTGGTGAAGCAATTGATACGCACCACCTCGCAAAAAATGATAAAGAACGCTATGACATGATCATTGAATTGTTACGTAAAGTCGGACTGAACTCTGAACATGCTAACCGTTACCCTCACGAATTCTCCGGTGGACAACGTCAACGTGTCGGAATTGCCCGTGCTCTTGCCGTTAACCCTGATTTTATCGTCTGTGACGAACCAATTAGTGCCCTTGACGTTTCCATTCAGGCGCAGGTTATTAACATGTTTGAAGACTTGCAGCGTGATTTGGGATTAACTTATCTATTTATTGCTCACGACTTATCCGTTGTGAAACACATTTCCGATCGCATCGGGGTTATGTACTTAGGACGTATGGTTGAACTTGCTCCAGCGAATGAATTAACCAATACTCCTCTTCACCCTTACACAGAATCACTAATTTCTGCGATTCCTGTAGCCGATCCAATTAAAGCTCGTACGAACAAACGTATTGTTCTGGAAGGAGATGTCCCTTCCCCTGTTAATCCACCTAGTGGATGCCGTTTCCGCACACGTTGCTCTCGCGCAACTGAAAAATGTGCTCAATCCGCACCAGAATTTAAAGAACTTGTTCCTGGTCATTTTGTTGCATGTCACCATGTAACATTGGAAGAAGCACAGAAAAAACTTGCAAAAAATGATTAAAATGAAAATTTTTCTTTCATAAAAAGAAAACTGTTTTCACAATTTGTTTCACTGTGTTACAATTCACCCATCACCTCAAAAGAGGAGAAGCTCGATGGTTTCCGCTATCGGGTTACATGGCCGCCTTCAATGATATCTTCAGATTTCACATCTGTTCCAGGTCCAACATTTAATCAGCCAATCTGGTGAGTTGGCTGGATGGATCCCCTGAACCAGTTTGGATCTGGAATCGACTAAGACGGACAACATAATAGAGAAAAGGAGATTAAAATGAAGACACGTTCTCTTACATTGCTCATGGCAGCTGCTATGACAGTAAGTGCTGTAGGATGCTCATCTAACAACACTTCCACTAATAGCACAGCAGATTCTACAGCTGCTGCAACAGGAGATAAGAAAATCTTATCTGTACAAATCGGCCCTAACCCAGAAACTATGGACCCAGCATTAAACTCTGCACTTGATGCCGGCAACATGATCTTAGAAAGCTTTGAATGCTTACTGACTAACGATAAAGATGGAAATGCTGCTCCAGGTGCTGCTGAATCTTGGGAAGTTTCCGAAGATGGAAAAACTTATACATTCAAACTTAGAGATGGCTTAAAATGGTCCGATGGTACACCATTAACATCTGAAGACTTCGTTTATAGCTGGCAACGTGTATGTGATCCAAACGTAGCTGCTCCTTATGCTGAAACAGTACTTTCCATGGTTGAAGGTTACGATGAAGCAATCGCCGGCGACATTACGAAATTAAATGTTGAAGCTCCAGATGAAAAAACTTTCATCGTTCACTTAAGCAATGCTTGCCCATACTTTGAATCCTTAGCTGCTTTCGCAACTCTTTCCCCAGTTCAAAAAGCAACTGTTGAAAAAAATGGCGATGCTTGGGCTACAGCTGCTGAAACTTACGTTTCCAATGGTCCATTCCACGTAACAGAATGGGTACCTAACTCCTACATCTTAATGGAAAAGAACCCTAACTACTGGAATGCTGAAAATATTAAAATCGACGGTATTAAGTTCAACTTAATCGAAGATGCAAACGCTGCTTACAACGCTTATAACGCTGGCGAAATCGCATTTATTAAAGACGTTCCAACTGAAGAAATCGCTTCTTTAGAAGGACGCGATGATTTCTTCGTAGCACCAATGATCGGTACTTACTACATTTCTTTAAATACTGAAAAAGAACCTTACACTAACCCAGACGTTCGTAGAGCACTTAGTCTTGCAATCGACCGTGAATACCTCGCAAACACATTAATGCAAGGTACTTATTCTCCAGCTGGCAACTTCGTTGGTCCAGGATGGATGGATACAGACGGAACTGAATTCTACAAAAACTCCAACGGTGGAGAAAACTTCTTCAAACCAACAGCTGATATCGAAGCCGCTAAAGCTGCACTTGAAGCTGCTGGATATCCAAATGGTGAAGGCTTACCTGTTCTGACATACTCCACTAACGATTCTGGTTACCACAAATCAGTTGCTGAATACTTACAACAAGCTTGGAAAGAAATCGGTGTAAACCTCGATGTTGAAATCGTTGAATGGGCTTCCTTCACACCAATGCGTCGTAACGGTGACTTCGAAATCGCTCGTAACGGTTGGGTAGGTGACTACACTGATCCATCTAACATCTTAACTCTGTTATATTCCACAAACGGAAATAACGATGGTAAATACAACAATCCTGAATACGATGCACAATTAGATCTTGCTAGTACAACGCTTGATCCAAAAGAACGTTCTGCAGCTCTCCACAAAGCTGAAGAAATCTTAATCGAAGATGCAGGATGTATCCCAGTTGCTTACTACAATGACTTCTGGCTTGAAAACAAAGATGTTGTTGATGGTATCTGGCACTCCGCTTATGGTTACTGGCACTTCGAAGATGCTGAATTAGTTGGTTAATCCTCTCACCTAATCAATAATTCACTCGTTAAGCCTACCTTCACGGTAGGCTTTTTTATTGGTTGAAAAATAACATCCCACAAAAAAACCGAACGATCTAAAGCATAATGCTGATGCGTTCGGTTTTTATTTTGCATTTAATTATGGTCAAAGAATGACGATTATTTAATTTTCAGTTGTGTTTTATATACGTTTTCTTCTTTGACAAATCCTTGTCCTTCAACAAGTTCTGCAGGCAAGTTGTAAGAACGGATTTCTGGTAATTTACGACGACGTGCCTCTTCTTCTAGACGTTTAAGAATTTCTTTTTCATACTCTTGGTTTTTCAATTCTTCATCAATCCAGAAATTACATAAATATCCCGTCCGTCCATCAGGAAGTTCAGGTGTAGGTGGCGTAAATACCCAAGCAATGGCTCCAGTTGCCGCAACTTTATTTTTCCACCAAGCAATGATTTGATAGAGAGCGCCATTCCGAACTTGTGCCGAAAAATAACGGTTGAGTTCGAAATCTAAAGATTCATCTTCAATGTTCAACTCTTTCTTTTTGAGCTTCACTAATAAATCAATGTCACGGCGTGTGGCATGACGATATACAATTTTTGGAACTTCTTCAAATTGCACCTCGTTTTCTTCGCACCATTTTCTTGCGAATTCAACGTATTGGTCATCTTCGTATTCATACCACTGATTATCGAGGTTATAGTTTTGTAAAACGTTTTTGAAACGACGATATAAACCTTTTCCTCCGCTTAATGCAGTATTCAATGCATCTTTCGCTTGTCCTTCAGGTAAGTCATTTGTAAAACGACGCATCATTCCCACTTGATTTGCATCATAAGCCGTTGGAATCAAAATAAGGGAATCGTAATATTTGTCGATTTCATCATCGATTTCCATCAGTTCGCGTGTAGGTAACGAATCATCACGCATAATGATTTCACCATTATGGATGTTTAAGTAATATTCAACTTGATTACTCCCACCTTGAATGGCATCAATAATATCATCTAAATCAATAATCATATCTCATCTTCTCCTGTCAAAGTTCATTATATCAGTTTCCCTAATCTTAAAAAGTGAAAGACTCTCTTGTTTGCTTTGTCTGTTTAATGATCGCAAATAAAAACAGACGACATTTTAAACACATCGCCTGTTTTATTCATTTTTTTATTGAGCTATTCTTGTTTGTAGTTTATTTGCATGGTCATGATTGCTCGTTCTTCTTGTCTTCTTGCTTCCATTAAACTATTGGCGACAAGTTGATCATCTACTCTTTGCCATAACGCTTGCGTATCATGGAGATGAATGCCAAGAGGCCCATACCAACTTAAATGTTTATCAATCACGATAAAACGACCAATAATTCGAGAATGAACATGAATGACCATTCCCGCCTGTTCTAATTTACGTGCCGTACTTTTTGCACATTCTTCAAGGAATAGATCCACACGAACATGTCTTGCTAAGGCTGGTGCGAAATAAGACAATAATTCTTCTCGTGTTTCAAAATCCACTTGATTGATCACAACAGAGATTTGGCGCTTTGCTTGCATGATATCCATTGCCAATTGTTGACGATAATCTACAATCCGCCCATATGCATCAACTTGGGGTTGTACCGAATACGTTTTGACTCTATAAGGAAGTTTCTCTTTGATCTGTTCATTCTCTTTCATGACGTTCATTTGATAACCTTGATCAAAATATTCCTTTTGTCGAGAAGCGAACATTCTTTGAAACATACTGACATTGCGATCTACATAATCATAGACATACACATCTTTTTTCTGTTCGACTTGGCGATGGATTCGCCCAATCGCTTGCGAAATGACAATCGACGAGTCAACCGGCATCGTGCACATGAGCGTATCTAGACGCGGAAAGTCAAATCCTTCTCCCATTCCTTTATACGTTCCAATCAAAACAACTCGCTCTTTTTGTTTTAACGCTTCTAGTCGCTCGTGAATCTTCTCTTTATCTTCTGTTCCCACATTTAATAAAAGATCTACATGTGGATCAGCTTTTTGCACAAACTTCGCTAAATAACGGGCATGTTGAACATAGCGAGTTAATACTAAAACCGTTCGGCCTTGTTCTAAAGCATCTAAAACATCCGCCACGATTTTTAAGTTCCGTAAAGGATCATACGAAGCTTCTTGTGAGATTCGCATAAAATCACTTTGATTTTGATCGATCGCCATGAAATTGGTATCGCGCGTGACGAAGTAGCGGTGGAACGTTTGTTTCTTCATTTGTTCTTTGGACGAATACTCACTTAATATCGATCCTAATTCCCAAAACAACGTAGGCGACAATCCATCCGGGCGCTGCGGTGTAGCCGTCAAACCATAAACTCGTTTGGCGGCAATTTGATCGAGCAATTCAATATTGCGCGCCGAGGCCGCATGATGGCATTCGTCAAAAATGATCATTCCATATGGCTCGAGAATTTCTTCGACATTTTTCTTCGCAAATAATGTAGGCGCCATAGCGATATCTACTCGCTTAGATAACGTTTGGTTATTGGCTTGCAAAACTCCAATTTTCCCTTGGAATTGACCTTTCTTTTTTAGATTTTTTTCAAATTCCGGATTGTTGAATTGTAGATGGGTATTTAGTGTTTCTACCCATCCTTCCAAAATTCTTAAATTATTGACAATCACGAGTGTCGAAACTTTCGCTTGGCTAATTAATGCCGTTGCCATCATCGTTTTACCAGAACCCGTTGCGGCCACAAGAATGCCATGAGTATGTGCAAGTAACGATTTGACCATCACTTCTTGTTCAGGACGCAACTGGCCTAAAAAACGAACATCAAGCGCTTGGCCAATTGTCGTTTGATCTTCGATTTGATAAGGAATCATCGCTTCTTCAAAACGACGAATCAACTCTTCATCCATCCCTCTTGGTAAATGAATCATCCCTTTTTCAATTTGTGCATGCTGAATCACGCGTGGGCCACTAAAAAAGCGGCCTTTACTTCTCACTTCATCTGGATTCCAATAACTGCCTAACAATAACAATTGACCAATTAAGCGCGGTTTTAAATTGTCTTTTTGAATCCAGATTCCGTTTTTGAGTGTTATGTTCAGTGTTCCTTGAACATCACTCGCTTGAAAATGGGTCGTGTCTTCTGGATCTTCAAAAAGCTGTAAGATTTGATGTTGTTTTCTTTCTACATTCATTTTGGATTGTGGATCTAACCAAGAAAACAATTGTTTTTTATGCGCATGCAAAAATCTTTCGACGCTCTCTAGTTTTGCTTTTGCGATCGCTTTGAGAAATTGTTGTGATTGTTCAAAAGGAACGTTTTTGTTTTGATCATCTAAAAAATACGTTCTGCCCATTACAAGGGCACACCCTTGCAAAGGCAGTTCGATTGCCGGGCCCGTTGAATCTTTGTCTTTAGGGAAACGTGAAGGGACCATCTTATCGAAAAACGATAAATCGCATAGTCCTTCTTCTAAAATTGCCTTTAAAATTAACGTTTTCCCCAAATCGACTGCTTTGGTTAGTTGAAGCGGTTGTTCAAAGAATAACCATATTTGCATCGATCCTGGATATGCGCCCGATGCTTTTAAATAATTCCAACCCGCTTTGCGAATTGTTTTGCATAACGCTTCAACATTCTTTAAAAGCGGCAAGTCCATAAAAAATCCTTGATGAGGATCATTGATCATTTTGGTAATTTGATCGATTTTATCTGGCGCATCACTTTTTCCCCAATGTGGATATCCGATTTGCCACAATAAAAAGTGAACAGATCCATCGGGTTGAAGGGGCGTGATTTTAACTAATCCTTGGTCTGGCCAAGCCGTCGTTTGAAAATGGCGCTGCAAATGGACAGGGGTTAAGTTTGTCCCTTTGCGGTTTTTACACGTTAAACAAGGATTTTTACTCCCCTTGATAAAAGATGGATCCTTTTTTGCACAGACGCCCGTAATGCCTTCATTGGCGCATGGCCAATAATAAAAACCTCTTCTTGATGAGACTAAAAAGTGGTTTTGACATCCGTAAAAATAATGATTAAACAAGCTCGGATCCATTAATCCATACGTTTTTAAAAATCCTTGATCTTGTTGATTCACGCAATAAAAGGATCCTTGTTCATGAAGATTGAAAGTTGAAGATTGTTCTAAATCACTCCCGTCACGTTTTGGTTTTTTATCATTGCTTCGATCACGATTAAAGGGGAACTGTTGAACAGTCATCACACTCATCTCCCTTCTTTTCTAATTGGTGTTCTTATTATATTCCATCATTTGGTCATTGTTATGCGAGATCGTTATCGTTTGGATAATATTTGATTCCTTGAAAAAATCTTTCCACTCATTTGTTTATGACAAATATTTGATAAAATGACTCCATGACATCTGCACAACTTCTACGAAAAATCCGCGATCATCAATCGCTCAACACAAAAGAGCAACGCTCTTTAATCTGGTCTCTTTCTTGGCCAGCCATTATGGCGCAAATCTCCACCACGATTATGCAGTTAATCGATATGGGGATGGTTGGCCGTTTAGGGACAAATGCTTCAGCCGCAATTGGCTTAGTCACCTCCACAACCTGGTTAGTTAATGGGGTATCCAATGGTGTAACTTTTGGCTTTTCCGTTCAAACTTCACAAGCGATTGGCGCTCGTGATTATCGAAAAGCCGCATCCCTTTGTCGCCAAGGACTCCTTGCCGTTGGCATTTGTAGCATACCACTTGCAATATTGATGGCTTCCCTCAGCTTTCAAATCCCAGTTTTGCTTGGGGGCGAACCGGTTGTTTTAAAAGATTCCGGACTCTATTTGCTCGTTTATTCTTTGACGATTCCATTTTACATGCTGAATACTTTAGCAATGAATATGTTACAGTCAACGGGCGATACGAAAGTTCCCGGCATTGCCCAAGTCATGATGTGTTTGTTGGATGTAAGTTTTAACGCACTATTCATCTTCAAACTCAATTTAGGCGTAATGGGGGCTGCACTTGGAACATCTTCATCCGTCATTTGTGTTTCGCTATTTTTGACGGGATGGATTTTCATCAAAAACGAATTTTTAAAACAAAAAGCCCCTTGGCGTTTTCACTCCCACTCCGTGCGTAGCGCATTTCGCATCGGTGGTCCGATCAGCATCGAACAATTTATTACGGGAACTGCCTACATTGCGATGACACGCATTGTCAGCTCTTTAGGAACATTGTCTATTGCTGCACATAGTTTTGCGATCACTGCCGAAAGCTTATGTTATATGCCAGCCTTTGGGTTTGCCTCAGCTGCCTCTGCTTTAATTGGCCAATGTATTGGCGCCAATCGAATTGAACTATCCCGCCAAATTGCGTGGCGCATCACACGTCTGACTGTTTTAATGATGTCTGTCTGTGGCGCGTTTATGTTTATTTTCTCCCGCCAATTAATCGCGATGCTTTCTTTAGATCCTGAAGTTATTGCGATTGGTTCCAACCTGTTGAAAATGGAAGCATTTGCCGAGCCATTATATGGGGCATCGATTGCGATCATTGGTATTTTACGCGGTAAAGGCGATACGCTTTGGCCTGCTTGTTTAAACTTCATCTCCATTTGGGGTGTGCGTATTACTTTATCTTGGCTGCTTTCCATTCCTTATGGTCTTTATGGGGTATGGATGGCCATGGTTTTCGAACTTAATGTTCGTGGCATATTATTCTTATTTCGCCAACGTAAAGCTTTCCCACCTAAACAAACAAGCTCTGCTATCTAAAACAAAAAGATACGAGAAATTTGTGTTCTCGTATCTTTTTGTTTTGCAAAGAAAATCAAATTATGCTTGATGCAAAGAAGACCAGCTTTCTAGTCCAAACATCGGTGTTGCTGATTTGGCAGCATCTACAATTGCTTCACTTAAAGCTTGAATTGCCATGACGGAAACAAGTGTTAAATCTGCTGGCACTTGATTCGATGTCATCGCAAAAACTGTATCGCCATCATTTGGTGTATGGACTGGACGAATTGTTCTCGCTAACGCGTTTTGTGACATTCCAGCTAGTTTGGTTAGCATCGCTTGATCTAAATCAGCATTGGTTATCACGCAACAAATCGTGGTGTTCATTCCTTCCATCGCTTGTGTTGCCATTTGTAAAACAGCTTGTTCTGTATCGATTTCTGTTTTCGTTTCGCGATCATAAATTCCGGCAACGCGAATTTTAGAATCGGGTTCATAAATGTCTCCACAAGCGTTCACCGCTGCAATTGCCCCTACTTTTAATGGGCCGATTTGGAATGCAGCACTTCCGATTCCGGTTTTCATGGAGTGTTCAAATCCCATCAGTTTTCCAACACTTGCTCCCGTTCCGGCGCCTTTACAACCTGACTCAAAAACGTTTTGTTCACTGTTTTGGGCAGCGAGATATCCCATTTCTCGATCAGGGTAAGCATCGCTTGATCCGACACTCAAATCGAATAAAGAGGCTTGGCAAACAATTGGCACAATAATATCTTTCATACCAAAGCCAACGCCCTTTTCTTTTAAATAGCGAACAACGCCACTTGAACTTTCTAAGCCAAAAGCACTTCCGCCAGAAAGAACCACAGAGTGGATCTTTTGGACCATGTTTTTGGGATCTAACAAATCCGTTTCTCGTGTTGCCGGTCCGCCCCCACGAACATCAACTGCACCTGTGGCACCATCTTTATTGATGATGACCGTAACACCGGTTCCGCCTTCTAAATCTTGTGCTTGTCCAATTTGGAATCCTTCGATTGAAGTAATTGGAATGGATTTCATTTTTTTCTCCTTTTTTAAACAGCATCGTGTTTCTTACTTATATTGTACTCGGTTTATTTCCGGTTTTGTGCTTCTTCTTTTTCGAGTGCAACGGCTAAATCAAATGGGCGATATGAATCATGCAAAATCATTTTGCATTCGCCACTGACCACTGTCGCATTGGCCGGTACATCTTGGCGAACTACAGCCCCGGCACCAATTCGCGCTCCATCGCCAATATGAATATCGCCAATTAAACATGCCCCGGCGCCAATCAAAACGTTGTTGCCAATTGTTGGTGCTTTTGAATTTACTTCTCCAATCGTGACATTTTGATAAATCCAACATTCTTTCCCGATATGGGCATAGCGTGAAATAAAGATGCCATGTAAGCCATGAGGCAAGCGTGGTCGTCCGGCAAAATAAGTATCTTTGCCAATATAACCACCGTGCGCATGCGCCCGACGGTTTAAAAAGATGGTCATTAAATCAATTTTCCATCCTGATGTTTCGTTTTGTCGTTTAAAAAACACCTTCCAATAGGTTTCCATCAAATCCCCTTTAGACCAGGTGAGTACTGTTGTACGAAAAGCCATATTCAATATTTCCCTCTATATCTTCATCAACTTGAATTAAAATCTGTATTGTTAGAGGTTTATTATACTGTTTGATTTTATTAAATCATCTTACATTTTCTTCTTTTCTTTAATTAAACTGTACCCATAAAAATGGACAAAATAATAAGAGAGACCCACATGTGTGGACACTTAACTTGGATTGACCCATTTTAATGGACACTATTTAACAGTATTCAAACGCTTGATGTAACAATATTAAAATTCAAACGACACATCATTTTGAATAATATATTTTCCGGCATTTCTTTCATAGAGAAGATCCATCGCAAATGAAAATAGATCCTTCAATTTATTTCCAGTAATTTCGTCTGGACAACCTACATAAGAGAATTCTTTTCCATCATCCAAAAAGAAAGTATCATAAACGTCGCTAACTGCCATGAAGGCATCGGTTAATTCAGTATCATTGTTCCATTCCGGCGGATTATCGTTATCAATTATTTCATCGTTTTCATCGTATAGCCATAAGCAATATGTGTTGTATTCAAGTAGCACACGTATTTTTTTTATCATAATTACTTCTCCTTAAGGCTGATGCAATTCGCGCCAACAATATATCCATTGCTTCCAACTTGAACAGCAATCCGTTGTTTTTTACCACCCTATATAAATTCATATATGGTTCGGGAATTCCGTTTTCCTTGGGTGCCAACTACATTACCTTGACGAACTGCTTCGAGCACATAATTAGGAACATCCTCATTTGCCTGTCGTTGTACATGATTCTTTCATGTTAAAACAGATAGAAGATCATGTTTTAGAAAAGGTACTTGAATTATATTCACATACCAATAAACAGGTATTTATCGCTATGGATAAGCAAGGTTCATATACCAAACGTGCCGCAGAATTACTACAGACAACAGAAGTTTTACAATTGTCACCTGAAGGAAATGAATTATTTGGACGCTCCTGGAATGTGCTTCATGAAGATGCTTAAATCTGTTTTTGCCTTTAAAAACTTCTAAAATTATTACGTACAAAAAGAAGCTTCACAATGACTAAAATCAGTTCAGATTCGATGGCAAAACTTGGTAATAGAGAAAACGTCACAACTGATATTCTTCTTCGAATATACAAAGAATTAAACCGCAATATTCCTGATATCATGGAAACCGTTGATGAATAACAAGATTTAGATTAGACTTTGCGTTATCCTTTTTGATTTAAGTTTTAATCTTGTCTTTCAATCGAAAGAGTTTGATGTAAAATCGATTTAAAACAAGTCGCTCAAAACTTAACAATTTATTAAAGTCAATGCCTTCTTATAGGCAAAATGTCCCTTTTGGCGTACACTATAGTCAACGACAGGAATTGGAATGCAAACCGTCATGAATCATTAATTTGCGTTCTCTTTCTTAGTCCTTTCTTTTCTAAGTTGTTATATGGATGATTACCAGTCTATCCATCTCTTTATCGAACACTAAACATTATTATTTCTGGTATCATCTAGCCGCAAGGTTCTTACCTTGCGGTTCTTTTTTTATTCTTTCTTATCTTGAAATGGACCAGGGTAAAAAACGAATCATTTCCAATCTATTCCCTTTTGGATTAAAATAAAACAAACAATTTAGAAAGGAATTGGTAATCGAGATGCATAACCATCAATACCAAAAAGAAAATCGTTATAAAAACGCCACGATCATCCTTGCGATCATCTGCATTATTCAATGTTTTGTTTTGGGTGGACTTTGGTTTGTTATTTTTAGACATCAAGAACAACAAACTGAAGAGAAAATTGCATCCTTGACTCCCGATCCAAATGAACTCCCAGTTCAAGTGTCCCAATTTGACGATCCAGAAGCGATCAATCAACAACTGAAAACACAAATTGATCAATACATTGCTCAACAAGGCTATAATCCAAGCGATCTATGTATCCTTGTTGAAAGTGATGATAAAACTGTTTCGTACCGTTTAAACGAAGAAATGGTTATCGAAGCGGCGAGTATTTATAAATTGCCTTTAGCGATGCTCTATTGCGACCAGATTGCCGAAGGAACACGAAAACCAGAAGACACTTTAGTCTTCAATGCTGAAGATTATAAAACAGAAGGACAAAACCCGATTGCAAATCAATATTACTTTGGTGCAGCAATCCCCATTTCCGAACTGATCCAATCGAGTTTAATTCACTCCGATAACACAGCCGCTGCCATTCTTTACCATGGCCTTGGCGGTTGGGAAGCATTTGCGGGATTATTGAAAAACTATTCTAGCCATACTCCCCAATCTGAAGATCCGATGGCTAACTTAGCAACTGCAACTCAATATATGGATATTTTAAACCGACTCAAAGGAGATCCAACCCGCTACCACATCATCACTCAAGCGTTAGATACTCAAGATAAAACACTGTATCTCAATGAGTTGATCGAACCTGTTATGTTCCAAAAATATGGCCAATTAGATACCTTTACCAACGTCATTGGCTATTCCGTTTCCGGTCAACCTTACAGCATTATTGTTTTTTCACGTACTTTATCGAATCCAAATGATGCTGGTAAGATTAACAAAATTGTTTGGGAAGTTTTAAACCAAGTTTCTCAACAACAAAATTCCACACCAGATGGAAATGCTGCAAACAATACGACTTCAGCAACAAATGGACTATAAAATATCTTGATTTCATCGAAATGATTTAAGGACTCTATCTCCAATTCCCTATTCAATCTAGAGACATTGGAAATCGAGTCCATTTTTGTTTGGGATCTATGGGAAATTATGTAGAATTTCCCATCAACCAAGTCGATAAAACAATCCTTGGGGGTAACTTCCGACAACCCTCGGAGTAAATTCCCGACAATCCGCAGAAAACATAATGAATTTCATGACGATCGGACAAACGATTGATCTCTTAAAGGGAACTTCCACCTTCATCATTCACTGAAAAAGGCCTCATCACGATCATCATCGTCATGAGGCCTTTGATTGTCTTTATAGAGAGTGAAAAATGGGTTTAAAATTTTCGTAGGTACAGAACTGTTTAAATCCAATTTCTTTCAGGATTTGTTTAGCTTGCAAAATCCCACTTCCCAAATCACCTGGGCGATGGGAATCACTACCAATTGTGATGATCGTTCCACCTAAATCGTGATAAAGCTTGAGAATCGCGCGTGATGGGGTCGTATCACTTAACCCATAACGTATACTTGACGTATTGATTTCAATTCCTTTGCCATTGGCGATGACCACTTTCAAGATTTCCGTAATGAGATCTTTGACTTTTTCAAAAGGATAAACCCCTTGTTTGTCATAACGAACAATTAAATCCATATGAGCCAATACACAATAATCTTGGAAGTTTTGAACAAGCTTTAACAACTCACGATAGTAGCCTTCGTTGTATTGTTGTTGCGTTTTGCCTTCTTGGTATGTATATCGGAAAAATTCAAGATCATCGATTTCATGAACCGATAACAACGCAAAATCTAATGGCCATTTCTCTTTGAGTTCATGATAAATCTGTAGTGTATGCATCTGCACGCCAAATTCCAATCCCGCTTTAATCGCAATTTTGTCTTTGTATTTTTCTTTCAACCGTGCAATTTCTGCAAAATATTGGGGATAGTCGACATTACGTAATGATTTAGGAATGTCTTTTTCTGTCTCTGGTGTGACATCAAATTTCACCCCATAGTCCACGTGATCGGTAAAACAAATTTCATCCAATCCCATTTCAATCGCATCTAAAATGACATCTTCCATTGGATAAGAAGAATCATTACTAAACTGACAATGTAAATGGTAGTCTGCCTTCATATTTTTCATTCCTCTTTCTTTGGTACATGCTCTTTTAAGCTTAGCGATATGGTTTGTATTCTTTATTTTCGTCTAAATATTGTGATTCAAATCCCGCAAATAAACCACGGAAGTGATCATATAAATAACGAGCCATTCCATCTTCGTTGCAGTTGTAATCACTTAAAACATCACTTGCTGCTTTTGTATCTTCCAAACCGTTGATCATGCAAACGCCAAGACCTGCATCTCTTAACATTTCGTTGTCATTCGATGCATCTCCAAAGGCGATGATGGATTCGATTGGAATATTGTGTTGAGCCGCAACTTGTTTTAACGCCACACCTTTGTTGACGCTATTATTTTGAATTTCTAATAAAGTTGGTTGTGTTTTAAATGCTGCTAAGTGAGCAGGAACTCGAGTTTTCGCATGTGCTTCAATTTCAGAGCAAAGTTCAGCCGTCTTTGTTCTAAACATCATTTTTCCTGTTTCTTCGGACCAGAATTCTTCTTCTGTTTCTACAACATGGCTTGATTTTCCAGATCTAGATTCTGTTCCTTTAATCAGTTCATCGCGATAACGGCAAACTAATTTATGGTCGCGATATAAAATTGGGTTTACTTCTGGATAATCTTTGAATAATTCAATGGAGAATTGGATATCTTCTGGTGTTAATGGATAACAAGAAGAAACTTGATGGGAAATGCGGTCATCCACTTCGCCACCATTCATTCCAATAAAAATATCTGGTTCAAAATCCAAATGGTATTGGAGGGAGTTTCTGCTTAATTCATCTGTTGGACGACCAGATGCAATGCCGAATAAAATCCCTTTTGCGTGTAAAAAATTTAATACATCACGTGTAAAAGGTAACATTGTGCGTGTTGAATCTTCGACTAATGTGCCATCAATATCTGCGATAATTAACTTTAAATCTTGTTCTTTCATGAATACTATCCTTTCTGATCATGCGTTTTTCGCTCTTTATTTACGGTATTTTATATTTCATTCATCGTTGATCGATGATCATTCGATTTGCTTTTTTTATACGAATTATCCAATGCTTTCGCAAGTCAATTTCCGGTTTTTAAACACGCTTTTCGCTTTTCTTCTGATTATGGCGTACTTATCCCTTTTTTTATTCCTGTAATCCATGAAATCGTTCCGCAAATAACCGGTTTCAATATTACGTTAGATTCCCTCTTGGAAATGGAGGACAAGCCAACAAAAAGATAGGTTCAACAAATTTTGAAATTTCATAATCTTGAAGATCATTTCAAGATACAATATCTTAGATGACATGATAAACAAGGAGGGGATGAGCATGGAACATTCATTTCAACGACAAGTTTGGTCGATCGCTCTGCCCACCGCTTTACAATCATTAGTTCAAAACTCCCTAGGGATCATTGACCAAGTTATGATTGGGCAATTAGGCATGACCATGATTGCCGCAACTGGATTTGCGAATAAATATATTTCAATTTACCAAACGATTATCGCTGCCGCTGCCTCTGGCGTCAGTATTTTCGTCGCCCAATACGCTGGGCGAAATGCGAAAGTAGAAAGTGCTCGCCTAATCCAAGTTGTCATGAAATGGACATTTCTTATTTCTATACTCGTTTCCATTCTTTCGAGCATTTTACCTGTCATGAACTTATATACGCGCGATGTTGCTTCTCAAGCAATGGACTACATGCGTGTTGCGATATGGGCGATCCCTTTTCAAGCTTATACGGTCTTATATTCCGTTCCCTTGCGTTGTTACCAACATGCCAAAGAACCTTTCTATGCATCTGCCATTGGGATTCTTGCCAATACCGCATTGAATGCCTTATTGATCTTTGGTTTCAAATGGGGTGCACTTGGGGCAGCGCTTGCTACCGTTTTATCCACGGCACTCAGTGCAATCATCATTGCTTATTATTGTTCACGCTATTTGCCTTGGTTAAAACAAAAAGAAGCGGTAAAGATCCAACTGCAATCTCTTGTTAAAATTGTTGTCCCCCTTGTCGTTTCCGATTTTTTATGGAGTCTTGGGGAAAATATTTACACGATGGTCTATGGCCATACCAACTTGATCGCAAGTGCCGCAATGACGATGACCATTCCCGTTGTTGGTTTATATATGGGATTATTAATGGGCTTTTCGCAAGCTGCTGGTATTTTAATCGGTCGTGATCTTGGCCTTAACCAATCCCACCTGGCCATGTCTCATTCCAAGACAATTCTCAAAATGGCCTTTATCGGCTCTTTGATTTTATTTGCCTCATTATCGCTCTTGGCCCCTCTTTATGTGCGGATCTATCATGTAGACGCCAATGTTCAAACACTCAGCATTCAACTTTTATGGGCATTTGGACTCATGAGTTTAGTCAAAGTCCAAAACATGGTTATCGGTGGGGTATTGCGATCCGGTGGTCATACGGGAATATTGTTGATCCTGAATACCTTTGGCACTTGGGCTATTGGCGTTCCGCTCGCTGTAGCTGGTTTATTCTTCTTTAAAGAAAACATCCTTTGGATTTATCTTTTGTTGTCGCAAGAAGAATTTGTTCGTTTAATCTTGTGTTATTGCCTCTTTTTCAAAAAGAAATGGATGACACGTTTAGACTAATTGCCTACTTTGCTTGAATTTTAAAATCCTGATCTTGTTATCCAAACAAAGATCAGGATTTTTCTTTTCTTGATATTCAACAAAGTCGATCAGCCTTAGCCTCGCGTTAGTTATAATAAAATAAAGAAAAACAAAATGTTGGAGGACATTATGAACAAATCAAAATACTTCGCAATCTGTCTTTTATCTAGTTTACTCGTCGCTTGCCAATCCAATCCAAGCACAATAGATTCTCATAAAACCAGTTCACAAAGTGAAACAAATACGCAAAGTGAACAAACTACACAAGTTGATTCCACACAATCAGAAATCTCATCGAGTGAAGCTTCTTTTTCTTCCGCTTCAAATGCCTCGCTTGTAGAAGAAGAACATGAATATACCGTATTAGAAGCGATCGAACAGGGCAAACAACTTACTGCACTATCTTCCCCTATCACTGTGGTTGGCTATTTACCGCAAGCTGCAAACGTTGATGAAGAAGGCAATTATTTTGCGGTAATCTTAAACTCACCTGCTTCCAATACCCCACAAGATCGAATCCGCCTAGAAGGAAGCACTGATTTTGGTGGTTGTAAAGCCCGTATCACTGGCAACTTTTTCTATAATGACAATGGCGAGCCAAGTCTGCAAATTATCGAAGCTACACAAATTTTAGAACCCTAGATTCCTTCATCAGAATGATCTTTAGTCCATCATAAAGATCATTCTTTTTGCATATCCAATTGATTGTTTTCTTCCGTTTATGCTATTTTCCAAATGAATGAATTGAGGTGGAAGAATGTATAACTTTTCTTGCTCATTAAAACATATATGTGGTCTCGTCATTGGCGAGAACTCTAATTCTGCAAGAAAGTGATTCGTCTATTCCTTATTCATCATCTAAATTATTATTATCCAAATAATGAATATCCTTTTTCATATCGGTTTATTCTGTGATTTTGAGCTACAAAGAATTGCTTTTTGCTTTCTTGTAGCTCTTTTATTTTTGCATTATTGAAGGAAGTATATTTCATGTCAGCAATTTACGTAGACAATTTAACATTTGGTTACCCCTCTAGCTCGGACAACATTTTTAAAAATGTCACATTTCAAATCGATACCGATTTAAAACTCGGATTTATTGGCAAAAATGGTCGTGGCAAAACCACATTTCTCAACCTTTTACTTGGACAATATAAATATCAAGGGACAATCACAAGTTCGGTCCAGTTCGATTATTTCCCCTATCCCTTTAACGATCCAACTCGCTTCACCCATCGATGCAAGTTTAGTAAAGATGATTTTACGCAAAATGGATTTCGAACGAACACAATTTGATCAAAATATGGATACCTATTCTCAAGGTCAAAAGAAAAAAGTCTTAATCGCCAAAAGCCTTTGTGAACACTCCCACTTATACATTTGGGATGAACCACTCAACTACATCGATATTTATTCACGACTCCAAATCAAACAACTTCTTCGACAATTTAAACCGACGATGCTGTTTGTCGAACACGACGCTGCTTTCCAAGAAGCAATTGCTCAAGAAATCATCAAACTCTAACACCAAAAAAACAGCCTCCGATTTCTCTTGAATCTTGGCTGTTTTCTTTTTTCTCTTGAATTAACCTTAATTTGTCTCTTTCATCAATAAAACCATGACAGCTTTTTGAGCATGCAAACGATTTTCTGCTTCCTCAAAAATTTCATCGGCATGATCTTCGAATACTTTTTCCGTAATTTCTTGACCACGATAGGCAGGCAAGCAATGTTGAACCATCACACCTTCTTTAGCGTTAGCTAATAGTTCATCATTCACTTGATAGCCGGCAAAGATTTTCGCTCTTGCCTCTTTTTCGTCTTCTTGTCCCATGGACGCCCAAGTATCAGTAACGACAATATCTGCTTGTTTCACCGCTTCAACAGGGGAAGTCGTGAGTTGGAAATGGTCACCATATGTTTTCGCAAATTCCAAGACCATCGCATCGGGTTGATGCGTGACTGGTGAGGCAATTGCAACATCCATTCCTGTTTTTAACCCACCCACGATCAATGAGTTAGCCATATTGTTGCCATCGCCAATATAAGCCATTTTCAATCCTTCTAAATGACCAAACTTTTCGCGAATCGTCATCAAGTCGGCTAAAACTTGGCAAGGATGACAGAAGTCGGTCAAACCATTAATGATTGGAATCGAGCCATATTGAGCAAGGTTTTCTACTTCGTCTTGACCATATGTACGAATCATAATGCCATCTAAATAACGGGAAAGGACACGAGCAGTATCTTGAATTGGTTCACCACGACCGATTTGCAGATCCGCGCTGGATAAAAATAAAGGCTGACCGCCAAGTTGATAAATCCCGGTCTCAAAAGAGACACGTGTTCTCGTTGAAGATTTTTGGAAAATCAAACCGATCGATTTTCCTTTTAAATGTTCATGGGGGATCCCATGTTTTCTTTCATATTTTAACTGATCTGCCAAGTCTAAAATTCTAGTGATTTCTTCTGTGGATAGATCGAGTAATTTTAATAAATGTTTCATCCCAACACCTCTTTACATACATCTAATACCGTTTGTAGCTGTTGCTTTTCAATAATCAATGGAGGTAAAAAACGAATCGTCGCTGTACCTGCTTTTAAAGCTAAAATTCCTTTTTGGCGAAGTTTAGTTAAGTCGTTCATCACTTCTTCAGGTGCAACTTCAATGCCGATCATCAACCCTAAACCGCGCACATCTTTGACTTTGGATAAATTGAGTTTTTTCAGCTCATCCATAAACCAAGTCCCTTTGTCTTGCACATCGTTTAAAAATTCGGGAGCACTGACCGTATCGATCACGACGCGCGCTGCGCTTGCGGCTAATGGATTGCCACCAAATGTCGTTCCATGATCTCCAGCTTGTAAAACATCTTGGCATTTTGTGTTTGCAAGTACGGCACCAATCGGTACACCACCGCCTAATCCTTTCGCACATGAGACTAAATCAGGTTCAATACCGTAATGCTGATAGGCGAAAAATTTTCCTGTTCTGCCTATACCGGTTTGGACTTCATCAATCATCAACAGCACATCGTGTTGTTGACAAAGTTTAGCTGCCTCGCAAACAAATTGTGGATCTAACGGACGCACACCGCTTTCGCCTTGAACAAGTTCCATCATCAACCCTGCGATTTTGTGTGTCGCAAAATAGTTTTGCAGAGCTTGCATATCGTTGGCCGGAATATAATCAAAGCCGTTTGTGAATGGGAAAAAGTTTTGATGAAAATGATCTTGGCCAGTCGCTTCTAGTGTTGCGATCGTTCTGCCATGAAAAGATTGTTTGAGTGTTAAAATCACTAAGCGATTTTCATCATGATAATGATCCCATGAATATTTTCGGGCAATTTTAATCATACCTTCATTGGCTTCAGCACCGGAATTGGCGAAAAAAACTTTTTTCATGCCAGAAGCTTGGTTGAGCTTTTGTGCCACATCAACCATAGGTTCGGTATAGAACAAGTTTGATGCCTGCAAGATTTTTGTGGCTTGGTTTTGAATTGCTTGCACTAAAGGCAAATAGTTATGACCGAGCGCATTGACGCCAATTCCACTTGTCATATCGATATATTCATTGCCTTGCAGATCGTATAAAAGACTACCTTGACCATGATCGATCGCCAGATCAAAACGTCCATAAGTTTGCATGACATGTTCATGTTCTAAGTGTTTTAAAGATTCAAAGTTCATTTAAATCTCCTCCTGCAAAAACATTGTTCCAATACCGACATTCGTTAACAATTCAATGAGAATCGAATGTTCTACGCGGCCATCGATAATACTCGCGCGCGATACGCCTTGGCGCACCGCTTCAACACAACAATCGACTTTAGGAATCATGCCGCCACGAATTACCCCATTGCTTTGTAAAGCCGGGATTTGCGAGAGTTTGATCGTTTCAATTAAGCTATTTGGATCTTTTGGATCTGCTAACAAGCCGACAATATCTGTCAATAAAATCAATTTTTTGGCATGCAAAGCGGCAGCAAGTTTGGAGGCTGCTAAATCCGCATTGATGTTATAGGCATGACCATCTTCTTGGCCGATGGCGACCGAGGAGATAACGGGAATATAGTTTTTTTCAATTAAATCTTTGGCTAAATCACAATTGACTTGGACGATATCGCCGACATATCCATAATCCGCATCTGGCGATTGGTGTTTAATCGCTTGAAACAAATTGCCATCCATTCCGCAAAGACCAACGCCTTTGCCATCTAAATGGCTGACGAGTTCTTTATTCACTTTGCCACTTAAAACCATTTGAACGATTTCCATCGTCTGTTCATCCGTCACGCGAAGGCCATTGACAAACTGGCTTTCAATACCTGTTTTCTTTAACATGCGATTGATATCGGGCCCGCCACCATGCAGTAAGACAACATGAATGCCGACTAAATGCAACATCAACACATCTTCAATGACGGCTTTTTTGAGTTGTTCATCGATCATGGCGTTGCCGCCGTATTTTACGATGACGATTTCATCATGATATTCCTTTAAATACGGAAGTGCTTCAGCAAGGATTGCGGCTTTCTTTTCTGCGCTCATCATGTCCGATAATCTCCATTGATTTTGACGTAATCATACGTTAAATCACATCCCCAACAAGTCACTTGCGCATCTCCTGCATGTAAATCAGCGATGATTTCAATTTCTGGTTTTGCTAAAATTTTGGCGGCTAAATCTTCATCGAAGACAATTCCTTTTCCTTGTTGACAAACCAATACTTTGCCTTGGTTTGACGCAAAATAAATATCAACTAAACTTGGATCAAATTCGGTATCCGCATAACCCATTGCACATAAAACACGACCCCAGTTCGCATCTTGGCCAAATACGGCTGCTTTTAATAACGAGCTAGACGCGACTGACATGGCCAATGTTTCGGCTTGTTGTTCGCTTCGCGCATTTTGCATCTGCACGGTAATTAAACGTGAAGCGCCTTCGCCATCTTTTGCAATGTCAATGGCCAATGCTTCCATGACCGTTTTGAGTGCTTCATTAACAATTGCAGCATCTTCACCTTCATGATCGATATAAGTATTTTGAGCTAAACCATTAGCCATAACGATACACATATCATTTGTTGAAGTATCGCCATCCACACTAATGCGGTTAAATGTTTGTTTGACGTTTTGTTTTAACATTTGATCAAGCATTTCATGACTGATGGCAGCATCAGTCGTGATGAAACATAACATCGTGCCCATGTTGGGATGGATCATGCCGCTTCCTTTGGCGATTCCACCAAGATGTACTGTTTTGCCATCTAATTCAAATTCAACTGAACATTCTTTAACCGTTGTATCCGTAGTCATAATCGCTTTTGCGGTTTCTAACCAATCTGTTGTTAATTCAATCTCTTTGATCCCGTTCACAATTTTATCGATTGGCAGTTCCACACCAATCACGCCCGTTGAAGCAACGAGAACATCTTCCACATTTAAGCCCAGTTTTTCTGCAGCAGCTTTGGCTTGAATATAGGAATTTTGATCATCATTGATCGCACATGCATTGGCATTGCCAGAGTTCACACAAATGGCTTGTGCTTGCCCATTAACGAGGTGTTTTTTGTTTAAAAGCAGTGGTGCTGCTTTAACTTTGTTTTTGGTATATACGGCTGCCGTTTGGCAAGGCACTTGCGAAACGATCAAAGCCAGTTCTTTTTTTGACTTGTTATTGCGAATCCCACAATGAATTGCGCCGGTCGTAAATCCTTTAGCGGCCGTAATTCCTGATTTGATAAGCTTCATCTCGATTTCCTTCCTGTTTTCTCTATCGTGAATTCAGTGTTCTGAATTGTTTTTCTTTTTAAAGATGCAGACCTTGGTATTCATCTAGACCTAACATCAAATTCATATTTTGAACGGCTGCTCCACTTGCGCCTTTTCCTAAATTGTCAAAGCGAGCACTCAGTACAAAACCATTCTCATTTCCATTGACGAAAATTTCCATTTTATCTAGGCCAGCTAATGTTGATGTATATAAAGCATTTTCGCCGGCATATACTTGAATTGGACTTTCTTGATAAATGCTTTGATAAAAGTTCACTAACTCATTCACACCAATAGGCATAGAGGAGTTGGGATGATGTAAATCATTAGCATCAATAAACACTTGTACGAGCATGCCTTGTTTAAAGTCATCAACAATTGGCACAAATAGCGGAGTTTGTTCAAGCTGACAAATCGCCTTCATTTCTGGCAAATGTTTATGACTAAGATTTAAGGCATAAGGTTTAGGAGACCTCATGTCAATCGTGCAATGTTGTTCATAATCTTCAATCATCGCTTTGCCGCCACCGCTATAGCCCGTTAACGAAAAGGCAGTGAGCTTCACATTGGCATCTAATAAACCATGGGTGACTAAAGGCTGAACTAAAGCGATAAAACCGCTGGCATGGCATCCTGGATTGGCCACACACTTGGCATGTTGAATGTTTTCTTTTTGTTCTTGCGATAGTTCAGGAAAGCCATATACCCAATTTGGATTGGTGCGATGTGCTGTGCTCGCATCGATGATGCGCGTATCCATGTCTTCCATCCACAAAGCCGCTTGTTTAGCCGCTTGATCAGGAAGGCATAAGAAGACTAAATCCGCTTGTCGCATGAGTTTTTTGCGTTCATTTTCGTCTTTTCGCAATGCCGGATCGATTTCTAATAATTCAATATCTTTGCGCATTGCTAAACGCTCATGAATTTGTAGTCCAGTCGTTCCTGCCTGACCATCGATATAGACTTTTTTCATAGATATGGATCCTTTCTAATTTGTATATGACTTTCTAAACAATCGTTTTCGTGATTTATTCGTGATCGTTCGCGAGGAATTGTTCCATTTGTTCTACTTGCGCCAAAACACTTTTTGGGGTTGGCCCGCCATACACATGACGCTGATTGACGCAATTCAACAAATCGACACTATCAAAGAAATCTTGATCAAAGAGGGGGCTGATTTGTTTTAATTGCTCCAATGGAAGATCCTCAAGGACGATTCCTTGTTCAATACAAGAGGCGACAAGTTCGCCTGTCAGTTTATAAGCATCGCGAAATGGCATTCCTTTTTTCGTTAAATAATCGGCGCAGTCAGTCGCATTAATAAAACCTTTTTGACCCGCGCTTTTCATATTATCTTTAAGCACCTTCATCGTTTCGATCATTGGTGCTAATACGTTTAAACACATCATGACCGTATCTGTTGCATCAAATACAGATTCTTTGTCTTCTTGCATATCTTTGTTGTAGGCAAGAGGCAAACCTTTCATGACAGTGAATAAGCCAATTAAATCGCCATACACCCGCCCTGTTTTACCGCGTATGAGTTCGCACATATCGGGATTTTTCTTTTGCGGCATAATCGAACTGCCCGTAGAGAATGCATTATCGAGTTCGATGAATTTAAATTCCCAAGAGCTCCATAAAATCATCTCTTCACTGAGTCTAGACAAATGCATCATCATAATGGATAGATCGCTTAAATATTCAATGCAGTAATCGCGATCCGCTACAGCATCAAGTGAGTTTGACATCGGTTTGGAAAACCCTAAATGTTTAGCAGTATAGTCGCGATCTAGATTGAATGTTGTTGTCGCGAGAGCACCTGCGCCAAGTGGGCATTCATCCATGATCTCGAGCGTATTGGCTAAGCGTTTGAAATCGCGTTTTAACATCGTCGCATACGCCATTAACGTATGACCAAATGTGATCGGTTGTGCTCTTTGCAGGTGCGTGTAGCCGGGCATAATCGTATCGGCATTGGCTTTAGCAACTTGGCATAACGCGTGAATCACTTGCTTGATTGCTTTTTGGATTTCGCCAATTTCTTGAGCAACATACAGTTTTAAATCCAAAGCAACTTGGTCGTTTCTGCTTCTGCCGGTATGTAATTTTTTGCCGGCATCGCCGATTTTTTCGGTTAAAAGTTGTTCGACACAAGTATGAATGTCTTCATACTCATGGCTGAATTCAATTTTGTTTTGATTCATCAAATCTAGAATTTCTTCTAGACCTTGATGGATTTTTTCTTTTTCTTCAGTCGTGATGATTCCTTGTTTGGCTAACATGCTGCTGTGAACTTTTGATCCTTGAATGTCTTGGGCATACAGTCGTTGATCAAAAGAAATCGAGCTGTTGAAATCATTGGCCTGCGGATCGGTTTTGCCGGCGATCCGTCCGGTCCAAAGTTTCGCCATTACTCAACGCTGGAGAAATGTTCCCCAGTCTCTTGAGCGAGCTTTTGATCATTGATGGCTCTAACGGCGATTGGTAAACCGAATAAGTTGATGAATCCTGCGGAATCTGCTTGGTCGTAACAATCGTCTTCATCAAACGTTGCCATGCCTGCGTTATATAAGGAATAAGGAGAAGTGACGCTTACTGGCAGAATGTTTCCTTTATATAATTTGACTGTTACATCCCCAGTCACTGTTTCTTGTGTGGAATCCACAAATGCGGAAAGTGCTTTTCTTAATGGGGTATACCATAATCCGTCATAGACCAGTTCCCCAAATTTTTGAGCTACGATATCTTTGAAATGTTTCGTATTTTTATCCAGTGTGATTTCTTCTAATTTTTTATGTGTCGCATACAAGATCGTTCCACCTGGTGTTTCATAAACACCTCTTGATTTCATCCCGACCAGTCTATTTTCAACAATATCTAAAATTCCAATTCCATTTGCGCCGCCTAGTTCATTCAATTTATAGATGATATCTTTTGCGCTCATGTCTTGGCCATCTAATGCGGTTGGCACACCTTTTTCGTAATGAAGGGTGATCGTTGTTGGTTGATCTGGGGCTTGTTGAGGAGAAACACCTAATTCTAAGAATCCTTCTTGTTCGATTGGTGCTTCATTTGCAGGATCTTCAAGATCTAATCCTTCATGAGATAAGTGCCAGAGGTTTTTATCTTTTGAGTAGTTTGTTTCTTTATTGATTTTTAAAGGAATGTTATGGGCTTGGGCATAGGCGATTTCTTTTTCTCTGGAGTTGAGTTCCCAGAACCGCCATGGTGCGATGATGTCTAATTCTGGCGCAAAAGCTTTGATTGCTAATTCGAATCTGACTTGGTCATTTCCTTTTCCTGTGCAGCCGTGACAAATTGCTTGAGCGCCTTCTTTCTTCGCAATTTCGACGATTTTTTTCGCGATAATTGGTCTTGCAAAAGAAGTACCGAGTAAATAATCTTCGTACGTTGCACCCGCTTTTAAAGAAGGCACGATATAGTCATTCACAAATTCATCTGTTAAATCTTCGATATACAGTTTTGAAGCACCCGTTGCGAGAGCTTTTTCTTCAAGGCCTTCTAGTTCGCTTGCTTGCCCAACATTTCCCGATACCGCAATAACTTCACAGTTGTTGTAATGTTCTTTTAACCAAGGGATCAATACTGATGTATCTAATCCGCCAGAATAAGCTAAGACAATTTTTGTATAATTTTTATTTTCGTTGTTTTTCGTATTTTAAAAATGGGCCAAAAAAGTGCTGATCGGATTTGAAATCTGTACCACCTTGCTTGTAATGTTTCTCCTCTTGCTTGAATAAGCTTTTTTAATGTTTTATTTTTTTGAATTTAGTTATTTATTTTGAACATAAGAATTTGGATGTTCTTCGTCGGACTTTTTTCATGAAGATCACCCCTTTCATGCCTAAAAAAAAACGCCCTTTCCTATAACATGAAAGGACGATTGCTCGCGGTACCACCTATCTTCCCTTTGTTCTATACAAAGGACTCTTACCTATAACGCCAGGAAGCGGAAACTACTCGATTGCTGTCGCAGTTTCACTCACGGACACGTTCACTGTTTTTCAGACGCTATATTTCACCAAACTATAGCTCTCTTTAGACCTTCCAACAGCTACTCCTTCCGGTCATCGATTTAATGATTTAGTATTTTAATCAGTCATTTTCATTTTTCAACATTTTTTGTAAATAATTTCATTCGTTTTCTGAAAACAGATGAAATCGTCCTTGCTTTTCCGATATCATTCATTATTCCTACACTAAATAAAGCGTTTTCACATAAATTCACTTGTATATTCTCTTCACTTTGCAGTATTCCCTAAACTTTTGATATTTTTTCTAATTCGTCTACTGACATAAAAAAAATCCCATTTGATACAAGCAATTTTGTATCAAATGGGATCCTTTTTACGATTTAATTTTGCGATAGACTGTTCCATACATACAAATATAACAAGCACATCCACCTATAAAATTCGAAATCGGTTCTGCCGCAAAGACACCCATTACCCCCATAAAATGGGGCAAGAGTAGGGTCAATGGAACAACAAGAACCACTTTTCGAAACAACGAGAAAAAGACCGCTTGATTACGCATATTCAACGATTTAAACACCGTCTGTCCCGCATATTGAAAAGCCTGGAAAATAAATGCCACAAAGTACATCGTCAGCGCCGGCCTAGCGATTTTTATTAAATTGGGATCTTGATTAAAAAGATCGATAAATACCTCTGGCCAAATGATCACGCAAAGCCAAACAACAACGGTATACCCTAAACAAATCCCCGTCATCCAAAGGATCGTCTTTTTCACTCGCCCCATCTGGTTTGCGCCATAGTTAAAGGACAAAATGGGACTTGCTCCTTCAACTAATCCGGAAATGGGAGTATCCAAAATTTGGCGAACTGAACTCACAATCGTCATGATCGAAATATAAAGATCGCCTCCAAGTTGTCCTAAAACCGAATTAGACACGGATTGTACGATTGAGTTGGTCACTTGCATAATAAATCCCGCAAAGCCCAGTGAAGTAATCCGGCGAATTCTTCCCCACTTCAAAGAAGGAAAGACTAAAGAAAAATCCAGTTTTAAAACAGCGCGCTTAGACATCAACAAAGACAACACAATTAATGCGGAAATCATTTGCGAAATCACCGTCGCAATCGCTGCACCGGCAATTCCCATCTGCCAAACGAAAATAAAAAGTGGATCGAGCACAATATTTAAAACTGCCCCTATGGCAATGGTTGTCATACTTGCGAGTGGTCTTCCTTGCGCAATGAGGAAAGGATTCATTCCTGTTGCAAGCATCGAAAAGACTGTACCCCATAAAACGATATCTAAATATTGTTTGGCATAAGATAGATTGCCTGAAGTTGCACCAAATAGCCGCAAAATTGGACTGTTCCATCGTTGCGTAACGATCATCAGGACAAGTCCTGTGATCACAATTAAACCTAATGTAGCGGCTTGAATACGTTTCGCTTCTTGTTCTTCGTTTCGTCCACGACAAATGGCCAGTAAAGGCCCTCCTCCAGAACCATAAAGATTGGCAAAAGCGATCATAATCGTCAAAATCGGAAAACATAGTCCGACTGCCCCAATCGCAATCGTTCCTTGTGGCATATAGGCGATATACATGCGGTCAATCATGTTATAGAGAAGTGAAAGGACTTGGGCAATCATCATTGGACCAGCTGAGCGCACGATCGCCTTAGCGATACTGCCATGGCCATAATCTACTGATTTCAAATGTCATCCTCCTTTTCTCTTTTCTTGAACAAACTTATCTTCAAATTATACGTATAATTTTTGAAAACAAAAAACTTTCACCAATAGGCAATCAACCCACTAGAAAACCCCAATCACAAATGACTGGGGTTTTGATTCAAATCAATGGGATTGAATGCGATCTATTTTCCTTCTGTATTATAGCCATCTGGGTTTTCAGATTGCCATTTCCAAGAAGAAGCACACATATCATCGATATTGTATTTTGCTTCCCATCCTAATTCTTCTTTAGCTAGGTCGCATTTTGCATAACAAGTCGCAATATCGCCTTCACGTCTTGGTTTAATGGAATAAGGAATTTCATGTCCACAAGCTTTTTCGAAAGCATGAATTACATCTAATACGGAGCTTCCTTTACCTGTACCTAAGTTATACACTTTTAAGCCGGCATTCTTTTTGATTTGTTCTAATGCAGCCACGTGTCCATTTGCTAAATCAACAACGTGGATGTAGTCGCGAACACCTGTACCGTCTGGTGTTGGATAGTCGTTTCCGAACACACCAACTTCTTTTAATTTACCCACTGCAACTTGTGCTACATATGGTAATAAGTTGTTTGGAATTCCTTTTGGATCTTCGCCAATTCGTCCGGATTCATGGGCACCGATTGGGTTGAAGTAGCGAAGTAAGATAACATTCCATTCTGGATCTGCAGTATGGACGTCAGTCAGAATTTGTTCAATCATCCATTTTGTCCAACCATATGGGTTTGTGCATGTTCCTTTTGGACATTTTTCTGTAATTGGGATTTCTGCTGGATCACCATACACTGTTGCAGAAGAAGAGAAGATGATGTTTTTAACATTGTGGCTACGCATTGCTTCGATTAAGTTTAAAGTACCAGCGATGTTGTTGTTATAGTATTCAACTGGTTTACGAACACTTTCTCCGACTGCTTTTAAGCCCGCAAAGTGGATGACTGCATCGATTTGTTGAGCGTCAAATACTTTGTTTAAACCTTCTAAGTCGCAAATATCTGTTTGGTAGAAAGCGACTGTTTTTTGTGTGAGTTCTTGAATTCTGTCGACTGCTTTTTCACTTGAGTTATATAAGTTATCGACAATGACAACTTCATGTCCGGCATTTAATAATTCAACAACAGTATGGCTACCAATATAGCCAGCTCCTCCAGTTACTAAAATTCTCATAACGTTTCCTTTCGCGAATGTTCTATTCGATCTCACTTTTTGTGTTTAAAGTGCTGCAATGAAGCGGCGGAATGCTTCTCTACCCGCTGCATCTGTTTTATAAACTCCGGCATCTTCTAAGACATGAGTAAATACAATACCGATTTCATCATGAATGATCTGATCAATATTGTCCGCATTGATGTCGGCATATTTTTCTTTGATTTCATCTGCCCAATCGGCATGTAAAGCTAATGCTGGAATGGCGTGGATATCTTCGCCTTTTAACATTGCTTGTTTTAGATCGGACATTTCTTGTTTTAAACGAGCTGGTAATACAGCAAGTCCCATGACTTCAATTAAACCGATATTTTCTTTTTTAATATGATGCCACTGGGCATGAGGATGGAATACTCCCATTGGATGTTCTTCACTTGTGATATTGCAACGTAAAACTAAATCCAGTTCGTATTGACCATCACGTTTACGGCTGATTGGGGTGATTGTGTTATGAGGTTGACCATCATGAGCAATGATGGATGCCGCTTCATCTGTATAAGAACGCCATACGTCTAAAATATGATCCGCTGCAGCAATGATACGGCTGCGATCAATTCCTCTTAAACGGATAACGGACATTGGCCATGCAACAATTCCTGCTTCTAGATCTTCAAAGCCTTTGAGCTTGAAGGTTTCTTCCATTGGTGCTTTAGCCATTGGGAAATCATGGTGTCCACCTTGGAAGTGGTCATGAGAAAGAATACTTCCTCCAACGATTGGCAAGTCCGCGTTACTACCTAAAAAGTAATGTGGGAATAAATCGATAAAGTCGAATAATTTTACGAATGTATCGTGGTTAATTGCCATTGGCACGTGTTTAGAGTTAAACACGATGCAATGTTCGTTGTAGTACACATATGGAGAATATTGGAATCCCCAAGGTGAACGATTCACTTCAATTCGAATAATGCGGTGGTTCGAACGGCCAGGGTGGTTCACACGCCCAGCATAACCTTCGTTTTCAAAACAAAGTTGGCATTTTGGATAACTTGATTGCGGTGCATTTTTAGCTGCTGCAATCGCTTTTGGATCTTTTTCTGGTTTGGATAAGTTAATGGAAAGTTCGATTTCACCATATGGAGAATCGGCTGTCCATCTTTCATCTTTGGCAATGCGATCACGACGGATATAGTTGGAATTTTGAGACAGTTTGTAGAACCAATTTGTGGCATCTTGTGGACTTCTCTCATACCGTTTATCAAATTCTCTTTGCACTTCACTTGGTCGTGGCATTAAGCAGTTCATCAATTTCGCATCGAATAAATCACGATACGTAATGGAATCTTCAATAATTCCTTTTTGGGCAGCTTCGTCAAGTAACTCATCTAATACTTCAACGAGATCAATATCCTTGTCCGAAGGTTCATAGGCCTCAAAATCAATTGCATCTTGTTGCATCAAATCAAGAAGTAAGTTGGTCGCATACGTTTTTTCCATCTCTGGCAACAAGCCAGTTTCAACACCATATTCAACCAGTTTTAAAATAGATTGATCAGACATATTTCTTTCTCTTTCTTTGGTCATTGGACCTTTTATAGAATCTTGTTAGTTCCATTGTATCGCACAAACAGCGCTTTCAGAAGACTTTCATTCGAAATATTTACTAAATTCTACAGTGAATTTGATAAAATTTTACTAATTAGAGTTTGTTTTTGAAAAGTCATTTCTTGCCGCAAATCGCATCATTTCTCTTCTGTTTTTTGTCTTTCTTGTTTTGAAACGTTTCATGCTCAATCTCTTGTAACCGCTTCCTATAAAAGGTATCCTAAGCATAGATAAAACAACATCAAATACTGTATAAATCATGGACTATTCAGGTTATATCCTATCCTTTTTGTGTTTTATAAAATCTGTAGTCCAATAACAAGGAGAATGTATGTCCGAATTAAATTTAAAACATATTAAAAAAATCTATCCAAACGGGTATGAAGCAGTTCAAGACTTTAACCTCGATATCAAAGATGGTGAATTCGTCATTTTCGTCGGTCCATCTGGTTGTGGTAAATCAACAACTTTGCGCATGGTTGCCGGACTAGAAGAAATCACTTCTGGTGATTTAGTCATCGATGGCAAACGCGTGAATGATCTCGATCCAAAAGACCGTGATATCGCCATGGTTTTCCAAAGCTATGCGCTATACCCACATATGACTGTTCGCGAAAATATGGAATTCCCATTAAAGATCGCTAAATTACCAAAAGATGAAATCAATGCTCGTGTTGCAGAAGCTGCCAAAACTTTGGGCCTGGAAAGTTTATTAGACCGTAAACCAAAAGCTCTTTCCGGTGGTCAAAGACAACGTGTTGCCATGGGGCGTGCGATCGTTCGTCATCCAAAAGTATTATTAATGGACGAACCTTTATCCAACCTTGATGCCAAACTAAGAGGGCAGATGCGTGTTGAAATTTCTCGTCTACACGAAAAATTAGGTTCTACTATTATTTATGTTACACATGACCAAACCGAAGCGATGACTTTAGGAGATCGCATCGTCGTAATGAGTAATGGTGAAGTGCAACAAATCGATACACCTAATAACTTATACAAATATCCAGTTAACAAATTCGTTGCCGGCTTTATCGGTAGCCCACAAATGAACTTCATGGATGCAACAATTACAGAAAAAGAAGATAAAGTATATTTAACACTCGGTAACGACCACATTTTATTACCAGCAGCAAAAGCAGCTCGTTTAAAACAAAAAGGTTATACAGATGGTCAAGTTGTCACTTTGGGTATTCGTCCTGAAAACCTTTCTGACCAACCAGAAGATCTCGAAAAAGCAAAAGATGCGCTTGCTAGCGGTAAAGTTGAAGTGTATGAAATGTTAGGTTCCACTTGTAACTTATATGTCAACTGCAATGGTGTTCAAATCACAGCTGCAGTTGATCCATCCACAGCTGCTCGTGTGGGTGATACGATCCAACTCGCATTTAATACTGAATACATTCAAATTTTTGATAAAGAAACAGAAAACAACATTCTCGTTGATGTAGATCCAACAACTGGACAACTTGTTTTCAACGCTTAATGATCGCTTGTTAAGAACGGCTTATACTTCAAAAACCTCCTCAAAAAAAGAAGCTACAAATTCTGTAGCTTCTTTTTTTGACTCATCCCTTTCATCAATGGATAGAGCAACTTTAAATATGTTATTTTCCTAAAATATTTCACAATCTTTTTTATTTTTTTAGCGAAATCACTTATACTAAAACTATACTAATTCCTACTGGAACGAAAGGAGCAAGAATATGCCAAATAAAGTTTGTGTGATTACTGGTGGTACCCGCGGGATTGGATTTGCGACCGTTAAAGCTTTTTTAGAAGCTGACTACCAAGTCGTTTTGTATGGTTCTCGCCAAGAAACAGTATCCAAAGCATTAAACGAATTAAATCATGATCATGTTGAAGGACGATGGACTTCTTTAACCGACGAAGCCTCAATTTTTGCTGATTTTAGCGACATCAAAGAAAAATATGGCTCCCTCGATGTATTAGTCAACAATGCTGGCCTCTCTGAATCCACGCCATTTATGGATTACACACTCGACTTATTTAAAAAAGTCATGGATCTTAACGTGAACGCTACATTTGTTTGTGCTAACGCCGCTGCAAAAATCATGAAAGAACAAGGACACGGCGTGATTTTAAACACATCGAGCATGGTTTCTCGCCAAGGTCAGCCTTCTGGGGTTGCTTATCCAGTTTCTAAATTTGCGGTCAATGGTCTAACGATTTCCTTAGCTCGTGAACTTGGAAAATACAATATTCGCGTCAATGCCGTTGCACCGGGAATCACAGCTACAGACATGGTTCGTGCTTTGCCTGAACAGATGATTCAACCAATGATTCAAGCCATCCCAATGAAAAGAATTGGTGAGGCAGAAGATATTGCCAATGCCTTTGTCTTTTTAGCATCTGACAAAGCAAGTTATATCACCGGTACCGTTTTATCTGTTGATGGTGGAATGCTTGTTTAAACAAAGTTTATAACGCATCATTTGATCAATTATCATCAATCATTTTGATTTTTTCTCCCTTCCTGCCCATTAAAAACAGGAAGGGATTTTTATTCCTTCTCTAACCCTTCCCTTGACTTGATCCCTATTTTTCAATACAAAAATCCCTTTTAGAGACCTCTTGTTTATTCATATCGAGGTCGACTAAAAGGGATTTGTCTTTTTATACTAGCCAAGTTTTGAATAGGCTATTCAAATTCGGTTTGTTCTCTATTTTTTGATTTTTTTAGCACTAGATCTTTTAGAAGAAGGTTTTCGATTTGGGTTTACTTTCTTTACTGGCGCTGATTTTGCTGCTGGAATTTTAGCTGTTTCTTTTGCTTGAGCCTCTTTTGCAGCTTTCTTTTGTTCCATTAAAGTTTGCGCACTTACAAGTTCAACATCTTGATCGGTATACACACCTAATTTTTTCAAGTGCCAAATATCATTGTTATATTGAGCAATTGTGCGGTCAGAAGAGAAGTAACCTGCCATGGCGATGTTGATCAAAGCCATTCTTGCCCATTTTTTCTGATCTTCATAAGCCGCATAAGCTGCTTTACGTGCTGCTATGTAAGCATCTAAGTCAAGAAGAGCCATGAACCAGTCTTTATTTAAAATGTCGTTATATAAACGATGTAAAGATTCTGGATCGCCATTTTTCATCATTTCGTCACTCACAAGGAAGTCGACAATTTCACCGATCTTGTTGTTGGCTTGGATAATATCCATTGGACGGTAATCCATTTTTGCATAATGATCAATGACTGTGTCACTGTCTTTACCAAAGATGAAGATATTTTCATCACCAACTAATTTGTGAATTTCAACATTGGCCCCATCATCAGTACCTAATGTCACTGCCCCATTGAGCATGAATTTCATGTTTGATGTTCCGGATGCTTCTTTAGATGCCAAAGAAATTTGTTCAGAAATATTCGCTGCTGGGATCAGTTTTTCGGCACATGTTACATCATAGTTTTCAATCATCACGATTTGCATGTATTGGCTCACTACTGGATCGTTAGCTACGATATTAGAGAATACAAGAATCGCATGGATAATGTCTTTTGCTAGAACATAAGCAGGTGCTGCTTTAGCGCCAAAGATAATTGTAACTTTATGATCTGGACGGTAGCCCGCTTTGATTTCTTGATACATTGCGATTGCAGATAATAAGTTCATCTGTTGACGTTTGTATTCGTGCAGACGTTTCACTTGAATATCGAAGATCGAATCTGTATCTAATTCAATACCTTGGCGTGCTTTTAAGAATGTTGCCAATTCTTCTTTTTTCTGTTTTTTGATCGCAACGAGTTCTTCTAAAGCTTGTTCATCATCGACATAGTCGAGTAATTTTGTTAAATCCTCCGCTTTGCTTAAGAAGCTATCGCCAATTTTAGAGATGATCCAAGCCGTTAATTCTGGGTTGCATGCTTGTAACCAACGACGGAACGTTGCCCCATTCGTCTTATTGTTGAACTTATATGGATAGAGTTCATAGAAATCATGTAACTCTGTGTTTTTCAAAATATCTGTATGGATTTTAGCAACACCGTTTGTGGATTGAGAGAAGTGGATATCCATGTGTGCCATATGAACACGATTTTCGTGATCGATAATTGCAGTAGCTGGGTTATTGGAGCGTTGACGTGCTTTTTGATCTAAGTATTCGATAATTGGCATTAAATCTGGTGCCACTTCGTTTAAGAAGTGAACTGGCCATTTTTCCAATGCTTCCGCTAGGATTGTATGGTTTGTATAAGCACAAGTTCTTTCTACTTGTTCAATTGCTGCATCCATATCCATTCCTTCTGCAACTAATAAACGAATCAGTTCAGGAATGACCATAGATGGGTGCGTATCGTTAATTTGAATTACGGCGTGTTGGCTTAATGTATCTAAAGACCAACCGTGCGCTTTAATGTCTTCCAAGATCATTTGCGCACCAGCAGAAACTAAGAAGTACTGTTGGTAAACGCGTAATAAGCGGCCATTTTCATCGCTATCATCTGGGTAGAGGAACAGTGTTAAGTTTTTTGGAATTTCTTCTTTATCAAAAGAAATGCCATCACGAATAATGGATTCATCTACACAATCTAAATCGAATAACAGTAATTGGTTTTTCTTTTTCGTATAGCCGACAACATCGATTGCGTATAAGTGCGCATACAATGTTCCCTTTTTGAAGTGAACTGGGTAATACTTGCCTGTATCTTGTACCCAGCAGTTATCAGAAAGCCATGGATCAGGGATTTCTTTTTGTTTATTGTTTTCAAACTTTTGGTGGAACAGACCACAATGGTAGTTCAATCCCACTCCATAACCAGGAAGTTCTAATGTTGCGATCGAATCGAGAAAGCAAGCTGCCAAACGACCTAAACCACCATTTCCTAAAGATGGTTCTGGTTCGTATTCTTCAACTTCTGCTAAAGAAATTCCGTTTGCTTCTAAAATATCACGAACTTCTTTGTATAATCCTAAGTTGATTAAGTTGTTCGATAATAATTTTCCAATTAAAAATTCGGCAGAAATATAGTAGATTTTGCGATCTCCTTCAATGGAAGGAACACTTTTCAGTAATTCTTTCGTGAGATCGAGCAGAATATAATAAACTTCACGTGGATTGCAATCTTTTAGTTCTTTACCATAATAGTGTGAAGCAATACCCTGCAGAGTTTGATTCATGTCCATGTTCATAATCCTTTCATGCATACAGGAATTGATCCTGTTATCTTTGACTACATAGAATCCTCATCAGCAAACTATATACATTTTGACTTTTGAATCTCTTTCTAAATCTAAGAGGAGGCTCTATAATTTATAAGGATTTTTGCCATTTAAATTTGTTGACTTAGTCTTCTATTAGAACTCTAAGGTTTTCCTTTAAAAAAGGCTAATTTCCAATGTTTTTTTATTTTAGTTTCCAATGTAAAGCGTTTGCACTTTAGATTCTTTCTAGCATTCTAAAAATGAAATGTTTTACACTATATTTTTTGAATAAATTTGAAATTGAGGTTTAAGTATGGCTTTTTTTACACTATGGGCGCTCGGAATTTTGTTATGTGCATTGAGCACGATTGTTCTATTCAAACAAGTCGCGGCAATTAAAAAGAGTTTTGATGTTCAACGTAATTTTATGAAAATGCACAACGGTTCAACCAAAGCGACGTTCGATCAAGGTTGGCTCTTTCTCGATATCGTGATGGCTTTTTTTGTTTTATCGTTCTCGACTCAAAGTCAAAATTTGACGAATACCGATTCCTTTCCCCCAGAATATTTATGTTTTATCGGGATTGCGATTTTCTTAGCATCCAAAGCGGTTCAACATTGGCACGATGGGCGCATCATTTTTGGAACTCAGGCTTTGGTTTATCACGATCAAGAAATCCCTTATTCAACGATTCATTCTCTTGAACCTTATGGTTCTCGCCTCGTTGAATTATCCTGCAAAAAAGGGAAATATATGATTTCCAAACGCGAAGCACAAGAAATTGAAAGTCGCCTCGAGAAATGGAAAAGCAATCGTCGCAATAAAAACCGTTAATCAAAATCAAATTCAGTGGAATCAAGATGTGATTTTTCACACATCTTTGTTCCACCTTTTTCTTTAAAAAATCCGCATAAACTTGACGGTCGTTTGCGGATTTTTAAATTGTCTGTATTTTGATCCACCTCAAATACAACAATTATTCTTTTTCTTCAGTTTCTTTTTCGTCTTCGACTACTTTTTTCTTCATTGGGGCACGTCCATATAAGTCAGTCACCCATTTTAATGTTCCTTCTACATCAGCATTGATCTGCCCTGGTTTTAAACGCCAAGTCCAGTTTCCACCCATTTTACCTGGTGTATTCATGCGGCTAGAAGAATCTAATCCTAATAAATCTTGCGCTTGCACGATTGTTGTATCGGCTGGAGAAGCGATCACCGTGCGCATCATTTCCCAATGGTATTCGCCAGGATTGTAGGCATCCATGAAGTCTTGCGCGTATTTACGATCTCCATCGTTGATCATTTGAAACCAACCTTGAATCGTGTCGTTATCATGTGTTCCGGCATAAGCAACGCAGTTTTTAGGATAGTTATAAGGTAAATATTCAGCACCAGATCCATCGCGAGAATCAAATGCGAATTCTAAAACTTTCATTCCTGGAAATCCACTATCCGCCAACAATTGTTTTACAGAATCAGTTAAGTATCCCAAATCTTCGGCAATGATTTCTTTCTTACCTAGTTTTGCTTCAATTGCTTTAAATAAATCAATTCCTGGTCCTTGTAACCATTCTCCAACTTTAGCAGTCGTTGCTCCCGCTGGAATTGCATAGTAGGAATCAAAGCCACGGAAATGGTCAATTCGTAAAATATCCATAACTTTTGTCGCATGATCGATTCGATTAATCCACCATGCATAGCCAGTTTCTTTATGATATTCCCAATTGTAAATTGGATTTCCCCATAACTGACCATCTTCCGAGAAGCCATCAGGTGGGCATCCCGCAACTAAGGATGGTTTTCCATCTTCATCAAACATGAATAACTCTGGATGACTCCAAGCATCAACAGAATCTAATGCGACATAAATAGGTAAGTCACCTAAAATGGAAATGCCGTTTTTGTTGGCATATTGGCGCAGTTTTTCCCATTGCGTGAAGAAAAAATATTGTAAAGACTTGTAGTAATCCACACGTGCTTGGTTGTCTTGTGTCCAAGCTTGAACCGCTTTGGCATCATATTTGCGATAAGGGGTTTCCCATTCCAACCAAGGTTTACCTTGGTGTAAATCTTTTAATGCCATGAATAAAGCGTAGTCATCTAGCCAACTTGCATGGCCTTTGCAGAACTCTACATAGTCTGGTGTTGGATTTTGTAAAAAGCGACTCGATGCTTTTTCTAAAATTGGATAACGTTGGGTGTACATTTTACCAAAATCTACTTGGTCTTCTTGTTCATACCAAGTTAAATTTTGATATTCTTCTGGTTTTAATAGACCTTCTTCTTCTAATGTTTCCAAATCAATTAAATATGGGTTTCCCGCAAATGTGGAATAAGAAGCATAAGGAGAATCTCCATATCCGGTTGGGCATACGGGTAATACTTGCCAAATTTGTTGATCGGCGCGTTTTAGAAAATCAACGAAGGCATATGCTTCTTTCCCTAGCGTTCCAATTCCGTATTTACTTGGAAGACTTGTGATGTGAAGGAGCACTCCATTTTTTCTCATAATCATCATTCCTTTCTTCATATGCATTCAACTTTAACGCACATGATCTCTATGATTTCAATGACTCATTTATGTTTGAATATTCAATTTTACTTTTCCTCAGTCAATGGTGTTGCAAGTTTTAAATCGTCTCATTTTCCTTTTACTTGAGCGATTCAATCGTTTCAATTCGCCAACAAGAATCTTGCCATTCGACAGACCATGCTAGTTCTTGATGTCTTGGTACTTCGTTAGAAAATTTAGTTTCTAAATCGTTTAACGTGGCAATGATATGAATGACATCTTGATCTAAGTCGCGTTTGATTCCCGAAAGTCGGGGAATGGAATAATGAGAAGCCTCACTTAAATCCATCGCAAAAACAACAAGATCTTGTCCAACGACAATATTTAAATCTTTTGCGGCGCGTAAAAGACCAATCGCTTGTTCTTCATTGCCCACTAATACCGCATTTAATTTTCCGTTTTTAGCCAGCAATTGTTTTAAACCTTCATATCCACCTTCATAAGTAGAAGGTTGAAGCGTCGTCATTTCATTTTCTTGCAAAATTCGATTTCGTGAATAGCAGGCGTATTGAATTCCTAAATAACGATCCGCCAGTTCACTATAGGCAAAGCGATCATTCATGATCACACCAATTTCATCTTTACCTTCTTCAAATAAACTCTCTGTGACTTGTTGAAAAATCTCAGTATCGGGTAACGAGAAGGAAACGAGGTTCGTATCGGGCCAGTTGCCCAAATTCGCACCAACAGAAACGGCCGGAATGGGGATCCGGCCGTATAACTTACGAAGCTTTTCACGCCGTGTGCCTAAAAATACAATGGCGCTTGGCATCGATTGTCGCATCTGGCTTAATGTCAGTTCTCCTTCATCTTGGTCGGGTTGGACTCTCAACAAATGGACCCGTTTACCAAGAGTTTCTAGGTGATCTTTTAAGCGAAATGCGAGTTGATCAAAAATTGGGCTTCCGTTTGCGACAACGACGATGAAAATTCCCTCTGGTCTTTTTTGCCGTAAGGCACTCGCAATATCGTTTTTCTGATAGTTTAAACGACGTGCTGTTTGTAAAACTTCTTCTCTTGCTTTTTCATTGACACCAGGTGCATCGCTTAGCACACGCGAGACAGTCCCTAAAGACCACCCCGATGCTTTTGCGATTTCTTTCATGGTGACTTTTGCCAAAAGACTTATCCTTTCACCGCACCTGCGGCAACGCCTTTAATAATATGTTTTTGACCTAAAATATAAACAATAACAATTGGGATGATGGTCATGATGATCGATGCCATCATTGGTCCCATCGCTACACGTCCATAGCTTCCACGGAAGTGCTGAATCAGCATTGGAATCGTTTTGTATTTGGTGATATCCAATACCAGCGTTGGTAATAGATAGTCATTCCAAACCCACATTGCTTGCAAGATTGTTACGGATACCATTGTTGGTTTTAAAATTGGAACTACAATTTTAAAGAAAATCTGCAATGGGGAACATCCGTCGATCAATGCTGCTTCTTCAATTTCAACAGGAATTGATTTAACAAATCCCGCGAACATAAAGACAGCCAAACCGGATCCAAATCCTAAATAAATGATCCAGATGTTATATGGCGTATTGAGTTTTAATATATCTGCTGTTTGGGACAAGGTGAACATGACCATTTGGAATGGAACAACCATGGAGAATACAAACAGATAATATAAGAAGTTATTAATTTTTGATTTCACACGAGTGATATACCATGCACACATCGAACAACAAAGGATGATCGCTGCAACGGAAGTCACCGTAATTAATGTTGAATACCCTAAAGAAGCGAGGAATCCTTGCGAATGCAATGCTTTCGCAAAGTTTTCAAAACCCGCAAATTTTTCAGCACTAGGTAAGCTGAATACAGTACTTGTTGTAATGGCGCTTTCAACTTTGAGGGCATTGACCAAAATCATGAAAATTGGATAAACCCACAAAACCGTTAAGACACACATCAAGACAAACAGGAGGATCTGAAATACTTTTGATCTTTCTTTCATTATGCTTGAACCTCCTTACTTCTTGTGCTCTTCAACTGCAAGAATCCAATGAGGATGACCACAATGGAGAAAATAACCGATTTAGCCTGACCAATTCCTTTCCATGCTGGACCTGCACGGAAGTAGAATGTGTTGTAAATGTTCATCGCGAGCATTTCGGTTGCGTGGCTTGGTTCGCCAGCGGTTAAAGCTAAGTTTTGATCGAATAATTTTAAAGAGTTTGTCAGCGTTAAGAATACGCAGATCGTGATCGATGGCATCATCATTGGAATTTTAATTTTCCATAAAATTTGCCAATCATTCGCACCATCGATTTTGGCTGCTTCAATCAAATCATCTGGGACGTTTTGCAGACCCGCGATATAAATGATCATCATATAACCAATCTGTTGCCAGCACATCAAAATAATGATGCCCCAGAACCCAGCGGTTGGATTCAACTTCAACAATGGTTGTGCACATAAGGACAAAATCCCGTTAATTAAAATCTGCCAAATGTAACCTAGAACGATCCCACCAATTAAGTTTGGCATAAAGAAGATTGTTCTAAAGAAGTTTGTACCTTTTAATTTTTCTGTTAAAGCCATTGCGAGCGCAAATGCCAAAATATTAATTGCCAGGATATTCACTACAGTTACACAAATGGTAAACCATGCGGATTGAATAAATTGAGGGTCTCCGAGCGCATTAATATAGTTCGAAATTCCGATAAATTTTGCATTTCCTACTGTTGTAAATTGGCAGAAGGACAAATACAAACCTTCAAAGAATGGGATGATAAATCCAATCGTGAAAGCTGCCAATGTCGGAAGAACGAAGATCCAGGCATATTTTTTTAGAGCCTTTTCCATAGTCTTCTCCTATCTTTCAATTTCCTTGTTTCGAGCTTTCTTTTTTGTTCACAATATATGATCATTCCAACCATCTTTAGAAATTTCGATCACTTATCGCAAACATTTTCGATATCGTTTTATGGAATAAATCAAATATATGAATTTATAACTCATTTTTAGCTATTTATGAAAAGTAGAAAGCGCAGGCAGAAAGCTTATTTCCCCCACCTGCGCATTTCATTGTTTCATTTAATTCTATTGGGTGAATGACGGTTGATTTAAACCTTATTTAGTGAGTTCTTTTTCAGCTTTCCAGCCATCAACGAATGCAGATACTACTGCATCCCAGTTTGCATCTGTTGGATCAGCTGCGTAAGCAGTTAATGCTGCACCAACACCGTTTTTCCATTCTTCAGATGGCATTGTTGGGAAGTTCCAAGATACTGGAGTTTTGCCTTCAGCTGTTAATTCAATATCTTTTTTAACAAATACGTTTGGAGATTCTTTTGCTTTTTTAAATGGGATTGTTAATCCTAATTTATCAGCCATGAATGTTGTACCTTCTTTATTCGTAACCATCCAGTTCATGAATTCTAACGTAGCTGCAATATCATCAGGATTTGCGTCTTTATTGACAACCCAGTAGTTTTCAGTACCAGTTGTTAAACCTTGGTTTGCTTCATCGCCAGCACCGATATAAATAGGAATCATTGTGATTTGGTCATCAGTCATGCCAGCATCGATTAAGTTGTTGTATTCCCAAGAACCGTTCTGGAAGAATACTGCTTCACCACTTGTGAATTCACGTTCACTATCATCTGCAGTTTTGCTTGCTAAATCTGCACCTGGAGTAGTGGAGTTGTTGATATAAAGATCAAAAATCTGACGGTAGTTGTCTAAGTAAGTACCTTTCAATTCTTCTTTATCAGATACGCCATCTTCTTTATATTCGAAATATAAAGGCATATTTGCTAAGTGAGTTTTGAAACGCCAGTCAGAGGAACCATCCATACCAGCAGATGTGAATGCTGCAAATCCGAGTTCATCTTTACGAGATTGGATATCTTCAGCTACTTTTTTCAGATCTTCAAAAGATTGGATGTCGTCTGTTGTATAACCAGCTTTTTCTAATAATTCAACGTTTGTGATAATTCCATAAGATTCAACTGCATAAGCAATTGCTGCTGTATCGCCATTGCTGCTTGTTAAAGTGTAATCTTTGCTTGTCAGTTCAGAAACAATTGGAGTATCTGCTAAATTATATGCATAGTCTTCCCAGTTTTTCAGACCTACAGGACCGTTAACTTGGAATAAAGTTGGTGCACTACTTTTGCCCATTTCGGACATTAATGTTGTTTCATAGTTCCCACTTGCAGCTGTAACGATCTGTACTTCTGTTCCAGTTTCTTCAGTATATTTTTTAGCCATTTCTTGCCAAGCTGCATCAGCTTCTGGTTTGAAGTTTAAATAATAAACTTTACCTTTTGATGCATCTCCAGCTGCTGCTGTGGATGATGCTTCTCCACCACCATTATTGGAGCATCCTACTAATGCCATAGATCCAGCTAATGCGGCCGCAGCAAATTTTTGCCAGTTTTTCATAATTCCTCCCCTGTCTGCACCAAGAAGTATTGTTTCTTTATTAGAGGTGTTGTGCAGACTTTTTTAATCGTTTTGATCATAAAAACACAGAACAAATCAGAACCGAGATTCGCGTCACATTTTCATAATAATTTCGATCTCATTTGCAAATCTTTATCCTTGCGAAGCATTCGTTTGCGCAATTCGAAGCATTTTTGCGAAAGCACTTACGTTTTTCGCCGCTTGTTCGTTTTTTATAATCTGTACGTCCTAATTATAGCGAATAACCTTTTGAAAAGCATTACATTTTTATTTTTTTCGAATATGTTGTATTCGCCGTGCAATATGCAACACGCAATGCAACAGTGCATCAATTGCATAATTCGTTCAAAATTAAGGTCTTTTCCCTTCTTTTTATGCTCTCCCTGTTTTTTTATGTTGCATTATGTTGCGCCATATTCCACATTCCTCTTCATCTTTCTTTTCACACGATATGACAATTAATATTATATATAAGATGTATATTTATCTCTATTAGTATTGAATATCAATCTATTTCGATTATTCATCACCACTTGGCAACTCTATGCAACACGCTTTTTTTCTACTTTTTTATTGTTTCAAAAAAATGTAGAAAAAAAGAGGATTTTTCGTACAAAATCCCCTTTGCGTTATTCTTTTGCTTTTTAATTTTTAGGTTCAATCAAATCATTTTCGATCAATAACTGTCTAGCAATTTCTTCTGGTGTCGATACGCCATTTAAAACGTCTTGCGAAAGATCCGCTAATTGCTCACTCGTCAAAATCCGACCGATCTCTTGTGCGACAACATTAAGTTGGGGATGTGCCATCATCGCCGGCTTGCTTATAACAACGCCCACCGTCGCAACAACTCCTACATTTAAATCATCTTCTAACACAACAAGGTCTGCAGCTCGCATTCCGCCATCTAAAGAATGGGCAGAGACCACATCCACTTTTTGATCCAATATATTGGATGCTACATCTTGTTCAGAAATATTCACCGTTGTCTTAAAGCTCATGCCATAGCTTTCCTTGATCAAAGGATATGCGTCTGCTTCTTCAAAAAATAATGTTGGGGCTCCAATAACAAGTGCCTCGCTTACCTTAGCTAGATCACTAAGTGTTTGCAGATCATATTTCTTTGCTGTTTCTTGACTCACCGCTAATGAGTAAGCATCTTCAACTCGTGGAAGATTACACCAATACAAATTGCGTTTTTGATATTCACGCTGGAGTTCGGTTAAATCATTGGGACGATAAGTCGTATGTTTTTGTAAAATATTTGACCAAGCCGTTTGTGTATATTCCAGCCCGACTTGTAGTGAATCGTTTTCTAATGCGGGATGAATATTCGCGATTCCGGATTGAGTTTTCCTTGTTTCACATGGAATATCTTTTTCTTTTGCCAATTGGCAAAACAATTCAGCGAAGATTTGTACGTGTTGTTCTTCACTGACCGCAACGCGCACAACATCTTTTTTGGTACATCCACCAAAAACCATCGACATACTCATGCAGGACACCAAGACAAAAATACGCCACGTTTTTTTCCGTTTTACAGAACCCTTCTTTCCATGCCCTTTCATTTCGATCACCTACTTTATCTTTCTTCTTATTGTAATCCAGATTATTAATCAATCCATCTTTGGTCTAAAAAACAAATCAAATCGTCTAGTTTCGCAATCGTTTAGCTACTTTCTATTTTGCTCAATTTTATATGCTCAAAGAACATTACGCTTTTTTCTGATTTTCAATTGCAATGATATAATGATAACGTTTTAACTTTACACGGAATTTCTATTCGCATTGAATCCATTAATATTCCATATTAGAAAGGAGACTTCTATGTTTCTATTCTCCCATATTGTCCTTGTTTTAATGAGCTCCGTTTTACCGATGCTCGCTATTTTACTGTATTGTTTTATTCAAGAAGGAGGTTGGAAACCAGCAATTAAAGGCGCATCAGCTTTAATCCTCTCCTACCTTTGTGTTTGGATGATTTTACCTGCCATTTTCTATGATCAAGATTGGTTCCAACAAATCTTAGCGCAAACTTCATCTTTTGCGGTTGTTTATTGTGCGACTTTCGCCTTTTTGATTCTCGCCTTTACGTTGTTATTTTATGGTCGTTCATTTAAACGAGAACGAAGCTCCCACGCCCTTTTGATCGGGTTTGTCGAAGGGACTTGTTATGAAGCAATTTTTATTGGTTTTATCGCCCTTGATTCTTTATTTTCGGGATTACAACCTTCGAACAATCCTAATGAAGTTGCCAATCTTTGGATGGCGATGACCGAGGCTATATCCATGATGATTCTTTTTGCTGGCTTTGCTTTTCAAATGAAACGCGCCATCACCAACCGTCGCTATTGGATGTTGATAGTTGTCTATCTGGAAGTCTTCTTACTTCTTTATGTTGGTATTTGTTGGATTGATCTTTGGCATTTACCAAGAATCGCTCAAGAAGTTCTTTTAGTTGCCTTATCCATTGCGACTATTTATTTCATCCATCACCATTTCGAATGGAAATACTTGCTCAAAGATGAAGAAGCCGAACCTATTGTAGAAAGCGAATAATCAATTCATTCCTGACTTGAGAAGGTAGAGGGGGATTAATTAAATTTCCGTCCCTCTCATTGCACCGTACGTACGGTTCTCGTATACAGCGCTACAGCTTTACAGTTTTATTTCATGCGTTATAAAATGATAAATAGAGATTAAGGGGATCGATCAATCCTGGTCGATCTCCTTTTCTCATTGCCAAAATATTTGGTGAGATCAGAAAGTTCACTGTTCGCATTCCTGCTGTCCTATATAGGCCTAGCCTGGAGTTGGCCGTTTGTCTGATCAATTCAGATTCTAAAGGCCATTTAGATATGCGATTCAATTTCATCAGGTTATCAAAGATTGTTCGTGGTCTTTTCCACTGCTTCAATATGACAACTCGAATTTTATGCCTGAGCCACTCGCCGAACTTAGTCAGGAACTTTTTCATCGAACCAATGCTAAAATAGTTAATCCAACTTCTGACGATTTGGTTTACTTTTGTAAACACGTCTTTTAATGGTGATGCAGCCGCTCTTTTTCTACAAAGAACTTCTTTAATTTTGTCATAGAGTCTTTGTTTACGGTCATTTGCCGGTTTTGCCTTCCATCCGTCTTTTCCTTTCCAAAAGGTGAAACCTAGAAAGGTACTTTCTGGTGGTCGACATACATGGGTTTTAGTTGCACTGATGTAAAACGCAATATAAGAACTACCAATTTGTGCAATTTAAAAATAACCAATTCTGGCAATATGGGATAAAAAGAAATTGAGACGCAAACTCTATTTAAACGATCCTTTTCCTTCTATTCTTTTTCATAAAATTTACATATAAGAATGTTTTAATTCCTTTTGCCGCGTCGGTCGTCGCTGAACGATTCGCACGCACCACAGTGCAAGACAAGGCGATCGGTGTGACAAAAGGAACTCCCTTAGCAGCAGAAGGAGTCCGCTCCGGCCGCGTGCCGATCCCGCAAAGGCGTCCTCGGAGAGCTTCACTCATTACTCTACATTTTCTTTATTTCAAAAAGCTATATAACATAATGCACGTCATTCATTTGATGCATACGAACTTTCTCCTGACAGGAGAGAGCTATACCGCACAAAAGAAATCAGCGAAGAATCCGATTAAATTCTTCGCTATAAAATGTTTGAGGTCAAAAAACACCTCATCAAATTTTAAAGTGCAAAAAAAAGATGCATGCTTACTCGAGAGTTACATCTCTTGTGTTCATGCGCCTTTTTAAAACATTATAATTTTCTACTTCGACAATTTATTGCCGAGATCAGTTCAATTCCGTACTTACAGCATCATTTATCACTTCATCTTCATCATAAATCGCAATAAGAAAACTCATATCTTTACTACAAGTAATCCGAACGGTATCTCCGATCTGTGGATCGGTAAAATAGCTTCCAATATCCTTTACATCAACGGAATAAACACTTTCTGTTAAAGGCGTTTTTAAATTAGATTTTTCATGATCCACTTCAATCGTTAACGTGTTGCCCTCTTTTGATATGACTTGGCCAACAAGATAATTCATCGGTGAACTGTGACCATTTGAAGTGAGAAAGAATATCCCAAAACAAGTAATCAAAACCAATATGAGAAAAGCAAATAATTCTTTTTTCATTTCAAATTACCATATGATTTGATGGGCATAGTTAGAGTGGATTTTTATGTTTCTATTCCCCCATCCATCATTTACGATTGGATAAAATCCGGTAGAATCTGAATAATACCCATATCCCGTTACAAAGTGATTTTCGTATTTAGGATGGTTCAAAACGTTCAATAGGAAAGGTGTTCCATATGAGTCAACTCTACCAATAACATACTCATTGCTATATACATCTATCCCACCAGCATGAGAAATTCCTTGTGTGTTAATGTAATTCATCATTTCTACATAAACAACTCCTGGATAAGCTCCTGAATGAGTCGAACTTTTCATCTTACTCCAAAGATGATCAATTAGAGCAACCCCAGAACTACTTTCAAGGTTGCTCGGTACATATTTCCCATTTCGATAAATATCATACCAACGTAATAACATAGCTGCCGCAGTCGCTCCGCATCTTCCATCAGGATTATGATGATAGTTGGGAAGAGGCCCAGAAATTGTACTTGTAGCATTTGTTGAAAGCATTTCAATCCCTATTTTTGCCTCGTTTTCCCGAACAGCTACTGAAATGTCATTTTCTAATTCTTTAATTCCATGCATAAATTCTTCTTGTGCATTCACAAATTCTTTCGTTTGGATATTAAATAAACCACCTTCAATAATCTTGTAAAGCGAACGAGGACCAGCATAAATATAATCAGCACCATCGAAGGCTATTTCATTTTCTTCACTTTCACTAAATTCAGTTACGAAATTTTCTTGTGAGTCATAAATCAAATACCCGCCTTCAGAAAAAGGAATATACATATATCTTGGTTCTTTATTCGAATCGTTAAGAGGCTTAGCTCTCGATAAGTCAACTTCAAGTCCTAAATTATCGCAAAGCATATGAACAATGCCGTTGTTAAAATTAACTACTTCTTTAGTCAAATATCTTTTATTATACTCAGCAAAAACAGGGCAAATAAGCACATTTAACATAACAACCACTGCCATAAGAATAGCGACGAAAGCGTTTTTCTTCTGCATTTTAATCTCCTTTTGTTATTTGCATTATCTTCCCCTGCGCCATTCAACTGTTTCATATTTATACGCGCAGGGATTTATATCAGGAATTTCATAACCATATTTTTAAAAAGCCTTTCATTATTTTAAATGTATCACACTTTATTTTTTAATTAACCTTCAATTAAACAATTTTTCATTCATAGGAATCAGAATTCTAATGCTTATTGAATCGAGTAGGGTCTATCTAAATTTCCTTTCACTCTACTCAACATGCCGTTCGGCACTAGGCGGTTCGTATTCATATAGCGTGGAAAGCGCCTGAGATAGCTGAAAAGAAATTCTCCCTGGCTTAAAGACTTTTCCTTCTCAGATGTATATATTTTTTCTGCTCCTCTCTTTCATGCGATACCTTCACCTTTCTACTCATCTCCAATCTATAGCTTGATGTGCTTCGTGTTCCTCTGGCCGGAACTTTGCCGCCGGCTTCTTTTAGAATCCCCGTTACCGGTGACCCCCTTGCCTTAAGCTAATGGTTAGCGGTTGCGAAGATACGCTATCATAGTGGTCTTACACCACCTAGATGTGTGCCATGCCCGATACACTTCTAAAAAAAGTGGAACCGATCGGATCGGCTCCACTATTGATTTATATCGACTATTTGCTAAGTCCTGTTAAATTAAGCAGGATCTGCATAATTTGTCTTTCATCTAAACAATTGACATTGACTTGTAAAATTTTTTGAACGAGTTCACTTGTTTCTTCATTTGGATCATAGAACATTACTAGTTCTTCTGCCTGGTCCACACCACATTGATCTAATGCTTGCAGCACATTGTCTTTGAGTGATTCATCGCCAACTACGGCAATTCCATAAGGAGAGACAACGATATGTTCAGCAACTGTTCCATCTTCAAATTCGATATCATCTAAAACTGTAAATTGGCGAGGAAGATCGTTTAAAGATTGCGCATTTTCAACCATAGGTAAGTCGGTTGCCACTGCCTGACCATTGGCCACTTTGGATTCTTCCATCAAACGACCACGTTCTGTCGCAAGTCTTCGAATTTTACGTGTTAAACGCGTGTCGTATACAGCTAAAGCAATCATCGCGACACAGTTGGCCAAAACAACATATACGCTCCATGATTCTTTAACGACAAACATGAAGACAATATAAATCACAAAACAAGCCACTAAATAAATCATTGTTCGTTTATATTTGGCATAAGTTTGTTGAATTTGGGCATTGATTTGATTGATCTCTTCTGTGTGATCAATTTCAATCTCTTCTTCACTTGTAATATTTGCATCGAGCACGAGAGGTACTTCTTGTGCTTGTTCATTTGGCATTTCATTTTCGTCAACGAGTTCAACTTCTGGTTCATCTGCTAGCACTTTTTCTGTTTGTTGATCTGTTGTTAAAATCGTTTTTTGCATTTTCTGTTCTGCTTGTTCTTCTAAAGAAACAGGTTCGTTGGTATGTTCAGTTGTTAAATCTTCTTCTAGATTTACGATTTTCTTTTCATCCATATTTAATCCTCACTTCGTCCATCCGCATTTTAGGGCTTTTGCACAAATATTCTTTATTATCAGCCCATTTCTATTGTTCATCAAGACAAACCACCTGAATTTTGCGTAAAAAAACGACAAAGGGTTTCATGTCCCTTTGCCGTTTACACTTTCTAATGCGCTTGAATATTGCGAAGTTGTTCGAATAATTCTTTTTCTTTTTCGCTTAGATGTTTAGGAACTGTGATGCGAATTTTCGCAAATTCATCTCCTGTTCCTTTGGCGCTGGCAATCCCTTTGCCTTTTAAACGCAACTTTTGATCCGCTTGGATTCCAGCTGGAATTTTCATTTCCACCACGCCATCCAATGTTGGTACATCAATTGTTCCGCCAAGTGCGGCATCGATATAATTCACATCGACAACGACTTCGATATTTAGGCCATCGCGTGTGAATTTTCGATCTGGGCGAATACTGACTTCTAAATACAAATCGCCAGCTGGTCCGCCATTCCATCCTGGTTCCCCTTTATTCGCAATACGAATTTTTTGGCCTTCGCGAATTCCGGCTGGAATTTTAACTTCTAAAGTCAAAGGTTCCACACTGCCATTGGATTTTTGAATATTAAAGCTAAATGTTTTCGTTGCCCCTTTGGCTGCTTCCATAAAGCTGATCGAAATTTTGGTATTCCTATCTTCCCCTTTGCGTGGGCGAGAGCTTTGTCGACCAAATAAATCTTCAAATCCACCAAAGCCACTAGATCTAAACGATCCACCACCTTGGCCAAAGAGGTCTTCAAAATTAAATCCCGCCCCGCCAAAGCCACCGCTTTGTTGGTTAAAGACGTTTTCGTTAAAGTTTGGATCTAACGCAATTTCGCCATATTGATCATATTGAGCACGGCGCTTCGGATCGGAAAGAACTTCATTTGCCATATTAATTTCTTTGAATTTTTCTTCTGCCCCTTTGTCTTTGTTGACATCAGGGTGATATTTTCTGGCGAGTTTGCGATATGCTTTTTTTATTTCTTTATCATCCGCATCGGGCGTAATGCCTAAAATCGAATAAAGTCTTTTGTTGTCTGCCATAGTATCGCTCCTTTCCTTATCATTTGCGTAAGGAAGAATCTACTTCCATTCATCCTCTTATATGTTTATTTCTATTTTCCGGAGAAGAATTTTTTGAACTTTTCAAATGGTCCATCTTCTTCAGTTTTTGCCCGATGGTCACGGATTTGTTCATACAATTCACGTTCCGCATCGGTCACTTTTTTAGGAATTTCGACTTTGACATCGACATATTGGTCACCACTTGCTTTGCCGTAAGGAACACCTTGTCCTTTTAAGCGGAAGCGTTGTCCAGGTTGAGTCCCGCCAGGGATATTCAAATCGACATCTCCATGCACTGTTGGCACTTTTAAGCTTTTACCTAAAGTGGCATCGATTGCTGAGATTGGTACTTCGATATAAATGTCTTGACCATCCCGTTTGAAGACTGGATGTTCTTTGACAAAAATTTCGATATATAAATCGCCATTTGGACCACCGTTCATGCCGCTTCCACCTTTTCCTGCTAAGCGGATGCGTTGACCGGACATAATGCCTTGTGGAATTTTGATTTCCAATTCTTTACGAACGTGATGGAAACCACTTCCGTTGCAGGCATGACATTTATTTTTAATCGTTTGTCCTGTTCCATGACATTCTGGACATGTAGTTTGTCTTTGAACTTGACCAAATAAGGAATTCGTGACTTCAACGACATAACCACGACCGTTGCATCGTGAGCATGTTTGTACATCGTCTTTGGATTCTGCCCCAGATCCATGGCAATGATCACATGGTTCATCTATATCAAGACGAATTGTTCTTGTTGTTCCTTCAATAGCTTCCATGAACTCAATGGTCATGCGCTGATATTGATCTTCTCCACGACGTGGCGCTGTCCGATAGTTGGCTTGGCTATACGTTGAACCACCGGTGAACATATTGAATAAATCACCAAATGGATCGCCTTGATCAAAGAAGCTGGAGAAATCGAATCCTCCGGCCTGACCATCTGTTGTTCCAAATCGGTCGTATTGTCTACGCTTTTCTTCGTTTCCGAGAACTTCATAAGCGCCGTTGATTTCTTTAAATTTTTCTTCGGCATCCGGTTCTTTGTTTACATCCGGATGATATTTGCGAGCTAGTTTGCGGTAGGCTTTCTTGATCTCTTCTTGGCTAGCATCACGACTGACACCAAGGATTTCATATAGGTCTTTGGGCTGAGACATTCTCTTTCTCCCTTCTCATGCAGAAAGCTACAGAAGTGAAAACCCCTGTAGCTTAGAGTGCTTCATTTTTATCGTGTTTTAGGATATCAAATTCGTTCCTATTTGCCTAAGCATGACGCCAATTGTCGCGAATGGCTCACACTTTTATTAAAAATGTGCCGTTCTTTAAGCGTTTATCACGATGGATTGTTTAAAGCTTGTGTGGGCAACTTATTTCTTTTCTGTGAATTCAGCATCAACAACATCATCGCCATTTGCGTTGTTGTTTTGATCCTCGTTGTTATTGTTGCCGTTTTGATACATTGCAGCAGAAGCAGCTTGAGCAGCTTTTTCTAATTCAGACATGAAGGATTCAACTTTAGCCATATCGTTTTCATCGAGTGCTTTTTGCAGTTCATCACGTTTGTCTTTTAACTGTTTGGCTTGATCTTCTGGCAGGCTATCTTTGTTGTCTTCTAACATAGCATCGATTTGAGCGATGAATGCATCCGCTTTGTTGCGAGTTTCAACTTCCGCTTTTTTCGCATCATCTGCTGCTTTGTGGCTTTCTGCTTCTTTAACCATACGATCGATTTCATCTTCGGATAAACCGTTAGAGTTTTGAATCACGATGGTCTGTTCTTTTCCAGAAGCTTTATCTTTTGCGCTTACGTTTACGATACCGTTAGCATCAATGTCGAATGTAACTTCGATTTGTGGAATACCACGACGTGCAGGTGCAATTCCTGTTAATTGGAAGTTACCTAACACTTTGTTGTCAGCAGCCATTGGACGTTCACCTTGTAAAACTTTGATGTCCACTGCTGGTTGGTTATCTGCTGCAGTAGAGAAAACCTGAGATTTTTTAGTTGGGATTGTTGTGTTTCTTGGAATCAATGGAGTCATTACACCACCCATTGTTTCGATACCTAATGTTAATGGTGTTACGTCAAGTAATAAGACGTCTTTAACATCACCTTTTAATACACCACCTTGAATTGCAGCACCGATTGCAACTGCTTCATCAGGGTTTACAGAGTGGCTAGGTTCTTTACCTGTTGCTTTTTTAACCGCTTCTTGAACAGCTGGGATACGTGTAGATCCACCAACTAAGAGGACTTCATCGATATCATTTACTGTTAAGTCAGCATCGCGTAATGCGTTTTTAATTGGTTCTAATGTTCTTTCAACAAGAGATTTTGTCATTTCATTGAATTTAGCACGAGTGAGTGTTGTTTCAATGTGTAATGGTCCAGCAGCGCCAGCAGAGATGAATGGTAAGGAAATCTGTGCTTGCATTGTGCTAGATAAATCTTTTTTCGCTTTTTCAGCAGCTTCTTTAATACGCTGAATCGCCATTTTATCGTTTTTCAGATCGATACCGTTGTCTTTTTTGAACTGATCTACGATCCAATCAACAACGATGTTATCGAAGTCGTCACCACCTAAATGAGTGTCACCATTTGTGGATAATACTTCAAATGTTCCATCATCAAGATCAAGGATGGAAACGTCGAATGTTCCTCCACCTAAGTCATAAACGAGGATACGTTGTTCTTTATCTGTTTTATCCAAACCATAAGCAAGAGCTGCTGCAGTAGGTTCGTTGATAATACGTTGTACATTTAAGCCAGCGATAGTTCCGGCATCTTTTGTTGCTTGACGTTGTGCGTCGTTGAAGTAAGCAGGAACAGTAATAACTGCTTCTGTTACTGGTTCCCCTAAGTAATCTTCAGCATAAGATTTCAAGTATTGTAAAATCATTGCGGAGATTTCTTGTGGTGTATAATCTTTGCCATTTAAATGAACTTTTTCATTGCTGCCCATTTTACTTTTAATAGAAGCAACAACGTTTGGGTTTGTGATCATTTGACGTTTAGCGGCATCACCGATAATACGTTCATCATCTTTGAATGCGACCACGGATGGAGTTGTACGGTTTCCTTCTGGGTTAGGGATTACTTTTGGTTCTCCACCTTCCATAACAGCTACACAGCTATTTGTTGTACCTAAGTCAATACCAATAATTTTAGACATATTCATATCCTCCTTTTAGTCGCTCACTTTAACGAGAGCTGGTCGCAAAATGCGATCTTTCAATTTATAACCTTTTTGTAAAACTTCAATAACAATTCCTGCTTCAACGCCTTCTTGATGTTCGGTAGCTAACGCCTGCATGAAGTTGGCATCGAATGGTTGATTCAACGCTTCAATTTCAATCACACCTTCATTACTTAAGGCATTTACGAATTGCGTTTGAATCATTTCAAATCCTTTAACGAAGTTTTCAACTTCTGGATTTTCTGGTTTCGTTGCGAGCGCGCGGTTTAAGTTATCCAAGATCGGTAACAATTCTAGCGCTGCATTTTGGAATCTATATTTTTTAACTTGTTCAGCTTCCCTTAATAATCGCTTACGGGTGTTATCCGTATCGGCATAGGCGCGAAGCTGTTCGTTTTTGCATTCAGCAAGTTGTGCTTGAAGCGATTCAATTTCTTTTTGAAGTGCTTCAACTGGATCTTCAAGTGTTTCTTCTGTAGATGCCTCAACAGTCGCTGTTGCATCCATCTCTTGATTTTCCATTGTATTTGGATCAGTCGGATTATTCATCGTCTTGTCCTCCTTCTAGTCGTGTTGCGAAAGTCTCTTCGATTTGTTCGGATAAATAGTCCATCAATGCGATGACTTTGGAATAAGGCATACGGCTTGGTCCAACGACCATCAATTGGCCTTCTTCTTGTGCGCCTGTATCAAAGCGGGTACAGATGACAGAGCAATCACCAATTTGAATCAATTGATTTCGCTCATCAATTTTCGTTGATACGTTATCTGGTTTTAAAGCCCACTTTTTAAATAACTGTCGATCTTCTAGCGTCCGCATTAGATCTTCTAATTTCCCTGGATCCGCAAATTCAGGCTGAACCAACATATTGGCTCTTCCATATACTTTTGATCTCTCACTGGCAAATCCCATACAAGCAGAGATGAAGGCTTCAAATAACACTTCATGTCGTGATACATGAGCGGAAATCTCTGGTCTGATCTTCTCCATTTGTTCAATCAGTTCATCAACCTTCGTTCCAGCAAGCTTCTCGTTCAACATTTGCGTACACGATTTCAAATCTTCGATCGATACACCTTCTTCAAACTGGAATAAACGATGTTGGGTTTGACCACTGCTGGTCACCACAACCGCAACGGCTTGATGTTCGTTGATCGGGATGAGCGATAACGAAACAAGTCTTTGTTCGCTTTGACGAGGTTCGAAAACCATACTCGTCAAATGAGTCATCTGCGCTAAAATATCGCATGATGTCGAAATCGTATCTTCCAGTGAACAATGTCGCTTGCTAAAGACGGTACGCAACGAATCTTGAATCATCGGATCTAATGAAAGTTCCATTAGATTTTCGACGTAGTAACGATATCCTTTTAAAGAAGGAACACGACCACTTGAAGAATGGGTCTTTTCAATCAGCCCTTCTTTTTCAAGAATCGCTAACTCGTTACGGATCGTTGCGGATGACACAGGAATAGGCAAAAGGGGAATCAAAGATTTCGACCCGATCGGTTGCGCCGTTCGAGTAAATTCTTCAACAACCGCCTTCAGAATCGCCTTTTGTCTTTCGGTTAGGTTCATATTCCCACCTCATCTTTGGCACTCTTTCTGTTCGACTGCTAACAATATATCACTCTATTTAGCAGATGCAAGTAGTAAGTGCTAATAATTTATTTTTTCCACAATTTGGCTTTAGATCGCCTTTTTCATGTTATTTTTGAATCCAACGCTATTTCAAAATTCAAGCCTAATTCCGTTTTCTCTTTCCAACTAAATCCATCCCACTTTTTTATTTTGATCTTTTCTTGATCTCTTTTCCTTTATTCAAACCAATCGCTATACTCAATGTATGAATACACAAATCAACTCGAACCAAAATATGAATCCACACTCACTAAACAAAATCACATTCAATGATCACCATATTCATGGCTGCATTACCCTTAGAACTCTAGATGCACCAGAACAAGGCAACATCGCTTTACACGTTTGTCAAAACCCCGAAGATGTCATGCAAAATCGCTATGCATTAGAAAAAGAAACCCTTCCTTTAGATTTTTGGTGCTTAGCCCACCAAAGACATACTGGACATGTCGTTCGTGTTTCTTCTTTCGATGTAAAAAAAGGCGCATATCGCGCCGATACTGCCATCGATCAAACCGATGGTTTATACACAACCGATCCGAATGTTTTAATCGGTGTCTTTACAGCCGATTGTTTAGGCATTCTCTTTTATGATGAACAACATTCCGTCATTGGTGCCGTGCATTCGGGATGGAAAGGAACTGTCCAAGCGATCGTTGCTATTTTTTTACAAGCCCTCCAACAAGATGGATTACTCTATCCCGAAGATCTCCATGTCTATTTCTCTCCTTCTTTAATGCCAAATTCATTAGAAGTTGGACCAGAAGTCGTGAGTCAAATGGAAGACATGGCCAAAAAAGAAGGCATTTCTTTAGAAGGATGTATTCTTTCCGGACAAGGCGATCGCTCTTATTTAGATCATCAAAAAATCAACGCACAATTTTTCAAGAAGTTCGGTATTCCCGAAGAAAATATTCAATTCTCTTCTCTCGATACCAAAACAAACCCGCAATGTTATTCCTATCGTCGTGATGGCAAAGATTGTGGAGAACACTTCTCTTGTATTTGGATGGACGAAAAGAAATAAACGGAAAGTGAAAATCGAATATAGTCACTTAAAATAGACCAACAACATGCAAAGCGTTGAATATAAGTAAGCGTCAAATGAATGACGTGTGTTATTAGAATAAAAGGCGCTGTATTCTGTTTGTAGCTAAACAGAATACAGCGCCTTAATTATTTGACTGAAGATATAAGTTTTCAGGAAGATTTTTAGAGTATGGAACTAACTCTTCCACTACTTTCTGTGGAATTTGCTCTTCTTTGTAATACTTCAATGTATTCAAAACGTGTTCTAGGTACATGAATGGGTTTAATCCATTCATTTTAGCTGATTCTAGCAGTGTCATATACCCAGCAGCCGATTCTGCTCCGCTGACACTATTCGAGAACAAGAAATTCTTTCTTGCGATCACGAAACTCTTTATTTTTCTTTCAGCTAAATTATTATCGATCGGATAAATGCCATTTTCTATGTATCTCGCTAATTCTTCTTTACGCTCCAAGAAGTATGTTGCAGCTTTATGAGCTTTCGTTTTCTCTTCGAATCCTTCTGCTACAATTTCAACTTCTTGCACTAACTTTTCAAAACGAGGATTGCTTAGCTTTTTTCTGGCCTGTGTTCTCTGTTCAGTTGAACAATCAGAAAAGTCATTCTCGATTTGATACAGTTCTGCGATTTGTTTTAAAATGGCAACTAAACGATTTAAAGACTCATGTTCTTGAAGGAAGGCTTGAGCTTTTTCCGGAATATCATCGGAATTTTTATACGCATTCAAAATCTTTTTCAATTGGGCATAATCATCCCTACAGTTAACGGCATCATAAAAGTACCGTCTTGCATGTGCCAAACAAGATAGTTTTGTGCATCCTGGATAGGATCTGTAGCCTTGCAGTCCATCTGTCATGAGTGCGCCGGTAAAATCTGTCCCAAGCATACTTATGATAAATTCTTTTTTTCGACTTTCATTGAACTGGTAAAGAACCATTTGTTGTTGTGCATATTCTCCACTAACTCCACAGATCATATAGGAAGTCGATCGGTCTTTTAAGGCAAGACACTGTAGCGGTGTTTCATCCATATGGATGACATTTTGCTTCACTAGATCCTGATTGATCTGTTCGCAGATGGGGATTAGATATTGTTCATAGCACGTCTGTAAAATATTACTCATTGTCTGTCTAGACAGATCTACTCCCAAAGCAGAGGCGTCCTTTTCAAGGCGGTATAACGGTGTGCCCATCATGAATTTTTCATAAGCGAGTCCGGCAACAAGAGAAGTTGTGGCAATGCTCTTGTCAATGAGATCTGGTTCTTTCGGTTGAGCTTTGATGATCATCGATTTTCCGTTTTCATCTGTACATCCTGCCGGACAAACCTTTTTTTCCAGTTTGATTTTTCTGATTAGGTATTGAGCTGGTTGGTATTCAATAACGGTTTTTTCCGAATAATCTAAATGGGACATCTTTCTGCCACAGAATGGGCAGAGAGTGTTTTCATCGAGTTGAATAACATCGATGATATCGGGTTCGTGGTTTCTGCAGTCTTTTCTTGGTTTGTTTTTCTTAACGGCATCTAGCTTTTTCAGATCGTTTAATTGGTTGTCCAACTTTTTTCGATGATTTTGGACTTTAGCTAAAACTTCGCGATACTGTTCTTCAGTAATCTCACAGGCTTCACGTTTTTCGTTCAAGAATTCGATTGTGTCTTTTTCCAAATCAGTTGGTTCTAAGGTATCTAAGTCAAAGAGTCTGAGTTGAATGTTTTCAGTTTTTGCGGCAAAAAGAGCGTTTTGGAGATAATTATTGAGCTCTTTTCTGCCTTGAGATTCGCAGACTGTATCAATAAGTAAATTCACGACATCGTTTTTGTCCATGTCTTTTGTTTGTTCACGAATCTGAGTCGCTATGTTAGTTCGGATTTTTTGTTTAATTTCAGGATCTATTCTTACCATAACTGTATTATATCTTATTTATGCATAATATGAAACTTAATAAGATATTATATTAAATTTAAGTATGTTAAATATGTGTTTTTTCATATGTATATAGTTCTTGTCAAAAACCCAGCAGAGTGGCCTGCTGGGTTAAATGTATTTTGGTTTTTGAGGTAAAAATTGAGGGTCTGGCACAATTGTCATTCCGGATAGTAGAGCTTGTAACTGTGATGAGCTGATTGTTTGATATTGATTTATTTCAGTAAAAGGCCATTTTAAATGAGATCTAGCTAGACGTTTATAGACCAACCAGTAACCATTGCCATCATGGAGGATTCCTTTCATTTTATCTTTGGTTCGGTTAGTAAAAAGATACAAAGAACCATCCGTTGGATCTAGGTGATAAATTCCCTGAATGATAGAAGCATAACCATCAATCCCTTTACGAAGATCGGCTGGTTTATTCACTAGAATAATGTTTTTGACTTTGGAGAAATCTATTCCAAGATCTAAATAGCCGAAATCATTCATAATAAAAAGCCCCCTGAGATAACTGATCGAATTATCTCAAAAGGCTATTCATCTTAATACCCGTCATTCATTTGACGCTTACGAATATAAAAAAACAAGAAGCAAAATAAAAAACAGCAAGAATGACCATAGATAAAGTCATCTTGCTGTTTTTTTGTAATTAAAATGAGCTTGTGAAGGGCTACTTTTTCTTGTTCTATGCAAAAAGTGAGATAATTTATCCATCAAGCTAGTGAATAAGATTTGAAAGTAAAACTAAAGGAGGCTTCATTCATGAATATTGGAGTTTGGGCATGTGCCATTTTAGCTATTCCATTTTCAATCATCGGAATTCTCTTTGCCTTACTCAAAGAAAAAGGTGCAAAGTTCGTTTCGGGATTTAATTCATTATCCGAAACACAACAACAACGCTATGACAAAGCCTATATCTCACGTGACATGCGTAATCAATGTTTCACTTGGGCAAACGTAATGGTTCTTGGCGCTTTATGTTCCTATCTATTCAACCCTTATCTTGCGATCGTCGCCTATATCATTTGGCTTGTTCTTTTCTTTAAAGAATTCCATCTCGATGCCGAAAAAGCATTTGAAAAATATTTATTGAAGTAACTCCCTGCCCTTTGAATCAAAAGGGCATTTTTTAATCCTTTATTCTCTACAAAAAGTCATTTGTGAACGATTCATATTTTCTCTAATTACTTGAAGAAAATCAAAAAATCACCAAGGAGCTTCATATAAGTAGATACATTATCTACAATTTTCAGGGGTTCGCATTTTTTCTCTTTAGCGATGTTGTTTACAACATCGTCTGACAGATGTTTATACACCTTATTCCAACCTGCATAAAATTATTTCAATCCTGCCCTACAAATAGAAAAACGTCGACACTAGCTTACCTGTATTAATGTATATTTATCAACAAAATACTCCATCCTCGCTTAGCATTACTCTTTGCGACAATAGTAATTCTATTTCCATCTCGTCTTGCTCATTTCATGAATACTATGCACTCTAGAGTCTTACTTGTAGCAGGTCCTCTTCCGACCAACCCATAACGCGGACACTAGCAACGCACTTCTTCACGATGGTCAGGCCACTAACCTCCATACACATATGGATATTTTTTAATTTGCTTGAATTTCTCGCTTCTTGTAAAGCAATTATTTCCGTTATTTAATTAATCAAATATACATTTAACCATAAAAAAGCGAAGCGTTCCGGTATCAATTGGAATTATTCTTGCCTTACTGCGCCCCTTTTTTCAGGTTGCAATCTCGGCAGAGCATCTGACAGTTATCCGGCGTGGAATGTCCACCCTTGCTCCATGCAACGATATGGTCTCCGTGCATCTGCTCAAACTCGAATTCCTCACCGCATATCGCGCACTTGTGGCCCTGCTTCTCGTATGCAGCCAATTGCACACGGCGCTCGAATGCGCGAATGCTCAGCTTACGCTCGTCACCCGTCAACAGGTACTCGTAGATGCCAGACTTCTTCGTCACATCCTCGTCGCCCATGAGACGCTGCACTTCTGCTTCCAACACCTTTGGATCAAGATCACGCCTACCATGGTGCTCGTTGTAAAGCAATCCCCACGGCAAGCCCTTCATCTCCTTGCGCACCTTCGGGAACACCGACTGCACCCACTCGATGACGCTGCGGAAATAACTCCAAAGCTCCTGCGCCCTCGGATCGTGTTGGTGCTCGGCCATATAGCCCTCGATGGTCTTGCCGTCAGCGGCAGCAGCCCACTTGATAGCCGTCTCAAGGTACTCCTGACGGATGCTCGAACCTTTCAGGTAATCATCCGCCAACGTGGTCGCCGCGCATCCCGTCTTCGAGAAATAACGCTTCGCGTCGGATACCCATGACCCTGCATACACTGCGTTGCGTAGCTCCTGCTCGGTCAACTGCTCACCAGCGATGTTAATGATGCGGAACCATTCCAACTTCTCGGAATCCGTCCCCTCGCATACGTACACGAATAACTCGTAATCAAGGATCTTCTTTTGTATATCGACAGGAAGATTATAAAAACCCTTGTCGTCAACAGAGAAATTCCCGTCCACGTACTCACATAGCGAAATTGTGCGTTGCTGACCATCCAGTACTTCGTATCGAGGCGAATTGATGTCATCCTCGCACTGTTTGCCACGGTCTACCCAGTACATCACATTCAAGGGAAGGCCCTTCATAACGGTACGGATGACCTCATCGCGTTGCGCGTCCTTGTAGACGAACTCACGCTGATACTTCGGACGGATGTCCAGCTGCTCATCATAGCCAACAACACCTTCCTCGGCATCATTGAAATATCCTTCTGTAATTTCGCGAACGGTAATCTTACGTTCTTCAATATGCATGGCTAATGACTCTCCTTCGTTTTTTCGGGGTGCTTGTTCTTGATAACAAGTCGGTCATATAAACGTCGCCCATCAATATAAAAACGGCCTGATTTCCGCTTGCCATCAACATAAAGCGGCTCTGCCAACTCACCGCTAATGCCAATAATTTCAAACTGGTCAGGGTTGTACTTTCCAAGGAAAGTAATTGGAACACCCATAGCACCCTCGTAATCAAGAGGAATGTTCACAACCTTCGATACTTCAATAGCACTGTAGTTATCGTAAGTCGGATATTCATCTTCATGTCCCTTATACTTCTTGACAAGAATAAACTCATCGTGACGTTTCTTTACATCAAGATTTGTAAACCATGCTGAGTTACCTATCGTTTGATATCTCACACCATTTTCGACTTTTTGACCTGACTTCTCAGGAAAATCATCCATGACCCTGAACCACATAGAGCCCGTGCCACTACGTGTAACGCCAAGCCAAAGCTTGTTGTGCATAATAAGTGGAAAAATCTCTTTACACGTAATAGCATTGCTATTGCCGATAATAATGAACTTCTTTTCATGTTCAACCAGCGTTGCGACGTACTCCCGGAACAGTGAGAAAGGAGGATTCGTGACCACAATATCAGCCTCATCAAGCAATGCAAGACATTCAGTAGAACGAAAATCGCCATTTCCCTCAAGCTCAACCAATTCATTCTCGTGCTGTCGGAAAAGCTCCGCCACATCGAACATGTCGACGCCACCATCACCGTTCGTATCATAAACCTTTGTGACGACAGCCTTGTATGGCTTATTTTCAATTGGCCTATCACTTTCAATAACATCGAACAACGATAGTTGCTTATGCGCAATAGGAGATGTCGCATAGCATGTTGCAATCAATTTCTTCAATCCAAGACGGTTAAAGTTCAATACAAAATACTTAAAAAAATTTGATTCGAACGGATCGTCGCAGTTACAAAACACCGTCTTATCCTTAAAGTGCTTGCGATAATAACGCATCTCTTTTTCTATATCCGTTAACAGCGTATAAAATTCATCATTCTTCGCTTTATTCGCCGCATTCATACTTGCATTTGTATGTCCTGCCATTACTCATCCACCTTCTAAGAATTCTTCACAATCTTTTTTCAGCTCAGACTATAGACCTGTCACGATCCTCGCAAACATATTAGTCACAAGTTAGTCCCCTTTTATTCATTGACTCATTTACACAATCATATAATAAGCAATACGAACAATCGAGTTGAGAGGAAAGAGATTAGCACTGTCTCTATCTCTCACACTCAATAATCTTATGTATTGCTTCTATTCATTATCCGATAATAGTAATCTACGTTTTCTTCATGCTCTTATTACAATTGTAAAACTTGTGCTTCTCAACACACATGTGGCCTAACTTTCTTCTCAACCCTTGATTATCTTTTTTTATTTTATTTATCATTCATTATCAATCTATCATATTCATAATATATTTTCACAAAGTTGATAAAATTTCGATATTTTTCTCATTTATCTCCCAAAATTTGCTTTCTTAACATCCATTGCGTAGATCCCCATTTCTCGGTCTTTTGATGATCTGTTTTATTGATCTTGGACTATGCTTAAGTTGCATCCTTTTCTTTGTGAATCTCTATCTTTTATGCACAACTCTCAGTTTTCTTTCTTCGATCTCATCACTCGTTTAATATTTCTCATTACTTTTCTTCTTGAGAATACTTTTTTATTCCGGCATGCTTTCTGTATAGCTAGCCTTTTATGTTTAAAACAAAAAATCAAAATTGTTTGATAGAAAGTGAGGATGATTTTATGGACAACAATAAACACACTGCTCCTTTTATTAAAGTTTCTTCTAATTTATTACTTTTGCCACAGACCACTCTCCATTTAAAGAATCTTCGCCCAGAAGTCGCTCAATTGTTATATGAGAATGACTTTGTTGCCTTTAGTGGTAAGGATGAATACTTACATTGTGATGATGGTCAATTGAATGCGTATGGTGTTTTATGCAGTGCTACAAAAGTGAACAACGACGAACAGGATGAACCGCTTGTCAAAGCTTATGCCAAAGTGCGAGTGCGCATTGTGCAATTCGATCCAGAAGCAAAGACTTGTGCTTATTATGAGGATCCAATCATTGAGGATTTAAGTGAACAAGCTAAGGCGGATATGCAACTGTATATCCAACAAATCGTGGATGATATTGCCAAGGCATTTCAAGGTGGTCGGCATATTGCCAATCGAGTTCGTGAATATGAGTCTTTAAATCAGATGATTGTGTTTTTAACGCAATATATGAATTTATCGACGACAGAAACGTATGAGATGTTAACGATCGATTCGAAAAAACAACAAGTGACTCGTTTTATTGATTACTTGTTGCGGCAAAAAGAAGAAGTTGCTTTAAAATTGGAACTCAATGCCAAAATGATGAGTGAGGCGACTGACTTCTATCGTCGCCAAGCAATTGAGCGTCAAATTCAAAAACTAAAAGAACAATTGGGAGATGAAGAGGGCGAAGAAGACAATCAAAATGATTATGTGTCTAGAATTCAAGCTTTGCCTCTTCGTGAAACGAACCAAAAAGCGCTTCTTGAAGATGCTAGACGTTTAGAAAAGATGAATGAACAAGCCCAAGAAGCAGAAGTGTTAAGAACATACTTAGATTTTGCGCTTGCCCTTCCGTGGAAAAAAGAAGAGGCCTTCCATCCTGATTTAAAAGAAGCCAGAAAGATTTTAGACTCACATCATGCCGGCATGGATAAAGTGAAAGAACGGATTTTGCAACACCTCGCCGTGATGCAACTGCGCAATTCGATGAAAGGCAGTGCCATTCTTTTAGTCGGCCCACCCGGAACTGGTAAAACGTCCTTAGGAAAATCGATTGCTAAAGCTTTACATCGTCCTTATACGCGCCTTTCTTTAGGTGGTATTCGGGATGAATCGGCGATTCGTGGTCATCGTAGAACGTATGTCGGGGCGATGAGTGGCCGAATTTTAAAAGCGATGAAACAAGCCGGTGCTTCCAATCCAGTCATGATTTTAGATGAAATCGATAAGATGATGGCCGGAGGTTATTCTGGAGATCCGGCTGCAGCCATGTTAGAAGTATTAGATCCTGAACAAAATGATACATTTACGGATCAATATTTGGATTTACCATTTGATTTAAGTGATGTACTCTTTATAGCGACGGCAAACTCTTTAGACAATATTCCTGCTCCTTTATTAGATCGTATGGAAGTCATTTCTTTAGATAGTTATACGCCAAGCGAAAAATTTGTGATCGCCAAAGATTATTTGATCCCCGAAGTTTTAGAAGATCATGGCATTGCGCCAAGTGATTTGATCTTTGAAGAGGAAGCAATTGAAACGATTATTTCCAACTATACGATGGAAGCAGGTTGTCGCGGTTTGAAAAAACAAATTGCGAGTATCGCTCGGGCAAAAGCGGTTGATTTGATCGAACAAAATCATGGACCGATCACCATTCGATCTGAAGATGTCTTTGATATTTTAGGACCGAACCAAGTGCGTCATGAAAAAGTACAAGAGTCTAATCCTTGTGGTATGGTCACAGGTCTTGCCTGGACTTCCGTTGGGGGTGAAGTTCTCTTTATCGAAACTGCCGCTATGCCCGGTAGTGGACAAATGATTTTAACGGGACATCTGGGCGATGTGATGAAAGAATCGGCTAAGATTTCGTATTCCGTTTTAAAATCCCGCTTGCCTTTAGATACTTTAGAATTTTCTAAACGAGATATTCATATCCACTTCCCTTATGGCGCAACGCCAAAAGATGGGCCAAGTGCGGGCATTACGATCTTTACTGCCCTTGCTTCTTTAGTCCTTCAAAAACCAGTCGATTCGCACATTGCGATGACCGGTGAAATTTCCTTAAGTGGCCAAGTCTTACCGATTGGCGGATTAAAAGAAAAACTCTATGGTGCCATGCGGGCGGGTATCACAAAAGTACTCATCCCTGCCCAAAACGAAAAAGACTTAGTTGAAGTGAGCCAAGAAGTCAAAGATGCTTTAAATATCGTACCCGTCAATACTGTTGAAGATGTTTTAAAAGAAGCACTTAATATCCATATTCCAACTTTAGAACAACCGAAACTCGCTAGCGAAGACGCGATTGTGGTGATCTAATTTAGTGATGTATATCGCTCTGAAGTCAATTTCTTCAGAGCTTTTTTGCATTTAAACCTTCATCTTTTCGAACATTTCAAAAGGTAATCTTTAAGAGATTAGAAAAAATCCACAAAGTGACGTATACCCCGTTTTCGTTGTAAAAAGTGTGCTCAACACACAAATATTCGTTGTAATTTTTGTGATGATTTATAGATACACAACGAATCCGGTCCTACTTTAATGATCCCTTATATTAAAAGTCCCTTGATGCAAACACTCGTTGATTGACTTTCGAGTGTCTTCAAAAAGGGACCATTTTGATCTAGTTTTAATTTGAGTTATGACATTTGGCCAACAAAACCAGCTTGTTGCACGATTTGCAGGATCACTTCATCTTTGATCCTGTCTTGGGCATAGATGGTTGCCATTTTATTTTTGAAATTCACTTCGGCTTTGATCTGACCATTTTGATGGAATGCTGTTTCCAAACGCTTAGCACAATGTTCACACTGCATACCTTCAATTACTAGTTTTCTACTCCATGCATAAAGTGGTTCTTGAGTCCCCTCTTTAAGCGTTTTGATTCCGAAAACAAAGTAGATCATATGGAATAGCCAGACTCCTGCTAAAACGATTCGGCCAATTGGAACACGGCTCATCATCACAAAACCAACCGCCATCAATAACGTAACGATCACCATCACGCGAATTTTAGTTTTCCAGCTCATGCCTTTTCCTTGGACATAGCTTTCTAAATTATTTTGATACAGCTTTGTTTGAGTAAACCACTGATGGAGTCGATCTGAACTTTTCGCAAAGCAACACGTTGCCAAAAGTAAAAATGGAAAAGCCGGAAGCAAGGGCATGATGGCACCCAGTGCGCCAAGCGCTAAGCTGATGCAGCCGACAATTAAATAGATCATTTTTCGAATGTTCATGTTTTTTCTCCCATTTTTCTTTTTTCACGTCTGCTTTCGATCACATGGCGAATCGCCATAAGAGGATGATAGAAGATCATCCCCGGTCCTGAAAAACGCATCACCTCTTTGATTTTTTCTCTCATTTCTGGTTTATAACAATGCACTTTACAATTGGAACAAAACGTTTTGGATTCCATAAATGGACAACGCTCGCTGCGCATTTTGGCATATGTATCTAACGCCTGGCATTCTGGACACAAACCATCTCGATGATGATGTTTTCTTTTGCAGTACAAGGCGATCATTTGCGAAACGATCACTTGTTCTCTTTGTCTTTTTTGTTCGATTGTTGGCATTAGCTCATTCTTCCATGTTCTACTGAATAGACTTTATCGGCAATTCGCATTGTAGATTGGCGATGGGAAACAAGAATCACAGTTTTTCCATCTCGCTCTTCTTGTAACGATTTCAAAATCACCGCTTCATTTAAGCTATCTAAATTACTTGTCGGTTCATCTAATAACATCAATGGAGCATCATGCAAAAATGCCCTGGCTAAGCCTAATCTTTGTTGTTCGCCACCAGAAAGCGTATCGCCCAGTTCTCCAACTTGGGTGTCATAACCGTTTGGCAAACTCATAATGAAATCATGAACGGAGGCTTTTTGACAAGCTGCTTCGATTTCTTCTTGGGTTGCATCCAATTTGGCGATTCGTAAATTATTCGCAATCGTGTCATGAAACAGGTGCGTTTCTTGTGTGACAAAACTTTCCATGTTTCGTAAATTTTCGGTATTGATCGCATCAATATCCGTATTCGAAATTTGAATTTGACCTTGTTGAGCCGACCAAAAGCGCATCAACAGTTTTAATAGTGTTGATTTACCACTACCACTTCTGCCCGATATACCAATCACAGAATGCTTTGGCACATCAATCGAAATATCAGAAAGAATCGTTTCTTGACCATAAGAGAATGTCACATGATCCACTTTGGCATTTTCAAATGTAATTTCTGGTTGGCCACTAATTTCAAAAACGACTGGTGTTTCATCCAAAATATCGAGTACTCGATTTCCGGCCGCAAACGTATTTTGTAAAGTGCTTCCCAAATTAGCTAAAGCAACAACAGGACCGAATGAGCTCATCAAGGCGATCACAGAAATCAAAACGCCATCAAAACCAATGACACCGTTCATAGAAAGTAAAGTCGATGCCCATAACATCACCAAATCAAACGCTAAAATAACAGTATTGGTCATAGCTGTATTGCGTCCGGTCAGTCGTTTCATCTTTTCTTCTTGGACCAAAAGCTGATCGGTTTTCGCATTCATTTCTTCTAGTCTTGCTTGGCCTGTTCCATACTGGATCGTTTCTAAAAGACCACGCAAACTATCTAAAACAAAACTGCTCAGTTCTCCCGACTGTTGACGGAATCGTGTTCCTAAATCGCCATTCATTTTAGAAATGATCACCGGAATCACAACGCCCACTGTGCAATAAGCAGCCAATGCGATCAGCCCTAAACTCCAATGGAATGAGCCAATAAACACGCTCATGATCGCACTAAATAATAAGGCGATTGCGGCTGGCGAAATGGTATGGGCATAAAACACTTCTAATAATTCAATATCGGAAGTAATCACTGAAATCAGATTCCCTTTATCTTTTCCATCCAGTTTTGCGGGACATAATTTACGTAAGGCCACAAATACGTGGTGACGAATCAGGGCCAACAATTTAAAGGCGATGAAATGGTTACAAGCTTGTTCGCCATAACGAAGAAAGCCACGCAGTATCGCAATCACAACAATGACAATGAAAGTCGTCTGCAAGCTCATCCAAACCGAATGACCGAGCACATTCAAAGCAGCATAACCCCACACATTCATAACGGCATAGCCACCTAAAACAGTAATGAAGGTCGCACATAAATGACCCAATAAGCCAAGCGTGATGGCCAGGATCATATAGCCCGTCAACGGTTTAACTAACCCAATCAGACGGACCATCATTTGAATATTGCTTCTCTTTTTCATTGATCTTGGTCATCCTTTCCAAATTGTTCTAGACTTTGTTGCGCATCCCACAATTTCTTGTAGTGGCCTTGCGTTTCTAATAATTTTTGATGTGTTCCTTGTTCGACAATATCGCCCTGGTCAATGACATAGATGTTGTCGGCTTGAACGACATTGACAAGGCGATGGGAGATCAAAATGACCGTTTTCGTTTTCGCGATCGCATGAATTTGCGCCATAATTTCATCTTCACTTTCCACATCAATGTTGGACGTTGCTTCATCAAAAATGTAAATTGGACTGTCATGCAACAAGGCTCGCGCAAGCGCTAAACGCTGACATTGACCACCTGAAAGGTTTGATGCTTTTTCGAATAAAGGCGTATCTAAGCCTTGTTCACTTTTCAAAAATTGTTCGATATTGACTTGTTTAAGCACACCCCATAACTCATCCTCTGTTGCTTGAGGGTTGGCCATCAATAAGTTGTCGCGCACTGTTCCTTTGAATAAGTAACTATTGCGCCCAATATAAGTCACATTGCGCATCAAGCTTTCTTCTTGAATTTTCGCGAGTTCTAGTCCACCGATTGTGACAGAACCGCTATAGTTTCGATTTTGACCCGTTAAAATCCCAGCAATAGTCGATTTTCCACATCCACTTTCCCCAACGATCGCCGTAAAACTACCTTGCGTAAAAGATAGATCGATACCATGGAGAATTTCACGATCTGGCGTATAGGAAAAATGTAAATTGGAGCACTGGATTGAACAATCTTGAGGAACTTGTGCTTCTTGAGTTGGATTTTCTGGCAAATCTAACAAGCGGAAAATTTTATCGCTTGCTGCCATACCATTCATCGCAATATGGAAGAAAGACCCCAATAAACGCATCGGCAAAAAGAAATCCGCCGATAACAAGATAATCAACAAGCAGCCAAACAAAGACACATGTCCACCTGCATATTGAGTGATCGCCAAAATAATGCCTAACGCGGCACCGCCATATGCCACCAAGTCCATAATCGTGATGGAGTTCAGTTGCATCGTCAGCACTTTCATTGTGATCTTGCGGAATTCTTCAGCTTCTTGATTCATCTTTTCATTTTGATATCCATCTGCTTGATAAATTTTTAATGTCGTCAATCCTTGCAGATTTTCCAAAAACGTATCCCCTAAAGCGACATACTGTCCCCAATATTTGGCTAATAGCTTTTTTGCAAACGTTTGGACCCCAGCAATCGCAATCGGAATTAAAGGAACACAAATAAATAGCGCAAATGCAGAAACAAAGTTGATGAAGCTCAAGACAATAAACAATGTCAATGGGGCAAGCATCGCATAGAAAAATTGCGGTAAATAAGAGCCGAAGTATGTTTCTAACTGTTCAACCCCTTCAACTGCCACTTGCACAACTTCACTCGTTTGAACTTGTTCTGAATATGAAGCCCCCAGTTTTAACAGTTTTTGATAAATGCGTTCTCGCAATGTCTTTTTCACTGTTTTTGAAGAGAGATAGGCCATTCGACTAGCGAACGTTGCACAAATATAGCGAACCAACAATGCGACAATCATCACCAATCCTGTTTGCCAAAGCATTGTTGAATCTACTGTGTTCAAATAGACACTTGCTAATAAGCGGCTAATGCTCATCATCATCGCGATATTGGCCAACAATGAGCACCACTGTAAAATGACATTGGCCGCTATATATTTCTTGCTTTCACAAACCGTGCCAATCAGTCGTTTATTCATCATCATATTTGTTTCTGTCCTTTCCTTTTTTTATTGATGTAGTTAGCAAACACTAATTCGATGTTCAAAAAAAATAAGATAGAATTTTCTCGAATTCATTTCTTGACTTTGGAGTTAGTCTAAGCTAATCTTTTGTTAGTATAGTCTAACTGCAATAAATGTCAAGTTTTCTCCTTACTCCATCTACCATGTTGAGGTCAAGATTTTGACTTGCCAGCCAGATTGTAATGAATGAAGAAATCCATGAACATCCGTAATTCTCAATCAATTCTTAAGTGACACTACCTTCTCGATCTATATTGTTTCCCCTTATTTTTCATGGATATCTTAAAAAAAAGGAGATCCGCTTTGGATCTCCTTTTGCTTAGTTTTAATCTAAATGTTTATTCTTCATCGTCACTGTCGTTATCTTCGACTTCAGCGACTTGTTTTCTTGGTCCACCATCGCCTAGACGACCGGCATCTTTGAGCCATTCATGGATTTTATCGAGTTCTGCCGGGAACACTTTAAAGTCTTTCAGCTTCCAAGTCCAGTTATCCCCATGTGGATTTTCTGGATCATTGATGCGTCCGAAATCTTTTAATCCGATCACATCTTGCATTGGCAACATCGCGATTACCGCATCGGAATCGATCGCATAATGACAAACTAAATCGTGGAATGGACGGTGTAAGTAGCCTCTTTTCTTAAAGAAGCGACGTAATGCGATTTTACGGTTATTCGTAAAGTTGGCATAGTCTTGCTCTAATGTTGGCGTGTCATAGAACGAAGTATAGACTACGGAATTTTCTGTACATTTATGTTTCAACAGTTTTGTTTCCATACGGTACTGTAAAACATCCATCACTGGAATACCGTATTCGTCTTCGATTGCTCTAAGCGTTGGACGAAGTTCTCCTTGATCTTCCGCTGTTAACATCGTATTGGGAATATCGGCTACGATTTTTTCTAATAAATCACGGCCTGGTCCTGATGCCCATTGTCCATATTGTGGGTTACGGTTTTCTGGAACTTTCCATACGAAGTCAAATCCTTTGAAGTGGATCACGCGAATCGCATCGAAGTTTCGTGCTGTCCATTTAAAACGAGAACGGAAAGAACGATATTCGTCATCCTTAATCACTTCAAAGTTATACATTGGTTTTTCCCAACATTGTCCTTTTTCGTGATATGGATCAGGTGGACAACCAGCAAGTTGAACGACACGTCCATCTGGCTGCACCATGTACTCACGTTTGCGACTCCATACTTCCGCATTATCTAAGCTTACGAAAAATGGCACATCTTGCATTAAGATCAAGCCTTTTTCACGCGCATAAGAGCTCACTTGGTCGAGCTGACGATAGAAAATAAATTGTAAAAACTGAATGTAGAAAATTTGTTCTACATAGTCACGAAGGTTGACCCCTTGTGCTTCTGGCCAAGTTTGGTACTCTTCTGGCCATTGTGTCCAGCCTTTGCCATCATTGAGTTGGCGGAACAATTCATAAGCGGTCCAGTTGTTGAGCCACCATGCTTCACGTTTGAATTGTTCAAACTCTGGTTTCCATCGTTTATAGTTTTTACGGAATGCTTTAAACGCTCTTTGGAAATAAGGTTCTTTGAATTTACGAACCGTTTCATAGTCCACAACATTTTTAAACTTGTTGCAGTTGATGACACTACTTTGCGTCAACAAATCCATTTCCGCTAAACGGTCAATATTAATATAAATTGGATCACCCGCAAAAGAAGAAGCCATACTATAGGGGGAGTTGTCTTCTTGTACTGCTGTAATCGGAAGCATTGACCAGATTTTAATTCCGGCACGCGTCAATTCATCGATCATCATCAACGTTTTCTGTCCTAAATCACCGATCCCTTGGTTTCCAGGGACAGAAAACAGAGGTAATAAAATTCCTGCTTGTCTTTCCATAATTCTTTAGCCACCTGTATATATTGAACTTAAATAGATTCTCTATTTCGCCTTGTTTTTTTGCACACTTTTTAACATATACTATGTTCCGTGTCATTTTAGCATGAAATCCATACATTTCCAATATTAATTCACACATTTAAAAGTGTTTAATTTGACAAGGAAATCAAAAAAAGTTATAAGGGAGTCCCGTACTTGACAATTGATCCCGACCAATCGGTCGGGATTTTTTTATTCACGCTCTTTTTCTTCAAAGTCATCAACGCAAATTCATCTCTTTATGCTTTTCATATTTCTTTTCACAAATTTCCTAAATCCCATTCAAATCTTGTGATCCCTTCTTCCTTAACATAAAAAAAGTCTTCATCGCTAGTGCTACCTAACAAGATGAAGACGGATTGGATCATAATTTTTTAAGCTTGTACTTGATCAAGAATTTCTTTCATACGAGAAGCCAATCCTTTTACTTTACGAATTGGCATCGAACAAATCGCAACACGAATTCCTTTATTGACTTTTACAGTAAAGATTTTGTTGTCCATCAAAGCTGCATGATATGCATCACGAAGTTGATTATCCATCGGTAAAGTCACGAAGAAGCCTTCGCGATATGGATAGTAAGGTAATCCCACTTCATCTGCTTCTTGAATGAAAAGAGAAGAACGTTCTTTTAATAATTGAACATATTGTTCTTTTTCATCGAGATATTCTTGGCGTTTCTCTTTCATGATCACCGAGAATGTTTCCATTGCTCCATTGTTGATATTTGACCATGTTGCGCGTGCTGATTTTTCAAACACGATTTTCAATTCATTCACGACAGCTTCTGTTTTTCCTAAAAGAATGGCCGCTCCACAACGTAAACCATAAGCCGTCATCGATTTAGAAATGGAGAACGCAACGACAATTGCGACATTTTCGCTAATTTCATCAAAGTTTTTGAAGTATTTTTTGGCTTCAAAGCCACGATAGGAGTAGTCGATGTAGGCAATATCGTTAATCAAAACAACAGAATGCGTTTTGGAGCATTCGTTTAAAAATGCGATTACTTCTTTCCACTCTTCATCAGTCATGGAATAACCTGTTGGGTTATGGCAAGGGTCATTGATAATCAAAACAAGACGATCTTGTTTCGCCATCACTTCTTTACAAGTTGCTTTTAAATCTTCAACGTTGAAATGATCGCCTTCAAATAAAGAATAAGTCGCCACATTTAAGTTGTTCATTTGCGCCATTAAAGCATAAGAGCCCCAGGCAATTTCGGGAATAATGAGCGTTTGTCCTGCTTCTAAGCAGTTTTCAATCGTCATGCCGACAGCTCCTGTTCCCCCTGGTGTCGCAATCACTTCTTTATATAGATTCGAATTGCCATCTAATACCCAATCGATCGCATCTTTTTGGAAGTCCGGGTTTCCCGTAAAGCTCACCGCATATTTGGCCAAGTGACGGTTATCGAGAGATTTTAGGGTATCGTAAACCGTATTTAAAGCGGTGAGTTTTCCTTCTTCTGAATATAAAGAACCAATGACACCATCAATGACGGCATCGTCACCATATTTTGCTTTTGCTTCGTTGGCTTTTTCGACGATCGTAAATACTGTATCGACGATTGGCGTGCGATTTACACTATCTTTAACAAAACTCATATTCAATCTTCCTTTCTTTGAATGGCATAGCTGCCCAACCATTTATTGATTAAACAAACTGGGCGCAACGCTTGTAAACAAGCCTCTAAATTTTCCCGATTTGTTTTTCCATCGGCTTGGATATAGAAAAAATATTCAAATGGATGGCCTTTACGAGGACGCGATTGTAAGCAATCCATATCTAGACCAAAAGCGGAAATGACATTAATCGCTTTGGCAAGAGACCCGACGGTATTATTCACACTAATTAATAAGGAACAATAATCCCCGAGTTGTTCATTTTCTTTTGTCGAAATGACTAAGAAACGGGTTGTATTGGAAGAATCTAGTTCGATATTTTCCGCTAATATATTGAGACCATATAATGAAGCATTTTCTTTCGATCCAATTGCTGCTTTCGTTTTATCGTTTTGTTGCGCAACATATTGCGCTGCTAAAGCGGTATTAGGATAAGCGATTGTTTCAACATGCAAACGATCTAAAAAATCTTTGGATTGCCATAACGCTTGGTCTTTGGAATAGACCCATTTGATATCACTCAGGGTTGCCTCTTTTGTGCCTAATAAACACTGTTCAATACGTTCATCTACGACTTGGTGAATATAGATCGGATAGTTCAACAAGCCATCCATGACTTCTCCCACCAATCCGGAATTCGAATTTTCTAAAGGCAAAACGCCATATGCTGCCTCATTGGCACAAACCGCTTCAAAGACTTCATCAAAACTTTTACAAGCTTTTTGATCGGCATCAGGAAAGAGTCGTTTTGTCACTGAATGGGCAAACGCTCCTTCAATGCCACAATACGCAACCGTATTGGCACTCATCATTTGGCGTTGGCGCTTTTTGGAGATATCCATTAACTTTTGAATCCATGCGCCATAATCTTCTTTGAGTGATTCATCATGAATTTGCTCTTTGCTTTTTTGAATGACGACTTTTTCACGAACGGGATCAAAAACGGGCATGTCATTTTCCATTTTATATTGGGCAACTTCATTGGCCGCTTGCATCCGTTTTTCAAACAACTTTGCTAATTGGGCATCGATTTCATCAATTTCTTGTCTTACTTCTTCCAATTGTTTCACATTATCACCTTTCGATATCTTACCATCGCATAAAGAGTCGCTAAAGATATACAGTCTGACTCTTGTAAGATTTGACTTATTCTTCTCAATTTTTGACTTATTTTCAAACATTTTCTGAAAATTATATTCATTCAGAAGATAAATCGACGGGAAAAGAGGATCTTTTACATATCCCTGGCCATAATTCGTTAAAATAAATAAATCTTTGGCAGTTTAAGAAAAGCCGAGTTCTATTCTGATTTTGATTAGGGAGAATAGAAAGATAAGAGAGGAGCAACTGCCTAACCATTGGCTTTTTTGAATTCAATATGAAACTCACTGTCTCTTTACCTGGATCATCTTATCCAGTTTGGATTGAAAAAGATTGTCTGAGTCATTTAGCAGACAAACTCGATACACAAAAGAAAACGATTCTCGTCTATGATTCGGGAATCCCACAAAAATGGGTGGATCTCGTTTTACAACAATTCGCCAATGCTTCTTGTTTTTGTTTTGAACAAGGCGAAGGATCGAAAAATATCACCACTTATCAACAACTTTTAATGGCGATGAGCCAAGCCGAATTAAATCGCAAAAGCCAAGTCATTGCCCTGGGTGGTGGTGTCACAGGGGATATGGCCGGTTTTGCGGCCGCAACGTATATGCGCGGAATCGATTTTATCAACCTGCCGACCACTGTCCTAGCCCAAGTTGATTCTTCCGTTGGCGGAAAAACGGCGATCGATTTAGGCCCGATCAAAAATATCGTTGGCGCTTTTTGGCAACCCAAAACCGTCTTGATCGACCCGAATGTTTTAGAAACACTCGATCCTCGCCAAATTCATGCCGGTTTAGTCGAAGCGTTAAAGATGGGGCTTTTGTTTGATGAAAATTTAGTAGCTGATTTCGAACAAGAACAGCTCGATTTTGTGAAAATCATCGCTCGTTCCATCGATTTAAAACGCATCGTCGTTGAACAAGATGAAAAAGAATCGAATTTAAGAAAATCTTTAAACTTCGGTCATACCATTGGCCACGGCATTGAAGGAAGCTTTGAAAATCATGATTATTTGCATGGCGAATGCGTTGCCATCGGCATGTTATATTTTTTAACCGATCCAAGTTTGCGTCATCGCGTTTTAGCGATATTGGATCGCTTAGAAGTCCCACAAATCGATCACTTTGACATTGCCAAAGCGAGTGCGCTCATTCGCAATGATAAAAAAGGCAATGAAACGGGAATTGATTGTGTCTTTGTCGACAAACCTGGACACTTCTATTTCCAAACGCTAAGCCCTGAACAAATCGATACATTATTAAAGGAAAATGTTTATGAAAAACACATTCGGTAACCATATCTCCATTACTCTTTTTGGAGAAAGCCATGGCGAAGCCATCGGAGCCGTGCTCGATGGCCTGCCTGCTGGCTTTGAAATTGATTTAGACAAACTCAATTGGGAAATGGAAAAACGTAAGGCAAAAGGCAAACTTTCGACAAGACGACAAGAAGCCGATCAAGTCCAATTTGTCTCTGGCTTTTTTGAAGGTAAAACGACGGGAACGCCTTTAACCATTCTCATTGCCAATACCAATACGCGTTCGCAAGACTATGCCCAATTAAAATATCGTTTACGTCCTGGGCATGCTGATCTTGCCGCATTTGAAAAATATAGTGGCTATCAAGACTATCGTGGTGGCGGTCACTTTTCCGGCCGTTTAACCGCGCCTATCGTGGCTGCCGGCGCCATTTGTCGCCAAATCTTAGAAGCAAAAGGCGTTCGCCTTGCAACCCATATTCAATCTTTACATGGCATTGTCGATGATGATTTTGATTTCGATTCTGCTTGTTTAACTCAACAAATGGATATCTTAAACCAAAAAGAATTCCCTGTTCTCAATGAGCAAGCCGAAGAAAAAATGAAAGAAGAAATCCAACAAGCGAGTGCTAATCTCGATAGCGTTGGCGGTATTTTACAAACCGTCATTACTGGCTTTCCGGCGGGAATTGGTGAACCGTTTTTCGATTCGATCGAAAGTACATTAAGCCATCTCATGTTTTCTATTCCCGCTGTTAAAGGGATTAGTTTTGGTGAAGGCTTTGGCTTTGCCCATCTTTATGGCTCCCAAGCCAACGATCCAATCATCATCCAAGATGGAGTCATTCAAACTCAAACCAATCGTAATGGCGGGATTAATGGGGGCATCAGCAATGGTATGCCGATTGTTTTCCAAACGTGTATCAAACCAACGCCATCGATTTATCAACCACAACATAGCGTCAACTATCAAACCAAAGAAGATGTCATTTTAGAAATTAAAGGCCGTCATGATCCGGCCATTATCCACCGAGCTCGAGCTGTTGTCGATGCTTTGAGCGCTTTTGGCTTATTGGATTTATGGATGAGTCATCAAGCGACGACTTCTTTTGAAGCATAATTCATGTTTTACGTTCTTTCATTGAAACTAGAAAGGAAGGATTTATTGATGAACGTTTTATTACAACCTTCCCCGATTGCGGGAACACTTCACATTCCTGCCTCTAAATCGTTAAGCCACCGGGCCTTAATCTGCTCCGGACTCGCCCAAGGCAATTCGACCATTGAACATTTAGGAAATTCCAAAGATATTCAAGCGACCATTTCTTGTTTAGAAAATCTTGGCGCAAAAATAAATATTGACCCAAAGACTTCCCTTGTTTCTGTACAAGGATGCAAGCCGCAAACTTTAACTGCTCCCGTCACTTTAGATGCCTATGAATCCGGATCGACATTGCGCTTTTTTATCCCCATTGCCGCAAGCGGCCAAGAACGAGTTACCTTCAAAGGCCAAGAAAGTCTTTTAGCTAGACCATTAGGGGTGTATGAAAAATTATTCCATGATCAAGGATTACGCTTTGAACAAAATCAACAACAGTTGACTTTCCAAGGTCCTTTAACAAGTGGCGCTTACGCTTTAGAAGGTCATATTTCAAGCCAATTCATTTCCGGCATGTTATTGATGGCCCCTTTAGTCAATGGCATTGATTTAGATGTTGTTGGGGATTATCAATCGCGCTCTTATGTCGGATTAACGGTAGATATGATGCGCCAATTTGGCATTACCGTTGAAGAAACCAACGATCATCATTACCACATTGCCCCTAATCAGGAATATCAAAGTCGCTACGTTCAAGTCGAATCCGATTGGTCACAAGCCGCCTTCTTTTTAGTGCTAGGGATGTTGAAACAAGAGCTCACTTTAACGGGGCTGAAACAAGATTCTTTACAAGGCGATCGCGTAATTTGTGATTTTGTCCAACAAGCTGGCGGTTTATTGAACTGGCAAGAAGACAAACTCGTCGTAAGCCCTGATCAAAAAATCAACTTTACGTTTGATTTAGCCGATTGCCCTGATTTAGGCCCTATTCTTTGTACACTTGCCGCATTTATTCCAGGTAAAAACCGTTTGATCCATACCGCAAGACTGCGTTATAAAGAAAGTGATCGCGTCAAAGCGATGGAAGACGAATTGCGCAAGTGGGGTGTTGAGATCACAAGTGATGAAGATTCGATCACCATCATTGGAAAAGACACTTATTCTTCTGATCATGTCGTCACGATCGATAGTCATAACGATCATCGCATTGTTATGGCGATGGCTGTCTTTGCGCTTTGTGCCCATCAGCCTTGTCTCATTCAAAATGCGCAAGCGGTCAATAAAAGCTATCCAACGTTCTTTGCAGATCTAAAATCTCTAGGTGTTGAACTCAAGGAGGTATAAACATGAAAACTGTTGGAATTATCGGCATGGGCGTCATGGGCGGTTCTTTTGCTGGGCGCTTAAAACAACTCGGTTATCGTGTTTATGGATTTGATTTAAATGGCCATTCTTTAAAACGAGCCAAAGAAAAAGAGTGGATCGATGAAGGATTTGCGGATTTTTCCCACGGCTTAGCTGATTGCGAACTGCTTATTTTCTGTATTTATCCTACGTTATTAAAAGAATGGATTGAAAAGAACCAAAACCACTTTGCACCACACACCTTGATTTTAGAAATCTCTGGGGTAAAACGTGCGGTGATGGAACCTGTCCAAAACATCTTGCGTAAAGATTGTGAACTCATGTCCATTCACCCCATGTGTGGTCGTGAATCCAAAGGAATCGAATATGCAAACCCGGCTATTTTTGATCAAGCAAACTTCATTTTGATTCCTGATGATCGCAATTCTGCCTCTACCATTGTTAAAGTCAGTTCTTTAGCTAAAGATTTAGGATGCAAAAACATTTCCGTTTTAACTCCCGAAGAACACGATAAAATGATCGGCTTTTTATCCCAGTTAACTCACGTCATCGCCGTCACTTTGATGGACACGCATGAAAATGAACACCTAGTGGAATATACCGGGGACTCTTTTAGAGATTTAACCCGCATTGCCTCCATCAACGAAGACATGTGGTGCGAATTGTTTTTATTAAACAAAGATATTTTATTGGATGAGATTCGCCAATTTCGAGATACGCTAGATGAGTTCACGCAAGCGCTCGAACAATCCGACGAACAGAAAATGAAGGATATGATGGTTCTGTCCACAAAACGACGCCATAAATTCGACTAGTTTGTTCTTTGTCTAACGAGTGTGCGCAAATTAACAATTTTAACCCTAATTGTCTTTGCTTCGTGTGAAATCGAGGTAAATTAGCACATCGTTTGCTTGAGTGCTAAAATTCGATATAATTGACTCATTCACATAAGAGGTACAACATGAATCAAAAACCGAAAAACAAAAATCTCAAATACCTCATCTTAACGTTTGGAATCATCATCCTGTTTGCCTTGATGTTTATTCCATCCATGATGAACAACTCTAGAAATTCATCGACTTCTTATTCCGACTTTTTACAACAAGTTGAACAACATGAAGTCGAAAAAGTAACAATTGAAGGCGATACAATCTCCTTTACAACCGATGCAGATGATCACAAAGTCTATGTCACGCAACGCGTTGAAGATCCTAACTTAGTCGATCGTTTAATTGCCGGTGGCGTAGAATTCACTGAAGTTCCTGTTCGTCAAAACAGTTTCTTGACTTCCTTTTTAATCACCTTTGCGCCTTATCTCTTACTTTGGTTTGGCTTATGGTGGATGTTTAGAAATTTCCGTAAAAAAATGAACAACTCCATGGGTGGTGGGGGATTTACCTTTACCAATCCGAATAGCGACGACAATGGAGATGATGACGAAGATGGAAATAGCGGTGGCGGTTTCCCATTTGGTGGCTTTGGTGGTTTCGGTCAAAACGAAAAAACAAATGCCAAAGTGTATAAAGGGGAAATGACCCACACCACATTTAAAGATGTTGCCGGTCAAGATGAAGCAAAACAAAACCTCAAAGAAATCGTGAGCTTCTTAAACAACCCTGGTCGCTATAACGAAATCGGAGCCAAAATGCCAAAAGGGGCTCTGTTAGTCGGTCCTCCAGGTACCGGGAAAACTTTATTAGCCCGTGCCGTTGCGGGAGAAGCCGGTGTACCTTTCTACTTTATTGCCGGTTCTGAATTCGTTGAAATGTTCGTTGGCCGTGGTGCTAAACGGGTGCGTGACTTATTTAAAGAAGCGCGTAAACATGCGCCATGTATCGTCTTTATCGATGAAATTGATACAATCGGTAAAAAACGTGACGGTTCTGGATTCAATGGCAACGATGAACGTGAACAAACACTCAACCAATTACTTGCGGAAATGGATGGATTTGATGGCTCCAAAGGAATTGTTCTTTTAGCTGCAACCAACCGTCCAGATTCCCTAGACCCTGCCTTAACTCGTCCAGGTCGTTTTGACCGTCGTATTCCGGTTGAACTCCCTGATCTTGAAGGTCGTGAAGCCATTCTTCAACTTCATGCAAAAAACGTGAAAATGACGCCAAATATCGACTTTAATATGATCGCTCGTGCTTCTGCTGGTACTTCTGGGGCTGACCTGGCCAATATCATCAACGAAGGTGCCCTACTTGCAGTTCGTGATGGTCGAAAACAAGTGGCACAACGCGATTTAGAAGAAGCAATTGAAATCGTCATTGCCGGGGAACAAAAGAAAAACAAAGTCATTTCGCCAAAAGAGCGCATGATTGTCTCTTATCACGAAATCGGCCATGCGCTTGTTTCCGCAAAAAGTTCTCATGCTGCACCAGTTCATAAAATTACGATTATCCCGCGTACAAAAGGTGCTTTGGGTTATACGATGCAAGTGGATGAACAAGAAAACAACTTATTGAGCAAAGAAGAGTTGTATACAAGAATTGTGACTTATTGCGGTGGTCGTGCTGCCGAAGATCTCGTCTTCCATTCGATTACATCCGGTGCAAGTAACGACATCGAAATGGCAACCAAAACAGCGCGTATGATGATCGCTCGTTTAGGGATGTCTGATCACTTTGGTATGACTGCTTTAGAAACAGTCAATAACCAATACTTAGGAGGCGACACTTCTCTTGCTTGCTCACCAGAAACATCAGCGCAAATTGACCAAGAAGTCATTGCCTTAATCGACAAAGCGTATAAAGAAGCTTGCCAAATTTTATCGGATAACATGATGAAATTACACGAGCTGGCGAAATACCTTTACGAAAAAGAAACGATTACTGGTGAAGAATTCCTCGAAATTCTCAATCGTGAATAAAAACAAAGATCCAAGATTCTCATCAAACGAATCTTGGATCTTTTCTTTATGTGTGTCGGGCATGGCGCACATCTTGTCGGTGAAAGTCCGACCACGGGTATTTGTCGCCAAGTGTAGCAAACCGCAAGCCGAAGGCCGTGAGGCCGGGGTGAA